>JAZNYF010000014.1:0-14068 GCA_045594285.1 Christensenellaceae bacterium | reverse complement strand
CAAGCGGTCTTAGGAAGACAAGAGAGACTAACAACTCCTTGGCTCACAGAACGACATGGCTACGATCCGACTTCTCTTTTGCGCGCGGGGCAAAATTTTCAAAATCGGAAACTTTTTGGCGAAACTTTAAAAAGATATATGATTTTGAAAACTATAAAAACTATTTTCGGGAAGGTGTGACGATATGACAAGAATTGAAGAATTAAAAAGTTATATCGCGGCATTGCCCGACGATATACAAGCAATATTATTGCCGTTGTTAGAAGATGTTGTTTATGAAGAAGAATTATTACAGAAATTCCGCAACAATCCGAAGACCAAAACCAACGCGGCAATGAATAAGGCATACCGCCAAACAAAACAACTTTATCAAGCCGACATAAAATTACTTTTATGGCAGTTGCGACAGAATGAAACGTCGGCGGCTGACGATTTACTTAAAAAATTGAGTGAATTTGAATGACATATCTTGAAGAATACAACTATTTAATACAAGGGCGGCACGTGATCGCGGGGTATTGGATAAAAAAAGAGGTCGAAAACCTTATACAAGATTTGCAAGACGGGCGGTATTATTATGACACAACCGACGCACACAAGCGTATTAAATTTATGCAAAGTATGTGTTTACAAAGCAAACACCCGTTTTTCGGCAAGCCGTTAGAACTAATGCCGTACCAATTAGCGTTTTGGGAAGCGTTATATTCCTTTAAAATGAGTGATACACAATTACGGCGGTTTATAGAAGCGTTGTTAGAAATAGCGCGAAAGAACGGCAAAAGCACAATGCTTGCGGGCGACGGCAACACCGATTTATTTATTGGCGTTGGCGGTTCGGAAATTTGTTGTGCTTCTAACGACGACCGACAGGCAAAATACATTTGGCGCGAAATTGCGGGTATGCGGTCGCGGCTCGACCCCAAAAAAGCAATTACAAGTCATAATCTTGTTGAATTAAGAAACGAATATAAAAATATAATCGTTTCGCGTATGTCAAGTAAGACGCAAAACAAGGACGGCGGCAACTATACCAAAACGTACCTTGACGAAGCGCACGACATAGACGAGGAAAACGGCAACAGTGAAATTGCCGAAGCGTGTTGGCGCGGTATGTCTACAAAAGACGACCCGTTATTTATAACTTGCACAACGCAAGGGTTTAGCCGCGACGGTTGTTATCTTGATAAAAAAATAGCACACGCAAAAGCGGTTATAGAGGGCGAAAAAGACGATATACACTTTTTGCCGTTCCTTTTTGAACAGGACAGCGAACAAGAAATATGGATTGACGAAAGCAGTTGGGAAAAGTCGAACCCGTCTTTGAGATACGGCGTTAAAAAAATAGCAAAATTGCGCCGTGATGTTGACCTTGCGCGAACGGATAAAGAAGCCCGATTACATTTGCTTTGCAAAGACTTTAATATAAAGCAAAACAGCGCGCAAGCGTGGTTACGATCCGAAGACTTTATGTATATACAAGATAAAAAAAGCCTTGCAGATTTTCGCGGTTGTTTTTGCCTTGCGGCGTTGGATTGTTCACAAACAACAGACCTTACAAATTTAAAGTTGTTGTTTATGCGTCCGAACGACAATACAAAATATATCTTTTCACATTATTGGATACCCGAAAGCAAACTTACCGACAGCGCAGACAAAAGCGCGGGCGCGCGGTATGAAGAATGGGCGCAACAAGGTTATATAACGATACAGCGCGGCGCAAGTATTATCGACTTGACCGAAGTAACAAAATATATTGTTGAACTAAAAGAACAATACGACATACGGGTTTTTAAATGCGGTTACGATAAAGCGTACGCGCCCGTATTTGAAAAAAGTATTGACGAAGTAAGCCCGACAATACGTGAGCCGATAAATCAAAAAATAATGTCAACGCCTATGAAATGGGTTGAACGTGACTTTGAAAATCACGTTATAAATTACGGCAATAACCCCGTTGACGCGTGGTGCTTGGGTAATGCTTGCTGTTATATAGACGGTCACGAAAATTACAGTTGTAAAAAATCGCAAGCAAACAAACGAATTGACGGCGCGGTTGTATTTATAATACTTTACGCAACATTGTTAAAGTTTAATTCGGAATTTCAAAACGTAATAAAATAGAGGGATTACAAATGGGGTTTTTTGACTTATTCAAACCGAAACAAAAAGAAAATAATAAACAAGGCTTACACAATGCGCCGACAATGACAGGCGGGTTGCCGTTTTATACGTCGTTTGGCGAAAATATTTACGCGTCGGATATTATAGTACAAGCGATACGGCGCAAAGCAAACGAGTTTAAAAAACTTGACCCGCGACACATAAGAACGACCAACGGGGCACAAGTGGTTGTAAATGACAGTAGCATTTCCCGCGTATTGCGTCGCCCAAATGCTTATATGACGACGGCTGATTTTTTAGAAAAGATAACAATACTTCTTGAATTAACAAAGAACGTGTTTATCTATCCGACGTGGTACAAAACAAAAGGCGGCGAAAGATATTATACAGGGCTTTACCCGTTGAAGCCGTCCGAAGTGCAATATTTAACCGACGCCGCGGGCGCACTTTACATCAATTTGAAATTTGCGAACGGTTACGAAGTTACGTTACCAAATGACAGCGTTATACATTGGCGCAAAGATTACGGCGTAAACGATTATTTTGGCGGCGGTATGTTCGGCGGTAACGATAACGCGGGACTTTTAACAATGTTACAACGTTACGACCAATTAACGCAAAGTATAGCAAAGTCGCTTGAACTTTCGTGTAATGTCAATGCCGCAATAAAGGTAAATACCTATTCCGAAACGGACGCGTTGAAGGAAAAACGCGAACAATTTGAAAAGGACATAAAGGAAAATAAAAGCGGCTTGCTTGTAATGGACTTGTCAAGCGAATTTGTAAATATACCGCGTGACGTAAAACTTGTTGACGCTGACACGATAAAATTTTTTCACGAAGATATTGCACGTTCAAAAGATACAAGTTTACCAATATTGAACGCCAATTATACAAAGGTAGAAAAAGAATCATATTACGAAACCGCGCTTGAAGGCGATATAAAAAGTTTAGGGCAAGCAATGAGCCGCGTTATATTTAGTGAACGTGAAGCGGGTTACGGCAACGCGATTGTATTGTACCCGAACAATATTATTTTTATGTCAATGGAAAACAAATTAACGGCGTTACAAGTTGGCTTACCCGCGGGAATTTTCACCAAAAATGAAGCCCGCGAATTATTGGGGTATGCACCTATTGAGGGCGGCGACGTAATGCCGCGAGGTTATAACGAAGTTGACGGAACGAACAAAGAAACCGAGGTAAATGAAAATGAATAAAAAGAAAAATGATTACTTTTTGCAACGTGGTTTTACGGCGCAATTCCGCGCGGGCGGTTCGGACGAAGAAAACACGGGGCATATTGTCGAGGGTTTAGCGGCTGTATGCGAACAAGAAACCCGCATTTGCGACATATTCGGCGAGTTTATCGAAGTTATCCGAAAGGGTGCTTTTGACGAAACCGACTTTGACGACGTGCGACTTTTAGTTAATCACGATTTTAACGGAATAGCGTTAGCACGTAGCCGCCGCAATAACAAAAGTGACAAGCCAAATACAATGCAATTATTCGTTGACGATAACGGCGACGTAAATATTAAAGCAGATCTTGACACCGAGAATAACGAACAGGCACGCGCCCTTTATTCGGCTATAAGCCGCGGTGATATGGACGGTATGTCATTTTGCTTTTATGTTGCCGAAGAAAATCAGCGTTGGCACGATCGCGACGGTGAAAAGGTACGCGAGATATTAAAGGTTGACAAGGTTATTGAGGTATCCGCAGTTAATTTCCCCGCATACGGTGGAACTAACATAGATAGTCGGTCGTTGGATAGCGACCGCCGCGCGTTGGATAACGCCCGCGCCGTGTTGGATAACACAGCGAAAACAAAGCCCGATTACAGGGCAAAATCTTTAATTATTATGTATAAAAAGGAAGGTAAAACAAAATGAAAAAGAGATTACAGAAACTTTTAAAAGCAAAACAGGAACAGCGCGCCGCGCTTAATAAATCGTTAATTGAGTGCGAAGACAGAGAACAACGCGCCGCAATCGGCGAAACACTTGCCGCACTTCGCGACGAAATTACAGAACTTGAAAATATGATTGCAGAGGTTGACGAACCCGCGGGCAACGGCGAGGGTGAAGGCAACGGCGAGGGTGAAGGCGCAAGCGGCAACCCCGACGGCAACAACAGAGGTTTAAACCCTCTTTCAACTATGACAATGCGAACAGGCGCGCCCGTCGCAAATGTTGACCGTTACGACACACCCGAATATCGCGAAGCATTTATGAACTTTGCTTGCCGCGGCGTAGCAATTCCCGCAGAGTTGCGCGCAACAACCGCAACAACCGACGTAAGCGCGGTTATTCCAACTTCAATACTTCACGAAATTATTAAGGAAGTAAAGACATTCGGCAACCTTTATGCCGCTGTTCGTAAACTTAACGTACAGGGCGGTGTACAAATTCCGATTCTGTCACTTAAACCAACAGCGACTTGGATTGGCGAGGGTGCAAGCGAAGCACAAAAACTTGAAGCGAAAAACTCTGTTTCGTTTAGTTATTTCGGACTTGAATGTAAGATTGCACAAACCTTGCTTGCAAGTATTACAACCCTTGAAATGTTCCAAAATCAGTTTGTACCCCTTGCAACCGAAGCAATGGCAAAAGCCCTTGACATTGCAATTATGAACGGTACGGGTGAAAATCAGCCACTTGGAATCACAATGGATACACGCGTTCCCGCCGCAAACAAAATCACTCTTACCGAGGAAGAATTTAAGTCTTGGGCGGCTTGGAAAAAGAAAGTTTTCGGCAAAATGAAGAAAGCGTACCGCAACGGCACTTTCTATATGGCACAGGGTACATTTGACGGCTATATTGACGGTATGGTTGACGACGTTGGACAGCCGATCGGACGCGTTAATTACGGTATCGACGGTGCGGAAAATTACCGTTTCGGCGGCAAGGTTGTTGACACCGTGGAAGACGAAGTAATTAAGGCTTACGACGACGCCGCCGTTGGTGATGTTGTAGCCGTATTCGTGAAGCCAACAGATTATGGCGTAAATAATAATCTTGAAATGCAGACCGTTAAATGGGTTGATAACGATACAAACGAGGTTAAAAATAAAATTATCCTTGTTTGTGACGGCAAACTTATTGACGCTAACGGTGTACTTATTATTAAGAAGGGCGCGGCGGCTTCGGCTTAATGCGACGCAACGCAACTTATAACAAGCGAGGTTTAAAAAATGGCACAACTAACAACCGCCGAAAGGCTTAAAAAAGTTAAACAGGCTTTATATGGCGACGCAACCCCGACATATAACGACGGGCAATTACAAATATTTATTGACGAAGTTATTGACGAGTTAATAAGCGGCGGCGTAAAAGAAGATGTTGCAAAAAGCGCGGCGGCGGTTGGTTGTATCGCTATCGGCGTAAATGACATTTGGAATTATACAAGCGGCGGCGTAAAACATAGCGAATATTTTAACCGCCGTTTGGTGCAACTTTCATTAAAGAAAGGTGATACAGATGTTTCGACCGAGTGAAGCGGGGCAAATGACAACGCCGTGTAAGTTGCAAACGCCCGTTGGCGGTTCTTCTTACGGGGTTAATACAAAGACGTGGAAAGACGTTGACGGCGTTATAATGGTTAATTTTAAATCATTTGGCGGTACTGAAAAAATTGTCAACGGAATTTTAACCGTTGAAGATACGGGGCAATTTGTTTGTTTTTACCGCCCCGAAATAAAGGCGGGTTGCCGAATGGTGATACTTGACGGCAACGAAAACACAAAAAACCCGTCGGCGTATGAAATATTAGGCAAGCCCGAAAACATTGAAAATCGAAACCAATTTTTAAAGTTTAAGGGCATTTGTCGCGGTGGCGGTGCTTGATATGTCTATTAAGTTAAAACTTAACGGCTTTGACGATTTATTTGAACAAATAAAAAAAGCGGGCGGCACGGTAGAACGGGCGGCGAATAGTTGCTTGAACGAATCGGCGCAGATTATGCACAGCGAATTAAAAACGCAAATGCAAAAATCAAACGTTGACGGCGGGTTAATATCCCGTATGCCGTCGCCCGAAGTTGAAGTAAAGGGCAACAGATATACCGCCCGTGTTGGATATAAAAAAGGGAATTACGATCCAAACAACCCGTCGGACGGGTACAAGGTTGTATTTCTTAATTACGGTACACCAAACCGAAGCAAGCACGGCAAAATTACCGAACGCGGCTTTATCCAAAGGGCAAAGAAAAAAGCCCGCCCGCGTATTAAAAAAGCGCAAGAAGAAACGTTAAATAAAATTATTGGGAGGCTTAAAGGGTGAAACAAAAGTTAATAAATACGTTGCAAACTTTCGGTTATCCCGTTCACTTGCAAGGAACGTTAAACCCCGAAGAAGACTACCCCGATACATTTATAACGTTTTGGACGGACGACACCGACGACACCGTACATTTTGACAATAAAACGCAATCAACAGATTGGTTTTTCAACGTTATTATTTATAGCATTGACCCCGTAATTGTGAATGAAAAGCCGAATGAAATACGCGCCAAATTAAAGGCGGCGGGCTTTATTCCGCAAGGTAAAGGACACGACATACCGAGCGACAAAGAAACACACACGGGGTGGACTATGGATTATGTATCCACAGAATATCAACAATTTTAAGAAAGAGGGAAAACAATATGCCCGAAACTGTAAAAAAATTCGGTTTGCTTCGCGGACTTTCCGACATTTATATTGACGCAATAACCGATACAAAAGAAGGATATACCCCCGCGGGAAAGCCCGAACAACTTATACCCGCGGGCGAAATAAAAATTACCAAAACAACCGACAAAACAAAAATTTGGTATGACGACGAAGTTTTTGAAGAGTTCGGAAAAGAGCAACCGTCCGAAATGGAACTTATCGGCGCGGCTGTCCGCGCGGCGTTCATTGCTTGGCTTGAAGGCAAAGACATTGACCCCGAAACGGGCGCGATTATGGACGACGGCGATTGGCACGGCAAGTATTTTGCTATCAGCGGCAAAAAGAAATACACCGACGGCACAAGCGAACTTTTTTGGTTCTTGAAATGTTCTTTTGGCGGTTCGGAAGAAGCAACAAAAACCGAGGACGACAGCACCGACACAAACGGTTCAACATTGCCGTTTACAGCGGAAAAAACAATTTTCAAGTTTGGTAAAACTCAAAAATCTTGTAAAGTTGTTCGCATAGATACGGCAATAACAAAGATTAAAACCGACTCGGTTTGGACTGAACAAGTTGTTACGCCCGATAATCTATCAACAATAACTGAAAAGATTGTTAAGGTATAACAACGCAAATTAAAAATAAAGAACGGGCGGCGGTTGGTTGCCCGTTCTTGCTAATACACCATTTTAAGAGAGGTTTTAAAAATGGCAAAATATGAATTAACTATATACGGCGAAAACGACGAGATTATAAAAAAGCACGAAACAAACGACGTTAAATGGGGCGTTTATCTTGAAGCCGCTAAAATATATGACGAAATCGAAACTATGAGCGAAGCGGAACAAATAGAACTTGTAAACTCTTTTGTAAAAAGAATGTTTATAGGTTTGACCGACGAAGAATTAAATTGCGCATACGGTGACGACGTAATGGGCGTATTTAATCAACTAATGAAAAAAGCAAAGGCGATCGGTGGGGGAAAAAACCCACAAGCGGCGGGGAAGTAGCCGCCGCAACTACATTACATTACGAACTAATGAAAACAACGTTTATACTTGCACAGCATTTTAACGTAACACCGTTTGAAATAATGGCGCAAGATATAGACGAAGTAATAATGGTTGTTAATTATTTGTTGGATTGCGGGAGCGGCAACGAAAACAATATTAACACCGAAAATACATTGAACGAAAAAGAACAAGACCAAAGTTTTTGGGCTTGTTTATAGGTGGTGTAACAAAATGGCAAACGAAACTTTGGGCGCGTCTTTTAGTATAGATGTTACAAATTTAAAGGCGGGTTTATCACAAGCAAACCGCCTTATAAAAGAAAGCCAAAGCGAATTTCAAGCCGCCGCCGCGGGTATGGACGATTGGACGCAAAGCGAAAACGGGTTGACCGCAAAAATACGGTCGTTAAATAACATAACCGATATACAGAGTAAAAAGGTTAAAGCGTTACAAGGTGAGTACGATCGACTAATTGCAAGCGGACTTGACCCGACGAGCAAAGAAGCGGTTGAATTGCGTACAAAAATAAACAACGAAACCGCCGCAATGGAAAAAAGCGAAAAAGAAACGAGAGAATTGACCGAAGCATTGCGCGAACTCAAAGAGGAACAGAACGGCGCGGGCGATTCAGCACAGGAAGCAAGCGAAAAAATGGGCGGTTTTGGCGCGGTTGCAAAAGGGGCAGTTGCGGGCATTGCCGCCGTTGGTGCGGCGTGTGCGGCGGCGATTGGTTCATTTTTAGGACTTGCCGAAAGTACACGCGAAGCCCGAAACAATATGGCTAAAATTGAAACGTCTTTTGAAAGTGCGGGTTTGTCGGCTGAAAACGCCGAAAAAACATTTACGGAATTATACGGCATTTTGGGCGACGACGGAGCGGCGGGCGAAGCCGCGCAACAGTTGGCGAAAATATCAAAAGACGAAAACGACCTTGCCGCAAACACCCGTATTTTAACGGGCGTTATGGCTGAATACGGCGCAAGCATACCAACGGAAGGACTTGCCGAGGGTATGGCGGCAACCGCCGCAATGGGAAGCGTACAAGGCGTTTTAGCGGACGCGTTGGAATGGCAAGGCGTGAACCTTGACGACTATAACGCGAAACTTGCGACACTTGCAACAGAGGAAGAACGGGCGGCGTACATACAAAGCACCTTGACAGACCTTTACGGCGCAAGCGCGGACGCATACCGCGAAAATAACGCCGAGGTTATAGCGGCACAGGAAGCACAAGCAAATTTAAACAACGTAATAAATGAGTTGGGCGCAATCGCCGAGCCTATTATGACGACAATTAAAACGCTTGCGGCTGAATTGCTAACGTCAATAATGCCGTTTGTTTCTTTAATTGGTGAGGGCTTAACGGGTGCGCTTAACGGTTCAGCGGGAGCGGCTGAAACACTTGCCGAAGGACTAACAGGCATTATAAATACGTTGTTAGAAAAAATAATTGCTATGTTGCCAATGATTATTGAAACGATCGTTGCAGTAGTACCGCAATTATTAACGGCGTTATTAAATCAGTTGCCGACAATTCTTGCAACGCTTGTTAATATAGTTATTCAAATAATAAACTCACTTTCGGCAATGTTACCGACAATTATTGCCGCAATAATGCAAGTTTTGCCGCAACTTATAAATTCGTTAATCGCGGCAATTCCGCAATTATTACAAGCGGCGGTAACTTTGTTAATGGCGATTGTTGACGCTTTACCGATTATTATTGTCGCACTTGTTAAGGCGTTACCAACAATTATAAACACAATTATAAAAGCACTTATCGACAGCATACCAATTTTAATTGACGCGGCAATAACCTTGTTAATGGCGATTGTTGACGCAATACCCGTAATTATAGACGCTTTAATTGAAGCGTTACCAACAATTATATCGGCAATGATTACAGGGCTTACGGGAGCAATACCCCAATTATTAACGGGTGCAATAAAATTGTTTATGGCAATTATCGACGCAATACCGCAAATAAGAAAAACGTTACTTTCAAGAATGCCCGAAATTATTGGCGCAATCGTAAAAGGATTGGGAGACGGTATTTCAAAAATCGCAAATGTCGGAAAAGATATTGTAAAAGGACTTTGGAACGGCATTAAGGATATGGGAAGTTGGATTGCTAAAAAAATAAAAGGCTTCGGCGAAAGCGTACTTGGCGGCATTAAAGACTTTTTCGGCATTAAATCACCGTCGCGGGTTATGGCTGATGTTGTCGGCAAAAATCTTGCGCTTGGTATCGGGCAAGGCTTCGAAAAAAATATTGGTGAGGTAAACAAGGAAATTACCGACGCAATGGACTTTGACGATCCGAATTATCCCAACGGCAAACCAAAGCCCCGCGGCGGCGGTTCGGGCGGCTTAACCGTATATCAAACAAACAATTACAAACAGGCATATACAAGCCGTTACGAAAAGTATAAATCAAAACAAGAACTTTACGCGGCGGCGCAACTTATAAAAGCGGGTGCGTTCTAATGTTTAAACTTGATTTTATTTCGGCGAGGGGCGATATATTGCCCCTTTCCGCTAACGATTATTTTTACTTGGGAGCGGTTGACGGTCAAACGGTCGCCGACACCGATATTTCAAGCGCGGTTATTGGCGGGGTAGACGGCGACACCGTAAACAATATTCAAGCGATACCGCGAACAATTATACTTAACTTGCATATAAAAGGCGGGGTAAATGTCGAGGAAGCAAAACGGGCAATATTAAAAGTCGTCAAGTTAAAACAGCAAGGCGGCTTAATATGGACGCAAAACGAAAGAACCGTTGTTATTACGGGACTTGTCGAAAGGGCTGAAATGCCCCGTTGGACGCGATCGCCCGTTATGCAAATATCGTTACATTGCGAACAACCTTTTTGGGAAGACGTTGACGACATTATACAGCAAATAAGCGAAGCCGTTAATTTACATTATTTCACGGAAAGCCCCGTTGATATGCTTTATTTTCCCGAAGACGGTTTACCACTTGGCGAATACGACACAATACGTACAAAGTCATTTTATAATGACGGCGACGTTGCGGTTGGGCTTGAAATAAGCATACTTGCACACGATACCGTCACAAACCCGATTATATACGACCTATACGGAAATTATTTCGGGCTTGGTTATGACGCAAACCCGCTTATTATGAAAGCGGGCGACAATGCCGTTATAACAACGCATAAAGGGCGTAAAACGGTTACGCTTAACGGCGTTAATATCTTTGACAAGATAAAGCCAAATAGTACGTGGGTACAACTTGCAACGGGTGACAACACATTTTCAATTAACAGCGACGACGACAGCATAAAAAATATGTCGTTTTCGTTAATCTATCGGCAGAGGTATATATAAATGATTGAGTATGTAGAAATACGCGGCGCAGATACAAACGTTATTGGCATTGTTGATATTGCAAAGTCGATAATATGGCATTCGGTATATTTTGGCGTTGGCGACTTTGAAATATATGCGCCCATTACGTCGGAAATAATCGACTTGTTACAAGTCGGTAATTATGTCACCCGCCCCGACAATAAAGAAATTGGCATTATTGAAAGTATTAACGTTACTATCGACGAAAACGACGGCGCAATGATTGCCGCAAGCGGGCGTTTTGCAAAATCTATACTTGACCGCCGTTTGATTTACAAACTTACAGGTTCGAGCAACGCCGCAACAATTTTACGCGGGAACGTAGAAAGCGCGGTACGTGAAGTTGTGAAAAATAACGCGATTACTTGCGCTTTTGATAGCAAACGTAATATTGCATTGCTTGAATTGGGCGACTTGTCAAATATTCCGTTAAAGATAGTTGACGGCAACGGCAACGCCGCCGAAAAGCAAGTATCGTATGAAAATTTGCTTACATATACCGACGGCGTACTTGAAGAATACGGCTTGTCGTCAATGTGTATATTAAACGGCGGTAAACTTCAATACAAAGTGTATAGAGGAATTGACCGAAGCGTTGTTAATGTCAACGGCAATATGCCGATTATATTTAGTCGAGAATTTGACAACTTGACCGCAAGCGAATATTTGTATAACACAACTACCGAAAAGAACGCCGCTTTAATTGGCGGCGAGGGTGAGGGCATTAACCGTTTTTATTCAATGATTGCGGGAGCGGAAAAAGATTTACAACGCCGCGAAATATGGATTGACGCGTCTTCAATTAGTAAAAAATATAAAGACGAAAGCGACGTTGAACAAACATACACCGACGCACAATATAAAACAATGCTTGACACAAAAGGCAAACAAGATATTGCGCCGCTTATAGCGACCGAACGTTTTAACGGCGCAATAGATGTTACGAACGGCAATTATGTTTACGGGCGCGATTTTACGCTTGGTGATATTGTAACCGTACAAGATAACAATATCGGTAAATATTCAAATGTACGCATACGGGAAGCAACCGAAGTACAAGACGAAAAAGGTTATACCGTAAACGTCAACTATCAATAAAGAGAGGTTTTAAAAATGCAAAAAAGCGGTTTTTTTAATGCTTTATTAACTAACGGCGCATACGATCGCACATATAACGCAAACGATTATTGCGACAATTTGGCGGTCGTTATATCTAATGGCGTTTTACGAAGCGGCAACGACGATTTACGCGTAACCGCTAACGGAATGATTGTTACCGTTGGCGTTGGGCGCGCGTGGATAAACGGGCATTATTATTTAAACGATACGGCGTATTCATTCGGCGCGGTAACAGCCCCAACAGGCGGTACAAGGTATGACCGCGTGTTTTTACGCTTAAATAAAGACCTTGCCGTACGTAGTGTTTCGCTTGTATATCAGCAAGGCACGGCGGGAAACAGCCCCACAAAGCCCGCGCCCGTGCGCGACGGCAATATATACGACATAGTTCTTGCCGATATTTACGTTGGCACAAACGCAACAAGCGTTACCGTTACAGATACACGCGCCGACGCTGATTTATGCGGTTGGGTATACTCAACAAGCGGCGACAATTCATTTTTCGCAAGCCTTGACGGGGCTTTTAATGAGTGGTTCGACAAAAAGAAAGATACATTGTCAAGCGTAACACTTTTCAAGCGTTATAATTGGCGTACCGTGCTTGAAAGTGCAAGCAATACCGCAATATTTAACATTCCGCAATACGACGCGGAAACGTGTTTTATTGAAGTATTCGTAAACGGCATATTAAAAACCGAAACCGCGGAATATAGTATTTCGGGTTCTGTCATGACGTTCGGTGCAACGCTTATTGCGGGTACGGAAATAGAAGTTAAATGTTATAAATCTATTGACGGAACGGGTATTATGAGCGTTGCCGACGAAATAACCGAGTTACAAAACGCGGTTGCGGCACTTAATACAACGGGCGAATATGAATATATTTGCAACGGCGTAAATGATAATGTAAAACTTTCGGAAATTGCGCAAGCGTGGTTAAACGGCGGCACAGATTACGGCATTAAAACAATAAAAGTTTACGGCACATTCGGCGCGCAAGCCGCATACGCGGGGAGCGGCACAACAACAAGCCCGTACCGTTGGTTCAACGTCGGCACGGGCGCGAACACAAACAGGCGTATTATATTTGACTTTTCGAATTGCGGGCAAATTGAATTACCGATTGCGGCGGGTACTAACAACAGTATTTTTTATGGTTATACCGCGCACATAATCGGCGCGAATGTAATTGTTAATCAAAGCGGCGTTGGTACGGTTGTACGAGCATTTTCAAGTTATTTAGGAACAGTAAACGCGGAAAATTGCCGTTTTTGGATAACATCATACCAAGACAGTATAATTGCGTATACAGGCACGTTCATAAATTGCCGCGCAAGCGTGGCAAATGTTATTAACAATAGTTATTGTTTTCAGCCGTATACCGACGGTTTAATTCGCGTTTTCGGTGGCGAGTATTACGCATACACAGGCGAAAGCACAGCAATAAGCGCGGTTGTCGGGCAAAGCGGAACAAACGCCGTTTCTATTCTATACGGCGTAAATGCGCCCACGTTGTCACGCACGGGCTTTTATCAAACCAATTCCGTTATACAGTTCGCGGGCGGCGGTATGATGAATTGTACCGACCTTATAAGCGCGCTTCCGTCGTCGGTAACGTCGGGCATAAGCAACATACGCGGCACGATCGAAAAAAGCAAAGCGGGCTTAATGTAATTAGCAAGGAAAGCAAGGGTTTTACGCCCTTGCTTTTTTCTTTTATTGTTTAATATCCTTTCGGTCAATTTCCGCGCCTATTGCGAATTTGGGGTTGCCCTT
>JAZNYF010000013.1:0-93623 GCA_045594285.1 Christensenellaceae bacterium | reverse complement strand
ATTACGATAACGTCGGCGGCGATGAAGAGTGGGGAATTTAAGGGGGTAAGCAAAGATGAAAAGTTTAACTAAAAGAAACTTAACTTTGATAGTGCTTAGCGTTGTCGTAGCACTTTGCTCACTTACCTTTGCAGCAACCGTAAAGCCCGCAAGAGCAGAAGAAACTGCAGTGAACAACGTTACCGTAATGGAAGCAGCATCAGTGCGTGTAGGCTTGAAAGAAAATGAATACTCTGGTATTCGTTTCCGCGTTATACTTGATGAAGCAACCAAGAACAATATCGTTGATAACGACAACGTTCAACTTGGCTTTATCATCACGCCCAAGTATTACTTTGATAAGGCGTTAGAAGCAAAGGCAACTGCTGAAGCAGAAGATGGTTCTTACGATTTCTTAACTGAAATGAAGAAAGATAATCCTGAAAACTTTGCAGAAGATAAACAACACGCTTACGTAGGTATTGCAGGCGAAGGTCTTTTAATGGAAAACGACGACGAAGCAACCAAGATTTATCAATATAAAGGCGAATGGGTAGCAAGTGCAGCAGTAGAAAACATCAAAGAAGCAAATAGAGATTTGCAATTCACTATGATTGCATACTTAAAGACTGATAGCACTATTGAATACTTCTTACCAGAAGATACCACTTTCTCAAGAGCATACTTACAAACCGCACATAAGTCAGTGGTTGGTGGTAGCGTTTCTTTAGACGTAATTTCTCAATCAAAAGATGAATCTATTAAAACTATCGGTACTGAAGAAAACCCTGCTCAAGTAGTAGATAGCGCAGATTTATACAACATTTCAAAGAGTGCGAATGAATACGGAATTGATTACGCTGGCACGTATTTTGATTTGACCGAAAAGATTGAAGTAAATAACGATTACGTAAAAATTCCAAGTAGTTTTGCTGGAACTTTCGTAGAAAATGATAATAGCGTAAAAATTATCAACGGTGGCACTGCATTGATGTCTATTTTTGAAGATGAAGAAGACGGCGCAAACGTAAAATGTACGCATACTTTGTTTACTATAACCGATAGTGCCTTGAATGATAGAATGGCAACTAACAACTCTAACGCTGTTGTAGATGGCTTTGTTTCAAAAGAAACTATTAAAGAAGAATTGCCAGATGCTGTTAATCCTGTTGATTATGATGGTAACGCAGTTAAATGGCATACAGTTGCAGCAAAAAACGTTTCTCATATATATATTAAGCCGTTCTTTACTAAAAATGAACTTGCTAGTTTAACTCAATATAACGCGGTTAGATTTTCATTTATGACTTCTGCACCTGAAAAGATGCACAATTCTAACACGGATGATGTTCATTCTTTAATTTCTATGAGTTATGGTAGCCAAAACAACACCGATGGTTTGTTTTCTACAATGGCGAAATATTATATGAGTGAAATACAAACGTGGAGAACTTTTACTTTGCCAATTTCACAAGTTTTAGATGCATATACAAATAATACAACTTTGCGTGTTAACTATGAAAACAACACCGCAACTCAAGATATATATTTTTATTTAGGCGATATAGAACTTATTGAAGAACCTAAACTTTATTATGAAAACTTGAATGCAAAAAATTCTATTCATAAGGTAACGCCTGTCGTTAATAGAGCAGAAGGGGATGAAACTACTCCTACAGTAGCAAGACCATCTTCAAATTCACAAGAGAATGGTATACCTTCTGAAAACGGGTTTATTTCTTATGAAAACTTGCCAACCTTTACAAGTGGTGCGTGCCCTAAATTTGTGGATAGAAAAATCCCCAAAATAGCGCTTACCAAAAACGCAAACGTAGCAATGTATGCTAGGTTATGTTACAACGCAGAGCAAATCGAAAAGTTTGCGGGTTTAATTGTTGATGAAAGTGGTAATGCAATTTTGGATGAAAACGACAAAAGACAATATTCTAAATATAAAGAAATAAGCATTACTTATGCTGTGGATTCCGCTTCGGCACAAAAGTTTGCTGTTTTGTTGCCTGGTGTAATAACCGAAGCAACCTATGATAAATGGATAACGATTACGTTAGATATTGAGACGTTTACTACTAAATTTATGGGAAAAACGTCATTTGTAGATGCTGATGGCAATACTTGCGAAACGAGTGGTTATTCTACAACGGCAACAACAAGAGATGACGCAACTGGAGTATATTCTGGAAAGCAAACAATAGTTGCAGATGAAACTTATTTTGAGAATATGCTTTTCTTAGGATATTTTACAGCGGCGGGAAGTGCTACCAATTTATATATTGCGGACATCAGTTTCGTTACACCCGTAGCATAATAACAATTTACTTAATTTAGATCACACGACAATGACTAAAAACGCAAAAAACATCATCCTTTTTGGATGGTGTTTTTTGTTTTAAATTGTTTTTAAAATTCTAGCGGTTTTTATTTTTTAAAAATGAGCATAAAACCCTTGACAAAATTACATATTAGTTGTACAATTATCTCAAAAGTTAGCACTTAACACAAAAGAGTGCTAACACAAATCTTTTATAAGTGCTAAGGAGCGTTAAGCGGATGAAACTTTCCGATAGAAAGAAGAAAATATTACAACTCGTCGTTGACGATTATATTTCTACTGCGCAACCCGTTTCCAGCAAGAGCATTACCGAAAAATATTTGACCAACATTAGTTCTGCAACGGTAAGAAGTGAACTTGCCGGCTTAGAAGAAATGGGGTATTTAACACAACTTCACACAAGTAGTGGTAGAGTTCCGTCGGTTGAAGCGTATAAACTTTACGTTGCTGAACTTATGGATAAGTCAAAACTTACCACTAAAGAACTTTCGGTTATAAAGAGTGCGTTCAAAGACCACGCCGATAACTTAGAAACGGTCGTTCAAAACGCCGTTAAGGTTATAAGTGATTTAACCGATTATACTTCGGTTGGTTTTGCATCTCGTAGTGAAAAAGATAAAATCGTTAAGATTGACATCTTTAGATATAAAAAAAGTCAAGCACTTCTTCTTATCGTAACCGAAAACACGCTTATCCGTGATAAGTTTATTTCTATCCCAGAAAGTATGACGGACGCGCAAATTGCCGAAGCAAGCGCTATGCTCGCAAAACTTTGCTCTGGCAAAGAGTTTGGCGAAGTTATGAAACTTAGCGAAGTTATCTCTGAAGAATTTGACACCTATCGTGAAATTTTTGACGGCGTTATGACTGCTATTGAAGATTACCTTGCCGCTAAGGGTGAAAAGGTCGTTATGGAAGGGGAAGGCAAAATCTTGAATAACCCCGATTATAACGATTCTGAAAAGGTTAAAAACTTCCTTTCCGTTGTAACAAGCAAAAACAAACTTGCTGGACTTTTGGCTGAAGATAGTGATAACATTGAAATCAGCATTAAAATCGGCGGTGCGGAAAATGATAAAGAAATCCCCGACGATTGTTCGCTTGTTACGGCAACTTATTCGGCAAGTGGTGTAAAAATAGGCACTTACGGCGTTATCGGCCCGCTTAGAATGGATTACCAAAAAGTCGTTTCCGTTTTGGAAGGGGTTGGTAAAATTTTGGAAGATATGTTGACAAACAATAAAGAATAAAGGACGATTGTGATGGAAGAAAAGAAAGAAAAAACTGTGAAAGAAAAGGTTTCCGCTAAAGAAAAAGCGCTCTTAAAAGAAAATGAAGAATTAAAAGCGCAAGTGGAAGAATATAAAGATAAGTGGATGCGCAACGTTGCCGAGTTCGACAATTACAAAAAGCGCAACGCTAAACTTTGGCAAGATGCTTTTAACGAAGGCGTTGCAAACGTGGTAGTTAAAATTTTACCCGTTGGTGATAATCTCGACTGGGCACTAACCTTAGGGCTTGATGAAAAGACCGCTGAAGGTATTAAAAACGTTAAGCGTAAATATCTTGAAACTTTAGAAAGTTTAGAAATTGAAGAAATTGACCCCACTGGTCAACCCTTCGACCCCAACATCGCTGAAGCCGTTATGCAAGTGGACGGCGCTGACGGTGAGCAAAGCGACACCGTTAAGCAAGTGTTCCAAAAAGGCTTTAAAAAAGGGGATAAGATTATACGTTATGCAAAGGTAAGCGTAGTAAAATAAGGCTTATAAACGGCGCATTTCTGCGTTAACCACACTCGACAATATGCATGCTATTGCCTTCGGTGGTTGCCTTGAACTGCTTGTTTCTAAACCTTATTTGGTAAAAAACGAGCCTTGCCTAACTTGTTTCTAAACCTTATTTTATAATTAAAAACAAACAAGTGTCATTCCGAGACGGGCATATAAAACGCGCAAGCTCTGGAATCTAAAAATAAAAAACATTATATATAAAAAATAAATTTGAAAATTATAGGAGATTAAATATATTATGAAAACTATTGGTATTGACTTAGGTACTACTAACTCTTGCGTAGCGGTTATGGAAAACGGTGAACCCGTTGTTATCGCTAACGCTGAAGGTTCAAGAACTACTCCGTCAGTAGTTGCTTTCCAAAAAGACGGCGAAAGACTTGTTGGTCAAGTTGCAAAGCGCCAAGCCGTTTCTAACCCCGACAGAACCGTTCAATCTATCAAAAGACATATGGGCTCTGATTATAAAGTTGCTATCGACGGCAAAAATTACACTCCCCAAGAAATTTCTGCTATGGTTTTGACCAAACTCAAAAAGGATGCTGAAAGTTATCTCGGTGGCACTGTAACCGACGCGGTTATTACCGTTCCCGCATATTTTTCTGACAGCCAACGTCAAGCAACCAAGGATGCTGGTAAAATCGCTGGTCTTAACGTTCTTCGTATCATAAACGAACCGACTGCCGCTGCACTCTCATACGGTCTTGATAAAGAAGGTAAAACCCAAAAGGTTATCATTTACGACCTTGGTGGTGGTACTTTCGACGTTTCTATTATGGAAATCGGCGACGGCGTATTTGAAGTTTTGGCAACGCACGGCAACAACATGCTCGGTGGCGACGACTTTGATAAGCGCGTTATGGATTACTTGGCTGCTGAATTTAAGCAAAAAGAAGGCATTGACCTTACTAACGACAAACTCGCTATGCAACGCTTAAAAGAAGCGGCTGAAAAGGCTAAAATCGAACTTTCTGGTATGAGCAAGACCAACGTAAACTTGCCCTTTATTACCGCTGACGCAACCGGCCCTAAGCACTTAGACGTTGATATTACTAAACAAAAATTCGATGCTTTAACTGCTGATTTAGTTGCTGCAACCGTAACCCCCATGCAAAACGCTATGAAAGATGCTGGTCTTTCATACTCTGAAATTGATAAGGTTATTTTAGTTGGTGGTTCAACTCGTATTCCCGCAGTTATCGACGAAGTTAGAAAAGTTACTGGTAAAGAACCTTTCAAGGGTATCAACCCCGACGAATGCGTTGCTATCGGTGCTGCTATTCAAGGTGGCGTTCTTTCTGGCGAAGTTAAAGACGTACTTCTTCTCGACGTAACTCCGTTATCACTCGGTATTGAAACTTTGGGCGGCGTTTGCACTAAACTTATCGAAAGAAACACCACTATCCCCGTTAAGAAATCACAAGTATTCTCAACCGCGGCTGATAACCAAACCGCCGTTGATATTCACATCTTACAAGGCGAAAGAGAATTTGCTAAAGACAACAAAACTCTCGGCAACTTCCAACTCACTGGTATTGCTCCCGCTCCCCGTGGTATTCCCCAAATCGAAGTTACTTTCGATATCGACGCTAACGGTATCGTAAACGTTTCTGCTAAGGACTTGGGCACTGGTACTTCTCAAAACATCACTATCACTTCTTCAACCAACCTTTCTGATGCTGATATTGAAAAGGCTGTAAACGAAGCAAAACAATACGAAGAAGAAGATAAAAAACGTAAAGAAGTTATCGACAACCACAACAAACTTGACGGACTTATCTTCTCAGTTGAAAAAACCGTTAAAGATGCTGGCGATAAACTCACTGATGAAGACAAAGCAAAGGTTGAAGCAGCCGTTAAAAAGGCTAAAGAAGAACTCGCTTCTAACGACAACGATAGAATGGTTAAAGCAACCGAAGAACTCTCTAACGAAGTTCAAGGCGTATTCGCTAAACTCTATCAACAACAAGCACCCAACGGTGATCCTAACGCTAATGGTGGCGCTGGGGCTGGTGGCGAAGAATTCCATCAATAATTTTAACCGCGAATAAACTGCGTTATGCTGCGTTACTGCTTCGTGTTTGGATTTCGATAACCAGACGGTTAATCTCACCCCAAACACTTCGCGAGCCTTGCCTAACTTGTTTCTTCACGCTTAAAACAAGTGTTTAACAACTTGCTTGTTTCTAAAATCTAAAAATATAATTCTAATTAAATATCAAAATTCACTACTGAAAGGCAAATTTTTTGCCTTTCAGTTTGTGCGTTATTAAAACAAAAGAAAAATTTTATGAATAACTTACTTTTTTCACTTGCCGCGCTTGGCGTTGGTATTAAAGACGGTCTTATCGGCGCGCTTGGTAACGTTTGGTTTCAAATTTTAATCAACGCTGTTGGCGTTTTTGCAATAGCGGTTAAAATCATTGAAACGCAAAATAAAAAGCGTTCGGCAATTATTCTTCTTGCAATCTTAAATTACGTGTTGTGGATATCGTATTTTATCTTAAACGGCAATTTTACAAGCGCTATCGTAAACACTATTAGTTGTATTCAAGCGCTCGTATTCTTGCAACGCGGAAAACACAAGTGGGCGGACTCTAAATTTTGGCTTATTTTCTTTTTAACAGTTCAAATTGTTGCAAGTTTCTTCACTTGGAACGGACCGTTCTCACTGTTCTCAATATGTGCAGGGTTATTAAGCACGATTGCATATTACGTTATGGATGAAAAACTCTATAGATATTTCTTCTTGGCGCTAATTTTGCTTTGGATAGGTAACGGTATCGTATATTTCTACCCGATTGCACTTATTCACGATATATTTGCTGCTATTTCTATCATTATTGCAATTATTCGCTACAACTTTATTAAAAAAGAAAAAAATCCTAAAACTGATTTACAAGGTTAATTTATGGCTAAAGATTATTATAAAATTTTGGGTGTGGAAAAAAACGCTACTCCCGATGAAATCAAAAAAGCATACCGTTCAAAAGTAAAACAATGCCACCCCGACTTACACCCGGGGGATCAAGCCGCTGCGGAAAAGTTCAAAGAACTTAACGAAGCGAACGAAGTTTTATCTGACGAAAAGAAAAGAAAGAATTACGACACTTTCGGCGACCCCAACGGCAATATGGGCGGATTTGGCGGCGGCGCAAGTGGATTTAGTGGTTTCGGTGGCTTTGAAGATATTTTCGGTGATATTTTCGGCGGTTTTGGCGGTTCTTCACGCTCTCGCGCGCAAACAAGAACTAAGGGCGAAGATATTATCATAGAACTATCTTTAAGTTTCTTAGACGCTGCTAAAGGCTGTCGTAGAGATATAACTTACAACCGTAACGAAACTTGTAGTTCTTGTAAGGGTACTGGCGCAAAGGGTGGCACTGCTTACAAAACTTGTGAAAAGTGCGGCGGTACTGGTCAAATTCAGTACACTTCAAGCAACGGCTTTTTCCGTTCGGTAAACGTTCGTCCGTGTGATGAATGTCGCGGTACTGGTAAAAAGATTATCGATAACTGCCCTGACTGTAAGGGTAAAGGTTACGTAAAAACTGCAACCAAGATTACTCTTGATATCCCTGCGGGTGCGGACACTGGCAGTTATATTAGAAAGGCGGGTTTTGGCGAAGCAAGTAAAAACGGTGGACCTTCTGGCGACTTAATAGTTGAAATGAAGGTAGAGCCCAGCAAGATTTTTAAGCGCAAGCAATTCGACCTTTACGTGGAAGTTCCCATCAGTTTCAAAACTGCTGCGCTTGGCGGCAAGGTTAAAGTTCCGCTTATAGACGACACTATGGATTACACTATCCCCGAAGGCACGCAAAGTGGCAAGGTTTTCTTCGTTAGGGGTAAGGGTATAAAGACTTCCCGCGGGACTGGCGACCTTTACATAGTCGTAATAGTAGAAGTTCCGTCAAGACTTTCAAGAGAACAAAGAAAACTTCTTGATTCTTTTGAAGATGCAACCGACATTAAACAATGCGCACAAATGCGTCAATATAAAGACAACGTAGAAATGATGTACGGCAAAAATCCGTACGGTAAATAATTATGAGTAAATTTATTGAACTTACCGTTTCAACCACACATATCGGCGGCGAACTCGTTAGCGACGTTCTTTGGAATTATACGGACGCTGGCGTGGTTATCAACGATATTGAAGACGTAATAGCCTTATCGCGCGACGGTAGGGCGTGGGATTACGCGGACGAGAGTATTTTCAGTGCGGATAAAACCGTGCTTGTAAAGGCTTATTTTCCCGTTGAAACAGCAAAAGAACAAATAGGGCAAGTGGAACGAGATTTGGCGAATATGAAAAGCGCAAGTCCGTTAGATTTAGGCACTTTTGAAACCGTTAAGCGTGAGATTGACGGCGACCTTTGGCGTGAGCAGTGGAAAGAACACTTTAAACCTATTCCTATCGGCAAAATCGTAATCGTTCCTGAATGGATAAAGTACGAGCCTAAAAAAGACGAAACGGTAATTTTACTCGATTCAAACATGGCGTTTGGTACTGGCGAGCACGAAACCACTTCTATGTGCGTAGAGTTTTTATCTAAGTACGTAAACGAAAAAGACACCGTTTTAGACGTTGGGTGTGGCAGCGGTATTTTGGGTATTGCGGCATCAAAACTCGGCGCTAAAGAAGTTATAATGACCGATATTGACGAGTGCGCGGTTACCGCAACCGAGCATAATATGATTCTTAACGGCGTAACTAACGGTAAAGTAATGCTTAAAAACTTGCTTGACGACAACACTGTTAAAGGACAAGTTATCGTATGTAATATTATGGCGGAAGTTTTAATTGCTTTTGCACCTTATATTGCGAATAATTTAACGGATAACGGTGTTATTATTTTAAGCGGTATTTTGGTAGATAGACTTTCCGCGGTAAAGGACGCTTACATAAGTGCAGGATTTAGTTTTGTGGAAGACAAAATTAAAGGCGAGTGGTCGGCTCTCGTTATGCGCCGCGGTGATAAGTAATGAAGGCGGTTGTGTTTACACTCGGCTGTAAAGTGAACGAGTGTGAAAGCGATTCTTTAATTGCCGAACTTATTAAAAGGGGATATGAAGTCAGCGACGAGTTAGTCCCCGCAGACCTTTATATAGTAAACACTTGCGCGGTTACGGCTGAAGCGGAGAAAAAATCTCGCCAAATGGCAGCGCGTATTAGAAAACTTAACGACAAGGCAAAAATAGTGTTTACTGGATGTGCCGTGCAAAAAAATCCTACACCGTTTCAAGAAAAATCTGACAATTACTTAATTACGGGCACATTTAATAAGGGCAAAATTTTAGATATGCTCGACTTTTCAGGCGTGCATATAAGCCCACCGTGTGCGGAATTTGAAGAACTTTCTTTCGTAAAAACCTTCCGTACGAGAACTTACGTGAAAGTTCAAGATGGATGCAATAATTTTTGTTCTTACTGTATAATTCCGTATTTGCGCGGAAGAATTCGTTCAAGAAATCCATTAAGCGTAATAGAAGAAATTAAGGCGACAGAGCCTGTTGAAGCGGTTATAAACGGAATAAATCTTTCCGCGTATAATTACGAAGGTAAAGACCTTACCGCGCTAATGCAAGCGTTAAAGGACTTGCCTTGTAGAATTAGGCTTGGCTCTTTAGAAGTGCGCGTAATAACCGAAGAATTTTTGACCGCGTTAAAAGGGTTAAAAAACTTTGCACCGCATTTTCACCTTTCGTTGCAGTCTGGTTCAAACGATACCTTAAAGGCTATGAACCGCCACTATACGACCGAAGAATACGCTAAAAAAGTTGATTTAATTAGAAAATTCTTCCCTGATGCGGGTATAACGACCGATATTATCGTTGGTTTTCCGACCGAAACGGAAGAAGATTTTGAAACGACCTTAAAGTTTGTGGATAGGGTAGCCTTTTCAGATATTCATCCTTTCCCGTTTAGTCCAAGAAGTGGAACAGTCGCTTACAAAATGAAAGATTTAAGTGGAGATATTAAAAAGGCAAGACTTCATAAAATGCTTGAAAAAAAAGCGCAAAGAAAACTCTCTTTCGCCCGCTCAATGCAAGGTAAGATTTTATCATTTTTACCCGAAGAAGAAAAGGACGGCTTTATCGAAGGCTATGCGGAAAATTATTTAAGGTTATACGTTAAAGATTGTGCTTTAGATAAAAAAATCGTTAAAGTTAAGGTGGGCGAGCCCTTTAAAGACGGCGCGCTTGCTGAAATTATATAAGGAGAAAATTATGGAAAACTGTTTGTTTTGTAAAATTATCGCGGGTGAAATCCCTGCAACAAAGATGTATGAAGATGAAAATATGCTTATCTTTAAGGATATTGACCCTAAGGCAAAAAACCATTATTTGTGTGTTCCCAAAAGCCACTTTAAACTCCTTGCTGATATGACTGAAGCGCAAGCGGAAATGTTAAAGGCTTGCTTTAAGAAAATTCCTACTCTCGCCAAAGAATTAGGTTTAGAAAACGGTTATCGTTTAGTAATCAATCAAGGCGACGACGCTGGTCAAACCGTATTCCATTTGCATATACACATACTTTCTGGGCAAAAGATGGGGTGGACCCCCGCTTAAAGACATATATACTGCGCATTTCTGCGCTAACACCCTTGTCAATATGCATGCTATTGCCTTCGGGTGTTACCTTGAATTGCTTGCATCTATGTCTTTAAGTAGTGTAATCAGTTAGTTAATTACTTATTATCAGCGATATAACGAAACAGTTTATAAGCGAAAAGTGAAATAATTAGTGATAATATATCGTTTTTGGGGATAATAATACCTAATTTATTTAACAAAATGCTTGACACTCAAAAAGTTGAGTGGTATAATGTAAGAAAATAATAAGAACTTTAGGAGAAAATGATATGTTTTGTAAAGAATGTGAAAAGTTCGTTCCCGATAATAAGGCTGAATGTCCTTATTGCGGTTCAACTGAATTAGAACAAAAGGAAATTGAAGTAACTCACGATGCCCCCAGCAAACTTTGGTGGTTAATTTGCTTTTTAGTACCTTGTCTCGGTCTCGTAATGTATTTCGTTTGGAGGAAAAAGTTTTCACAAAGAGCAGATAGTTGCTTGTACGCGTTTTTAACTCAAGTTGGCATCGCACTTTTCATCGGTATTTTCTATGGAATTATCGGTATGGTAACTTGCGCTTTCCAAACTGGCATTTTCCACTAATACAAAACGTATTGAATTATTTTTAACAAAAACCCCCGTTTGTTTTAACGGGGGTAAATTTTTATTAAATAAAAATAATATAACACAAGATTTTTTATAATAATCAATTGACAACTTATGATTTTGGTGTTATAATTATCACAATGGCACTATGTGTGCGATGTTTTATATGTAAGGAGATTAGATTATGTTTTGCGTTGAATGTGGTAAATACGTTGCCAACAAATTAGATAAATGCCCTTATTGCGACTGTACTGAGTTGCAAGAAACTAATGAAGGTTTGCCCGATCCCAGTAGCCTTAAGACTGCCGATGGTCACAGTGCAGGTCTTTGCATGTTAAGCTTTGCTCTTCCGATTCTTGGCTTTATTTGGTTCTTTATGTGGAGAAAGCAATTCCCGATGAGAGCAACTGCTATTTTGAGATCAGCAATTACTGGTGCTATTTCATTAGTAGTGCTTTTAGGTTTGGCACTTTTCTTATTCATTTCTGGCAGCATGGAATTTGGTCAAGCAGCAATTATGTGCTTGGTATTCTTCTTTATCGTATTTGTTTTGGCAATTGCGTAAGCATAAATCAATAAATAAAAAAATCACCGCCGTTCAAGTTTGAACGGCGGTTTTGTTTTACGCGTTTTCTCTACCTAAAATAAAGTCTGTTGTTTCGTCATAAAAATCAGCAAGTTTACACAAAAAATCTAAAGATAGTTCTCTTTGATCATTTTCATATCTACAATATGCTTGCCTTGAAATGTTTAAAAGTTTTGCCAAATCTTCTTGAGAGAGTTTTTTTTGCAATCTTAAATTTCGTAGTGTTTTGCCTATTTTCATAAATGCACCTAAAACTTTATAATAATTTCTATTGACATATTACCAAATTGGTGCTATAATAACCATATTAGCACCAAAACGGTGCTAACAGTTTTATATTAAGGAGAAAAATATGTTTTGTAGAAATTGCGGAAAGTACGTTTTAGAAGATTTAACAGAGTGCCCATATTGTAAATCAAAGGATTTAGTCGGTAGCACAACTGGGGGAAATAACCGTAATACAAGCCAGAAAAAGACAACTTTGAATTATAATTCGCCGCAAAGAGCAAACTCATACGTGCCAAATACTTATGATGCACCGAGTGGTGGTTTTGCATTTTTAAGTTTTTTAGTGCCTATAGTGGGTATAATTTTATTTGCAGTATGGCATAGAGAACAACCGCTTAAAGCGAGCAGTTGTATAAAAGGTGCTATAACGTCTATCGTTTTAAGCGTTGTAGTTAGTATTTTATGTATAATGTTAGTATTTGCACTATATGGAAGATATCTATAATAAAAAAGCCCTTCGCTAAACTTTAGCGAAGGGCTTTGATTTTTAAAGATTAGTAATTGATAACTCTAAGTTGGAAGTAAGCCTTGGGGTGATCGCAAACGGGGCACTTTTCTGGGGCTTCGGGGCTGTCTACGATATGACCGCAGTTACGGCAAATCCAAACAACCTTTTGGTTTTTCTTAAATACAGTGCCGTCTTCAATATTTTTTAACAAAGCAAGGTATCTTTCTTCGTGTTCTTTTTCGATAGCGGCAACGCCAGCAAATAATCTTGCAATGTCTTCAAAACCTTCTTCGCGCGCTTCTTTTTCCATACGAGCGTACATTTCAGTCCATTCACCGTTTTCACCAGCAGCAGCGTCTTTTAAGTTTTCGATAGTAGGACCAACGCCGTCGTGAAGAAGTTTGAACCAAATTTTAGCGTGTTCTTTTTCGTTGTCAGCAGTTTCTAAAAAGAGAGCGGCAATTTGTTCATAACCTTCTTTTTTTGCTTTAGACGCATAATAAGTATATTTGTTGCGGGCTTGAGATTCGCCAGCAAATGCTTCCATAAGATTTTTTTCAGTTTTAGAGCCTTTTAAGTTCATAATAATTCTCCTTTAAATATAGATTATTATAATTATAATGTAAAAGGAAAAATAAGTCAATATGAAAACAAAAAATATTTTAGTTATTATTGACTTGTTTTTTCATAAATGTTATAATAATTTTATATTAAACTTAAAGAAGGAAAGTTTATGGGTAACATTTTTTCCGCATTTTTAATGCAACTTATTTTCACCGTGGGCATAATCGTTTTGTTCGGTCTTATTGTAGCAATGCTCAACAAAATGTTTTATAGAAACCTTGCAAGTTTCGGTATGGCACCTTGTTATATTACTGGATTTATCGGTACGCCTATTCACGAACTCTCGCACGCGCTGTTCTGTTTGATTTTCGGTCATAAAATTCATGAAATTAAACTTTTCCAAATCGGTGGCGACGGTACTTTGGGTTACGTAAACCACTCTTATAACCCCAAAAATATTTATCATAAAATCGGCAACTTCTTTATCGGCGTTGCACCTATAATCGGCGTATCACTTGCGTTTTATTTGCTTAACCTATGGCTCGTTCCCGATATGGCACATCAAATTGCAAACAGCGTGGGCAGTGTTGACTATACTGCGGGCATGGGCGCAATTATGAGTGGAGTTTTAAGCACCGTTGGCATTTTCTTTTCATACGCAAACAGCGGTGAATGGTGGATACTTTTAGTAATAGGCATTTTCCTTGCACTTCATATGACTTTAAGTGGTGCGGATATTAAGGGCGCGCTTAGCGGAATTATTGCATACACCGTGGTATTGTTCTTAATTAACTTGATTTTAGGCTTAATCAGCGTAGACCTTATGAACGGCTTTACCCAAGTAATTATCAGTATGGCAAGTTTCCTTATCAACTACTTGATTATTTCAGTAGTGTTATCTTTAGTTGCCGTATTATTCTCATTCTTAATAAAGAAAATTTTTAGATTAAGATAAAAAATAAAACCCTGCTTTTTTTAAGCGGGGTTTTTATAGTATTATTCTCACTTTTTTATAAGTTTAACCGAAATTTGTTTGACAAATTTCGGGGGGGGTATACTGTATATATAATAATGTTTAGGGGGAGACTAATGAAAAACAAGATTGCAATCGTTTTAATGTTCGTAATGGCGTTATGCGCACTCTTTACGGGGTGCTCATGTCAAACGCCTTGCACCGAGCATATTTGGGGGGACGGCGAATTAAAAACCGCACCTACTGAAACTACTGCAGGTACAATCACTTTCACTTGTATAAATTGTAAGGAACAAATAGAAGAAGAAATTCCTGCAGGCCTTTACGTTTCAACAAGGCAAGATTTAGAAAAAGCAATAGTTGAAACTGCTTGGGCATACTATATGAAAGGGACTAAAATTCAATACGATTCTATTGGATTAAATAAAATTTCAACTGCTTATGGCGGTTTAACTCGTCATACTTACGAGGCAGCGCCCGAATACGGCACGAGCGACACTACTATTTATTCAGTGTGTACCGACTTTACTAGTATGTCTTATTATGAATCAATCGGCCGTAGAACATTTGAAGGGGTATATTCACCTGGATACGTTTTGACGCACTGGTATTGGATGTGTGCGGAGAACCAACCTGAAGAAAGTTATGTGCCGTTATCTCGTATAATTGACCCCATTACTGAAAACGATAGGGATATGGCGATAGTTCGTTGGATAAATTATGAAAAATTTGTAAAGGATTCCGCTTGGGAAATCCCGTATTGCGAACAAATGCAAGTGTTTAGTTCATCAGCGTTTACCGATTGGTATGACGGAAACCTTGAACTCCGTAACGTTAACGGCAAGTATGTTTATTATAAAGATAATAAACAACTTTCAGTTGAAGATTCAAAGGCGTTAGTTGTTGATTATATTTTAGAAAAGAAAGACGGTAAGTACGTTCATCTTCGCCAAGGCGACGTTTTTGTTGAAGACGGACACGCGCTTATTTATATCGGTGGTGATTACGTTTTGGACTGTGCTGGAGATAAGTACTCCCCTGGTAACGGTACCGACAAAATAGAAGAAAAAGGTGCAATTTACGGCAGAATGAAAACCGTAGCAAGCGTCGTTAAAGAAGATATGAGTGGCGACTTCGTTCTTGTCCGTCCGTTAGATTACTATGCAAAAGACAGCGATGATAACCCCGCAAACGATTTGATGCTTCTTGACGGCTCATTTATTGAAGTTCCTGAAAAATCTTTAAGCCGTATGCAGTATCCCGCAATGGATATTGATAGAACTGTTAACATTACGCCTTACGGTACGGCAGTAACAAACGAAAACCTTTCTTACAGCGTAAAAATCACTAACGGCACGAACGAAGCAAAGTATAAGATTTGGCGCGGTAACGGCTACAGCGGTCAAGAATATAAAGACTTAGTCGTAACTGAAAAAATCCCCGCGGGTACTGAATTTGTAAGCGCTACTGGGGATTACACGCTTGCCGACGGCGTTATCACTTGGAAAGTTGATATCTCTGCTGGGGAAACAAAAGATTTTACTTACACGGTAAAAGTAACCGCAAATAGGGGCGAAGTCATCGTAAACGACGGCGGCTTTGTTGCTAATATTCCGTCAAATTCAATTTCAAATAGAGTTGGTGGCGCAAAACTTACCGATAGTCAAGTAAGTAAACTTACTGATATAGTGGATAACGAAAAGTATACTAATTACGGAGCGGATACTGCATTTGCTAACATCGTTTATAGTGCAATAGGTAAAACGTTGAACTTGCCCAGTGCAACCGACCTTATTGAAAACTTGTTTAAGCCCACAACTTATAACTGGCTTCAACCTATCGGCGCAATGTATACTCAATCAACTTCACCCGTAACTATGTATACCCCGCAAAAAACGGTAAGTGCGGAATATGAAGTTTACCAAAAGATGTTGATTGACGGTTATTACGGCGGTTATAGAGTATACGACTTTGACAACGCAAAACTTGCTGGAGTCGGCGCTGAAAATATTGACTTAAATAAAGAAATGAACACCGCAATTAAAGAATTTAAACTTGAACACTTAGAGGCGGGCGATATTCTTATTTACGGCAAGGCAAAGTTTAGGGGCAACACTAATTTAACAAGCGAACTTTCATCAGTCAAAGTTATGGTTTATATGGGCAACGATACTTTTTTAATAAATGCATACGACGGCAATAAAGTAGTTCTTAAAGGCAAGGACGCTTTAGCGGAACTTACAACTTCGTTCTGGAAAGAAAACGACGTTTTCTTTGCTCTTAGACCTTCACAAGCAAACTAAATAATAAATCAAAAAAAACCTACTTCGTTTGAAGTAGGTTTTTCTTTTTTAAAATTCTTTTTTGCCAAGTAAAAAGTCGGCGGAAACGTCTAAAATATCGCACAGTAAATCAAAAGTTTCAAGCGAGGGCAAAGCCTTTCCACTTTTATACATTGACATTGTTGGTTTTGTTATGCCAAGTTTTCTTGCTATTTCCGCATAAGATAAGTTTGAAGTTTTAACCGCTTCTTGTAATTTTTCACTAAAAATCTTTCTTGTATCCATATAATTAGTTTAATACAATCTAACTGTTTTTACTTGACAGTTAGATATAATCTAACTATAATATATAATATCGACTAAAAAACAAAAATTACGTCGTAAAGGAGAAATTTATGAAAAAAATTTTATCATTTATTTTGGTGTTGGTTGTTGTGTTTTGTTCGTTTGGGATTGTCGCTTGTGATAATAATGCAGGTGACGTTACGGACGGCTCGTGTGAGCACAGCGTAAACGCAGATGGAATATGTTCTCTTTGCGGAAAGGACATACTTGCAAAGTGGAGAGCAGTATTTAATGATGCAGAAAAGTACAAGGGCTTTGGAGAAGGCGAGTATACTATGAAAATTACGTCTAGTGGGTATTCTTATATAAATGGCGTGAAAGAGGAGAGTACTTATATAGAGACAATTAAAAACGAAAAAAATAAGGTATACGTAAAAGAAGATGGCTCATTCCATTCAAATGGAGAATACTATGAATATTTGCCAAATGAAAATATCGTAATGTATTACTATGAAGATTCTTACGATGGTTGGATAAAAAGCAAAAGTAACGATACACTAGGCATTTTGGAATTATACTACGGTGCGTATAGGTTTATTGGGGCATTTAGTTCTATGGTTCCGAGCAAAATTGAATATAAAGACAAAGAATATTACGTTTCTTATAGTATGTATGGGGGGATGCAAGAGTACGTTATTACGGTCAAAAATGACTTAATAATAGAGATAAATGCTGTAGTGAATTTTGGTGACGAAGTAGAAAGTTTAAAAGTAGAAATAAATTACGAAGACGTAAATATAGTCTTACCAAATGCAGTATTAGTTGATTAATAATAAAAAAGGCACTCGATAGAGTGCCTTTTAATTTTACTTAAAATTAAAACTTAATCTTTTCAGCGATATAGTTTTTAAGTTCAGCAATAGGAATTCTAACTTGTTCCATAGTATCTCTATCACGAACGGTTACTGCGTTATCTTCTAAAGTATCGAAGTCAACGGTTATGCAGTAAGGAGTACCGATTTCGTCTTGACGGCGATATCTTTTACCGATTGAACCTGATTCGTCAAAGTCAACGGGGAATGACTTGATAAGGTCGGTGTAGAGTTCGTCAGCCTTTTCAGAGAGTTTCTTTGAAAGGGGAAGAATTGCTGCCTTAAAGGGTGCAAGCGTGGGGTGTAAGTGAAGAACTGTTCTAATATCGTTCTTTTCCGCGTCGATAACTTGTTCTTCAAACGCGTTGCAAAGTACTGCAAGAACCGTTCTTTCTACGCCCAAACTCGGTTCAACAACGTAGGGGATATATCTTTCGTTAGTTTCTTGATCAAAGTAAGATAAATCTTTACCAGAAACGTTTTTGTGTTGAGTTAAGTCGTAATCAGTTCTGTCGGCAATACCCCAAAGTTCGCCCCAACCGAACGGGAATAAGAATTCAAAGTCGGTGGTTGCTTTTGAGTAGAAACTGAGTTCTTCGGGGTCGTGGTCGCGAAGTCTTAATTTTTCATCTTTAATACCGATAGATAATAGCCAGTTATGGCAGAATGAACGCCAGTAAGTAAACCATTCTAAGTCAGTACTAGGCTTGCAGAAGAATTCAAGTTCCATTTGTTCAAATTCACGCACGCGGAAGATAAAGTTACCGGGGGTGATTTCGTTACGGAAAGATTTACCGATTTGCGCGATACCGAAAGGCATTTTCTTTCTGGTGGTTCTTTGTACGTTTACAAAGTTAGTGAAGATACCTTGTGCGGTTTCAGGGCGGAGATATACGGTATTCTTAGCGTCTTCAGTTACGCCTTGGAAAGTTTTGAACATAAGGTTGAACTGACGGATATCAGTAAAGTTATGCTTGCCGCAAGTGGGGCAAGGAATATTATGTTCATCAACGAACGCTTTCATTTCTTCGTGAGAGAACGCGTCGATAGGTTTAGAAAGTTCAAAATCGTTTTCTTTTGCCCAGTCTTCAATAATCTTGTCCGCTCTAAATCTTTCATGACATTCTTTACAGTCCATAAGGGGATCTGAAAAGCCTGCTAAGTGTCCAGATGCTACCCAAGTTTGCGGGTTCATCAAGATTGCAGCGTCTAAGCCGACGTTGAGTTTATTTTCGGTAACGAATTTTTGCCACCAAGCGCGCTTAACGTTGTTTTTAAGTTCAACGCCTAAAGGACCGTAGTCCCAAGTGTTAGCAAGACCGCCGTAGATTTCACTACCGGGGAAGATAAAACCTCTGCCTTTGCAGAGAGCAACGATTTTTTCCATATTGTTGTTTACTTTTTGTTCTGCCATTATATTTTCCTCATAAAACAAATAATAACTTGCTAATTATTGTACATTATATTAAAAATTTAGTCAAGTAAACAAGTTGATTAAATAAAATATTTAAATTTGCTTTTTTATTTTAAATATTTGTGGTATACTTATTGCATAATTATTTTCAGTTTGATTTTAAAAGGACTTTTTTACTATGGTTGAAGCAACAAACTTTATCGAACAAATCATTAACGAAGAATTAGAAAGTGGAAAGGTAAACAGCGTTTACACTCGTTTTCCGCCCGAACCTAACGGGTATCTTCATATCGGACACGCAAAATCTCTTTGCATTAACTTCGGTATGAAAGATAAGTATAACGGTAAGTGTAACCTTTTCTTTGACGATACTAACCCGTCTAAAGAAAAAACCGAGTTCGTTGACGCTATCAAGGCGGACATCAAGTGGCTCGGCTTTACTTGGGATATAGAAAACTACGCATCAGATTACTTTGAAAAAATTTACGACTTTGCCGTTGAACTTATCAAAAAGGGCAAAGCGTTCGTTTGCGATATGACGCCTGAAGAAATCAGCGCAAACCGTGGTAACCTTACCACCCCTGGTAAAGAAAGCCCGTATAGAAACCGTTCTGTTGAAGAAAACCTTGCGCTCTTTGCTGATATGCGCGCAGGTAAGTTTGCCGACGGTGAAAAGTGCTTAAGAGCAAAGATTGATATGGCGTCGCCCAACATCAACATGCGCGACCCCGTTATTTATAGAATTTTACGCCAAACTCACCATAGAACGGGGGATAAGTGGTGCATTTATCCTATGTATGACTATGCGCATCCTATTTGCGACTACTTGCAAGGCGTAACCCACTCACTCTGCACCTTGGAGTTTGAAGACCACCGCCCCCTTTACGACTGGGTTGGTATTGAACTTGGTTTTTCACCAAAGCCCAGACAAATTGAGTTCGCACGCCTTAACGTAACTAATCTCGTTATGAGCAAGCGTTATCTTAAAAAACTCGTTGAAGACGGCTCAGTGGATGGTTGGGATGATCCTAGAATGCCCACCCTTACTGGTTTGAGAAACCGTGGCGTTCCCGCTGATGCGTTAAAAGATTTTTGCGCAAGAATAGGTGTAAGCAAGGCTAACTCTGAAGTTCAAATCAGTTATTTAGAAGCGTGCATCAGAGAGTACTTAAACGCTCACGCTGAACGCGCTATGGGTGTTTTGAAACCTTTGAAGGTTACTATCACTAATTATCCCGACGGTCAAACTGAACAACTTGACTTTGAAATTAACCCCAACGAAGAAGTTAAGCGTACTAGAAAGATTGATTTTTCTAAAAATATCTACATTGATGCAGACGACTTCTCTCTCAACCCGCCGCCCAAATACTTCCGCTTAAAGAAAGACGGTTACGTTCGCTTAAAGAGCGCGTATATCATTAAGTGTGATGAAGTTATTACCGATAAAGACGGTAATGTGGTTGAACTTTTGTGTTCTTATATTCCAGAAAGCAAGAGTGGCAACGATACTTCTGGTATTAAGTGCAAGGGCGTTATTCAATGGGTTAACGCTGACACCGCAGTTGACGTTGAACTCCGTCAATACGGTTACCTTTTGAACGATGAAGAATATTCTGGTCAAGATTTTTCTGAACGCATGAACAAAAACAGCGTTACCATCCACCAAGGTAAGGTTGAACCCTATATCTTTGAAAACGATTACGACGCACCCTATCAACTTATACGCACCGGTTACTTTAAGCGCCTAAACGTAAAGGGTAAAGAAATCATAAGTGAAATTGTTTCTTTAAAGGATAATTTCAATCTTAAGAACAAATAAACGGCGCATTTTTGCGTTAACTGCTTGTTTCTTTGTTCTTAATAAAATAAGGGATTATATACTGCGTGATACGCGTAAAATATTAAAATCTAATAAGGTAAAATATGCTTGATTTTATTTATAACACCCCTACTAAAGTGTTCTTTGGTAAGGACACTCATAAACAAGTGGGTAAAATTATCGCCGAATACGGTTATAAAAAAATAATGATGCAATACGGTAAAGGCAGCATTAAAAAGAGCGGGCTTTACGACGATATTATGGCATCACTTAGTGAGTACGGAATTGAAGTTGTTGAAATGGGCGGCGTTGAGCCTAACCCTAAACTTTCTTTCGTGCGTGAAGCCGTTAAGGTTGCTAAAAAAGAAAAGGTTGAACTCATTTTAGCGGTTGGCGGCGGCAGTACGCTCGATTCTTGTAAGGGTACTGCGCTTGGCTCTGCAAACGATATAGACGTTTGGGATTTTCATATCGGCAAAGCAGTTCCTAAAGCAGCACTTCCCGTGGCTTGTATTTTAACGCACGCTGCGGCGGGCAGTGAAATGAGCAATTCAGCCGTTCTTACCAACACTGAAATCAATATGAAAAAGGGTGTTTCAACCGAGTTTAATAGATGTAAATTCGCAATTATGAACCCCGAACTAACCTATACGGTAAGCAAATATCAAACGGCGTGCGGAATAGTTGATATGATGACGCATACTTTAGAGAGATATTTTACCGTTTGTCCTGATACCGATATTACCGATAGAATTGCTGAAGGCTTGCTTTCTTCTATTATGGAAAACGCTAAAATCGTTATGGAAAACCCCACTGATTTCAATGCAAGGGCAAATATAATGTGGGCGTCGAGTTTAGCACATAACGGCTTGACTGGTTGCGGTAGAGAAAATTTACTTGCAGTTCATCAGTTAGAACATGCTGTAAGCGGTATTTACGATAGCGTTGCACACGGCGCTGGGCTTGCCGTTTTATATCCCGAATGGGGTAAATATATGGTTAAGCATAACCCCGCTCGTTTTGCTCAACTTGCGCGTAGGGTAATGGGCGTAACCGAAGTTGACGATATAAAAGCAGGTATGCTCGGTATGGAAAAACTCCGCGAATTCTTTAATTCTTTAGGTATGCCGTCAAAACTTAGTGAATTCGGCATTGAAAAGGATAGCGTTGAAGAATTAGCAAACGCTTGCACCCATAACAAAACTCGCGCTGTAAAGAGTTATATTCCGCTCGACTATGAAGTTTGCAAAGAAATTTTCAACAAATGTTTTTAAGCGCAAATAAACTTCGTTATGCGTCGTTACTGTTTCGTGAAAACAATCTTGATAACCAAAAAGGTTAATCTCGTCTGTTTTCACTCACGAGCCTAGCCTAACTCGTTTCTTTACGCTTAAAACTTTAGGAGCAAACTGCGCATTTAAAGCGTTAAATGCTTCGTGAAAATAAAAATTAAAAAGGCTCTTGTAGAGCCTTTTTTCGTTATAAATTAAAACACTTCGCGGATTGCTAGAAGTTTGCCTGAAAAACCGTCAACTAGCAAGGCTTTTAAGTTGCCGTTGCCAGAAGCAATACCGATATACCAGTACGGCTTATTATCCCTAACGATAACGCGTGCATAAATCTCGGCGTTAAAATTTCCGTTTTGGTCGGTGTAGGCGGAAATTAAATCTTTTTGATCGTTATATAAATAATCGAGTGCGGTTTTATAATCAATGGTGTTTTGTGGCAGAATAGAAGTCATATTAACGCTTTTATGATCCGCGCCGCAAATAATATTAACGGTAAAAGAAGTTTGGTTAAACTCATCAATTTCTACGCTTGCATTAAGCGCGTGTGTAACAGGGTTTAACTTAAAATCACAAGAATATTTTTGCCCGCCGTTTTCAAAGGAAAGGGTGTAGGTTGCGCTAGAAAGTTCTTTACCGATAAGTTTGAAAGTGAGCAAGTTCACCCTTTCGCAAGGCACGCCGTCGTTATTAAAGGGCGTTTCTTTAAAGCCGTAATGGGCGGTAAGAGAAAAATCATCGCAAGCGCCTTCAAAAATATTGCATCTAAGTTCGCTGACCCTATCGTACAAAGGGTTGACGGGCTTACAAGCAAAAAGAAAAAGACAAAAAACAGAGAGCAAAGCACAAATAAAAACACAAATTTTTCGCATAAAAACCATCCTTTAAGGTAAAATTATGAAATAAAACGAAAAGTAATTCGTAAAATGTGAAAAAAATGTCGTTAAAGTATTGATTTTTCAGTTAAACTTTGATAAAATAATAAAAATTACTTATAAAGGGAAGGGCTTTTAAAGTTGACTAAACTCGTTATTAAGACAATCGCAATAACGCTTGCATCTTTAATCGGCGCACTTGCAGTAACGTTCGGTGCGATGGCTCTTTTTGCCCCCAAGGCGTTGGGGGATCTTTTTGACGGCGCAGGGAATTATTCCGCGACCGTTTTCTTTTATGAAAAGGCTTATGAAAAATCGGGTGATATAAACGACCTTATAACCTTAGCGGATAAAATTGACATCACAAACGATTTAGAAAATGCAAACGATTGCTATAAAGAATTGGTTAAACATAAAGATTTTGATTCTTACTGCGCATCTAAGGGTGAAAATGCCCAAAGAGAAAAAGATTACTATATCGGTAATTACGCTTTGGTTTTGGCAAAGTCAAATAAGTTTAACGAAGGGTTAGAGATAGCGCTAGACAGTGCAAAAACTTCATACGGCGCGTTTAACCCGATTAGAATTTTAATTTACGAATATTTAACCGCCGATATGACGGAAAATATAAGCGCAACGATTAGCGCGGTTGAAAGCATAGAAATCAGCAGCAATTATATCGATATAGATAAAGAATATTTGCAAAATTTATTGGGTTAAAAATACAATTTACATATTGAAAATTTCAAAGGAGAACATTTATGGGTATCATTATTAAAGAAGGCTTAACATTTGACGACGTATTGCTTGTTCCGCAAGCGAGTGAAATCGTGCCCGCGCACGTAGACTTATCCACCCAATTAACGCCTGGCGTAAAACTTAACATTCCGCTTATGTCAGCAGCGATGGATACGGTTACCGAAGCGCGCCTTGCGATTGCTATGGCAAGAGAAGGCGGTATCGGTATTATTCACAAGAACATGTCTGTTGAAGACCAAGCACTCCACGTAGACAGAGTAAAGAGAAGTGAACACGGCGTAATAACCGATCCTTTCTATTTAGATCCGGACAGTCCCGTAACTGAAGCGCTCGCATTGATGGAAAAATATCGCATAAGCGGCGTGCCGATTACTAAAGACGGCAAATTAGTTGGTATTTTGACAAACAGAGACTTGCGTTTTGAAAGCAACTTTGACCAACCCATAAAGAACATAATGACCAAGGATAACCTTGTAACCGCACCGGTAGGCACTTCACTTGAAGAAGCGCAAAAGATTTTAGGTGCAAACCGCATTGAAAAACTTCCTATCGTTGATGAAAAGGGTTACCTTAAAGGGCTTATCACCATTAAAGATATTGAAAAGGCTATTCAGTACCCCAACTCAGCAAAGGATAAGAACGGCAGATTGTTGGCGGGCGCAGCAGTAGGCGTTTCAAAAAACACTATGGAAAGAGTAGACGCGCTTGTTAAAGCAAAGGTGGATATCATCGTTGTAGACAGCGCACACGGACATTCTAAGAATATTTTAGAAACCGTAAAACAAATCAAAGCAAAATATCCCAACTTACCGCTTATTGCAGGTAACGTTGCAACCGCAGACGCAACCGAAGCGCTCATCGATGCTGGTGCAGACGTAGTTAAGGTTGGTATCGGCCCTGGCTCAATTTGTACAACTCGTATCGTAGCCGGTATCGGCGTACCGCAACTTACCGCAATTATGGATTGTGCTGAACGCGCAGACAAGTTCGGTAAAAAGGTTATTGCCGACGGTGGTATTAAGTACAGTGGCGATATTACTAAAGCAATCGGCGGCGGTGCTGCTGCAATTATGATCGGTAGCCTTTTTGCAGGTACTTTAGAAAGCCCTGGCGAAATTGAAATTTATCAAGGTAGAAGTTTTAAAGTATACCGTGGTATGGGTTCACTTCCCGCAATGCAAAGCGGTAGCAAGGATAGATACTTCCAAGAAAATGCTAAAAAACTCGTACCCGAAGGCGTTGAAGGTCGTGTACCTTATCGTGGGGCACTTAGTGAAATCGTGTTCCAAATGTGCGGTGGTATCCGCGCAGGTATGGGCTACTGCGGTACACCCACTATTGATGACTTGAGAAAGAAAGCACAATTCGTAAGAATTACCAATGCATCACTTATCGAAAGCCACCCGCACGACATCTCAATTACTAAAGAATCACCCAACTACTCTCCTAGAGCATAAACAAACTAAACTGATTAACCCGTTTTGCTAATACAGCAAAGCGGGTTTTTTGCTTTTTAAAACAACACAAAGTAATGTATATGGGATAAAAACGATACTAAGTTCAAATAAACTACGTAAAAAATCTTGTAAAAAAAGTATGTATTACGTATAATGGAAAAGTGCAATTATTTTTTAATAAAAGGGTGCACCCTTTTTCTCTATTCGCTGGAATAGAGAAAAAGGCATCTTATTAGATAAAAAGTACGAGAAACAATCGAAAAACTTCTTCAAGACGTCTTGATGTTTTCAAATTACGAGCGGCGATGAAGAATGGGGAATTTAATGGAGTAACCAAAGATGAAAAGTTTAACTAAAAGAAATTTAGCATTGATAGTACTTAGCGTTGTCGTTGCACTTTGCTCGCTTACCTTCGCAGCAACGGTTAAGCCTGCAAAGGCTACGGAAAAACCAGTGCTTAGTTTTCAAGTAATGGAAGCAGCGTCAATTCGTATAGGTAAAAGTGCGGAAGTGGAAACACAATCAACTTCAGGGCTAAGATTTAGAGCCCAAATGGATTACGCAACTGCAAGTTACGTTAAAGCGAATCCTACTACTGTGAAATTAGGCTTTATTATAACGCCTAAAGCATTGTTTGACAAAAGGGCAGCCGCAGAAGATAGTTCTTACGGTAAAGACGATTACATCAAGTCAATATCCAACTACGTTGGTAATGACGGAGAAGGTATTATCGTTGACGTAAACAAAATTTACGTTGCGGATGCAAGTGATAACATCACTAAGTGGGAAACTACTGATGATGTTGCACAAGAAGGCGAAACGTATTGCGTAAACGGTGCTGTTGAAGGTATACTTAAGAAAAATATTAACTTGGGCTTTACCGTAATTGCGTATATTTACGACGGTACTGATTACACTTACAGCGTGCCTAGTGCGGACTTTGAAAGAAGTTATACGCAAACCGCAACAAAGGCTTACCTTAGCGGAAAAAATGACCTTGAAGTAATTCAAAAGGCACAACACTTATCAAACTTTGGCATATCAACAAGCGTTGGTGAAGAAGTAGTTCCTTTAGCAATAACTAACGGTCAAGATTTATATAAAATTTCAGAAGGCGTTTCAAACGGAATTACTTACGATGGTTTCAAATTTGAACTTAAAGAAAACGTTGAAGTTGACTATGATTTTGAACAAATTGGCGCAACTTTTGGCGGTGAATTTGTAAATAATAATAACGGTAAAGTTGTAAGCATAGTTAATAATAAAGACTTGCAAGATGCTTTTGCTGATGCAGGCGTTAACGTTGATTGTGTAAACGACACGAAAGTTTTTAATACTACTGAAAAGAGTTTGAAATTGATGACCGTTGGTAGACAAGTTGGGGATACAAATCGTGATCGTTATCTTACTAATGATAAACTTCCAACAGTTGGCAAAAAAGTTGTTACCTATGATTCTGATGGTGACGATGTAAACGACGCTAAGCGTTTAGACGACAACGTTTTATACGGTGCGGATAAAATGATTAAAACAGGAAGTGATGCACTTGCTTTTAGTCTTTCCAACGTAGACTCGTTTAGATTAAAACTTAACTATACCAAAGAGCAACTTCTTGCTATGGCACCCGTATATAATGCTGAAACCGAAAAGTATGAAAATTCTTCTTCACCTTACGGCACTTATAACCACGTAAGATTTACTTATGCGCTTATTCGTACTAACACGGGTGGTTGTAACCCAAACGAGTCTTCTTTAAGTTCAAGTGGCACTAGTCTTTTTGACGTGCTAACACAAGAAAAGTTCTTTGGGGCAAGCGGAAGAGCGAGTAGTGCAGGTGAAATGGAAGTAAATATATGGCGTTCTTATATGCTTTCAATTGAAGATTTTGCAAAGGCAGTAGGTTCTGGCTCTGACGCGGAAGACGTTTTGTTTATCGGTTATTTTAGTACGATGAGTGGTGACGGCGGTACTTTTGAACTATATATTTCAGACATCGAACTCGTAAACGATACGTCTACTATATTATCTATTGAAACCAACTATTCGGGTGCTCCTATTGTAACTTATTCTACTTCACGCACAGCGTCACCTACTTATGATAAAGCTACGGGCGAATGCATCACTAAAGGTACTTTTACGCTTAAGTTACACGAAGATAATCCTACGTATTGTGATCCTTCTACTTATCCTTATGCGGGGTTTGATAATCCGTCGTTCAAGATTCAACTTAGAAACTTAACTAACGTTTATATTAAACTTAGATATACGCAAGAAGAAATTATAAAGCGTGCTAAGGCGTACGGTTATAATGGAATTTCTCTTACTTATTTGGTTGAAGGAAGTGGATATCCGCCTGAAGGCGTTATGGAGTTAAATCATAAGACGGGTGCTTGGAATACAATAAAACTATCAATTGAAGATTTTTGTGAGTATTTTGGCGCTGTAAGCCTAAAGCCTTCTTCTAACGCTGCATTTGAACCCATTGAAAATTATGATATTGCATCTTCAAGTGCAATTAAAGAAGTATCTAAAGATTTACTTCAACTTAGATGTTCGCGCACCTATTTAACCGTATATCTCTATATTGGTCAAATCAGTTTTGTAAATATGTAACAATTATTAAATATAAAAACGGACTGTCCTTTTAGATGGTCCGTTATTGTTTTAAAGTTAAAAAGGGGGAAAGGGAGTATTTTTATTAAAAAAATCTTTACTAATCATTTAAAATATAGTAAAATATGCGTATGAGTAATAAAAACAAACTAAACATAACGGCTTATGGCGGGGGCTTAGCCTTTTTTTCCGCTATAAGCATATTCGTTATCATAACTTTTTTAGGTCAAACCATATTCGGGCTAATATTCGAGCCGCAAAGCGTAGAATATATTGCAATTTGTTCAACCTTTTCAGCAATATCCTTTGCAATAGTTAGCATCTATTGTGCAACTAAAGTTAAAAATCCTATTAAAAATCTTTTTTCAATAAACAAATTTAATCCTATCTATTTGCTTTTTGCGCTTGTTTTATCTGCGGGTATGTTCTTTGGGCTTGGGTTTATCAATACTGCTTTCGTTGAGTTGTTAAAGAGCATAGGAATAACGCCGTCAAGCGCGGTCGTTCCGCTTGATAATATAGGCAATATAATTTTATTTTCTATTATTTTAGCGCTTATCCCCGCGGTTTTTGAAGAAATATTTTTCCGCGGTGTGCTCCTTAGTTCATTTTCAAAAGTTAAAACTTTAATTGCCGTGTTAATAATAGGTGGGTGCTTTGCTCTATACCACTGTTCACTTGCGCAACTAATCTATCAATTTATTTACGGCGTATTATTATGCCTATTAGTAAGGGCGGCAAAAAGCGTTATTCCCGCAGTAATTTCACACTTTATAAACAACTTTGCCGTAATTTTATTAGAATATTTTAGAGTTCAAATAGATTTATTTAATCCGATAATTATAGCGTGTGGCATTGCGCTTTTAGTCGTTTTTACCCTTTTAATTCTTTTAATTATAAAAAAACAGCCGAAAATTGACAGTAAAAAGGGTGAAGTCAAAGACTTTTTCTTACCGTGCGGAATTTTCGGCATGGCTATTTGTTTAGTGCTTACGCTTAGCGTAATATTCGTAGGGGCATAAAAATATGATTAAAATTAACTTAGTTGCCGTGGGCAAAGTAAAAGAGAAATATTTTGCGGATGGAATTGCCGAGTATGCTAAAAGGCTTTCGCGCTTTTGTGAGTTTAAAATTATTGAACTTCAAGAACAAAATTACCAAAAGGTAGACGACGCGTTGATTTCTTCAATTAAAGAAAAGGAAGGCGAAAAGATTTTGCCATTACTTAAAGGGTTCGTTTTTGCTATGGCGATAGAAGGGGAGAAGTTGTCAAGCGAAAAGTTTGCAAAGCAACTTAAAAACCTTGTCGATATAGGTCAAGGCGTTATAACTTTCGTTATCGGCGGCTCTTACGGTTTATCGGACGCTGTTAAAAATAGGGCGGATAAACTCTTGTCTTTTTCAGATATGACCTTTCCGCACACACTTTTTAGATTGATGCTTACCGAGCAAATATATCGGGCGTTTTCAATAAATTCGGGTAGCGTATACCATAAATAATTCATACCATAGTGTATGGATATTTTGCAAAAAATCGAGCTTTATTACAATTCTTTCAGCGGAGAAAAAGGCATAATAGGCTTTAGTGAAAAGTCGCAGCCCATTTACTATTTTTGCGTTGCTAAATCGCTTTATCCAAAAATAATAGTTCAATGCGGTATGCACGCACGCGAACATATTACTTCGCACCTATGCTTAAAACTTATCGATTATTTTTCTAAGTTTTCTAAAGTGGGCACGGTGTATTTTATCCCCGCCGTAAACCCCGACGGCATTAAAATTGCAATAAACACCTTGCCGCTTTATAAAGCAAACGCACGCGGGGTGGACTTAAACGTAAATTTTGATGCAAAGTGGGGGTGCGGTGCTAAAAACATTACTACTTGTGGTGCGGAAAATTATATAGGGCGTGCACCTTTTTCCGAAAAAGAATCTTATTCGCTTGCAGCGTTTACCTTGCTTATCTATCCGCACTTAACCGTTAGTTTTCACTCTAAGGGCGAAGAAATTTATTACGAGTTTAATCAAAATCTTGCTGATAAAGAGCGCGATTATTCTATCGCTAAAACCGTGCAAAACCAAAACGGCTACGCCATTAAGGCAACGCCGCTATCATCTGGCGGATATAAAGACTGGTGCATACAAAACCTTAAAATCCCCGCATTGACAATAGAAGTTGGTGCGGATAAGTTATCACACCCGATAGGCGTTAAGCACTTGGGTGCAATTTTTAATAAAAACAAAAACTTACTCAGTGCCGTGATCGAGCGGCTTATGGAGTTAAAATGGACTTAAAATTTATGAAAGCGGCAATAAATCAAGCAAAAATTGCCCAAAAAAAGGACGAAGTGCCTATAGGTGCGGTTATCGTCTTTGACGGAAAAGTTATTGCTCGCGCGCACAATTTAATGGAAAAAACGCAACTTGCAACCGCGCACGCGGAAATTTTGGCAATAAACAAGGCGTGCAAAAAGTTAAAGAGTTGGCGTTTGGATAACGCTGAACTTTACGTTACCATTGAGCCGTGTGCTATGTGTGCGGGCGCTATTGCTAACGCGCGCATAAAAAAGGTTTACTTCGGCGCGTTTGAAACTAAAAGCGGGGCGGCGGTTAGTAAATTTAACGTTCTTTCTAACAGCGGGCTTAATCACACCGTGGAATTTGAGGGGGGAATTTTGGAAGAAACTTGCGCAAATATAATAAAAAATTATTTTAAAGCAAAGAGAATTCAAAAAAGCCTTGACTAAATCAAATTTTAGTTATAAAATAGATACGGTACTATATGTACATAAAGTTACATTAGGAGAAAATTTAATATGATTACACACGGCAACAAGATTGAAGTTATTTCAGGTAACTCTAACAGACCCTTGGCAGAAGCAGTTGCTAAGGAACTCGGCTTACCCTTGAGCAATGCGGAAGTTGGCAAGTTCTCTGATGGAGAAATTAGCATTACACTTCCCCAAACGGTTAGAGGTAAGGACGTATTTATCGTTCAATCTACTTCTATCCCTGTAAACGATAACCTTATGGAACTCCTTATTATGATTGATGCTTGTAAAAGAGCGTCTGCTGGTAGAGTTACCGCAGTTATCCCTTACTTCGGCTATGCAAGACAAGACAGAAAGGCTCGTCCTAGAGACCCGATTACAGCAAAACTTGTTGCTGATATCTTGACTAGCGCTGGCGCTGATAGAGTTCTTACTATGGACCTTCACGCAGCACAAATTCAAGGCTTTTTCGATATCCCCGTAGACCATCTCTACGGCGCACCTATTCTTGCAAGATACTTCAAGAATAAAATGAATGAAGACTGGGTTGTTGTTTCACCCGACGTTGGTAGCGTTGCAAGAGCAAGAAACTTCGCTTCACGCGTAGACGCTTCACTCGCTATCGTAGACAAGCGTCGTCCCAAAGCAAACGCTATCGAAGTTATGAACGTTATCGGTGACGTTAAAGATAAATCTTGCATTATGGTTGACGATATGATTGACACCGCTGGTACTATTTGCCAAGGTGCTGAAGCACTCGTTAAAAACGGTGCTAAAGAAGTTTACGCTTGCTGCACTCACGGCGTTCTTAGCGGTCCTGCTATGGAAAGACTTATTGCATCACCCATTAAGCAAATCGTTGTTCTCGATACTATCAATCTTCCCGAACACGTTCGCACCAATCCTAAGATTAAAGTTCTTTCAGTTGCAAAACTCGTCGCTAAAGCAATCAACACCATTTACTCTGATACTTCGCTTTCAGCAATTTACGAAGACTAATTAAGTTACTTAAAGAAAAAGCCGTTTGCAAAAAAACGGCTTTTTTAGTGGAGATAATATGAAACTCATTGTAGGTTTAGGCAACCCCGACGATAAATATAAAAACACTTTCCATAACCTTGGGTTTATGACTGCGGACAAAATCGCAAAAGAACTCGGTGTGGAATTTAATAAGGAAAAATGTCGCGCGCTCGTTGCCGAAACCAAAGTGGGTATGGAAAAGGTTATTATCGCTAAGCCTTTAACCTATATGAACCTAAGCGGGGAGAGTGTAAGGGAACTGATTTCCTTTTATAAAATCCCCTTAGAAGACCTTTTGGTTATTTATGACGACTTTGACCTAAACAAAGGCGCGGTTAGAATTAGAGAAAACGGTTCTGCTGGAACGCACAACGGCATGCGCAATATAATTGCCCTTTTAGGTAAAACTAACTTTCCGCGTATAAGAATAGGTTTTAAACCCACGGAAAACCTTCAAATCCCCCTTATAAACCTTGTTTTGTCAGGGATTAAAGAAGATGACAAGCCCGTCTTTAACAAGGCGTTAGACACGGCTGCAAGCGCCGGCGTAGCCTTTGCCAAGGGCGTGGAAATTCAAAAGATAATGCAGGAATTTAACACCAAAGCGTAGTTGAATTCTATCAATAATTTGCTTAAAACTCATCTTGTGAGATACTTTATATATGCTTGAGCAAATCATAAAATTAAAAAATCGCGAAAACTCCTTAAATGAGTTTATTTCGTACGTCCGCCAAGGTATTCCTTCGGCGGTTTTTGGCGTTGCTGATGCTTTCAAGAATTTTATGGTTTCCGCGCTCGATGAAAAGGTTTTATATATAGTTAAGGACGGTTTAACTGCACGCCTTGCTGTGGATGCAATCAATGAAATTTCGGGTAAAAGCGCCGTATATATTCCGCCCAAAGATGAAATTTTGTTGCAAGCAAGGGCGTTTTCTAAAGATAATACTTACGCGCGTATTTGCGCACTCGATAAAATTAGTGATGCGTCAGTTATTGTTGCAACGGCGGAAACGCTTATGCAAACCGCACCCAAATCTATCCGCTCTATTACGCTAGTAAAAGATGTGGACTGTAATCAAGGCGAAGTGGTTTCAACCTTGGTAACTTTAGGGTACGTGCGTACTGAAAATCCTAACACGCAAGGCACTTTTTCGGTCCGTGGCGACGTTTTAGACGTGTTTCCAGTGGGCTTTGAAAATCCCGTTAGAGTGGACTTTTTCGGCGATACGATTGAAAGTATAAAATCTTACGACGCGGAGAGTAGACAAAGCCTTGGCTATCTTGATAGCGTTAAGATTTTGCAAGCAGCGGAGTTTATTTTTGAAGACGACGACCTTGCTCTTTTTAAGAGTATATTAAAAGGTGAATTAAAGAGCGCTAATAGAGAGCAAAAAGTAAGGCTTAACGTTTTATATGGCGATTTAGAAGTGGCTATGGAAAACCGCGACGCTTATCTCATGGGTACGCTTTCCGTTTTGTCATCTTCTTGCGCAAGTATTTTTGATTATTTAGATAAAGATACGGTAATAGTTATAGATGAAGCCCGCCGTGTGCACGAACTGGGCACGCTTAACCAAACGGAATTTGAAGAAAGATTTCATTCGCTAAGAGAAGCGGGCGAAGTTTTCTCGTTTGCAAAAGATAATTTTATAGGGCTTGAAAAACTTACCGAAAAAATCAACGGTTATAGAGTGGTTGCTATGCAAGCGCTATCAACTGCCATACCGTTTTTTAACCCCTTAAAAATAGTAAACCCGCAAGTGGGCGGGGTTGCCGATTATCAACTAGATTTCAAAGAAGTTTTTACCGATATCGATAACTGGCTTAAAGGCGGTTATTCTATAACCGTTTGTACGGGCGATAAAAAGCGCGCGGATAACTTCGCGTTTGAACTTTCTTGCAGGGGAATAGCGTCTGCGGTGGATTATGGCGGACAACCTAAAGGTGTAAACGTAATAAGCCAAAAATTATCACGCGGGTTTATCTTCCACGAAGAAAAAGCGGTGGTAATAGGCAGCGGCAACCTTTTTGCTAAGCCCGTTTCCGCACGCAAAATTCAAAGCAAGAAAAAAGGTTTTTTCACCGCGCCCGAAGTCGGCGACTATTGCGTACACGAAATTCACGGTGTAGGTAGAGTTTTAGGTAATAAGAAGATTACCACAACCGAAGGCACTAAAGATTACGTGGCGGTTGAATACTCCGGCGGGGATATTTTATACGTACCCGTAGAACAAATGGATATCCTTACTAGATATCTTGGTGGGGATAAAAAACCACGCCTTTCAAAGATAGGTGGAAAGGACTTTGAAAGGATAAAAAAGAGCGTTCGCGAAAGTATTAAAAAGATGAGTTTTGACCTGAAGAAACTCTATCAAGAACGCGACGAATTAAAAGGCTATAAATTTACCGACGATAAAGAACTTCAAGATATGTTTGAAGGTGCTTTTCCGTTTGAAGACACGCCCGACCAAGCGCAAGCAAATATAGATATTAAGGCGGATATGATAAGCGGAAAGGTTATGGATAGGTTGGTGTGTGGCGACGTTGGCTTTGGCAAGACCGAAGTTGCCTTCCGCGCCGTGTTCCGTGCGGTTGCAAACGGCAAACAAGCGGCAATGCTTGCACCCACTACAATTTTAACCGAACAGCATTATAATACCGCACTTCAAAGATTTAAGGATTTTGGTATAAAAATTGCTTGTCTTAATAGGTTTAAGACGGCAAAACAACAAAAACAAATAGTTCAAGAATTAAAAGAAGGCAAAATCGACTTTATTATAGGAACACATAGGCTTTTAAGTAAGGATATTGAGTTTAAAGATTTGGGACTTTTGGTGCTAGATGAAGAACAGCGTTTCGGTGTTGAACATAAAGAAAAAATCAAACTATTAAAGACCAACGTAGACGCGCTTACCTTGACGGCAACACCTATACCTAGAACGCTGCACATGTCGCTATCTGGCATACGCTCGATAAGCACCATAAACACGCCGCCTAAAAAACGTTTACCCGTACAAACTTACGTAACGGAAGAAACACAAACGCTTATTAAAGACGCTGTTTCGCGTGAAATAAATAGGGGTGGACAAGCGTTTATACTCTATAACCGCGTGGAAAGCATATTCACTTTTGCCGAATCGGTTAAGCGTTTAATGCCTAACTTAAAAGTAACCGTCGTTCACGGACAAATGGAAGAACGCGTTATGGAACAAAACGTTTTAGCCTTCTATCGCGGTGAATACGACGTGTTGATATCAACTACAATTATTGAAAACGGTATAGATTTACCCAAAGCCAACACGCTTATAGTAATAGACGCGGATAAACTTGGGCTATCCACACTCTATCAATTAAAGGGTAGAGTAGGTCGAAGCGACCGCTTGGCATACGCATATTTTACCTTTAAGCGTGAAAAAATATTGTCGCAAACGGCTTTTGAACGATTAAACGCTATCATAGAGTTTGCGGAAATGGGTAGCGGTATCAAGATTGCTATGCGCGACTTAGAAATTAGGGGCGCGGGTAATATTTTGGGTGCGGAACAGCACGGGCACATGGAAAAAATCGGTTACGAATTGTATTCTAAACTTCTTCGTGAAGAACTCTCTGGCAAAGTTGAAGTTATCCCCGAATTAGATATAAGGGTAACCGCGTTTATACCCGATGATTACATTGAAAGCAACATTGCGCGTATGGACGCTTATAAAGAGATTGCAGAAATCAATTCGTTAGATGCGGAAAAGGAATTCCGCGCGTCTATTAGCGATGTTTACGGCACGCTCCCCGAAGAAGCGGATAGCCTTATCAACATAGCCGTGGTTAAGATGCTCGCCGCGCGCTTGGGTGCAAAAGAAATCAACGTTCGTCAATCGGACGTAAGTTTGGTCTTTGAAGACTTTAAGGTTTTTGGAAAGAAAAAACTCGTATCCGCAATGGATGCTTTTGCCGATAGCGTAGTAGTTTCAATGAGCAATTTGCCCGCGTTAGAGTTTGTAAGGGATGGGCAAAGTAACGCTGAGATGTTGTCGATTATGAGAGAGTTTTTGGTGCACACTCTCTAAAAGAGAGTTGAATTTTATTTAAAAGGGCAAAAAATAGTGAAAACTAAAAAAAATTGTTTGCTTTTTTTGCTCGTATAGTATATACTTTATGGGTATAGTAAAAAATTAGTCTTTCAATGGGAGAGAATATATGAAGAAAATTTTGGTCGCTGTTGTATCCTTAGTTATGTCGCTCGTAATGAGTATGACCTTTTTAGGCGGCTGTAATCTTGTAACAGTAGATAATGAAAGAAATATGAATCAGGTAGTTGCAACCGTTAAGATTGCAGCAGACGCTCCTGAAGAAAATATTTACAAGAAAGAAGTCGTAATGAACTATATGAATTACGGTTATATTTACGAACAAAGTTACGGATATACTCGTGAGCGTGTTATTGAACTTATCGTAAATCAACTCATCACCACTAGAGTATACGTTCAAAACGCAATTATGCAGTTTAACAACGCTGATTCTTCAAGCATTTATTACGGCAACGTAGTTAAGGCAGACAAGGCTACTTGGGATTTAGATAGATACCTTACCGATGGCGAAATTATCGACGCTGAATATAATGCTAAAAAAGATATGAACTCCATGATACACGGTTATATGGAAAATCATGACCACGGTGTAACCGACACTATCGTTGGCGAAGTAAGAGCCGTTCCCACTAACGCTGCTAATAAGGAAAAAGAACTTACCGATCCCCAAAAGCAAGCGTACAAGGTTGATACAAACAGTTCAACCGATCGCCGTGCAGCATATAATGAAGTTGTTGAAATCTTAGAACAAAACGAACTTTTAGGTAATTACGACGGTAGCATTGAAAGCACTGATTACTATAAAGAATCTGTTCAAGGCTATAAAGAAAACACCATTTTAGAAAAGTTTGAAAAAGCCATTAACGATGCTGCAAGAAAGACCGTTACTTACGAAGATTTACAAAACGTTTACGAAAACAACTTCAACACTCAAACAGAAATGAGTGATAGCGAATTTGCTGAAAAGTTATCAGCAGCAACCGCTGAAGACCCCGTTTTAGTTGGTAGAGACGGTACTTACGGTTACGTTTACAACCTTCTTTTAGGTGCAGATTCAACTCAAACCACAAAGATTAACGCTATTGAAACTACTGATATTGCTAAGAGAGCAGAATTAAGAAAAGAAATTCTTGATAAAACTATCGTTAAAGATTTGCGTTCAACTTGGCTTTTAAGCGGTTATGATTTTGACACCGAAACCAACTGCTTTACTGGTGATTATACTCTCGTTAAAGATGCTAAGAATAGTTTACCTTTCGGCGGCACTGTAACCCACGTAAACAAAGACCACGTTGATGATGAAGAATATACGGCTCAATACCGTGTTGACAGCATTAAGGAATACACTCTTGACGAATTCGTTAAGATGATGGACGAATATGTTTACGGTTCAGTTCAAAGCAACGTTAAAACTTCTGCTGACGGCGTTTCAATTTACAAGAAAGTTGTTAACAACAGCGCAGTTGAAGAATACGATGCTAAGATTAACGAACTCTTGTTTGCTTTCTCAACCGACCCTGGTTCACTCAACACCTATAAAGGTTACACAATTGAGCCTATTCCCGACGTTGGTAGTGAAACTTACGTTCAAGAATTTGCCGATGCTGGTAGAGAACTTATCGCTCTCGGTGGAAAGAGTTACGTTATCGTTGCAACCGATTACGGTTATCACGTAATGTTCTTCTCACAAGCGTTCACTGGTATTGAAGGTTTCTCAACTTTAGAAAGTTATCTTAACTTTGCAATGGATACCACTGGTAATGCTTCTTACTGGGAAGAGCAAATGAAAGCACTCGTTGAAAACTGGGATGATGAAGACGTTGATACTGACACCTTCCTTTACAAGTTCTTCAATAGCGTAGCTTCTACTAGAGTATCAAAACAAATCAGCAAAGTTCAAAACAAGCTCTTAAACGACCACGTTTATAACGCTAACGGCGGCGTAACCAAGTACGCTGATAGATACGCTGATTTGATTGGCGTCTAATATAAAAAACAAAATTAAACGCAGGCTTAACCTTAATTAAACCTGCGTTTTCTTAATTGAAATATGGTATTATTTTTTGACACGGAAACAACTTCGCTTAACCCCGGTCAAATTTGTCAACTGTCTTACATAATGCAAGAAGGCGACCTTTTGAGTGCGCGCAACTTGTTTTTTACGGTTGATAATATGGATTATTCGGCTTACTTAGTTCACGGTTTTTCAATAGGAAAATTAAAAGAACTTTCTGGGGATAAGCGCTTTAGTGATTACATAGAAGTTATAGAAAACGACTTTTCTAAAGCCGACCTAATAGTTTCGCACAACACCGCGTTCGACTTTTCATTTATGCGCGCGGAGTTTGAAAGGCTTGGCAAGGTTTTTGAGATAAAAGATGAGTTTTGCACAATGAAAAAGTTTACACCCTTATGTAAACTTCCAAAAAAGAAAGGGGAAGGGTATAAATACCCAAAACTAGCTGAACTTTGTGCACACTTTGAAATAAGTGATAATAAAATTCAACAAGCATCTCAAAAAATTTTTGGGAAAGCGGCAAACTTTCACGACGCGCGTTTTGATACCACGGCAGTTTTTCTAGCGTTTAATTACGCCGCAAAACAAGTGAAAGAGTGCGAAGAAATAAAAAGATATTTATAACTAGTTTTACAAAAGGAAAAGTAAAATGGGAATTGATTTTGTTACGGTTTTAATAGCGGTTATTTCGCTTATACTTTTAGCAGTACCTGCATTTATCTTGAATAAAATGAAACTTTTGCCCGAAAAGGCAAGTGAAGTTTTATCAACTATCGTTCTTTACGGTTGTCAACCCGCGCTCGTGTTCATGAGTTTCCAAGGTAAAGAATTTGATTCTTCTATCGCAATGAATATGCTTATCGTTGCGGGTATTGCGTTTGCAGTGCACTTAGCAATGTTCGTAGTAGTTAAAATCTTCGTTCGTGGCGACAGTGCTAAACTTCGCTGCGTGCGTGCCGCAAGCGTTTTCGGTAACTGCGCATATATGGGCGTTCCGTTTTTGCAAACGCTTTTTGGTGCGTCTACCGTTTGGGGCGAAATTATGATTTACACCGCAGTCGTATTGACCGTGTTCAATATTCTTAACTGGACGCTCGGTGTATATTTAGTTACTGGCAGCATGAAAAACGTTTCATTAAAGAAAATTATTCTTAACCCTACGATTATTGCAATCGTTTTAGGTTTCGTGTTGTTTATAACGCTTAAAAAACCGCTCGTGGACCTTGCGGTTGACGGCTCTACTTTGGACTTAATTTTAACAAACTTTGCAAATGCGTGCAACTTCCTTGGTAACACCGTAACTCCGCTTGCAATGTTCGTTGTAGGTATAAGACTTTCTAATCTAGAAGTAAAGAAGTTGTTTAGCGATAAGTGGGCGTATATAACTTCTTTCTTAAAGTTAGTTGTTTGTTCACTCATCACCATAGCAATTATTGCATTTTTACCCATCTCAATGGAAGTTAAAAACACTCTTTTCTTCTTGCTTTCAATGCCGTGCGCAACCAGTACCGCACTCTTTGCAGTTCAGTTTGGCGCTGATGGGGACTCTGCGTCAATTTACGTGTTATTGTCAACCGTTTTGTCAATCGTAGTAATTCCGCTTATGTACACGTTATTTAGCGCGTTGGTATAAAAATAATAAAATAAAAGAGAGTATCGTTTTGATACTCTCTTATTTTTTTTGACTAATTAGTCTCTAGGTCTTTTGTGTGATGCATAGATGTCAACGTCAATTTTCTTCATTCTTTGCTTGAATTGTTTAGCACGCATCTTAGTGGGGATTTCAAAGAAGATAAGCGCAATAATTGCCAAAACCCAAAGAACGCCTAAAGCAATCCACCATAAAATGTTAACAAAGAAGAAAAGAATTCTAAGCATAACGCCGCCAAAACCCTTAAGTTCCATGTCCTTACCCAAATACCATTTGCTAAGGTTTACCATTTTCTTAAGAATAGTAGATTCAATCTTTGCCATGATTTTCACTCCTTATATTACTATATATTTCTAAACGAATAAATTATAACAAAAAACAGTATAGAAGTCAATAAAATAAAAGTATTATCGCATTTTTTTATTTTACACGCTAAACGCTTGAAAAATTATAAAGTATTTGATAAAATACAAAAGAAGAATAAATAGGGGTATCGCCAAGCGGTAAGGCAACGGCCTCTGACTCCGTTACGCGTAGGTTCAAATCCTGCTACCCCTGCCAAAAAAATCGACAAGTTTCGACTTGTCGATTTTTTTATTCAAGCCGCAGGCTTGGTATGTAATCACGCGTCAGCGTGTATGGTATCGCCGTAGGCGCATGGAATCACCAAAGGTGCATTTTCTGCGGCTTGATTCCATACCGTCTTGCAACGGATTCCATACAATGCTTTGCATTGATTCCATACACGCCTCACGGCGTGATGTGGCGCACGAGTTCAAGTCCATACGAAAACTCCCCGAAATATCTTTTTTGTCCGTCTTACACAAAAAACGACAATCTTCATTAGAAGGTTGTCGTTTTTACTTTTTTACTTTCGAAATTTGTCTATTAAGTAAAAAGAATATTAAATGGAAGTTCTATATTCGTTTGGGGTTTTTCCAACGTGTGATTTGAAAGTTTTAATAAAGTGTGGAATATCCGTAAAACCTACCATAAATGCAACTTCACTTACGCTTATTGTTTGTGTGCGCAAAATTTCCATCGCTTGATTTATTCTATAATCGATAATAAACGTTTTTAGTGAAAACCCAGTGTGCACTTTAAAAATTCGGTTGACGTAAGACGGGTTAAAATAAAAATAATCGGCAATATCTTCGTTTTTTATAGGTTTATTATAGTTTTGCTGAATATACTCTATAACGCGCCTTGCAAGTAAAGCACCTTTAACGTCGCCAGAAGATTTTTGTTTACGATTATGGCTTACTACACTGATTATAATTGCCTTTAGAAGGGAAGATAAAAGTTCATCCTTAAAGTCAACTGCGGTGTTAATTTCAACTGCAAGGTTAGTTATTTTAGATTCTAGCGTAGCCCAGTCGAAAAACACAATTTCATTATTTAGTTCGGGCGCATCGGAAAATTTTATTTTTTTAGAAAAGTTATCTTTTGGGAATAATTCTGACTTGATGGGTGAAAAAGAGTTTTTAATATGGCAAAAATCTTGAGTATAGTCGAAGTTTATTGCAATATAACGCATGTCGTTGGTTTGCCAAACGTATTCCGTGCCCGCTTGAAACAAAATAACAGACCCCGCTTTAATAGGATAACTCTTGTTTTCAATAACAATTTCGCCTTGTCCGTGCAAGATGTAAAACAAACGACAGTCGCGCGTTTTGATTTTTTTGAAAGAATATAAGCCGCTGTGCAATTTACTTATAACCGCTTGCCTAACGAAAGGATGAATCTCAGTAAGTTTCATAATATCTCCTATTTTTTAGAATACAGTATAAGTTTATGTTTGTCAATAATAAAGAATAAAAAGTACGAAAAACACAATTTTTATTTTTGTTTTTACATTTCAAAATAAAGGTTTATATGTTACAATAAACAAAAGGAGAATTGTCATATGGAAAAAAATTCAATTCTTAAAAAATTTAATGATAAAATGAACTATCAACGCGTGCGTTTACACGGTGCTGTTTTGATGAGCGGGAAAAAGGTTATAGAAGAACTTTACAATCCGCCGTACACTGCGGAAACAATTACGCGTATGTATTCTACTTCTAAGTCAGTTATGGCAGTTGCAATAGGAAGGCTGATTGGTGAGAACAAACTTTCACTTGAAGATAAAGTAGTCGATATATTTGCTAACCGTTTTGATATGAGTAGCGTTCACCCTTATCTAAAAGAGCAAACCGTTCGCGATATGCTTAAAATGACAACGGTGTATTCAAAACCTACTTACAACGCAAGTACTAAAAACTGGTTGGAAAGTTATTTTACGGCTCAGCCCACGCACCCCGCAAGAACGGTGTGGAATTACGACAGTTGCGGAAGTTACGTTTTAGGTGCAATAGTTAAAGAAAAAACGGGGCTTGACTTTGTCGAATATCTCCGCCCAGTATTTGATGAAATAGGCGTAAGTAAAGGCGTTTACAGTATGAAAGGCCCTGACGGCGAAGCGTGGGTTTCTTCAGCGTTTATGGCAACGACGGCGGATCTTGCTAAAATTGCTTACCTTCTTTTGGAAAAAGGCAAGTGGAACGGCAAGCAACTTATCCCCAAAGACTATGCAATAGACGCAACTTCGCCTTTAGATAGAAACGACGACGGCGCGCTTAACACAAGGTTTAACTGCGGTTACGGTTACCAAGTGTGGTCGCATCCAGACGGCGCGTTTGCATTTAGGGGATTAGGCGGGCAAGTTGCAATAGCGTTTCCTGGTAGAGATTTAGTTTTTGCTTGCACTTCGGATACGGCCGGCAACCGCACTACTTACGACGATATTTTTAATGCGGTTGAAGATATTATTTTGCCAAACTTCCCCATAATCGATAAAGAACAATATGAAAGGGCTAAGCCTAAACCCGTTACTGAAAACGTTTTTGATAAGATAAAGAATAAAAACTTTATTTTGCAAGACAACCCGATGAAGTTGCAGTCCGTGCGCTTTGAGCAAAGCGGCGATACTTGTAAACTTTTCTATAAGAGAGAAGATAAAGAACTCAGCATAGATTTTTCAACCGAAAAAGAAGTTCAAATAATTTTCCCGCAAAAGTATTCGGGCGAAGTTTTGTTTAACCCCGAGTATGACGAAAATTATAAATGCAGCGTGTATGCCGAATGGTTGACAAATAAAAAACTTTTTATAAAAGTTTGGGCGGAAGACTTGTTCGTTGGTAATATGACCATGTGTTTTGCATTTAGAGAAGACGGTAAAATCGGCGTAAAAATGCAAAAGAACGCACAGTTCTTCTTTGACGATTTTAACGGCTTTGCTGGTGGTGAAATAGAAAATAATTAAGGAGAAAATAATATGGAAAACAAAAAAATTACTTTAGCGTTCGTTGGGTGTGGAAGATTTGCCGACTGGTTTGCGCCACTCTTTAAGGCACACCCTTACGTAGAAAAGATATATTATTGTGATTTATTAAAAGAAAAGGCGGAAGATTTCCACAATAGATTTGGTGGAGAAGTAATAGATACTTACGAAGAAGTTTTGTCAAGAGATGATATAGATTGCGTTATGAACTTTACACAGCGCCATCTTCACGGCAAAATCGTAAAGCAAGCACTTAATGCTGGTAAGCACGTTTTTTCTGCCGTTCCTATGGCGTCAACGGTGGAAGAATGTAAGGAAATCGTTGAATTAGTAAAGAAAACTGGGCTTATCTATATGATGGCGGAAACTTGTTATTATTACCCTTGCGCAATGTTTTGTAGAGAAGCTTACGAAGCGGGAAAGTTTGGCAAGTTTACTTACGGCGCATCACAATATTATCACGATATTGATTCAATCGGTTACGGCAAAGACCCCAAGGAAGGTGGTATGCCGCCGTTACTTTATCCTACGCACTCTACTTCAATGATACTATCCGCAGTAAACTCATACGTAAAAAGGGTTACTTGCGTAGGTTATAAGGACCAAGAAAACGACGGGCGTTTTGGCAAGGGAAACAACCTTTGGGATAATGAATATTCTAATCAATACGTGTTTATGGAACTTGCAAACGGTGGTGTTGCAAGGGTAACCGAAGCAAGAAGAATAGGTTGGAATAAACCCAGTTCATATATATCCGCACTCTACGGCACAAGGGGCGGTTACGAATTCAGCAACGCTCAGCATATATTAGTTGAGAGAGATTTTGAATACGGTGAAGAAGAACACGTAAAACTTACCGACGTAAGCGACAGGGTTAACACTAGAGAACTTACCGAGCATAAAAAAGATGAAAACTTTATGGAAAAGGTTGCAAACGGTGAATGGCAGTGGAATTCTAACGCGCCCGTTCAAGACGAAGAATTAAAAAGATTGCCGGAAGTATTTACAAAATTCCCCAACGGACATATGGGTTCGCATAAGTTCTTGGTTGACGACTTCTTAAAAGCAGTTGACCAAAACAAACAACCCGTGCTCAACGCTTGGCGTGCTGCGAGATACACCGTGCCCGGCTTAGTTGCGATTGAATCGGCAAAACAAGGCGGAATTCCGCTTGAAGTGCCCGATTTTGGAGAATATGAACAAGAATAACCAAATCATAAGGCAAGGAGGGATAATCTTGACAGGGATTATTACTAACATACAAAGGTTTTCACTTTCGGACGGAAACGGAATTCGCACCACGGTGTTTTTCAAAGGCTGCAATATGAATTGCAAATGGTGCCATAACCCCGAAACCATAAAGAAAAAGCCTGAGTTAATGTTTTATAAAAATAAATGCATAGGTTGTGAAAAGTGTTTTTCTGTGTGTCCACTCGGGGCGCATAAGGTTATTGAGGGAAATCATATTATAGAGCGCAATGTGTGCGTTAACTGTGGCAGGTGTGCAAGTGTTTGTTATGCTGAAGCACTTGTGATGTGTGGACAAAATATGAGCGTTGAGGACGTTATGTATCAAGTTCGCCAAGACAAGCCTTATTACGATGACTCGCAGGGTGGTGTAACGTTTTCCGGTGGTGAGGTCTTATGCCAAAAAGAATTCGTTATGACACTTGCTGACGAATGTCGTAAAGAAGGTTTTCACGTTGCAGTTGAAACCAATTTGTGTTTTTATTTCAATTATGCAAAAGAACTATTGGAAAAGGTTGACCTTATTATGTGCGACCTTAAGATTTTTGATGATGAGTTACATAAGAAATACACGGGTGTTTCAAATAATTTAATACTTGAAAATATTAAAAAAATAGATTCGTTAGGCAAACCCATTATCGTTAGAACACCGTTAATTCCTAACGTTACTGATACTGAAGAAAATATCGGTGCGATTGTAAATTATATCAAAAATATAAAAAATCTCGTTAGATACGAAGTCTTGAACTTTAACCCGCTGGGCGAAGGTAAGTATAAGAGCCTCGATAAAGAAAACGAGTTTGAATCGGCAAGACCGCACGCAAAAGATAAACTTTGTGAAATAGAAAAAGTAATCGCAAAAAGCGGTATTGCGTACAAGATTATATAGAGGAGGGAGGTAGTATGAGTGAATTAAAATTCATAAATAAATTTCCCGAACGAGAAAAATTTGATTATGATAAAAGAATAGCACTCCTTCGCGCGCGCAAAGTAGAGCAAACCGAAGAAAAAGCAAGGGCGGGCGGTGCTAATGAAGACGATTACGGACTTATTCTTCAAAACGAATTTAAGTATGAACTTAAACCAAACCACCCAAACGGTTCGATTTACGGATACAAAGCGTGGACGGAAAATTATTGCGCAATACTCGATTCGCACCCGCTATATTGCGACCCGTTAGATGCGTTCGTGGGTAAAGGATTTTTGTTCTTGGAAAGATTGCGTCCTGTAACTTGCAAATGGAATCCTGATTATCCGTTTGATGATTTAAAAGTTTTATTTGATAAATATAACGTAATATCGGGCATTGATAATTGTCACCACTTTACGCCCGACTTAGAAATAGGTTTTAAACTCGGCTGGGGTGGAATTCTTAACAAGTTAAAAGAACAAAAGAAGTTGCACGACGAAAGTCATCACGAGTTTTATGATAGTGAAATTGCCGTCGTTGAAGCCATAATTCGTTTTCTCAACAGAATGGCTGATGAAATCGGTGAGTTAGCAAAAATAGAAAAAAATCCGGAACTTAAAGATAACCTTGAAAATATTTCTCGCATAAACAAAAAGATTGCGGCTGGCGTGCCAGAAACTTTCCGTGAAGCAATTCAATGGATGTGTTGGTTTAGTATGTTGTCACGCACCTACAATAGAGGTAGTGCAGGTGGACAACTTGATGAAATGCTTAGACCGTATTACGAAAAAGATATTAAAGACGGCATTTTAACTGATGATGAAGCAGTATTTTATCTTGCTTGTTTATTCTTGCAAGACAGCCGTTATTTCCAACTTGGCGGACCTGATGAAAATGGCAAAGATATGACTTCTAAAATCTCATATCTTTGTTTAGATGCAGCAGATAAAATCAATATCGCTTGTAACTTGACCATTCGTGTGCACGATAATCTTGATGAAAAATTCTTTAAAAAATCAGTTGAATATCTTTTCAAAAACAAACAAGGCTGGCCGAGATATTCTTCGGACTCAGCGCTTGCTGAAGGGTTTATGAAATGTGGCTATCCGTTGGAATTAGCAAGAAAGAGGGTTGCAGCAGGGTGTCATTGGATGTGTATACCAGGTATGGAATACACAATGAACGATACCGTAAAGATAAATCTTGCAAAAGTTTTTGAAGTTGCTTATCGTGAAATGATGAATTCTTCAAGTGAAAAATCTACTGAAGAACTTTGGAGATTATATAATATTCATTTAAAGGCGGCGGTTGATGCAACCGGTAACGGCATTATGCATCATTTAAAATACCAAACAAAGAGTCAACCGGAATTAATTCTCAACCTTTTCCAACACGGACTTATTGAAAAGGGCGTGAATATTACCGACGGTGGCGCAAATTATTATAATATGTGCGTTGACGGTAGTGGTATTGCGGTCGTTGCCGATAGTTTTGCCGCGGTAGAACAAAGAGTTGAAAAAGAAAAGAAGATAACCTTCGAAGAACTTACTCGTCATCTTGACGAGAATTATGAAGGTCAAGACGGCGAATATATCCGTCAATTAATGTATAACAGTGAAAGATATTGTGGTGGCGGAACGATTGGCGACGACTGGGCGAAAAAAGTTTCTGACCTTTACACTTCGCTCGTTCGCGACTTAAATAATCAGCACCCCGGAATAAATTTCATTCCCGGTTTCTTCTCTTGGTCAAACACTATAGGGCTTGGAAAAACCGTAGGCGCAACGCCTAACGGAAGAAAGGCTTACGAGGCGATAAATCACGGTGCAAATCCTAACGGCGGGTTTAGAAAAGACGGTGCGGTTTCCGCTATGTGTAATTCTATAGGAGCAATTCAACCTGGCTATGGAAATTGCGCGCCTGTTCAACTTGAATTTGACCCTGGTATAGTTAACGACGAAGAGGGCGTTGATAAAATGGTGAGCATGATTCGAACCATTATGAATACGGGCAACACTCTCTTAAACATAAACATTATTGATGCAAAAAAGATACTTGAAGCGCATAAAGACCCGTTTAAGTATCCCGATTTAGTAGTTAGAGTAACTGGGTTTACAGCATTTTTTGCAATGTTGTCGCCCGAATTTAGACAACTCGTGGTTGACCGCGTAACCTCGGTTAACCCTGAACTTACAAAATAAAATTTGGAGAAAAGATATGGAAGTAGTAATGCAAAAGGTGGATACCACCGTAAAAGGAAATCGTAGCGTAGAACTTTGCAAGGGAGAAATTCCTGGTGCACACCCCGTGCACCACACGATAGCTGAGGGAAGTAGTCTTAAATTTGACGCTAACTGTGGTTATTACCACATTATAATTTTGATTGAAGGCGATGCAAAATTCGTTACCGACGGAAAGGAATTTTCTTTTGACGGAAGAACAACTTTCGTTCCTGCGCCGGATAAAGAACTTATCGTTATGGCAAAAACTGGTGTTCAAATTCTCGAAATTCAATGGGATGAAGCGCCTGGTGATGAAGAAGATTTGAAACAATACAATACGAAATTCCCCGTGGTTGTTCCTTATCAAGAATCAATTCAATATATCGACCCGAATAAGAGTGAAAAGACCATCAGTCGTATGATGATTCCTCACGAAATTATTCCAAGATTCACAATAGGTTCAGTTGAATCTTACGGTTATGACTTGGTTAGACCGCACGCACACCCAATGCTTGACCAATTCTTTTTCAGTTTTCCTGAAAACGATATGGAAGTAATTATTGACGATGAAAAAATTAATATGAAAGGCAATATCATTATGCATATTCCTCTCGGTTCAAACCACGGTGTAGAAGTTACTGGCGATAGACATATGCACTATATGTGGATAGACTTTATGCCTGATAAAGAAGCAGGTCTTAAGAGACTTAATTTTAGTCATAGACCTACTGGAACGGTAAGAGACTTTGCCAACGAAGACAAGCACAGATGATAGAGATTAATAGACCCATAAAACTTTCCCGTGCGGGAGCGTGGCGAACGTATATTGGCGGTAAGTTAATTAACAAATTGCACGGAATTGACTCGGCGGATGATAACTTTCCCGAAGAGTGGATAATGTCTACGGTCAGTGCGCGAAACGCGGGCAGAGAGCATATTGTAGAAGGTTTAAGCATGGTGTCTAACACCGACCTTTCACTTGCCGACCTTATTAAAGAAAACCCAAAAGAATTGCTTGGTGAAAAGCATTACGCAAATTATGCAAGCAGTCTTGGAGTATTGGTTAAACTGATTGACGCTGCTGAACGCTTGACTATTCAGGTGCACCCAACGCGAGAAAAAGCAAAAGAACTATTTGGCTCTACTTATGGAAAAACTGAGTGCTGGCATATTTTAGGCGGTAGAGAAATCAATGGGGAAAAACCTTGCATATACTTTGGATTTAAAGAAGGCATTACTCGTGAGTACTGGAAAAAAGTCTTTGACGAGCAAGATATTCCCGCAATGCTTTCTTGCCTTCATAAGTTTGAAGTTTCGGCAGGAGACACTTTTTTGATAGAAGGCGGAATCCCTCACGCAATAGGCGCAGGTTGTTTTTTAGTGGAAGTTCAAGAACCTACTGATTATACAATTCGCACAGAGCGCGTAACACCTAACGGACTTGCCGTTGCCGATTTTATGTGTCACCAAGGTTTAGGCTTCGATAAGATGTTTGATTGCTTTACCTATAAAGGTTACACGAAAGAAGAGGTGCGTGCACGCTGGGTTGTACACAAAAAAGGGAATGAAGTTTTAGGTTATAACGATACGGAAATGTTTAAACTCGAAAAGAGTTCAGTTGACGGTAGTATTCAATTAGAAAGCAACGGAGTTTTTTCGGGTATTTACGTTCTAAGTGGTTGTGGGTTAATCAATGGTCAGAAAGCAAATTCGGGCAGTCAATATTTTATTCCCGCTGTTTGCGAACCATTTGAAATAAGCGGGCAACTTGAATTTATAAGGTTTTATGGACCGAAGGAGAAATAGATTTGAAATACGGTTTTTGTAAAGAGTTTTCAACACCATTAAAAACAGAAGTTGATTACGAACTTATAAGAAAGATTAAGCAAGCGGGTTTTGACTTTGTTGAAATGCGCGCTATGTTAGTTGCGTCACTATCTGATGAAGAATTTGAAAAACTTGCTAAGACATTGAAAGAACTTGACCTTGGTTGCGATTGCAGTTGCGCACTTTTCCCAAAAACAATTAGAGTAACGGGAAGTGAAGTTAACGCAGAGCAAATTAAAGAATATCTTGAAAAAACCTTTTCAAGATTAAAGAGATTAGGTGCAAAAAAGGTTGTATTCGGTAGTGCGCCCGCCCGTGCACTTGATGAACAAACTTCTCAAGATATGGGATATGAACAAATATCTAAAGTATGTAGAGATTTAATCGTTCCCGCTTGTGAAAAGTATGATATTACGGTTGTTATTGAACCACTTCGTGCAAACGCGTGCAACTTCATTCATACCTTATCTGATGGTATGCGCGTGGTTGACGCGGTAAAGAGTGATAGAATTCAACTTTTAGGCGACACTATTCATATGAACGTTAATAACGATAATCCCGACGACGTCATCAATTATAAAGATAGCCTAAAACACGTTCACGTTTCCGAACTCGATAGAGTTTTACCAGAGAATGAATATAGCGAGTTCGTAACCAAGGTTTTAGACAACCTCGTTAAAACGTGTTACGACGGAACTATTTCATTTGAAACTAAAAACGGGGAAGGTCTTGAAAGTATGAAAAAGGCGCTTACCTTGTTAAAAAACACTTTGAAAAAATAAAATTTAGGAGATAATAAAAATGGCAATTAAAACAGCAGTAATCGGTTGTGGCAGAACAGCAAATGAATTACACGGACCGGTGTTAGAAAGACACCCCGAATTTGAAGTAACCACTATTTGTGACGTTAACCAAGAGGCTCTTGAAAAATACTCAAAGAGATTCCCCAACGCAAAAAAATATACTGATTTTCATTCAGTAATTAAAGAGGCAGATTTTGATTTTGCAATCATTCTTACTTATAGTTACACTCATACAGCAATTGCACTTGATTTTCTCCGTGCGGGTAAAAACGTTTTAATTACTAAGCCTTGGGCAATTACCACTGCAGATGCAGATTCAATCATTGCAACGGCTAAAGAAAACAACTGTATCGTAATGCCTTTCGTTCCTTGTCACGACGGTGTTGACGTTGTTAAGTTAAAAGAACTCATTGCGGCTGGAACGATTGGTAAATTGTTTAGAGTATATCGTGCTCAAATGACTTTTGGTAAACGCAGTGACTGGCAAACCTTAAAGGCTTATGCTGGTGGCTACCTTAATAACTGGGGTCCGCATATCGTCGAACAAGCAATGCACTTGGTTGGTGAACCTATTAAGTCGGTTTACGCACAAAAAAGACAAATCATTAACCCCGGTGATGCAGACGATATGTTCTGTTCAACCCTTATCACTGAAAGTGGCGTAATCGTGCACGTTGACCACAATATTATTTCAGATTTCCTTCCCAACTGGGTTGTTCAAGGCAGTAAAGGCACTATTTACGTTAAGGGCAACGAAATGGAAATTCACGAAATTTCATACCCCGAATCAAACGACCCCAACGTTTATAGAAGTGTAACCGAAACCAAAAAAACTAAAATTACGCTTGAAGGCAAAGTGTTCGGCGACCACTATTCTATCTACACTATGATTGCAAACACCCTTAAGGGTGGTGAATACGTTGTATCTTTAGAATACGCAAGACATTTAACTGAAATTATGCAATCTATTCACGAATCTGCAGACAACAACAAGTTGGTTGAACTTTAAGATTTGACAAAACAAAAAAGCACTCTTTTAGAGTGTTTTTTTAAGTTAGTATATTATTAAAATCTTCGTCAAAAATTTCACATAAAATAGATAGGGTTTTAAAGTCGGGTTCGCAAACTTTATTTTCCCACGCGCTAATTGTACGCTGGTCTACGTCAAGTAGTTTTGCAAGTTGCCCTTGTGTAAGCCCTTTGCTAAGCCTTAAATTTTTTAAGTTTTCCGAAAATTTAATCTCTTTCATATAAGCAATATTACCAAAATATTTGGTATAATACTTGACATACCAAAAATCTTGGTATAAAATAATAATATATTTATTTATACAAGGAGAAAATTTATGCTTTGTCCAAATTGTGGAAGAGAAGTGCCAGAAACAAGACAGTTTTGTCCGTATTGCTTAAAGACTTTACAAACGCCAACAGGAACTAAGACTAATAAGCCAACGACACACTCTGTTAAAAAAGTCGTAGTTAAACAATCTAAAAATGATTATGTTTCTGCTACTAAAACTGTAAGCAAAACTGAAAATTCTAATCAATCATCCAAAAGCAAAATTTTAAAAATTATTAAATTTTTTATGTTTGGGGAGGGTGGTTGGTTAGGTTCATTTTCATTCTTAAAGTTTGTGCCAACGCTTGCTTTAGTTCTCACCGTTATTGGTGGTTTAATTTCAAGTTCGATATTAATAGGATTAGAAGAATTTGGTGCCAGTTTTTTAATGTTCATTTTAAGTCCCGTTGTAGGACTTTTTGTTTGGGGCTTTTGTAGATCAATACTTTCTCCGTTAATTATATTTATTGAGTCAATAGCAAAAATGGCAAAATACGAAGATTAAAACAAAAAAGCACTCTTAAAATAAGAGTGCTTTTTATGTTAATTAAAATTCATTATCTAAAAAAAGTATTTACAATTTACAAAAATTGTAATATAATGTAGATAATGGAGTAAAGTTTATGCAATCTATGATTTATAATCCGTTAGAAGAATTTGAAACAAAATTCAAAAATCTTCACCTAAATAACACCGAAAGTTTTTTTGAAGAACTGGTTAAAAAATCGGGTGTAGACGTTGAAGAAAATAGAAAAACGGTTCAAAAATATAATCAAATAAAAGACAACTTAAAGCAACTTAAAAAGAAGTTAAATCTGTGGCGATTTTTAAGGGTTTTAATGATTATTACGCTTATACTTATTCCGTTAGTAATACTAAAAATAACGCCAAAAATCAAAGAACTTAGGGCGGAAATTGAAAATGCCGATAAACGCATGGACGAACTTTTTAGTTTGGCAAATAAGCAAATGCAGCCCTTAAACAGTTTGTTTACCGATAAAGATGCGCTTAAAATCATAGAAAAAACAATACCGTCTTTATCGTTTGCACCGAACTTTTCATACGAACAAGAAAAAAACATGGTTGCAAATTATGATTTTTCCGATTATATTGATGAAAATCAGTCGACTGTGGATATTCTAGCGGGCGAGTATAATGAAAATCCGTTCGTTTTTGAAAACAAGTTAATTCATCGTATGGGAACGGAAACTTACCACGGATATAAAACTATTACTTGGACGGAAAGTTATATCGGCTCTGACGGTAAAAGGCACACAAGGGTAAGGTCGCAAACGCTTCATGCAAGCGTTATAAAACCAAAACCGTTCTATCGCAACCAAGTGGTGCTGCATTATTGCGCACAAGGCGGGCCCGACTTATCTTTTAGTAGAGATGCAACTTTTTTAGATGATAAAAGTGAAAGAGCGCTTGAGCGTTACATAAAAAAGGGCGAAAAAAGGCTTAAAAAACTCACTGATGACGCCATTGAAGACAATCTTGCTTTTACAAGTATGGCTAATAGTGATTTTGAAGTGCTTTTCGACGCTTTAGATAGAAATGATGAAGTTCAGTTTAGAACGCTTTTTACACCGCTTGCCCAAACGAACATGGTGGACTTGATTTTATCAAAGACTTATTACGGTGATGATTTTAACTTTATCAAGAGAAGAAGAACTAACACCATAATAACCAGCCACAGTCAAGGCAGAGCGTTTTCGCTTAACGCAGTATCATACGCATCATATTCTTTTGATATAATTAAAGAGCAATTCATAAACGAAAACACGGAATTTTTCAAGGCGGTATATTTTGATTTTGCGCCCGTTTGGGCGATACCCATTTATCAAGAACGCCCAGTTCATTCGCTTGACCCTATACCTGATTATATGCAAACTTATTCATATAAAGAGTGCGAATCGTTAGCGAATAGGGCAAATAAAGAGCACGTTGTTCACCCAAACACAAAGACAAAAGCCATATTAAAATCGTCGTTCGTTAAGTCAAACGGCGCAACTGATGAAATTTGCGTTACAGCATCTTCTTATGATATAATTAAGCGTGTAGATTACGTGTCGGTGCTTGGTGGCGACGGGTATTGGCACAACGTAGCCGTGCCGTGGTATGATTATATTCCGCTCTATGCAAGCAATAACTTCTCGGTAGCACCTGCCGAGCAGTCGCAAAATAAGCAAATTCTTGCTAGAAAAAACGATTTATGTATGTATAATTAAACTATTTTTATTTATAAATTAATTTAAGGAGAACTAAAAATGGCAAACCAATTAGATGAACTCAACCCCGAAGTTAGAGAAGAAGGACTTGATACCAACGTTATCGTTAAAAAACTCCCCGCTACAGTGGGCGTTGGTTCAAAGATTTTTGAAATTTTGTTGTGGGTATGCGGAATTATCCCAGGCGTAATCTTTTTGTTTATGAAGATAAACGCTCAAAAGCATTTTGACCAACTTCAACAAAGAATTCAACGCAACGCATCACAAGTGGATAATTACCTTGAACAAAGGGTAATGGTACTTCAAAACTGTGCTCGTCTTTTAGATAAGGCTATTGACCTTGACAAAAACACTTTTGAAAATATTGCAAAATATAGATCTGGCAGTGCTGACGCTGATGCTGAAAGAAACGAACTCGGTGGTCAAATCGACGCTATTGCTAGAAACATTAACGTAGCCGTTGAAAATTACCCCGATCTTCAAGCGCATAAAGAAATTGCTGATGCTATGCAACAAAATATGTATTTGCAACGTGAAATTACCGCGGCAAGAGAACTTTACAACGACACTATTAACGAGTGGAACAAAGACATTTTTGCATGGCCTACTAAAAAGATTGTCGCAGCAAAAAACGGTTATACCACAAGAATTCCGTTTGCAGCGTCTAAAGAAGTAAAGGCGCAAGCAAAAAGCGTGTTCTTTTAAGAGTAATTTTCGTATAAAATAATATTAAAAAAGATAAAAACCCCTTCGAGAAGTTTCTCAAAGGGGTTTTGTTATATTACATCTATTGACTTAAAAAGCGTAAAGTGATAAAATAAATGTATGTTTGATAATTTAGATTTAACGCTTATTTTAATAATATCAGTTATCGGTTTTTGCGCAAGTTTCGTTCAGCGCGTAAGCGGGTTTGGCTTAGGCATTTTCGCAATGCTATTTTTGCCGTACTTTATGCCAACGCCCGTTGCCGCAGCGACCATATCTTGTCTATTTTCTTGTGGAACTTCTACTTATAACGCTATAAAATACCGTAAGGACACGCCTTATAAAACCGTGTTGCCAGTGCTTATTGCCGCGCTTGCGGTAATTCCTATTGCAGTTTATTTTGCAGCGGCTGTGCCCGATAGGATTTTTAAGATAATTTTAGGCGCAGTACTAATAGTTTTAAGCATTTTCTTTTTGTTTTTTAGTAATAAAATTCGCATTAAAAGAAATACCACTAACGGTGTAATATTCGGTGCTTTAGGCGGCGCGCTAAACGGACTTTTTTCTACTGGCGGTCCGCCCATAGTAATTTACTTAACCCAAGCAACCGAAAACAATAAAAAGTACTTTGCGGGCATACAGTTTTACTTTTGCATAACTAATATTTACGCAACGGTTATGCGTGCTTTTAACGGACTTTTAACGCTTGACCTTTTGATTTATTCTATTATCGGTATGGTGGGGTGTTTAATAGGCGACTTTATCGGAAAACTCGTTTTCGATAAACTTGACGGTAAAAAGTTAAAAACGATAATTTATATAGGTATGATTGTAAGCGGTGCGCTTATGATTATCAATATTTAAGGTTTATGAAGATTTTATCCCCGGCGGGCAATTTTGAATGTTTAAAAGCCGCTGTTTATAACGGTGCGGATGAAGTTTATCTAGGTATAAACGAGTTTAACGCGCGCAATAACATTGACGGATTTACAATGGCTAACATAAAGGAAGCCGTTGATTTTTGCCATGCTTACGGGGTTAAAGTTTGTCTTGCTATAAACATTTTGTTTACTGACGGCGAACTTTTAGACGCACTTTCTACGGTTATAGAAGGGTATAACTTGGGCGTTGATGCGTTCATTATTCAAGATTTAGGGCTTATAAAACTTCTTGCTGAAAATTACCCCCAAATAGAACTTCACGCAAGTACGCAAATGGCTATCCACAACTTAGAAGGCGCACTATATTTAAAACAGTTTGGGATTAAAAGGATTGTTCTCGCAAGAGAAACTCCTTTAGAAGAAATAAAACGAATTAAGCAAAACACTGATTTTGAAATAGAATACTTTGCCCAAGGTGCGCTTTGTGTAAGTTTTTCAGGTAATTGCTATCTTTCTTCTTATCTTTTTAATGCAAGCGGAAATAGGGGGCGCTGCAAGCAACTTTGTCGCTTGCCTTACACCCTTTGTAAAAACGGCAAATCTTTGAAAAAAGGCTATCTTTTAAGTGCAAAAGACTTTAATATGATAGAAAAACTTGATGTTTTGTTAGATGCGGGCGTTGACGTTTTGAAGATTGAAGGCAGGGCAAGGCGACCTTTTTACGTTGCGACTGCAACAGCAGAATATAGAAAGGCGTTAGACGGTAAAAAGACAAGTCAAGATAAACTTAAACTTGCGTTTAATCGTGAATACACCGCGGGCTACTTTGACGGAAACGGTAAGATTATATCAAATCTTCAAAACCATATCGGCATATTTATCGGCAAGGTTGAAAAGGTTAATAAGGGCAAAAACTTTAACCAAGTTTATTTTTATTCTAACCGAAATCTTTCGCCAAAATCAACCTTGAAAGTATTTAATGACGGCACTGAAAAGAGCGTTTTAACCGCATACGACTTAAAGAATATTTCAAGCGGTAAATATATGCTAACAACCACGCAAAATTTAGCCGTGGGGGATAGTTTAAACTTAATAATTGACGCAGAATTAGAAAATAAAGCACTATCTTTAACCTTAAAAAGAAGTGTTGACTTAAAGATTTGGGCTTACTCGGGTGCTAAAATAAAAGCAAGCGCAAGTATAGGTGATATTGCCGTGGAAGTATTTGGAGAACAAACGGATAAAGCGCAAAAACTTCCGCTATCTAAAGAAGATTTAACTGAAAACTTTGCGAAAAACGAGTATTTTACGCCTAATATTACCGAGTTTAGCACGGACGGTGTATTTATTCAAAAGAGCAAACTCAACGAGTTTAGAAGAACTGTTTACGACAGCCTTTATAACAAATTGACAAAGGTTAGCCGCGCACCCTTAAAAGAAATAAATATCGGCGGTAAAAGACCTGTTAAAGAGTTTACCGACTTTGAGTTTATAGACGATGTGAACGCAACTTTGACTGCCAAAAATATAGTTTATTCGCCCGAAGTTTACGAACTTGACAAAGTGCTTGCGTTAAAGAAAAAGTGCTTAAATCAAGGCAAAAAACTCTATCTTGACACTCCTAACTTTGCATTACAAAAAGATATAGAACTGTTGAAAGAGATAATTGAAAAAACTGGCGTGGGGATTGTTGCAAATAACTATTATGCACTTCAATTTGATGCGGAAATTGTAATCGGCGGCGGGCTTAACACTTTTAACTCGGTTACGGCTGCGCATTATAATAAGCCGATAATTTCAGCAGAAGACGGCGTTTTAGATAGAACGGAGTTTGCTTATATGACGCTTCGCCACTGCCCGATAAAAAATCATATCGGTGGCGATTGTAAAAACTGTAAGTACATTGACGGATATTTGTACAAAATGGATAGCGGAAAAGAATTAAAATTAAAGCGTAAAAAATTATCTACGTGCACTTTTTATTTGGTGTAAAAGGGGAAAAGTATGGCTAAAAATATTAAAGAACAACTAAAGAAAAGAAAGATTTCAAAACCCAACTTCATGTATAACTTGCTAGGCTGGGTGTGGAAAACTTTCGTTGCAAAAAAGTATAACGTTCACTATAATATCAAAGCGGACGTTAGTAAAGAAAAGAACCAATTTATATTTATAAGTAACCACGCGTCGCGCTTAGATTACATCTTTACGGGTGTGCCCGCACTTCCTAATAGAATGAATTTCGTTGCGGGGTATAACGAATTTTTCCGTTCACACTTAGCGGGTGTGTTTAACCTTTTGAAAGTTATTCCAAAAAGAAACTTTGTGCCCGATAACTATACTTTAAGAGAAGTTAGAACTATCTTAAAAGACAACGGAAACATTATGATTTTCCCCGAAGGCATGAGTTCAATTTCGGGTGCAAATCAACCGGTTGCTGTGGGAACTGGTAAAATGATTAAGCATTTTAAACTTCCCGTGTATTGCTCGGTTATCAAGGGCGGATATTTAACCAGCCCCAAGTATAACCTTAACGATCGATTAGGTAGAGTGGAAGTTGATATAGATTTACTTTTTACTAAAGAAGATTTGGAAAAATATTCCGCGGAAGAAATTGAAAATATTATCAATAAGACCATTTATCACGATGATTACGCTTGGAATAAAGTTCAAAAGAACGAGTATAATATCGGCGATAACGGTGCAGAGCATTTAGAAGACTTATTGTTTTGGTGTCCTAAGTGCAAAAAACAACACGTTATGAAAAGTGAAGGCAACAAACTTTACTGCACGGCGTGTGGTAACGGTATGACTATTGATAAAACTTATGCTATGACACCATTAGACGACACTTGCGTTATCCCCGAAACTCAAACCGAGTGGTTTAATATGCAGCGCGCGGTAATTAGGGAAGAAGTAAAGGATGAAAAATTTGTTTTAACCGAAAAGGTTAAACTTGGAACTCTCCCCGATAACGGTATGCTTAAAAATCAAGCAACTTCTTTAATTGTTGGCGAAGGCACGCTTACTTTAAATCGCAAAGGTTTAGAGTATAAAGGCACTAAAGACGGCAAAGAATTTACTTTCTTTATCGACAGCGTAAACTTACCCACGTACGGTATGTGTACTGATTTAAGTCGTTTCTATACTTTCGTTGACGGCGAATTTTACGAATTTTACCCCGAGCACAGCGTAGTTGAAAAGTTCTTCTTAGCAACTGAAGAATTGCATAGGCTAAACGGTGGTAAGTGGAAAGACTTTAATTTTTAAGGCATATTTACGGCGCAATACTGCGTCAAGAATCAGTTTGCCTTGATTGCGTACGGCAAGTACGCGCACATCGTCAAACTTCGCGTTTCCTTGTCTTGCTTGTAACTATGCCTTAAAACGATTTTCACATCATATTTACGGCGCAATAACTGCGAGCCTTGCCTAACTTGTATCTATCACACTTAAAACAATGTCAAAAATAATAATAAAAAAGCCGCTCTGGAAAGAGTGGCTTTTTAGTTTTAATTAAATTATCTGTTGTTGATGAGTTTGGTGAGTTCAACGGGTTCAACGATTTGGTCGCCCTTGTAAACACGCATATTGCCTGATGCAATTTCGTCAATCAAGATAACTTCGCCGTTGTTGTAACCGAATTCAAACTTAATATCCCAAAGGTCAAGTCCGATTTCTTTTAAGTCGTCAGCAACGATTTTGGTGATTTTCAAGGTTTGAGCCTTCATTTCTTCAAACATTTCGGGGGTCATAACCTTTAATGCTGCCAAGCCTTCACCAGTAACAAGGGGATCGCCCTTTTCGTCGTTCTTGAAAGTGCATTCAACGTAGCCACCTTCAAGTCTAGTGCCGTTCTTAATATATTCGCCGTATCTTCTAATGAAACTACCAGTAGCAACCAAACGGCAAATAACTTCTAAACCGTTACCGCCTTGAGCCTTACCAAAGCATTCAGCAGGAAGAACTTCCATAGTAGCGTTTTCGATATCAGCAGAAACGTAATGGGTTTTGATGCCTGCTTTTTTTAACATTTCAAAGTAGTATACTGAAGTTTGAAGGTTAGCCTTACCGATACCGTCGATAGTCAAGCCAACGGCGTTTTCACCGGGGTCGAACACACCGTCTTTACCAGTGCAATCATCTTTGAACTTTAAGAGAACGTTGCCGTTTTCAAGTTGATAAACGTCTTTTGTTTTACCTGAGTACAATTTTTTCATAAATAAACCTTCTATAAATATAGTATAAAAATATAATAACCTAAAACGCAAAATTTTGCAAGAAAATGAATATAGTTATTAAAAATTTTACTAAAAAAATTATTATATAGGGTATAAGTATTAAAAATTATTCCGCTAAATTTAATACATCTTTTTTAAGTCTAGTGGCATATTTTAATGCTGAGTATGCTCCACCAAAAGAATTTTTAACGTAAAAGAATATAAAATCTGATTTTTTAACTATATTTTCATTTCTTTTTATTATAGATAGTCTATTGTTAATATTTGCGCACTCAAAACTGATAATTTGGTCATAATCACTTAGAAATGGTTTTCTATTGTTTAAGAAAGATGGAGTGATGTAGGGGGTAACGTAAAAAAGTTTTACATTGTTGCGTGTATGCTTAAATTCTAAACAAACGCTTTTTGCAAAATTGTCAAAGTTACCATATCCACCAAGATAAAAATCAATTTTAATGTCTTTGGATATTGAATTTAGTTTATTAAGTATTATTTTCTTGACTTTATAGTCTAAAAAATCTGCGTGCCCAAAAAAAGATATAATCATATGCTAATTTTAACATATTTTACAAATAATTGCAATAAATGCTAAACATAGCAGTAAATATTTTTTCTAATTTCATAAACTATAAACAACAAGGAGAAGAATATGAAGTTAGAAGATGCAGTAGTATTACGTATTGAACAATTATGCTTAGAAAAGTCAATGACCAAATATCAATTATTTTTAGCGAGTGGTGTTCCGCAATCAACACTTACTTCTATAAAGAAAAAGCGCAGTGCGTCAGCAAAGATTAGCACACTTTACGCAATATGTGAAGGATTTGATATAAGTTTAGAAGAATTTTTTAGTTCTCCGTTATTTAAAAGAGAAAATATTTGTGATTAGTTTAACAAAAAAGATAGGCGTAAAAAACCTATCTTTTTAATTTGGCACCACCACGGGGGGATTCCCCTAATAGGGGAAATGTCCTGAAAGGACAAAAGGGTAGCCGTCTTGCGCTAGCAAATCAGAACCACGGAGGGGTTCGATTATATTAAACTGATAAAAAAACAGACAAGTATTAACCTGTCTGTTTTTCATTTGGCACCACCACGGGGAATCGAACCCCGGTTTTCGCCGTGAGAGGGCGACGTCTTAGCCGCTTGACCATGATGGCATTTTAGCGCGTTTATAGCGCTTAAAGCATTTATATTTTAGCATAAACGATTTTAAAAATCAAAAGGTTTATGAAAAAAAATCAAAAAAACACCTGCATTGGCCGACGGAAACGCAAAATATTAACCCGTTTTGTTAACAGGGGAATGCCGCACTTATTGCTTCTGCATCTCTTATTTAGCGACCGGAATAAACGACGGTCAAGAGCACCGCTATTCAATAATGGATATAGGCTTTCTTTTAATAATATCTGTGGATTTTTTTTAACGCTTCCTATCGCACCACGAAGGCTAACATAATTATATCAAAATATTAGCCATAACACAACGATTAGATTGACTTTTTTTAAGTTTTATCATAAAATTTTGTTATAAAAAGCAAGGGAAAATTTGGCAAGTGCAAAAGATAAAGCGTTTTAATTTAAGACCAGCGGTATTTTCAGCGCTATCCGTGTGTTTGGGCGTGGCCGCAGCGTATAATTTTATACTGAACAGCGTAATTTGGGGCGTAATTTGTTGCGCGCTATTTTTATCTTTGTGCGCAGTAATCTTTTTATCAGCAAATAAAGAATTTTCCAGCCTTGCAAAAACAATTCTTTGCGGTGTTATAAGCGCACTTTTTCTTATAAGCGGTGCGGTTATGACTTATTCTATAAAAGATTATGAAAACGCAAGCCTTGATAATCATTATTATAGTATTACCGCGCACGTTTCCGATAGCGCAGATACGCTTACGGGCAAAAGGCTTATCATAGAAAATATTACTGTTGACGGAAATATTAAAGGCAAACTTAGTTATAAGGCGTACGTGTATATTAAAGGTAATATTGATATAGATATGGGTGATAGGGTAACATTTTCTGCATATTTAATTGATAACCCTATTATTTACGACAATTCTTTTTCCGCTTACAACTTAATTTATAAAACTAAGTACACCGCGGAAGTTAATGCTGATAGTATAAAGGTTATCGGAAACGAGCCTACGATTTTTGAAAGCATAAATATATTTATTAGAGATACTCTATCTAGCGCGTTAGATAAGGATGAATTTTCCGTTGCTTACGCCATGCTTACTGGTAACGACGAGCAAATCGACTATGAACTCTTATCATCTTACCGCTATGCGGGTATTGCGCATATATTTGCCGTTTCAGGGCTACATATCGGCTTTTTAGCAACCGCTCTTTCGTTTGTGTTTGACAAATTAAAAGCAAACCGATTGCTAAAGGCGATAGTAATATCTTTTTCACTGTTTTTCTATTCGGGAATATGTGGTTTTTCAGCATCTTCAATAAGGGCTGCGGTAATGACTTCAGTTATGCTATTTTCCGCGGTTAAAGGGGATAGATACGACGGTTTGTCGTCAATATCGTTAGCAGCAATATTGATACTTCTATTTTCGCCAGTACAACTATTTAGCGTGGGTTTTCAATTATCGTTCGTTGTTGTTTTAGGAATGATGGTTTTAACAAAACCCATAGAAAAACTATTGAAATTTTTGCCTAAAAAGGTAGCGTCGTCTTTAGCGGTAGTTCTTGCCGCGCAAATATCAAGCATCCCAGTATGTTTAGATAACTTTGGTTATTTTTCGCCCGTTGCGGTATTGATGAACGTAATTTTTATTCCCGTTGCATCGGTAATTTTTATAGCGCTTCTTATTGCAGTAATTATCGGCGGGCTGTTTAATATAGCAAATATTACCTTATTTTTGCCAAAATACGTGCTATCTTTTATAAATATAGGGATTGCCGCTGTAGATTTTGAAAAGTTAGTGGTTGGCGGTTTTGCTTTTGGAATATTGACTTTTGTTTATTACGCAGCGTGTATAATACCAAGTAACTTCATAAACCTTAAAAGAATACATAGAATTATAGCGTTAATCGTATGCACGATTATAGGCGTAGTCAGTTCGGTTACGATAGGTGTTATAGAAAATGAAAAAACTAAAGTTTTCGTGGTTGGTTCTGAAAGGCTTTGCGTAACCATAATCGATGCAAAAGACCAAAATATTTTGTTCGTAAGTAAAGTGTCTTACGGCTTTTCCGCCGCAAGATTAAAGAGCATTTCTGATAGGTATGGCGTTGAAAATATTGATACGGTTGTGTTTTTTAACGACACAAGCATTGATAAACAAGTGTTTATGACAAAACTTAACACTGTTTTTGACTTAGAAAAGGTAATTTATTTTGGCGATAAAGACGATATGAAAGAAAAGATTATAGAAAAATCTTTCGGTGTCCAAATGGAAAACGCAAGCGCCTTAAAAGACTTTATCGACGGGGATATTTTGTGTGAATACGCCCTAGACGGTAGAGTAGTTACGGCTGAAATTAAGGGCAAAAGATTTGCAATTTTTTCGTATAATAAAACTGACGGTTATCATGGACTTGAAGGAAATTTTGACCTTATGGTTTGCTCGTTTGACGCTGACCTTGCGCTTAATTATTACAAACCAAAACACCCTATAAGTTATAGGCACAGCAGCGAATTTACCGACGGCGAGAGCGCTGGAACTGCTACGATAGAGTTTATATAATATAATAACTTTAAAAAAAGGCTGCAATATCGTTGCAAAATGCTAATTAAAATGCTAAAATGTATACGAGGTAATGTTGTCTTGAAGTATGCAGAGTTTAAGATGAGTGTGGAAAACGGACAGTGTTTTCCCGTCTATTTATTTGAAGGCGAGGACGCGTTTTTTAGAGAACGCGGTTTTTCTCTGCTTAAAAACAAGTTCGTTACCGAGCCCGATTTAAACCTTACAGTGCTCGATAGTGCGTGCACGAAAGAGCAACTTTTATCTTCGCTTAACGGCTATCCGTTTATGAGTGAAAAGCGCTTGACCGTGCTTAGAGAGTTCTATCCTAAGCAAGATTTTTTCAAGGGCGGGCTAAAAGAGTATTTTGAAAATCCTTCGCCGTTTGGCTTGCTTGTGGTGCTTAACGAAAAGCCTTGCGAGCAATTAAAAAAACAAGCGGGGGTAACGGTTGTAGATTGCGCTAAGCAAGACGCGGCTATCCTTACGAGATGGGTAAAGGGTGAGTGTCAAAAAAACGGCGTTACCATTGATGCGGAAACGGCAAAAACGCTGTGCGAATATTGCTTATGCGATATGACGCGTATAGAAACTGAAACTAAAAAACTTTGTGATTATAGTGGCGACGGTGGAACTATTAGTATGGAAACCGTATCCAGCATGGTTGCAAGAGACACTGAATACAAAGTTTATGAAATGACCGATTACATAGCGAAAGGCAAGGTTGACCTTGCGCTTGAAGTTATAACCGATATGATGAGTAAAGGCGAAACGCCGCAAAGAATTTTGACTTCGGTTTATAACTATTATAGAAGGCTTTTGCACGCGGCTATAAGCGACCTTCCGCTTGGCGAACTAGCAACTGCGCTGGGCGTAAAAGAGTTTGCTGCAAGAAAGACTAAAGAACAAGCGGCAAAGTTTAAGAAAAAGGCGTTAAAGCAAGCGGTAGACGCGCTTTGCGACGCGGATTATAAAATAAAGAGCGGGCTTGCCGATGCAAACGAACGCATGTGGCTTACCGTTTTTACGATAATGGTAGAAAGGTAGAGGTGAAGTATGAACCTTATTGATAGAATAGCGGCAACGTGGAATAATTTTGTTGGAAATCCTAACTTTGCGTTTGCAATGTGTGTAAGCGTTTTGGTGTTTGCCGTTTTGTATTTTTACATGATAAAGTTCTTAATGGACAACAAAGCACAAGCTTTAGTTGCGCTTTTCGTTGCGGTAATGATTATCGGTGCGGCAGTAATTTCTTTCCCCAAAGAAATCAATACGGCGTTCTTCTTGATAATCCCCACCATTTTCTTAATCGCCATTATGATTTTGTATTCTGTGGAATTAAAGAGAATTATTCTTACTAGAAAACCGATTAAGACAACCGACTTAAAACACGGCGTTTCATACGATGAAGAAAGGGTTAAAAAATGCGTTGCTGAAATTATTAAAGCGCTCCAAAACATGTCTAAAAACGACGTTGGCGCAATAATCGTTTTGTCAACGGGTAACGTTCCCACGCAAGTACTCGATAGCGGTGTTAAACTTGACAGTGATATTTCAAGCGAACTAATTGAAAGCGTGTTCTTCCCCAAAACCCCCCTTCACGACGGCGCAATGATTATAAACGGCACTAAGATTGTGGCAGCGGGTTGCTTTTTACCCCTTTCGCAAAACGTGGATAACATCCCCAAAGATTTAGGCTCTCGTCATAGAGCGGGCTTAGGCGTAACCGAAACAATCGACGTAATTTCACTTATCGTTTCTGAAGAAACTGGTATTATCTCAATCGCAAGAGCGGGTAAAATCGTTAGATACGCCGATTACGAAGCGCTTAAGAAAACACTTACTCGCTATTACTGGCAAGAACTTGAAGTAACTAGAAAATAAAAAGGAGAGCACTTTATGAACGAATTTAATTCGCAACCGCAAAACGATAACGAAAGCAAAAATAAAGTTAAATCTTTTTGGGTTAACGTTGGTATTGCAGCGCTCGCTTTAGTGCTTTCTGTTTTGACGGTATTAGTAATAAATTTGAACGGTTAACATCATGAAAGAAATTGCAATTAGAAAAGATAAAATTTTACTTCCTAAAGTTGACGATATGCAAGCGTGGGCGTGCATAGCGTGCGACCAGTTTACGAGTGAAAAAGATTACTGGGATAAGTTACAAAAAGACGTGTGCGGAAAACGTACCACGCTCGACCTAACTCTCCCTGAAATTTATTTGGAAGACAATGCGGATGCGCGTATAAAGAAGATTAACGAAAACATTAAGAACTATCTAACTGACGGCGTGTTCACTTCGTACGGTGAAGGTTTTATTCTCACGGTAAGAAAAACACCTTTCGTTGAAAGAAGAATAGGGCTTATGGCTGCAATCGACCTTGAAAAGTACGAATATTCTAAAAAGAGTGATTCGCTTATTCGTGCGACTGAAGGGACTATTGAAGAAAGAATTCCGCCCCGCTTAAAGATTAGAAAGGATGCGGACGTAGAATTTCCGCACGTTATGGTTTTATTCGACGATGAAAAAAGGGAAATTACTGAAGACCTTTACGCTCGCCGTGAAACTTTTAAGAAGATTTATGATTTTACTCTAAATATGGGCGGCGGCTCAATCGAAGGGTATTATATCGAAGATACTGACGCTATAATGCAAAAGTTCAGTTCGCTTTTAGATGAAGATAGACTTACCAAAAAGTACGGTAGGGTTGATAACTTCTTATTTGCCGTTGGCGACGGCAACCATTCTTTAGCGACTGCAAAAACGCACTGGAACAACGTAAAGGCTACTCTTAATGATGATGAAAAACAAAATCATCCCGCAAGATACGCACTCGTTGAACTCGTAAACATTTACGATGAAGGTATTTACTTCGAGCCTATTTATAGATACGTTTTCGGTGTAAATGCTAAAGAATTCGTTAAAGGTTTAATGAAAGTTGACGGCGGCACAATGCGTATTTACGACGGCTCTGAGCGAATGTGTAATGGCGAAAACGACTTGCCCACAGGAATTAGAGCAGTTGACGAATATATTAAGTGTTATTTAGAAAAAAACGGCGGTTCAGTTGATTACGTTCACGGGGAAAGCAACTTAAAGAAACTCGTTGACGAAAGACGTGATGCCGTTGGTATATTGTTTGAAAAGTTAGATAAATCGGATTTGTTTAAGTACGTTTCTAAAAACGGAGCATTTCCGAGAAAGACCTTTTCAATGGGGGAAGGTGTTGAAAAACGCTATTATTTAGAAGGAAGAAAAATAACGAAATGATAAAGGTATGTAAATTCGGCGGTACTTCAATGGCCGATGCAAATTCAATTAGACAAGTAAAAAATATTATCGAAGCGGACGATTCTCGTAGATTCGTCGTTGTTTCCGCACCTGGCAAACGCTTTAAAGACGATATTAAAATTACCGATATGCTTTACCGCTGCTATGATGAAGTAGTAGAATTCGGTACTTGCAAAAAATCTTTCTCTATTATTCGTGAAAGATTTGTGCAAATTGTAAAAGATTTAGAACTAGATCTCGATATCAATTCAGTTTTAGATAAGACTGAAAAAGATATTAACGAAAGTAAGTGCCCAGATTTTGCCGCATCTCGTGGTGAATATCTTTCAGCAATCGTAACCGCTGCTTTTATAGGCTTTGAATTCGTTGACGCTGCGGATATCATTAGATTTGATAGACACGGTCAACTCAACAAAGATTACACTGCGGATAAGGTTTATAACGCTTTGCACGACGTTGAAAAGGCGGTTATTCCTGGTTTTTACGGTAGAAACTTCCAAGGCGAAATTAAAACCTTCAGCCGTGGCGGTAGTGATATTACCGGTTCAATTATTGCAAACGGTGTTAAGGCTGACCTTTACGAAAACTGGACGGACGTTAGCGGTTTCTTAGTTTGTGATCCTAGAATTGTTCCCGAAGCAAAAGCAATCAATCAAATTACTTATAAAGAAGTTCGCGAACTCTCTTACATGGGTGCGTCAGTTCTTCACGCTGAAGCAATTGCCCCCGTTATGAGAAGAAGAATTCCCATCAATATTAAAAACACCTTTAAGCCTGAAGATAAAGGCACTATGATCGTTCCTAACGATATGTACGACGTAAGTGCAAACGACAGCGTTATTACTGGTATTGCTGGTAAGAAGAACTTCACCGTTTTGCTTATTGAAAAATCAATGATGAACACGGAAGTTGGCTTTATCCGTAAGGTTTTATCAGTAGTTGAACACTTCAATATTTGCGTTGAACACTTGCCTTCAGGTATTGATACCTTGTCGGTTATTTTAAGTTCCGACCAACTTAAAGACGGCGTTTTATCCGACCTTGTAAATGAAATTAGAGAAAACGTTAACCCCGATTATATTCACGTAATGGAAAACGTTTCACTTATTGCAACCGTTGGTCACGGTATGGCAAGACGACACGGAACTGCGGCAACGCTCTTTACCGCGCTCGCTAATGAAAACATCAATATTAAGATGATTGACCAAGGTTCAAGCGAACTTAACATCATAATCGGCGTTGCTAACTCTGATTATGAAAAGTGTATTAGAGCAATCTACAAAGCGTTTAATTAAAATTATTTAACCCACGCAAAAATGCGTGGGTTATTTTTATGTTTTAGCACAAAAATAATAAAATTACCGCATAAATTAGCATAATTTAAAGTTAACCAAAAAGTTATAAAAGGTATAAGAAAAATGATATTGCAAAAATCGATTTTACAATTGACAAAGCAGCATCTTTTGACTACAATTAACATTGTTGAACATAAAAAACAAAAAAATTATATGATATATTAAGGGAGAATTCAGTTATGGATTACGCTAAAGAATCTTTACGCCTTCACGGAATTTGGAAGGGCAAAATTGAAACAATTTCTAAAGTAAAAGTAGAGAACAAAGAAGACTTATCACTTGCTTACACCCCTGGTGTTGCTGAACCTTGCGTAGCAATCAAGAACGATTATTCTAAGTCGTTTGAACTCACTGGTAGGGGTAACACCGTTGCAGTTATTACTGACGGCACGGCAGTTTTGGGCTTAGGCGACATCGGTCCTGAAGCGGGTATGCCCGTTATGGAAGGTAAATGCGTGCTCTTTAAGACTTTTGGTGGTGTGGATGCTATTCCGCTTTGCGTTAGAAGTAAAAGCGTTGATGAAATCGTTCAAACGGTTAAACTTTTAGCGGGTAGTTTTGGCGGTGTTAACTTAGAAGATATTTCTGCACCTAGATGTTTTGAAATCGAAAAGGGATTAAAAGAAGATCCCGAAGTTGATATTCCTATTTTCCACGACGATCAACACGGTACGGCAGTCGTTTGCGTTGCCGCTTGCATTAACGCGCTTAAACTCGTTGGCAAGAAGTGGGAAGACGTTAGCATCGTATTTAGTGGTGCTGGTGCTGCTGGTGAAGCAATTGCTAAACTTATGATTTCTATGGGCGCTAAAGACGTAGTTATGTGCGACAGTCGCGGTATCATTTACAAGGGTAGAAAAGAAGGTATGAACCCCGCTAAAGAAGAAATTGCTGAATTTACTAATAAACTCGGCAAAAAGGGTACTCTCGCTGATGCGGTTAAAGGCGCTGATATCTTCGTTGGCGTAAGTCAACCGGGCGTTTTAACTCAAGATATGGTTCGTACTATGAATAAGGACGCAATCGTTATGCCTATGGCTAACCCCACACCCGAAATTATGCCCGATCTCGCGTTAGAAGCAGGCGCTGCAGTAGTTGGTACTGGTAGAAGCGACTTCCCCAACCAAATCAACAACGTTCTTGCGTTCCCTGGTATTTTCCGCGGTGCACTCGATTGCAGAGCGCTCGATATTAACGAAGAAATGAAGATTGCCGCTGCAACCGCAATTGCATCTTTAATTTCTGATGAAGAATTAGCCCCCGATTACATTATCCCCGCACCGTTCGATAAGCGCGTTGCTTTCACCGTTGCTAAGGCTGTAAAAGAAGCGGCTATTAAATCTGGTTTAAATAGAATTTAATTTTAAGAGCAAATAAACTTCGTTATGCATCGTTACTGTTTCGTGTTTGGATTTCGATAACCAAAAAGATTAATCTCACCCCAAACACTTCACGAGCCTTGCCTAACTTGTTTCTTTACACTTAAAAAGTAACATTATAAAATGAGTTTTTTTGAAAACGTTTATCAAATAGTAAAACAAATCCCTTACGGTATGGTTATGACTTACGGCGATATTGCTGAAATTTTAGGCAATCGTAGGATGTCAAGGCAGGTTGGGTGGGCACTCCACGTAAACCCGTCGCCCGATACCATACCGTGTTATAGGGTTGTCAATAGGTTTGGTCAAGTCAGCAAAGCGTTTGCTTTCGGTGGCGAAAACCGCCAAAGACAACTTTTAGAGCAAGAAGGCATAACTTTTGATGAAAAAGGTTGTGTAAATTCTTGCTTTTTTGTTAAAAAACATATATAATATCTAATGCTTGATGAAAATTTTCTTGTTAAACGGCATTTTTAATCAAGCACAAGATGGAACGGGGCGAAAGCGCAGTTGGGGCGACGCGTTAAGCAAACAGTCCAGTGAACTGTTTGTAGCCAAAGCCCGCGAGTGCCCTTATGGCACGAGAGTGGAAGCGCCTTGGGCGCTACCATAAACAATAGCAAGTAGAAAAATTGAATTGTTTATTAGAAAAGATGGAACGGGGTGTAGCGCAGTTGGTAGCGGGCTTGGTTCGGGACCAAGAGGTCGCATGTTCAAATCATGTCACTCCGACCAACAAACAAAAATGCACAGATTTTTCTGTGCATTTTTGTTTGTTCTTTGTGGTATTTGAAACAACGCGCTCATTGTCCCGAACCAAAATATAGGGCTCCCGAAAAAGATTTTGCTCGCAAAAGATTTTTTGGGAAGAGGAAGAGCCGACAAAAAATCAAATATCCTTGTAAAATTATAAGGATATTGATTAAAAGTCGTGCTCTGACGAGGGACCAAGAGGTCGCATGTTCAATCTCTTGGCAGAGGACGGCAACCCTTTTGTCGCATTAGCGACATTTCCCCTAAAAGGGGAATCCCTTGTCGCTCCGACCAAATAAAAAGTCTTAAAATCACTAATGATTTTAAGACTTTTACTTTTTAAATGTTTTAACATCTTTATTAGTTAGGTCAACAAAAGGTCAACAAAATTAAGTTTTATTGACAAAAAACAAGGATATATTGGAGATAGCATAACCTTTACAAATGCATTGGGGAACAATTATACGTCAGAGTGATATATTTATTGACAAATATATTTTATTAAGTTATAATGTAAAAAAATTTTAGGTGTTTGGTTCTATCGATGTTAAAGAAAATTTTAATAACAATTTTTTTAAGTTTGTTAATATTGTGCGCTATTTTTGACATGATCAATCATGCTCTATATATTGATTATATGGTTGAGTCAATTAAAACATGGAACAATAGTGGAATGGCGATAGGGTTTTATGAGAAATTCGTAAATGATAATATTCGTTCAATTATAATAAATAGTATTCTCATTTTTATGAACGTAGGCACTATAATATGTTTTATCGTTTTAATAATAAAAAAATGGAAGAATGAGATAATTGAATCATATGAAGATTACAAGCAAAGACGCTTATTAGCAAAAGAGAAAAAAAAGAAAAGTACCATAGAGCGTTTAGAGAAAAAATTAAACCAAATAAAAAAATATTAAGAATTAGTAAAGAAAACAAAACTTTATTCTTCAATATCGGGTAAGATTGTGGGGGAGTATTTGTGGGCGGTTAAAGATAGCATTGTGTAACTTTTCATAACGCCGTTGTGAGTTTTAAGTAATGCTAACTTTTTGTCGAGCGCTTCAACCGATGACGCGCACACTTTTATTATGCAGTCGTATTCGCCAGTTATTGCAAAGCACTCTAAAATATCGGGGTCGGTTTCGGTATAATCAATAAAAGGCTTGGTGTGTTCGATTGATTTTAACACGATAAGAACGAACGCTGTAAGGGGTTTTCCCACCTTTTTATTGTCGGTGATAATAGTGGTGTTTTTAATAACGCCACTTTTTTTAAGCGCGGTAATTCGCTTATTAACGCTGGGTACTGAAAAGTGCACTTTTTTTGCTAATTCTGTTGCGGTAATATCAGCGTTTTTTGATAAGATTTCTAAAATTTTAATATCGGTTTTATCCATAATAGACCACCTTTGATAATTTTAACTATATTATAAGAATTTTTTCTAAAAAAATCAAATAAATTTGTAAATTTGATAAAATTTTAATTAAAATACCAAAATACTTTAAAAATTATTTTTAGATATCGGCAGCTTTCGGCTGTCGTTTATTTTTTTAAACTAAATAAAGGAATTACTTTAAAACAGTAATTTGCAAGTCCTTATTAAGGGTGTTATAATCTTGACAATAGGGGTGCAAAAGTTTATGAATATTGATTATAAAAAATATTACGATAGAGCGTTTGAACTTTATAAAGAATTTCACAAAACACCTGAAGTTGGTTTTGAACTCGATAATACGATAAATATAGTAAAACGAGAGTTAAGTAATTGTGGAATAAGTTTTACTGATAAATACGGCAAAGGCAGTATTGTTGCTGAAATAGGTAAGGGTGAAAGATGTATTGCACTGCGTGCAGATATGGACGCTTTACCTATTGAAGAAAATAGTGGGCTTGAATATTCATCAAAAATTAAAGGTTTAATGCATGCTTGTGGACATGATTCACATACGGCAATATTATTAGCGGTTGCAAGGTGTTTAAAAGACTTTGAAGATGATTTAGATTTAAGAGTACGCTTTGTTTTTCAGCCAAGTGAAGAAGGTGTAATAAGCGGTGCTAAAATGTTAGTAGATAACGACGTTATGCACGGTGTTGAGCAGGTTATAGCAACTCATTGTGAACCATGGTTAAATGCTTTTGAAATTGGTGTATGCAAAGGCGAGTATATGACAGCATGCGTGCCTTTATCGATAGTGTTTTGGGGTAAGTCATCACATGCAACTATTCCAGAGCAAGGCGTAGATGCTATTGCTATGGCTAATAGGGCGTACGTTGAACTTGAAAAGGCTGTCAAAGAAGAAGCGCTTAATCACAAGTACGTATGGTCTGTTGGGCGTTTCGTTGGTGGAACTGCGCACAATATAATATGTGATAAATGTCAAATGGACGTATCTTTTCGGTTTTATGATATGAATTTTGCAAAACGCATGCAAAAAAGATGTTTAAACATATGTAATGCTATTGCAAAAGAATATGGTGGAAAGGTTGACGTTATTTGGAATATGAGTACAGGACCTGTAATAAACGATTGTAAGATTGTTGAGAATATTACAAAAAGTGCTAAAGAACAAGGCTTAAAAGTTAAAACGATAGGAAACAAAATGAGTTCTGAAGATTTTGGTTGGTATTTAACAAAAGTTCCGGGGTGCTTGTTTAGGTACGGTATTTATGATAAAGAGTATGGTTCTGGCAGTGCTGCACATACTTGTAACTTTAAAATATATCCCCCGGCAATGGAGGCTGCGATTAAAGTTTTTGTGAAATACGTTTTAAGCGAAAGTAAGGAGAGCAAAAAATGTTAGGATTTGAAAAATTAAACCAAAAGGCAAAAAACATCGACCAAGGCGCGATTAGAATTATGTTTGATAAAGCGTCAAAAATGCAAGACGTTATTAGTATGGGTATAGGTGAACCTAACCAAAATACTAACCTTGCAATTTGTAAGGCGTGTGCAGACGCGCTTATGGCGGGCAATACTCACTACGCGCCTAACGCTGGTAGAATGGAACTTCGCAGAAAGATTTCCGAAAGGGGATTTATTGCTAAAAACTTTTTCGACCCCGAAACGGAAATTATGGTAACCAACGGCGGCATGGGTGCATTTGCTCTCATTATGCAAGTTTTGTTAGAACCGGGTGATGAAGTTCTTATTCAAGATCCGCAATACTTGAACTTTGAAAAGACCGTTTCTTACTGCGGGGGTGTGGCAGTGCCCGTTCCCACGAAGTTTGAAGATGGATTTTGTATTAAGGCGGAAGAAATTCGCAAGCGTTATAAAAAGGGTAAGACTAAGTTGTTGATTATCAATTATCCTAATAATCCCACTGGTGAAGTTATTGATGAAAAAGAACTTGAAAAAATCGCTAAACTTGCCGTTGAACTTGACCTTTTAGTTTTATCTGACGAAGTTTACGGCGAACTATTATACGACGGAGTTAAGCCTTTATCTATCGCTAAATATCCTAACATGAAAGAACGCACCATCGTTGTAAATTCTTTCTCCAAGGCGTACGCTATGACTGGTTGGCGTATAGGTTACGTTGCTGGCCCGCGCGGAATTATTGATAGAATGACTAAAGTTCAAGAATATTTTAACTCTTGCATCAATACGCCCGCGCAACTCGCTGCGGCGTTTGCACTTGACCACCCCGAATTTATTGAAGAAGTGAGAAGTGAATTTGAAGCGCGTAGAAAAATTGCAATCGAAGGCTTTTCTTCAATAGACGGCATCGTTCCCAACAACCCTAAAGGCGCGTTCTATTTATTCCCGTCGTTAAAAGGAACGGGTATGGACAGTACCACTTTCTGCAATAAATTATTAGAGCAAGAAAAGGTTGTTTGCGTGCCTGGTAATGCTTTCGGTGAATGTGGCGAAGGCTATATGAGAGTAAGTTACTCTGGAGATAGAGATAGCATAGTTAAAGCGATAGAAAGAATAAGAACTTTCTGTAAAAACAATATATAATTTTTAATCATAAAAGGATAGCGTAAAAGCGCTGTCCTTTTTATATTAAAAAACGGATACGGGGTTAGATTTTCTTGACAAAATAAGGGGCGGGTGGTATCATTACTTATTGAAAATAAGTAAATGGACAAAAATAAAATGGCTAAGGGTTTAACGAAAGATTTTACACAAGGTAATATTGCAAAACAGTTGTTGCTGTTTTCGTTGCCGTTTATGGCGTCTAATGCGTTGCAAGTTTTATACAGCACGATAGATATGATAGTCGTTGGTGAGTACGTAGGAACGCCTGGGCTTGCTGCAGTATCGCAGTCAAGCCAAATACTAAACTTTGCAACAATGGTGTGCTTAGGTTTTTCTAACGCGGGGCAAGTCCTTTTAGGCCAAGCGTTGGGTGCGGGAAAGCGCAAAGAAATGAACGAAATTATCGGCACGCTGTTTGCGTTTATTTGCATGCTTGCACTTGGTTTTTCAACCATAATATTAGTTGGGCAAACGCTTATTTTAGACTTAATCAATATGTCTCAAGAATCTTATCTTATGGCACAAGAATATATTAGCATATGCGCAGGCGGGTTTGTGTTTACGGCGGGTTATAACCTTGTTTCAGCAATACTCCGCGGCATGGGCGACTCTAAAAGACCGTTTTTATTCATCGGTATAGCATCGCTCGTAAACCTTGTTTTAGACTTGTTGTTTACAGGTGTTTGGGGTTGGGGCGTTGCTGGTGCAGCGTGGGCAACCATAATCGGTCAAGCAGTATCTTTCATATTCTCAATATTCTATTTGATGAAGAAGAAAGCGCAGTTCGGCTTTGACTTTAAGAAGGAAAGTTTTGTGCCTAAGGGCAAGTATATCAAGATGATTACTTCGGTTGGAACGCCTATGGCAATTCAATCGGGTTTTATCAATATTTCAATGCTTTTTGTAAACTCTATGATAAACGAAGTTGGCGTAGTTGCATCTGCAACCTTTGGCGTAGGTGTAAGAATTGACGATATCGTAAACAAAATCTGTTTAGGTATTCAATACGCGGCAGTTCCAATGATAAGTCAAAACATCGGTGCTAAAAACGTTAAACGCGTAAAGAAAATCGTGCACTGCGCGTGGATGTATTCAATTGCGCTTACGATATTCTTTATGATACTCTACGTAGCGCTCGGCAAGCAATTATTTATGTTGTTCGACGATAACCCCGCCGTTCACGAAATGAGTGGTGAATTTATTAGAGCAATATTAGTAATGTTCCCCGCATTTGCGTTTATGCGCGGAAGCGGTGCGCTTATTCAAGGTATGGGGTTTGCAAAATTCGGTATGGTGCTTTCAATACTCGACGGCGTGCTTTTGCGTATAGGTCTAAGTTGGCTTTTCGGCATAGCACTTGGTTGGGGTTTCTTTGGGTTTGTGTTAGGTTACGGTTTAGCACCGTACGGCTATGCAATACCTAGCGTAATATATTTTCTTTCGGGCAAGTGGAAAAAACGCAAAGTTTTGGCGGAAGATATTTAAGGAGTGAGTATGGAATACAAGGAGTGTAGTTTTGGAAAGATAAAAACTTACCGCGAAGTTTGGGATAGTTTTATCCCTAACCACAAAGAGTTTTATGAAAACCCCACGGCTTTCAATATTGAACCGTTCAAAATTTTCGGTAACCTTTATTACGTAGGCGATAAAATGGTGTGTATGCATCTTATCGATACGGGTGCGGGTTTAATTTTATTCGACAGCGGTTTTTCAAATAATTACGACAGTTTAATTAGTTCTATTGAAAAACTTGGCTTTAGCCCTAAAGATATAAAAATTGTTATTCATTCTCACGGGCACTTTGACCATTTTGGTGGTGGGGATAGGCTTAGGGATAGATACGGCGCAACCATTTATATGAGTGAAGTTGACACTAATCTCATTAAAGAAATGCCCGAACGCGCGCTTATGTATTTAGCGCCCGATCCGACCGAGCCTATTTGCTATCCCGATAAAACTATCAAAGACGGCGAAGTTATTAAACTTGGCAATACCCAAATCACTTGCAAGTTAGCACCTGGGCACACGCACGGCACTATGGCGTTTTTCTTTGACGCGGTAGACGGAGAAAAAACTTTAAGAGTTGGTTACTGGGGCGGGGTTGGGTTTTTGACTTTATATAAGGAATACTTACAACTTCATAAATTTCCTTTAAACACCGTTCAAATAATGAAAGACAGCATTAAAAAAATGCGCGCTGAAAAAGTGGATATAGTAATCGGTAATCACCCCGCGCAAAACTGCACTCTTGAAAAGAGAGCGTTTATGTTGGAAAACCCCGATAAAAACCCCTTTATCAACCCAAAGGCTTGGGGGATGTTCTTGGACGCTTTAGAAGAACGCCGTTTAGAGTTTGAAAATAAAGGCTACTAAAAAACGGAAACGGTTGCAAATTTTTATAACGTTTTACAAAAAATAATATTGATAAAATACAAAAGGAGAATAACACATTATGGATTGGAATGCATTTTTTAATTCTATTGCGAACTGGGCGTTGAATACTGGCTTAAAAATTGTTGTTGCGCTTATTGCGTTGGTAATTTCTTTTAGAATTATTACTGTTGTTACCCGCCGCATAGAAAAGAAATCGGTTGAAAAGAAGGCTGATAAAACTATAATGAAAACGCTTATGTACGTGTTGCGTATAGCGTTGAAGATAGCAGTTGTCATATGCTTGGTTGCATATCTTGGCATTGACACAAGCGGTCTTACCGCACTTATCACTTCTTTCGGTGTATGTATAGGTTTGGCGGTAAACGGTGCCGTTTCAAACATGGCTGGTGGGGTAATGATTATACTTACTCGCCCCTTTAAGATTGACGATTATATCGAAGCGCAAGGTCATTCAGGCACGGTAGTTGATATTCACCTTACGAACACCAAACTTTTAACACCTGATAATAAGGTTATCTATATTCCCAACGGCGCGCTCGCTAACGGCGACATCGTAAACTATTCTGAAAAGGATACCCGCCGCGTAGACTTTACGTTCTCTATCGGTTACGGTGATGATTTTGAAAAGGCAAAACAAATCGTCAGTGACGTTTGTGATAATCACGAACTCATTTTTAAAGACCCTGCGCCTTTCGTAAGGGTAAAAGAACACGGTTCTTCAAGCATAAACATCGTAACGCGCGTTTGGACTAAGAGCAGTGATTACTGGACGGTTTACTTTGACGTTATGGAAAAAGTAAAAACCGAATTTGATAAGGCTGGTATAGAAATACCCTTTAATCAACTCGACGTTCACGTTAAAAAAGACTAATAAAAAAGCGAGCAGTTTTGCTCGCTTTTATTTTTGCTTGTAAAAAGGTATAAAAGGTAAAAAACGGTCCATATACTGTCAAGGTAAACCTTGACAAGTATTTGCTTTTTTGTTATACTAAATTAAAAGATTAAAATGGGGCTGTATATCATGCGTAAAAGACAGAACTTTATCCGCGCGGATAGAACCATCATCAACGAAAAGGTAAAAGAAGCCTTTTCGTCAGTGTTGCCTATAACTGCAATAGTGTTGGTGTTGTGTTTTTCTATTGCGCCAATCGAAAGCGGTGTGTTTCTATCGTTTATAGTAGGTGCTCTTTTCGTTATAGTCGGAATGGGGCTTTTTACGCTTGGCGCGGATACGGCGATGACACCTATCGGTCAGTACGTCGGTACGACTGTTATGCGCTCTAAAAAGATTTGGATAATCGTACCTATATGCTTTATTTTAGGCGTGCTTATAACCATATCAGAACCCGACCTTTCGGTTTTAGCAACCCAACTTTCCGCATCGGTTGATAAGTGGACGCTTATCCTTGCCGTAGGCGCGGGCGTTGGCGTGTTCTTAGCAATCGCTTTTTTAAGAATTGTTTTAAGGGTAAAATTATCACACCTTTTAATCTTTTGTTATATAGTTGTGTTTGGGCTCTCGTTTTTTGTTCCGCAAGCATTTATTCCGCTCGCGTTTGATAGCGGTGGTGTAACCACAGGACCTATGAGCGTTCCGTTCATAATTGCAATCGGTACTGGTGTTGCTGTAATGCGAAGCGATAAAGGTGCTGAAACTGACGGCTTTGGTTTGACCGCACTTTGCTCGGTTGGGCCTATTATTGCGGTAATGATTTTGGGCGTAATTCTTCAGCCCGAAAAAATTGAGCCAGTACAAAACACGCTCGTAAACGTAGTCGATTCAAAAGAATTATTGAAGGTTTACGCTGATGCGCTTCCGCATTATATGCAAGAAGTTGGTGTTGCGCTACTTCCCATAGTAGCATTCTTTTTTATCTTTAGAATTTTCGGCAGTAAAATCAGTAAAAATGATTTTATTAGAATTTTAATCGGCGTGCTCTATACTTACGTCGGCTTAGTATTCTTCCTTATGGGCGTAAACGTAGGTTTCTTGCCCGTGGGTAGTTATTTAGGTCAAGCGATAGGCGAACTTTCATATAACTGGATAATTATACCTATCGGTATGGTAATAGGTTACTTCGTTGTAGCGGCTGAACCCGCAGTGCACGTTTTAACCAACCAAGTATTTGAAATAACTTCGGGTGCAATTCCTAAAAAAGCACTACGTACTAGTTTAATGATAGGCGTGGCGCTATCTGTTGGGCTTGCTATGACGAGAATTATTTTCCATATACCCATTATGTATTTCTTAATACCAGGGTATTTAATAGCGATAGTGTTGACCTTTTTCGTGCCCGATATATTTACGGCAATCGCGTTTGACTCGGGTGGTGTAGCGTCGGGCGCAATGACGGCAAGTTTCTTACTTCCGCTTGCACTTGGCGTGTGCGGTGCGGTTGGTGGAAATATTGCAACAGAAGGTTTTGGCGTAGTTGCGATGGTTGCAATGACACCGCTTATTACTATTCAAATTTTAGGGTTAGTATATAAGATTAAGATGTCAAAACTCAAAAAACTTGAGCAAGAAAAAGAACATACTCAAGAAGAAATTATCGGTTAAGGAGAAGAATATGCAAGGTTTTAAGTATTTAACGTTGATAACGAAAAGAGAATATTCCGAGCAATATTTAGAATTTTTCCGCCGTTTAGGGATAAAGGGGGTTTTAAGCACCTTTTGTAACGGTACGGCAACCGATTTAACGCTCAATCATTTAGGCGTAGAAAAAACGGAAAAAATCATGTTTGAAACTATCGTCAAAGAAGAACAAATAGGCGAAATAGTTAAGGGAATGATGATTGAAATGAATATTAGCGCGGCAGGTAACGGCATAGCCATGTTCTTACCCTTAGATAGCGTTGGGGGAATGTCTTCACTCAAATATTTTGCAGGGGAAGTTGAAATCGAAAAGAAAGAGGAGAGTAACAAAATGGAAAGTAAATCTGTTCTTATTATAACCGTAGTTGATAAAGGAAACACTGATATAGTTATGGACGCAGCGCGTTCAGCGGGTGCGGGCGGTGGCACGGTAATCAAGGCAAAGGGTACTGGTGCGGAACTTGCAAAATTCTTCGGCGTATCTATCAGTGAAGAAAAAGAAATGATTTACATCGTAGCATCTCGTGAAAATAGAGACGCTATTATGCGCGCCGTTATGGAAAAAGCGGGTAGAAATACCGATGCTCACGGCGTAATCTTTACTCTTCCCGTAGACAGCGTAGTAGGCATTAAAGCGTTTGAGGAAGTATAACCAAAGTGAGCGCGTTTACCGATTACAAAACCGCACTTGAAAAAAGCGGTGAAATAACGTTTATTCCTAGCGGAAACAGTATGTGGCCTACTTTAAAAGACCGCGCGCAAAGCGTGGTTGTAAAAAAGAAAACGGACAGGCTAAAAGAGTTTGACGTTGCACTTTTTGAAAAGGACGGCATAATTGCGCTGCATAGGGTAATAAAGGTTTTAGACGGCGGTTATCAAACTTGTGGCGACAGCCAGTTTAAGTGTGAAATTGTCGATGAAGACAGCGTTTTTGGTGTTATGGCGGGCTTTTATAAGGGCAAAGATTACATTTGTGCTGATGACGAAAAGTACGTTAAAAGCGTTAAAAACTGGTATAAAAGAAGGAATTTAAGAAGATTTAAGGTCAAGTATTTTTACTTTACTTTAAGGGTTAAAAACTTTTTCAAAAAAATAAAACAAAAGAAAGGCAAATAGTATGTACGATTTAGTATCTTTAGGAAAGTCTGCAAAAAAGGCGGCTGCAGCGCTTATTAAACTTAGCGATGAAGTAAGAAGCAACGCACTTATCTCGGTAGCAAAAGCACTCCGCGATAATAAAGAATATTTAATTAAAGAAAATTTAGAAGATATAAAGTTGTCCACTCAAAAGGATGCAACGGCAGCGTTTATCGATAGGCTTACTCTAAACGACAAGGTTATCGAAGGCATGGCGGTTGGCTTAGAACAAGTGGCTAATCTTCCTTGTCCTTTAGGCAAAACCGTTTACGAGTATGAAAATAAAGAACAGGGTATAAGCGTACAAAAAAAGACCGCACCGTTTGGCGTAATCGGTATTATTTACGAATCACGCCCCAACGTAACTGCGGATGCGTTCGCACTTTGTTTTAAAACGGCAAACGCGGTAATCTTAAAGGGCGGCAGTGATTCACTCCGTTCAAACACCGCAATTGCAAACGTTATTAAGAAAGCGTTGATAAATTGTGGCATTGATGAAAACGCTATAAACGTAATCCAAGACACTTCTCGTCAAACCACGGCGGAATTTATGCGCCTTAATAAATACGTGGACCTTCTTATCCCAAGGGGTAGTGCATCTTTAATTAAAGCGGCTGTGGAGAATTCTACTATACCTATTATTGAAACAGGCTCTGGCAACTGCCACGTTTTCGTTGATGAAAGTGCTGATAGAGAAATGGCTGCCCAAGTTATTTTTAATGCAAAAACCCAGCGATACAGCGTATGTAACGCGTGTGAATCTTTAGTTATCCACGTAGACGCACTAGATTCACTTCCCTTAATTGCTGAAAAATTACAAGAAAAGCAGGTAGTTATAAGGGCGGACGAGCGCGCGTTTATGGTTATTGAAGACTATCCTTATTTAGAAAAGGCAACTGAAGAAGATTTTTATACCGAATACGGCGGACCTATTATTTCAGTTAAAACGGTGGATAATTTAGATCAAGCAATAGAACATATAAACGAGCACAGCACGCACCACTCGGAATCAATCATTACCAAGAGTGATGAAAACGCTCAAAGATTTTTGGAAGAAATTGATTCATCTTCCGTTTACCACAACGCATCAACTCGCTTTACCGACGGCTTTGTGTTTGGCTTAGGTGCGGAAATAGGTATTAGTACACAAAAAATGCACGCGCGCGGACCTATGGGGTTAGATGCTTTGGTTACTTGGAAGTATATAATCAAAGGCGACGGCGCTGTAAGAAAATAAAGGTAAAATATGAAAAAATTTGTTAAGATTATAAGCCTTTTGCTCTGCTTTATATTATCGCTAGCAATTATTCCCGCTTGTGATAACACTCAAGGCAGCCAAGGCGATCACGAGTGCTTAAAGTTCAAAGAATCAGAAAACGGCAAGCAATATACGGTTTTGGAAAAAGAATTTTGCGATTGTTCGGAAATCATTATTCCGTCGTACATCGAAGATAAAAGGGTGTCTGCTATCGGAGAAATGGCGTTTTATAGAAGTACGGAACTAACCAAAATTTCAATTCCTCGCACTATAACTAGTATAGGTGAAAGCGCTTTCGTAGACTGCATCAACCTTAAAGATTTAACCGTACCCGGCTCAATTACCACTTGGGGCGCGTATTGCTTTGCAAGTACGGGCGTAGAGAATTTAACCTTAGAAACGGGCTTAAAAGAAATAGGCGCGTTCGCTTTCTATTATTGTGTAAGTTTAAAAGAAGTCGTAATTCCTAACAGCGTTAAAACCATCGGTTCAAGTGCTTTCGGTGGATGTGAAAGTATAAGTAAGCTAACTATCGGCGCGGGGGTAACTTCTATCGAGAGCAACGCCTTTGCTTACTGCGGTATTTTGGAAGAAATCTATTATAACGGTACGGTTGAAGACTGGAGTAAAATTGAAAAGGGCAGTGGCTGGAACATAAACGTACCCGCGTTATGCGTTGCTTGTACAAACGGTTTTGCAGAAATTTAATAAAAATTAACGATATTTTACATAAGAGGACAAAGTTTACTTTTGTCCTTTTTTATTTTTCTTTAAAAAACAGCGCGTGTAAATAATTTACAAATTTTGGGGCTATATCACGCTTTTATCAAAAAATTATGATAAAAATTAACATATTTGGTTTAACAATATCAAAATAAAAAAATTTTAAAAAACTTTTTAAAAAGTGTCGTAAAACGATTGACAATAGCATTTTTTAATTATATAATGCAGGCGTAAATTAAAGAAAAGGAGATGATAAAACATGAGCAAATTTTTAAGATCTTATGCAAAGATGTTTGAAAAGGCAAATCTTTTAATCATGATTAACGAATCAGAATTCTAATCAAGCGTTTTGCAGTACAAAAGGGAACTCTTAGCCAAGTGGCTGAGGGCTTTTTTCTTTTTAAAGCCATATTTGCTACGCATTTCTGCGTTAACACCCTAGACAATATGCATGCTATTGCCGTCGGGTGTTGCCTTGAACTGCTTGCAACTATGTCTTTAAAATAATATTATATGCCGTCGGGCGTTTCCTTGAACTTCTTGTTTCTACACTAAAAAAGAACGGCGCATTTTACCGTTACTGCTTGGTGTTTTGATTTCAATTTATAATGTTTAAAATGCATATAAAAACAATTTTATGCATAAATTCACTAATATGCAACTAAAAACGAATAAAAATATAAATTATGCAAAAATAAATAAATATTCATAAATAATATTCATAAAATATTCAAAAAATGCTTGTTAAACGTTTGACATTAGTTTTTGATAGAGTTATAATAGTGCACGTAAATAAAAATTAACCATTTTTAAGGAGACCTTTTGAGATGAAAAAAGAAGATATTAAGAAAGTTGTTTTAGCGTATTCAGGCGGTTTGGATACTTCAATCATTATTCCTTGGCTTAAAGAAAACTATAACAACTGTGAAGTTATTGCAGTTGCTGGTAACGTAGGTCAAGCAGACGAACTTGACGGCTTAGAAGAAAAGGCTATTAAGACTGGCGCTTCTAAGTGTTACGTTTTAGACTTAACCGATGATTACGTTGATAATTATATTATTCCTTGCGTAAAGGCTGGCGCTATTTATGAAGAATACTTGCTCGGTACTTCACACGCTCGTCCTTGTATTGCAAAGGCACTTGCTGAAATCGCTATTAAAGAAGGCGCTGACGCTATTGCGCACGGCTGTACTGGTAAGGGTAACGACCAAGTTCGTTTTGAACTTACTTTAAAGCACTTCTGCCCGGATATGGCAATCATCGCTCCTTGGCGTGAATGGTCAATCAAATCTCGTGAAGAAGAAATTGACTACGCTGAAGCACATAACGTTCCCTTAAAGATTAACAGAGAAACTAACTACTCTAAAGATAAAAACTTGTGGCACTTATCACACGAAGGTTTAGATTTGGAAGACACCGGCAACGAACCTACTTATGAAAAAGAAGGTTTCTTAGAATTAGGTGTTTCTCCCATCAACGCTCCCGATAAGCCCACTTACGTAGAAATTGATTTTGAAAAGGGTATTCCCGTAGCGCTTGACGGTCAAAAGATGAGCGCAAAAGAAATTATCTTAAAACTCAACGTTTTAGGCGGTCAAAACGGTATCGGTATTTTGGATATCGTAGAAAATCGTTTAGTTGGTATGAAATGCCGTGGTGTATACGAAACCCCCGGTGGTGCAATTTTATACAAAGCACACAGCGTTCTTGAAATGATTTGTCTTGATAAGTACACCGCACACGAAAAGCAAAAACTTGCTATCACTTATGGTGAACTCGTATACAACGGACAATGGTTTACCCCCTTGCGTGAAGCACTTGCAGCATTCGTAGACAAAACTCAAGAAAAAGTTACCGGTAAAGTTCGTTTGAAACTATATAAAGGCAACATGATTAACGCAGGCGTATGGAGTCCCAACACTCTTTACAGCGAAGAAATTGCTACTTTTGGTGAAAGTGATTACAACCAAAAAGATGCAGAAGGCTTTATCAATCTTTTTGGTCTTCCCATTAAAGTTCAAGCAATGGTAGACGCAAAACAAAAATAAGGCTTAAAATATAATTCGTCCTGCACGGACTTTCCGCGCAGGACAATTTTCATTAAAACGGAGAACAATTATGGCAAAAATGTGGGCGGGGCGCACGGACGGCGTTACCGATAAAATCGCGGACGATTTTAACTCATCAATAAAATTCGATAGCAGAATGTATAAGCAAGATATTCTCGGCAGTATGGCGCACGCAAGTATGCTCGGTGTAAAGAATATTATTTCTCAAGCCGATGCGGATGCGCTTATCGCTGGCTTAGAAGGAATTTTATCTGATATTGAAAGCGGAAAACTTGCAATTGATTTTACTTGCGAAGATATACATATGTTCGTTGAGCAAGAACTTACTGCAAGAATAGGGGATTTGGGTAAAAAACTTCACACGGCAAGAAGCCGTAACGACCAAGTTGCACTCGATACTAGAATGTATTTAAGAGACCGCACTAACTCTATTATCGCTAAGATTAAAGACCTTCTCTCTGCAATAGTGTTAAAGGCGGAAGAACACAAAACTTCTATTATGCCGGGCTATACTCATCTTCAACGCGCGCAACCCATAACTTTTGGTCATCACTTGATGGCTTACGCTATGATGCTTATCCGTGATATTGAAAGATTTACTGACCTATTAGGTCGCATAAATATTAGTCCTATAGGCTGCTGTGCACTCGCTGGAACTACTTACGACACGGATAGAAATTACGAAGCAAAAAAACTCGGCTTTGACGGTATTGCACTAAATAGTATCGACGGCGTTTCCGATAGAGATTTTTGCGTGGAATTTGCAAGCAACTGTTCTATTTTAATGATGCACTTATCACGCTTTGCGGAAGAAATTATTCTTTGGTCAAGTTGGGAATTTAAGTTTGTAGAACTTTCCGACGCTTACACCACTGGTTCATCAATTATGCCGCAAAAGAAAAATTCGGATATGGCTGAACTCGTTCGTGGCAAAACTGGTAGGGTATACGGAGACTTAATCGGGCTTTTAACTATGCTCAAAGGCTTGCCCCTTGCTTACAATAAAGATATGCAAGAAGATAAAGAAGCGGTGTTTGATGCGGCGGATACGGTAGATATGTGTTTAGACGTATTCGCACCCATGGTTGCAACGATGAAAGTTATCCCCGAAAATATGCTTTTAGCAGCGCAAAAGGGTTTTATAAATGCAACCGACCTTGCCGATTACTTGGTTAAAAAAGGCTTGCCCTTTAGATCGGCTTATAAAATTTGCGGTCAAATCGTTGGCGACTGTATAAAAGCGGGTAAGGTTTTAGAAACCATGACCATAGAAGAATACAAGGCGTATAGCGACTTGTTTGATAAAGATTTATACGAAGAAATCAGCCTTTCAACTTGCGTTGCAAAGCGTATATCAGAAGGCGGAACTTCACCCAAGTCAGTAGAAAAACAAATACAATTCGTTAAAGGAAAGATTGAAAATGCATAAAGTGTTTATCGACGGCAGCGCAGGTACTACTGGATTAAAAATTGTTGATAGATTATCGGCAAGAAGTGATATTGAACTAATAACCTTATCGGAAGAATTGAGAAAGGACTTAAAAGCAAGAAAAGACGCTATTAACTCTTGCGACCTTGCTTTTTTATGTCTTCCAGATGCTGCTGCAATCGAAGCCGTATCATTGATAGAAAACCCCGCGGTTAAGGTTATAGATACTTCTACCGCGCATAGAGTAAACAGCGACTGGGCTTACGGTTTTGCTGAACTTAAAGGTTATAGAGAAAAAATTCAAAATTCTAAGCGCATAGCAAACCCAGGCTGTCATGCAAGCGGGTTTATTGCACTCGTTAAACCGCTTATCGATGCGGGTGTGCTCGAAACGGATGCATATCTTACTTCTTTTTCAATAACGGGCTATACTGGCGGTGGAAAGAAAATGATTGCGGAGTACGAAGAAAATAAGCCTGAACTTTATCTTGCTCCCCGTCAATACGGCTTAACCCAAACCCACAAGCACTTGCCCGAAATGAGCGCAGTGTGCGGGCTTAAAAACTTACCCGTTTTTTGTCCTATAGTTTCCGACTTTGATAGGGGTATGGAAGTTACCGTGCCTTTGTTTAAGAAGGATATAAAGGCAAGCATTGACGAGATTAAAAATATCTACAAAACTTATTATACGGGTAAACTCGTTAAGTTTAAAGATAACGCTGACGAGAGCGGATTTTTATCTTCAAACACCATGAAGAATAGAGATGATTTAGAAATTTCAGTATTTGGGAACGAAGATAGAATACTTCTCGTTTCAAGATTTGATAACTTAGGAAAAGGCGCGTCAGGCGCAGCAATTCAAAATATGAATATTCTTCTCGGCGTGGAAGAAACATTAGGACTTAACATAGGAGAATAAAATGAAGATTATAAGTGGCGGCGTGTGTGCCGCAAAAGGATACAAAGCAAACGGAATTCATTGCGGAATTCGTCATAACCGTACTAAAAGGGATATTGCATTAATTTATAGCGAAGTTCCCGCAACGGCGGCGGCAGTTTACACTACTAACCTTGTTAAAGGCGCACCTTTAACGGTTACCAAAAAACATATTGAAAACGGTATTGCACAAGCGGTTATTTGCAACAGCGGAAACGCAAATACTTGCAACGCTAACGGTGTGGAAATTGCTGAAAAGATGAGTGAACTTATCGCAAAAGAACTCTCTATTAAAGCAGATGATATCGTGGTTGCGTCAACTGGCGTTATCGGTCAACCCTTAAATATCGAACCTATTGCAAAAGGTATCCCCGAACTTGCAAAAGGTTTGTCAATCGACGGCAGTTTGCTTGCAGCGGAAGGTATTATGACCACTGACGTAGCAGTAAAGGAAGTTGCGGTTGAGTTTACTATCGGTGGCAAAACTTGCCATATCGGCGGTATCGCTAAGGGTAGTGGAATGATTCACCCCAACATGGCAACCATGCTCGTTTTCATTACTTCTGACGTAAAGATTTCCGCTGAAATGCTCCAAAAAGCACTCAGTAGCGATATCCAAAACACCTTTAATATGATTAGTGTTGACGGAGACACTTCTACTAACGATATGGTAGTAGTTCTTGCAAACGGCATGGCAGGGAATACTGAAATCACTTGCGAAGGTGAAGATTTTACCGAGTTTATGAAAGCGCTCAACACAGTAAACGTAACCCTTTGTAGAAGTATTGCGGGCGACGGCGAAGGTGCAACCAAACTTTTAGAATGTGCCGTAGAAAACGCAAAAGACTTGCAAACGGCTAAAACGGTTGCAAAAAGCGTTATTTGTTCATCACTTACTAAAGCGGCAATGTTCGGTGCTGACGCTAACTGGGGTAGAGTATTGTGCGCTATCGGTTACAGCGGTGCTCAAGTTGACGTAAATAAAATCGACGTTGCGTTTAAGTCAAATAAAGGCACTATCGAAGTTTGCAAAAACGGCGCAGGCGTTGACTTCTCTGAAGAAAAGGCAAAAGAAATTTTACTTGAAAAAGAAATCGTCATTGCGGTAAACCTTAACGACGGCGAATATTCTTCAAAAGCGTGGGGTTGTGATTTAACTTACGATTACGTTAAGATTAACGGAGATTATAGAACCTAATATGTCGGTAAAAATTCTTATGAGCGACGGCGTAGTTGCTCTTTCAACTGAATATTACGTAAAGGCGCTAGAAACGGCGGGTGCTGAAGTCGTTCACGACTACCTTCAAGAATTAGATGTTAGTTGCGACGGATTGCTCATCTCCGGCGGTGTTGATATAAACCCAAAGTATTACGTGGAAGAGTTAAACGGCTCGGTAAATATTGACGATAAGCGAGATGAAATGGAATTTAAACTATTCAACGCGTACTTAAAGGCGGGTAAGCCCATCTTTGGTATATGCCGTGGCTGTCAGTTTATAAACGTAGCGCTTGGCGGCAGTTTAACTCAGCACATAGATTGTCATGAACGCCACACGGACGGAAAATTCCACACGGTAGCGGCTGAAAAGGAAAGTATTTTATACGACCTTCACGGTAAAGAATTTATTACCAACAGTTATCATCATCAAGCGGTAAATAAACTCGGCGAAGGTTTAAAGGCTGTTGCATGGAGTGAAAACGGTACTATTATTGAAGGTATTGAGCACGAAAGTTTGCCCATATTTGCAGTTCAATGGCACCCCGAAAGAATGGTTGAAACGGCAACTAAGTATATTAACGATGCCAAAGTTGCTGGCGCTGTTAGGGAAGAAGCATTATTTAAGAAGTTTATAGATATTTGCAAGGCGAAAAAAGGAGAATAAAATGGATAGAGAATTTTCAAACGCGCAACGCGCCGAAGTGTTAACCCAAGCGTTGCCTTACATAAAAAGGTATAGTGGCGAAATTGTCGTTATTAAATACGGTGGAAACGCCATGATTAATGAAGACTTGAAAGAACAAGTTATGCAAGATATAGTTCTTCTTTGGCTTACTGGTGTAAAAATCGTGCTCGTTCACGGCGGCGGTCCGGAAATTAGCGACATGATGAATAAACTCGGCAAAAAAGCGGAGTTTGTTGACGGGCTTCGCGTAACCGATAAAGAAACGGTTGACGTTGTTCAAATGGTTTTGGCTGGTAAAATTAGCAAAACCTTGGTTAACCATATCCAAGTTAAAGGCGGCAAGGCTATGGGCATTTCTGGTATGGACGGACACCTTATCGAAGCCAAGATCAAAGATGAAAGATTAGGCTTTGTTGGCGAAATTACTAACGTAAACATTCAGCCTGTAACAGACCTTTTAGAAAAGGGTTATATACCAGTAATTTCAACCGTTGGTTGTGATGATAAGGGTAACGCTTATAACATCAACGCCGATACTGCTGCTGCTCGTATTGCGGGTGCACTCGGTGCAAGAAGACTTATCATGATGACCGATATTGCAGGGCTTTTGAAAGATAAGGACGACCCTTCAACCCTTATTCCTGAAATCACCGTTCACGAAGCAAAAGAATTACTCTCCGACGGAACTATTCAAGGTGGTATGATCCCCAAAATTCAGTGCTGTGTTGACGCTATTACTCACGGCGTTAAAAACGTTATCATTATGGACGGAAGAATTCCGCACTCAATATTGATGGAACTTTTCACCGACGAAGGTGCTGGTACTATGGTTATAGGTGGATAATATGAGTTTTTTAGAATTAGATAAACAATTCGTAGCGAATACTTACGCGCGTTTTCCCGTGGAAATCGTTAGCGGTAAAGGCTCTCTTATGTATTCGCCCGAAGGCAAAGAATATATAGATATGGGTTCGGGTATCGGCGTTACCGCGTTCGGTATTTCGGATGACGAATGGGTAAAGGCTGTAACTGAGCAACTCGGCAAAGTGCAACACACTTCAAACCTTTATTACACTGAACCTTGTGCTCGCTTAGCGCAAATTATTTGTGAAAGAACTGGCATGAAAAAGGTGTTCTTCGGTAATTCCGGCGCGGAAGCAAACGAATGTGCTATTAAGGTTGCAAGAAAGTACGCCGCTGATAAAAAAGGTGCGGATTATAACGTAATCGTAACCTTAAAAAACAGTTTTCACGGTAGAACTTTAACAACTCTTGCTGCAACCGGTCAAGATAAGTTCCACGAACTCTTTACACCCTTGACGCCTGGCTTTGCTTACGCCACTGCAAACGATTTGGAAAGCGTAAAAGAAGCCGTTACAAACAACAAAGCATGTGCGATTATGATTGAGTGCGTACAAGGCGAAGGCGGCGTTATTGCACTCGATAAAGACTTTATTTTAGGCGTAAAAGACATTTGTGAAAAAGAAGATATACTTCTCGTCGTTGACGAAGTTCAAACTGGTAACGGCAGAACTGGTGAACTCTATGCCTACATGAATTACGGCATTAAACCCGACGTATTCACCACGGCTAAAGGCTTGGGCGGTGGACTTCCCATAGGTTGCTGCGTTATGAACGAAAAGACTGAAGGCGTTTTAGGTTTTGGCGACCACGGGTCAACCTTTGGCGGTAATCCCGTGTGTGCTGCTGGTGCTGTAAGCGTTATGCAGCGCATTGATGAAAAATTCTTAGAAGAAGTTAAAGCAAAAAGCAAGTTCGTGTTCGATGAACTTTGCGGTGCTAAAGGCGTTGAATCGGTTAGCGGTTTAGGGCTTATGATAGGTATTAAAACCGTTCGCCCCGCAAAAGAAATAATATCTGAGTGCATTGAAAACGGCGTGTTGTGCCTTTCTGCAAAAGATAAGGTTAGACTTCTTCCCGCGCTCAATATTCCTATGGAAGTTTTAGCAAAAGCCGTTAAAATTATAAAAGATGCTTGCGCAAAATAATAAGGAGATTACTATGAATTTTAAAGGTAGAAGTTTTTTGAAACTTCTTGATTTTACCCCCGAAGAAATTTCTTACTTAATAGACCTTTCAGCAAAGTTAAAAGATGAAAAAAAGAAAGGTATTCCGCATAGATTGTGCGTAGGTAAAAATATCGCACTTCTCTTTGAAAAAACAAGCACCCGTACTCGTTGCAGTTTTGAAGTCGCTGCAGCCGACCTTGGCATGCATCCAGTGTATTTAGACCCTAAAAGTTCACAAATGGGCAAAAAGGAAAGCATCCCTGACACTGCTCGCGTTTTAGGTAGAATGTTCGACGGTATCGAATACCGCGGTTTTGACCAAAGTATCGTTGAAGAACTTGCTGAATTTGCAGGTGTTCCCGTTTGGAACGGCTTAACCACTGAATTTCACCCCACGCAAATCCTTGCAGACTTCTTGACTATTAGAGAACACTTTGGTTCATTAAAAGGTAAAAAACTAGTGTTTATGGGTGATGCAGCAAATAACATGGGCAACTCTTTGATGGTTGGCTGTGCAAAAATGGGTATGCACTTCGTTGCGTGCGCGCCCGAAAGTTATTTCCCTAATAAAGAATTGATTGAAGAATGTCAAAAAATTGCGGAACAAACTGGCGCTGTTTTAGAATTTATTACCGATCCTTTGGTTGCAACCAAAAACGCCGACGTTATCTATACTGACGTTTGGGTGTCTATGGGTGAACCTGAAAGCGTTTGGTCGTATAAAACTAAAGATTTAATGCCTTATCAAGTAAATAAAAAACTTATGGATAACGCTGGTCCGCAATGCAAATTTATGCACTGCTTGCCCGCTTTCCACGACTTAAAAACCGAAGTTGGTAAAGACGTTTTCGATAAGTTCGGCATTTCCGAAATGGAAGTTACCGATGAAGTTTTTGAAAGCGAAAATTCTATCGTATTTGATGAAGCGGAAAATAGAATGCATACTATTAAAGCAGTTATGCTCGCCACCCTTGTTTAATGGTTTATAAACTGCGCAATACTACGTTAACACCCTTGCCAATATGCGTGCTATTGCCTTCGGGTGTTGCCTTGTCTTGCTTGTTTCTAACCCATTAAACTTTTAATAAACTGCGCAATACTGTGTTAACACCCTTGTCAATATGCATGCTATTGCCTTCGGGTGTTGCCTTGTCTTGCTTGTTTCTAACCCATTAAACTTTTAATAAACTGCGCAATACTGCGTTAACACCCTTGCCAATATGCGTGCTATTGTCATCGGGTGTTGCCGTTTCCTTGCTTGTTTCTAACCCATTAAACTTTTAATAAACAAAAAGGTTAATCTCATCCAAAACACTTAGAGAGCCTTGAATTGCTTGATTATTCATATTTTAACTTTAAATCAAGTAATATTTTCTTTAAAACATATTGTTATTTCCTTGACAAAAAGTATCAGTGTTGGTATACTATTTAAGCATTTATCGAACTGCCTATAGGGCAAAGGAGGGTTGAAAGAGCATGTCAATCGTTAGAGTTGGTGAAAACGAAAATATCGATAGCGCATTGAGAAGATTTAAGAGAAAATGTTCTCGTGATGGCATTATCGGCGATTTGCGTAAGAAAGAACATTACGAAAAACCTTCCGTAAAGAAGAAGAAAAAATCTGAAGCGGCTAGAAAGCGCAGCATTAAAGGTTAACAAACAAAAGACTACCGATTTTAATCGGTGGTCTTTATTTTTTATTTGCAAAATATAGCGCAATTCGTTGTATTTTGTCGTATTTTGTTAAAAAAGGGGATATTATGGCAGAACAAGTTAAGTCGTTAAAACAATATTGCAAAGAAGCAAAAAAGCGTTTAAAGCAAGGCTTTTGGCAAAATTATAAAAGTAATCTTGACCAAGAACTTATCCGTGCAAAAGAAAACGGTGTCGCAGAATCAAAGGTTAAAGAGTACTATTCGTATAAAATTATCGAAGATATTCGTAATACTGAAGAAGAATTTGAAGAGTTTTATAACAAAGTTAAAGTTATTCTCGATACCGAAGGCGAAGTTTCTAACGCTATAGGTAGGCTTACTGATAAAGCGTATTTTGACACGCTCGACTACGACGCTAAGCAACGCTATACGCTCAAATTATCGGAAAAATATTTGCAAGCAGTTGAGAGATATCGCAAAGAAAAGGCTATAAAGTTTTAGCAAAATATTTTATAAAACTATTGCAAAACGCTTTTTCGTTTAGTATAATATTTATGAAAAAACATTTTGGAGCGATATATGAAAGAATATTTTACAAAATTAGTAAATGAACGCCAATCTTGCCGCAATTTTAACGATAAGCCGCTTGATAAAGAATTGGTTGTAGAGATTGCTAAGCAAGCCGCTCTTGCACCGTCAGCATGTAATTCTCAGCCTTGGAAAATGTACGTCGTTACCGAACCGGAAAGACTTGAAAAAACTGCAAAAGCGTTGGGTTCAAAAGGGCATAATAAGTTTTTAGTAAATGCTAAAGCATTTATAGTTCTTGCTGATAAACAGGCAACGCTTAAAGAAGGGGTTAGATTTGATAGAAACCATTTCGTTAAGTACGACGTTGGTCAGTTATGCGCTTATATTACGTTAACTGCAAAAAGCATGGGCGTTGAAACTTGCATAATCGGTATGGTTAATCAAGATTTGATAGGTGATGCAGTCGGTTTAAAGAAAGGCGAGCATTGTAATATCGCCGTTGCGCTCGGCTATTCGGATAGCCCGCTAAGAAATAAAGTGCGCAAAAAATACGATGACGTTATCGAAATTTTATAACATTTTATAATTTAATAGCGCCAAACTAAAAAGGTTGGCGCTATTAAATTACTTATCAGTTTATAAATTTTGTGTTTTCTTCAAAACCAAGGCTTATAAGTAGGGCGGTGTTTACTTTTCTCATCGTCGTAGGGGATAGTTCACCGATTCGGTCTTTAAGCCTACGCTTATCAAGTGTGCGGATCTGTTCTAAAAGTATTACGGAATCTTTCACTAAGCCGAATTCGTTTGCGTTAATTTCAATGTGCGTGGGGAGTTTTGCTTTGTTTAATTTGCTGGTAATTGCCGCCGCAATAATCGTTGGACTGTATTTATTCCCAGTATCGTTTTGAACTATTAAAATAGGGCGAATTCCGCCTTGTTCGCTGCCGACAACGGGGCTTAAATCGGCATAATATAATTCTCCTCTCTTTATCATTTCGGTCTCCGACGTTTCAAGTAATTTCCCACTATTAGTTTATGTATTTTTGGTGTATAATGGTTACTTGAAACTATCGTAATTTTTCCCTTTAACGCTTGCTTATATACTTAAAAACAAATTAAATTTACTAAAGCGCGCCGTATATTTGACACTAATCTACTTTTGTAGTACAATAAGAAAGCAGTTTAAGATTTGCGCTCCTCAGTTCAATGAATATATCAACCCTCTCCTAAGGGTGTGTTATTCCTAAAATGAACCCATCAAAACGGGGCAAAACAATGCGAAAACTGCTCAAAATCGTGCATTTTGGCGATACGGCAGACGGCTAAAATAAAATTTGGTGACCTATTTGGTGACCACGGCGAAAAAAGTTCGTCAAAGTGGGTATTGCTATATCCTA
>JAZNYF010000012.1:0-19543 GCA_045594285.1 Christensenellaceae bacterium | reverse complement strand
GGGGCGGCACAGTATTTAAAATGAAAATATTTTTTGTTTTACGGGGGGGTTATATTTTTGTGTGAATTGAAAATATATTGTTCAAATTCCCGCCGCTGTGCGTCTGTTATAGGATAATGCCCTATAAAACCTTTCCAACGTTTATAACGTCGGTATAAATCGTTAATTTGTGGGTGATTTATATTTAATCTAAAACCGTAAGGATTGTTAATTAAATATATACCCGCGTTACCTGTATTGTTTAATTTCATTGTGGTTTATGGAATTGTTCAAGGTCGTTTATTCGGTGTTTTTCAACCTTGTGTTGTTCTTTTAAAACTGCTATATCTTCTTCGACTTTATACATACGTTCAATTAAAGTATTGTGTTTGTCTTGCTTCTTTTCCAATTCGTCAATACGATATAACGTCAAATTGGTTTTTTCCTCTACCGCCTTTGTTGTTTTTTTATTGCCGTATATAACAGTTACAACAACGCCAATGAGGGAAAGCCCCGACGTGATTATTGCAATTATTATGCCTTCTGTCATTGTGTTGCTTCCCCCCTCGCGTTATGTGTTGTTTGCAACATATAAAACCATAAAGGAAAAACGCCGTTGCATTGTTTTTTATCTCGGAGGATTGACCGCACGGCAACGGACTTGCACCGTTGTTGTTTAGGAAATAGACCTCTAAACCCACTCTTTGCCCGTGCATATTGTAACGCGGTATTTATTCCCCACCGCGTTATCGGTATTGAATTAAATTCTATATATCAAAGCGCATTACGCTTGATATTCATTAAACCAATTTTCAATATACTTTTTCCATTCGGCTTTTTGCGCTTGCGTCCTGTTATTGTCGTTATAAAGCCGCTGTAAACAAGTTTCTTTGTCGGTATCAATAAATATTGGTTCTGCGCCCAAATTGTTTATACGGTTGCTTCTCGGTGTTTTAGCCGCGCCGCCGTCAATTATAAAAGCACGTTCCCAATTTCCAAATCGGTTTTTTATCATATCTAAAATACAACGTTGTATTTCAAACATATTAGTTTTAAGCGCGGGCGGCTTTTCATACCTTGCCCCGCCTGTTATACATTGCCATATATTATCTATATCGCATATTAAATCGCTGTTGCCTTTTATGCTGTTTACAAACGTCGTTTTACCACTACACGGCGCACCGTATACATAATACACTTTGCGTGACGCTTTAAACCCGAATCGGTTATGTATTTCGTTGTGTGCTTTGAACGATACAAGCATAATATTTGACGGGTTAAGCGATATTGAATAATCGTTGACGTTATCCATTGTAAGCGGCGTTTTGTGATGTGCGATAATCTCATAACTATTGTTAAGCGAAACGCCGCTAAATTCACAATGTACAATACCTTCTTCGTCTTGCCGTTCGTCAATTATCTTTGCCCGTGTCGCTTTCCATTCGTCCGAATTGTAAAACTGTTCAAGGCTTGTAAACATTATTCTTTAACTTCGGGCAAGCCCGCAACGGAAGTTAAAAGCGAAATAACGCCCGCAAGTGCGGAAGCGGAAAAAACAAACGCCCAAGTTACGTCGCTGATCGCCTGTGCCGCTCCTATGGTTCCAATCATTGTTTGTGCAACGGTCTTTACCGCTCTTATTCCCGCGGCTTTTAACCATTTAAAAAACTTTGCTTTTGACATTTTTAAAACCTCACTTTTTTATAATAAGTTTTTGCCCCGCATAAATTTTATTTGGGTTTGTTATACCGTTGTCGGCGGCGATTTTTTGAAATGTTGTTCCGTACTTGTTGGCAATTCCCGAAAGTGTATCACCTTTTTTTACGGTGTATGTAACATCTTTTGCCGCTTCTTTTTCTGCCATTTTTTTATTAACGATAGTTTGCACGGCTTTATAATCATAGCCCGCGGCGGTCAACTTGTTTTTACGGTCTTCGCCGTTGCCCCACTTGCCCGCGATAACCTCGGCGGCTATCTCGTCAACCGACTTTTTAACAATTTCGACTTCTGCCTTTAAAGCAACTTTACGTATATCGTTGTACATATAGTTCATATCAACGTTACCGCGTACGCCGTTTACGCGTCCTTGTGACGAATATTGCCAAATGTCATACGGCGCAGAAATATTCGGCGCGGTGTCGGAGTATTTGGCGCACCATATCGAATAACCCGCCTTGTGCAATGCGGCAACATCAAGAAAAGTATTAAACCAATATTGATTTGCATATACACCGACGTTAAAGCCCGCCGCCCTTACTGATTCGCAAAATCTTTTTGCAAATGCCGTTAATTTCGTTTTACCAAGCGACGCGGTTGTATTATCTTCCATATCAATATAAACGCAAAAAGGCTTATGAACGCCAATGACGCGTAAAGCGTGTGCAACCTCGCTGTCAATCTTTTCTTCGCTTGTTGCATAACTATAAAGATATACAGCAAAAGGAATGTTCAATCTTTCACATTCAGTCACATTCGTTTTAAATTGTATGTCGTCTTGATGTGTAAAGTCGCCGCCAAACCCGCAACGTAAAATTGCAAAATCAATATTTGGTTTTACATTTTCCCAATCAATAACGCTTTGGTGTTTACTTACGTCAATACCTTTTAACATTTCCATACCCTCTTTATAAATTTATTTTTTGCAATGTTTTTATATCCTTATTATTCTAATAACCACCCTTTGGCGGTTGCGATCGCCTTTTGTTCGTCGCTTAATTTCGCAAGGTTTGTTGTTCCTAATGTAACAGTATAATTGCCCGCACTTGCGGAATAATCTTTTAAAGCGTTTAAAAGGCTTAAAAGGCTTTCAACGGTCAAGTTTTTACATTCTTTTAAATCAATTCCGTTGCACCTAATTTCACCGTTAAACGTAATGTTTTTTAACGCTGTACACTTTTCAAACGCTTTTACACATTCGCCCGCGCTTAATATGTTTAGCCCGTCAATCGTTTCTAAATATGAACATTCATAAAATGTTCTGTATGCTTTGTTTATCGTAATTGGCGGCACTCTTGTTATTTTTGCTTGATAAAACAAATCGTCGGAAGCGTAATTTGTATTTATAGTAAGTTCAATATTGTTGTTTTGGCAAAACTCAACTAAATCAATTGGATCGGTTCCCGCATAATTAAAACGAAAAAACATACGGTATATGTTGCCTGTTGCTATTATTGAATATTTAGGCGTAAAACCTAAACTCCAACTTTTTTCGTTCCCCTCTGCAAATGCCCCCGTATAATCTCTTTTATGTCCTTCAAGTTGAAACAAATTCCAAAACTTGTCGTATTCGTCTTGTTTCCCCTGTTCGTAACCGTCGTTGTAATCATTCATTAAAACTATTGTATTTAATATTTGGTTTCCGTTTATGTAAGCCAATTTAAGCCCCCTTGCTTATTTTGATTTACTAACCGTTTAAAATTATGTCACGCGCCAAATTAAGGTCGATTGCGTTAATAACGCCGTCGCCGTTTAAATCATATTCGGGGTCAAATTCAGCGTTGCCCGCAATGATTTTTTTTATTTTAACAACCGTGTTTGCGTCAATGTGCGTTTCCGCTTTTATGCCAACAAAAATATCACCCTTTAACGCAAGTAACGTTTCATTTGTCATAATATCCGTCCTTGTTTAAATCGCTTTTAACCTTTGTTTCGTCTTCACCGCCAATAAAAACACGTATTCCCAAACAAAAGCCGTCGTGTTCGGTGCGCTCTATTTCTTCCGCTCCCGAACATTCAAACTCTGTCGCTTTCAATTCGATTAAATTGTCATTATCTATTTTTTTGAAATATCTCATAACTTTATCCAATCTTCCGAAGCAACGCACCATTTGTGCGTACTTGCTCTAAAATAATGCGGTCTTGTTGCGCTCTTGTTAAATTCTTCAAGTGATAAAGTAACGCTATATAAACCGTCTTCGCCTTCAATAGTTATTTCAACGGGAATTTCGCTCACAAATACGGTTGTATTCGTACCGTTGTTAATCGTTTCGACCGTTGTGTCATTTAATTCGGCATTTAAAACCCCTATATATACAATCGGTTTTGCCGCTGTAATTTTATTGTTTAAAACCGTATCACAACAAATTGAAATTTTGGCGGGTAAAAACGGAATATTTGAAATTGTAAATTTTTCTTCGTTTTTCGTCGGTGTCCAACCGCCAAACGTTACCCCGTCTTTTTGTAATATGTCGTCAACCTTTGAAACAAGGGTGTTATATGTTGGCTTGCCTAACGCCGAAACGCCTTTATTTTGTAACTTTTCTTGCAATAAAGCGCGTTGCCGTTCGGCTTCGGTTAAATATTCTTCAATCGTTGCCATTATTTAAACCCCCTTTTTAATTCTGTGCGCTTGAATTTGCCGCCCGCAACTTTTCAATAACGCCGTTCACTTCTTCGGTTGCTTCTTCTTCGGTCATTTCGGGGTAACGTTCCAAAACAGCCGTTATAATTTCTGTGCGCGGTTTGTGTTCGGGGTGCATTTGATTTATTATAAATGCGGCAAGTTCATTGCATTTAATACAAACTACGCCGTCGCCGTCGTGTTTTGACGCTATAAATATATTTGCTTCGTCGCCCTCAAGTTCAACGGTATGTTGTACGGGTGTAAATAATAATTGTGGCATTTTTTATAACTCCTGTTCTTCGTTTGGTAAATCAAATAAAGCGTCTAACGCATTTAAAACGGTTTCGTCGGACGTGCCGCCGCTCCCCGTGTGCAAATGTACTGAAAATAAAATATCATTGCCGTTTATTTTAGCCATTTTTATACCTCACATAATGCCGACAATTTCTAAAACATCTAAGGCGACCCCGCCGTCGGTCGAAGCGCTTGTAACTTCAACTGTATGGTTTGTATTCATAAAGCCATAAACAACGCCACTAAGTGTTTTTAATTTGCCTGATATATTTACAAGTGTAACGCCCGCGGCTTCTTCGCTTACCGCCGTACTGTTTCCCGCTCCCGTTATTACATACGTGTTATTCGTTGTATCAATTTCAACATTACATATAACCCAAGCATTACCCGTTGTTTTTACTTTTACCAAAGAATATTTTATTATATTTTCAATAACGTATTCCGCTTGTTCGGGTCGTGAATATTCCCCATACGGAACACCCTCGCCACCATAAAGCACAACGCCTTTTTTCTTTTGTTCCGTTTCTAATTTTAACGTTCTGTCGTCAGTGTCGGTAAATTTAGTATTTAATAATGATATATCATTTTTTATTTCTTCAATATTTAATTTTATATCCTCTGCCATTGTGTCGTCGGTCAAAATATAAAAACAGTTGTCAGCCTTTTCGGGCAATGCGTTATATTCGGCGGTTGTTCCAACCCAAAACGTCAAAGCCTTGTTTGCGTTCTGCTCTTTTAAACTTGTAACAAACCCCGTGTCAATATCTGTTATTTTGCCCGTCGATACGGCTTGTTCGATCGCCGCAAGTATTTGTTCTTTTGTCATACTCTCAAACTTGCAATTATCGGCGCAAAGTACATAATATTTTCTGTCCGACATTTTTTAATCACTCCAAATCAAAATTACCGTTTTCCGCTATCTTCTCTTTAAGTTTTAATTCGCGTTTTTTTAATATTAAATTTTGCGGCTCGTTTGTGTAATCGCCCCAATTTTTCAATAAAAATATTCCCGCCGTTGTGTTCGGTGGTATATAAACTTCCTCGGTATAGTATTCTATTTTTTCAGTTTCGCGTAATCTTTTACCGTTTTCGTACTCGACCGTTTTTAACTTCATTGCTTTTTGTACTTTTTTTGTAAAGCCTATTGCACTATCAAACATAGAGTTTTCTATTTCTTCAACTTTCGGTTGTCTTTCGTTTTTAATGATAGAAGAAAAAGAAGAAATAGAATTTTTATGTTTTGAAAACGTACGGGGAGTAATACCAAGCATTTTCGCACATTCTTTATCGGTTTTACCTTGTTGTAACCATTCTTTTATTTCTTCAATGCGCGGGACAATTATTGTATCGTATGTGCTTTTTCTGCCCGCCATTGTTTACAACCCCTTTAATATAAAATAAGGGGCGAACGCAATATTAAATTTATTAACAATGCTTCACCCCAAAACAAACCGTATAAAAATTATTCTAAAATAATATTACTACCATATATTGTATTTGTCAACAACTTTTTTATTTTTGTGTTTATATGTTGCGCAACGTCGCGATATTAACAGCAATTAAAAAGCCTTTCAACGGCTGTATTATAATATTTTTCAGCGGCTTCAAAACCTATGTATTGCCGCCCGTTTTTCTTTGCGGCAACTAATGTTGTACCGCTCCCCGCGCAACTATCAAATACAACGTCGTTTTCGTTGGTATATGTCTTTATAAGATATTCGCATAATGCAAGCGGCTTTTGTGTCGGGTGCAATCTGTTTTTATTGCTTGCCGCTTCATTGTTAAAATACAAAAGGTGTACGGGGTAATTTGTGTATTTTTGTACGCGCTGTTGTTTGGTTGTCCTTATATGGTATAAACTTTCTTCTTTGTCGGTTTTTCTTATTTTCGGTTTTTCTAATTTCTTTAGTCCTTGCGGGTTATATATCGGGCGACGGTTTTGTTTGACAAATTCCCTTTTAACATCTTCGTAATTCCTTTGAAAATATCCCGTACCCTGTAATTTTTCATAGTCCTTTTTACTCGGTATTATAAATTGTTTTCCGTTTGTGAAATAGTGACTTGACATTTTATTACATAACAAATTGTCAATATCTTTTCTTTTTAAGCCGCTTTGTTTTAATTCATTAAGAAAATATTGACGTAAACCGATATACTCCCCCGCGTTCCCTTTTTCAGCCGAAAAAACGCAAATATCTTCAATACAACGCATGGGTTGTGATTTTGCGAACGGCGCGCCCGTGACGTTGTTCTTTTTCCAATACCAACAATAACGAAAGTTTTTTAAATTACTATGTATCAATTTTGTTGTAAAGGGCTGAACCGCAAAAAGAACAATCGCCGCGTTTTCTTTTGCGATCCTGTTGTATTGTTCCCAAAGCGGCGAAAACGGTATTATATTATCCCATTCGCAATCGGTCACCCCGTACGGCAAGTCGGTTAAAATCATATCAACGCTATTTTCGGGAATACTTTTCATACCCTCTAAACAATCCATATTATAAATGCTGTTTAATTTCATTGTTTCCGCTCCCGTTTTTATAATTGTTACGAATAGTCGCAAAATAGCGACTTTATAATATAATTATAACAAAACAGTTGCGAAGCGGCACAAAAAAAAGGACGGTCGCCCGCCCCTTTAATTAAAATGCGTATCCCTTTATTTTGTTATCAACAAATTGTATTTTGCACGGTTCGACCTCTGCAACCGTTCCGTCGTCATACTCTACAAGTCCATACGTACACTTGTATTTTATAATATCCGTGTCGTTCGGTATAAGTTGATTTTCTTTAAATCGTTTTACAATTTCGTTTACCGTATCAACGCCGCATAGGGTATTTATTTTAAGTGTCGGTTGTTCAATATCTACCCACCTATGAAACAACGCCACGCGTTTTTTGTGTATTGCACCTGTGTTATTATCGCTTACCAAACACGGGCGATACTCTCCCGTTTCAAACGTAATTGTTCCGTCTAATGCCGCCATTGCTTTTACCTCACTTTTTTAAATATGGGTTTTCTTTTTCCCAACTGCTTTCGTCTTGCAAATTTTCTTTTTCGTCTATTTCATATAAAAACGGTAAATAGTTTTCTTTCTTTTTGCCTGTTAAAAACTCGCGCGCTTGTTCTATTTTGGTAGTAAGAAAATTCATTTTTGTTTTCCCCCTAAAACGTCACGCAACAATTTAAAACCGCCGCCGCTATCCAATATATACACATTTTCCAATCTTTATTTAATGCGTATATGATAGCCGCTCCCACGTCCAAAATTATTAACGCTATCGGGAATATGTATTTACTATTCATATTTTTATACTTCCTTTATCCTTATACCGTAAACGTGCAACATAAGTTTTCGCTTTATTACAAACTTTGCATACGCCGCGCCTTTTGGATCGCGATAACCTTTTACGTCTTCAACAACGGTTTTACCGTTTTCTATATATGCAAAGTCCGCTTTATATACGCAACTTTGTTCAATGCACCTTTCACCGTCTTTTAACCGTTTACCGCTTTTACCATAGCGGGGGTAATATTCATATTGTGCGGGTATCAATTCAAATTCTTTTTGCAATTCAAGGTTTTGTATTTGCCCCGCGCGTTGTAATAACTTTAATTCGCAATATCGGTTTGCTTCTTTTTGGCTGTCAAACGTTATGCCGTCAAGCGTAACTTTTTTATTATTATACTTTGTGGCTTTTTGCAAATCATAAAACGGGTTAAATCGTCCGTAACTCATTTATTCCGTTACCCTCGCTTTCTTAAAATGCGGCGAAGCCCTTTAATTGCCCCGTCTATGTCACCCGCGCGGCATTGCCCGCGTAATGTTTTAAATTGCTGTTGCGTCATTTTGCTTTTGTTTTTTTCAAGTAATTTTATTGTTTTATACATTGTTTTTCCTCACATTGTAAAAATTCAAAGTTATTTTGCATTTCCCTTTAAATATTCTTCAAATGTAATGCCGCTCCCGAAGATAATTCTATTGTTGCACCACCGTTGCAATTTTCTTAAAATATGTCCTTTCGGCAAACTCGTTTTATTATAAATTGTTACATACGCCCAATACCCAAGTTTTTTAAGCGTTTCAATTCTTTCAATATCTTGTTCTATTGTTGTATCAAAATTTGTAATAGTATAAACTATCATTTTTCTTTCCGAAAACCCGCTAATGCGTTTAAACATTTCAAATTTGGGTAAAATCTTTTCTTTATCCCCGTAACAATCCCACGCAAAGTGAACAATTTTTTGTTTTATTTGGGATATATAGCGCGCTTTTTCTTCGGTCATAAGTCTTATATCAAGACCGCCGTTAAACTCAACCGTTGCTTTGCTGTCAATCAACTGTTGCAACAATTCGCGCCAATCTTTACAAGCAAGTATATTTTGGTCTAATAAAACAATGTGTTTTTGTCCGTTCCAAAATTCGCTTAATTCGGCGACTTTGTGCGAAATAGTGCCGTCTTTTATGCTTGTATGGCAAAAACTACATTGACGCGGGCAACCTCTCGTTAAATAGCCGTAAGCCGTTTTTTTCGTCGCTTCGGGATAAAGTGAATAATCGGGGTATATGTGTTCTATTTCATACGGTAACGGTATATCCTTTGTTCTGTCGTAAACTTCTTTGCCGTTTTCATTTACCGTTATACAATAACCGCTCCCCCCGTATTGCACTTCGTCAGCGTCTATAAAGTATTGATAATCGGGCGAAAACGAAAATATTTTTGATATATATACTTTGTCTAAATGCCCGCTAAACATAGCGTCGTACCATTCGACGGTATCACCTTTACTTTTGTGATATGCTGATATTTTCATAAGCGGTATATTTGGGAAGTTATGCCCGTCAACGTCAATTAAACCGATTTTCAAATTGTGTCAACTTCCTTTCGTTTGTTGTTCGCCCGTATATACGGCGTATTCTTCTTTAAACGTGCATTTACATTCATTGCCGCAAAGTATACTTTTATTGCATTTTGCTTGCCTGTTGCACAAATAAACGGTTACTTCTTTACCGTCAAGAAGTATCGTGTCAACTATTACTTTTTGTTGCATACCGTCACAACCCCAATAAAGCGGAATACGCTTTTACATCTTTTTTCAACCGTTCGCGGCGGCGGTCGTTGCCTTTAACTTCAAGCGGTAAACACGTTTCAAAAAGCCGCGAATATATACGTTGTTTTCGCACGTCGGCGGGGTTTTTCATTTCCTCGCCTGTCAAGTTTGTTGTTATTATCAGCGGCAACCCCGCGCGGTATCTGCTGTCTATCACGTTAAATATTATTTCGTTTCGGTATTCTGTGTCGGCTTCGCTTGCCAAATCGTCTATTACAAGCAACGAAAAGCGGTTTAACCCGTCAATATATTCTTGCTTACCGTCATACATTCCCGAAATTGTGTTTATAAGCCTTGCAAAGTTTGTTACTAAACACGGATAACCCTTATCAATTAACGCGTTTGCAATACAAGCCGCCGTAAACGTTTTGCCCGTTCCGACCGTGCCGTATAATAAAAGCCCTTTCCCGCTCTCACGCATAATTTTAAAGTTTTCAACGTATTTAAGGGCAACGCCTGTTATACGCTCGTTTGCGCGGTCGTCCTTGTCAAACGTCCAATTTTGCATTTCGTCGTCGGGAAAACCAACGCGGCGCATATTTTGTATACGCTTTTCAAATGCGATCCGCTCCCGTTCTTCGTCTTCCTTTTGTCGCTTTTCAACCTCGCATTTACATAAACAATACGGCGTACGTACTTTGCCGAAAACCTCAACGCGGGTTTGCTTTGGAGTATTACACTTGCCGCAATATAACAGCCCGTCAATTATATAGTCGCCCTGTTCCGCTCTCACGCTGTCAGCGGCTTTTTCTTCAATGCTATTTATCACGCTTTCAAAGTTCATTATTACGCGCCCTTTCTGCTTCCTCTTTATTCCGAAATACCTTTTTGTCGATTAAATTACCATTAAAAAAACTTGAATATATACCGCCGTTTATCTTCGTTTGTGTATCAAACTTTAAATACGGCGGGTCGTATCGGTCTAAAACAATCGTTATATCTGTTATTGTTTCTTCTCTTATGCCGCCGCCCGAAAAAAATTGATATACTTTGTCGCCCACTTTATACGGCAATTCAACAACGCGGTTTTTGTCTTTAAAAGTTTCGCAACCGCTATCGGCGTACATTTCGCCGTCAAATTCATATAACGGGTTTTTCCTAACTTCGGAATATGTTCCTTTGCACGCTTCATAATGAAAACAATCTTTACAACTCATTTTTTCAACTCCTCAACAAAGCACCAACTTTGCGGCGGTCTTTTAATAATAAATTTTTGCGCCCACGCTTCATAATGGCAATGTGTATTTGGATAAAGAGCGGCAAGCCAATCTTCTTCCGTCATAAAACCCGCTTTTCTAAACTCACTCAATTTTTTTGGCTTTTCATAGATTACAAGGTTTGTTATTGAAATTTCGGTTAAGTCTTTTTCGCCTTTGTTTGTATACGCCCAAATTTCTTCTTCCGATATACAAGCGCTTAAAACCAAGTGTTTCGGTACACCCATACACATACGGTATGTACATTCGTTAAATGCGGTAAATTCCCCTATAACTTTTCCGCAACCGCCATTTGTTTTAGTTTCGTAAATAAACGCTTTGTATGGCTCGTTTATTTTTGGCGGTCTTGTTCTCAACTCGCTTCTTTTTGCACAAATCTTTATATTGTCGGTGTGCGGGCGGTTTATACTAAACATTACTGATTTCATTTTTTACCCACCTTTTAAAACATTTATTTCTTCAATAAGGCTTTCGCAATATTTCACCCAATCTTCGTTTTGCTTTTTACATAATAACGACCATTCGTCGTTTTGCTTTTTCATTTTTTCAAGCACTTTTAATGTATGCTTACTTTCGTACAAAACGCCAAAACAAAAACCAATTACAAAGAATAATATTGTATAAACTATTGTTATCATTTAACCGCTCCCCCGTTTTATTTTCTTCTTGCAACAAACGTTTCTTTGCCGCAAACGCTACATTCAAAACAAAGCGTTGTTTCACTACTTTTTAATTTATTGAATTTCATTACCTTTTTATTGCAACAAATTAAATTATGCTTTCTTGCCGTATTTTCCATTCGTTGAATACGGTTTTTTAAATAATCTCTTTTAACCTTTCTTTCAATGCTCATTTTGTTTCCGCTCCCGTTCTTTTATTGTTTTTCTAACAATTTAAGTAATTTTGTTTTTCTTGCAACCGCGATTTCAAGTCTATTTTTAAAACTTTCAATATCGCGTTCGGTTCTTTCAATAAGTGCCTTTATAAAAGGCGTGTTGTCGGGCGTTAAAGTGTACATAGAAACACCAAAATTTCCAAGTATTTTTCCAATATCATTTTTTGATATTCGCGATCGCCAAGCGTCACCTTTTAAAATAACGTATATTTTTGTCTTTTCTTCTACTTCTATTTGATTTGTTGTTACTTCGTTTTTAAAATTAAATTCGTGTTTATAAATTACCATTTTTATTCCCCTTTACAATATGCCCGCCAAATCGTCGGGCGCGTTTGTGTTTATTTCTATACCGTTTGTACCGTATGTTTTGCGCCCTGTTGTCGGTGCGTTTAAATACTGTTCAAACTTCGTACCGAATAACGTTGACGGGCGTAAAAACTTTTCCCAATCCGTGCCGATCCATTCGGTACACTTTTTATCAATAACCGTTTTAAAGTCGTCAACGGTGTAACCCTCGGCAAGTCGCGCGTTAATATGCTTTTGCGTATCTTTTGTTTTTGACTTGTAAGCGGTCTTTGCTTTTTCGTTTAAATATTCAACGATTGTTTTATATGGTTTTTTATCTGTTAAAACATCTGTGTTTATATATGGTATAGGTGTTTCGTTTTGATTGTTTCCATTTTGACTTTCGGCGTTTTCCATTATGTCAAAATGTAAAATGCTTTTTCCTTTTTGTGTTAGTGCATACCACAAAGTACGGTCGTATGCGATTTTGTTGTAATTTCCTGTAATAACAAGTCCGTCGTCAATAAGTTTTTGAAACGCTGTATTTATTTGTCTTTCGCTCATATACGGGAATAATTCGCGATATGCGCGGCGGCTGTTATACGTCCAATAATAGCCGTCGTAATAATTTGTTTGGTTTGCTTCGTTCTGCTTTATCCAATAGCCTAAATTTTGAAGCAATACGGCGGCATTTACGCCATATTTAACGGCTATATCGGTATCAAATATATGTATTGTCATTTTGTTTTTGCTCTCCTGTTCCACGCTTTTTTTGCCGCCCGCTTTGTTCCTTTTGGAGTTGCCGAAACGTCACAATCTTTACAATGCACATAAAAACCGACAAATTTTGAACTCCAATACCCGCCGTATTCAAGGTTTTTACCGCCACAAAACGGGCAAGGTTTTAAACTAAACATTTTCAATCACCTTTATTTTGTACCCCGCTTTTTTCATTTCCCGTACAGTTTCGGGCGGGTACGGAACGGAAGTTACACAATAAATCGTTTTGCCCTTACTGATAATTTGTGTTTGTTTTTGCTTCGCCATTGTTAAACCCTCTTTTCTCTGCCGCACTCTTTGCGTACACGCGCAATTATTTTTTCGCCGTTATTTTCTGAATAGGCTTGCCCCCATTCGGATAAAAACCAACGTTCAAGGGCTATAATTGCCCCGCTATGCCCTTTTATAAGTGCTTTTGCGTAATCTTCAACGGTTTGTTGTAAAACCGCCGCCCGTATGTATTTATAACCTTCGTTTACTACTTCGGGCGACAAACGGTTTTTTGCTTGCCGCATTTCTTTTACACGTGATTCCCAAGCGTTTTTTTCGGCGCTGTGGGCTTTGCTGTGTTTTTCTCTGCATTTGTCCGAACAATATCTTTTGCCGCTTGTTAATTTCCTTTTAAACTCTCTGCCGCATACAGGACAAATAACGGTTTTTGTTTTTATATCGCTTTTTTTACAATGTTTTGGCATTGCTTTTCACCACCTAACAAAAGACATTATAAATAAATGAAAAGTGAAAATTGTTAATATTCTGTAAACAATTATTTTTTTACACCCGCAACGATTGTTTGCCGCCCGTATTGTAACGCTTCTTCGTGGGTGTTAAAAAATATGTCAACGGCGTTTCCTTTAACCGCTCCCCCGCAATCTTCGGCAATATATGTATTTCCGTTTATTATAACTTCTGTACCGTATGGAATAATTGACGGATCGACCGCGATTGTACGCCCCGCGGTCGCGTGTGTGCCTGTTGCTGTGATACCGTCCGTTTTGCCGCAACATTTTTTACAAGGGCAATACGCCGTTGCGGTTACGGTTATTTCGTGAAAATCTGCCGCGGGTGCTTCGTGCTGTTCTGCTTCGGGGGCTGTTTCCGTAATGGAAACAACCGCCGCCGCGCCGAAGTCTGCCGTTTCTGCGTTGGGTGCGCTTCTGCCGTTTAGCCCAAGCGTTAAAGCAAAAGCGAAAGAAACAATATAAATTATAGTTTTTTTAAACATTTCGTTTTATTCCTTTCTATTAGCGGTTGCAACCGCTCAAATTTGCGTTTTTATAGTTTAGTAATATAAATCTGCTGTTATAAGGTCAAACGGCGTACAATCGTAAATTAAGGCCAATTTTGAAAGTTGGTAATAATTCGGCAAACATACGCCGTTTTCCATTTTTGATAGTAACGACTTGTCAAACGCCCTGTCGTATTGTTTCATACTGTCGCAAACGTCCGATTGTTTTAAACCCTTGCTTTCACGAATAACGCGCAAGTTGTTTGTTAAACTTAATTGTTCAGCGTCCGCGCTTAATACTCGGTTTATCTTTTTAACGGGTGCAAATACGCTTCGCCCTTTGTTTAAACATTCGCGTTTATACGCCTTTATTTCGCTTTCGTCGTCGGTCTTGTAAAACCCTTTACAGCCGCCCGAACGTATCAATATAAAATTGTCGCCGTTATCGTAAAGGCTTAATGTGTGAAGCCTTGCGCGGGCTGTCCGCGCGTCGCATTTCCATAATGCGCATAATTTATCGTATGTAACGGCGTTTTCCTTTCCAACGGGAATATCATTCCAAAATAGATTTAAAGCGTTTTGCATTGTTTTATAGCCCCTTTTTTAAAAGTCTTTTGCGTATTGTTCCAATCTTCTTTTAATTTCGTCTTCTTCCTTTAACTTTTCATTAAACAAATCAATATTAAGAAGGTCGCGAACTGCATTTTGTATTATGTTTTCTAATACCATTGGTTCAAGCGCGTCTAATTCCCAACTACTGCGCCCGTATTCTTGTATATATTTTCCGCAACGACTATCGGTTAATTTTGCGGGGTTTGGCGGCGGGTTATACTTTTGTATTTGGTTCATTTCAAGCGCGACGCGGCGTATTTCAATACTAAATTCGTCAAAACCGTGGTGCGTTGCAAACATATTTATACGGTCTGTAATATCCCGCGTCATATCTTTACCGCTCGGATCGTGGTCGCCAAGATGTATTATTGTTGCGTGTTCGTGTTCGTGTTCTAATTTTCTAATAATACGCTGTGCCGCTCCCCACATTTCAGTTTGTGAAACATACCCGCGGCAAGAAAAATACGGTACGTCGTAACTTTCGGCGGCTTGCCCGACTATTCCAACAAGCGCGTCTTTTTCAACCCACACTTCAACATATTCGCTTTGCCCCGCCCATTTGTTTAAATCAAATTGACGCGCGGCACTTGCCAATAATGCGTTTGGGTCTTCCCAATGAAACGCGTTGCGAATATTTCGGGTTCTGTCTTCTATTGCGTTCCAATCAACCAAGCCCGCAAGTCGCGCGTTATTTATTAGCGCGCCTAAATTGTCATAACTTTTTTGATTGTTTGGGATAATATCACGGGCGACAAATTGGTAATACAACTGTCGTAAAGTTAAGTCGTACCCCTGTTCTTTATAATCGCTTACAATGTCGTTTGCTTTTTCGATTAAATATAAACTTTTTTCTTTAAAGTTTGTTTCTTTGTAACATATTTTCATTTTTAAAACCTTCTTTTAAACGGTTGCCCGTTAATTTAATTTTTGCCGCTCCCCATTTTGTGATTTATAATTATAATAGCGACAACCGTTACACAAATAATTAACGCAATAATTATTTCTTTCATTGTGTCACCCCCTTTGATTTACTTCTTTTTAGTTCATTTTCAGCCGCCGCAAGTCTTGCCGTTAAATCTTTTATTTGCAAATCTTTAAAGAAAATATCGTCTTTTTGTGCCTGTAATTGTTTTTCGATTGCTTCAATAACGTTTAACATACGCTGTCGCCCTTTCTAATCTTATTTGCAACGATTTCCGCAATAACGCGGGTGTTTAATAGTTCGCCCCGTTCAATCAATTTAACGGTCATTTTTCGGTTATTCCTCGTCAACTCTCATTAACCCCCCAATTTCAGCGTCGGGAATATTAAACGCCGTTTGTAATTTGTTCCAAAATGTCATTGAACCATTACGCGCGCCCCTCTCGATCGACGCGTACGTTTCACGGTTACAACCGATTTTTTCGGCAATTTCGCTTTGCGATAACCTTTTACCGTGTCTAAACATATAAAGCCCGTTTCGTGCTTTTGGCATTGTGTCACCCCCTTTTATACGCAACATACCGTCGCAAAATTCAATAAAAAAATATGTTTTTCTTAAATTTTTAATTTTAAAAGAAAAACGTTTGTTTTTGCCTATCTCGTCAGCGCGGGGCGGCAAACCCACCGCGGACGGCGTAAAGCCGTTTCGATTATTGTTAAATAACTCTAATTTCTTTAATAATGTACTTTGTATCTTTACCGCAAAATACGCCGCTTCTGCGGTCGTCATATCCCGCCCACGGTATTTTCGTTACGTCGCTTCTTGATTTTATAAACCTTTCGGCGTCCTCATAATTTTTGTACGCTTCCTGTGATACGTTGGCGGTTTGTTCTTTAAAGTCGTACACTAAAACACAATAAGCAATCATTTTTATACTTCCTTTCTTTACGGGCGGTATTAAGCCGCCCTCGGTTTTGTTGCCCATCATTTAATATTTATCAATCATTCTTTCAAGTAAAGACCTTACTCTTTCATATTTGCTTTGTTTTTTAACATTTATTTCTTGTTCGAGTTCGTAATACAATCTACACTCAACACTTTGTAACCATTTGATTTGTTCTGCTTTTTTCATTTTTCATTTTCCTTTCATAATACGAATGTGTGTTCGCTTTGTCTGATACTATATTACAATAGCATTAAGCAAATTGCAACACATTTTTTACAATTTGCTGACAATTCTACATAATAAACAAAGTCTTTATACCTATTTTGTGTAATTTGTTATATTTGCGTTGCATATTGTCGCGTTTACGTGTTAATATGTGTTTGTTGCGTTGCATATTGTCACAAAAAACGATAAGCGACGCAAACGAAATATGTATGTAAAGGAAGTGACAATATTATGAATACTATCGGTCAGCAATTAAAGACGTTGCGCAAAAGCCAAAAAATGACGCAACAATTTGTTGCGGATAAAGTCGGCATAACACGGGCGACGTTATCCAATTACGAAATAGATCGCCGTACACCCGATTTAAAGACGTTGCGCAAACTTGCGGAATGTTACGGGGTAAGTCTTGATTATTTCGGCGTTGTACCCGCCGACGAAGTGCTTGAACTGTTAGCGCGGGCAAAAGATGTATTTGAAAGCGAACATATAAGCGACGAACGCAAAAACGAATTGTTTGACGCAATTATGCGGTTAAAACTCAATATGAAATATAAATAAAAGGGGTAAACGGGGGAATACATTATGATTAACGATTACAGCAAGCAAGGGCAAGAATTATTATACGATATGGTAACGGGTTTAACATACGTTGACGCGTATTTACGATACAGTTCACAAAAGCAAGACGACGGCGTTTCAATCGAAATGCAAACGGACGAAATAAACGCGTATTGCGCTAAAAATAATTTGGTTGTTCGTAAATGGTATATTGATACGGCAACTTCGGCAAGTAAAAAAGCCGCCGAAACTCGCGACGCGTTTTTTGAATTGATACAAAATATTAAAAGCGGCGATACGGCGGGAACGTTGCTTGTGTACTCAACAAGTCGCGCGTTCCGTAACTCATACGAAAGTCATAAATACCGTAAATTTTTACGCGAACGCGGTATAAAGTTAATGTCAGCAACTCAACATATCGACGAAGAAACGTCAAGCGGGCGTTTAACAACGAATATACTTGCGGATATTGACCAATACAAAGCAGAAGAATTAAGCGACTACGTTAGTTCGGCAATGCGTACAATGGTAAAACGGGGGTTTTGGACGGGTGCGCCTGTGCCGCTCGGTTATAAGGTTATACCCGCCGACGACGAAGACGGCAAGCCACGCAAAAAATACGCTATCGACGAAGAAACAGCCGAATTTGCAAAAGAAGCATTTAAACGATATATTGACGGCGAAATGCCCGCGGATATTGCTAAACGCTTTCGCCGCTACGGGCTTATTACAAGCAAAGGCAACCCGTACAACGCCGAAGCCGTGCGCTGTATCCTGTATAATGATTTTTACACGGGAACGCGCCGCCTTAAAATGAAAGGGCAAGACGAACTTATTTTTGAAAATTCCGTACCCGCTATTATAGACAAAGCAACGTTTGCGCTTGCGCAACAAATACGGATCGAAAGACGCACGGCGGGCAAGCCAAAGCCGAAAACGGCAAAGTCGCGTTACCTTTTAACAGGAAAAATCATTTGCGGCGAATGTGCAAAACGTGACATTGTGGGGCATTTAATCGGCAATACAACAATATCGACAAAACGCGGCGACAAAAGATATTACCACCATTCGTATAAATGCAACAAAAAAAGACAATACAAAGATTGTCAGTTGAAAAATATAAAACGCGAACATCTTGAAACGTATGTATTGCGGCAAGTAAAAGAAAAGGTATTGAACGAAAATATAATAAACCAAATCGCCGACGAAGTATTACAAGAAATAGAAAAATACCCGTTACCCGTCGCGGACGAAAAAACGCTTAAAAAGCGCAAAGGCGAAATTTTAAAAGAATTAGTTGCGCTTGCCAAAATGAAAGCGGCAAAGGAAATTGACGACGAAGTTTTCGCATTGACAAAAAAGGAATACGACGACGAAAAAGCACAAATCGAAATTGACTTGTACGCGATCGAACAAAGCAAAAAAACGGTTGTTGACCGTGAATTTATACTTACAACGCTCCGCGCTATGATTGCCGATATTGAAAGCGGCGACCACGAAGTTATAAAAGCCCTATTAAATAAACTTGTTGAAAGCATTGTTGTTACAAACGACAAGGTTGTTGTCAACCTTGTTGTTTATTTCAGCAAGTATGCGTCTAAAACAAACAAGGGCAACCCCAAATTCGCAATAGGCGCAGAAATTGAACGCGCCCGATTAAAACTATAAAAGAAAAAAGCAAGGGTTTACGCCCTTGCTTTCCTTGCTTGTTACATATTGCCCGCTTTGTTCTTTGAAATAGTGCCGCGTATGTTGCTTATACCCGCAACGGTAATAATCGGCAATTCGCTTATAAGGTCAGTGCAGTTTAAGACGCCACCGTCTACCCATTGCAAAATAGAATTTGTTTGATAAAAGCCCGACCGTGCGCCAACGGGCGCATTTACTGCATACAAGATTGAAACCGCGTTCGCTTCGCTCTGCCCGACAACTGCGCTTTGTCTTTGCGCGTCGCCCGTATATGCGTAATACTCGCCGCCGTAAATTCGTAAAAGCCCGTTAGTCCACGGTAAGAAGCAATACGAATTGTTTATGATATTCGCAACGCTTGCGCGGCAATTTGTAAACGTGCCGTGCGGCGCAACGTAACTGTCTTTATACGCGGTTATCCAAAAACGGCTATTTTCATAGTTAATATTTCCGCTTGT
>JAZNYF010000011.1:0-233274 GCA_045594285.1 Christensenellaceae bacterium | reverse complement strand
AAATTCGTGCCGTCAACTATATTAATTATTGCAGATACTTTATCTTGTTTTAAATAGTCAATAACCGCCTTTTCATCAAGCGAATTTGCGCTTAAAGAATATATTCCTGGTAGGTCAACTATTTTTACGTTTTTATTCTTTTTATAGCCACCTATCCTTGCTTCAGTTGTCACTCCCGTCCAATTTCCTGTCTTTTGATATTCCCCTGTTAAAGCGTTATATAAGGTCGTTTTTCCACTATTAGGATTTCCTATTATTGCGATTTCAGTCATATTTTACTTCTATTTTTTTAGCCTCACTTTTTCTTATTGCTAAATAGAAATTTCTCACTTTTATTTGAATTGGGCCACCAAAGATTGCCTTTCTTACAACAACGATTTTTGCGCCTTTTATAAGCCCTAATTTCATCAGTTTTTCCCTAATGATTTTGTCATTGTTTAATTTTAATATTATTGCAACTTTTCCAATTTTTAAGTTTGATAATTCCATCATTATATTGTATTTTTATTTAAGGTTTAATATGATATAATATTTTGTTTTCATAATAAATATCCACCAGTCTAGCTGGTGGATATTTATTTTTTAATCTAATTATTCTTTGCTGATTACTTTTTTCTGCCAAGATTTTTGCCCACATTTTGGACATTTCATATATCTTGTTCTATTTATATGCATAGCTTTTAGCACGCTACGAAAGGTTGGAACGTATCTATTCCCACATTTTTCACATTCATAGTAGCCAGCAGTTTGCTCAATCCTTATTGCAAATGAAATGCCTATTGTAAATTGAATAAATCCAATGAAAATAAGAACTACCCTTAACCAATCTTCCATTTGAACAAATGCAGCAACGAATATCAATGAAAAAAGAATTATTGATACCATTAAGCCTATATAAATCTCTAGTGAAAAAAGTCTTTTATCAGATTCTTCTTTTTGTTTTAGCATTTTTATCAATTTTTCTTCTAATTTTTTATCGTAATTATCCGTTCCAACTATCTCCCCACACAACAAATCATTTACTGAAATTTTTAGAATATCACATAATTCGAGCATAATTGATGAATCTGGCATAGCACTTCCCGTTTCCCATTTTGACACGGCTCTATCGGTGACGTTTAATTTTTCTGCCAACTGCACTTGTGTTAATTTGAGTTTCTTTCTGCACTCGGCAATTAATTTTCCTATTTTGATTTGATCCACGAATCCACTTCCTTTTGCTATCAGTATATAACTTGTTAACTTCAAAAACAACGAACTAATGGTTGAGTGAGGAAAAATCTACCATTAGTAGAGAGATATTATATAAAACATAAACATATAAATTAATAACCATACTTAACTTAAGTATGGTTATTAGAGTTTTTTTAATTAATCAACTAATTCAAGAATTGCCATTTCAGCAGCGTCGCCTCTACGAACACCAAGTTTATAAATTCTTGTGTATCCGCCACCTTGACCTTTTTCTTCTTTTCTATTAGCATATTTTGGAGCATATTCATCAAAAATCTTTTCAATAAGTGGATATTTGATTGCTCTCGTTCTCTTCTTAAAGTCTGGCTTGCTTTCTTTGAAACCTTTTACTTCTTGCAAATCGTTAACCATTGACATGATTTTTCTTCTTGCGCTAAGTTTTTTAGTGCCGTCTTTAATAAGAGTTTTTGTTGTTTCTTTACCCTTTCCATCAGCAACCTTAACTTCTGCTTCAATAGTATCAGCATAGGTATTAACAGCAAGTGTTATAATTTTTGAAACATATGCAGAAACTTCTTTTGCTCTCGCAAGGGTTGTTTCAATCTTGCCATGCCATAAAAGTGCTGATGCTTGATTCTTTATAAGTGCTAATCTTTGCGTTGCATTAACGCCTAATTTTCTTTCCATTGTTTAGTCCTCCTTGTCCTGTAATTTTAAACCATAACTTTCGAGTTTGAATATAACTTCATCAAGTGATTTCTTACCTAAATTACGGACTTTTAGCATATCATCTTCAGTCTTTTTAGTCAAATCTTCAACTGTGTGAATATTTGCTCTCTTTAAGCAGTTATATGAACGAACTGATAAATCCATTTCTTCAATGGTCATCTCTAAAATCTTTAGTTTCTTATCTTCTTCTGGTGGAACTAAAATTCCAATATTTCCAAGTTCTGATAATGAAACAAACATTTTAATGTGTTCTTCCATAATTTTTGCAGCTAAACTTACGATATCTCTACCAGAAAATGCTCCGTTTGTCCACACTTCAAGTGTCAATTTGTCAAAGTCAACACTTTGACCTACACGAGTAGCCGTCACGCTGTAGCTAACTTTCTTAACAGGCGTATATATACTGTCAATTGCTATATTGTCAATAATATCCGTCTTGTGTTCTTCTGCTCCTTGATATCCACGACCTCTGCCAACGGTTAGCTCAACGTCAATCTTGCCACCTTCGTCTATCGTACATATATATTGGTCAGGATTTAACACTTCTAAGTCAGCTTCGCACATTATGTCCCCAGCCTTAACGACTGCTGGACCTTCTTTTTCTAACTTTAAGGTCTTGACATAATCTTTGTCCATGCACGTAGACTTGAATGCTACGCACTTGAAGTTAAGAATTATTTCCGTCACGTCCTCTTTAACGTTTGATATTGCTGAAAACTCATGTTTAATTCCAAGTTCTTCGCTAAACTTAATGTTTTGAATAGCAACACCTGGAAGTGCTGACAACAATATCCTTCTTAGCGCATTGCCGAGAGTTAGACCAAAGCCTTTTTCTAAAGGTTCAACTACGACTTTTGCATAGCTTCTGTCTTCACTTTCTTCCACTGCTATTTTTGGCATTTCAATTTCCATCATAAGAAAATTACCTCCTAAAAAATAGTCTCGATATAGATTAAAGCAGGAATTCTTAGTTAAATGTGGAACTTTTTAACTTTCCCCCTGCAAAAATCCATCGAAAATTTTGATTTATTGTTTTTTTAATTATTTTGAATACAATTCGACAATCATATGCTCTGCGATTTGAACGTCAACGTCATCTCTAACAGGAAGAGCGATAATCTTTCCGGTCAAAGTCTCTGGGTCGAATTCTAACCATTTTGGCATATTGCCTACTTTCATTTGCTTAATTTCAGAGAAGTATTTATTGTCTTTCTTGTTCTCTTTTACTGCAATGACATCTCCGGCTTTAACGCTATATGATGCAATGTTAACATTTTTTCCATTAACAGTAAAGTGAGCATGTGTGACAAGTTGACGAGCTTGTGCTCTTGATGAGCCAATTCCCATTCTGTAAATAACGTTGTCAAGTCTTCTCTCTAAAAGCGATAGCATGTTTTCACCGGTGATACCTTTCATTCTATCAGCTTTTTCATAATACGTTCTGAATTGACCTTCTAATACGCCATATATTCTCTTGCATTTTTGTTTTTCACGAAGTTGCAAGCCATATTCAGAAATCTTCTTTCTGCCCATTCCGTGTTGTCCTGGAGCGACTGGTCTCTTCTCAAATGCGCAAGTGCCCTTGAAACATCTTTCACCTTTCAAAAACAATTTTGCGCCTTCACGTCTACATAAACGACATTTTGATTCTGTGTACTTAGCCATTTATCCTTCCTCCTCTATACTCTACGCTTTTTAGGTGGTCTACATCCATTGTGTGGGATTGGTGACACGTCTTGAATAAGCGTCACTTCAATATCACAATTTGTGAGTGCTCTGATTGCTGACTCTCTGCCTGCACCAGGGCCTTTAACGTAAACTTCTACTGAGCGCATACCTTGCTCTCTTGCAACTTTTCCTGCTGCTTCTGCTGCCATTTGTGCTGCAAATGGAGTACTCTTTCTTGAACCCTTAAATCCAAGACTTCCTGCACTTGACCAAGATACAGTGTTTCCTTGCATATCTGTTATTGTGACTAAAGTGTTGTTAAAGGATGCTTGAATATGTGCTTGTCCTTTATCTACTTTTCTTGCGTCTTTACGCTTTTTTACTATTCTTTTTGCTGCTGCCATTATACCACACCTCCATTATTTAGTTGCCGTTTTCTTCTTAGCAACGGTACGGCGTGGACCTTTTCTTGTCCTCGCATTTCTCTTTGAGCTTTGTCCACGAACTGGAAGGCTCTTTCTGTGGCGAACTCCACGATAGCAACCTATTTCGATTAATCTCTTAATGTTTAGGTTAACTTCGCTACGCAAATCACCTTCTACACGAAGGTTGTGTTCAATATATTCTCTTAATTTTGCGATATCATTTTCGCTTAAATCTTTTACTCTTGTGTCAGGATTAATACCCGTTTCACTGATGATTTTCTTTGCCGTTGAGAGTCCTATTCCATAGATATATGTTAATCCGATTTCAACTCTCTTATTGTTTGGCAAATCAACGCCGGCTATACGTGCCATGTTTGTCAAATACCTCCGTATTTTTTCCTTTTTTATTTTAATATGATCTATGTTAATGCCTAACCGCGATTTTCGCAGTGGAATGAATGCTACTTACACGATTAAGCGGTTATTTTCACGCTTAATTTCCCCTTATATAAAGGGAAATTTAAGTCGGTGGGATTAACCCTGTCTTTGTTTGTGGCTCTTGTTCTTTGAACAAATAACCATTACTTTACCGTTTCTTTTGATGACTTTGCATTTATCGCACATAGGCTTTACTGAAGGTCTTACTTTCATTTTAATATCTCCTTTGGAATTCGTTTATGTTTTTAGTTTTTGCTTCGCCAAATAATTCTGCCTTTCGTCAAATCGTAAGGGCTCATTTCAAGTTTAACACTATCGCCGGGAATGATTTTGATGTAATGCATGCGAAGTTTTCCCGAAATATAAGCCGTTATCACGTGACCGTTTGATAATTTAACCTTAAATGCTGCGTTAGGCAATGCTTCAACAATCACGCCTTCGGTTTCTATTACGTCGTCTTTTGACACAAACTTAATCCTCCTGTATTTTTTCTTTTTCGGTTCTTACCGCAAGGTAAACTTTTTTGTTTGCCGTCGGTAATCCCCTTTCTATTTTCTTTGCAAGTTCTATTATACTTGCATTTGAAAACTTTTCAAGATGTTTTACGTTTTTCTTTTTTAAGGATTTAACTTTTCTTATTTTGCCGTCTGTTAGATAAGCGTACCTACCATAAACTTTTACGACAAGAAAAGTTTCACCGCCATCACGACCAGCTAATGATTTAACCAAGTCGCCTTGACATATAACCTTTGCCATCTTTCACCTTAAAGGGTTAGAATTTCCACACCGTTTTCGGTTATGGCAACCGTGTTTTCGTAATGTGCGGACGGTTTACGGTCTTTTGTTTTCACAGTCCAGCCGTCTGGCATAAACTCAACCTGGTAAGTACCAGCGTTTATCATCGGCTCTATTGCGATAGTCATGCCCGCTTTAAGGCGAATGCCCGTTCCCTTCTTTCCATAATTAGGAACTGAAGGATCTTCGTGCATATTTTTGCCTATTCCGTGACCAACTAATGCTCTCACAACCGAAAAACCGTTTGCTTCCGCATGACTTTGAACGTTATAACCAATATTTCCAAGCGGTGTTCCGTCTCTTAAACTTTCAACTGCTTTAAAGAAACATTCTTCCGTAACCTTAACTAACTTGCGTTTTTCTTCGCTTACGTTACCTACCATAAAGGTACGAGCTGCATCGCCTTGCCAACCGTTATAGACAACACCTACGTCAATGCTGACGATTTGTCCGTCTCTAATCACGATGTCGTCTGACGGAATTCCGTGCACGACTGTATCGTCGATTGATGCGCATATTGATGCGGGGTAACCAGAATATCCTAAAAATGATGGATATGCTCCGCACGATTTAATAAAATCGTATGCAATTTTATCAAGGTCTTTCGTGGTCATACCCACTCTAATTTCTCTACCGATAAGGTCGAGAACTTCTTTCGTGAGTTTTCCACTTTCGCGCATAAGCGCGATTTCTGCTTCGGATTTAACCGTTATCATAATTCTAAAGCCTTTACGATTTCTTCGAATACCTTTTCGATTGACTGATCACCGTTAACGTCAATTAACTTGCCTTGTTTCGCATAGTAATTGATTAAGGGAACTGTGCTAGATTCGTAAACCTCTAACCTTTCCTTAACGGTTTCAGGGTTATCGTCTTTTCTAACGACAAGTTCTCCCCCGCAATCAGGACAAACTTTGGTTTCGCCGATAAAATCAATATGGAAAGAATTTTTGCATTTAGAGCAATTTCTTCTACCAGTGATTCTATGCTCGATTTTAGCTAAATCTACAACAAGGTTAATTACCTTGTCGGGCGCTGCAAACTCGTCAAGCGCGCTTGCTTGCGCCAAATCTCTCGGAAAACCGTCGAGAAGGTAACCTTTATTACAGTCCGGATTTGATAACCTATCCTTAACGAGTGCAACCGTTAAGTCATCGGGACACAAATTACCGGTATCCATAACTTCTTTTACTTTTAATCCTAAGGGTGTCTTATTCTTAATGTTTTCTCTAAAAAGGTCGCCCGTTGATATATGCGGCAAGTCGTACTTATCGGAAATATACGCCGCTTGAGTACCCTTGCCGCTACCAGGAGCGCCAAGTAATATCAACTTCATGATTATATTATTTTAAGAAACCTTTGTAATTCTTCATCATAATTTGTGATTGTAATGCTTGTTCAAATTCGAGTGAAATTGAAACAACGATTAACAACCCAGTTGCACTGAACGCATTAACCAAACCAATATCAATTGACTTGAAGATGAGTGAAGGAATAAGAGCAACGAGAGCTAAGAAGATTGCACCAAAGAGTGTGATTCTGTTAGAAACTCTTCTAAGGTAATCTGCAGTGGGCTTACCAGGTCTAGTGCCAGGAATAAAACCACCGTTTCCTTGAATACTCTTACTAATATCGTCAGGATTGAATTGAATTTGATTATAGAAGTATGAGAAGAACAAAATCAATAAGCAAAGGAGTACCATGTACACCCAGCTGTTTACACCAACGTAAGTTGTCCACCAGTTATCTGAAGGAACGTTGAATAAGCTGATGATTAAATCAGGGAAACTCAAGATTGAGAAAGAGAAGATCAAGGGCATAACACCAGATGAGTTAACCTTGATGGGAATGTGAGTAGATTGACCACCATACATTTTTCTTCCCTTAACTTGCTTTGCATATTGAACGGGAATTTTACGTTCAGCTTCGTGCACTGTTACGATTGCAGCAAACATTACGATTGCAGTTGCAAGGAAACCTACTAAGTTCCAAGTTGCGCTCATAGCGGTTGCGGGGTCTGCCATTTGTTGGAAAAGACCTAAGATTGCTTGACCAGCGGTTGATAATACACCGGCAAAAATCAATAATGAAATACCGTTTGATACGCCGTAGTCAGTAATTCTTTCACCTAACCACATAGTGAGCGTTGCACCAGTAGTGTAAACCAAAACTAAGAACACGTAGCTTGCAGCCTTACCGAAATCAGTTTGACCAAACAACATTTCGAATCTAATACCTGCATCGCCAAAAGCAACCAAAATACCGATTGATTGAGCGATTGCAAGAATTAAGGTCGCAATTCTGGTGTAAGAATTGATTTTTCTTCTACCTTCTTCGCCTTGCTTGCTTAATCTTTCAAGAGCAGGAATACCTACTGATAAAAGTTGCATAATAATTGATGCGTTAATGTACGGTCCGATACCCATTGCAAAGAACGTACCAGTGCTCAATGCACCACCGGATACCGCATTCATAATTTGTAAGAAAGAAAGATCGTTTAAACTATCAAAGCCAACAATGCCAGGTACAGGGATATGACATCCAAGTCTGTACACAAACAACAAGGCAATAGTAATAAGAATTTTATTTCTTACTTCTTTGATTTTGAACGCATTTACTATTGTCTGAAACATTTTGCCCTCCCTATTTTAGTGGGTTTAGATTTGTTCTGCAGTACCGCCAGCCTTTTCAATTGCTTCTTTAGCTGAAGCTGAGAAGCTTGCTGCTTTAACAGTCAACGCTTTGGTCAAGCTACCGTTGCCCAAAACTTTCAAACCGATGCTGCCTTTAAGAACTTTGATAAGTCCTTTTTCACCGAGCATTTGCATATCAACTACAGAGTTTGCTTCCAAACCTTCCAAAACAGAAAGGTTTACGATACTATAAACTTTCTTAAAATGGTTATTGAAGCCACGTTTCGGAACACGTCTGATTAAAGGCATTTGACCACCTTCAAATCCAGGACGAACGCCACCGCCGCTTCTTGCCCATTGACCTTTATGTCCTTTACCACTGGTTTTGCCGAGACCTGAACCAATACCTCTGCCGAGTCTTTTCTTGGTAGTAACGGCGCCCATAGCGGGACTTAATTCACCTAATCTCATTTTATTACTCCTTAAATTTAGTAATGAACTTAAATCTTTTCTACTTTCACGAGATACTTAACCTTTGCAATCATACCGAGAATGCAGGGGTTTTCTTCGTGAATACGGAAAGAACGAACCTTTTTAAGTCCTAATGCCGCTACGATTTTCTTGTGTTGCGGCAAGATCGCTATCGTGCTTTTAACAAGCGTAACTTTTATTTTACCGGTTTCAGTCTTTTTTGCCTTTGCCATAAAAGTACCCTCCTTAACCGTTAATTTCTTCTACGGACTTACCGCGAATAGCCGCTATTTGTTCAGCGGTTCTGAGGCTCTTTAAGCCTGCAAGTGCTGCCTTAACGCAGTTAATCTTGTTGTTAGTACCGTGTGATTTGGTTCTAATGTTGGTAATACCAACAGCTTCCATAACGGCACGAACGGGACCGCCTGCGATAACACCGGTACCTTCTTCAGCCGGCATCATAAGAACTTTACCGCTACCAAATTCGCCCAATACTTCGTGGGGAATACTGGTTCCGCATAATGCTACGGGGAACATGTTCTTTTTAGCTCTTGAGGTTGCCTTATCGATTGCTTCGGGAACTTCGTTAGCTTTACCCATTGCGCAACCAACTTTACCTGCACCGTCGCCTACAACAACGAGTGCTGCAAATCTCATATTTCTACCGCCCTTAACAACTTTAGTAACACGGTTTACGCAGATAAGCTTCTTAACTAAACCGTCGTTTTCTTCTGCCTTTCTGGGCGCTCTGTTATTATCTCTTGCCATTTTCGTTTTCTCCTTGATTATTTTAGAATTCCAAGCCGCCCTTTCTTGCGCCATCAGCTAAGCTTGCAACGCGTCCGGTGTAAAGATAACCGCCACGGTCAAATACAACCGCTTTGATTTTCTTCGACTTTGCCTTCTTCGCAAGAAGTTCACCAACAGCGAACGCTTGCGCCTTCTTGTCTTTGCCTTCAAAAGTACCCTTGAGTTCTTTAGAGAGCGTAGACGCCGTAACCAAGGTGTTTCCTTTAACGTCGTCTATAATTTGAGCATAAATATGAGTCAAGGTTCTGTAAACTGAAAGTCTGGGAGTTTCCGCACAGCCTTTAATTTTACCTCTGACTCTCTTATGTCTTTTAAGTCTGTCTTTGTTTTTATTGATTTTACTAATCATAGTTTTAACTCCTATTTAATAACTTTTCGCGCTCTTAACGAAAAGCGCACTCGGCAGACGCGCCAAAACTTTAAGCGCGTCCACTAAAAGCCCTTTAAATTTATTAACCTTTACCGCCAGCAGCTTTACCAACTTTACGTTCGATAACTTCGTCGCTGTAACGGATACCGTATCCATGATAAGGTTCGGGTTCTCTTACGCCTCTAATCATTGCTGCGAATTGACCAACTTTTTCTTTGTCAATACCGCTTACGGCAATTTCGGTTTGTGAAGGACAATCAAGAACGATGCCTTCGATTTCTTCGATTTCAACCGGATGGCTGAAACCTACGTTCATAACAACTTTCTTACCTTGCTTAGCAACCTTCCAACCTACACCGTTAACGATAAGGTTTTTCTTGAAGCCTTCAGTTACACCTTTAACCATGTTAGCGCAAAGTGCTCTATAAAGACCGTGCTTAGCTTTGGTAGTACCTAATTCATTTGCTCTGGTAAGAGTTACAACTGAACCTTCTACCTTAACAGTAATAATGGGATCATAAGTCTGAGTCAAAGTACCTTTAGGTCCTTTTACGGTAATAACGTTGTCTTTTGCTTCAACGGTTACACCAGCAGGTACGTTGATGGGTGCGTTACCTATTCTTGACATAATCTTACTTCCTCCTATTACCAAACGTAAGCGAGAACTTCGCCGCCTTGATGAGCAGCCTTCGCTTCCTTACCAGTCATGATACCCTTAGAAGTAGAGAGAATTGCAATACCGAGACCACCGAGTACTTGGGGAACTTCATCAGTGCCAACGTATACTCTCAAGCCGGGTTTACTTACTCTCTTAAGACCAGTGATAACCTTTTGGTTACCGTCGTACTTAAGGGTAATTTTAATAGTCCCTTGAACGCCTTCGATAATTTCTACACCAGAAATGTAACCTTCTTTCAAAAGAATGTTAGCAATAGCTTTCTTAGTGTTCGAAGCGGGGATTTCAACAGTTTCGTGCTTAGCCATCAGAGCGTTTCTGATTCTAGTAAGCATATCTGCAATAACGTCTGTCATTTTTCTTATCCTCCTTTACCAACTAGCCTTCTTCACGCCGGGAATTTGACCTTTGTAAGCCAATTCTCTGAAGCAGATACGGCAAATGCCGTATTTACGGAGTACAGCGTGCGGACGACCGCAGATGCTGCATCTGGTGTAGGCTCTGGTGGAAAACTTAGCAGGCTTTTGCTGCTTATTTATCATTGCTTTTTTAGCCATTTTTTAACTCCTTATACCTTACTTGTTTGCGAAGGGCATTCCGAGCATTGCGAGCAATTCTCTTGCTTCTTCGTCGGTGTTAGCCGTCGTGGTGATACAGATATCGAATCCTCTTACACTTTCAACTTGATCGTATGAAATTTCAGGGAAAATCAATTGTTCTTTAACACCCATAGAGTAGTTGCCTCTGCCGTCGAAAGACTTTTTAGAAACACCACGGAAGTCTCTTACTCTAGGAAGTGCGATTGAAATGAATTTATCGAAGAATTCATACATTCTAGTTCCACGGAGAGTAACCTTCATACCTACGCTTTGACCTTCTCTAACTTTGAAGTTAGCAACTGATTTCTTAGCTTGGGTTAATACGGGTTTTTGACCTGAAATGAGTTCCAATTCTTTCTGAGCGAGTTGAATGCTCTTGGAGTTGTCTTTGATAGCGCCTAAACCTGAGTTGATAGTAATCTTAACAAGCTTAGGTACTTGGTTTACGTTCTTATAGTTAAACTTTTTAACCATTGCGGAGATAACCGTTTGGTCGTACAATTCTTTAATTCTGTTAGCCATTTGTTGTTACCTCCTTATTTTTCTTCAGCGGTTGCTTCCGCTTTCTTGGTCTTTCTTTTGGTAGCCTTCTTAACTTCTTTTGCTTCCTTAGTAGCATCTAAAACAGCGCCACACTTCTTGCAAATACGAGCCTTCTTATCCCCTTCAACTTGGTAAGCAACTCTAGTTGCTTTGTTGCATACGGGGCATACTACCATTACGTTTGATGCGTCGATAGGACCTGCTTGGGTTTGAATACCGCTAACGTCTTGAGCACTACGAGCCTTCTTATGTTTCTTTTGAAGGTTGATGCCGTCAACGATAACTTTGTTTTCTTGGGGGAGAGCGGTGAGAACTTTTGCAGTCTTTCCCGCATCTTTACCGGTTATAACCAAAACTGTGTCGTTCTTTTTAACTTTCATAGTTCTTTCTCCTTATAACACTTCGGGTGCGAGAGAGATGATACGCATATAGTCTTTATCTCTCAATTCTCTTGCGATCGGTCCAAAGATACGAGTACCTCTGGGTTGTTTTTGAGTATCAATGATAACTGCTGCGTTTTCATCGAAACGAACGTAAGTACCGTCCTTTCTTCTAACACCGCTAGTTGATCTAACGATAACTGCCTTAACTACGTCGCCTTTCTTAACTGCGCCACCAGGGGTAGCAGTCTTAACACTTGCAACGATTACATCACCGATATTACCGGATCTTCTGAATGAGCCGCCTAATACCCTGATGCACATCAATTCTTTTGCGCCAGAGTTATCTGCCGCTTTTAATCTAGATTGTGGTTGTATCATGGTGCGCCTCCTTATTTAGCCTTTTCGATGATTTCAACTACGCGCCAGTTCTTGTCTTTTGACAATTTTCTGGTTTCCGCAATAAGAACCTTATCGCCTACGCCGCAAGTGTTGTTTTCATCGTGTGCTTTGAATTTGTGAGTTTTCTTAATAGTTTTCTTATACAAGGGGTGTTTTGCCCTTTCTTCGATGGCTACGACAACAGTCTTGTCCATCTTATCGGAAACAACTATACCGACTCTTTCTTTTCTTAAATTTCTTTCCATAATCTACACTCCTACGCTTCAGCCTTGAGTTCTCTTTCTCTCAAAATGGTCTTGCATTTAGCAATTTCCTTTTTGCAGTTTTTGAGAGCTGCGGGATTTTCCAACTGACCAATTGCGTGACGGAAGCGAAGGTTAAACAACTCTTCAGAGAGTTCTTTAACTTTAGCATTCAATTCGTCTACTGTTAATTCGTGAAGTTCTTTCGTTTTCATTAACCTTCACCGCCTTCTTCTTTGATTTCTTCCGCTACTACTTCTCTCTTAACAAACTTAGTTTTTACAGGAAGTTTGTGACCAGCGAGACGCATAGCTTCTTTTGCGATATCTTCGGGAACACCAGCCATTTCGAACAAAACTCTGCCTGGTTTAACAACTGCTACCCAGAATTCTACTGAACCTTTACCGCTACCCATACGGCTGTCGGCAGGTTTCTTAGTTACAGGTTTGTGGGGGAAGATGTCAATCCAAACTTTACCACCACGTTTGATAAATCTAGTCATAGCAACACGGGCTGCTTCGATTTGGTTAGATTTGATCCAACCGGGTTCTAAAGCAACTAAACCGTATTCGCCGTAAGCTATCTTATTACCTTTAGTGCACTTACCAGTCATTCTGCCACGATGCACTCTTCTTCTTTTAACTCTCTTAGGCATTAACATAATTAAGCTTCGCCTCCTTCAGTTTTCTTCTTGGGAGCGCCGATAACTTCACCTTTGTAAATCCAGCATTTGATACCGATTACACCGAAGGTGGTGTGCGCTTCTGCAAAGCCGTAATCAATGTTTGCTCTCAAGGTTTGAAGGGGAATTGAACCTTCGTGGTAACTTTCGCTACGAGCGATTTCTGCGCCGTCAAGACGACCGCTTACCATTACCTTAACACCTTTGATACCGCTTCTCATAGATCTACCGATAGCTTGTTTCATAGCTCTTCTGAAAGATACACGCTTTTCGATTTGAGCAGCGATACCTTCAGCAACGAGTTGAGCATCTGCGTCAGCTTTCTTAACTTCTGAAATATTAACAGAAATTTGCTTGCCAGTGCAGATTTTAGCTACGGTCTTTTTAATTACTTCAATTTCACTACCTTGCTTACCGATAAGAACGCCAGGACGTGCAGTATAAATCGTAATAGTGATTTTGGTTGCAGCCTTTTCAATAGCGATCTTAGAGATTGCTGCTTGATAGTATTTTTTCTTTAATACTTTACGGATTTCATTATCTTCTTTAATGTTAGCAGCAAAATCTTGCTTACCAACGAACCAATGAGAATCCCAATCTTTGATAACTCCGACTCTTAAGCCGTGCGGATTAACTTTTTGACCCATAACGCTCCTCCTACGCCTTTGCGTCCAGCACGATAGTGATGTGGCTGGTACGTTTCAAAATTCTGAACGCTCTACCCTGTGCTCTAGGCATAACCCTTTTGAGCGTGGGACCTTGGTCAGCATAGCAAGCCGCTACGAACAAGTTGTCCTTGTTCATACCGAGGTTGTTTTCAGCGTTAGCAGCAGCACTCATCAACACCTTTTTAATGGGTTCAGATGAAGACTTGGGGGTGTTTTCCAAGATTGCAACTGCTTGAACATAACTTTTGCCTCTGATAATATCGAGCACTGCTCTTACCTTGTAAGGAGAGATTCTTACGTGCTTAGCGATCGCTCTGGGGCGTCTGTCTTTATTTTCCGCAATTCTTGCGGTCTTTTCTCTCATATTTTTAGCCATTTTTGCGCCTCCTATCTACCACCGGTAGATTTTTCAGTACCACCGTGACCCTTAAAGGTTCTAGTCGGTGCGAATTCACCGAGCTTATGACCTACCATGTCTTCGGTTACGTATACGGGTACGTGTTTTCTGCCGTCATATACCGCGATGGTATGACCTACCATTTGCGGGAATATCGTAGATGATCTTGACCAAGTTTTCAAAACTTTCTTATCGTTCTTTTCGTTTAATTCTTCTACTCTCTTTAAGAGTTTGGGTTCAACGTAAAAACCTTTTTTAACACTTCTACTCATGATGCTCTCCTTAATTTATCCTTGTAATGATAAGCTTGTTGGAAGCCTTCTTGTGCTTTCTGGTCTTATAACCGAGAGCAGGTTTACCCCAAGGAGTAACAGGTCCCGGCATACCAACAGGAGACTTACCTTCACCACCACCGTGGGGGTGATCACACGGGTTCATAACTACACCACGTACAGAAGGACGAACACCTAAGTGTCTGGTCTTACCTGCTTTACCGATTCTGATAATTTCGTGTTCTAAGTTACCAACCTGACCGATAGTTGCCTTGCAGGTTGCGAGAATGTATCTCATTTCACCACTAGGCATCTTCAAGGTTACGTATTTTTCATCTCTTGCCATGATTTGAGCGCTCATACCAGCGGCTCTAGCAATTTGGCCACCTTTACCAGGTTGCATTTCGATGTTATGAACCATAGTACCTACGGGGATATCTTTAAGTGCAAGTGCGTTACCTGCTTTGATATCAGCGGTAGGACCGCTCATAACCTTATCGCCTACTTTAAGACCTACGGGAGCAAGGATATAAGTCTTTGCGCCGTCTGCATAATAAAGAAGTGCGATGTTTGCGCTTCTGTTAGGATCGTATTCGATGCTCTTAACAGTTGCGGGGATACCGTCTTTCATTCTCTTGAAGTCGATAATACGGTATTTTCTTCTATTACCGCCACCGATGTGACGAACGGTGATTTTACCTTGTGAGTTTCTACCACCACTCTTTCTCTGATCTTCGAGAAGAGATTTTTCAGGTTTCTTAGCCGTAATTTCGTCATAAGCGCTTACAGTCATGAAACGACGAGCTGACGAAGTCGGTTTATATCTCTTAATAGCCATTTAACTTTCCTCCGAGATTTGATTAAGACAATGAATCGAAGAATTCAATCGACTTACTGTCTTTCTTAAGTTGAACGATGGCCTTCTTATAATCGGGTGTATAACCTTCATATCTGCCTTGTCTTTTCAACTTACCGCTAACGATTGCTGTGTTTACTTTTTCAACGCTTACGCCAAAAATTTCTTCGATAGCGAGTTTGATTTGAGTTTTGTTCGCGTTTTTAGCAACTACGAAACTGTACTTCTTATCTTGGATCCCTGCATAACTCTTTTCAGAGAGAAGGGGTCTGATTATAATATCATGCGCAGCCATTATTCTCCGTAAACCTCCTCGATTTGTTGAACGGCTTGTTTAGAAACAACGATTTTCGCATTCTTAACAACGTCGTAGGTGTTAAGTTGATTTGCAGCGATAGTTGAAATTGCTTCAATGTTTGCGCTTGCTCTCAATACTGCTTCGTCATTGTTATCCATAACTAAAAGCACGGTTTTTTCTAAGTTGAACGCTTTTAAGAATGCAGCCATTTCTTTGGTCTTAGGAGCAGCAACTTTGATTTCGTCAACGAAAATTACTTCGTCGTCTCTAATCTTTTGTGAAAGTGCTGAGAAAAGTGCTACAGCCTTAGCCTTTGCATTCATCTTCTTGCTGAAGTCTCTTGACTTAGGAGCGAAAACTACGCCACCCTTAACCCATTGAGGACTTCTGATAGAACCTTGTCTAGCTCTACCGGTACCTTTTTGTCTCCAAGGCTTTCTACCACCACCGCGAACTTCGCTACGGGTAAGAGTGCTCTTGGTTCCTTGTCTTTCATTAGCAAGTCTTTGTACAACTGCTTGATGAATTACTGATTCATTATATTCGGTATTAAACAAAGCGTCGGGTAATTCGAGAGTGCCAACTTCTTTTGCTTTCATATCGTACAATTTAACATTAGCCATGATTTATTCTCCTTACGCTTTAACGCTGTTTCTCAAAGTTACGATGCTCTTAACAGCACCAGGAACTGCACCCTTAACAAGGATTGCATTTCTTTCTTTGTCGACTTTTACAACTTCAAGGTTTAATACGGTTACGCTTTCGTTACCATATTGACCAGGCATGTTCTTGCCCTTGAATACTCTTGAAGGATTACTGATTGCACCCATAGAACCTACTTCTCTGTGAACAGGACCTACACCGTGGGTTTCTTTCAATCTGTGTTGATTCCATCTCTTAATTACACCAGTGAAACCGTGGCCTTTTGACACGCCTGATACGTCTACCTTATCACCTGCTTGGAAAACGTCGCAAGTAACAACTTGACCAACAGTCATGCTGTCAGCGCCTTCAAGTTTGAATTCCTTCAAAACCTTTTGAGCGGGAACACCGATCTTCTTGAACAAACCAGCTTCGGGTTTATTCAAAGTCTTTTCGTCAACTTGGTCGAAACCGAGTTTTACTGACGAATAACCGTCTCTTTCCAAAGTTTTAACCTGAACAACGGGACAAGGACCTGCCTCGATAACCGTTACCGGGATAACTTTGCCGTCTGCAGAGAATAATTGAGTCATGCCCAACTTTCTGCCAATGATTGCTTTATTCATAGATAAAGTTCACCTCCGATATATTATATAATGTTTATTGATTACAATTTAATTTTGATGTCTACACCTGCGGGCAAATGAATGCTGTCGAGAAGCTTAACGTTGGGTGAGTAGATATCGATAAGTCTTTTGTGAGTTCTAATTTCGAACTGTTCGCGTGAATCCTTATATTTATGGGGCGAACGAAGAATCGTAACGATTTCCTTCTCAGTGGGAAGCGGAATAGGACCGCTGATCTTTGCGCCCGATTTCTTCATCGTTTCAACGATTTTAGCTGCTGCTTGATCGAGCATTTCCGTGTCGTAAGACATAAGCTTAATTCTAATTTTTTGACTTGCCATTTTTGTTTCTCCTTTTACCTAACTTTACTGTGTGCTGTAAACTCTGCCGTGTGTGTCAATTTTAAGTAATAAAAAAATCATTCGCCGATACTTAACTTTTTAAGTCGCTGCGAATGACCCATACTAATTCTATTGAAGTTAGTCGCAGGGGTCTAGCCCCCACACTTGTCAACGGAAATTATCTATCGTTTTTGGTACGATTTAAGTAACTTCCCGTATCAACCCAGATTACACAGCCTAACTATTATATAACACCTTTTCAATAATGTCAAACGTTTTTACTGTGTTTTTTAAGTTTTTTTAAACTTTTTTAATTTTTTTTGAATAACCAGAAAACCTTGTGATTTCCTGGTTATTCTGCTGTTTTATTATGCTATTTGTTTTTTTACAAGAGTAGGCTTAGCACCGTTTTTAACCACGTTTTCATCCACTATAACCTTTTCTACGTCATCACTTGAAGGAAGGTCGTACATGGTGTCAATCATAAGGTTTTCTAAAATAGTTCTAAGTCCCCTTGCCCCCGTCTTCAATGCAATTGCCTTTTGAGCAACTGCTGAAACCGCACCGTCGGTAATTTCAAGTTCCACGTTATCAAGCCCGATAAGACGCTTATATTGTTTGATAAGCGCGTTTTTAGGTTCGGTCATGATATTTACGAGAGCCTTTTCATCTAACGGATGAAGCCCTACCGTAATAGGCACTCTACCAACGAATTCGGGAATAAGTCCGTATTTGATAAGATCTTGCGGCTGAACGTCGCGAATCATATCGCCCTTATTTTCGGAAACTTTTTCTACACTACCTATAAAGCCGAGCGCGTTAGTCCCCTTTCTCTTAGTAATAATATCTTCCAACCCAACGAATGCACCGCCACAAACAAACAAAATATTAGTGGTATCAATTTTAAGGCATTCTTGTTGGGGGTGTTTTCTTCCGCCTTGCGGTGGAACGTTTGCAACAGTACCTTCAATAATTTTAAGAAGTGCTTGTTGCACGCCTTCACCGGAAACGTCGCGAGTAATAGAAACGTTTTCTCCCTTTCTTGCAATCTTATCAATTTCGTCGATATAGATAATACCGCGTTGAGCCTTTTCAATATCGAAATCAGCGTTTTGGATAAGTTTAAGAAGAATATTTTCAACGTCTTCACCAACGTAACCCGCTTCGGTGAGCGTAGTTGCATCGGCAACAGCAAACGGAACGTCTAAAATCTTAGCAAGCGTTCTAGCAAGCAAGGTTTTACCGCTACCAGTAGGCCCTAACACCAAAATATTACTTTTGTCGAGTTCTACGTCAGAAGAATTGTCTTTAACCGAATTTATTCTCTTATAATGATTATAAACGGCAACTGACAAAACTTTTTTTGCTTCGTCTTGACCGATGATATATTCATCGAGTTTTGCTTTAATCTCGATGGGTTTTAAGAGTTCTACCTTTTCGGCAACCTTTTCACCCGACTGTTCTTCATTTATAACGTCATGGCAAACTTGAATACACTCGTCGCAAATAAAAATTCCACTAGGTCCTGCAATAAGTCTACCAGTAAGGTTTTTAGGTTTTCCGCAAAATGAGCAGAATAATTGTTCGTTATTTTCTTTCATATATCTCCAAGTTCTACGGACGCTTTACGATAACTTCATCAATAAGTCCATATTCTTTTGCATCTAATGCCGACAAATAATTATCTCTATCGGTGTCTTTTTCAACTTGTTCGTAAGGTTTTCCGCTGTTTTGAGCAAGAATAGTGTTTAAGCGATGCTTGGTTTTAATAATGTGATCGGCTTGGATTTTAATATCGCTTGCTTGACCTTGTGCGCCACCTAAAGGTTGGTGAATCATAATTTCACTGTTCGGAAGAGCATATCTCTTACCCTTTGCGCCACTTGACAACAAGAACGCACCCATGCTTGCTGCTAAACCGATGCAGATAGTACTTACGTCGCACTTAATATAATTCATGGTATCGTAAATAGCCATACCCGCAGTAACGCTTCCACCAGGACTATTGATGTAAATGCAGATATCCTTGTTAGGGTCTTTACTTTCAAGATAAATAAGTTGAGCAACGACAGCGTCTGCAACGGCATCGTTAATTTCCCCCGTAAGGAAAACTACTCTGTCTTCCAAAAGTCTTGAATAAATATCGTAACTTCTTTCACCCTTTCCAGTATTATCGATAACGTAAGGAACAACGGTATTTTTGATTTCCATAAAATTATACTCCGTGTAAATTTCTATTAGTTTGCAAAACCGCAGAGGGCTTATTTCCGCCTGCGGTATGCTAAATGTGTAAATATTTAATTAGTTTTGTCGAAAATAATTATTTTTCGATTTCGTTAGAAGATTTCAAGAATTCAAAGAACTTCTTGATGATAATTTCGTTCTTGATGTAATCGAGTTGACGAGCAGCCATGTTCTTCTTAACGTCGGGTGCTTCCTTGCCTTGAGCCTTAGCCATTTCAGCAACTCTTGCTTCAACGTCTTCGTCGGTAGCGGTGATTTCTTCGCGTTCAATGATGCCTTCGATTACGAGTTGTGATTTAACGCGTTCAGTTGCTTGAGCGGTGAAATCCTTTCTGAATTCTTCCATGTTCTTGTCGATATACTTAAGGTAATCAGCAAGCTTTAAGCCTTGGTAAGAAAGTCTGTATTCCATTTCTTGAACGATTCTATCGATTTCGTTTTCGATAAGAGCGTCGGGAATTTCAACGTCAGAAGTTTCAGTAATCTTCTTAATGATTTCATCTTCAAGTTCGCGTTCTGCTCTATCAGCATTTTGCTTTTCTAAACGAGCGCGAGTTTCTTCTTTATATGCTTCAACGCTTTCAGCGCCTACTGCTTCTTTAATGAATTCATCATTGAGTTCGGGAAGTTCTTTGGCTTTGATTTCGTGAAGTTTAATAGCGAATACAGCGTCTTTACCCTTAAGTTCTTCAGCGTGATATTCTTCAGGGAACTTAACGTTGATGTCTTTTTCTTCACCGATGTTCATGCCAACGAGTTGTTCTTCAAAACCAGGGATAAAGGTATTGCTGCCGATAACGAGAGTTTGTTTTTCAGCAGTACCGCCAGCGAACTTAACGCCATCAACACTACCAGAATAGTCGATAAGAACGGTGTCGCCATTAGCAACGGCTCTATCAGTAACGTCAATCATGCGAGAGTTGCGTTCTTGTAAACGTGAAAGTTCATCAGCAACGTCTTCATCTTTAACATTATACTCATTCTTCTTGAACTTTATACCCTTGTAAGCACCGAAAACAACTTCAGGCTTAACGGGAACGATAGCGATCATAGTGATGCCTTTTTCGCTAATCTTCTTAATATCAAGGTCTGGTGCAGCAACTGCATAGATTGAAGGTTCTTTATCAAGAACTTCAGAGTAATATTTGGGGAATGCTTGGTTGATTGCTTCTTCGTAGAATACGCCTTCACCATAAGCAGATTCTAAAACTTTTTTGGGTACTTTACCCTTTCTGAAACCAGGCATTGAATATCTGCCTTTGGTCTTTTCATAAGCAGCGTCAATTGATGCTTGCCATTCTTTTGCCGTCAAGTCAATGGTAATTTTTACAGTGCTTTTTTCGGCTTTTTCAAAAGTATACTTCATAACGTTCTCCTAAACATTAAATATATATTTTACATTCTCACTAATTTTAGCATAACAAAACGCAAAAAGCAACACTTTTTTAGTCGTTTTGTTTGGTTTTTAAAAATTCGACGTGTTTTTCAGGCATAACTGATATTGACTTAAAATTATCGTAAGTGCAAAACCCTAATTTTGACTTAGGCGGTTTCTTTACAAACTTCTTTTCAGTATATACAATTTCAGTCTTGCCGCCTTCTCTACCCTTAGAGTAATAAGCGCAAATTTCCGCAGCAATTAAAATAACTTTTTCAGTGGGCTTTTTGCCGTTTGTTTCTATCACTACGTGTGATGAATGATAATCTTTTGCGTGTACCCAAATATCTAAAGGCGCAGAAGTAAAGGTTAACCTATCGTTTTCAGCATTGTTTCTGCCTGCCCTAATCTTAAAACCATGTGCAAAATAAACCCTACAAAAACTTTCGTTTACCTTCTTTTTAGCGCTTATCTTTCTCTCAATCATAAGCCCTGCTTTTTCAAGTTCTAATTGCACGAAAGAAAGGTCTTCAATATCTTCACTCAATACTATTTCATCTAAAACAGCGTTGTAGTAATTAAGTTCGCTTTCCGCTTGTTCTCTTTGCGGTTTTAAAGCAATTAAAGTACGCTTTTGTTTATTGTATTTTTTATAATAATTTTCCGCATTTTTAGCCACGGTTAAGTGTTCGTCAAGCGCAATTTTAACCTTAGAATTATCGTAGTAATTATCTAATTCACACTCTTTTTCCCCTTGCTTTATGCGGTAAATATTAGCGAGTAAAAGTTCGCCTTTTATGCGATTTTCTTCAGCGGAAAAAGCATCTTTTTCTTTAGCGGAAATAGCAACTAGTCTCTTTTTAACTTTCTTTATTGCCGTGTTTACAATAGAAGTTAATCTTTCCTTTTTATTCTTAAAATTCTTTTCTTTATCCCTTTGAATATAAAAGAAATTTTCCGCCAAATATAAACTTTCAAAACCCTTTATTTCATTAGCGCTTTCATAAGGATACACGCACACGTCTTTTATAGAATTATTTTCAAAAACAACGCACGGATTTTTCTTTGTGTTATACAAATAATCGTTCAAGTGTTCAAATAAACACTTGGCAAAATCTTGCCTTTTTTCTTCGCCGTATTTAGCAATAAATTTACTTTCAATTTCTTTTGCTGTTGAAAGGGCTACACCTTGCACGAACTTACAAATATTTTCAGCAATATCGTTAACTTCTATGTCATTGAAAACGGTAATCAAAGCATTGTCAAAGGGCAGTTTTTTATCCCCAACCGGCGGATACACGTAATCTCTTCCAACAATCAGCGGACGCACGCCGTTATCAAACATATTTATACCGCGGTTGCCGCCTAAAATCTTGCCGTTTTCCGTCAAAATTATATTGCTATAACGCCCCATAAGTTCCACGTAAAGCGTTTTATTTACAGCGTCAAAAAACTCTTGCGAAGCGGTAAAATCAATCTTAACAATTCTATCAAAACCAACGAGAGAAATCTCGTCAATCACAGCGGAAAGCAAGTGTTTTCTAAGGAGCATGCAAAAATTAGGGGCGGTCAAAGGACTGTCCCTATCTTCCGTAATTATCCCTATGCGCGGCGCTGCGGGATTTACGTTTAGCATAAGTTTTTCAGTGCGGCCTTTTGTGTAGATTGTAAATACGGTTTCATCATTAGACGGCTGAATAATTCTATTAACCTTTCCGCCCTTGAAAACCAAATTTAACTCATCACATAAGTATCGCAAAGTAAACGCGTCTTGCGGCATTTTTACTCCTTATTTAACGGCAAAAACTCTGCCGTTGAGATATGATAATAAACACTCTTTTTCAAATTTAAGTTCTAAAGAAACAGCAGTTAATTGCTGTACTTTTTGATTATGCTTTTCATTAAAAGCAAAGTCCCCGTACTTACCATCGCCAACGATAGGATTTCCTATATAAGCAAGATGGGCACGGATTTGGTGGGTTTTCCCCGTAAATAATTCAACTTCTAAAAGTGAAGTATCCCTATCACTTTTTATAACCTTATACCCAGTTTTTATTTGCACGCTGTCTTTAACGTGGTTATCGTAAATTTTAACCATTGCACTTTCAGCATCTTTTTTAAGATAAGAAATTAAAACGTCTTGCTTTTTTAACGGTGTTCCTACAACGGTAGCATGATACTTCTTAATAAACGTTCTATTTTTAAACCCGTCAAGAAGCAACTTTTCACTCTCGCTATTTAGTGCAAAAATCATTACGCCGTCAGTGTTTCTATCCAAGCGGTGAATAAATTTTGCCGAACTGTTTTTAGATAAAATATCATCGTAAACGCTTTCAGAAGTGTATCCTTTTTTCTTGTTTATTACAATTACGTTTTCATCAGTAAATAGCACGTTATATTTGTCCACTTTTTGCACGACGTAATATACTTCTACAATATCGCCAACGTTTAACATAATATCTTCTGAAACGCGCTTACCGTTGACCTTAATATCCTTTTTCCTAAGAGCTTTCATAAAAGCGGAAAAAGACAAATCTTCAACGTGATATAAGGCAAGTTTGCTTAACTTGCGGTTTTTATCTGCAATAAAACTTTTCATTTATAATCCTAAAAAAACAAGACTTCGGATAATTCCGAAGTCTTGCGATTTTTAACTTATATTAGTTAGATCCGGTTTCATCCTTGGGTTTAATGAACAACAATACGATGATGCCGATTAAGCAAAGAGTTCCAACAGAAAGGAATACAACTGACCAAACGTTATCACGGAGCCAATAGTTAGGAACTTCTACGAAAGTAGGATTAGAATTTACTTCATCAACTGATAAAATAGTGTAATCACTACCAGTTCTAGTCGTGTAATCAGAAGTTGCAACACATTCAATCATGTATGAACCGTATTTAGTGGGAACGAAAGTTAAAACCCCATCGTAACCAACCGCTTTAACTGATTCGTAAGTGTTGCCATAGTTGTCTTTATAAGATTCGCTGGTAATCTTAGCCGCTGCGGGGATAACAATCCAACCAGCGTCGTCTTTTTCAGCACCAACCTTTTCGTTGTAGTAAAGAGTATAAGTGGTTTTGCATCCTTCAGCTTGAATCTTGAATTTAGAAGCCTTATACTTAATACCCTTAAAGCCTACGCCTTCAGCTTCAGATTTTTCAATAGAGATAGGCGCGTTATCTTCGATAGCAAACTTAAAGATGTAATCTTTATATTTACCACCAACGTAAACGTTTTCATCATCTTCATCTTGTACTCTGAAATCTTTTGCTTCCATAGCGTTGCCAGAATTGTCAGTAAAGATTGCATAATATTCATAATCACCAGCAGTGGTAATCTTAAACTTCATTGAAGAAGTAGTTGATGATGAAACGGTGTCGTTAGAATATACTAAAGACAAATCTAATTCATCATAAGGAGTATATTCATCATACACTAAATCTCTCATTGAAGGAAGTGTGGGAGTAGTTCCCAAAGCAATACTCGTATTAACAAGAATACTGCCTTCAAGAGTTTCTATATTGATTATATCATCAAGCGCTTGCTTATAAGCATTAAGCGCAGCTGCATCATTTACGTAAACGGGAGCTTGCTTATCAGTCTCTTTATCGATAACCGCAACCTTATACGTTTCAAGTGAAACGGTTTGATCACCGTCTTTCATAGCAACGTCAAATGAAGAAGTTTGACTACCAGTATCCACTTGTCCAAAAGCAATAACCCTTGACTTATCTTCGTTAGCAATCCAAGCATCTGCATCGTTTGAAGTTACGAAAGCTGATATATTTTGCGTTCTATTCATAATAGAGCAAACGTTCATTGAGTACGTTCTTTGTGCGTTCGCAAACATTACTAATCTATCATATTTGCCGTTCGCTTGATTTTTAATGAAATAACTGTCGTTAACGGTTACGCGGGGATATGCGTTTTTAACGATAACACCGTCATCATCGGTTTCAAAAGTTTGTTTATAATTACCACTAGCATCGCTTGCCTTTTGGTCAACGCTTACTAAATTAACAACTTGAGTGCTCTCACCACTTGATGCAATATCAACGAGTTTGAAAGAAATAACAGCAGTTGATTTATCTACGCGTTCAATGGCGTCGACACCCTTTTGACCAACAGCGTTACCCATTCCGTTTACGTTTACAACCAAAAGGTTATTTGCATCTACGGTTACTTTAATTTTAACTAAACGAACACCGTCATTTACACTAATAGCAGAACCTTTAATCTTTGCAGTACTGTTATCATTGATGCTGTATTCGGTTGCGGTATCACTAAATTTAATATTAAGAAGACTTGACACTTCAGACTTAAACTTTGTTTTGCCGTTTTCATCGGTATACATATTACCGTTTGCAGCATAAGCATCAGATCTAAAGTTTACTGAAAATTCCGCAACGTCTTTAGAAACTTCAAGAACGAGTTCCATATCTTCAACAACTAATTCGTTGTAGATAACAACTTCATTTTTTTCTTTCATTTCAGCAACGAGTTTATCATCGTTGAAAGAAAGAACAGCGCCACCGCCAAAATACTTAGTAGGGTCTGACGCCTTGGTTTCTGCGCTTACTGGTGTAAAATTAAATGCACAAAATGCTGCTACAAGGCAAAGAATAAACGCAGTTAACAATACTGAAATTTTATAGGATTTAGCCGAATTCATATAAGCCTAATACTCCTTGTTATACACTATATCCCCCATATTTTACACAAAATCTTTTCTTTTGTCAATCCACTTAAGCACTTTTTTAAAAATTATATATAATTTATTATATATTTCTTTGTTTTTCGCCTTATTAACCTTCCTTTATTAGTTTGCATAATATAGAAAGAAGGCGTTTTAAGGAATACACTAATGATATACTTTATGATTATGACCGCGCTGACGGTTAGTATTGATTCTTTTGTTTGCGGACTTTCGCTATCACTTTCCACAAAGAAAAAATTGCCCATAATTTTGGGCATTGTTATAACGGTTTTTATAATGTGCTGCGCCGTAAATTATTTAACGGCTTTTTTTGCCGACAAATTAAATGAAAAAACCGCAAGTTTTGGCGGTGCAGTTTTAATTGCTGTCGGCATATTCAATATGATAAAAAGCGCAAAAAAATCACCTATAAAAGAGAAAAGCGCACTCAGCATTTCTATAATTTCCGGCTTTGCCGTTGGGCTTGACGGCGCGCTTGCTAACCTATCTTTATCTCTTATGGGATTAAATGATTTTTACGTACCGCTAACTATTGCGCTTTGTCATGGTTTAATGATAGGATTAGGACTATTGTTAACTGACGTTATAAACACTGATAAACTTGCAAAAATCGAGTTCTTGCCACCCGTTATTTTAATACTTTTAGGGTGCTATAAATTGCTCGGTTTATTTATATAAAAAGTGGCAGGATATCCTGCCACTTTTAGTTTTTAATTAAATACTAGGTTTGATAATTTTTATCGATCTTTCAGTTTCAAAGTTACTCCACGGATTTCTATCTTTTGGCGGTTGAACTCTAAACACCATTCTTTCTTTGCTAACGGGATGCGTAAATGAAAGATAATATGCCCAAAGTGCAAGATAACCTTTCTTAGCCTTTTCCCCACCGTAACGCATATCACCGTAAACGGGCGTTCCGATAGCATTCATTTGCACACGAATTTGATGACTTCTTCCAGTGTGAAGTTTGATATCAGCAAGTGATAAACCCGCCTTTTTATCGACGATTTCATATTCAAGTTCAGCAAACTTTGCACCAGCAACAGTAGGCGGACAAATATAAACCATATTGTTAACGGCGTTCTTTTTCATATAATGAGTAAGCGTTGCCTTTTCTTCTTTAGGTTCGCCAACCAAAACAGCCATATAACGTTTTTCAAAGTCCCCTTCACGCATTTGTTCAGAAAGCCTTGCAGCAGCCTTAGAACTCTTTGCAAACACCATTACACCGCCAGTAGGTCTATCTAAGCGGTGAACAAGCCCTAAATACACGTTGCCTTGCTTGTTATAAGTAACCCTAATATACTCTTTGATAATAGAAAGCATATCAGCATCTTTACTTTCATCTTCGCAAGTGGGAACGTTTTGGGGTTTTAACACCACTATAATGTGATTGTCTTCATGTAAAATAATCAAATCTTCCATTTTATTTACCGTTTATCCAAATGCCGCTGTTTCCACAAGGGAGAATTACGCCGTCTTGTTCGGTTTTAAGCCCAACTTCGTAAGCGTCGATTTTTCCGCCCCTATCTTTTGCGACGGTTAACTGTAATATATTTTTCAAAACCTGGGGTTGAAGCCCGGTCGTGTAACTGTTTATGAGCACGAAAAGTGGATTATCACTTAAGACTTGCGAACAAAGTTCTACGAAAGAATAAAGTTCATTTTCCAACTTCCACATTTCACCGTTAGGTCCTCTACCGTAGCTAGGCGGGTCCATAATGATAACGTCATACTTTCTTCCACGGCGAATTTCACGCTCTACGAACTTTTTGCAGTCGTCGATGATGTATCTAACCTTTCCATCGCCAACGTTTGATAAGCGAACGTTTTCGCCCGCACGCTCTACCATACCTTTTGCAGCGTCTACGTGGCAAACCTTAGCGCCTGCTTTTGCACAAGCAACGGTTGCGCCGCCAGTATATGCAAATAAGTTGAGAACGTTAATTTCTCTATCCGCACCCTTTATAAGTTCGGTCATTAAATCCCAGTTTACCGCTTGTTCGGGGAAAAGCCCCGTATGCTTAAAACCCATGGGCTTAATTTTGAACTTCAAATCTTTATATCCAACAGTCCATTCTTGAGGCATCTTGCCTTTAATAAGCCACTTGCCGCCGCCAGTTTCACTTCTAACGTACTTTGCGGCAAGCCCCTTATAACCGTTCATATCCATTGACGGTTTCCAAATGACTTGTGGATCGGGACGGAGCAGAACAACGTCTGCCCAGCGTTCCAACTTATATCCGTCACCCGTTGCGATAACGGAGTAATCTTTCCATTCAGCAGCCTTCATTATTTAGCAACCTTATTGATAACGATAGTGCATTTTGCACCGTTGATATCGAGTTCTTTCTTAAAGCCGTCCACTTCGCCTTCAGCGATAGCGTCAGCAAGAACAACACTCTTAATATCTTCACCGTTAGAAAGCGTATTCTTTAATCCAGCATCTTCGGTAACGAAGTTTACGGTAATTCTGTCAACAACTTCAAAACCTGCTTCTTTACGCATCGTTTGGATTTTAGAAATCAATTCTCTTTGAACGCCTTCAGCCTTTAATTCTTCGGTAACGTTAGTATCCATAACTACCGTCATACCCTTATCGCTTGCCGCAATAAAGCCTTCAACACTGTTGGTTGAAATCAAAAGGTCGTCAAGCGCAAATTCAAAGGTATCACCTTCAAATTCGGTCTTATAAATTTCGCCCTTTTTTACGGTTGAAACAACTTCAGCCGCATCACAAACTTCAAAGAACTTTCTAACCTTGCCGAGTTTTGCACCGTACTTAGGTCCTAAAGTCTTGAGTTGGGGTTTAATAGTGTATGAAACGAAACGGCCAGCGTCTTTGAGATATTCAACTTCCTTAACGTTAAGTTCATCTTTAGCAATATCGAGTAAACCTTCGGTAAGAGTGGTCTTTCTTTCAGAACATACGAAAATCTTTTGCAAAGGTTGACGGTTTTTGATGTTTGCAGTATTTCTGCATGAACGACCTAGCACAACGATATCGAGAACGTTTTGCATACCTTCTTCAAGTTCAGCATCAATCAAACTTTCATCAACAGTCGGGAATGCGCAAAGATGTACTGATTTAGGTGCGTCTTTATAGAAGTTGGGAACGAGATTTTGATAGATTGATTCCGCCATAAACGGAGTGAACGGTGCTGACAATTTTGCCATAGTTACAAGCACGGTATAAAGCGTGGTGTAAGCGGCAATCTTATCGTCGTCCATATCGTGTCCCCAGTATCTTTCTCTGCCACGGCGAACGTACCAGTTAGAAAGATCATCAGTGAACGCTTGAAGTGCTCTTGCACTGTCGAAAATATTATAGTTTGCAAGACCTTTGTCAACGGTCTTAACGAGAGTATTAAGTTTAGAGAGTACCCACTTATCCATAAGGGTAAGTTTGCAATCTTCTAATTTATAATTTGCTGGGTTATATTTGTCAATATCCGCATAGAGTACGAAGAATGCGTAAGTATTCCAAAGCGTACCCATGAACTTTCTTTGTGCTTCTGAAACGGCTTCTTCATAGAATCTTGACGGTAACCACGGTGCTGAACCAGTGTAGAAATACCATCTAACAGCGTCAGCGCCTTGCTTATCAAGGATAGTCCACGGGTCAACTACGTTACCCTTGTGCTTACTCATCTTAATACCGTTCTTATCGTTAACGTGTCCTAAAACGATGCAGTTCTTAAAGGGTGCTTTATCGAAAAGCAAGGTTGAAATTGCAAGCAAAGTATAGAACCAACCACGAGTTTGGTCAATCGCTTCACTGATGAAGTCTGCCGGGAAGTGGCTTTCGAAAAGTTCTTTATTTTCAAAGGGATAGTGGTATTGAGCAAAAGGCATTGAACCAGAGTCAAACCAGCAGTCGATAACTTCTTTTTCACGAATATATTCACCACCGCATTCGCAAGCGAACTTACAGTCGTCAATATACGGACGGTGAAGTTCAATATCGCCTTCAATACCGCATTTTTCTTTTAATTCTTGTTTACTACCGATAACGTGGATTTTACCGCACTTGTTACATACCCAAACGGGAAGAGGTGTACCCCAATAACGTTCACGTGATAAGCCCCAGTCGATAACGTTTTCTAAGAAGTTACCCATACGGCCGTTCTTAATGGTTTCAGGCATCCAGTTGATAGAATCGTTTGCAGCAAGAAGTCTATCTTTTACTGCGGTCATTTTGATAAACCAACTTGAACGAGCGTAATAAAGGAGCGGAGTATCACAACGCCAGCAGAACGGATAACTGTGGTCAAAGGGAAGTTCCTTAAACAAAAGTCCGTTTTCTTTGAGCATTTTGATAATAATTTTATCAGCGTCCTTAACGAACTTGCCAGCAAGAATACCTGTGCAGTCAAGCATATTACCCCTATCGTCAACGAGTTTAACGAAAGGTAAGTTATATTTTCTACCAACGTTTGCGTCGTCTTCACCGAATGCGGGTGCGATATGAACGATACCGCTACCGTCGGTAAGAGTTACGTAACCGTCGCAAACAACGTAGTATGCCTTTTCTTTGAAAGAACCGAGCGCATAATCGAACAAGGGTTCGTATTCAGCGTATTCGTATTCAATACCCTTCTTAACGCTGATGGTTTCATAATTTTCAAAAAGCGTGGGAGCAAGTGCTTCCGCCAAAACGTAGATTGCGCCGTCTTCAGCCTTGATTTCAACGTAATTTTCCTTGGGGTTCATACAAAGCGCCACGTTAGACGGTAAGGTCCAAGGCGTAGTAGTCCACGCAAGGAAATAAGCGTTATCTCTGCCCTTAATCTTAAAGCGCACGAAAACTGAAACGTCTTTAACGTCTTTATAGCCTTGTGCTACTTCGTGAGAAGAAAGTGCCGTTCCACAACGCGGGCAGTAAGGTACGATTTTATGACCTTTGTATAAAAGACCTTTTTCAGCAATAGTCTTAATTGCCCACCAAACGGATTCAATGTAGTTATCGTCGTAAGTAACGTAGGGATTTTCCATATCCGCCCAGTAACCTACGCGGTCACTCATCTTTTCCCATTCTCCCTTATATTTCCAAACGCTTTCTTTACATTTTTGGATAAAGGGTTCAATACCGTACTGTTCGATTTCTTTCTTGCCGTCAATACCGAGAAGTTTTTCAACTTCAAGTTCAACGGGAAGACCGTGGGTATCCCAACCAGCCTTTCTCAAACAGTGGTCGCCTTTCATAACGTGATAGCGCGGAATAATATCCTTGATAACACGGGTTAAAATATGACCGATGTGCGGTTTACCGTTAGCGGTAGGCGGGCCGTCGTAAAAAGTAAATTCACGATTGCCTTCGTTAGCGCTTACGTTTTGTTCGAAAATTTTGTTTTCTTTCCAAAACTCTAAAACTTCTTTTTCCCTATCAAGGAAGTTAAGTGTTGTGTCAACCTTTTTATACATAATAGCCTTCTCCTAAAATTTGCGAAAAGTGTTTGATTTAAAATATATCTAATAAATTATAACTATAAACCGACAAAAAGTAAAGTTAATTTTAAGGAATTTGAAAATTTTAATTAAAAATTACTTGCTAATTTAACTTTTTTAGGTTAGAATATTATAGCCGTGCTATGCGGGGAGTTAGCGATGCCCTGTAATCCGCAATTCGCTTAGCGGAGCAGAACACTGTTTGAGGCTTATATTGTGGAAGGTTGCGCGTGGCAAGGAGCGTTGATATTAAGGTCTTGTGCAACGCGCCCCCGCGAACCGTGTCAGAGTAGGAATACAGCAGCACTAAACGGTTAGGCGCGTGTGATATAAGGTTGCTTTGAAGGAGTTACCTACCACGTTACCGCTTCGGCAATATCTGTCGATTTCAGCGCACGGCTTTTTTGAATATAAAAACGGCTTGTAATTTACAAGCCGTTTTTTGTTTTATCTATTTGTCTTTTTTGTTGTCGATACCAAGTTCTAAACCTTCGTACATATAATCGTTCCACGGGAAATTTTTATAGAAGTTTACGTGATAACGATGCATTTCTTCAACGAGAAGATAGAACTTCCAAACCGTTTGATGTTTGGGGAAAATATCAAAATATTCGCCGTTGAGATAGAAGTTAAAATAACTCATATCAACTTCGGTAATCAAAGTGTACAAGTGTTCATAATCGATATGAAATTCATAAGGCGCGCCTTTTCTAGTTCCGTTATAATGCAAGCCCTTGTGGTCAATCCAAATCTTACCTTCACCTACGATAAAACTAGTTTTATTCTTACCAACCGTCTTATATTCGTCAAGGTTACCGATAGTGCACTCGTCTTCAAAATAATAGTCGGGATTAGCGCGAATTTCTTTAATAATATCCATTCTTTCTTGTTCCGACCACACTAGCGGTGATTCGGGGATAACCGCATTTTCAAACGGATGGAATTGATAATAATCATCCATAGTTGCGCCGTTACCACAGTTAGAACAAATAATTTTATCACCTTCGCCTTTCATGGTAAATTCTTGACCGCACTTAGGGCATTTATAGCAAAGATCTTCTAAACGATGGCAAATTCTACCCTTAGTTTTCCACTTGATTTTCTTTTCTTTATTCCAAGCGTATTCGTCACGGCGGAATTTTGCGTTAATAATATCATCCATTTCTTCAACGGATAGACGATTTACGTCATCTTTGGTGAACAAAAGCGACATAGTTGCGTAAGTTTCGCCATAACGCTCGTCAAGGCAAACCTTGGTGTTTTGCAAATATTGACCTTCTAAATAGCAAAGATATACGGGCACTTTAAAATGTTTAAACATTTTACTTGTTCCAGGAACGATAGGCTTATTACCACCAAAATCACTTGCTAATCCTTCTGGAGCAAAGGTTACGCAACCGCCTTGCTTGATAATTTTGCTTACCGCACGTATAGTTTGCATATCAGCCATATATTGCTTTTTGGGAATAACTTTATTAAGACCGAAAATAAACGAGAATTTAGTTCTATAAAACTCGTTATTACCAGCAATCATGTTAGTAACTCTTGGATATGTTGCACCCATAACGTAAGCGTGGTCAATTCTTGACAAGTGGTTAAAAATTACGAAACAAGGTCCGTCGCAATCGTTTACGTCGTCAATGATATTGAACTTAATATTGTACTTTTTAGACACCATATCAAGCATTATAAACTTGTAAATACCGTATATCAAACGGTTAGGTTTTTTATACTTTCTCTTCGCTAATTTTTCAAAAATTGATAATTTTTTTCCCATGTTTTTCCCTTTTATTTTGGACAAAAAGTAATTTTAGCCCAACATTTTCTTATTTTACATTATACTCGTGTTTATAAACTGTATATTAAATATTCGTGTTTTTAAATTTTTTATAATGAAAAACGGCTTAATTTTACCACAACGGCATTATTAAGCAAGAAAAAAATTATTTTAAGGATTTATAAAAATTATGCTGTTTAATTTTTATACTGCAAGTTATTATTGATTTTTCATTTGCCTAAGAAAGCAAACTATAGCAATTACCATTGTTATAACGCCATATATTAAAATTGGAAACAAGCGAGTTATTGCAAGACTAATATTCCCGCTAAACAACGCCTTTTCCATTTCCGCAGCGTGATAAAACGGCAAAATATTTGCTACTTTTTCAAAAAAACCGCCTAAATGTTTTAGATCCACCCATACTCCTGAAAAATATGCAGCAATATTGGTAAGTAATGCACCACAAATGCCCCCTACTTGCTTTACACTAAAGATACTACCACACAACAACCCAAGCGAAATATTGAATACAGCCATAGGGATTATTCCAATTATACAATACAGAATATTTACACTTACAGTTAGACCTAAAAATATAGAAAAAATAAAACAGATAACCGTTTGTCCAATAGCAATGGGCACAAGCGGTAATACGTATCCCGTAATAAAGTCAAAAGCGGTAAAAGGTGTCGTATATAATCTTTGCAAAAACGCACTTTCACGATCTTTAGCCACCAGTGTTGCCGAAAACAAAGTCATAAACGAAAGCCCAAAAACTGTTATACCAGGGGTTAATTTATCAATTTCAAACAAACTTACGGGGATATTTGCTTGTATTGAACTTAAAAGCAATAATAAAACCAATGGAAAGCCCAAACCAAAACCAAGATTTATAGGATCTCGCAAAATTTCTTTTGTACATCTCTTAGCAAAAGTAATCATTCTCATAATTCGCCCTCTTTTACGATAGAAATAAATGCTTTTTCAAAATCATTTGTATTTGAACTCAACTTTAATTCTTCTACCGTTCCCACCGCAAGAAGTTTGCCTTTTTGCATAATACCGATACGATCGGAAAGTGCCTCTGCCTCTTCTAAATAGTGTGTTGTTAAAATAATAGTTGCTTTTCTCTTTAACGATCTAATAATCCCCCACAGTTCTTGCCGTGCAAGAACGTCAAGTCCAAGCGTTGGCTCATCTAAAAATAAAATTTTTGGATCACTTATTAATGCCATTGCAACGCTAACACGGCGTTTCCACCCACCTGATAACTTACCTACTTTTCTGCCAAGAACTTCCGTCAAAGAAAACTGCTTTGAAAGTTTTTCAATCTTAGCCAAAGTTTTTTCTTTTGAAAACCCATGCGCGCCACAAATCAATTCTAAATTTTCTTTTACGGAAAGATTAGACGCAACGGCAGTTTCTTGCGGCGATACACCAATAAGTTCTTTTACTTTTTTTGATTGATTAATAATGCTATATCCCCCAACAATAGCATCTCCAGCAGTAGGGGTGGTCAAGCAAGAAAGCATTTTAATAGTTGTAGTTTTGCCAGAGCCGTTTACGCCAAGCAAAGCAAATAATTCACCTTCAAATATTTCCAAATCAAGTTTATCAACCGCCGTTATATTTTTATATTGCTTAATAAGTTTATCGATTTTAATTGCTTTCATATATTTATTTCCCTTCATTTTTTGGTCTGCAGTTATTATATCAAACAAAAATTAAAAAAAATAAACTTTTAAGTATTCGGTTGTTTTTTTCAGTTAAGCGGTTTTAATATAAATTGTTCAAACATAAAACTCTTTTACAAACACTATTTCTTGCTTTTATAATAAACACATAAAAAAGACGGCTTAATTTTACATTTAAGCCGTCTTTTTTATAAAATCTTTATGAACATCTTTAATTTTTTACCACGAGAACTTAAGAAATCTTGAACGTATTCAAACCCTAATTTCTCGTGCAAGCGTATGCTTGCAATATTGTCTTCTTTTATGCCAGCGTAAACCAACTTATACCCTAACCCTTTTGCATAGTCGTAAGATAGCAAAAGTGCTTCTTTTGCATATCCCTTTCCCCTAAATTCAACTTTAATTTCTGGGGCAACTCTAATTACGCTTTTAGAACACGAGTAAACGTTAATAACGCCAACCGTATCTTCATTATTTTGGACGAGAAAAAATTTAAAAAAATTGCCTTGATGATTTTCTTCATTAGACTCTAAAATCATTTGAATTTTCTTGTCGAAATCCATATCCGCATAGGATGTATTATTTAGTTTTTCAATATCCGTTTTTTCTATGGGTTTAAGTTTTATCATTAGCCACCTTTTTTTGTTTCAATAATGAAAGCAAGTTCAGTTTCAAATACGTTTAACACGCTAAAACTTGCCTTTTCCAAACAAATTTTTATATCGTAAACGTTATCGGGATAAATTTCAACTTGGCGCGTTCCATAGTCAAGAATTACATCTTGACTTTTTGTTATAGATAAAACAAATTTACCATTATCATTTAATAAAGAATAAATTTTATTTATTGCACTTTGCTTATCTTTTATATGCATAAAAGTAAGCGAACTATAAACAACGTCAAACTTTTGAGAAAATTTGCAATCTAAAAAATCAGCGCAAATAAGCGAGCAATCCACTTCTTTCAAGTTTTCTTTTGCTCTTTCAATTGTTTTTTGCGAAAAATCAATACCAACAAATTTATGTGCTATAGGCGCGTAAATTTTAGCAAGCCTACCTGTACCGACACCGATTTCTAAAACAGTTTTTTCTTTTAATGGAAGTAGAGCGCGCTTAAAACAATCTCCATCAAATTTATTCATATAGTTTTTTAACTCTACGCTATCATAAACTGGGTCATTATTTTCTTCTATCAACAAATCGTAATGAGTTTTAACGTCAACTTTCATAATAACTTAACATAATTCTACTTTGAAATTTTCCTATAAGTCCCGCCGATAAAGTTACTAGGAGCATAATCACACTCGTCGTTTTCGTAATAATATTCGCCATATGCAAAAGCAAATGAATCATCACTGCCCAGTATAAAATCCATCAACTGATAATCGGCATCGACATAAGTTCCTTTTTCTTCAGCAGGTTCCATATCTCCGTGAAGAACGTAAATAATCGCAACGTCGTGACGTTTATCACCTAAAAACTCGTCATAATAACTTAAATAAATTGTTCCTTCTATAAAGGTATTGTTTATAGCGTTTTCATAACGCATATACACGGTATAACTTGAACTTTGAGAATCTGAAGAATATGAGTTGTTTGCAAAATAAAACTTATTGCCCTTTTCATCACAAAAAGTTCCGTCTAACTTAGAACAATTTAAGTAATTCGCTTTGCCGTTTTTATAAGTATATTGCTGTGCACCTTCTTTTACGTAAGTTCCAAAAGCATAAGGCATTTCAGATAAATGATAGTCTCTAACAGGCACGCCACCGCTCCTTATCGGATCTATATGATAGCCTTCGCTAATAATGGTAAATTGATGCAAATCTTCTTTTTCATCTTCGGTATAGCAGTCTATGTAATCAAAAACACTTAACCCAGTATCGTCTTTACCAAATTCTAAATTTAAATGTAGCGGAGAAATAGTATTTTCAACACCATAATAAGTAATTCTATGAGTGCCTTCCTTCTTCAACTGACCATTTTCATAATACTTAAAAGTGCTGTCGTTAAATTCAAAGTAGGCAGAGTCAACGGGTCTATATTCATTGTTGTTTAAAACCAAGTTCCATTTGACAAAGGTTTTACCGTCACCCAAATCAACGACGTTCTCTTGATCGCTTGTCATTTCAAAGAAGGCACAGCCCGACATGCTTAAAGCCATCATCGCCGTCAATAATAAACTTACTAATTTCTTAAACATAACCCCTTCTCCTTTAATAAATTTTATCCTAAGTCTAGGATAGCACACCACACAAAAAATGTCAATATTGAAACAAAAAACACTGCAAAATAACTTTTGCAGTGTTTTGGTGGAGATGCGGAGACTTGCACTCCGGTCTTAAATGACAATAAAAAACCTTCTACATACTTATCCTACGCTTGATTTTAGTGATAATCTTGGTCATAGGCTACCATAAATTACCCTTTGATTTCTAAAAGCCGAATTTAAGGCGAAATCAAACCCTAAAATCGGTTCTCGCCTAGTTGACGCCCTAACCTTCCCGACGAGAGAAAAAGGCAGGACGTACGCTTAAATTAAGCAGCGTATGCTAATTCTTGATTGTTAGCATTTAAATTTAAGTTTCCGTTTTTACGAAGCCGAGCCTTCGGTATGCTTATATTCTTTATACGTTCACCCAATCGAATCTATGACATCCCCGTTTAATTTAGCCCGACAAAATATCGGGCTAAATATTAGATTTCATCAATTTCGTAAGGTGTTAATTGATATACGTAGTGGTTGAGCCAGTTCATATAAATAAGGTTTGCGGTTGAAACCCAACTCATCTTAATTTCACCCTTATTGCCTTCTACGTAATAATTTTCAGGCGGGTCAATGTCCATACCCTTTTCTAAGTCTCTAAGATATTCTTTTTCCAAAGTATCTCTGTCGTATTCAGCATGACCTGTAATAAAGATGAACTTATTATCTTTTGAACGGATAATTGCAGCGCCCGCTTGTTTTGAAGATGCTAAAATAACAAGGTCTTTACAAGCCTTTATGTCTTCTTCATACACGGTTGTATGACGAGAGTGCGGCATGAAAAATCTATCGTCAGTACCCTTTAACAATCTATCGTATTTAATAAGTTTTTTGTGCTTATATACGCCAAAAAGTTTTTTTGGTAAAATATGTTTTTCAATACCGTAATAATAATGAAGTGCTGCTTGTGCGCCCCAACAAATAAAGAGCGTGCTGGTTACGTTGTGCTTTGCAAATTCTAAAATATCTTCAAGTTCTTTCCAGTACTTAACTTCAGTAAATTCTTTTTCTTCAACGGGTGCGCCCGTGATAATCATACCGTCGAACTTTCTATTCTTGATTTCGGAAAAAGATTTATAAAATCTATCCAAATGCTCGAGCGAAGTGTTTTTACCGATATAAGTTTCCGTACTGATGAGCGTGATATTTACTTGCAAGGGTGAGTTTGAAAGCAATCGCATAAGTTGCGTTTCGGTAACCACTTTAGTGGGCATCAAGTTTACTATTGCAATTTCAAGCGGTCTAATGTCTTGTTGCATTGCGCGCTTATCGTTCATTACGAAAATATTTTCCGACTGTAAAATTTTTGCAGCAGGTATATCTTTGGGTACAATAATAGGCATTTAGCCACCCCCTTTTGTTCTTAATTAAATTTTTTCAAGTGCTTGTGCGATATCTTCAATTAAATCGTCAGCATTTTCAATACCGCAAGAGTATCTAATAAGTGTCGGCGGAATTCCTGCTGCTTCTAATTGTTCATCGCTCATTTGACGGTGAGTTGCGTTTGCGGGATGCAAACAGCAAGTTCTTGCATCGGCAACGTGCGTTTCAATTGCTGCAACTTTTAAGTTCTTCATAAAGGTTTCCGCTTGTTTTCTGCCACCCTTAACTGAGAAACTTACTACGCCGCAAGAACCGTTAGGCAAGTATTTTTGACCGAGTTCATAATACTTATCCCCAGGAAGTCCGCAATATCTTACCCATTCGATTTTGTCGCTCTTTTGTAAGAATTCCGCAACCTTTTGTCCGTTTTCACAATGGCGTTTCATTCTTACGTGTAAACTCTCTAAACCTAAGTTGATATAGAAAGCGTGTTGCGGAGATTGAATTGAACCAAAGTCGCGCATGAGTTGTGCAGTGCACTTAGTAATAAACGCGCCTTCTTTGCCGAATTTTTCCGCGTAAACGATGCCGTGATAACTATCGTCGGGAGTAGTTAAACCAGGGAATTTATCAGCGTGTGCCATCCAGTCAAACTTACCAGCGTCAATGATTGCGCCGCCAACTGAAGTGCCGTGGCCGTCGATATATTTAGTTGTTGAGTGAGTTACGATGTCTGCACCCCATTCAATAGGTCTACAATTTATAGGTGTTGCAAAAGTGTTGTCAATAATAAACGGAACACCGTGTTCGTGTGCAACGCGTGCAAACATTTCAATATCCAAAACTGCAAGTGCAGGGTTTGCAATAGTTTCACCGAAAACCGCTTTGGTGTTAGGTCTAAATTCTTTGTGAAGTTCTTCTTCCGTGATGTCAGGAGAAACGAAAGTGAATTCGATACCCATCTTCTTCATGGTAACGGCAAAAAGATTGAAAGTTCCGCCGTAAATTGCTGAACTAGAAATTACGTGATCGCCACAGTTAGCAACGTTAAAAATCGAATAAAAATTTGCTGCTTGACCTGATGAAGTAAGCATGCCCGCAGTACCGCCTTCTAACTGACAAAGTTTATTAGCAACTAAGTCGTTAGTCGGGTTTTGAAGTCTGGTATAAAAATATCCGCTCGCTTCCAAGTCAAAAAGTTTACCCATGTCTTCACTGGTGTCGTACTTAAAAGTAGTGCTTTGATAAATGGGGATTTGTCTAGGTTCGCCGTTTTTAGGGGTATAACCACCTTGCACGCAAACCGTTTCAATTCTTTTGTCTTTTGCCATAATGTTCTCCTTATGTTATCGGATAACCGATTATTTATAATTTTTAATTTCGCGCTCTTTTTCGCGCTTAATATCTCTTTCCATGATGGAACGCTTTTTGTCGTAAGTGTGTTTACCTTGACACACGCCTAGTTCCATTTTAAGCAGTGCCTGCTTAAAATAAATCTTAAGCGGTACTAGCGTTAAGCCCTTTTGAGCAATCTTTGCGCCAACCTTTAAGATTTCTTCTTTTTTCAAAAGAAGTTTTCTATCTCTACGGCTATCTTTTGAATTAAACGCGCCCGATTTATCGTAGACGGCAACGTGCATATTTTTAATAAACAGTTCGCCGTTATGTATAACGCAAAAACTGTCTTTAAGGTTGACATTGCCCGCCCTAATGGACTTGACTTCCGCACCTTCTAAAACAATGCCCGCTTCCAACTTGTCGAGTATAAAATATTCGTGACTTGCACTTCTATTAGTGCATACGATTTTTTCTTCCATAATAATTGCCTTAAAGATTATTTTACTACTTTTTACGAAATTTTGCAATAGGTTTATTCATTTTCTATAACAAATTCTGCTTTGCGTTCGCCAAAATTTACGCCCGCAACTTTAATTCTTACCTTTTGACCGAGTTTAAATGTTCTTTTGCCGTCTGTAAGCGTATAATTTTTCTCATCGTGAACAAATCTTTTTCTACCGCGCAAGGTTTCCATTTTAACAAGCCCTTCTACGCCGCAGTCAAGTTCAACGAATACACCAAAACCCGTTACGCCGCTAACTATTCCATCAAATTCTTCGCCAACGAAATTGCTGATGTATAAAATCTTATAATAATCGTCTATTGCACGCTCGGCTTCGGTTGCGTTTCTCTCCTTTTCAGACGACTGTTTTGCCGCTGAATATACGAAAGTGCCGTACTTTTCTTCAACGCTTACCTTTCCCGCCAAAAACTCTTTAATTATTCTATGAATTACAAGGTCTGGATAACGGCGTATAGGCGAAGTAAAGTGGCAGTAATGCTCTTTAGAAAGTCCAAAGTGTCCAACGTCATCGGGTGAATATTTTGCCTTTTGCATTGAACGGAGCATCACTCTATTTATAAGCGTATATTGCGGGGTATTTTCCGCTTCCTTTAATATAGTTTGGAAATCTTTCGGAAAAACTTCATCCTTTTTGCGCTTATATCTCACACCTAAACCGTTTAAGAAAGTATAGAAGTTTTCTAACTTTTCTTCAGACGGTGTTTCGTGTATGCGATAGATGAATGGTTGTTCTAAATAATACATATACTCGGCAACGGTAACGTTAGCAAGTATCATAAATTCTTCAATAATTCTATGCGCCTTATCACGCGGGGCGGGTTTAACAACTATTTCGCCTTGGTTATCGACGTAGATTGCGCTTTCTTTAACGTCCAAATCAATGCTGCCTTCTTCATCTCTACGCGCAATTAAAATATCGGCAAGTTCGTTCATTAAAGTTATGCTCTTTATTAAAAGTTTATACTGTTTAATAAGTTTTTCGTCCCCGTCGATAATTTTTTGAACTTTTGTGTAAGTCATTCTTGCCGAACTTCTTATAACGGACGGAGTTATTTCATAATCGGTAACCTTGCCGTTTTTATTGACTTTCATCATGCAAGAAAGTGTAAGTCTATCCACACCTTCTCTTAACGAGCATAAATCATTACACAATTTTTCGGGTAGCATAGGTATAACTTGCTCTGGAAAATAAACGCTTGTTGCACGCTCAAACGCTTCTTTATCAATAATGCTGTTATGTGTGACATAATGGCTTACGTCTGCAATGTGAACACCTAGCAAATAACTACCGTTTTTAAGTTTTTCAATAGAGATAGCATCGTCGAAGTCTTTTGCATCTTCCCCGTCAATCGTCATGGTTAAAAGGTTTCTAAAATCAGCCCTATTTTCAAAATCAAGTTCAGTCGGTGCGCGTAAATTTTTAGCAGCCGCTTTTACTTCCTTCGGAAAATCTTCGGGCAGTTTATAAGTGTATAATATAGACTTGATTTCAGTTTCTTTATTGAACTGTCTACCTAAAACTTTTGTAACTATACCTTCGGGGTTTTTCTTTTTTGGGTAAGACAAAATTTTGCAAACGACTTTGTCGCCCGCTTTTGCCCTTACACCTTTTCCAAAAGGTATAAATATATCGTTATAATATTTCCTTTCATCAGGCGTAACGAAACCACCGCTTTTACAAGTGAAATAAGTGCCTACAAGTTCAGTTATGCCACGCTCTAAAATCTTCAAAACACGCGCGGTTGTTCTTGCACCTTCACCACAAGTGGTTTCAGCCAAAACTAAATCGCCGTGCATTGCGCCCCTTAAATCTGAGTGCGGAATAAAATAATCTTCATTTCTTCCATCACTCGCTATTAAAAACGCATAGCCGCGCTCGTTGCCTTGAAGTTTACCTTCAATAATTTCTCTTTTTGCCATAAAATCCTTAAAGAACTAAAAATAAAAGCGGTTTTGACGAGCAAAACCGCTTAACAAAAATCTTCTTTTATTACGCTGCAAAAAGTGCAACGATAGCAAAAACAATACATAAAACAGCGAATACAATGCTGCTTACTACGGTAAGAACTTTCATTCTATGTTCAAAAGTCTTACTCTTGTTTTTACCTAAAAAGGTTTCGGTTTGCCCACCGAGCGCGCCGATACCTGACGTGTTACCCGGTTGGAATAATACTACTAAAATGATAAAGATAGCGCAGAGTGCCATGATTACCAAGAATATAGGTTTAATTACATCGTGCCATACGCCCCATGCAGCGTTACCTTGGACTGCCATAAGCATATTTAACATATCGAATTTCATAAAATTATCTCCTTAAACGTCCTTTTTCAAACGTTCACGCTGAACATTATAACATAGTTAGACGTTTTTTACAACTGTTTTTAATACTTTTTTAACCGATAATTAAAGTTTTACCAGTCATTTCACTAGGAACGGGCACTCCCATCATATCGAGAAGCGTGGGCGCAACGTCAGCCAAAATACCACCGTCACGAAGTTTTGCACCGACAAAATCTTTGCCAGCAACGATAAACGGTACAAGGTTTGTGGTATGTGCAGTAAACGGAGAACCGTCTTCAGCAAGCATTTTATCAGCATTACCGTGGTCGGCTGTAATAATTGCAGCACCACCCATTTCAACGATTTTATCTACAACCTTACCCACACATTCATCAACCGTTTTAACTGCCTTAACCGCAGCGTTAAAGTCGCCAGTATGACCAACCATATCGCAGTTGGCAAAGTTCAAAATAACCACGTCGTATTCGTTGGTGTCAAGTTTAGCAAGCATCTTTTCAGTAACTTCTAAAGCACTCATTTCAGGTTGCATATCGTAAGTTGCAACCTTAGGTGATGCAATAAGTTCTCTATCTTCGTTCGCGTTGGGTTTTTCTACCCCACCGTTAAAGAAGAAGGTTACGTGCGCATACTTTTCAGTTTCAGCAATGCGGAGTTGCTTTAAGCCGAGTGATGCAATATATTCACCCAAAGTGTTTGTTAATACTTGGGGCTTAAACGCGATGCGAACGTTAGTAAAACTTGCATCGTATCTAGTAAAGCAAACGTATGCGGGATCAATAAATCCACTCTTTCTTTCAAAACCGTCAAATTCCTTTTCGCTGATGGCACGGGTAATTTGACGTGCTCTATCGGGACGGAAGTTGAAGAAAATAATGCTGTCGCCTTGTTCGATAAGCCCTACCTTTTTGCCGTCTTTAACAACGTGTGCGGGGATAACAAATTCATCGGTAACGCCATTTTCATAAGAAGAACGAACGTAACTTTCAACATCTTCGGTTTGTTCACCGCAGCCTAAAGTCATCATATCGTAAGCCTTTTCAACTCTATCCCAACGGTTATCTCTATCCATTACATAATATCTGCCACCAACCGACGCGATAGTACCAAAAGAGAGTTCTTCCATCTTTTCTTTAAGCGCTTTGATATAATCAGCCCCGCTCGTGGGAGAAACGTCTCTCCCGTCTAAGAAACAGTGGACGAAAACGTCTTCTAATCCTTGGCGTTTAGCGAGTTCAATGAGCGCGTAAAGATGAGTGATATGGCTGTGAACGCCACCGTCAGACAAAAGTCCGTAAAGGTGAAGTTTTTTGCCGTTTTTCTTAGCGTTGTCAATAGCGTATAAAAATTCTTCATTTTCAAAGAAATCGCCGTCTTTAATTGATTTGGTGATACGGGTAAGTTCTTGGTAAACGATTCTCCCAGCACCCATGTTGAGATGCCCTACTTCGCTGTTACCCATTTGACCTTCGGGAAGCCCAACGTCCATGCCGCTTGCACCGATAAGGGTTGACGGATACTTTTGCATAAGTTCATTAACCTTTGCACTGTTTGCGCAAGCGATTGCGTTGCCTTTCTTTTCACAACTTGAACCGTAGCCGTCCATAATGATTATACAATTAGGTCTTTGTTTCATAATTCTACCTTTATTTAAGTTTTTGGCTCTGTCAAAGATTATCCAACGACAGAGCCTAAATAATTAACCTTTATAGTTTACGATTGCAGCAAAGTCAGTAGCCTTCAAAGCAGCGCCGCCGATAAGACCGCCGTCGATGTTTCTCATAGCCATAAGTTCCTTTGCGTTAGCAGGTTTCATGCTGCCACCGTATTGAATACGGAGTGCCTTTGCAACTTCTGCACCCCAAGTTTTTCTAACCAAACTTCTAATGTAACCGATAGTTTTGTTAGCATCTTCAGCAGTAGCAGTTTTGCCAGTACCGATTGCCCAAACGGGTTCGTAAGCGATTACGATATTTGAAAAATCGGTAACGTCCTTAAACCCTTCAAGAATTTGCTTTTTCAAAACCTTTTTAGTCTTGTTCTTTTCTCTTTCAGTAAGCGTTTCACCAACACAAACGATAGGCTTTAAGTCTTTTTTCAACGCTTGATGTAAACGTGCGTTTACGGTTTGATCGGTTTCGCCAAAGTATTGACGGCGTTCACTGTGTCCGATAATAACGTATTCAACACCGATTTCTTTTAACATATCGGCAGAAATTTCACCAGTGAAAGCACCGCTGTCTGCCCATGCAACGTTTTCAGCGCCGAGTTTAATCTTGCTACCAGCGATTGCAGCCTTTACCGCCCATAAATCAGTGTAAGGTACGCATACAACAACTTCGGGTTTAGATTTAGCAACCAAAGGTTTTAATTCGTTTATAAGTTCAACCGCTTCAGCAACGGTTTTGTTCATTTTCCAGTTACCAGCAATAATAGGTTTTCTCATGTCAGTCTCCTAATTTAAGTGTAATAGACAACTTATTTGTTGTTTAAGCATTCGATACCAGGGAGTTTTTTACCTTCGAAGAGTTCCAAAGATGCGCCGCCACCAGTTGAAATATGAGTCATCTTATCAGCAAAGCCGAGTTGAGTTACTGCAGCAGCAGAGTCGCCACCACCGATGATAGTGGTTGCTTCGGTTTCAGCAAGTGCTTTTGCAACAGCGATAGTACCCTTTGCGAAGATGGGGTTTTCAAATACGCCCATAGGTCCGTTCCAAATAACGGTCTTAGCGTTCTTAACTTCTTCAGCGAACATAGCAGCGGTTTTAGAACCGATGTCAAGACCTTGTTCATCAGCAGGAATAGCATCGATTGCGTATTCTTTGCATTCTACTACAGCGTCGATAGGATTGGGGAAATCTTTGGTAACGTTTGCGTCAACGGGAAGAAGAAGTTTTTTGCCAAGATCTTTTGCTTTTTGCATCATTTCTTTGCAGTAACCGATTTGTTCGTCGTCAACGAGTGAAGTACCAACTTCATAACCTTGAGCCTTTAAGAAGGTATAAGCCATACCGCCACCGATAATGAGAGTATCGCATTTTTCTAAAAGATTAGAAATAACTTTTAACTTATCAGCAACCTTTGCGCCGCCTAAGATAGCAACGAAAGGTCTAACGGGGTTTTCTAAAGCGTCAGCCATAACTGAGAGTTCTTTTTCGATAAGGAAACCGCAAACAGCAGTGTCAACGAAACCGTATTCAGCAATAGCAGCAGTGGTTGCGTGTGAACGGTGAGCAGTACCAAAAGCGTCGTTTACGTAAATGTCGCAGTAAGATGCAAGTTTTTTGCAAAGCGCTTCGTCTCTCTTTTCTTCACCTGCTTCAAAACGAGTGTTTTCTAAAAGAACAACGTCGCCGTCTTTCATATTAGCAACTGCTCTATCAGCGTAAGCGCCAACTACGTCAGCAGCAAACTTAACTTCTTTGCCGAGTTTTTCAGAAAGTTTTTCAGCAACGGGACGAAGTGAATATTTTTCTTTATCTTTAAGTGCTTCTTGGTGGAAATGACAACGAAGTTCCGCTTTAGCGCTATTAGTTTCTTGCGCTTCAACTTGTTTCATTTCTTTTTTATTCAAAGCAAAGCCAACTGTTAAAACGTTGTGGGGCTTACCCATGTGTGAACAAAGGATAACCTTTGCGCCGTTATCAATAAGATATTGAATGGTGGGAAGTGCGCCGTTGATACGAGTTTCGTCGGTAATCTTGCCGTTTTTCATAGGAACGTTAAAGTCCACTCTAACAAGACATCTTTTGCCTTTTACGTCTACGTCTCTAATAGATTTTTTGTTCATAATTTTCTCCTTATGGTGTTTAGAATTTTACCCCAAACTACCCTATTTTAACATTTCGTATTTATTATATAAATAAATCCGCCGTTTGTCAAACATTTAACGGCGGATATTATCCATATATTTCCTATTATTTATAAACTTAATAAACTTAGGCTTTGCTTTCTCTATAGCGCTTAATACTTAAAGCAATATTAGTGATGTGGTCGCCTACTCTTTCTAAGTTAGAAACGGTTTGCAAGTAAATTGAACCAACTTGAGCGTTACAAAGACCTTTTTTAACTCTATCGATATGATATTCTTCAAGTTTAGCGCTGTCATCGTCGATTTGATCTTCAATTTCGTTAACCTTTTCTAAGATATCAACGTTTCTATCGTCAAACGCGGTGATAGAGTAATCGTAAAGGGTGTTGATTTTTGCAGTGAGATCTTTAAGTTCAACCTTGGCTTCTTCACTCATTACAAGCCCTTCTTCACGAAGTTTAAGAGCGTATTCTAAAACGTTTTCAGCATAGTCGCCTACCCTTTCTACGTCAGACACAACGCGGAAGTACGAACTGACTTTCTTATCGTCTTCATCAGACAGATCTTTACCCATAAGTTTGGTAAGGTATTTGGTGATATCTTTATTTAGGCTGTTAATAACTTCTTCGTTACTGCGGATAGAAGGTTCAACGTTTAAGTCGTTGTCGAGCAACATATCGATTGCGCCGTTAATGTTTGATTTAGCAAGTTCCGCCATTCTAACGATTTCTTTCTTGGTATTACCAGCAGCAATCGGCGGAGTTGAAAGCAAACGTTCGTCGATAAATTGGAACTTAAAGCGTTCGTCAACGGGTGCTTTTTTATCTTTAACGAGTGCACAAGCAAGTTTTACTACTAAGTTAGTGAACGGCAATAAAATTAGAGTTGTTGCAATGTTGAACAAGGTGTGGAAGATTGCAATTTGTTGACCAACGTCGCTTGATATTGATGCAAAAAAGCCTGTAATTTGATCTTTCCAAATCCAAAGCGGTGCAATAAACAACAAACAACCGAAGGTATTAAATAATAAGTGAACGATTGCCGTTCTCTTTGCGTTTACGTGAGTTCCTGCAGACGACATAATTGAAGTAATACAAGTACCAATGTTTGAGCCGAGCGCAAGGAAAAGCGCGTTATTAAAGGGAAGTACACCAATTGATGCGAGTACAACCATAAGTGAAGTAATGGTTGAAGAACTATGTACGAGCGCGGTAAGCACTATACCGATTAAGATTAGCAATAACGGGAAGTGGTCGCCTTGGAAAATTGCTTGAACCCAAGGGAAAGGTGTTGAGCCATCGATAAACATTATCTTTTTAGCATAGGTTGAAATAAATTCTAACCCTACGAAGATAAGTCCTAAACCAGCCAAAATATTGCCGATATTTACGACCTTTTCATTTTTAATTAGCATTGCCATTAAGATACCGACACAACCGATCATTGCCGCGATTGCACCGATATCAATTTCGCCAATCCCTGAGAGTGATACTATGTGTGCCGTAACCGTTGTACCGATATTCGCACCCATAATAACGTTGGTTGCTTGCCCCAAGGTCATAAGTCCGATATTAACGAAACCAACCAACATAACCGAAGTAGCAGTTGAACTTTGAATAATACTTGTTACAGCAATACCTACGCCAACGCCGGCAAAACGGTTTGAAGTAACTTTGCCGAGCATCTTTTTCATTCCGCCACCGGCAACTTGTTCGAGCGCGCCACCCATGGTCTTCATACCAATCATCATTGCAGCAACGCCACCGAACATAAAAAATATGTTCCACAACATATTGATGTCCATTTTGTTTTCTATTCTCCTTGAATAAGTTTTCTTTCGTCTATTTCAAATTTTACCAAGATAATTTTAACTTAAAATTTAAGGACGTGTCAAGTAAATTATCCACGCTAAAAACAAAAAAATAAAAACGCGCTGAAAAACTTTAGCGCGCTTTATTTTACCTTTTTGGTATTTCCCCTTCAGTTTTAAAATTAGGATAACCTAACTGCCTAAGCCCCTCGTATACGCCCACGCATACGCTGTTAGATAAGTTAAGCGAACGAACTTCCCCAAGCATAGGAAGTCGTACACACTCGTCGTAATGCTTTTCTAAAAGTGGCTCGGGAAGCCCTTTAGTTTCTTTGCCGAATACTAAAAAATCCCCGTCTTTATACTTTACGTCAGAGTGGATATTTTTGGCTTTAGTAGAGAAAAACCAAAAGTTAGAGCCGTTATAGAACTTGTCCATAACTTCTTCAATACTGTCATAGTAATAAATTTCCACCAAGTTCCAATAATCAAGTCCTGCTCTTTTTAAGTACTTATCCGTAACTTCAAACCCAAGCGGACGAACAAGGTGAAGTTTTGCACCCGTAACTGCGCAAGTTCTTGCAATATTGCCCGCGTTTTGCGGAATTTCCGGTTCAACTAAAACAACGTTAAAAGCCATTTTTTCTCCTTTGTCAATACCCCGCACCGAACTCTCGGTAAAGCCCGCGCCTACGCGAACTTATAAGGTGATAATCTTTTTCTATTTTAATATTTGCACTGACGATATCCGCACTTGAAGATAAGTTTATCTTTCCACGTATATCTGCAATACAAGTGTAATTTTTTGCGCAAAGCGCCATTGCTACACCGTTAGAAAACGCGCCTGCTCTTAGCATTATTTGTGGCATAAAGTCATCTAAATTCTTAAATAAACACACGATAAAATCGGCATCGCACAACGTGAGCACTCTAGCGCTTTCGGGAAAGAACAAATCTTCTGCTAATATAATGCCTATCTTACCCGCTTTCGTATCGTACACCCTAAAATTTCCGCCAGGTGAAAACTCACTTTCATCCACCGCGTGCGCCATATCGGTTACGCCTAAAATTCTTCCGTTTTGCGCAACTACGGCAGAATGTTTAAACACTCCGTAAGTATCCGTATCGCAACCGCAAATTATTACGGATGATAATTGTTTTGAAAGTTTTGCAACGTCTTGAAAATATTCGGTTTCACCAATCAGTTCCTTTTTGTAACTGACAAGCCCTAAGCCGTTAAAACCGAACACTAAAAGGTCGTGATTATCCAGCATAGAGATTTTATCTTGCCAAACGGAATTGAGCGAATCTTTAGTCGCAAAACATACGCGCATACACACCCCCAAAACGCAATATATATTATTTTATTTTGGCGGCGCTATTTTTGTTAAAGTCCTTTGTCTATTAAATCTATAATTTGCGCGGTGCTTTCCGCTTGAACTAACGCAAGTTTTAAGTCCTTTACGCCAGTCATACCCTTAAAATAATAAGGAGTAAATTTCCTAAACTCAAGTGCAGCCCTTCTGTCTGCATAAATTTCCGTCATAAGTGAAACGTGCTTTTTTATGTATTCTTTTAAGGTTAAATCATAATCAGCACCTAAAAGTTCACATATCAAAAATGGGTTTGCTATTGCGCCGCGCGCAAGCATTACTCCGTCTGCACCAGTTTTATCGAGCATATTTTCAGCGTCTTCTTTAGTAAATATTCCGCCGTTTGCTATCACTGGAATTTTAACTGCTTTTTTTGCCTTTTCAATTGCGTTAAAATCAGGCTCACCCGAATAATAATCTTCCCTAACCCTACCGTGTATAGTAATTAGGCTTGCACCCGCGTTTTCCGCCATTTTAGCAAAGTCAGTTGCAATATCATCACCTTTTTTTTGACCAGTGCGAATTTTTACGGTAATGGTTTTACCACTCTTTACGCACTCTTTAATGATATTTTCGGCCTTGTTTATATCGGTGAGAAGTGCGCTGCCTTCACCGTTCTTAAACACTTTAGGCACTGGGCAGCCCATATTGATATCAACGATATTAAAGGGCGCTAAATACTCACTTTCACAAGCAGCCCTAAGATAATAAGGATCAGCACCGAAAATTTGCGCTGCGGTATCCTTTTCGTCTCCTTTAGAGTAAAGCAAAATTTGATTGGACTTTTTACTTCCGTACATAAGCCCCTTTGCGCTTACTAGTTCGGTAAAAGCCAAGCCTATCCCCAAAGATAGTTGCAACTTTCTTATAGAGTAATCGGTATACCCCGCCATAGGCGCTAAAAATATGTTGTTTTTAACTTGCGTATTCCCTACGGTAAGTGCTTTTAACTGCATTTTTCACCTTTAACTTAAATATTATAGTTAAGTTTATCAAACAAGCGAAAAAATAGCAAGCATTTAGAGCAATACCGCTGCCGTAAATGTTAATTTTTGCGTTTTGTAGCAGCAAAACTTCAAGTATTATTTTAATAACTACGCCAACGCTTAAACTAAAAGTCGGCGCGTAAAGCCTTCCTTTACCGATTAAAACACCGTTCATGGTTTGCAAAATTGATAAAAGCACTATACACGGTGAAGTTACTCTTAAAAGATTTATTGCAGTTTGTCTTTCTACACCACTTAACGAACGAAATAATATTTTTATAATAAGCGGCGCAAAAATAAAACATATAGCCGCGCAAGGTAACGATACGGCTAATGTTAAAAAAATGCTTTTTGCTGCACTTTTGTTTTGCTTATTTAAGTCCTTTTCTTTTGAAACGGCAGGTATTGCAACCGTTGCAATTCCGTGGCATACGGAAACGGGCAAATTTACAACCGTAAGCGCCACCCCGCTAAAAAGCCCGAAAAGCGCCGTTGCACTAGCACTATACCCGCTTAAAATATTAACCGTTAAAAAACTGTCGATAACTTGTGATAACGGCAGTATTAACCCAGTCAAAGTTATGGGAAGCGTAGTTTTTATAAGGAGTTTTAATATTTGCTTTTTTTCAGTTTTGATAAGCGGCAAAATTCCGCGATTAACTTTTACAAATTTAGTTCGCAAATAAATAAGTGCAACCACTTCTGAAACGGTTATTGCAAAAGTTGCCCCAGCAACCGCTTTAGGCACGCTTGGAAGCAACAGTTTTATTGCTACTATACCTAAAACCAACTTTACCACTTGCTCTAAAATTTGTGAAAGCGCGGTTGGCATCATATTCATTAAGCCTTGAAAATATCCGCGGTAGCAAGATATTAGCGCGACAAAAAACACTGCGGGGGCTAAAAATATATACGCTAAATAAGCGTCTTCATTACCTTGCAATTGTGCTAGCGGCTTAGAAAATATTGCCATTAAAAGTGCTAAAACAAGCCCTAAAATAGACAAAAAGCGTATTGCGACAGATAAAATTGCTCTACCCTTTTGTTCTTTATCGTTTTCACTTGCAATAAGTTTTGACATTCCACTTGGCGCGGCACAGCCCGAAAAATCAAGAAGTAGCGCGTATACTGGAAATACCATTTGATAAAGCCCTATCCCAAAACCACCCAAAAGGTTTGTTAGTGGTATGCGGTAAATTGCGCCCAAAACTTTACTTATAAACGCGCCTACCCCTAAAATTGACGCGCCCTTTATAAAAGACTTATCTTTAACTTTTTGCATATATGTAAAGCCACGGAAAATCCGTGGCTTTTAATGACGAATAATCATTCAAGTTGTGAAGATAAAAAAGACGAACCGAGTTGGACTAACTTTACGTCGCTTGATGAAAAGCGTGAAGATTTGTCCTTGTCGTATAAAATTACTGAACCGAAACAATCTCCGCCAGTAACCATAGGAACTATAATTTGATTTTCAGACTGCATATCTTCGCCCGAAATAACAGGTATGATAGTTCCGCCGTCAGCGCGTGATAACACGACGCTTTTTCTCTCTTTTAATACTTTTTCCATCTCAGTGGAAATGTTCTTACCAAGAATATCTTTATCTTTGCCGCTGGATACGTAAACTACCGTATCACAATCGGTTATGATGCAAGTTTTTTCCGTAAGATTTTCAATACCGTCAGCAACTGCTGATGAAATATTCTTTAATGATGAAATAGGTGAATATTTTTTCAAAACTAATTCATCTTTACTTGCATAAATCTCTAAGGGATCTCCTTCCCTAATACGCAAACTCTTGCGCAGTTCTTTAGGGATAACTAATCTCCCTAGTTCGTCTATTCTTCTAACAATGCCCTGTTCTTGCATACTGACCTCCGTCTAAGGTTAGTATGGTCGGGTTTTAAAAGTTTATGCAAAAAATTTTAATTCCAAGTTCTATTCGCCTTAAACCACGCAGTGTCTTTTAGAACAGACTTTTCGCCAGAACAATCAACCGTTACACCCTTTTCGGCATCGGAAGAAACTACGACGTTGCCGTTTATTGCAGTGTAACCACTTGCAGTTGCCGCAGTCGTCATATAAACGCTTGTGTCATACTTTGCAATACGGTTAATAAACAGTTGATTTGGGAAACCGTACCCGTCGCCCATATCTTTATTGTTTGCAGCACCGCTAATAACGCAAATTTTAGGCTTTATTACCGAAAGTAACACGTCGTGCGATGCAGTATACGAACCGTGATGCCCCGCCTTAAATAGCGAAACTTCCTTTAAGTCGTTATTTTGAACTAAAAGTTCTTCACCATCTTCTTCTAAATCACCAGTAAATAAGAAAAGCCTTTCACTGCCGTGCGAGAATTGAACGCATACCGAGTAATCGTTTTCGTTTGAAGTCTTTTGTTCATAATAAGGATTATATAAAATTTCCATTTTAACGTTGCCGTCGTCAGTTAGTTCATAAACCCTTTTAGCACCGTTCTGATTATTATAACACTCAAGCGCGGTGTAGTGTACAGCACCATTTTCAACTTCCGCATCACGCTCTTCTAGGTAACGATTGTACACGGCAGACGTTGCGTTAGTTAAGGGGAAGTCTATAATAGTATCCACTTCATATTCGTCAAAAAGGCTATTTTCACCTTTCTTACCCGCAAAGCACGCAATGTGGTCAAGGTGCGCGTGCGTAGCAATTACAAACTCAAACTTATCGTCAGTCATGTAATCGTCAACATAATCTATTATATGGTCTATACTGTCGTAATCACTGCCCGCATCTATTAAAATATCGTTTTCACCCGCTTTAATATAAGTACAGTCGCCAGAAGCGTCGTTACCGAGCATCATAAAGTGAAAAGAAATTTCACCCTTGGCTTCAATTACTGGATCAGGCTTTTTAAAAAACTTGTTATACACGTAATATCCGCATACCGCAAGGATAATTATAACTATTGCTAAAATTATCGCGGTGGGCGATGCCTTTTTTAAGCGTTTCACTGCCTTTTTTACTTGCTTTGTGCGAGACATAATCTCCCCCTTTTTATTTAGTATATTACAACAAATGCGCCCTTAACTCATCACTTGAGAGCGGTGAGAGATATTTAAGCGGAATATCGTAAACCGTAACACAGCCGGTCGCGCCTTCTTTTGCTAATCTTGCAACCGCTCTACCGTACGCGGTCAACACGCTACCAGTAAATTCGGGGTTACTATCAAGTTTGAGAGAAAGTTCGAGAAGATGTGAATTTTCTTCAGTGGTGTTGCCAGAACGGAACACGAAACCGCCGTGTGATAATTTTTGTTGCCTTTCTTTTACTTCTTCTTCAGTTACGAAGTTTACTATAGTTTCATAATCTGCAAAGTAGTTGGGCATTTCTTTAATGTTCTTTTCAATAAGCGCCTTATCTGCGCCGTCGCTAACAGCAACAAAACACTCTCTAAGATGTTTATCACCAGTTTTAAGATCAGGATTTTCACCATTTCTAACTTTCAAAAGTGCATCTTCTTTAGGAATAGTATATTGAATAGCGTTTTTAACGCCGTCAATTCTTCTTATAGCGTCGCTGTGCCCTTGAGAAACGCCTTTACCCCAAAAAGTATAATCATTACCATCAGGCAAAACTGCACCGAAAAGCATTCTTGCAATAGAGAAAACACCAGGGTCCCAACCGATACTTATTGCAGAGAGTTTGCCGTATTCTTTACCCACTCTTTCAAGTTTCTTAAAATATTCGGGGATTTTTGCATGCGTATCAAAAGAGTCTACCGTGTTAAAATCTTTTAAGATTTCAGCAGTAGTGCTAGGTAGGTCGGTTGCACTTCCGCCGCAAAGAAGCAGCACGTCTACCTTACCCTTAAATTCTTGTAATTTATCCATTGAATATACAGGAAAGTCAACCGCGGGGGTTAAACTTTCCGGATTTCTTCTTGTAAAGATACCAACACATTCCATATCGGGTGCTTTAGACACCGCAAGGGTAACACCCCTACCTAAATTACCATAACCAACAATACCAACTTTAATCATATTTTCACCTTTTATATAAGTTTTTTATAGTTACATTTTACAATTATAAATATAATAAAATCAACAAAAATAATAATAGTATTTTTTATAATCATTATTAAATTTTATTAAGTATTTTATTTGACCTTATACGCTAAATTCTTACAAAATTACTTATCATATATAGTATACAATGAATTTAATAATCAGTCAATAGCAAGGAGAAAAATTTTGAAGCGTTCGTTTAATTCTTTAGATTATTTAACGGTCATAAAATACCTAATCGTGTTCTTTTGTTTTTTAGTTTTTTCTAAACTTGAACATAGTCCCCAGCCTTATTCTGCGGCACTCTATATAAGCGCGCTAAGTTCTGGGCTAGCCATTATCCCAACTACGCTACTTTACTTTGCATCAACCCTAATTTTAGGTGCTACGGGGCTTTTGGGTACGCAAGCAATAATTTCTTTTGTAACTATTATAATTACCCTTATTTATAGCAAACAGCGCGCAAAAATTCGCCTTGAATTTACCGCGTGCGCGCTGCTCGGCATGCTAGGTTACGTATTTTTAGGCGACACAATGAATCAAGTACTACTAGAAAAGCGAATTTTCGTTTCAATACTAACTGTAATTTTAACCTTTATATGTTTAATAAGTACTAAAGCCGTGTGTGAAAAGGGGTTAAAATTTAAACTAGGTTTTGAAGAATTTGCATCACTTATCGTGATGGTTTCCATTTTCGGAATAGGTATATGCAACTTTATTTCGCCATACTTTTGGCGCGCGGTTGCAGTGCTTATGATTCTAATCGTGTGCTATATTTACCGCACTGGTATTGCTACTATTACTTCAGCAGTTTTTGGAATAAGTTTTGCAATTTATTTTAACAACCTAATTTTTGTTGCGGTGTTTTTATGCCTTGCACTTAGCGCTGAAAGCCTTATGAACGTCTCAAGGTATTTATCCGCCGTTGCCGTTATTATGTGCGACTATCTTATTCAACTTATATTCGGAGTATACGGAGAGTACTCACTTATTCATTTAATTTCAATTCTATCGGGCGCAGCTATCTTTTGCATTATCCCAACTAAACCACTTAAAAACTTAAAAGAAACGCTATATTCTTTTAGAGAAAGACAGTTGACAAGGCAAACTATAAATAGAAGTAGGCTTATGCTTTCGGGTAAATTATACGATTTATCAAACGTATTTCAAGAAATGTCGGTTGCTTTTACCGCTTTTGAGAAAAAGGCGCTGACTGAAGAAAAAGCAAAAGAACTTATGCAAAAACAAGTGCTAAGCGGTGTATGCGCTGAGTGTGAGCACGTTACAAAATGCAAACAAAACGAACTGTATATTAACTTTGGTTTAAGTAAAATGATTGATATAGGCTTAGCAAAAGGTAAACTTTCACTAATCGACCTACCTAAAGAACTTGGCGACACTTGTATTCGCCCGAACAATATTTTATACGCGCTAAATAAACTTCTTGCCGACTTTAGAGCACATTGTTTAGAGCACGCCAACCTAAAAAGCGGTAGAGAAATTATAGCATCACAAGCGCAAGGCGTTTCTGAAATACTTAAAACGCTTGCGTTAGAAACTGGCTCTCAATTAAAATATCAATCACGCCTAGAACGAACTTTGGCGGACAAATTATTTAAGGGCGGAATATTCGTTAGCGAACTACTTATTTACGGCGAAGAAGATAGATTTTCCGTTAGTATGATAATCGCTATGAAAGAGTTTTCCGTAGAGCGTATTCAAAGAATAGTTAGTCAAACCCTATCGCTTGATATGATAATCGTTGACAGTGCAAAGATTACCGAAGACAAATGTTTTCTTGCCCTAAAATGCGCAAGTGAATACGATGCAGTTTACGGGCTATCACACGCTAAAAAGGACGGCTCGGAAATGTGTGGAGACACTCACTCGGTTACCCGAGTTGCCGGTGATAGATTGCTCGTTGCCCTATCCGACGGTATGGGAAGCGGAAAAACCGCCGAGAGTATTTCTTCCACTTCGCTGTCGCTAATCGAGAGTTTTTATAAAGCAGGGATATCTTCCCCACTAATATTAAACACGGTCAATAAACTTTTAGCAATCAATACCGAAGACACTTTCACCGCTCTTGATATGAGCGTTATCGACCTAAAAACTTGCACGGCTGACTTTATCAAGTACGGTGCGCCTTACGGGTTTATTATCGGAGAGAACGGCGTTAGAATTGTTGAAGGAAACACTCTGCCGCTAGGCATATTAGATGAACTCAAGCCTTCCGTTTGCTCCACAAATCTTAGCGACGGCGACGTTTTACTATTAGTTACCGACGGAATTTCCGACGCGTTTTCATCTTCAAGCGAGATTATAGATTTCTTACGCGCACAACCCGCAAAAAACCCGCAGACTTTAACTGATGATTTACTTACCCACGCTATAAAACTAACTAACGGTGAAAAACGCGACGATATGACGGCTTTAGCAGTTAGAATTTTCAAACGAAAAACCGCTTAAAAAAACCAAAAAGACTTCTCGAATAGAGAAGTCTTTTTTGTTTAATTAGAATAATTTAATTACCTTTTCGGGGTGGCGTTTTTTGTTTTCGTTCTTTAAGGTTTTGCCTTTCGTTGTTCTACCTTCAATGCTAAGGTCTTCGGTATTAACGGTAAACGCAACGCTTAAAGTATCGAATACTGCAAAGTCGAACGGTTCTTTAACGATATCAGCGTAAACAACCTTGCCGTCTTTACCTAATTCAACGATTTTTATACCCTTTCTATATCTTGCCATAGGTTCGATTTCCGCTGTAATAACTCTCTTATAGAAACCAGCGTCGGTTACGATAACGAATTCGCCTTCTTCATCAATTTGTGAAACGAATACGATTTTATCACCCTTGTTAAGATTTACGCCCTTAACGCCGCCAGCAACTCTGCCTTGGGCTGGGATATCATCCTTTAATGCGTTTAACGCCAAGCCTTTTTCAGTTACGAAAGCAATAGTCGTATCGGGTAAATCTTGTTGAACGCCGACGAGTTCGTCGCCGTCCTTTAACTTAATCGCTTGATAATAAGGTTTAATCAAACCGTACTCTGACCACTCGGTTTTCTTAATCAAGCCGTCCTTTGTGAAGAACAACAAACTGCCTTCGGGGAGTTTATCTTCGTCAACGGCAAAAAATGCAACTGGGTATTCGTTTCTTGCGGCGTCTTTACAAACAGCGTTAAACTTACTGCCTTTATCACGGAAGCGGCATTCGGGTGCGATTTCCATATCGATTTTGCAGCAGTTACCAAGGTTAGTAAACGCAAGCAAGGTTTGATTACTCTTTGCCTTTGCTGTAAATTTCATTAAATCTTCCGCAATAGCGTTTTCTTTAACCGATTTATCACTTGCTTTGAAGTTCTTTTCGGTCATTTTCTTAAACATCTTGCCTTCAGTCATACCTACGACGAAGTCGTCAATTTGTTTAAGTTCTTTTTCAACGCTTTCGATTTCTTGCTCTTTACCACCGACGATAAGGTTTGAACGGCGGTCGTCGCCGTATTTTTTCTTTATAGAAATAAGTTCGCTCTTAACAACTTCCATTTGCTTTGCTTTGCTACCGATAATAACGGTGAGTTCAGCAATAAGTTTTTTGAGCGCTTCGAGTTCTTCTTGTAATTTATAAACTTCAAGTTTGGTAAGGCGTGCAAGTCTTAAATCTAAAATAGCGTTTGCTTGCACTTCCGTAAGTTTAAATCTTTCACGAAGTTTACTTCTTGCATCGGCGGTGTTTTCCGCACTCTTGATAATCTTGATTACTTCGTCGATATTTTTAACGGCAATAATCAAGCCTTCTAAGATATGTGCACGCTCTTTAGCACGCTCTAAGTCGAACTTACTGCGGCGCAAAATAACTTCTCTTTGATAGTTTACGTAATAAGAAATTATATCTAAAAGCCCAAGTTGACAAGGCTTGCCGTTAGCAATAGCCACCATATTTATACCAAAAGTGGTTTCTAAGTCAGTGTTTTTGTAAAGGTATGCTAAAATTGCCTTTGCGTCAGCATCTTTTCTAAGTTTAATAACCGCGCGCATACCGTTTCTATCAGATTCGTCAACAACTTCTGCAATGCCGCCCAAAAGGTCTTTTTTGTCTTCTTTAAGTTCGTAAATCTTCTTTAAAAGGTTTGCCTTGTTTACTTGGTAAGGAAGTTCTGATATTACTAAGTTTTGCTTTTCGCCAGTATCTTTTTCAATATTGACACGCGCACGAATTTTAATCTTTCCCCTACCAGTTTTATACGCTTCTTCTAATTCTTCACCAACGATAATATAACCACCAGTCGGAAAATCAGGGGCTTTTATGTGCTTCATCATTTCTTTTAAAGAAATTTTGGGGTTATCGATATACGCAATAGTACCGTTGATAACTTCAACAAGGTTGTGCGTGGGGATATTCGTTGCTAGACCTACCGCAATACCCGTTGCACCGTTTACCAAAAGGTTGGGGTATCTTCCAGGGAGCGTTTCAGGTTCTTCTTGAGTATCGTCGAAGTTAAGGTTAAATTCAACCGTGTTCTTTTCAATATCTCTAACGAGTTCAAGCGCAAGCGCTTCTAATCTTGCTTCCGTATACCTATAAGCCGCAGCCGAGTCGCCGTCAACAGTACCAAAGTTACCTTGTCCGTCAACGAGTGGCATACGCATATTAAAGTCTTGTGCCATGTGAACGAGTGCACCGTAAACTGAACTGTCGCCGTGGGGGTGATATTTACCCAAAACTTCACCGACGATTTTTGCACACTTTTTATGCGGTTTATCGGGTGTTAAACCCATTTCGTACATAGCGTAGATAATTCTTCTTTGAACGGGCTTTAAGCCGTCTTCTACGCGCGGAAGCGCTCTATCCAAAATTACGTTTTCCGCGTACGGTATCATTGAATTTTTCAAAACTTCGTCAAGCGAAGAATAAATTATACCCTTTTCGTTTTCCATACCGTACTCCTATTATGAACGCTTCATCTTTGCAAACTTGTCTTCTTTGTTAAAGTTCGCGTGTTCAAAAATATATTTCTTTCTTTCGCCTACTTCGTCGCCCATGAGCACGGTGATAAGTTTTTCTGCTTCAGCCGCGTCTTCTATGGTTACTTGCATAAGCGAACGGGTTTCGGGGTTAAGCGTGGTTTCCCAAAGTTGTGAAGGGTTCATTTCGCCAAGCCCTTTATAGCGTTGGATAAGCGCGCCCCTACCCACTTTTGCTTTCTTCTTTTCAAGTTCGTTATCGTCGTAAGCGTATTCTTCAACGCTACCTTTATGCACTTTATATAAAGGTGGCATGCCGATATAAACGTGTCCTTCGTTAATGAGTTCACGCATGTATCTAAAGAAGAACGTTAAAAGTATTGCTCTAATGTGTGCACCGTCTTGGTCGGCATCGGATAAAATTATAACTTTGTGGAATTTAAGCCCGCTCAAGTCAAATTCCGAGCCGATACCCGTACCGAGCGCGGATATTATAGTTCTAATTTCTTCATTTTGAAGAATTTGGTCGATTTTCTTTTTCTCTACGTTTAACGGCTTACCACGGAGCGGAAGTATTGCTTGATATTGCCTTACTCTCGCTTGTTTTGCGCTGCCGCCCGCTGAATCACCTTCGACTATAAATAGTTCGTTAAGTTCGGGCTTTCTACCCGAGCAAGATGCAAGTTTACCTACTAAGTTTTGCGCTTCAATACTCTTAGACGCTCTTGCAATTTCTTTAGCCTTTTTAGCGGCTAGTCTAACCTTTGCGGCGTTCATAGCCTTAGCGATAATAGCATCGAATACCTTTTGCAACTTTTTATTCTTCATTAAAGCGTCAAGTTCGTTTACCGTTACGCTTTCAACCGCGGGACGTGCTTCGGGGTTACCGAGTTTTGTTTTAGTTTGACCTTCAAACTGAACGTTTTGCATCTTGATAGAAATAATCGCGGTTAACCCTTCCTTAAAGTCGTCCCCAAGGAAGTTGTCGTCTTTTTCTTTTAGTAAATTGCGTTCTCTTGCATAGTCGTTAAGCGAACGAGTAAGCCCCGAACGGAAACCAGTTTCGTGCATACCACCTTCGCCAGTTGGGATATTGTTTACGTAAGAATAAACGCTGTCTACGTAAGCATCGGTGTGCTGGATTGCAAGTTCAACCGCAATACCGTCTTTAATTGCACTTACATATAAAGGCTCGTTATAGAGTGTTGATTTTCCTTCGTTTAAGTATTTAACGAAGTCAACGATACCACCATCAAACTTATAAGTTCTACTGTAATCAGTGTTTTCATCGTAGAATTTAATTTCTAAACCCTTGTTTAAAAATGCAAGTTCTCTTAATCTCTTTAAAATAGTTTCGGGGTTAAACACTACCGTTTCAAACACGGTTGCATCGGGTTTAAACCTAATAAAAGAACCTTTCTTTTTGGTTTTAACCTTGGTGTTTTTTAAGGGCGCTTTAGGCACGCCTGACTTAACCTTTCCCGTTGCTTTATCTAGGTAACTGTGGAATTCCATTTCATAAACGGTGTCTTTATATACTTCAACCTTAAGCCATTCAGAAAGCGCGTTGGTAACAGATGCACCTACACCGTGGAGACCACCCGAATAACTATAATTTTCCGCGTTAAACTTACCGCCCGCGTGAAGTTGAGTAAATACGACTTCTACACCAGATACACCCGCTTTTGAGTGGATATCAGTAGGTATACCACGCCCGTTATCTTCAACGGACGCACTGCCATCCTTATAAAGTTTTATTTCAATTTTATTTGCAAAACCGTTTGCCGCTTCGTCTACGGCGTTATCAACGATTTCCCAAAGAATATGGTGAAGACCTTTTACACTCGTAGTACCGATATACATACCAGGGCGCATTCTAACCGCATCAAGCCCTTCGAGTATTTTTATGTCTTCCGCTTTATAACTTGTTTTTGCCATCTATAATCTCCTATGATTTACAGACTTTTGATATTTATACTCTATTAGTATACAATATATTGTGTTTTTTTTCAAGTTCTAAACGCAATTTTTTGATTTTTTATATAAAAAAACCCGAAAACAATTTTCGGGTTTTATATATTTATTTTTTTTGTGGTTGAGAATTTCTTTCCCAAAAAACACCGTTATGATAGCCTTGAATAGTCGTGTCTTTTTCAGCGTCTTGCAAGCGTTTTTCCGCCCATGCACAGTAAAGGGGATTTTGTTCTATGCCGATATATTTTCTATTTAACTTCTTTGCAACAACAGCAGTCGTTCCACTACCAGCAAAAGGATCTAAAACCAAGTCGTTTTCATTTGAACTTGCTAAAATTAGTTTTGCAATAAGTTTTTCAGGTTTTTGAGTTGGGTGCGCGGTGTTTTCCGCCATTGACCAGTAAGGAACGGCTATATCATCCCAAAAGTTTGACGGGCAAGTGTTTCTAAACTTTCCGTCCGCAGTTTCTTCCCAGTCCTTTGGCACGCCGTTTTCTTTATACGGTGCAATAACCCTTTTTCTCTGCTTTACTGCATCAAGGTTAAAGGTAAAATCATTACTAACCGTAGCGTAGAAAATGTCTTCCATAGAGTTTTTCCAGTTGGATTTTGCGCCCCTACCCTTTTCCCTTTGCCAAGTTATGCGGTTTTTAAGAAAGAAATACTCTTCGATAAGCGGACCGATAACTAACGCACTGCGCCAATCACAGCATACGTAAACGCTTGCGGTTCTTTTAAGTTTTGGCTTTACGGCGTTTATCCAACTTTCGGTGTATTCTTTATACTTTTCGTTTGCCGACTTCTTAAATCCGTTGCCGTGAAAATCTTTGTCGAGATTATACGGCGGATCAACTATAAGCAAGTCAACCGAACCGTCTTTTATTTTATTTAGCGCGCTAAAAGTGTCGCCGATAACCGTGCTATTTTGCTCTATAACGGCAAGTTTTTCTTCATAAACGCAACGCGCAAGATGTTCGCCCGCTTGCTCTAGCGGAAAGTCGATAGTTTTGTTTTTTAATGATTTCATATTATTTACCGTAAATTCTAAGCCAATCGTCAAGTTTTTCAATTAAATCTTGATTATTCTTAGTTTTTTTCATCATTTCAAGCAAGTTTTCCGTACTGTCTTCACTCTCTGACAACACTCTGCGGAGTTTATAAGATGCGCTAAGTTCTTCATCATTAAGAAGTCTTTGTTCTTCACGAGTGCCAGATTTATAAAAATCTATCGCGGGGAAAATTCTCTTTTCACTGAGTTCTCTAGACAAGTGAATTTCCATATTTCCCCTACCCTTAAACTCTTCGTAAATAACGTCGTCCATACGGCTACCCGTTTCAATAAGTGCAGTTGATAAAATGGTAAGCGAGCCGCTCTCAAAAGTATTTCTTGCCGAACAAAAGAAACTCTTAGGTCCTTCAAGCGCTGCGGGATCTATACCACCAGAGAGCGTTTTACCAGAAGATTCTACTTTAGTATTGTACGCTCTAGTAAGTCTTGTAATAGAATCCATCAATACGATTACGTCTTCGCCAATCTCTACTAAGCGTTTTGCTCTGTTGATAACTAGTTCTGCAATTTTTACGTGGTGTTCAGCGCTCTTATCAAACGTTGAATATACAACTTCGCCTTTAATTGAACTCTTGATATCGGTTACTTCTTCGGGGCGCTCATCTATTAGAAGCACGATAAGTTTCGCCTTAGGATAATTTTCTTCAATTGATTTTGCAACCATTTTCAAAAGGGTTGTTTTGCCAGTTTTTGGCGGCGCGACGATTAAGCCCCTTTGACCAAACCCTAACGGGCACAATAGGTCAATAGCGCGCATAGAGAGTGAACTATCTTTAGTTTCACTTTCAAGTTTAATTCTTTTGTTGGGATGGCACGCGGTAAAGTCATCAAACTTCTTTCTATGAAGCATTGAATCTACTGGATAGCCGTTTATTGCATAAACGCTTTGTAGTGCCGCTGAGCCAGTTTCTCTAACGGGTTTAGCATAGCCAGTAACTCTATCGCCTGGGCGAAGTCTTAATTTTGCAATCATTTCTTGTGAAACGAAAGCATCACCATCCGATGCACTATAATTTTTAACTCGAATAAACCCATATTTTAGATGTGGTTCAAAAATACCGTCGATATCAAAATCTTCTTCGTTTAAAATAATATCTTCGTAAGGCGTATAGTCGTAAGAAATATTATCCCAGTCATCTTTAACTAAATACGCTGAAATATCAACTGCAATTTTAACCGGTGCGCCGCGTTTGCTGAGTTCAACGGCTTCTAATTCGCCCTTTTGAATTGCTATAATTTCAGCAATTATTTGCTCTTTTTTCTTAGTTGTGGGGGCTTTTACGCCTATTCTACGCCCGATTTCACGAATAATATCCGTGTGCGCGTTCTCTAAAGTTTCTTGTGTAAATTTCTTAAATTTTTCCATATGTATAACCCCTTTTATTTTAAGCGCCTTTAATTGCGCGTGCGGCTGATATTGCTGAAGAAAATGCAAAGGTTACGTTATAACCACCACAGTCGCCGTCAATGTCTAACATTTCGCCGATAATATAAACGCCTTTAGCAAGTTTACTTTCAAAAGTGTTTTTATCTATATCTTTAGTCTTAATTCCGCCTTTAGTTACTTGTGCGTAATTAAAACCAACGTTACCAGTTACCTTTAACTTAAAGTTTTTAAGCGCGTGCGCAACGCTTTCTGCCGTAATTTCTTTAACCGTTTTAAGCACCGCTTGACCTATGCGCTTATTTAGTATGCCGACTAATATGTCCGTTTTTGCAATATATCCGCAAGAAAGTCTATTTTTTAGTAGCAACACTACTTCTTCTTGCGACATTTCGGGTAAAAATTCAATATTCAAGTATTCGTTTTCTTTACCGCTTAAGTAGGCTGAAACTTGGAACACTGCTGAGCCTGAAACGCCGTAATCTGTAAATAACAAATCGCCAGTAGAACTAGTCAAAGTCTTACCACCGACTACGGCACTTACCAAAGCAACTTCCTTTAACCCTTTAAGCCCGCGAATTTGCTCGGTTTGGGTTTTAAGTTGAACAAGCGACGGATAAAGTTCGCTCTTTTTATGCCCAAAATTTTGTGCTAAAGAGTAAGAAGATCCGTCTGTACCAAATTGCTTTTGCGCAGCACCACCAACCGCTAAAACGACAGATTTTGCCGCATATACACCACTTGAAGATTTAATAGTATAATACTCGCCTTTTTTTGTTACTTCCGTTACGAAAGAATCGGTTTTAGTAACGCACCCCTTACTATCTAAATACGCCCTTATGATGTCTAAAACGGCTGATGCTTGGCGTGATAACGGATACATTTTTCCGTCCTTTAATGTGCAGAGCGGAATACCAAGTTCGCTTAAGTATTTTTCTAAATCAATAGCATTAGTGTTAGCAATAAAAGCGTCGATAAAATCTTTATCGCCGTGATAAAATTGCGCGCTAAAATTACGGTTCATAAGGTTACCTTGACCGTTACCAGTTGCAATAAGTTTTTTGCCAACTCTATCCATGCGCTCTAAAATAAGCACTTCATCCCCAGACAAAGCACTATTTCCGCGCGTGAGTTCAACGGCAGTCATTAAGCCTGCCGCTCCCCCGCCTATTATTGCGGTATTATATATTTTTTGCAAAATATTACTCCTTGCAAATTATTTTGTACGAAAATAATGGAATTTTGAAAAATAATAAAAAATAAATAAAAAAAATTGAAAGTAGCCTAAACGGCTTTTTGAAAAAATAATTAAAAAATTTATAAAATATTTAATAAATCTAAGGGACTGTCGACAAAAACGGTTGCGCCAGCATCTTGCAACTCATCTTTACTTCTATATCCCCATAAAACTGCGATGCCGTTAATATTAGCGTTGATTGCAGTTATAACGTCCGTTTCGCCGTCCCCGATAAAGTAAGCGTTTTTCTTTTCCACGCCGTACTTTTCCAAAATTGAATTTGTAACGGTTGGATCGGGTTTAATCTTAACACCGTCGCGCTGACCGATAACTAAATCGATAGGCATATCCGACATATATTCGTTAAAAATAGCATCAGTGGTCATTTGCGGTTTGTTGGTCAGTATTGCCATTTTATAACCGCGGTTTGCTAATTCTTGAACGACTTCTTTTACCCCGTCGAAAAGTTTGGTTTTAGGGCTGCCACTGTTAGTGTAAATTTCGTTATAATATTTAAGCAATCGGTCTATTTCTTCATCGCAAGTGCCTTCGGGTAAACCCTTTTTGACAAGGTTTCTTGCGCCAGTACCGATAAAGCGCATAACGGCACTTCTATCGTGCGTTTTGTAACCAAACTTTTCCAGCGTTTTATTTAAGCAATCTTGTATATCAGGAAGGCTATCAAGCAGCGTTCCGTCAAGGTCAAAAATAATAAGTTTTTGCATAATTACATTTGTTCTACCGTTTCAATACCTAAAAGCGTCAACGCGTTTGTCAAAGTGATTTGAACTGCTTTAGTTATTGCCAAACGGAAGTTTTTAACCTTTTCATCATCACAAACGATTTTGCAGCCCATATAGAACTTATTAAACGCGGTTGCAAGGTCTATTGCATAGCGTGTTACTAAAGACGGTTCGTATTTTTCCGCCGCCGCTTTAATAGTTTCTTCAAACTTACCGAGCGTTGATATAACTTGGTATTCGTCAGCATTCATTTCAACGCCGCTATAATCACCGAGATTGCCACACTTTGCAATAACTGAATTACAACGCGCAACGGTATATTGAACGTACGGACAAGTTTCACCTTCAAAAGATAAAACTCTATCGTAACTGAACACGATGTCTTTAATTTTATTGTTACAGAGCGCACCAAAGATAACCGCACCAGTACCAACCGCTTTTGCAATTTGGTCTTTATTTTCTAAGGTCGGGTTTTTATCTTCGATAACTTTATAAGCCTTTTCAATAGTCTTATTGATAACGTCTTCCAAAAGAACAACGTTACCAGAACGCGTGCTCATTGAGCCGCTCTCTAACGATACCATACCGTAAGCAACGTGAACAAGGTCTTTTGCCCAGTCCTTACCCATAAGTTCTAATACTTTAAAGAACTGCTTAAAGTGTAAGTTTTGTTGATATGCAACGACGTACAAACACTTATCAAAGTCGTAAGTATTTTTACGGTATACAGCAGCCGCCATATCACGCGTTGCGTAAAGTGAAGAACCGTCCGACTTTAAGATTAAACACGGGGGCATTCCGTATTCTTCTAAGTCTACGATTGATGCGCCGTCTGAAATCTTGATTAAGCCTTTATCCTTTAATTCGTTTACGACGGGTGCCATTTTGTCGTTATAAAAACTTTCCCCTGCGTAAGAATCAAACTCTACGTTTAAGAGTTTGTAAATTTTATCAACTTCTTCCAAAGTAATCTTTTTGAACATTTCAAAAAGTTCGTTACTTTCTTTATCGCCGTCTTCAATAAGTTTAAAGTAATGGCGGGCTTCATCATCCATTGACGGATCAAGTTTTGCTTCGTCGTGGTATTTTACGTAAATTCTAGTAAGTTCTTTTAACCTACCTTCTTCAACGGCCTTAACGCTACTCCAACGCTTAAACGCTACGATAAGTTTACCAAACTGAGTGCCGTAATCGCCAAGGTGATTTATACCTACTACTTTATAACCTAAAAACTTAAATATTTTACAAAGCGCGCTACCGATAACGGTTGTGGATAAGTGCCCGATATGGAAAGGCTTTGCAATATTGATTGAAGAATAGTCAATACAAATAGTTTTGCCCTTTCCAATATCACTTGCGCCAAAATTTTCACCTTTATCTAAAACGGTGTCTAGCAAAGAAAATGCAAAGTTTTGGCGGTTAATCTTAAAATTAAGATAACCGTTTACTGCGGTGCATTCCCCTATGTGTTCGTCAGTTACGAAAGATGCTGCTAAATCCTCTGCAATCTTCACGGGAGATGAGCGCAAAATTTTGCTAAGTTTAAAACACGGCAAAGCAAAGTCGCCCATGTCGTTATTCGGGGGGATTTCTATAAATGATTTCAACGCGTCTTTTTCAACGCCTTCAATACTTAATTTTTCAGCAATATAATTTTTGTAATCCATATTTTTCTCCACTTTTAATTATAATAACACATATTTTATAAAAAAAGCAACCTAAAAACTTGTAATTTTCTTTATTTTAGATTATAATTGTTAGGATAATTATTCTACGGAGAATTTTAATATGAAATTAGGCGTTGTAGGACTTCCTAACGTTGGTAAGTCTACGTTATTTAATGCAATTACCCACGCGGGCGCTGAGTGCGCAAACTACCCTTTCTGCACCATTGAACCCAACGTTGGTATAGTTGCCGTGCCCGACGTTCGTCTTGACGTTTTGGGTAAAATGTATAATACTAAAAAAATTACACCCGCAGTTGTTGAATTCGTTGATATTGCCGGGCTCGTTAAGGGCGCAAGCAAAGGCGAAGGCTTAGGCAATAAGTTCTTGGCAAATATTCGTGAAACGGACGCTATCGTACACGTTGTTAGATGTTTTGAAGATGAAAACATCACCCACGTTGACGCTGACATCGACCCCCTGCGTGATATTGAAACCATTAACTTAGAACTTATCTTTGCGGATACTGATTCGGTTAAAAAGCGCTTAGATAAAGCAATTTCAATGACTAAAACGGGCGACAAAAAGTATAAAGTGGAAGCGGAATTCTTGCAAAGACTTTTCGACCACTTATCTGAAATGAAACCCGCAAGAACTCTTGACGTGAACGAAGACGAAAAGGAATACTTAAAAACCCTTTTCTTACTCACCGCAAAACCCGTTATTTACACCGCTAATATCGGTGAAAAAGATATGGGCAAGGATGAAAAAGACCTTCCTTTAGTACAAAAACTTATTGAGTTTGCTAACAGTGAAAACGCTGAACATATGGTTATTTGCGCTAAGATTGAAGAAGAACTTTCTATGTTAGAGCCCGAAGAACAACAAATGTTCTTAGAAGAATACGGCTTGAAAGAAAGCGGACTTGATAGGCTTGTTAAAACTTCTTATAAACTCTTAGGACTTCTCAGTTACTTAACCGCGGGCGAAAAAGAAGTTCGCGCGTGGACTATTGAACAAGGCACTAAAGCACCCCAAGCGGCAGGCAAAATTCACTCTGACTTTGAAAAAGGCTTTATTAGAGCGGAAATCGTTGACTATGACGTTTTAGTTGAACTTGGCAGTTTCAACGCCGCAAAAGAAAAAGGCAAAGTTCGTTCAGAAGGTAAAGAATACGTCATCAAAGACGGCGACGTTGTACTCTTTAGATTTAACGTTTAATCTCAATAAAAAAAGTTAAAAGGACTTATCGAAACGATAAGCCCTTTTTATTTTTTGTTCCTGAATTACAGAATTTATTCGTTATAAAAACCCAATTTTATATAACTTTAACAAACCATAAAATCAATACAACTTTGTATATTCCCAGCCTTCTTCAATACCAAGATCACGCATAGCCTTTTCTTTGCGCTCAGCAATCTTTTCATCAAGTTGGTCAAAGAAGTTGTTGCCTTCACAGTCGATGTCTACGATAAACGGTCCGATATCGTGTAATTGGAAAAACCAAGCGGCCTCGATACGACCGAGTTCATCGTATAAGTGAACGGTTTCAACGTCAATGGAATCTATCCAAAGATTAGGGCTAACTGAACGGGGAGAAACGTGAACGCATTTCTTTTCTTTCATCATTTTTGCGGTTTCTTTACCCATAGTGGTTTTACCCACGATCATCTTTAAACCCCATTCGTCAACGCTCTTTGCACCCCATTTTTCAAATCTAATACTTGAAGTGGGCATGAAAGACATAAGTTTCCACTTGCCGTTTTCTTTAACGATTACTGGGCCGTTGTGAATAAGCACGTTTCTACCTTCTGTTGAGAAAGGTAAAACGTTCTTTTCATCAAAAATGTATTTTTGAAGTCTTGATCTGCAAGTAAATGCAGGTCCGCTTATGTAAACTATATCACCGATTTTTAATTGTTTTACGTCTTCATCGGTTAAAGGCGCAGTTAAATGATATTCTGCCATAATTCTACCCCCTATCTATCGCCAAACCACATCGGGCTCTTCATTCTGGTAACGGTGCCGTCTGCGTCAATTCTGCTAGACGCTCTACGCGCTATCATACAGTTAGTACTGGTTGCGCAAGCAATACCCGCGATATGGGTGTAAGCATATTCAACGTTTACTGCGAGAACTGAAGTATCACCACCAGCACCCAAGATACCAATACCAAGGCTGTTAAGCGCTTTGTATAAATCTTCTTCAATCTTAGCAAACATAGGATCGGGGTGTTTTGAACCAACCGTTCTTAAGCACGCTGCTTCTTTAGCAAGGTTTGCAGCAACGTTTGCAGTACCACCGATACCGATACCAAGAACTGACGGCGGGCAAACAGCACCCGCTCTTGCTGATGCAACGAAACTTTCAATAACGAACTTTTCAATGCCCTTAATTCCGTCCGCAAACGCAACTATTCTGTGTCTTGTTCCGCCGAAACATTCACTTCCGCCGCCTTTTGCTGCGTAAGAAATTTCAATACCGTCGCCATCAACGAACTTGTAAGTAAAGTCAGGGATGTTCATGCCGATATTGTTGCCGGGGTCGTAACCGGTTAAGGGGTGTTTCATAGTTGCTCTAAGGTAACCTAATTCGGTTGCTTTCGCAACGGCGCGTCTTGCAGCGTTTTCAAGTTCAACAAAACCGCCTTCTAATTCACACTTATTACCAACCTTAAAGTAGAAAATAGGCCAGCCAGTATCTACGCACAAGGGGTTTTCCCTTTTTGCTGACATTTCCATACTCTCTAGTGTTGTTTTAAGACCTTTTTTAGCGTCTTCACTTGTTTCTCTTTCGATAGCTTTTTCAAACGCTTCTTTTACGTCGTCTGAAATTTCAGTTGCGCCGCGCTTTATCGTTTGAAATAACGCTTCTTCATAAACTTCAGTTTTAATCATCCAAATTCTCCTTTATTGTTTTGTAATCATTTTGCTCTTAAGCACGCTCATCCGATGCTGATATTTCCGTGCTATCTATACCCTTCATATTGTCGAGTACAAATTGTACACAAGTATCACTTCCTAAAACAAGCGCATCTTCATCTATTCTAAAATCGTTGTTGTGCGGGAGAGTTGTACAACCCTTCTCAGCATTTTTAGTACCAAGCCTTATAAATACACCAGGCTTTTTAGTAAGATATTGTGAGAAATCTTCTGAACTAAGTTTCTTTGGCATTTTTACAATATTATCTTTGCCAACGACTTTTGATGCAGAATCAAGAACCAACTTTGATATATAAGGGTTGTTATAAACAACGAACGCTTTAAGAGATGTGTCAACTTCAACCTTTGCGCCGATTTCTTTTGCAGTATTTTCGGCAATTTCTTTAATTCGTCTTATAAGAAATGCATCCAAGTTCATATCAAAAGTTCTTATCGTTCCAAGCATATACGCATGGTCAGCAATAACGTTTTGAGTAGTTCCACCTTGTAATTTCCCTATAGAACAGACGTACTCCGCAAAAGGATTGATTTCCCTTGACGTCAAATATTGAATATTATTATAAGTACGTACTGCCGCTGCAAGTGCATCTACACCCGAATGTGGCAAGGTTGCGTGTGCTGTTGCTCCGTAAAAATCAATACGGAAGTTTCTGCTTGACGCCATTGACGCACCACTGCAAACGCCAACACACCCAGACTCTAACCAGTTTTCAACGTGCATACCAATAATCACGTCTATGTCGTCCATAACTCCGTGCGCAACCATTTCTCCAGCGCCACTGCGAATACCTTCTTCACTAGGTTGAAATAAAAGTTTAACACGACAACCTATCTTATCACGCATAGCATAAAGCGCTTTAGCCGTACCAAGAAGCATAGCCGTATGAGCGTCATGCCCACAAGCGTGCATTTGTCCATCTATTTTTGATTTGTATGGAATATCGTTCTTTTCGTTGATAAGTAAAGCATCCATATCAGCGCGTATCCCGATAGTGAAATTATTCTTTTCGGGGTTTATCGTTGCTACTACGCTACTTTCTCCATAGTTTTCACTATATTCAACGCCGATTTTTTCAAGTTCACGTTTGACAAGAGCAATCGTTCTAGGCAAATCAAAACCAATTTCTGGATATTGATGTATTTCGTGATATAATGAAAGTATATATTCTTTGTCTGCGTACATTTCTAATTCCTTATATTTCTATATTTGCCAGGGGCATATGTTGTTGACAGCCGTAAACGTCATCATCTAAAACGCAACCACTTACGTGCTTTCTGGGGAACGTAATTTTGATTGACTTAACGATTTCATAAGGAATAACCGTGATATTTTTCACGTCCGTATCGTAAGCCTTTGCAACGTCTTCAATCTTTAAATTTTTAAGAACGTAATTCATCTTGTCCATATCTTCAAAGATAAGGTCAAAAGTAATATACAACGGGCCAGCGTTTTTGCTACGCAAAATTTTGGTTAAATCTATAAGTTTCATTTTACTTAACCTCCATTATTTCTACTTTTGCCGTTTCATCTAAAGAATCAACTTTTGCCAAGTGGAATACTGAGAATTCATAAACTTCGCCAACGTGGATATCTGACGGAGAGAACGGGAAAGCAACGTTGCCCGCGCTTGACTTTCTTCCAACGTAGTCGCAGTGGAGCATTCTTGAACGAGCAAGCGAGCAAATAGTATCGGCAATTTCTTGAGTTTTACCAACAGCGTCAATTACTACGCAAAGGCTTGATTCAGGACCACCGTAACGACGGAAGTTAACAGTGTATTCATCGGGCTTGCAAGTAGTTGCATTTGCAATAAATTCTTTAACAGTCTTTTCAATATAATCGAACTTTTCAATAGTCAACGGATCGAAAATACCACCTACGCAAACCGTTCTATAACCTACCCTTTTTACACCTTCGAGTTTAAGCGTTTTTTCTTCGGCTTCGGTAAAGGTTGCTCCAGAAATTCTAACAGTTCTATCATCGATTTGTTTAAAAGTGCAATCTTTAAGATCGATAACGCCGTCGGGTTCGTAAATTAAATACGGGTTGGTTTGTTCATAAAGGGTGTGTGCTGCAACTCTATCAACCGTACAACGGCGGATGGGATTTGCCGGGCGAAGTTCAAAATAATCGTCATACATATAACTTTGCATAACGTCAGCCGCAGCAACGGGTTCTGAACACATTGCTCCACATTCCATAATCTTTGCCATATGGAACGCCAACCCTTCTTTATAACCTTCGTAAATGCAAGGTGCTGCGTAAATTGCAGTGTCGCACGCACGACCTGAAACGATTACGTCTACCTTTTTTTCTAAGAGTTCAATAATAGGCTTAACACCGATTTGACTAACGATTCGCTCACTATCTTCAATCATTTGTTCGGTAAGCGGGAATTCTGAACACATATCAACGATTTTGCCGTCTCTATATTTATTCAAAACATATTCTTTGGTTACGTCGCTATAAATTACACCCATCTTGAAAGACAAGCCCTTTTCTTTAGCGATTTCTTTGATAATTTCCACAAGCCAGTCGGTGTGCGGTTTTGCGCCAGCACCACCAGCAGTGCCGATAATAAACGGTGCTTTTTGTTCTAACGCTTTTGGAAGTGCTAAAGACAAGTCGCGCTTAACTGCGCCTCTGTCGGTAAAAGACTTACCGCTACCGAGATAGTATGGACCCGGGTCGGTTGAACCAGCGTCTACACCTACGTAATCAACCTTTTCAGAAAAGGCGATGTTTAAGGCTTCTTCGCTATAACCGTAACCGAGCAATCCGCAAAGTGATACGATTTTCATTTTGAGTTACCCCTTTTGTTTTTTTTTATTTACTATATTGTAACACCTTATTATATAAAAGTTATTGCAAATCGTACTTTTAATATTGCATTTTGTCTAAACTTGTGATATAATAATTTTATGGATATAAAAAAATTTGTTCTATCATATTATAAGAACGCAAAAAACAACTTCCACGTTGAAAAATTATCTAACCCAACTGAAGCGCAAAACTTGCACGAACACCCTTATTTTCAAGTTTACTATATGCTTAAAGGAAGCATTGAGCACTCTGTTGAAAAAGGTAAGGCTACGCTTGTTGCGGGCGACGTATTTATTCTTCCGCCATCAGTTCCGCACTACATAAAGGTTATTGATAAAAACTCAGAATTTTACTCTGTTTCTTTTATGCAAGAATTTTTAAAAAGCGGTGAAAGTGAAAATAAACTTATCGCTGATTTTTTGTATTACTTAACCACTGCAACTGAAGGAAATATTCAACCAAAGTTTGCAATTCCGCACGCAGACACCCTATTTTGTCAGACAATATTTAACCGAATAAACCTAGAGTTTTACGAAGGAAAATCGGGATCGGAAGAACTTATTAGAGAGTGCGTTAACTCACTGCTTACACTCTTTGCAAGAATATACTTTGAACAAAAACAAGTAAGCATTGATTTTGAAGCAAACACTAGTTCCGTACTTCATTGCTTAGAGTATATTAAAAACCATTTAGACGAAGACGTTTCCCTAAACGACATGGCAAAAAAATCAGCCATGTCAAAGTCTAATTTTTGCAAGGTTTTCTACTCGGTTGCGGGTAAATCTTTTAAAGAATTTGTAAACAGCAGTAGAATTGAAAAGGCAACCGAACTAATTGAAAAAGGCGAAAACTTTACTTCGGTTTGTAGAATTTGTGGGTATAACGATTTTTCAACTTTTTTTAGAAACTTCCGTAAATACACCGGGCTATCCCCAACCGAATTTAAGAAAAGGCTAAAATAATAAAAAAGAAAAAGGCTTAAATCACTTTGATTTAAGCCTTTTATTTATTAGTTAGTTAAAGATACTTTTCCGTCAGTACAAACAACTTCCGTAGCAGGAACTTGATTATTCCAATAAGCACCTTTTTCAATACTATTCCATTTAGAAACAGTTCCGTTATAAGTAATACTCGTTAATGATTTGCAACTATATAATGCATATTCACCTATTTTATCTACACTGTTTGCAATTTCTATACTTGTTAATGTATCGCAATCAGCGAACACTTTCTCACCTATTGTTACTACACTATTAGGAATTTCTATACTTTTTAACGAAGCGCATTTATTGAAGGCACAGTTCCCTATTGATTTAACACTATTAGGAATTTCAATGTTTCCTAATGAATAACAATAATAGAATGCAAAACCGCCTATTATTTCTACGCTGTTAGGAATTACTATGCTTTCTAATAAGTCGCAAAAACTGAACGAAAAATCACTTATTGATTTAACGTTATTTCCTATTACTACGCTTTTTAATTGGCTTAAATCAGAGAACGCTGAATAACCTATAGTTGTAACGGGTTTGCCTTCATAAATAGTTGGAATAATTATTTCCGTATCAGTACAAGTTCCTATACTAACTTCATATTCGGTGTTATTGTTAATTAAATCAAACTTTAACCCTTTTGAATAAACTTCATCTGAACTACACCATTTACATTTGCCGTCTTTATATGAATGGCTAACGGTTTCCACTTCAAATGTTTGTGTGCCTTTTGCACTACACTCACAAGAAAAATAATATTTCCCCTTTTTTAAACAAGTTGCTTCGCTTTCTAAATACTTTTCACTTTCTATTTGTTGGATAAACGCATGATAATCTTCGTCATCTTTTTCCATACAAACACACTCATACCAATGCCTTGACTCATCAAATTTTAAAATGCTAAAATTATGCACGTGGTCTTCAGCGGGTTTTTCATAACCGCATACGCAGTTATTATCAGTAAAAGTGTGCTCCGTTGTTTGCTTTTTATCACCACAAGAGCACTCAAACCAATGAAAGTTAGCGTCATAAGTATAATCTGTTTCATACTCATGCGTGTGTTCGGGTGGACTTGTTGGTGGGGTTTGTCCACCACTTTCGCCATTATCACAAGCAAAAAGTGCACCTAAAGAAAAACTTAACACCATTAAAAGTGTTAAAAGAGTAAGCAATTTGTTTTTCATTTTCCTTCTCCTAAATGCATAAAGCCGTTCAAAAGAACGGCTTTACTTTTTAACCTAATTACCAGCCGAGTTTATCGGTGATTTCTTTCATTTCTTTCCAAATAACGTCAACGCACCACCAGTGCCCCTTGTCTGTTTCAACGAGTTTGCAGTTATCGGGAACACCCGCTTTTTCAAACACTTTCTTAACCGTTTCATAGCCACGACGCACGCCTTCAATACGGAACGCGGTATCGTACTTACCAGCAACTATTACCAAGTTTCTGGGAGCGATTAAGCAAGATAAGTCTTGCATGTCAAAATATCTAAAAGCGTTAGGAACGTAGTTACAAGAGCAGTGGTAGAATTTTAAGATTGAACCAGGGTAATCACAGAATGCGCAAGAAGGCATTGAAACCTTAATTCTTTCATCATAGCACGCTGCGTAATATGACATTGTGCCACCGCCAGAGTTACCAGTGATAGCAATCTTATCAAGGTCGCAGCAATCAAAATGAGAGAGCATATCGATTGCGGTGCTGATATCGTGGCATCTTTCACCCAAAAGCGTTCTACCTAAAGTCAAAGCGGTCATAGCTTCATAATAGCAACCGCCGTTATTTAATGAAACGCGTCTTTCAAAAGTGTTAACAGCCTTTCTTTCACCCATACCGCGTTGTTCGATAGCGAGCGCGATATAACCAGTTCTAACCGCTTGGATAGCGAACTGACCACGACCAGTATCGTAATCAAGAGTTTCATGGCAAAGAATATTACCGATTGAACTGTGGAAACCTTGTTGGTTATGACCTTGCAAGGTAATAACTACGGGGAGTTTACCCTTTGCGTTATCGGGAACTAAAAGATAGCAAGGAACGTATGCACCAACTTCGCTAAAGAATGAAAAGCGGATACGCTTATAGCCGTCCATTTGAACTTCTTCTTCAATCTTAAATTCGGGGTCGCAAACGTTTTCTTTAATAACGTCAATACCGAAAAGTTCAATGAATTTATCTTTAACTTGTGCGCGCCATTCGTTATAGTCAACGCATTTATCAAAGCCTAATTTTTGCTTAGTAGATTTAACTAATTCGTCGTGGCAAATTGCGCCGTTATAAGCCATTATTCTTCTCCTTATTTCATATCAAAATATTTGATAGAGTTGTTGTAAGAAATATCTTGAACAACCTTACCTACGATTGCGATATCTTGAGTCATTTGACTGTTTTCCATCATAGTGCCAAGGTAGTTGCAAAGAATTCTTCTAAAGTAGTGGTGTCTAGGATATGAGAGAAGTGAACGGCTATCGGTGAGCATACCAACGAAGGTTGCAATATGACCGGTTGCGGTTAAATCTTCAAGGTGTTTTTCCATACCCACTTTGTTATCTAAGAACCACCATGCAGGCCCGTATTGAATCTTACCCTTTGCGCTAGAATCTTGGAAACAGCCGAGCAAGGTCATAATTTCAGTGTTCATCTTGGGGTTAAGGTTGAAGATTATGGTCTTGGGGAGAGAATCTTCATTGTTAAGGCGGTCAAATAATCTTGACATAAGTCTAATGCTGTTGTCTTCAGCGATACTATCGTAACCAGTGTCTAAACCTAATTTAGCAAGCATCTTAGAGTTGTTATTTCTCATTGCGCCGATATGAAGTTCAGTTCTAATATCGTATTTAGCATAGAGTTTGAATAAGAAGTAAGTAAAGTAACCTTTGAATACTTTTGCTTGTTCTTCACTGATGGTTTCGCCTTTAATTGCAGCCTTTAACACTTTATCAGCATCTTCCTTATCAGCAATTTCATATACGCATTGAAGTGCGATATCTGATGCGGTAGTACCAACTTTGATGAAGGCTTGAAGTCTGTTTTCAATTGCTTTTTCTAAATCTTCAATACCGTCGATTTTACCTACGATACCTTCTAATTTTTCAATAGTTTTATCGTAACCAACAGCGTCAACGTTCATAATCTTATCAGCGCGGAATGCGGGGATAACTTTAAACTTATAGTCTTTTTTAGCAATCTTTTCAAAAGTAGAAAGATCGTCGAAAATTTCGTTAGTAGTGAAGATGTGTGAAACGTTTGACTTTTCGATAAGGCTTTGGGGAGTGATGTTGTTGAGTTTGATATAATCATTACACCAGTTCCAAATGGTTTCAGCGTTATCTTCGTTGATTTCAATTTCACAGTTGAAGAACTCTTTAAGTTCTACTTGTGACCAGTGATACAAGGGATTGCCGAAAGCAGTACCTAAAGTTTTGCAGTATGCAGTGAATTTTTCTTTATTGCTTGCGCTACCGGTAATGCATTCTTCATCAATACCGTAGTTTCTCATCAAACGCCATTTATAGTGATCCCCTTTAAGCCAAATTTCAAAAACGTCGTTAAAAGGTTCGTTTGCTAAAATTTGAGTTTCAGGAAGGTGGCAGTGATAGTCGAAAATCGGCATATCTTTTGCGTAATCGTTATAAAGTTTTTCAGCAGTTTTGTTAGTTAACAAAAAGTTATCTTTTAAGTAGGTCATTTTTATACTCTCCTTAATATTTTACCATTTTACTCGGATGCCCGATTATATTAATTATACAACAAACAAATTATAATATCAATAATATTTAGTAAATTTTAATCAAATTTTTACATATTTAGTAAACCTAAACAAAAAAGAACCGACATAAAATCAGTTCTTTTTTAGTTAAGTTAAAACTTATTTATTTAAGTCTTTAAATTCGCCCCACTTACCGCGACCAAGTTTTATACGAAGACCAGTGATCAAGCATTCTCTATGTACTTCACATTCAGCAAAGTGGAATAAACCGTTACCCTTATATGCTTCAAAGAATTCTTCTTCAGTTGTTTCAGGATTCATATAACCTTTAAGCATGTTTTTAACGTATCTGCTATAAACGGTTTGTTCTGCCATTTCAGCAAAGCTCTTTTCGATAAAGCCGGGTTGTAAAATTTCTTGACTACGAGCCTTTAAGCCGTCTAAAATTTCCGTGCTATCGGTCATTTCAATACCAACTTCAGTTTTGTTATAAGGAACGTATTCATATTTTACGCCGTCTTTAGTTACGTCAGCGATAACTACGAAACCATCGCCCCAAAGCGGGTTGTGAGCGTAGTTTTTAGCAAACACGAAGTTGCCTTGACCGAAAATGATTTTACCGCCAGCGTGGTCCATTTCAGTACCTACGCAGTGGGTGTGTTGACAAAGAACGATATCTGCGCCTTTTTCAACGATTTTTCTGCATACCTTATGAAGATAAGGTGACGGATATTGATAGTGTTCTTTACCGCCGTGATATAAAACGATGCAGTAATCTACTTGTTTTTTGAGTTCGGTAATTTGGTCTAAACTCTCGAGTGCGTCAAATCCGTTTGCGCCAAAGCCGTAGTCTTCAACCCAAGAGAATTCGTGTTCACAGCAAGCATAAATACCAACCTTAATACCGTCTTTTTCAAAGATATAAGGTTTAGACGCTTCTTCTTTAGTTAAACCACAACCACAGTGAGCAATACCTGCGTCGTCAAGCGTTTTCATAGTAGAAACAAAGCCTTCGTAACCGTGGTCTAAAACGTGGTTGTTTGAAACGCCAAGGAAGTCTACGCCAAGCGCTTTATAACCGTTGATACATTCGGTGGGAGCACCGATGTTAGGACCAGCCTTAACGATAGGGGTTTCTTTATCGGTAAGAGCAAGTTCTAAGTTAAAAATTCTATAGTCGCAATCTTGCATAACTTTGAGGAATCTTTCACCTACGATAGTTTTAGCATCGCCTTGCTTAAAGAGTTCAATATTAGTTGGTGTGGGCACTAAGTCTGCCCCAATCATAATTTTCATAATTTTCTCCTTTATAATTAAATTTCTTCTTCGCTATCAAGCGTAACGGTTTTTATGCTAATTTCTTCCACGGGAAAATCGGTAAACATAGGATGCGGAGCACAAGTGGGCATTTTAGAAACTTCTAAAACAGCCTTTTCACTTTCTTCATCAATAGTTTTACCAAACGCTGCGTATTCCCCGTCAAGCCACGGACAAGTCGCGCTGCAAATAAAGAACTGTGATGTTGCTGAGTTTTTGTCCATCGTTCTTGCCATTGAAATTACACCGAGTTCGTGTGAAATGGTGTTGGCCTTATAGCCGTTTGATGCAAATTCGCCTTCGATTGCATCTACTTTAGGAAGTTCACTTAATGTTTTATCTTCCAATTTATACCCACCCGTTTGAATCATAAAGTTATCAATAATACGGTGGAAAATAGTTCCGTCATAATAATTCTTTTTTACGAGTGAAACAAATTGTTCTACGCTTTTTGGTGCAACCGAACCGTCAAGACGGAGTTTAATACTCTTGCCGTTTGAAAGTTCAATCGTAACAAAGTAAATTTTAGCCATATATTCTCCTTAAAAACTATTCTTCATTTTTGCGCAAGTGCGGAAAAATTTTGTTAAAATACTTGACGTTTATAATTGCAATTACAAGTAAAACACCCACAACCGCACAGCACGCACCTTGCAATGTATTACCTAAAAGTGCAAGCGCCCCACCAGCAAAACCGTACAATATACTTTCGTATAAAAAATATCCAAAAACCATAACGATTTCACCGACGATTGCAGAAATAAGTCTATTCAAAAAGTCAAGTTTATCTTTTTTTATAATATTCTTAAATAAACGCCAAACTAAGTACGAGCATAAACTAACTAACGCTTTTACTGCAAAAGTTACGGGCGCATACATAGCGTAACCCGACACTATATCAGCAATCATGCTGCCTATACCTGCTGCAATTGATCCAAAACACGGCCCTAAGCACCACCCAGAGAGCAATACGAAAACGTCTCCAAGATTAACGTAACCGTTAGGAAGCGGCACAATAATTACCATAGTAGCAACACAACAAAGTGCGGCAAATACTGCCGTGAATACAATTGTTTTTACACTAAACTTCATAATAGAATCTCCATAAGTTTTATTGTAATTTTAATTATATTCTAACGTTATTTTTTTGTCAATCTTATACGCTTATTAATTTTAAAACCCCAAGAAAAAACCTTGGGGTTTTATCACAAAAAATTATTCAAATTCAATTAAACGAACTTCGTTGGGTGACATCTTAAATCTAATAGGACCGTCAAACCACATATCTCTTACGATAGCAAGATTTCTCTTTTCTTCATAAGTCATTGAATCAACGTCACGTTCTTTAATGATGGTTGCAGTACCTTTATTCTTAGGTACGTCAATAGTGCTTAAAGTTACTTCTTTTTCTTCGTCAGATGCGTTTACAATAAGAACTGCAAGTTTATTTGCACTTGCGCCCGCAAGAGCGTAAACCTTTTCATCTTCAGAAGTGGCTTCAACTTGGAAACCAAGGTTATAAAGTTCCTTAAACGCTTTCATTACATAGTAACCGTAAGAAGGTATCGTTGCGGTGTTAATGGTAGGACCAAACATACTGTTTCTACCACTCATATTATAACCAGAGAACATAGCCTTATCTACGGGGCTGTTTTGCCATGTGATAAGATTTGAGCCGATAACAGACGCACCCTTAATGTTGCCGGGGTGTTCAACGCCACTCTTCCAGTTGCCACAAATGCTTTCACATTCGGTTAAGCCTGCGTTATCTAAGGTTTCACGGATATATTTTGCAAGTTTAGAATTGGTTTCAGGATCTTGAGAAACTGCGTTCCAAGTGAAGAATTCAAAAGGTGCTTTGGTTTCTTCTGCCGTTACGTATTTAATGAAGTCGTTTAAGAATTCTTTAGAATAGTTGCCGTCTTCAAGTGCTAAAGCAGATGCACCGTAGCCACCGAATTTCCAACCCTTGCCAGCGAAACATTCGCTTAAGTGGTTTGAAACTACTCTATAGAATTCAAAGTATTCTTCTTTAGTACCCTTCCAGCAAGCGTTGTCTTTAATTTCACGCGCATTATCGGGACCGTCCCAAATTTCCCAATATTTGATGCCAGCCTTAAAGCCGTTATTCCAACCGATATTATAGTGAAGAATAATGTGTTCACAAATTCTTGCAAACTTTTCATAATCCTTGGGGGGATCAATATAGTAATACTTTAACCAATGGTCAGGTTCTTTACCTACGCCAAGACGGAAAATGGGTTTTACGCCACGGAGTTGACATTCCCAAATAATCCAATCGGTAAACGCAAAGTCGTAACTTTCTTCCAAAAATTCGTCAGCGTCAAAATCTCTAAAGATGTTGGTTACGTCAACGAATACGTTTGAGCCGTAACGACCGCCTACGCCGTTTAATCTTGCGTAAGGGGTTTCCAACACGTCAAGGTGAGTAAGTAAATTTCTATTCCATCTAATTTCACTTCTAACTGAAGTTGACATAAAGCCCATTGCTGAGTGAACGGGTTTAATTCTACCTAAAACTTTATTGTTATTAATGGTAACTATACTCATTTTCTTTTCTCCTTATCCTTTTATTTCTCAAAAGTGAGCAAGTAAACTGCGTGTTTAGGAAGTGCAATGGTTAAATTATCCTTACCTTCTAATGCAACTTCATCATACCACTTGTCTTCGTCAATACAGTTCATTTTAGCCTTAGTTGCGCCAAAACCTTTGATATCAACTTCTACTTCTGTATCGCCACCGTCGTAGTTAGCAATCATTAAGCAAAGTTTGTTGTCGTTCTTAGCAGCGCCAACGTAAATGTTTTCATTTGAACAAGAAGATTGTAATTCGTTTTCTAAACGGTAAAGTTGGTTAAAGCCCTTAAATACGTAATAAGTTCTGAGGCGTTCACCCGTATAGGTATGATACCAGCCGTTATAGTTAGAGTTAAGACGGCTAAGCGCATAATAGGTTGCCATATCAAGCATATTCTTTTGATATGAAAGCATATTTGACGCAACGTTAGCGCAATCTTGGAGAGTGCCTTTCATTGTGGTGTTAGGGTTCCACTCGTCGTTTATGTTTTCACAATCGGGATAACCGTAACGAGCGAGTTGAGTTTTAATGTAAACTGACATTATTGAGTTTTCGTTAGGTTTAGTGTGATATGAGTGCCAAGTGAAGAAATCAAGCGGTACTTTCTTTTCGCCCTTAGTGATATATTTTAAGAAACCGTGGAAACAGTTAAACAACTTATTAGGAGAGTGGTCTACGTTTTGGCTGGGTGAAATACCTGCTCTAATAACTTGATAAAGACCGATACTTGAATAACCACCAACCTTAATGTCAGGAAAGCGTTCTTTTAAGTGAGTTGCAGCAACGCTGTAGAGTTCCCAATATTGTTCATCGGTACCGTTCCACATTTGTTCGTCGCCACTTCTTGCGAATTTAGAGCGAACTTCAGGTTCGTTCCAAATTTCCCAGTATTTAATATTGTAGTTAAAGCCGTTTGCCCACCCTTCGTTATAGTGTGCGATAATATGTTCGCAAATGCGCGCCCACTTCTTATAATCCTTGGGCGGATCAGTACGATAATGCTTAAAGAAGTTATCGTTTTCAATGGTAATACCCAAACGGTATAATACTTGTACACCGTGTTCTATAAGACGGGTTGTCAAGAAATCGGTAAAAGTAAAATCATAGTTTGCGGGATCGTTTTCATCAGCATCGAAATCTCTAAAAATATTAGGGATATCAACGTAAGCACCGCCGCCGTATCTACCACCTTGGTCGTGGTAACGACAAATAGGAACACCTGCTTCTTCATAGTCCTTAACGTAGTTTCTCTGTAATTCTTCAGTTACAGAGTCCCAAGGAACGTTACATACGCCGTGTAAGGGGCGAATTTTGCCAGTTACAACGCTACTGTCTACAACTATCTTTTCCATAAGATTCTCCTTATAAAAACGTTCTTTATTACACCCAGCATCAATATTATTTTGGTGCAAGAACTATTCTTATCTATTTTATTATACTATAAATAATTTGTCAATACTGTATAAAAAAAACATAAAATTATTTTTTACTACATATTTATAACATTTTTTTATTCAAGCAGTCTAACTTCGATAAAATTTTGCTTAGCCGTTTCGTTATTTATAATATTTTATTAGTATGTACTTCAATTATATTAAAGCGCTAATTTATTGTCAACTAAACAGCCATAAAATAATTAAAAACCCCAAGAAAAATCCTTGGGGTTTTATTAAAAAAATTATTCAAATTCAATTAAACGAACTTCGTTGGGTGACATCTTAAATACGATAGGTCCGCTAAACCACATATTCCTTATAATTGCAAGGCTTCTTCTTTCTTCACTCGTCATATTTTCTAAATCAAGTTCTTTAATGATGGTTGCGGTACCTTTATTCTTAGGTACGTCAATAGTGCTTAAAGTAACTTCTTTTTCTTCATCAGAATAGTTTGTAACTAAAACTGAAACCTTGTTTGCGTCAGCACCTGCAACAGCGTAAACTTGAGCATCATCACTAACTGTTTCAACTTGGAAACCGAGTTTATAGAGTTTATTGAACGCTTGCATTACGTAGTAGCCGTAAGATGGAACGGTTAGTGTAGCAACAGTGGGTGCAAAAAGCCCGCCCTTTTCCCCCGATATACCCGAAAACATAGCCTTGCTTACACAAGAGTTTTGCCAACTTGTAAGGTTTGCACCGATAACTGATGCACACTTGATATTGCTGGGGTCAACTACGTTAGTTTTCCAGCAACCGCAAATGTTTTCACACTCAGTAAGCCCAGCGTTGTCGAGAGTTTCACGAATATAATCAGCAACCTTAACGTTGGTTTCAGGACATTCGGTAATTGCGTTCCAAGTGAAGAAATCAAAGGGTGCTTTGGTTTCTTCTGCCGTTACGTATTTAATAAAATCTTCAAAGAATTCTTTAGAATAGTTATCCTTATCTTCTAAATCAAAACCAGTTGCGCCGTAGCCACCGAATTTCCAGCCTTTACCAGCAAAACATTCGCCTAAGTGGTTTGCAACTACTCTATAGAATTCAAAGTATTCTTCTTTAGTACCCTTCCAGCAAGCGTTGTCTTTTAAATCTTTTGCGTAATCAGGACCATCCCAAATTTCCCAGTATTTAATACCAGCCTTAAAACCGTTATTCCAACCGATATTGTAGTGAAGAATAATGTGTTCACATATGCGCGCCCATTTTGCATAATCTTTTGGCGGTGCAATATGATAATATTTTAACCAGTGGTCGGGCTCTTTGCAAACACCAAGACGGAAAATGGGTTTTACACCACGGAGTTGGCTTTCCCAAATAATCCAATCGGTAAATGCAAAGTCGTAACTTTCTTCCGCAAATTCATCAGCATCAAAGTTCCTAAAAATATTAGGTATATCAATAAATATCGTTGTGCCGTAACGACCGCCTACGCCGTTTAATCTTGCATAAGGCATACCGATTTCATTGATATGAGATAAAACGTTAAAATTCCATTTAATTTCTGATCTTACGGTAGTTGTAATAAACCCCATTGCTGAGTGAACGGGTTTAATTCTACCTAAAACTTTATTGTTATTAATGGTAACTATACTCATTTTCTTTTCTCCTTCCCCTTTTATTTTTCAAAAGTCAGCACGTAAACTGCGTGTTTAGGAAGTTCTATCGTAAGATTATCACTGCCTTCTAAAACAACTTCGTCAAACCAACTATTTTTATCAATACAGTTCATCTTTGCCTTAGTTGCGCCAAAACCCTTGATATCAACTTCTACTTCAGTATCGCCACCGTCGTAGTTAGCAATCATTAAGCAAAGTTTATTGTCTTTCTTAGCAGCACCAACGTAAATATTTTCATTTGAACAAGAAGATTGTAATTCATTTTCTAAGCGATAAAGTTGGTTAAAAGCCTTGAAAACGTAATGAGTTTTTAAGCGTTCACCCGTAAAAGGATGATAACAACCGTTATATCTTGTACTCAAACGTGTGAGCGCATAATAGGTTGCCATATCAAGCATGTTCTTTTGATATGAAAGCATGTTCGCTGCAACATTGGCGCAGTCTTGAAGTTTACCGCGAAGATTAACGTTGGGATTCCACTCATCATTGATATTTTCGCAATCGGGATAGCCGTAACGAACAAGTTGAGTTTTAATATAAACTGCCATTGTTGAATTTTCTTTAGGATTCATATGATATGAATGCCAAGAGAAAAAGTCAAGCGGAACTTTCTTTTCTCCTTTTGTGAGATATTTTAAGAAACCGTGAAAATAATTAAACAACTTATCGGGTGTATGGTCTACGTTTTGACTAGGTGAAATACCTGCTCTTATAACTTGATAAAGACCAATGCTTGAATAACCACCTACCTTAATATACGGAAAGCGTTCTTTTAAGTAGGTTGCCGTAACTGAATACAGTTCCCAATATTGTTCTTCAGTGCCGTTCCACATTTGCGAGTCGCCACTTCTTGGAACACCGCGAACTTCAGGTTCGTTCCAAATTTCCCAATAGATAATGTTAAACTTAAAACCGTTTGCCCAACCTTCGTTATAGTGCGCAATAATATGTTCACAAATGCGTGCCCATTTTGCAAAATCCTTAGGCGGATCAGTGCGATAATGTCTAAAGAAATTATCGTTTTCAATAGTGATACCCAAGCGATATAATACTTGTACACCGTTTTCAATACAACGCTTTGCTAAAAAATCGGTAAAAGTAAAGTCGTAGTTTGCGGGATCGTTTTCATCTGCATCAAAATCTCTAAAAATATTAGGAATATCTACGTATGCGCCACCACCAAAACGACCGCCTTGGTCGTGATAACGACAAATAGGTATACCTGCATCTACGTAGTCGTTAATGTAATTTCTCTGCAATTCTTCAGTTATAGAGTCCCACGGAACGTTACATACGCCGTGTAAAGGGCGAATTTTGCCAGTTACTACACCACTGTCTACAACTATTCTTTCCATAATATTCTCCTTGCAAAACTAATTTTTTTCTTTCCTTTTGTTTTGATTTAAGAATCGTTTGTTAGTGTAATTATACTATGAATATTTTGTCAATACTATATAAAAAAACTCTAAAAAAGCCTTACATTACATATATCTAACATTTTTGGCGTTAAGTTATATGTAAAAAACTTCGCTTTAATAGAGTTTTACTTAAGTATTTGATTGTTTAATTTTCTTTATCTTTATCAATTTTTAGTTTTATTTCAAGGCTTTTTCTTTGCTGTCTTTCTTTTAGTTTGTCTAGTTCACCTTGCTCATCTTTAGCCCAGTCAAAGTTCCCCTTTACTCCCATTACGTCTACGTAATACGCAAAGGTGTTTTTGTGCGAAGATATAATTTGTAAAAAGTCCGCAAGTTGATAATAATTTATTACTACAACGATAACCGCTTTTTCTTGTTCAGAGAACACGCCTTGTCCTTTGATAAGGGTTGCACCGTGTTTTAAGTTGTTTATAATTTCTTCACAAATTTCTTCGGGCTCATCGGTGATAACTTCAAACTTAACCGCACTTCTACTACTTCTTAGAACGGACGCAGATATTTGTTCACACACGAAAACTTCAATCGCTGATAACAGCACCGATTCTAATTCCCAGAAAACCACGTAAGTTAGAGCAACTACTACGTAACTTAAAATTGCGATAATTCTTTCAACTTTCACGTGGCGCATTTTAGTTTGAATCATACAGCCAACAACGTCTACACCGCCAGAAGATCCGCCTATCTTTAACATAAGCGCAGTTCCGCCTTGTGCCACGCCCGCAAAGATTGCAGGTATAAGTGCGTTTGTAATTTCAGGCACGGGGACGTTTAAGATATGCAACACGTTTATTAAAAGCGAACTAACTACCATATATATGCCAGTATAAATTACGTAACGCCTTTTCAACACGAACCACGCAATAATTAGGAGCGGAGTATTGATTGCAATATTAAATATACCTACGTTAATTTTATCACCCGTAAGTTGACGGAGCAATGCTGAAATGCCGTCCACACCACTCGGCGCAAAATTATAAGGTTCTACAAAAAAATAAATACCAACGGCTGAAATAACGCTTGAAACAAGCGCTATCAAAACGTTGGTTATCTCTTTTTTAGTGCTGAGTTTATTCATAAAACACCCCCTATTTACGACAGTGCTTTTTTATTAACTATATTGTACCATATTAAACTTTAATGTCAACTAAAAAACAAGGCAAACTGTTAAATTTAACCGTTTGCCTTGCTTTTTATTTTATTTACTTAAGTGTATAACTGGAACGATTCCGCAACTGGTTGAACTTGCCCCGTGGAAATAATAGTCGTAATGACCTTCAGCCGTAACTTGCCAAGCGCTGTCTATATGCCAACCCGTTGGAGAGCGCAGCCACCAGCAAATTTTATTATCGTTAGCAAGTGATAATAGTATTCCTTGACTCTTTGCATAATCCGTTGGAAACTTTTCGCGCCGAATATCGTCGGCAAAGTATGAGAGCATTTGTTCAAAACTTAATAAATACACTTTATCGAAAGTATTTTCGCATACATATTTATTGTTTTCAAGCCCTGTGGTTGACGCGCTGTTATCAACTTCAACCGTCATAATTTTCGCCTTATCTTCTTCACTAAACGCCGTGTTAAAAAACTCTTGATTTAACCAAGTGCGAACAGTACTTTGGTTATAATAAACGGATACTTGTTTTGCCACTTCTAAGTTAAATTGTTGGCTATCAAGCGCTAATTTTGCAACTAAGATTTGATAGCCGTCCTTATTGATATATTCCCACTCGATATCTTCATACTTAAACCAGTAAACACCACCTTCCATATAGCCGTTTACCTTTTGATAAGTGGTAAATTCAGTTCCGTCACAATAAGTCCAAAACGGTCTGTATTTTACTATATAAACACCCCTATACTTTTCGCCGTTAAACTCTATATCTTTATAATACATATTGTTTGAAATAAGATCGCTGTCGTAATAGTTATAACTACTCCACCCGTCAAGTGAATTTTTAGGGTTTCCAGCCGTTTTAATAAGCTCGTTTATTAAGTTTTCATCTTGTACTTCACTTTGCGGATATGCGCCGAATTTTACAACCTTGTTCTCATCTAAAATATCAGCAAAATTACACACCGAGCATTTGCCGTTTTCTATAATATGATTTTGCTCTATTTGATCTCCGCAAGCACATTTTAAGTAGTGCTTTGATAAACCATACTCGCTTACAAAATAATCGTGAGTGTGCGCCTTGCTGCACGCAGTAAGGGTTAACAAAATAAAAACCGTTACTAAAACTAATGCAAGCACTTTTTTATAAAAGTTTTTCATACTCCACCTCACAATTATTTTCATCTACATAATACCATAATATTTAATTAAATAATATATCAAAAAGTACAATATTTATAAAGATTTTACATATTTAGTAAATTTTTAGTATAAAAAAACGACGGCTATATATGCCGTCGTTTAATATTTAGGTTTTAGTCGTTTGCTTTTGACTCACAGTATATGCAACGATAAGTTCTGCTTTCTTTATCAACGAGTTTGAAAACGTGGTCGATGCCGTGTTCAACGCTTGTTATGCAACGGGGATTTTTGCACTTGATTGCGTTTTTAACCGTTTGCGGAAGTTCAACTTTGCGCTTTGAAACGAGTTTCCCTTCCTTGATAAAGTTTACGGTTGTTTCGGGTGCGATATAACCTAAAACGTCAAGGTCTAACGCGATATCTGCGTCGATTTTAATAATGTCTTTCTTTCCAGTTTTTTTACTGGGTACGTTCTTGATTAAAGCAACCGTACATTCTAATTCGCTAAGGTTTAAGAAATTATAAATTTCCATGCCCTTGCCCGCTTCGATATGATCTATTACTATACCGTTATTGATAGGATTGATTTCCATATTATTCTCCTTACTCTATACCAAGAAGTTTTAAGATAAGCGCCATTCTAACGAACTTACCGTTTTTAACTTGCTTAAAGTAGCAAGCGCGCGGATCGGCGTCCACGTCTACGGCTATTTCGTTTACTCTGGGCAACGGGTGAAGTATGCACATATCTTTTTTTGCTTTTTCCAACTTTTCAAGCGTCAAGATATAACTATCACGAAGTCTTAAATAATCGTCTTCGTTAAAAAATCTTTCTTGTTGAACTCTAGTCATATAAAGCACGTCGAGTGAAGGCATAGCATCTTCTAAACTTGTGGTTTCAACGTAATCCATGCCACACTTATCCATAACGTCGTTCTTAACGTAATCGGGTACTTTCAATTCTTCGGGAGAGATGAGAACGAGTTTAATGCCTTTATGTCTTGAAAGGGCTTGAATAAGTGAGTGTACGGTTCTTCCGAACTTTAAGTCCCCGCAAAAACCTACGGTCAAGTTGTCAAGTCTGCCCTTTTCTCTCTTAATAGTTAAAAGGTCTGTAAGTGTTTGAGTGGGGTGGTTATGACCGCCGTCCCCCGCATTGATAATGGGTACGTCTGAAACGAAAGATGCAACTAGCGGTGCACCTTCTTTGGGGTGGCGCATTGCTATAATATCAGAATAGCAACTAACTACTTTGATAGTATCTGAAACGCTTTCACCCTTAGATGAAGATGAGTTTGCTGCATCTGAGAACCCAAGCGTTTTACCGCCGAGTGATAAAAAGGCTGATTCAAAACTAAGTCTAGTTCTTGTTGACGGTTCAAAGAAAAGGGTTGCCAAAATCTTATTTTTGCACTTTTCCGTATAATTTTCGGGATGTGCAATAATATCGTTAGCCTTGTCTAAAACCGCTTCAATTTCTTCAACTGAAAAATCAGTTATTGAAAGTAAATTTCTCATTTTTATCCCCTTAAAATTAACCTTTAATCCAACTTTCGTCAGAAGGATTATCTCTGAACGCTTTAAGTCTTTCTACGTCGCCTTGCTTAATATACCCGATTTCAGCAGCAACTGCAATGGTTGTGTCAAAATCAGTAAGGCTTACGTTCTTAACGTCAGCAGCGGCAAGTCTTTCCAACCCTTTCTTCATACCATAGGTATAGATGCTTACGATACCTAATACGATTGCGCCTGCTTCTCTTAAAGAATCAACTACGTCGATAACACTGCCACCAGTTGAAATAAGGTCTTCAACAACTACAACCTTAGTGCCCGGTTCTAACTTGCCTTCGATTTTGTTGTTTCTACCGTGGTCTTTGCTACTTCCACGAACGTACCCCATAGGCATACCTAAAATATGACCAGCGATTGCAGCGTGAGCGATACCAGCAGTGCTAGTACCAAAAAGCGCCTCTGCTTCGGGGTATTCTTTTTTAACAGTTTCAGCAATAGCATTTTCTACAACGTCTCTTGCTTCGGGTGAAGTTAAGATAAGTCTATTATCACAGTAGATGGGACTTTTAATTCCGCTTGCCCAAGTAAAAGGTTCGTCCGGTCTTAAAAACACCGCTTTGATTTTGAGTAAGTTTTCCGCAACTTTTCTTGCTGTATCCATAATATATTTTCTCCTTGATTGAGTATTATCCTAAGAATTCTTTAACACATTGTCTATATGCTTTAACGGGGTCTTCAGCGCCAGTGATAGAGCGTCCTACAACGATATAATCAGAGCCGATTTCTTTTGCCAAAGCGGGAGTAGTTACGCGCTTTTGGTCGCCAACCGCATCACCCGCAAGTCTAATACCAGGGGTAATAGTTAAAAATTTACTGCCACAAACTTCGTGTACTTTACCCGCTTCTAAGGGTGAGCATACAACGCCGTCAAGCCCAGAGTTTTTAGCGTTTAACGCGTAACTCATAACAACTTCATCAATGGGTTTTTCAATGAGAAGTTCACTTTCCATCATTTCTTGACTGGTTGAAGTGAGTTGGGTTACGGCAATAAGAATAGGTCTAGTGCCGTCCGCTCTAGTCAAGCCTTCGATTGCGCCTTTCATCATTGCTGAGCCGCCAGCCGCGTGAAGGTTAACCATATCTACGTCAAAAGCAGACAACACTGCCATTGACTTCTTTACGGTGTTAGGAATATCGTGAAGTTTAAGGTCAAGGAAGATTTTATGACCGCGGCGTTTGATTTCTTTTACAATTTCTACGCCACCCGCATAAAAGAGTTCCATGCCTACTTTTAAGTAGGGTTTTTCTTCTTGAAACTTATCAAGAAAAGTAAAGAGTTGTTCTTTTGAATTAAAATCACATGCAATAATTACGTCTTTGTTCATTTGTGTGCCTCCCCTATAATTTCGCTTAAGTCGTTTATTTTATATTTTGCCATAACAGCGGGCAAGTTATCAATAATATCTCTGCACGCGTAAGGGTTAACCAAGTTTTCCGCGCCGACTTGAACAGCCGTTGCACCCGCCATCATCATCTCAACAACGTCTTCGGCAGTTGCTACGCCACCAATACCCATGATAGGAAGTTTTACTGCTTCATAAACTTGCCACACCATTCTAAGTGCTATCGGGAAGATTGCTCTACCTGAAAATCCGCCGATTTTGTTTGCAATTACGGGCTTTCTTTTATTTAAGTTAATTCTTAAACCTTGCACTGTGTTAATCAAACTGATGCCGTCCGCGCCACCCTGTTCACACGCTTTAGCAATTGAAACGATGTCAGTTACGTTTGGTGTAAGTTTAATAAATACTGGTTTTGTGGTAACTTTTTTTACCGCTTTAGTTACCGCTTCAGCATTTTCAGGCTGAGTACCAAAACTCATACCGCCGTTATGAACGTTGGGACAACTGATATTTACTTCAATAATATCAACGTCATCTACCGCGTTAATTTTTTCACAACATTCAACGTATTCGTCGATTGAAAACCCGCTTATGTTAGATATAATCGGTTGCGAATACACTTGTCTAAGCCTAGGGATTTCCTTTTCGATTACAGCATCAATTCCAGGGTTTTGTAAACCAACTGAATTGATAAGTCCTGAAGTGCATTCAGCAATTCTTGGCGTAGGGTTACCAAAACGATTATCCCTTGTCGTACCCTTAATTGAGATTGCGCCGAGTACGTTAATATCGTAAATATCGCTGAACTCATAACCAAACCCAAAAGTTCCGCTTGCGGGCACGACTGGGTTTTGAAGTTTTACTCCGCAAAGGTTGACGTTAGTTTTTACCATATAATTTCCTCCTTTACGAGAACGGGGCCGTCTTTACAAATACGCTTGTTGCCGTATTTAGTTTTGCAAGTACAACCCATGCACGCGCCAAAACCACAGCCCATTCTTTCTTCAAAAGAATATTGACCGCTAGTTGTGGTTGCATTGTATACTGCCTTAAGCATAGGTTCAGGTCCGCAAGTGTAAACGTAAGAATATTCTTCCACGTCCTTAATGGCGTCGGTTACAAAACCTTTAATGCCGTAACTGCCGTCAGCAGTAGCAACTAAAACGTTTACGCCAAGTGCCTTAAATTCATTTTCGTAAAAGATTTCAGCCTTGGTGTTAAAGCCTAAAATAACGGTCGGTTTTTTGCCTTCTTTAAGTAATTCTTTACACAACTTATACATAGGTGGAACACCTACGCCGCCGCCGATAAGAAGGGGCTTATCCCCTGATAAATCGGTAAAGTAGCCGTTACCTAAACCTGAAAGGATATCGAGAATTTCTCCACCCTTCATTCTTGACAACTGTTCCGTACCCTTACCTACTACTTTATAAATGATAGTAAGTTCTTTATCGTTAGTATCACATACCGATATAGGACGACGAAGGAAAAGTCCGTCAAGTGCAATATTTACAAACTGACCTGGGCGTTCAATAGCGCTTTGGTCGCCCCAAAGCACCATTTTACAAACGCTGTCGGTAAGTTTTTCATTTGATAACACTTTCAAATAAACTTGTTTCAAAATTTATCTCCTTATTAAGCATCGATAGTTGAGATGCTCAAAGTAATTTCTTCTAATACGTCGAGAAGAACTTTTACAGTATCAAGCGCAGTAAACATAGTTACGTTGTTTTCTACTGCTGCGCGGCGGATTTTATAACCGTCACTTGCTTCGCCAAGAGAGTTAACGTCCCTGGTGCTGATTACGTAAGTTACGTAACCACGGCGGATAGCGTCTAAGATTTCTTCACTACCTTCGCTAATTTTTGCTTTTACTCTGGTCTTAATGCCGTTTGCTTTCAAGAATTTAGCAGTGCCTGAAGTTGCTTCGATATTGAAGCCAAGATTGTAAAATCTTCTTACTAACGGAAGTGCTTCGGGTTTATCAGCGTCAGCAATCGACACGAAAAGCGTACCGTAATTCATAACGTTCATACCCGATGCTTGAAGTGCTTTATAGAGTGCGCGGTTAAACTTATCGTCATAACCGATTGCTTCACCAGTTGACTTCATTTCAGGTGAAAGGTATGCGTCGATACCGCGGAGTTTACTGAACGAGAAAGCGGGCGCTTTTACGTACCAACGCTTCTTTTCAGCGGGATAAAGTTCGGTTATGCCTTGTTCTTTAAGGCTTTGACCTAAGATAACTTTAGTACCGATATCCGCAAGCGAATAACCAGTTGCTTTTGAAAGGAACGGTACGGTTCTTGAAGATCTGGGGTTTACTTCGATAACGTAAACGTTTTCATCTTTATCAACGATAAATTGGATGTTGTAAAGACCTACGATACCGATGCCAAGCCCTAACTTTTTGCCGTATTCTAAGATAGTTTTCTTAGCCTTTTCACTTACTGAGAAGGTAGGATATACGCTTATTGAGTCGCCTGAGTGTACGCCCGTTCTTTCGATAAGTTCCATAATACCAGGAACGAATACGTCTTTGCCGTCGCATACCGCGTCGATTTCAAGTTCTTTACCGATAATATATTTATCTACTAAGATAGGATGATCTTCGCTAATGTCTACTGCATTTTGAAGATATGCTCTTAATCCTTCTTCGTTTCCTACTATTTGCATTGCTCTGCCACCCAACACGTAAGAAGGACGAACGAGCACGGGGTAACCGATTTCTTCAGCAACTTTAACGCCGTCTTCAACGCTGAACACCGCTTGACCTTTAGGTTGCGGGATTTGGAGTTTTTCCATAATCTTTTCAAAAGCGTCTCTATCTTCCGCGTTATCGATTGCTTCACAATCAGTACCGATAATCTTTGCCCCGCGTGAACGGATAGGTTCAGCAAGGTTAATTGCAGTTTGACCACCAAGTGATGCCACAACGCCCATCGGGTTTTCAAACTCGATAACGTTCATAACGTCTTCAGCAGTTAACGGTTCAAAGTAAAGTTTATCACTTACGGTATAGTCGGTTGAAACGGTTTCGGGGTTGTTGTTGATGATGATTGCTTCATAACCGCTCTCTTTTATAGTTTTTACAGCGTGAACGGTTGAATAGTCGAATTCTACGCCTTGACCTATTCTAATAGGTCCACTACCTAATACGATAGCCTTTTCTTTTTCGGTTACTATTGAATCTCCCTTGCCAGTATAGGTTGAATAGAAGTAAGGAATATACGCGCCGCTGTGGAGTGTGTCAACCATTTTGAATACGGGTTTAATACCGTTTTCTTTTCTAAGTGCGTTGACTTCAACTTCTTTCATTCCCCAAAGTTTACCGATAAACGCATCGCTAAATCCCATAGTTTTTGCAGCGCCTAAAGCCTTAACGTCGCCTTTCTTATCTTTTAATATGTTTTCCATCTTAACTATTCTTTCAATGCATTCTAAGAAAAGTTCGGTGATTTTGGTTGCTTCATGAATACTTTCAATAGTTTCTCCACGTCTGATAAGTTCAGTAACGGCAAAAATGTTGTCAGACTTAAATTCTTTTAAGTAGTCGTAGAGTTTTTCGGTTGAATAAGAATCAAATTTTGCAAGGTAGAAATGGTTTACACCGATTTCGAGTGAGCGAACAGACTTAAGCATACACTCGTCAAGCGTTGCACCTATACCCATAACTTCGCCCGTCGCTTTCATTTGAGTGCCTAAAACGTTTGATGCTGAAGTAAATTTATCAAACGGGAAGCGCGGGAATTTTGCTACGATATAATCGAGAACGGGTTCGTTGATTGCCGTCGTACCAGAAACGTGAATTTCATCAAGGTTCATACCAACTGCAACCTTTGCGGTAACCTTAGCGATAGGATAACCACTCGCTTTACTTGCAAGTGCTGATGAGCGCGATACTCTGGGGTTAACTTCGATAAGGTAATATTCACTAGTAGTGGGATGAAGCGCAAATTGAACGTTACAACCGCCTTCAATCTTTAATTCACGGATAATTTTGATAGCCGCATCGTTGAGCATCTTTAAGTCCTTATCGCTGAGTGAAAGAATAGGTGCTACAACGATTGAGTCGCCAGTATGAACGCCTACGGGGTCAACGTTTTCCATACCGCAAATGGTGATGGCGTTATCCTGAGAGTCGCGCATAACTTCAAACTCAATTTCTTTATAACCTTTAACGCTCTTTTCTACCAATACTTGATGCACGGGTGAAAGTTTAAGCGCATTTTTCATAATTTCTTCAAGTTCTGCTTCGTTATCAGCAAAACCGCCGCCAGTACCGCCGAGAGTAAACGCGGGGCGAAGTACTACGGGGTAACCGATTTTTTCCGCGCTCTTTTTTGCTTCTTCAATACTGTAAGTGATTTCTGATTGAATAACCGGTTGACCGATTGATTCGCACATTTCCTTAAAGAGTTCTCTATCTTCAGCGCGTTCAATACTTTTTGCGTTAGTACCTAAAAGTTCTACGCCGCATTCTTCCAACACACCTTTTTTTGCGAGTTGCATTGCAAGGTTTAAGCCCGTTTGTCCGCCAAGGCCAGGAATAATTGCGTCGGGGCGTTCGTAACGGAGAATTTTTGCAACGTATTCAAGCGTTAAGGGTTCCATATAAACCTTATCCGCAATAGTCGTATCCGTCATGATGGTTGCAGGGTTGCTGTTACACAAAATAACTTCATAGCCTTCTTCTTTCAAAGCAAGGCAAGCCTGCGTGCCTGCGTAGTCGAATTCAGCCGCTTGACCGATAATGATAGGGCCGCTACCGATTACTAATACTTTTTTGATGTCTGTTCTCTTAGGCATATAATTTCTCCTTCAAATGTATAGTGAATTATTATTTATCTAGATTGTTAAAAATAGGTTGTCCGTTATAAAAGTTTGCAAGGCACTTGCCGTTTACCTTAAACCCTTCAAAGGGCGAACTCTTACCCATTGATAAGAATTCTTCAGGGTTAATAACGTATTCTTTATTTAAGTCGAACACGTTTAAGTTTGCGACCTTGCCTTCAGCAATTTCAACACTTAAGCCAAAACGCTTTGCGGGGTTTTCACTCATGATTTGAATTGCCTTTTCCAAAGTGATTTCGCCTTTTTTTACAAGGTAAGTGTAAATTATCGGGAACGCAGTTTCAATACCGACAACGCCGTTCATACTAAGTAAACCTTTACTCTTTTCTTCTTTAGAATGGGGCGCGTGGTCGGTTGCAAGCATTTCTAACGTGCCGTCTTTAATACCTTCAATAAGCGCAAGGCGGTCTTCTTCCGCACGGATGGGCGGGTTCATTTTAAAGTTGCCGCTCTCAGCAATCATCATATCGTTGAGTACGAGATAGTGCGGACCAGTTTCCGCCGTTACGTTAACTCCCCTTGCCTTTGCTTTTCTAATCGCTTCCACGCTCTCTTTTGCGGAAACGTGGCAAACGTGGTATTTTACACCGATTTTTTCTACAAGTTCAAGATCTCGTTCAATTTGCTTATATTCGCTTGCCGAACAAATACCTTTATGTCCGTGAAGTCTAGCGTACTCGCCGTCGTGTATATAACCGCCGTTAAGAAGGCTTTCATCTTCACAGTGCGCTACGATAAACTTGCCCTTTTCTTTGGCAATCTTCATAGCCTTTTCCATCATTTTGGTATTTTGAACGCCTTTACCGTCATCTGAAAAGCCTATTACCTTTTCAGATAATTCTTCTAAGTCAGATAGTTCCAACCCCTTTTCGCCCTTAGTGATTGCCGCTAAAGGATAAACGGAAATAACTGCGTCCTTATCGATGATATCTTGTTGAATTTTTAAAGTTTCAACACTGTCGGGGACGGGATTTAAGTTAGGCATTGTAAACACTGCGCTATACCCTGCGTGCGCCGCTGCGTTAGTACCAGTTTTTACAGTTTCTTTATATGAAAAACCCGGCTCACGAAGGTGCACGTGCACGTCAATGAAACCGGGAAATATAAACAAATTATCACAATCAATAACTTTTAAAGAACTAGATGATGCGGGCTTTAAAAAGGAAATTTTACCCCCTACAATTGCCAAATCGGTTTTGACAAACTTACCGCCCGTATAAACTGTTCCGTTTTTAAGTAAAAAGTCCATAATTTCTCCTTAAAATAAGAAAAAAAGCCATGCAAAAAGCAAGGCTAAGATATCACAAAATACGGGAAGCCCCGCTATGAATATAAAACCTTGCCGGTCTCTCTGTACCGAATTAAAGATTTATCCTATATAGAATACCATTTAAATTTTTAGTTGTCAACAAAATATATAAATTGTTTAAATTTAAATATTATATTTTACTAACATCATATATGTACACGCTTTTAACTAAAGCGTGCGGTGTTTTATTAAACGCCCTTTTTTCTACCCAAGTCCGTGTTATCCACCTTTCTATCCCTAAGCGTTTTTTCGGGGTTGGCTTTTTGTTCAAAACGGTAATCTTCACCGTACTTTTTAATATACTTATCGATTACCGCGTGCGACGCTACTTTAGAAACAGAAGAATTTACGCGGCTTTGATACTTAAAGAAGTCCGCGTTTTTAGGCATATCGTCAATTTTAACGATATTTTCTTTATACGCCGTGTTTCTAACCGTGCCGATAACTTCTCTAATATATCCTATATTTGACTTTAATCTTATAAGCGACGGGAAGTCCGCACCGCCCACGAATAACTGTTGCCACTCTCTCCCTTCATATTTTTTAAGCATATCGGCGGCAATTTTTAAGTGGGTTAATTCTTCTTCAAAATGCTCAAGCCATATCTTTTTAATTTGCGGGTGTGTTTCATCTTGATAGCAAGAATAGTATAGGTAGCACTCGGTGTACTCGTGCATTACCCAGCTTTCAAACCAAGTAGACGACGGGTCTAAAAGCGAACCGTAACCAGTTACGTGCTGTTCTTCTATCATAGCGATTTCACTAAATAGTTTCCTACCTAAGTCGTTATGATAAAAACCGCTTACGTTCATATAATAGTTCATCGTTTGCTGTTCGGCGGCGGTAATAATGTTTGTGTGTAGTCTTGTAATCAAAGCGTCTTGCCAGCAGTTTATATAGCGACGAACGTCGTCGTTTGGATGGCGATGCTCTGATATTGTCGGGCGGGCAGGAGTAAGTTCAGTATATCCCCCAACCAGCCTTTCAGCGTGTACCCCTTCATCCATATCTAAAAGGTTTGCGTATCTATAAAGATGGTCAAAGTCTTCAAGCAGAGCAAAGTCAAGTTGCTCTTTAACTATGGGGTTAGGCTCTTTTTGCGCCATTTCAGCAGTCAAGTCTACGGCTAATTGTTCGTAACCGATAGTATGCTCTAAAATGCTTTCGTCAAGCGGTTTTAACGCGGAAATGCGTTTTTGTTGTTGCTGCTCTTGGCGGCGAACTTGCGCCAACACTCTACGAACTTCGTTATTTAAGCAGTGCCTGTTAAACTGATGCAAAAACCAGTTTGACTCAAACTCCGTACCGTTCATCAAAATAACGCGCGTTTTGGTGTAAGGATCGGTGGTGTTCTTGTCGTAAGGCTTTACGGCAAGCGCCGTCCAGTTTGCGTAAGAAATCTTACTGTCTTTGGGTAATTCTTTAAATGGATTCATATAAATCTCCTTTTTAATAAAATTCGATTTGATTATGACCATTTAGCGTTTTATTATACTAAAAAAGACGGAATAAAAATTCCGCCTTTTAAGTTATTTGTTTTTAAACTTTTTAATTTTCCCAGTGTGAGCAAGCGACCAAACACCGATAATTACCATATAGATTACCGACAACGCCATTGCAATAATAAAAAGCGTTCTATACCCTTCCGCTTCGATAACGCTTGCTGCAAGCGGCGGAATTACACCCGCTGCCAACGCTGCAAACGCATTTGTATATGCAAGGTATCCACCAGAACTAAGTTGCGTCCTCATCTTAAACGCCAAAATTCCGCTAAACACTTGTCTAGCCCCTGCAGCGAGCGCTGTAAACGCCACCATACATACTAGCGTTAAAACAATGTTTAAGTCGTGAACGAATAACATGGGTACAAATATAACCATAGCAACGACCATAAGCCAAAAACTTACCGCTATGATGTTGACGTATTTTTCACAGAGATTTACTACCCAAATTGAAGTTATTGCTTGAACTACGGGGAACAAAAGTGTTAGTAAAATCGAAAGACTTTCGCCTTGATGGAACACTTCTTTTATAAGGTTGGGCACCCAGTTGAAAGTGCCGTAATAAGTTGCGTTGCCGATTAAAGTCAAGAACGCCATCATCGCAAAGAACCCTATCTTTTTACCCTTGCCTTGCAAGGTCATAAAGGGCTTTTCATCGCTTACGGCAACAGTTTTACCCGCAGAGTTTTGTATTGCGGGCGGATAGCGTTTAATTTTATTATAAGAAATAATAAAGAACACTACTGACGCAAGGAAAAGCGCGCCTAAAACAAAAAACGGATAATTCCATTTGTCTAGAGCAACGAATAGTGCGGGGACTGCGTACGCCGCAACGCTTGCAAACGACGTTCCAAGCGCCATAATCTTATTTGCTGCGGGAAGAAGTTTTTTATCGAGTTGGCGTGATAAACATTGCATACAACCAGAGTATATTCCCGCTTGCAAAGCACCGTTTACCGCACAGAGCACGTAGATTGGCTCTAGGGTCTTCATTAAACCTATCATTATGGTCAAAATTGAAGAAATGCCCGCGGTTACACCCAAATAAACTTTAAGGTTGATTTTGCCCATACAAAACGAGAGCAAAATTTGACCTACGGCGTAAGTAACAAAATAATATGTCATTGCAAGGCTTACGTCGGGTTTAGTGGAGTTAAATACTTCAATTAGTTCTACCATTTCCGCCGTGTATGAGTTTTTTGAACTCATCATAAACACGTAAAGGAAAAAGCACGACCAAATGAACATATAAGAAATTCTATTCTTTTTCTTGTCTTCTAATTGTTGGTTATTTACCGAACAAACAGTTTGTGTCGCCATAACAAACTCCCATTTGTAATCTAACGCTTATTATATTATCTTCCGCATTTAATTGCAAGTTTTTTCAAGTTGTTAGCAGCAGATTTTTTGAAATCTTTTTCACTAAATCTTACCGACCAGTTTTGCTCTTTTACAGTACCAGGCTCGTTTATTCTATAATCGCTACCAAGTAGCAAAATATCTTGCATAGGCATAATAAAAAGATTTGCCTTTGAAGAAAATCCAAGAAGTATTATTGCCTTTGCTAAATCTTCATCACTTTCAATTTTAGCGGCTATATTCATCTTAGATAAACTGTTTTTTACCCCGCAATAAAGGTTGTTTTTGTCCCACTCGCTTGCGCTATTTATTAAGCCCATAAGCGTGTCGTTGTCGTGCGTGCCAGTATAACATATAGAATTTTCTGGCAAACTTTCAGGAAGATATAAGTTGTTATCTTCGCCGTTAAACGCGAAAGATAAAATCTTCATACCAGGATATCCAACGCTCTTTAGTAGTTCTCTAACACCGTCGTCGATAATGCCTAAATCTTCAGCAATAATTCTTTTTCTATCCACACTTTTGTGCGCGGCGGCGAAAAGTTCACTTGACGGAACTTCTATCCACTCGCCCACGGTTGCATCTATCCTGTCCGCATCGATTTCATAATAGCGGTCAAACGCGCGGAAATGGTCAATTCTTACAAAGTCGTAAACGGAAAGTGCTTTTTTAATTCTAGCCGTCCACCAAGCAAAGTCGTCCTTTTTATGTTCGGCATAATCGTACACGGGATTGCCCCAAAGTTGACCGGTTTTTGAAAAGTAATCGGGCGGAACACCCGCAACTTTTTTAGGCTTAAAATTATCGTCTAACTTAAACAGTTCTGGGTTTTTCCACACGTCAACGCTATCTAGCGCAACGTATAAGGGCATATCACCAAGGATTGAAATTCCCTTTGAATTAGCGTATGATTTTAACTCAAACCACTCCTTTTTTGCTAAATATTGAACGAATTGCCAAAAAAGAAGTTCTTCGCCGTTGTCTTTAATAAACTTACTTAAAGCCTTTTTATCACGCTTTTTTAAGGGGTTATCCCACTCGTAAAAATGCTTTTGCCCCGACGCGTTTTTTATTGCCATAAAGAGAGCGTAATCAAGCGCTTCTTTACTCTTTACAAATTGTTGAAAGCCCGTATCCGTTTTATCAAAGCGGCTAAATGCTTTTCTGAGTAGTGGATATCTTACGGCGTAAAGATTGCCGTAATCGATATGCCCTTCCTTTGCGAATGCAAACTTTGCTTCCGCTTTCGTTATAAGCCCCTTTTCTATCAAACCGTCAATGCTTATATAGTAAGGGTTAAATGAAGTGGAAGATACGGATGAGTAAGGCGAATCGCCGTACCCCGTTTGCACGAGCGGAAGTATTTGCCATACCTTTTGCCCCGCGCTTTCTAGATAATCTACGAATTTATAACTTTCTTTGCCAAAACTTCCTATTCCGTACTTACTCGGTAGAGAAAATATAGGCATAAGCAAACCGCTGCATCTTTCCATAATTAGTTTAATAGGGTAGACTTTTGCCTACCCTTTTCCTTTTATAAAGTAAATCCACCGTCTATGGTGATTATTTGTCCAGTAATAAAACTTGACTGTTCTTGGCTTAAAAACCACACTGCGTTTGCAACATCAATAGGCTCGCCAAGTTTCCCTAGGGGCGTTTCATTGATAAGTTCTTCCACTTCTTCTTTTGAAAACCTTGCATTCATAGGTGTATTTATTACCCCTGGGCAAATGCAGTTTACGTTGATATTGCTGGGGGCAAGTTCTTTTGCAAGCGCTTTAGTGTAACCTATAAGTGCCGCTTTTGATGCTGAATAAGCAACTTCCATGCTTGCACCAACGCTTCCCCACATAGAAGAAATATTGATTATTTTACCTTGACCTTTTGAAATCATACCGCCGATGAACGCGTTATTGATTTGGTACGCGCTTTTAATATTTACGGCAAAAAGTTTATCCCACTCGCTCTCAGTGGTGTCGGTTATAAGTTTATAAAGCCCAATACCAGCGTTGTTTACGATTACGTCTATGCTTTTAAATGACTTAGTTAAGTTGTCAAGCATATTAGACACTTGCTCGCTGTTAGATAAATCTGCTTGCACGATAAATATGCGCTGTAAAGCGTTTTGGCTTTCAGCGTAATTTTTAAGCGCATCAATACCAGTTTTGTCAGTGTTATAATGCGCAATTACGGTATAACCGTTATCAAGAAATTTTTTGGCAATAGCGCTGCCGATAGCACCGCTTGCACCACTAATAAATACTTTTTTCAAGATTATTACCCGTTTGTAATAAAACCCACAAAATGACTTTTTTGTGGGTTTTAAGTTTTTGTTAATATTGATTTTTGTTTTGGGGTTTAAGGCATAGTTACAAGCAAGACAAGGCTCGCTTTCTATCACTATTTTAAGGCATAGTTACAAGTCAGCCGTGTAACCAAAGCATTCTATTTGACTATATCTTAAAACTTGGTTTTAAGGGTGAAGAAGCAAGCAGTTCAAGGCTCGAAAAGTGTTTGGGGTGAGATAGACCGTCTGGTCATCGAAGTCCAAACGCTTTTCAGTAAACGCAGAAATGCGCCGCTTATTCGCGCTTAAAAATTAACCTTTAACACGCTCCATGTATTCCCCAGTTCTAGTATCAACTCTGATAAGTTCGCCTTGTTCTACGAACATGGGTACTTGAATGCTTACGCCAGTTTCAAGGATTGCTTCTTTGGTTGCGTTGGTTGCAGTGTTGCCTTTTACTGAAGGATCTGCTTGGGTTACGCGAAGGGTTACGAAGTTTTCACATTCAACGCTGAATGCTACGCCCTTATATGATCTTACGATAACGGGGTCGTTTTCTTTGATGTATTTAAGAGCATCTTCTACTTGGTCATAGTTAAGCGGTGTAAGGTTGAATTCTTGGTCCATGAAATAGTAAAGTTCACCATCGGTGTAAGAATAAGTCATATTTCTGGTTTCGATGGTTGCATCTTGTAATTTTTCAGTAGGGTTCCAAGTTCTTTCCAAAACTTTGCCGTCGATAACGTTCTTCATTTTGGTTCTAACGAACGCTGCACCTTTACCGGGCTTAACGTGTTGGAAGTCTACGATAGTCCATACTGAACCTTCGTATTCGAAAGTTGAACCTTTTCTAAAATCGCCTGCTAACATAATTAATTTTCTCCTTAATTGTTATCTATAATTTTTTATTTTTTCAAAATCAAAAGTTTTTTATCGTCGGTGAATAATCTTTTCACCTTTCCGTTTTCTAAAAGCACGGTATCTTCTATCCTTATACCGAACTCTCCGTCAAAATATACGCCCGGCTCTACCGTAAATACCATGCCGTTTTCTAAAACTGCATCGCTTTTTGGAGATAAGCGGGGATACTCGTGTATTTCTTGCCCAACGCCGTGCCCTAACGAGTGGGTAAAAAAAGCGTCGAGATTTTTTTCTTTTAAGTAATTTCTTGCAAATGCGTCGCCGACTTTTGCTGTGGTTTTATCAGTGATATTTTCTTCCGCAATTAAATTTGCATTTAGAACTGCATCAAAGCACTCTAAAAACTTTTTATCGGGAGTTCCAAAAAACGCCGTGCGGGTTATATCTGAGCAGTATCCGTTGTAGACACAGCCCATATCGATTAAAACAACTGAATTTTCTTTTAGTTTGGTATCCCCCGTTTCGTGATGTGGAACGGCGGAATTTTCACCAAAAGCAACGATTGTATCAAACGAAGTTTTAGTTGCGCCTAAAGAAAGCATTTTGCTTTCAAGTTTTTCTTTTAACTCAAGTTCGGTCATTCCTTCTTGTAAAGTTTTTATAACCGAATGATATGCGCTTTGGGCAATTTCACAAGCTTTAACAATACTTGCAATTTCAGTTTCAGTTTTAACCGACTTGTATTTTTGAAGTTTTAGCGAAAAGTCTTTTATATCTACGCCAAATTTTTGATAATCAAAATATTCTTTTACGGTTGACCTTTCAAAGTCGATATATAAAACGCTTGCACCTACTTCTTTTATAAAAGCGGCAATATCGTCATCACTTTTATAAATTCTACACTCTACGCCGACCTTAGTTAAAGACTTATTTGCCGCGTAAAAATATCTTGAATCGGTAAAGTATACTTTTGTTTTAGACAAAAACAAATACCCTTCCGCAATATCAACGCCCGTAAAATATTCTCGCGTAGTCCTATCGGTTATAAGATAGACGGCGTTAGTTTCAACTTCAAAATTCTTCATTTAACTATTTTATTTTACCAAAATTTTATATATAAGTCAATTATATAACTCAATTAAAGTATAAATGCTGCATTTTTACGGCGTCAATATCTTGAGTTCCTGCCGATTCGCAAATAATAAAAGGCTCTAATTTGAGTTTTTTAATTGCTAAAGCAAGCGGTTCAAAGTTAGGCCCGTAATGATTATCTTCAAAGGTTAAGTGCCTTACTTCGCCTTTTGCCGAATACTCAATTTTAGAAAAGTGAATATGAAAGTTCTTCATCTTTTCATAACCGAGTTCAGCAACCATATACTCTAACCTATCAAGAAAATCTTTTTCGGTTTTTAAACTGCCGCATTCCCTTGCGTTGATATGACCAAAGTCAACCGCGGGAATATAAATTTTATCGATTTTGCAAAATCTAGTAATTTCTTCAACCGTGCCGATTTGACCGATTTTACCCATTGTTTCTGGGCAAAAAATCAAGTCGTCAAAACCGTTTTCATAAATCCTATCACGGAGAATTCTTAAGCGTTCTTCAGTTAAATCAACTGCTTGCTCACGCTTCATTTTGCCTTGGCTTGCGGGGTGAAAAACAACCCTTTTCCCGCCCATTATTTTGACCTTTTGTGCCGACTGCATTATATACATATAAGACTTCTCAGCCATCTCGTCTTCTGGGTTGGCAAAATTGATATAATACGGTGCGTGAACGCTTATTTCTACACCTGCATCACTAAACGCTTTGCCGATAGAAATTGCCCTTTCATCGCTTAAACTTACGCCCCTACCAAAAGAATATTCAAAGCAAGAAAGCCCTTTATTTTTTACCCATAAAGCAGAATCTTCACTCTTAGAAAAACCTGCTTCACTAAAGGCTACTGAATTTCCGCTTGGCCCAAACTTTATCATCTAGTGTACTCCTTAACGGTTTCTTTATCAATTTCAAGTTGTTTTTTTAAATCTTGTACGCTATCAAAACGCTTTATGTCACGCATAAAGAAGTCAAATTCAATAGTGATTTGCTTGCCGTATAGCATACCGTTATAACCAACAAAGTGCGCTTCGATAAGTTTTTTATCTAAAGAAAAAGTGGGGCGCGCACCGTAGTTAATTATGGCGAGATACTCTTTCTTTTCAAGTGTTACCCTACCCCCGTAAACGCCGTTTTTAAGTTGGTGCTTATCCTTTTCTATTTCAATATTGACGGTTGGAAAACCCAGTGTTGAGCCAACTTTTCTATCAGCAAAAACCGTACCAGTAACAGAATACGCTCTGCCTAAAAGTTCGTTTGCTTTACTTATATTACCTTCGCTTAACAACTCTTTTATTGCAGTGGTTGAAATCCTTAAATTACCTTCTTTTAATAGGCTTAAAATTATGCACTCTTGACCATTATTTTTAGCGTAATTATTAAGGTCTAAAACAGTTCCACTGCCGTTTTTACCGAACTTATAATCTTCCCCACTGACGTATGCACGAACTAAATATTTTTGGTTTAAAAAGTCTAAAAACTCTTGCTTCTTCATCCCCAAAAATTCTTTAGTAGACGGTGCAAAAAACACTTCGTCAGCGCCTAAATCTTTGAAGAAAGTTTCTCTTTCTTTTGCGCTGAAAACGCTCTTAGAAGTGCCGTCGCCAAGGATTGCGCGAAGGTTACCGTCAAAGGTTACGACAACCGTTTTTGCATTAAGTTTTTCAGCGAGTTCTTTCGCTTTGGATATAACCGCTTGATGCCCTAAATGCACGCTGTCAAAATATCCAAGCGCTAAAACTGCGCTAACTTTTTTATTATCTAACATATGCTTTTATTTTTAAAACGCCGTCTTGAGCCTCTCCTACCCCCCAGAACTCAGCGCCGTTATAAACCCTATAAGTTCCGTCGTTAAAGCCGTAATTTTCAAACACGCCGTTTAAGATTTTTTCAGCTTGTCGACTTGACAAAACAAGTTTTTCAAAACTTACCGCTTCATCCGCTGGGATAATATATTTATTAGCATCAGTTGAACTCTTTAACTCATCAACAGACACACCATTTTCATAATTAAAAATTCCGCAAGTCGTTCTATCGAGCGAACTCATAACACCAAGCGTTCCGCAAGACAATGCAATATCTCTTGCTAGTGAGCGGATATAAGTTCCGCCTTTACAGCGGAATTCAAAACTAAACTCATCTTCCGCAGTTTGACCTAAACACTTTGCATCCAAAATGCAAACTTTTTTAGGTGCAAGTTCAAACTCTACGCCTTTTCTTGCGAGTTCATAACCCCTTTTGCCGTCAATGCATTTTGCCGAGTATTTGGGCGGAATTTGGTCGATTTCACCTATAAAATTAGGTAATACCGCATTGATTTCATCAAGCGTAGGAATACTGCCGCCGTCTAGTTCAGTTTTTCCAGTTACGTCTAAAGTATCGGTTGAATAGCCAAACTTAAAGCGCGCAACGTAAACCTTTTCTTTATCTAAAAGGTACTGAAAAAGTCTTGACGCTTTGCCTAAGCCCACGGGTAGTACGCCCGATGCCATAGGGTCAAGCGTGCCCATATGTCCACACGGTATATTAAATTTTTTCTTAACCGCACCAACTGCATAAGCCGAACTCATGCCTTGGGGCTTAATAAGATTTATAAAACCTTTCATTTTAATCTATAAGTTCTCTTTTTACCGCAAACGCAACTTTATCAACAACTTCTTCATATTCGCCTTGAATTTGGCAACCGCTTGCAAGAATATGTCCGCCACCGCCGAAAGTGCCAGCAACGGCGTTTACGTTTGCACCCTTAGAGCGGAAACTGATTTTATATTTATCTTTGCCTATTTCCATTATGCACGCACCGACTTCTATGCAATCAATACCCATAATAAAGTCGATAAAACCTTCGGTTTCATCGGGTTTTGCGCCGCACTTTTCAATATCTTCTTTGGTAACGGTTGCAACTGCAAGTCTATCGTCGTGGAAATATCTAATTTTACTCATTACCACGCCGAAAAGTTTTGCACGCGCCTTAGTTTGCGCGGTGAACATGTGGTAATAAATAGAGTTGATATCAGCGCCACTTTCTTTTAATTTTGATGCAACGGCAAGCGTTTGGGCAGTAACGTTTTTATGCTTAAACCCACCCGTATCGGTCATAATACCGAGCATTAAGTGGTTTGCAATATCTTGAGTGATTTCCACGCCCATTTCTATTAGGAGCGCGTAAATATTTTCACAGTTACTTGCGTTATCAACTACGTAATTAACCTTAGCATATCTATCGTTTGAAATATGATGGTCAATATTATACGTGTTTTTGTTCTTAGAAAAATCGAGCGCAAAACTACCTAAACGGGTAACGTCCCCGCAGTCGATTGCGACAAATGCGGAATACTCGCTAAAGTCAATTGTGTTTTTGATATTTTTAGGTTCATTTAAAAAGAAAAATCTCGACGGGATTTGATCGTCGCAAAAAACGTCTACCCTTTTGCCGAGATTTTTAAGCGCAAGGCTTAAAGCAAGCGCCGACCCGATAGAATCGCCGTCGGGTCGGATATGGCAAAAAAGCGCGAGCGTTCTTTCGCTTTTCAACTTTTCAGAAAGTTCGCGTAAACTAATCACGTTTTTCTCCTTCGCTGATACTTTTAAATAATTTTTCCATTTTATCGCCGTATTCCATAGAATCGTCTAAAATAAAGTGGAGTTCGGGAACGGTGCGTGCGCGGATAACTTGCGCAAGTTCATAACGAATTTTCTTAGCGTCCCCCGCAATCGCGTTAAACGTTGCGTTCTTTTTTTCTTCGTTAGTGGAATAAATGCTGATATAAACTTTTGCGTGCGATAAATCACGGCTAGCGTCAACCCTTAACACTGAAAACATTTCAGTAACTAACGGGTTTTTGAGTTTTCTTGAAATAATATCGTAAATCTCTTTTTGAAATTCGCCGTTTAATCTGTCGTTTCTGCTTATTTTAGAAGTCTTTCTCATTATTCTTTATTCTCTTCTACCTGATAACTTTCAATAAAGTCGCCAACCTTAATGTCGTTGAACTTTTCAATAGACATACCACATTCAAAGCCTTGTGCAACTTCCTTAACGTCGTCCTTAAAGCGCTTCAATTGTAATACGTTTCCTTCACAAATCATAATGTCGTCACGATAAATACGGAGTTTACCACTTCTGATAATCTTACCTTCAGTAACGTAACAACCAGCAACTTGACCAACACCTGAAATCTTGAACACTTCACGAACTTCTGCTTTACCCATGTAAACTTCAGTAAACTTGGGTGCAAGCATACCTTTAAGTGCCTTTTCAACGTCTTCAATTGCTTCGTAAATTACGCGGTAAAGTTTGATGTCTACACCGCTTCTTTCAGCGATTTGTTTTGCATTTGAGTCGGGACGAACGTTAAAGCCGATAATAATTGCTTTTGAAGATTCCGCAAGCATAATATCAGATTCTTTAATTGCACCCGCTGCTGCGTGGATAACGTTAACCCTAACTTCTTCGTTAGAGAGTTTTTCAAGTGATGCTTTAACTGCTTCTACTGAACCCTGAACGTCCGCTTTAACGATGATAGGAAGAACTTTCATTTCGCCTTCAGCAATCTTGTTAAATACGTCGTCAAGCGTAACCATTTGAGAAGATTTGAGCATGTTTTCTTTTTCTTTGTTCTTTCTTTCTTCAGCAACTTTCTTGGTGAGTTTTTCATCAACTGCAAACAAGATGTCGCCAGAGTTAGGAACTTCATCTAAGCCCATGATTGATACGGGCATTGAAGGACCAGCCGCGGTAACGCGTCTACCCTTATCGTCAACCATTGCTCTAATCTTACCGATAACCGTACCAACGACTACGCTGTCTGAAACACGGAGAGTACCGTTTTGAACCAAGATAGTTGCGATAGGTCCTTTGCTTTGGTCGAGTTTTGCTTCGATTACTACGCCTTTTGCCTTTCTATCGGGGTTAGCCTTTAATTCTCTCATTTCAGCGAGAAGAATTACGTTTTCTAAAAGATTATCAAAACCTTCGCCAGTTTTTGCTGATATGGGGCATAAAATTGTATCCCCACCCCATTCTTCAGGAAGAAGTCCGTGTTCGGTGAGTTGGGTTTTAATTCTTTCAACGTTTGCTTCGGGCTTATCGATTTTGTTGATAGCAACTAAAATAGGTACGTCCGCTGCTTTTGCGTGGCTAATTGCTTCGATAGTTTGCGGCATAATACCGTCGTCGGCAGCAACTACTAAGATTGCAATATCGGTTGCTTGTGCACCGCGCGCACGCATAGCGGTAAACGCTGCGTGTCCAGGTGTATCAAGGAAGGTAATAGTTTCGCCGTTAACTGATACTTGATATGCACCGATATGTTGGGTAATACCACCCGCTTCGCCAGCAGTAACGTTAGTCTTTCTAATTCTATCGAGAAGTGAAGTTTTACCGTGGTCAACGTGTCCCATAACGGTAACAACGGGCGGGCGTTTCTTTAAGAGCGCAGCATCTTCCGCTTCGGTATCGAAACCTTCGGTCAATACGTCTTCTGCGGTCTTATCGAGTTTGAGTTCAAGTTCAATACCAAGGTCTGCTGCGATAAACGCTGCGGTGTCGAAGTCGATTGAGTCGTTAATCGTCTTCATAATACCTTCTTTGAACAATCTCTTGGTAATTTCAGCAGCGGTAATACCGATTTTTTCACTGAGCACTTTGAGTGCAATAACTTCGGTATTGATAACTGCCTTTTCAATCTTGATTACGTTTACTTCCGCTTGTTCTTTAGCCTTTTTAGCGGGGCGGAATTTTCTATAACCACTCTTGTTTTCATCAAAATCGTCAATATCGACTTGATTTCTAATTAGAGCGCGCTTATTGATAGCGTGCTTATCTTCATATTGTTTTTCACCGCCTTGTTTTTTCTTGGTGAAATTTCTCTTGCCGTTATCTGTGGGCATAATGGGCGGAGCAATATAAGTTCCACCTTGGGGTTTTTTTGCTCCACCTTGGCGATTAAAATCGGGCTTTGCAGGGCGGTTATTGTTAAATCCGCCTTGAGCACCCTGACCTTGTTGCTTGTTAAAGCCTTCCCTTCTATCATTTTGGTTGGGCTTAAACTCGCCACGCGGACGGCGTTCTTCTCTCTTTTCAGCGGGTTTTTCGCGTTGGATAGGTCCTTCTCTTCTAACGATAAATGAAGGTCTTTCGGGAACGAATTCCGCACGCTTTTCGGGCGCGGGTTTTTCTTCAGGCTTATTTTCTTTAACTTCAGCCTTAACTTCAGCGGGCTTTTGTTCTTCAACCTTTGCTTCGGGTTTAGGTTCAGCCTTCTTTTCTTCCCTTACGTCTTCCGCTTTTTTAACTTCCACTTCCTTCTTTTCGGGAGCGGGTTTTTCTTCAATAGGTGCAGGTGCTTTTTCAGCAGTTTCCTTTTCCTTTCTTGCGGCGGAGAGCGCCTTTAATTTTTCTTCTAATTTAGACTTTGTACCGATAACTTCACCCTCTAATTTACGGGTGTCTTTTAAAAAGGCTTCTAATTTGCCGTCTTTGAAAAGTTCGCTTATCTTTTTAATATTGTCAATACGCATTTCTTTCTTTTCAGCCATTATTTATTATTCTCCTGATTTCTCGCAATAAATTCTTTTTCCGAATTGCTTAAAATTGCATTTGATAGTTCTTTATCTGCTATCGCCATTACTTTTGCATTTTCCCTATGAGTAATTTCTTCAAGGGTTTTATCTATCGGCTCGATTATAGGACAATGAAATTTACGCGCAAGTTTTTCCGCTTCTTTTTTTGTGTTATCACTTGCCGTCCCACACACTATAACCAAGTACGCGCGCTTTAGGGTTGCCGCCGCGTTTGCGCCGATACGGAACTTGCCCGTTCTCATTGCAAAACCGATAAAAGTTTGCGCTTTACTTTTATTTTCCAAGGAATTCCTCCATGATCGCGTCGTAAGTTTCATCAGATACCTGACATGAAAATGCGCGATTTAGCATTTTTCCTTTCTTTAATTTTTTAATGCACTCTACGTCGTTACATACATACGCGCCGCGCCCGTTTGCCTTGCCCGTTAAATCAAGTTTAATTTCATCGTTAAACTTAACTACGCGGATAAGTTCTTTCTTAGGCTTTTGAGTTCTGCAAGCGATGCAAGTGCGCATCGGTATCTTTTTTTCCATTTTTTACCGCCAAAGATTATTCTTCAACTACGTCTTCTTCCACGTTGATGTCAGCAGTAAGTTCTGCACCAACAGTGCTTTCACTCTTAACGTCAATCTTCCAACCGGTAAGTCTTACAGCAAGTCTTGCATTTTGACCGCTTCTGCCGATTGCAAGTGAAAGTTTATCATCGGGAACGATTGCCATTGCGCTTTCATCACCAGTTTGAACAACTTTCAATACGCGTGCGGGTGATAACGCTCTTGAAATGTATTCTAAGGGGTTTTCACTCCATTGAATAATATCAATCTTTTCACCGCCGAGTTCTGCAACGATTGCGTTTACTCTTGCGCCCTTGTTACCTACGCAAGCACCAACTGCGTCAACCATAGGATCTTCTGAAACGATTGCAATTTTGGTTCTTTGACCTGCATCACGCGCAATGCCTTTAACCAAAACGATACCTTGTTTGATTTCGGGAACTTCGTTTTCAAAAAGGCGTTTAACTAAACCAGTTGCCGTTCTTGAAACAACGATTTGAGCCATCTTACCGCTGTTCTTTACGCGCTTAACGTAAACGTTAAGTCTTTGGTTTAATTCATACTTTTCACCAGGAACTTGGTCTTTAGGCATAAGCACGCCTTCGATTTGGTTGCCGCCGAGTTCAACGAATACGTTGCCGTCTTCAATACGACGTACCGTACAAGCCATAAGTTCGCCTTCTCTATCTTCAAATTCGCTAACGGTGTTGTCGCGTTCGATTTCACGAAGTTTTTGCATTAAAATTTGTTTTGCAGTTTGAGCAGCAATTCTACCGAAGTTCTTTGAGATAATTTCAGTGTTGATGGTGTCGCCCGCTTTATAACTCTTTTTAATGGTTTGCGCTTCTTCAACGCTAATTTCCTTTTCGGGATCAACAACTTCTTCTACTACCGCTCTGGTGCTGTAAATCTTAATAGATTTTTTTTCGGGGTTAAGTCTTACTTCAACGCCGCCAGCAGTACCTGTGCTCTTTTTGTAAGCGATTACGAGCGCGTTTTCAAGTGCAGCAATAAATTCTGCTTGTGAAATGCCCTTTTCTCTTTCCAAATCTTCAAGCGCTAAAAAGAAATCTTGGTTAATCATTATTTTTCTCCTTGTAAACTTTGTTTACTATATAAAATATATTTTTTTCGCTTTTATTAAAAATCGATGTATTCGTTTACCTTTACGCAGTTTTTAAGGTCAATGGTAAAGGTTGTTTTTTCATCAACTTTTAAGGTTATTACTTGACCGTTATACGAAGTCAATATGCCGTCGTAAAACTTCTTTCCACGAATAGAATTATTTAGTTTTACTTCAACCCTTTCGCCTATATGTGAATTAAAATCTTCATCAGTCTTAAAAGGTCTATCCGCTCCAAGGCTAGAAACGTTCAAAGTGTATGCTACACCAAAAGTGGGGTCAAGCTCGTCAATAGGCTCGTCAATAGCGCGGTGAAAAAGTTCGCAAGTGTCAAGATCAACACCGCCCACTTTATCGATATAAATGGTAAGCGCGGGATTTTTGCCTTGCTTAAACTCAACTTCCGCAACCCTTATACCTAAAGGTTCAGCCACTTTTTGACAAAATTCTTGAATTTCTAAGTTAGATTTAACTTTCATTTTTTCTCCTTATTTATTAGCCTATTAAAAAAGCCAAAGGCTTTGTAACTGAGAGTGAAAAGCCTATTATAAAAAGATATGAGAACGGACAAGTCCGTTCTCATAGCAAGTAATCATCTATAAGCATACTTATTTTAACATACTTTTATTACAAAAGCAAGCATTTTACACTTTATTTTTAATTTTAAGAAGTTCGGTGAGCACTTCAACTGTGCAATACGCGTCGGCAAGCGCTCTATGATGGTGGAACGCTATTCCAAAATAGTCGGCAATAGTGTTAAGTTTATGATTTTTTAATTGCGGCATGTATTTACGCGCCAAAGCCATCGTGTCAATTACTTCGTTTTTAACTTCATAATCTTCAGCACCAGCAAAATACTTGATAAACTTAACGTCAAACTCAGCGTTATGTGCTACCAAAATCGCACCTTCAATGAACTTCATAAAGTCAGGAATAACCGTGCTGATTTTAGGCGCGTCTTTTACCATTTCTTCTGATATACCCGTGAGTTTTTCATTTTCTTCATCAATTCTATAGTCGGGTTTAACAAGCGTGGTAAATTGCTCGGTCGGCTTCCCGTTTACAAGTTTAACTGCGCCTATTTCAGTTATCCCACTACGAGTTAATTCTAACCCAGTAGTTTCTATATCGAACACCACGTAAACTTTATCGGTTAACTCGCTGGGCAATACTTCTTCCGCATCAAACACCGTTTTAACTTTAATGGTTTTTGCGGGTTCGGGGAAAATAGTCTTATAGTTTTTTGGTGCGGACTTTTTATACTTATCCTTTTTAACAAAGTCCGCTGGAAAAGTGCAGCGGTTAATTTTTTCAAAAGTAAAAGAGCGTCTACCGTTATAATCGCCTATCTTTCCGCGCGCAATAATAGTATCCCCTACCACTAATTCTTTTATCTTGTGGTAAGTGTTCTTTTTAGAAAAATACACGCCGCTAGTAGTGCCTGTTGTATCGTCAAGATGAATAATTAAGAAAGGCTTGCCGTTTTTAGTTTCGCGTTCACTTATCTCAGTAATTTTACCGCAAACGGTAACGTCGCCAGCGATAGCATCTTCAATATAGAGCGCAAGGTCGCCCATATTATAGTCGTCTATAACGATTACGTCTTTTACCCTAATAGTTCTATGTTCTATCTTTTGAAGTTCACTCTCATAAACTTCATCACTAAGTAGACTTATACTTTCTTCTGCTTCTTTTATCTCAGTGCTGCCCGCAAAATCTGAACAAAAACACTTTGCTAAATGCTCGTTAAGTTTTGTCAAAGCGCCGTTTTTAGTAACGTATTCCGCACCGTCTTTAGTAAGTCTTAAAACGTACTTTACAACGTTACCGATAACACTGCAAATTATGTCAGTTGGCTTTAAAAAAATGGATACGGATGGGTGTTTTTCTGCCAAATAGCGGTAAATTTCCGTGCTGATAAGTTGGTCGTTACTAACGATTTTCTTAACGGTAATTTCCACTTGGGTAAAGGCTGAATTAGTGATTTTTTCCGCTTCGCCTAAAATGCGTTTTTGGAGATCTTCATCTATAGCAACGTCGCATATGAAATTGTAACGGATCTTGCTTTTTTCACGCTCGATTTCGATAGAGTTGATTCTTATATTTTTCAACTTAACGTCAAGCGCGCGAATATCAGCAATAAATTCCGAGTGGCTTTTTACTGTAAACATCTATCAATTTCTCCGAAAAACACCTTTTCTACTTGGTCTTTCTTTACCTTTTTAACAATTTTACCTTTAACAAAAATTACACATTCATCCTTGCCGCCAGCGATACCAAGGTCAGCATCTGCCGCTTCGCCAGGACCGTTTACAACGCAGCCCATAACGGCAATTTTTAAGGGTTTTTTGATGTTTTGAGTGTAATCTTCAACCTTTTTTGCAAAGTTCATACAGTCCCACTCACATCTTCCACAAGTGGGGCAAGCAATAATTTTAACCTTATCGTCAATTAGGTTTACTGCCGACAAAATTTCACGTGCGGCAATAACTTCACGCGCGGTATCAGCCGATAAACTAACCCTTAAAGTATCGCCTATGCCCTTTAATAACAGCGCGCCGATACCGATAGAATTTTTAACAACGCCGCTATATTCCGTACCCGCTTCGGTTACGCCCAAATGCAAGGGGTAGTCGGTCTTTTTTGCAATATATTCGTACGCTTTTACCATTAAAGAAACGTCGCTTGCCTTTACTGAAATAACGATGTTATCAACACCGTGTTTTTCTAAAATCGCAACGTTTTTAAGCGCACTTTCACCTAAAGAGATTCCATTTTTACCGTATTTTCTTAAAAATTCTTTTTCAATACTACCAGTGTTTGAACCAACTCTGACGGGGATTTTATTTGCTTTTAGCGCATCGGCAACAGCCTTAACGTTTTGCTCTCCACCGATATTACCAGGGTTAATGCGAATTTTATCCGCGCCGCCGTCAATTGATGCAAGCGCTAACTTATAATCAAAATGGATATCCGCAACGAGTGGAACGCCCGTACCCTTTTTAACAATGCCAAACGCCTTAGCATCTAACTCATCGGTTACGGAAAAACGCATAATATCAAGCCCCAAAGATTTTAATCTTTGACACTCGTCAATTGCGCGCGCGGTGTCGCTAATCTTAAAGGTAGCCATTGACTGAACGGCAACCTTTTCCCCACCGCCTATAATAACGTTTCCTATACTAACTTTTTTACTCATATTAGTTATTTTAACATAAATATATAAAAATGTAAAGTGCTAATATAAAAAACCCCTTTTGCTTTTTGCAAAAGGGGTTTTAAGTTTTACTAAACTATTAGATAATTTCAATACCTGCGATAGTGCAGAAGTCTTTGATAAGTTTAGAGTTATCACCGTAAGAGATGATGTAGTGTTGACACATAACCTTATCAGCGAAGTCTTCGGTATCCTTTAAGAGAACCTTAAGCGCAGGAAGTTGCGGAGCGGGTTGAGCCCAGCCTGCTTCTTCCCATTTTTGCGGAGTAGTACCTTCACCAACAACCATATGCATAACGTACTTGCCATCTTCTACTGCCAAACGGCACATAGTGAGAACGCCGGTTTTAACCTTTGATACGTTGAGAACGCCTTGTGATAAAAGTCCGAACGCTTCGGGGCTAACGGTAACTTGTCCATCAACGATTTCAGCGGGAACGTAGTCGGGAACACCAGCGAGAACGCCTTCTTCAAAGAATTCATAGAATTCTAAGTAAGCAGCGATTTGTCCGGTAAGTGATTTGATAAGCGCTTGGGTAACGTTACCTAAGCAGTCGTTTTCAGGGATGGTGCAAAGACCTTCTCTATCAGCAAGGAGCATAAAAATCATTGCGGGCGGGAAGCCGAGCAACTTCTTCATACCGTCAACGTCTTTAAGAGAGATTGCAGCGTACTTTCTTTCATCAATAATTTCCTTTAATGCAAGATAGTAAGCAACACCACGGCGAACGATACTCATATCGGGTTCTTTTTTGAAATTCCATTCTTTCAAAGTGGTGTTGATAACGCCGTCGATTGCTTCGTCAGTAACCTTTTCAGCGCGTTGAACAACTTCAAGCATTTCAAAGCATTCAATTTCAGGACCAACAACTCTCTTTAATGACGGACCGTCAAACAAAGTTCCGTAAAGATGCATATCTCTAAAGCCCATTTGACCGATTTTAGCAGAACGGAGTTCTTTAAATGCTGATGCTGCCTTGCAGAAAGATAATACTTCAGCAACTCTTGAAGGTTTACCGATAATGTCGTAAACGTACTTAAACTTATAGCCTAAGTCTTTCATAGTTTTACGGAGAGCGGTAGTCCCTGCTTGGTCAGCGGTGGTGATAATTCTGCCGTCTTCAATCCAACCGCAAAGTCCCCAAAGAACCATAGGAATATGACGGAATTTTTCAGCAACTTTGATTACTGCGTGGGTAGGAATCCAACCTGCTACGCAAAGAACTAAACAGTCAAAATCTTTACCAGTGAAGTAGTCAATTGCTTTGTTTACGTCTTTTTCTTCATAATCGTCGGTGATAGGATAGCAAGAATAAACTTCCGCACCTGATGCTTTTACGTCTGCAAGAGCAGCCGCACACTTTCTTTCAATGATTTCGATAGGCGTATTAACTTCGCCAAATCCAGCAAATGCAATTTTCATTATTTAAAAATCTCCATTAATTTTTTTTCTTTTACTTTATAATCCGCATAGATATCTTCGTATGCAGGGTTATCCACTTTATAAGACTTTTCTAAGGCTACGATTTTATCAGTAGCGGCAATTTCATTTTCGAAAACGCCTATGCCTACGCCAGCAAAGATTGCAGAGCCCAAGCAAGCAGTTTCGTTTTGTTTTAAAGTAACGATTTCTTTACCCAAAACACCGCTCTTGATTTCGCACCAAAGTTTACTGTTTGCGCCACCGCCCATTGAACGGATTTGTTCAACCGAAACGCCCATGAATTCCACGTATTCTTTAATCATATACGCAACTGATTCCATGATTGCGCGAACGAAGTGTCCCCTTTCGTGCTTTAATTCTACTCCGAAGAACACACCTTTTGCGTTAGGTTGATTTTCGGGCATAACCGTTCCGCAAAGGTGTGGAAGTGCGATTAAACCTTCACATCCAGCGGGAACTTTTTCAGCAATTTCGTTTAGTTCTTTGTATCCTAAACCTTCGCAAAGGTTACGCTTAAACCATTCTAAAACTGCGCCAGCCGTGGGTGCCCACATCAAAAGACAATATACGCCGCGTCTTACGTAGTAGATTGAAACTTTCAAACCTTCGTAATACGGGGGGAATTCTTCAGTCAAAGCACAAACTGCCAAAGCCGTACCCGTAGTTTCACTCATAACGCCCGTCTTAACAACGCCTGCACCAGTTGCACCGGCAATTTGGTCAAGCGCGCTGGTTACAACGGTAATTCCGTTATAGTCTCCAACGACTTCACCACTTTCTTTAAGTTCGGGAAGTTGATCTTTAGTGATGCCTAAATATTCGAGAATTTCGGGAATATATTCGCCCGTTCTAATATCCATCAAAAGTGATGAAGAATAGAGTGAACGAGATGCCGCAAACTTACCGGTTAAACGATATATAATATAGTCTTCTAAAAGCAAGAATTTTGCTGCCTTACTAAAGAGTTCGGGCTTATTATCTTTAAGCCATTCAATCTTAGGCGCGGGATATCCTGCGGGGATTTCCGCTTGTCCAGTAAGATTATAAATCTTTTCCAAACCGAACTTTTCTTCAATGCGCTTTGCTTGAACTTCTGCTCTGTTATCAAGCCAAATGATAGCGTTCATCAAAGGATTTCCGTCCTTATCCAAAACTATCATGGTTTCGCCTTGAGTGTCAAGCGCGAGTGCGTCTACTTTAAATTTATCTGTAATTTTTTTAACCGTGTTAGAAAATACTTGGAAGAATTCTTCTGCGGGAAATTCAATAAATTCTCCTTCGGTTATAAGTTTATATTGCGCGGACTCAGATGCTAAAATATTGCCCTTTTCATCAAAAAGACACGCTTTAAGCGCCGTTGTTCCAAAGTCTACGCCGAGTAAATTTTTACCCATTACTATCTCCTAAATTAAAACTTTTTATTGATGCGTTCTAAGGTTTCACGAACTAACATATCGCCACCGATATGACCAACAGTACCAGAAGATACGTATGCCGAGTAGTGACTGCCTTCTTCTGCTTTCTTAGTGGGTAAGTAACCAGCAGTACCGCAAGCGAGTTGGATAATAAAGGTTTGTTTTGCCTTAGATCTTGCTCTAATTTGGTTACCGTAATCAAGGAAGAGTTCAAAGGGGTTAGTACAGAAAGCAACGTCGCCGAAACGAGCGATATGTACTTCCATTTCTACGGTGTTAACGAGTTGTTGTTGACGATAACGAGTGATTGCACCAGAGTAAACGTGCATTGCAGCGGTATCTTCAAAAGAAGCGCGTCTACCACGGTTCTTTTCGATAAAGTTATCGATTGCTGCTTTTGCCTTTTCGTATTCTTCAATGGTAACCTTTCTTAAAGGTAATGAGAGTTCAATAGTTTCGTGAACGAGTAAACCTTCATCCTTAAAGTCGTTACCAAGTTCTTCAAATACAGAGATAATTTCGTTTGAAATTCTTCTACCAACAACTCTTAAGCCTGAAACGTCAAACATTGACGGGTCTGCCCTGCGTTCTACTAGATAATTTCTCTTGATGTTAGGATCGTCAATGGGGGTTTCGGGTTCTACCCAACGGATTAAATCTCTCGGGCATTGATCCCCTGCTGCTGAGCAAAGACCTAAAACTTTGATATCTCTACCAAACTTATTGCGTAAGTTTTCTCTAACCTTGCCCCAGTAGTCAGATGAAATGAAACTTCTATGTTCAACAACTTGTGAGGGGCACGCAATGTTTGCAATTACACCAGAAAGTTCTTTGTTTTCATCATAAGTGTAGATAAGTTCGATACCGCTGTCGTTACCTGCTTCTAAAGAATCGAAGTTAGCCATATTGGTTTCACCCCACATCTTAGCAGAGCCGTCATCATAAACGGCACGGCGGTTCATACCAACAACTGCACGGCCGAAAGCGTTTTGATAGAAAGCGGGCTTTCTATTATTCCATGCGGTAATTGCTGCTTCACTAATTTTTTCAATAAGCATTTGAAGAACTTCTTCACCAGGCATACACTTTTCGTTGCTAACTAAGGGCTTATATTCCATATCCGGAGGAAGATTTTCTTGTAAGTATGAACGAGAAGTAGTAGGGTCTTGGTTTCTTAATTTCCACGCAAGAACGTTAGGTCTGGGGAAAACGTAAGAAGTATGTGTGTGAATTGCACTTATAATTACCTTATCGGGTGAAATAGGAAGTTTATCTTTAAGATTTTCTTTAACCATTGCGTTAAGGTTTGCGGGAATACCGATAAGGTCGCAACCGCAAATAATCATTTGGTCGTCGCCACTCTCTAATGCGAAAGCAGTAATACCTAAAGGACTTTCTACTTCATCGGTTATTCTTTCAAAGAATTGACCAGCAAGGCTGATCTTAACGCCTTTTTTCGGGGTAATGTCAACTTCGGACCAACCGATCTTGATTTTAGACATAATTTTTCTCCTTGTTTTTATATTATTTTATATTGTAACACATTTTTTAGTTTTTTGTGTTAATTTTTGCTAAATTTATCCATTAGAACTTATTATTGATTTTTTCTAAAGTATTGCGAACGAGTATGTCGCCACCGATATGACCGGTTGTACCAGAAGATACGTACGCTGAATAATGGCTACCCTTTTCTGCAATTTCAGTGGGCAAATATCCACCAGCGCCACAAGCAAGTTGAATAATAAAGGTTTGTTTTGCTTTTGAACGCGCTCTAATTTGGTTACCGTAATCAAGGAAGAGTTCATAGGGGTTTGTACAAATTGCAATATCATCAAAACGGATAATATGAATTTCTTCATCAAAAGTGTTTACCGTTTGTTGAATATTATATCTATCCATAATACCAGAATAGATGTAGAGTTTTGCGTTTTCTTCATAAGTTACACGCTTGCCACGGTTGTTTGCAATAAAGTCGTCAATTTGCTTTTTAGCGTCTTCGTACTCTGCAATCGTAACCTTTCTGAGCGGGAAAGTCATATTTACAGTTTCGTGCATTAAAACTGCTTCGTCTTTCATTTGAGATAAGTCAAGTTCTTCAAACACGCTTATAATTTCGTTAGAAATTCTTCTGCCAACAACCTTTAAACCTGAAATATCGTACATTGACGGGTCTTGTCTTCTTTCTACGGGATAAATATGGTTGATGTTAGGATCTTCAACGGGAGTTTCAGGGTCTACCCAACGAATTAAATCTCTCGGGCATTGATCCCCTGCTGCTGAGCAAAGACCTAAAACGAAAATTCTTCTACCGAATTTCTTTTCAAGGTTTTCTTTAACCTTTCCCCAGTAGTCAGATGAAATAAAATATCTTTGTTCAACTACTTGCGCGGGGCAAGCAATATTTGCTACTACACCGTTAACTTGTTTGTTTTCATCAAAGGTGTACATAAGTTCAATGCCAGAATCGTTACCCGCTTCTAAGTGAGAAAAGTTTGCCATGTTGGTTTCGCCCCACATCTTAGCAGAGCCGTCGTCGTAAACTGCTCTACGGCACATACCTACGGGTGCACGACCAAATGCGCATTGGAAATAACCTTCCGTTCTATTTTCCCAAGCAAGAAGTACTGCTTCGGTAATCTTTTCAGCCAAGAAGTTAAGCGCGTCCACGGGGTCCATAGCCTTTTCACCACTCGTTTTAGAAAGGTACGCCATATCTTCGGGGAGAGCAGTTTTTAAGTAGTTCATTGCCATAGGCAAAGTTCTCTTACTTGCGTAAGTATATGAAGTATGAGTATGTATTGCACTTAAAATTACCTTATCGGGTGAAATGGGAAGTTTATCCTTAAGGTTTTCTTTTACCATTGCGTTAAGGTTTTGGGCAACTGACGCTAAGTCGCAAGAACAAATAATCATTTGATCTTCACCGTTGTCAACGGCAAGCGCCGTTACGTAAAGACGGCTTTCAACAACGTCTGAAACTCTTTCGTAAAATTGACCTTGAAGATTAATTTTTTCGTTGGGGGTAATGTCTACTTCAGCCCAACCCATTTTAAGTTTTGCCATAATTTTTCTCCTAAAATATTATAATTATTTATCCGCTTTAGCGGTTTTATTTATTATTTTTGTATGTTTTATTTTATTTGATTTTGTTACCACAGCGTTAACTATTACAAGTATTACCGTAAGAACAATCGCAACGATAAAGGTTACAAGGTAAGATAACTGCCAACCAGCAAAGTCAATAAGCGCACCGACTACTACTGGCATAACACCTGCTGCAATGGATGCTACGGCGTTTGAAATTGCACTATACGCACTTACGTTGAATTGCTTTCTCATCTTAAAGGCTATAATGCTTACAATAGCCTTTACTCCGTTAGTTAAAATAACGTAGAGTATCGTAAGCGGTAGCGCAATAAACACGCTCGTTTTATAAAAGAACATCAATAGTAGCGGGATAGGAAGAACGATTAACATAAATTTAACCGCTTGGCGAATAAAGTTTTTATCTTTATTACAAGCAGAAATTGTCATCATAGGTCCTATAGCAATAGTTACTGGTGCTAAAACGCTTACGTAAATTGAAATGTCATCAGGAAGTCCGTGCACGTCTTTAAGAAGAAGCGTAACGTTGTTCATTACGCAATAATAAAGCGCAGTTATTATAAAGGTGCAAGATAAAACTATAACGTAAAACAAAACTTTCTTTTTCTTTGTTTCAAGCGTAACTATAGGATCATCATCGTCATCTTTTACTTTTACAGTTGTGTTGTCAGCATCTTTTTTGTGGAAAATATCGTTTATGTGTTTTATCTTCCACGCTAATCCCGAGATGATTACAAAAATTATAAAAGATATTAAAAATAACGCTCCAAAAACAAAGTATGGTATTCTCCAGCCCCCGTTTGAAACACAAAGCCCGCACAGCGCGTACGATAAAACCGTACCCGCCGCATAACCTAAATTCATAAAACGGTTACCTTTGGATAATAACGACGACGGTAAGCAAGAAGTAAGCGTTGAATTACAACCCGAGAACAACCCCGCTTGGAAAGCACCCATTAGTCCGTAAAACGCCCATAGTTGCACGATATTATTGCTCGTACCCATTAAAATGACAAACAAGGCTGATAAGGGTATAGTTACGATAAGGTATTTTCTAATATTTATCTTTTTCATAAAGATAAACAAGCCTATCTGAACAAGACCGTATATAACGAAGTAAAAGGCGTTAGACATACTCGTTTGCGTATAGTTTAAATTCCACAGTTCTTTTAAGAACCCCGTTTCCGCAGCGACTATACCCTTCACCGACATACTCATCATGTAAGTAAAAAAGCACGAATATATCAAAAGATTGCCTATCTTTTTACGCTTTTCGTGTACGTTTCCTTCAGTTACGTCTTGTGCTAAGGCGTTTAAGTTAAATCTAAAGTGTGCCATTTCTTATCCTAAAGTTAAATTAACCGATTATTTTTTATAGTCCAAAGTGATAGTGCCGTCTTCGTTCATAATAACGGTATCTTTTTCCATATTGATTGAACGCTTATGTTCAAGATATTCGTCAACACTCTTAAATACGGGCGTAAATTTAGCCATCACTTCTTTTGCTCTAATCGCGTTGTTTTCAAGAAGTTTTACGATTAAACCAAATTCGGCTTTAGCACCGTTTACACAGCACTTATAAGCGTCTTCAATATAAAAGTCAATACCGTGTGTAGAGCCTTTTGCCCCTGCTGAATACATATGGATTGCGGGGAAAAGCGTACTAATATCACCCATATCGGTTGAAGATGCTGCCCAAGTATCGTCATATTTATAACCGTCTTTACCAACGATTTCTTCAAATACTTCTAAAGCAACTTCTCTTAAATTCGGGTCTTCGTGAAGTGCTTCAGAGCCTGCCATATCTTCAATTCTAACGGTACAGCCGATTGCTGCAGCCGCTGCTGAAATTGCTCTGTTTACGCTATCGTTAACTAACTTATGTGCTTTAGGTTCTGCGCAACGAACGTAACTTTCAATTACAACTTCGTTAGGAACTGCGTTTACCGCATCGCCACCTTTTGTGATAATTGAGTGAACTCTTGCATAATAACTTTCTTTGAAAGTTTCTCTCAAAGAGTTAACTGCAACTATAATAAGTGATGCTGCATTCAAAGCGTTAATGCCTTCGTGCGGGCGTCCGCCTGCGTGTGAAGATTTACCCTTAACGATAGTGCGTTTTCTAATAACGCCGTTATGACCCTTTGTTAAAACAAAATTAATTTTTTCATCATCGTTTACACAAGAGTGCAACATAAACGCTATATCAACGTCGTCAAAAAATCTTCTTGAAATAAATTCAGGTTTACCTGAAGTAAATTCTATTTGACCTTTTTCAATAAGACCCTTTCTATAACCGATTTCAATACCTTCTTCTGCGGGAACAACGCACAGTTTAATTCTACCGCAAAGGTTATCTAAAGCGCCTTCTTCTTTTAACGCCGCCGCTACGCCAAGCATTGCAGCGCATTGCGCGTGGTGTCCACAGTTATGAACTGCGCCAGTTTCTTTATCGCATTCGGGGTGAAGTCTGTTGATAAGTGAGTCAAGTTCTGACATTACTAAAACGGTAGGACCAACTCTACCAGTATCAACTACGGTATAAAAACCCGTGCAATCTTTTGCTTCAACAATATCGGTATAACCGAGTTTTTTAAATTGTTCAAGCATGTAAGCGTGTGTTTTAAATTCTTTGTAACCAGGTTCGGGGTTTTCCCAAATATACTTTTCAGCATCTAAAACGAGTTGCTTATTCTTTTCAACTAATTCGTAACATTTCTTCATTGTTTTTCTCCTTATAAAATCACTTTAAGCATATCGCCATCTTTTACGATTTTAGTGCCGTAAGGTGTTGAAAGTCTATCTAAAACTTCAAAAATTTCATCGGTTTCTTCGCCTTTAGTGTGATAAGGAAGTCCGTCTAACTTACCTTCTTTCTTAAAGCCAGCAACGATAGGCATCATTTCGAGAGATACGAGTTTGCCGTCTTCAAATTCCATTTTGGGAAGAACTGTCATAAAGTTATATTTATGTACTTGTAAGCCGATGGTGTTGTTTTTTGAACGGGCCATCAAACCTTCCCAAGCGGTTGCATCTTTATCACAGCCGTACTTTGCCATGAAGTCCGCGGGGAGATGTTTAACTCTCATACCTTGATAAATAAAGTCGCCGAGAGAGTAGAAAATCGGGCAACCGTTATAGATTTCAATAGGTCTAAGTTGATGAGCGCCGCCGCCGATTACCGCTGAAACGCCAGCATCGATACAAGCGTGCGCTAATTCTTCATAATAATCGGGAACGTTTTCGTGGCTCAATCCCTTGCTATCGTGGCAGTGAATCATAATGAACACGTAATCGTTTTCTTGCTTTGCCGCTTTAATTGCGTTGATAATTCTTTCTTTATCTTTTTTATTACATTCGCTTTCTTTCTTAGAACCGTCGCAGCAGAACTTTACGTCACCAAAAGTGAAAACGCCTTCGGGGTCGGGAAGTAAAAATCCGCCGGCAATACTTCTGTTTCTTGAAACGTTGATTTGGCTCTTTTCTGCAATTTCTTTTAATTTTTCAAGGTCTTCAGCATCAACTTTTCTATAATCATTATGACTAAAATAGTTCACACCAGGGCGGCCTTTCATAGTTTTAGTGGTAACGCCCGCTCTTGATGCGGTGTGGATAGTAGAATATTCACAGTTGAGTGCCAAAATTGCAACCTTTTGACCGTTCGCGTTAAGGAGCGCGGGTGCGCCTGCTTCTTCTAAACACCTACCAGTACCAGCGTGAGCAAGGTTTCTTTTTTCAAGTTCTTCTAAGGTTGAAATAAGTCCGTGGTAAGAATAGTCCATGCAGTGATTATTAGCAGTGCCGTAGAAGTTAAAGCCAAACTTAACCAAATCGTCAAAATCTCTAGGTTCGGTGTTAAGCCAAGTACCGCCACTGTACGCACCGGGGAAATCACCAAATTCACCAACGTTGGTTTCTAAGTTGGTCATCTTTACGTCGCAAGAATTGATGTAATCGTATACGGGCTTAAAGTCGCCGTCAAAATATTCTTGGGGTACGTCTGCGGTAAAAAGTGAATCACCAGTTCCTGTTGCAATAAGTTTTTTACTCATAATCTTCTCCTTGAAGTTTAGTTTGTTTTTTTATTTTTAAGCAGACTGAGTTTCAGTTTGCTCTTGTTCCAAATTTAATCTTGCTTGTTCTTCTGCTTTACGTTTTTCATAATTTCTTTGATTTTTCTTCATCAAAGGTAACGCTATCGACGCCATAACGACTGCGCACAATACCCAAGAAATAACGTAGGTTGCATAATACATTTCAATGGTAGGATTAAGCGGGAATATCGTCCAAACAAAAATCAACCTAAAGCCTACCGTACAAGCCATTACGCCAATCATTGATACAAACGCTTTCTTTAATGCATGCAATACGTTAGCAAAAACCGAATATATACCACAGAACACGTAGAACCAACAAGTTATGTTAAGCCTTGTTACGCCGTATCTTATAACTTCTTCACTGTCGGTCATAATATCACAAAGCGGTGCAGCAAAAATAATCGCAAGCACGCCAAGTCCAAACCCTACTATCGAAGTAACTAAAAGATTTTTCCATATAGATTCCCAAATTCTCTTGTAATTCCTTGCGCCCAAGTTTTGGCTTACAAAAGCCATTGAACTTACTGCAAAACCCGCTGCGACGTTGTGAACTATGTTATCGAATTGATGCGCAATCGTGTTTGCGGTAACAACCACGTCGCCAAAACCGTTTAAGGTTGACGCCATAACTACGTTTGAAATACTAAACATACATCTTTGCAAGCCAGTAGGCACGCCAACTCGCAAAATTTCAAGTAATTCTTGTTTATATATCCATAACTTTTTCAAGTTCAACTTAGCAAAGCCTTTACCACGAACAAGCACGATTATGGACATTATTGCTGAAAAGCCTTGTGATGCAACGGTTGCTATTGCAACACCTTCAACGTCCTTACCAAGAACTGTTATAAAGAAAATGTTAAGCCCTATATTTAGCACACCGCCGATTGCTAAAAAGATTAACGGACGGAGCGTATCACCAACGGCACGTAAAATAGATGCGCAAAAATTATATAGAATTATTAGTGGCATACCAAGAAAGTAGATTTGCAAATACGTGGTTGCCATATCTATTAAACTTTCTGGGCAGTCCATCCAAGTTAAAAAAGTTCTCGCACCAAACCAACCCACGAATATCAAAGCAATACCAAATATTATCCCCATGGTAAACGCAGTGCTAATAAACCTATTTGCGCGTTCTTTATCCCCCGCACCTTTATACCTTGCAACGAATACGTTTGCACTTACGGTAAGCCCAACAAAAAAACCGATTATTAAATTTATCAAGTGAGTAGTAGCACCAACCGCACCAACGGCTGCATCGCTTGCAAATATTCCTAAAACGGCAACGTCTACTGCGTTAAATAATACCTGTAAGATATTTACGCCCACTATCGGTAGCGAATAAAGTATGATCTGTTTTAGCAAAGGACCTTTCGTTAAGTCCATTTCGAAAGAACGCGCCATTTTTACAGTTTTTCCCACCTTTATTTATCTTACAGATAAATTGTACTATTAAACGCAAGATAAGTCAACGTAATTATTAACGAAAGTTTTTCGTAAACGCAAATTTAGTTGATATATTTTTTCGTTTTTGTTACAATGGCTTTAGAGGTGAGGAAAATGACGTTAGAAAAACTTGCTCAAATCGCAAAAGTTTCGTTAGGAACTGTATCAAAAGCCTTTTCGGGCAGCCATGAAGTTAGTGAAAAAACTAGGCAACGAATTTTTGAAATTGCAAAACAAGAAGGCTGTTTTGAAAAGTATAATAAACAAAAGCGTGAAAAAAGGGTTATTGCGGTAATTTGCCCAGAACTTGAGAGTTCATATTATTGCTCTATCGTTTCAAGAATAGAAAAACAACTGTCTAAAAACGATGCAATAATGCTTTTAGGTTTAGGTAATTTTTCATCTAAAAAAGAAGCGGAAATAATCAACTATTTAATTTCTTCTAAAAGCGTTGACGGTATTTTAGTAGTTGCGGCGCACGGCAAAATTTCTTATAATAACGACGTTCCTATCGTCGCTATAAACACACGCCGTCATCTTTCTGAAGTGGACTGCTTAAACGTTGCGTTTAAAGAAACTATAGTGGATGCTATCAAATATTTCAAAGATTGCGGGCATACCGATATCGCGTATATCGGCGAAACTCTTACAAAAGGTAAATTAAAATTTTTTATGAACGCTATGCAAGTCAACGACTTAACCGTAAATCAAGACTGGATATTTACTGAAAAAGAACGTTTTGAAAACGCTGGCAAATCCGCCACCGAAAAACTTCTTCAACTTGAAAAGCATCCCACCGCTATCTTTTGCGCTTACGATAATATTGCACTTGGCGTTATCGACACACTTAAAAAACACGGCAAGTCCGTACCCGACGATTTTTCTATAATCGGTGTTGACGATATCCCAGTTGCATCGCATTCAAACGTTTCACTAACCACAATTAAATCTAATAACGACACTATTTGTGATATGGCTGTTGAATTACTTCTTAAAAAATTAAAAAGCAGATTCTTTTCACTTCATCAAAAAATTAGTTTGCGCACCGAACTTGTTATAAGAAACTCGGTAAAAAATATAAACAACGGCTAATTTTGCACAAAAAAACGAATACGGAACGGTTTTTTGATGACATTTATAAAAAATAAAAGTTCACCCTATTTCTTTAAGGTGAACTTTTTTTATTACTCTTCTATTTTTTCTTGCTTTTCTTTTTGCTTAAAGAAAGGCCACTTTTTATAGGTGTATACCACGAATAAAACTACGCCGATTGCAATGAACACGAATGATTGCCATTGCGATGGCGCTAAGCCTAAAAATACAAAACCGCGTTCGTCAACACGGAAGAATTCAATAATAATTCTCCAAATACCGTATGCAATCAAGTAAATGTGCATGGTAATTTTACAACCCTTAAAATATAACACTGAAAGCACCGCAAAAAGCACAAACAAAAAGATTGCTTCGTATAACTGCGTAGGTACGAAATATCCAGTGCCGATATTTGTGGTCATATGAAGTCCGCCAAAAACAGGGTCTTTACCTAAGAACTTACCATGGCAGCAACCACCCATCAAGCAACCTATTCTACCAAATGCGTGCGCTATAACTATGCAAAGGGGTGCAACGTCAAAAATATCACTGAAATACTTAACATGAGCGTCTTTATCCTTGCCCCTTCTAAATACGTACTTACCAAGCGTAAAATAGATTAACAAGAAAGATAACGCACCACCGATAAGCCCGCCCATAACGGTTATTGATGAAGTTATTCTAAATTCTTGAGTTGGGTCTTCCAACCAGTCGTAAAAAGATTGAAATAACATTGCAAACAAAAAGCCGATTGCAATAGCAAAAATTGCAACGAAAAACACAAAATCTTGCAAAGTTGACGGTAATTTACGCTTTGAAGTATAAAGATAAAATACAAGCATGCACGCAAGTATTCCTATCGCAATAAATACGCCGTATAAATATACTTCTCTACCGAATAGTTCAAAAATAGGTTCTCTATACATATAATCTCCTTGTTTAAATATTATACAATGCTATATAAAAAAAGTCAATCATTATATTTTTTCTTTTCTTTTTTATTTGCATTTAAACATATATTTGTGTATAATATTAAAGCATATTCCCCGTTACTTATAAACATTATATATAATATATATACGGAGACGTATCGAAGTGGTCATAACGAGAACGACTCGAAATCGTTTTGTCGGTTTACCCCGGCACATGGGTTCGAATCCCATCGTCTCCGCCAACCAAAAGCACGACACCGGCTTACGCCCTGCTCGTGCTTTTTTGTTCTCTCCGCCGATTTTTAACGAACAAGGTTACCTTCTCTTCGCTACGGTAAGACTATCGTCAGCGAATCCCATCGTCTCCGCCAAATTAAAACACCAACCTAATTTTAGGTTGGTGTTTTATCTATATTCCAAGATTTTTAAGCAAATTATTAACTGCTTCTTTTTCTTGTGCGGTAACCGAGTTGCGCGCTGCTATTTGTGATTTTACGTTTTGACGGCTCTTTTTGTTAAATATCTTAAACCAACGCTTTACTTGATATAACGGGTACATCCAGCGGTGTTTTTTTAGGTTAGGATATAAAACTTCTAAATTGCGCCTTGGCAAGAACATAAGTTCAAAGAAAGTTTTTGCTTTGCTTTTACCCTTTCCAGCCTTTACTATTGCGGCGTTCTTAACCGTGCCGTAAACACCGCCCGTCAGCACGTAATTTTCCATTTGCTTGGTAATTTCCGTATGTCTATTATTCTTAAACCACACGCCGATAAGCCCGAGAACTTGGTTATAAAAGTCGATAAGTTTACCGCTTTTTAGAAGTTTAACAAGTTTATCTTCTGGGTACGGCATATTCTTCTTTATCAAGTATAAATCTAAGAAAGGTTTAACTCCGCAACCACCGTTAAGAAAGTGTTTTGCCATGTGCGCAACGTGGTAAAATACTATCATTTCGGGATCGAGTTCACATTTATGATTAAACCCTTCAACCGTATAAGCATAATTCCAAACCGACTTTAGTATTCTATCGGTTTTGGGCAAACTTCCGCTTTGGGTAAGCGAAAAATGTAGTTCCAAATGCACTCCGTTGGGTGTGCTTAAAGAAATATCGTGCGTGGTCGCGTTAGACAACTGTTCGTAGCCGTACTTTCTAGTTAGAGTTCGAGCAAGTTTTTCAACGTTTTCTTCTTCGACAAGCACGTCAATATCACAACTCATTCTCATCCAAGGCTCAGGGTATAGCCACTTTATAACAGCACCCTTTAGCGCAACGTAATCTCTACCTTCAGTCTCTAGTGCGTTGCAGAGTTCTTTTAGTGCAAACTCGTTTTTTTCATGACGAACGACAGCGGTCATTTCTTTTAAGTAAAATTTTGAGAAAAGTTCGCTCTTTTTGTTTATAAGATTATTCTTTATAAGCGTGTGCGCAATCAAGTGCGCAACGTCGTGCTTGTTACTTAACGCAAGCAATGCTTTTAGCCCGTCTTCAGTAAGCACTTCTTTATCAATGTTTTCCACGCTCTCTCCACAAATTTCCGCGCGGAGAAGCGATAGCATTGTCTTCCCTATTTGCTCTTGCATGTTGAGTTTAATTTATTCCTTTATATTCTTTTTGAACTTTTTCGTAACTTGCTAAATTTCCTATATCGTAACGCTTGCCAGGCATTTCAAAAGCGTGCATATCAGTTTTTTGACACAGCCACGAAACAAAACTACCGGGCGCGTCCACACCACAACCGTCATCTATTGCTTGTGCAATTTTTTTAACGTCTTCCCTTACGTAAAAATAAAAAGGCGGACAACACCAGTTGCTTTGCGGATTAGGAGTTTTTTCTTCCATTTTCAAAACTCTATCATTTTCATCAATAGATATCGTTCCGCTCTTGGAAAGACGTACTTTGTCTGCTTCAAAGTAACGCATTACGCAAGAAGTTTTTTTATTAAGTGCGTACTTAATAAACTTAGTAAGCGAAAAATCTAAAACGTTATCGCCAGCAATTATTACGCAGTCGTCGTCAATTTTGAGTTGCTCGATAGCAAACTGAATATCTTTAACTGCGCCAAGTCGAGTTTCGTTAGTAGAAGTTCCGTCGTCAACTACCGTGATTTTTTGCGTCTTTCCTTTTGCCCACTCGCTAAAATGCCCCGCAAACTTATGATTAGAAATAATTACAAACTCATCTATTATTTTAAGAGTGTCGATATCGTCAATAAGCCAGTCTAAAATGGTTTTATCTTGAACTTTTAACAAGGGTTTTGGAAAATTTTCAGTTAAAGGATAAAGCCTTGTTGCGTACCCTGCCGCTAAAATCAAACATTTCATAACTTAACTCCGTCAGCCGTATCGCATACGTATGCTGAAAATTTATCTTTTAATTCAGGGAATTCTTGCAAGTATTTTTCAGTAACTTCTTTTACGATTTGTTCTTGCTTTTCGGGGTCGATAATCGCCATGCAGCAGCCCTTAAATCCAGCCCCAGAAAATCTTCCGCCGTAAACGCCGTCAACTTTTACCATGATTTCATAAAGCGATTTTAACTGTTTTGAGCCAGTTTCCCACACGTGAATTGATGAGTACCCGCTTTCCGTACAAAGTCTGCCGTATTCGGCAATATCGCCCTTACTAAACGCCTTTGCACCGCGCTCTACTCTATCAACTTCCGCATAGTAATGCTCGGCTCTCATGCGCCATTTTTTAGGAAGTTTTTCCTTGTGTTTTTCAAAGATTTCCTTAGGAACGTCGTGAAGATAAGTGTCCTTAAACTTACCGTATTTTGCGCCTTCAAAAGCGAGCAACGCGTACGCTGCACTTGTGCATTCGTCTACGCGCACATTATAGTCAGAACTTGCCAAACTTCTCTCTAACCCAGAAAAGAAAATCGCAATCTTAAAGGGTTTCATATTGCTTGGTTTTTTGATAAGTTCAACTTTATCGTTAGATAAATCCATATACAAAAGATGGTCTTTTTTGCAGTAAACTTCACAACTTTGGTCTAATTTTCCGCAAGATACACCAACGTATATATTTTCCGCTTCTCTTGATATGTCAATAAGTTCTTTTTCGGTTATCTTTATACCGTTTACTTTGCATAAAACCGACAAAAAAGTAATTATTATTGCAGCCGAAGACGACAAACCACCGATAGGAAGTTCGCCTTCAATTACCGCACATATGCCCACGCGAAGATTATATCTTGCACCGAGTGCAATGGTCGCCCCGCGTAGATGATCCGCCCAATCTTCTTGCTTTTCGTTGGGAACGGAATTTACGTGCCATTGTGCGCGTTTATCAAACTGCATTGATGAGAGTTCAATTACACCGTTTTGCTTGCTTGAGTACGCTATATAAATACCCTTGTCAATAGCAAACCCTGTAATTTTACCGTTTTGGTGGTCAACGTGCGCCCCGATAGGACAAACCCTATATGGTGTAAACGCCACCCCCTCCGGCTCTCTTTTGTATGTCTGTATAAATAATTCTTTACAACTCATTTATAAACCTTTTACGAATAATTATCTGTTTTTATACATTTTTTCGTAATAATTTTGATATTCGCCGTTAATAATGGTTTGCCACCATTCACGATTTTCAAGATACCATTTTATTGTCTTCTTGATACCGTCAGCAAACTTTGTTTCAGGAAGCCATCCTAGTTCGTTATTGATTTTAGTAGGGTCAATCGCATATCTCATATCGTGACCTTTTCTGTCAGTTACGTGTGTGATAAGGCTCTCGGGCTTACCTAACTCTTTGCAAATAAGTTTAACGATGTCGATATTCTTCATTTCGTTATGTCCGCCAATATTGTAAACTTCACCCACCCTACCTTTATGGATAATAAGGTCGATAGCCTTGCAGTGGTCTTCAACGTACAACCAGTCGCGAACGTTCAACCCTTCACCATAAACGGGAAGTGGTTTATCGTTAAGCGCGTTTGCAATCATTAACGGAATAAGTTTTTCAGGGAAATGATAAGGACCATAGTTATTAGAACAGCGACTTATCGTTACGGGAAGTCCGTAAGTCCTATTATACGCAAGCACTAAAAGATCTGCCGCCGCCTTTGAAGAACTGTACGGTGAACTTGTATGTATAGGCGTTTCTTCTGTAAACATTAGGTCCGGTCTATCGAGCGGTAAATCACCGTAAACTTCATCTGTTGAAACTTGGTGATAACGCATTATTCCATATTTTCTGCACGCGTCCATTAAAACAGCCGTACCCATAATATTTGTTTGCAAGAAAATGCCAGGGTCTTCAATTGAACGGTCAACGTGTGATTCCGCTGCAAAGTTAACAACTATATCAGGCTTTTCTTCTTCAAAGAGTTTATAAACTGCCTCTCTATCACAAATATCTGCCTTTACAAATCTAAAATTTGAGTTATCCAAAACGCTCTCTAAAGTCGATAAGTTCCCCGCATAAGTGAGTTTATCCAAGCACACTATTTTATAATCGGGGTGTTTTTTTAATATATAGAATATAAAATTACTACCGATAAAGCCAGCCCCGCCGGTTACAATTATAGTCATATTATTCTCCTTCTACCAATGACAATATATATTGTCCATATTCGGTTTGCTTTAATTCTTCACCAAGTTTTTTAAGTTGCTTATTATCAATAAAGCCCCTACGCCATGCAATTTCTTCTATGCATGAAATATAAAAACCTTGCATTTCTTGAACGGTCTTTACAAAGCCACCCGCTTTATACATCCCCTTAGGTGTTCCAGTATCAAGCCATACCATACCACGACCTAAAAGTTCTACGGATAACTCACCCATTTCTAAATAAGCGTTATTGATTGCCGTTATTTCAATTTCTCCCCTTGCTGAAGGCTTAACGTTTTTTGCGATTTCAACCACACGGTTATCATAAAAATATAAACCAGGAACAGCGTAATTCGACTTGGGTTTTTCGGGTTTTTCTTCAATTGAAATAACCTTATAATTTTTATCGAATTCAACTACACCAAACGCCCTTGCATCTTTTACGGGGAAACCAAAAATAGTTGCACCTATTTCTTTGTTTTTTGCTTTCTCTAAAACTCTTGTTAAGTTTTGTCCATAGAAAACGTTATCGCCCAAAACCAAGCAAACGCTATCGTTACCGATAAACTCTTCGCCTAAAATGAAAGCGTCGGCAAGTCCCCTTGGTGTGTCTTGAACCTTATAAGATATTTCAACACCTATTCTTTTGCCATCGCCTAAAAGTTCTTCATAAAGACCGATTGCTTCAGGCGAAGAAATAATCAAAATTTCTTTTATTCCCGCTAGCAAAAGCGTAGAGAGTGGATAGTAAATAAGCGGTTTATCATAAATAGGCAACAGTTGTTTTGACACCGATTTTGTTATCGGGTAAAGTCTTGTCCCCTTTCCACCAGCTAAAATTATACCTTTCATAAGTTTTCCCCTTTCGTTAAATGGTTTTGTCTTTATTTTTACCGTGAGCGATAAAGTCGTCAACTTTTAAGCACACGTTATCTAATTTTTTGAACAACGGCTTTTCAATTAAAATTATTCTCAAATAATCTATAATCGCGCAAACAACGAATATTATTAGAACACTTAAGATTGCATGTAATATAGCGTATTGAGTGTTAATGCTTTCTACAACTTTAACAGTGTCAAACCACAGCCACTTTCTCATAATATCTCCGTTTGCGTGGATAAGCAGTACGCCAAACGTAGTTGAAGCCACTGCGTTTATAAATTTGCACTTGAACTTTAAGTTTTTAAAGAACATAAAAGCGCACACCGCTGTAATAACTGCCAAAATCTTATTTGAATCTGAAAGCAAGTAATATTGATAATTTATACTTTTATCAAGTTTTGCTGCAAGGTAAGTTATTGCAACTACACTCAACGCAGATATGATAAACGACAACAAAGCAAGTATACCCCAAACAACTGTTTTTTCATAAATACGCTTAGGATATAACCTTATATATGACGCTATAAAATACAACACTATATACCAAGAAACGTAATTCATTACAACCGTGAATTTTGGTAACGTTCCAATTATTGTGTATATAAATAACGTTACGCAAAGCAATAAAACGTGTTGCCTTTCATTTAAGTTTTTAACAAGTACGTTCAAGAAAGGTATTAACAAAAAGAACATTAAGTAACAACCGGTAAAATTGCTTGCTATAGAAGTAAATGGTAAAATTGCCTTTACAACTCCGTTAAGCGACACTTGTTCATATCCGGTTATAACAAAAATCAAGTAAATTACAATTTTATAAAACATCAATTCCAAAAATAGTTTCAAAAACTTTTTAGTTGAAATTTGAGATTTGCACATAAAATAGCCTGTAATCAATACAAAACAGTTTATCCCCGTTTTACCCCACGCACCAAACAATGCTAAGAAAATTGAATTTGCGCTTAAAGGATTTAACCTAAATATTGAAACGACGCCAGAATTAACAACGTAATGGTGAGCAATAATCAATATCATTGATATAATTCTGAACAATTCTATCCCTGATTCGCGTTCTTTGTTCTCTAATTTTTTAACTAGACTTTCTTTTGATTTGACCATATAAATTCCTTATTTATATCTTCTTTATATTTTCACAAATTTTATCTACTTCTTCTAGTTTTAAGCTTGCGTACATCGGTAAGCACAAAACTCTTCTTGAATAATCTTTTGCAATAGGCGTTTTATCGGCTAAATCACAACCGAATTCCTTATTTTCCGAAACTAACGGATAAAAATATTTTCTTGCAAAAATTTTGTTCTTTGACAATTCTTCGATAATATCTTCTCTAGTTTTGCCAAATTCTTTTTCAACCAAAACAGGAAAGTATGCGTAGTTTTGTTTTAATCCGTTAACACAAGTTAAAAGTTTTAACCCTTTAACAGCCTTCAAATTTTCACAGTATCTTTCAAAAACTGCCTTTCTCAAAGCAAGTTCGTTATCGATATGTCTTAAATTGCAAATACCCATTGCAGATTGAAATTCGTTCATCTTGGCGTTTGTGCCAAAACAATCTAAATCTTCTCCGTCAATACCAAAATTTCTTTGTTTTGCAATCTCTTTTGCTAAACTTTCATCATTAAAAGTTAAACAACCGCCTTCTATTGTGTGAAAAACCTTGGTTGCGTGGAAAGAAAACATTGAAACGTCACCGTAATCACCAATTCCCTTACCCTTATATTCGACGCCGAAAGCGTGGGCTGAATCGTAAATCACTTTTAAGTTATGCTTTTTAGCAATCTCTTCAATTTTTTCAACGTCACAAATATTGCCATATACGTGAACGCCCAAAATAGCCACCGTTTTATCGGTGATTAAACTTTCGATTTTGTTTTCGTCAATGGTATAATCGCTTTTAACGTCGCAAAAAATAGGAGTGCAACCTGCTTGAACAATTGCATTCGTAGTAGATGCGAAAGTAAATGGCGTGGTTATAATTTCTCCTTTAAGTTTTAACGCTTTTAGTGCACAATAAAGGGCTAAATGTCCATTGACAAAAAGTTCTATATTATTGACTTTTAAATATTCTTTTAGCGCATCTTTTAAGCGATTGTGTATGGGACCCATATTGGTTAAATGGGTCGTTTCCCAAATACTTTTTATCTCTTCACAATACTCTTCATAAGAAGGCATTGAAGATTTCGTTACGAAAATTTTTTGCATATAATAATCTCCATTCTACCCATAGTTCTTAAAACGGAAAAATTAATGGAACAACTAAAACTATTGTGACAAAAACCAATACTGCTAACGGCCAAGTGTATTTAATATAGTCCGAAAATTTATATCCTGCTACTAGTGTCATCGCTGTTTGAGCATTTGCAAGTGGCGTACTATAAGTTAAATTTGCCGCATATACGATACCTAATGTAAACGTTATCGGATTTAAGCCTAATGAATTACATAACGACAAAGCAACAGGTAAGAAAATTACTACAGCAGTTGAGTTAGTAATAAAATTACTTACAAGCATTGTTGCTATAACAAAAATTGCAAAAATTATTATTGGTGGTACATTTTGATTTAATATGGTAGTAATGCCATTACCAATCAATTCGCCGACACCACCCTTAGCTAAACCTTTTGCAATGCCAAGGCAACCAGCTAATATAAACACAACTGACCAATCCATTTTCTTTATTATGCTCTTTTGTTTTACACAGCCCGTAATAATACAAAGTAATGCCGATATAACAGCAGTCATTTCAGTACTTATCCATGCGCCTATAAATGACACAATTGTAAATGCGAAAATAATTAAAAGTATAATAACTTTCTTTTTATCAACTTTTGTTGATTCTGTTTCAACTTTGTTGATAGTCATCTCATTCTCGAGTACTCTATCACCCCAAATTTTATTTCCCAAACGAAAACCAATAAATTCTATGTAAAGTAAATATACAGCGCAAAGAATAACCCCTGGTAATATGTAATCAAACATCTTTAATTCTAAATTACACATTTCCAACAAAATACCGTTTGCTGTTAGTTGTGGCGTAGACCCAACTAACGTACATACACCACCAAACATTGCGCCTAAAGTAACCGGCAAAGTTAAATTCAAACGTTTCATTTTTGGATTTGATTGTGAAACACTTGCTATAATCGGGAGAAATATTGCTATTACAGATGTATTAGACAAAAATGTTGAAAGAAGCGCTGACGTTAAGCCTGCTATAAAAATAAATAATTTCTCACTTTTCTTAGAGAGTTGCGTAACTTTTTCACCTATTAGTTTTGAAACACCAGTTTCTTGCATTGCAATTCCAACTATTGACATTCCAAAAACTAAAATAACTATACTATTTGAAAACCCAGAAAAAGCTTCTGTAACTGAACAAATACCAAATATTACAAAAAGAATACACCCCAAACATGCAGTAGCAGCGTTTGGAATAGGACGAGCAATAAATAGAATTATTGTAATAATTAATATAATCAAACTAATAATTGCAGGATTCATTATTTATCTCCGTAAACGCTTAAGCGATTAATATCAAAAGGTAAATACAACATGCTTTCACCTTTATCATTTTCCACACAAACACATTCTTGTATTTTTTTAATAGTCTCTTTTATTTTTATAATACTTTTATCGACTATTATTGCCCTAAAAACCCTTTGCGACAAAGTATTATTATCAACTATCGTTTCGCCAACATCGTGCATATACTCTGCCATTACAACGTTTTCTATCTTAGAAACTTCTTCTTTCCCGGATAGACTAGCTATTTTTCCTCCCTTTGCCCATACATTAAAATTTAGTATATATCGATCAAAAAAAGGCGTGTCATTTTCTAAAGTATTTTCATTATACTCCATTTTTCCTGTCAATGCATGCACTATCATCATTTTTAAGAAATTTACACCATTTATTCTTTCGATATGCCTATAATCACATGCTCCGTTTGGTCTATATCCACATTCAAAGAAAGTAACCTTTTCTTTACTTGCTATGCCTTGAAAAAAAACTGTTCCGTCTGTCGCATTTAACGCGTGTAACATGTTTATAACTTTTTCATTTTCTTCTTTCAAAAAATCATTTAAATGTCTTGATGGAAAAATCAAAACATCGGCTTGTGATGTTATATCTTTGTGGTCAAAAGAGATTAATTTATCTTTTACACAAGATAAAGACACTTGCCCAGCAGACATTGTATATGTAGCCGTAACTTCTTCACCAACTATATAGTCTTCGATTAATACGTTTTTACTTGGAGAAATACTTAACGCATAATCATATGCTATTTTGAACTCTTCTAAATTTCCACATATTTTTACACCTCTTCCGCCACTACTATCTACTGGCTTTACTATAATTGGGAAATTAACTTGTTTATCAAAACTATTTGTCTCCAAATCAAAATGATATTCGTTCGGTACAGATACACCATATTTCCTACAAGTTTCCTTAAAAAAACGCTTGTCCAACGATAATTTAATTTGCTCATTACTAGCATAAAACGGAAGATTAAGCCTATCACAAAGTTTTTTTGCGTAAGGAATCATTGAATCAATAAAGGCAATAAATACCCCATCAACACCTTCTTCCTTGCACATATCTACAAGTGCATCCGTATCAGTTGTTGAAATCATATAAGATTTATCTGCTATTTTTTTTGCAGGAGAATCTGGCAAATAATCAGTAACAATAGTATAAATACCCATTTCTTTTGCATATTCGACAGCCTCACAAAGCATTCTTATCCCGCCCAAAAACAGTAATTTTTTTCCTTTCAAACTGTTCATAAAATAATCCTCTTTTTCTCTATTCTTTATAGTAAATAATTAAATTATACTCTTGATTTGCTCAACAATATATTTCATATCATCTAACGTGCATCTTTGGTCACAAGGTAATGGAAGTATATTTTCAGCAAAGTCTTTTTCAATCGTATTGTCAAGATTTAGCACGTTTGGCCACAGTGTAGGAATATATATCTTGTTTGCAGACAATCTTTTTTTTATCTCCATCCCATTTTTTGTATATAAAGGATAACAATATGGTCCGTTGGGAATCGATAATTTTAATTGATTTATTTTTGATAATTCATCAGCTAACAATTTATAGTTCGTATTCCTAATTTCTATAACATTATTATAATCTATAGCTTTTAGAAGGTTTTTCGTTAATTTTGACATCTTCCTTAACGGCAAAGTTACAAATGATGCGTCATTTTCTTTAAAATCTTTATAATACTCACTTGCGCACCCTTCAAAGCGACCAAGAATATGCTTCATTCTATCTTTTGAACAGTCAACCTCTATATTTTCATCCAAAACTCCATTAGTTGAAAGATACGCGCCGTCAGGGACACCAAAAAATTTTCTGCATGAATATATTGTGTCTATATTATCAATAGGCTTTTGAAAAAAGGCTTGAACATTATCTATTATAATTCTCCCATATTTTTCTTTCAATACTAATACTTTTTCATTAGTTATTTGCCCATAGTAATTAACAACATACAAATATTCACCTTTATTTAACTCTTTATTAAATATAGGTAAAAAGCTTTCGTCGATAGAATAATGCTCATACATATATCCTACGCTGTCACATAATTTTGTAACAGAATCGCACAAAAAATAAGGTAAATATATTTTTTTAATATTTTTTGCTTTCAACAAATATAATAAACAGTTTCTTGCAGAATTTAACGCAATTAAATTGCTATAATACTCTTGTCCAGAAAAACTTTCAAGTTGAAAATAACCACCAATTTCTCTATTCATAATTATTTTTTTATTAAATGTTTCTTATAAAACTCACCCGCAGGACTATTTAAGATAGTCCCATCAAGTTGTAACGAATCAAGTGATGTTAATGAATTAATTTCCAATACTTTTACACTATTATCACTGCATACAACAAAATCAAATCCTAAATAATTTAACTGTGGAAATATTTCACAAAAAAGATTTGCTATATTGACAATTGTTTTCCATTCGGGTATTAATCCTACTAGTTTTTCTTTTGTATCAGGATGCTCAAACACTTGTTCCGAGCAACAAGTTTCAAAATTTAATTTATAACCACCATTATACTTGCCTTGTTCATTAATGTAACACAATATACCACCTCTATTGAAATTCTCAACAAATTTAGATTGAGTAGTTCCAAATCGTATAAAAGATTTTAACAGCTTAATTGAACCATCAATTCTTCCAACTAAATATCTAATAGAATTACACGTGTTTGGGCAAAATTTATTGAACTCTTTATGTGGAAACAAGTATTCAGTTATTAAATAATCTCTTAATTCACTTATAAATTCTATTGCTTTGTCTCTACTCTTTTGTTTACCATTGAAAAAGTATTTTTCATCATAAAATTCAGCTTTTATAAAACCCTCCCCGATGGAGCCAGCAATCAGTTTAATTGCTAATACTTTTTTTTGTTGCAACAAATCAACAACGCTTTCTGGCGTATTTTCACTGCAATCTTCTTTATCAATTAGTGGAATTATATTGCCCAATGAATCTATTTGATAATAATATTTAGGCATAAATTCTTGCAAATCTGTACCATTACACATATATTTCAAAGTCAATTTATCGTTTATCCAACTAGTATAGCGACCATTTATTGGATGCATTGAAATATATTGAACTGTAGATAAATACTCTTTATAATTATTTTTGTTTAAACGCAAAAACCTCCAAGCATCTACCGAATAACCATAACTATGAGCCATTTTAATATAACTTCTAGAATATCTTTTCTGTTTTATTTCACGTATAAATAGATTTGCCACCATATTAGAAGCGTTTCTACTCACCTTCCATTTTTTTTGCAAATATAGTACATAACAATATTTAATTATTTTGCCAAGTATTTTCATTTTACTCCCCTACCAACTTTATTTGTATCCACTTTTCACTATTATCCATTGCTTGCAACATTTGATCCATACAATCAAACTTCAATAATAGAATTCCTAACGTTGTATTTGCGCCAGTAAATGACGATATAGCATCACCTTTGGTTTTTAATATATGATTCTCTATTATGTGCTTTTGTTTAAAGTCTTCATCAATGATGATTTCATCCAACACCCCGTCTTTTATACTATGTACTGCAAAATACGACCAAAATCCTTCAGATTTTTTTGTATCAATGTTAATTGATTCGCCCATCGCTGCTTTTATAGAACATTCAACCAAGTCAACTCCTGTTGAATATTTAATTAATTGCGGAATATAGTTTCCACCGTCTCTAGGGGCAATCTCCATCAAATACACGTTATAATCTTTATCTATTCTCATATCAAAATTATACGTGCACGTTTTCATTCCTAAAAGACTTATAAGTCTTTGAATTTCACTATGAACTTTGTTTTGAACCCATTCGGGCATATTATAAGGAAAACTAGCAGAAATTGGAACAAACGGGTTTATGCATTTGGGATTAAAATGATCGTTTGCAAAACATCTGAAAACCAACTTACCATCAATCGAAAGACCGTCACCAGCTATTTGATAACCAAGTTTTTCAACATACTCTTCAACTATAATTCTTTTTTGCCTTGAAAAACTCATTGCGTATTCAAGTTTATTATAAGCGTCTTCAATACACTCAATCTTCCCTACCCCTTTACTTCCTGAAGAATCTACGGGTTTTACAATCACAGGTAATTTAAAAACGCCTTTTTCCAAGTCATTTATAGCATCATTTAAGTTTATATAACCTTGTGCTTTAGGTGTGCAAAAATTATTACTTTCCAAGAATTCTCTAAATTTATCTTTTTCACATAATATTTCTACTGAAGAATATGGATTACCTGGTAGATTAAGTTGCTCTGCGACATAAGCTGCAGTAGGCGCTGCTGGATCAGAAGCATACGCTAAAACCCCATCAATTTGTTCAAATTTTGCAACTTTTAATACTTCTTCTTTATCAGTAGTACTAACGCAATAATACTTATCTGCAACATATTGACCGGGATTATCCAATAAATAATCGCATAAAACTGTATTATATCCTAATCGTTTAGCTGTTTCTATCGCAACTACTTGTTGTGCAGAACCGCCTAAAAGCATTAATTTTTTCATTATCATTCTCCTTTTTCTAGGGGTTGTTCTCCAGTTTGCTCTTTAGAAACAGGCTCTTTTGCCTTTTTATCTTTCTTAAAAAATTTCTTTAACATATTAAGCAAGTATTCAAAACTTTCCATCTTAAATAATTTTGCAAGTACAAAATATACTACTACGCCAAGTGGAACTTGTATCACAAGAGTAATTATATCATTTAAGTTTAGTAAACTTATAAGACATACCACTACACCCATAAAAAGCGCTAATACCGTTGAAGGCAACATATCCTTTATTTGTTCTAAAAAACTATAGTTAAGTAGTTTTTTATTTGGAAAAGCGTTTATAAAACCACCTATAATCGTAGTTATCAACAAGCTACACGCCATTGCAAACGGACCAAACCACATCGAAATAACTAAAGCGATTACCCCAACAATCTTTTTTATTACTTCAAGCTTTAAGAAAATATCACTTCTTCCCATAGCTTTAATTGCGTTTAGATTTGCCGTATGTATAGGATAGAAAGTATAAACCAAACAGAATACTTGAAGATACGGTACACAAAACATCCACTTTTCAGTAAGCAACACCCTTATTAAGGGTTCGGCGCAAACAGCAAGTCCTATCATCATAGGCCACATTATAAATGAACTTGTCTTTATCGCCCTTCTAGTCATAGCTTTGACAGTATCTTTGTTTTTTTGTTCTTCTGACATTACTGGAAACAGTACGCTATCAATAGCGGTGTTAAGATTTGTCACTAGCAAATTAGGAAATTGTTTACCCTTATTATAAAAAGCCAAGTCTGCGCTTGAATATTGTTTACCAATTATAAGTTGACGAATATCGTTATAAAGTGTATTTATAAGCGACGCAACGAGAAGTTTCCAACCAAATGAAAATAATCTTTTTAGACGGTTAAATGAAAACATTAATTTCGGACGCCATTTAACTGTGAACCATAAAACTATAGTGCTTACCGTAACATTTGTTAAACTTTGCGCAACTAACGCCCAAACGCCAAATCCGTTTAACGCCATTACAATACCAACTATTGCAGCGCATATCGAACCACTTAGCGTTGAAAAGAAAAACTTTTTGAAAATCATTTTCTTTGAAACGTAAGATTGCTGAATGTTGCTAATCCCAGAAACGACGAGCATTAAACCCAACACTCTAATGATTGCAGTGAGTTCAGGTATTTCATAAAAAGCAGCAATAAGCGGTGCGGCAAAGAAAAGCCCAACGTATAAAACTATACACAATACTGTGTTAAAGAAAAATACCGTTGAAAAATCCAAATCGTCAGCGTCTTTCTTTTGAACAAGCGCACTGCCTAAACCGCTGTTTATAAACACTTGTAAAAGTGTTGTTATAACGGTAACAAGCGCAATAGTACCGTAAACCGACGGATCAAGCAAACGTGCCAAAACTATAGATACGATAAACGTAACTAATTCGGCCCCGCAGCGTTCTAAAAACTTCCATATTAAGTTTGTTAAAAAGTTTTTCGAATTTGTCATCTACGCCTAACCTTTTTATAAATTCCCAACAACCAATTAAATAACTTTGGACAATAAATATTCATTCTTATCACAAATTTGCTTTTATGCGTTTCTTTTGCAAAAAACTGCTTGTATTCTTTTTTTACGAGGGTCTTATAGTTCCCTCTCAAAAACTCAATCCGATATTCTTCCTTTTTAATTCTTTGCACACACAAATCATGATATTCATTATTCGAATACTTATCAAATTCAGAATACATAGCAATCATGCGTTCACAATGTTTAATAGCGCCGCCCGCCTTACCCCTAACGTTTTTACTCCAACTGCTGACGCTGTTTTGCCTATAACAAGACATTTCATCATTAACAAAATAAACTTTGCTATTATAACCAAAGTAGAGTTGCATAGGCTCATCACCCACTTTTGCAACTGCTCTAAATTGCGGATTTATATTATAATATTCTTGCAATAAATCTCTTCTAAACATGTAACTACTAGTATGAAAACTATACTTATCTATTACCGTGCTCATAAATTTTTCAGACGGAATCACACCGCCACTAATATCTTTATTTGACGGATAAATCTTTTTAGTAAGCGTGCCGTCCTCATTGATACATCTAGTAATAGCAACAGCCATACCGCATTCTTTATTTTTTTCCAATGCGTCAACTTGTTTTTGAAGTTTGAATTCATCTATCCAATAATCATCGCCTTCGCAAAATGCAACGTATTTACCTTTTGCTAAAGGCATTACTATATCTTGAGTAATTTTAACCTTTTTTGAATGTTGGTTTTCAACTTGATAAATAGGTTTAATAATTTCAGGATACTTGTTTTCATACTCTTTAATAATTGCCGCTGTATTATCTGTTGATGCATCATCATTTATTATTACTTCAAAATTGAAGTTTGTTTTTTGCATCACAAACCCTTGCAAACATTTTGCTATGTATTTTTCGTGATTATATGCTAAACATAAAACAGAAACCATAATCTCATTGTTTTGCATTTTTTCGTTCTCCTTTTAGCCTTTTGCTAATAGGTGTTTCCACAAATCTAAATATCAAGTATGCAATCAATATGCTTACTGCAATAGGTATTAACACGAATACTTCATTGGTTAATCCGCAAGTTACAAGTCCCCTAATTATAGCGTAGCCTATGTTTTGGTGAACTAAATACAATGCGTATGAGATAGAAGCCAAAAATGAACATGCTTTAGTAAAAACATTATCCTTATTTAAAACTGTTTTGGGGTTAATAATACTAACGTATACAATAATGACAGCAACGACCATTGCCCAAATCATTGAACTTAAACCTAATGAAAAATAATGACCCACAACAGACACAACGGCAGTAAAATAACTAATTATATTCTTTTTGTTTTTACTAACTTCTCTAAGCGCAATCCCCAACAAAAAAGTTGTAGAATACTTGGGAAATAAAAAGAATTCTATTCCTGAACCAATTAAAGTGCCACTTAATAAATCTTTAAAAATCCCTGCCATCAAACTTACAATAGCCCATAGCAAAACCAAAACGTTATTAAGTTTTAATTTCCTTATTGCAAGCAATATAGCAACTATAATATAAAATTTTATTTCATAAACCAAAGTCCAATAAACACCATCAACCGCACTAACACCAAATAATGAGGGTAACATTGTAAAGTTTACTAAAATAGCCTCTATACCTACAAATGCAGGTTTATAAAATAGAAACGTAACAACAGACGTTAAAATAACAGCTACAAAAAACGCTGGATACAATCTTATAAAGCGCTTCCCTAAATACTTTAACGCACTTTCTTCAGAATTGATTTCGGTTAAAAAACCACTCAATAAAAAGAATGATATAACCGCCATGCTACCCCATGGGAATGTAACTGGATAACTTGTTTTTAAATTTTCCGGCGTGTAAATAGATTGATTATACATTGTTGTATAATGGAACAACATAATCAAAATAGCACTAATAGCCCTAATTACGTTCAGTCCGGGATAATACTTTTTCATTTACAAAAAACTCTCTTGATTTTATTTATTACTCTTTTGTAATAGTGTTTAACATCTTGCCAAACATTTTCAAACCACTCATATAGCCAGCCATGGTACTTGTTATATTTATAAATATTTTGCTTGGTTACTTGTCCGTGTTTTTCTATAAACCCTTTATTTGTAATATAAAATGCAGAACAATTTTCAGCATTAAAGTTAACCGTAAAATTAGGTCGACACTTAAAATGCATATATAGATACTCTTCTTTGAAAATTTCTTTTCCTTCTAAATAAACTCTATAAATCTTACCATTTTCCCAATAAAAAGTTTGATGCTTATAGTTTTTTATTTTCTCCCCTTTCAAACTAGTAGTTATTTGAAGATATCTTTTACGCCTTGCAGAAATATCTAGAAAAACCTTATCTAAAAATATAGGTAAATTGTTTTTTTGATAAATAGAAACAAGACATGCTTCCTCATCAAAAGCGTATATATCAGGAGTTGTAAAAACTTGTTTGTAATTATACTTTGACCCATCAAGTTTATAATAATTGTTTACTTTTTCAGTATTCTTATAAAGTGATAAATGTCCAAGCCAAAGAAATTTATCATAACTATACAAGTCGTATTTATCAAAAAAATATTGCAAATCTCCGTATATTAAGTCAAAATCCGTATGACCCCAGTAATCATATTTTTCAATATAATCTTTGAAAATTAAACCGTATATAACCTTATAATCACAACATTTATAAGGGCTATTTAAGCAAACTTCAAAACCAACAATGTCATTGACGCGCCTTTTTATTTCTTCCAGTGAAAAATCTATGCAATAAACATTTTTGGGTAAATTCTCTAATTTCTGATTAGTAAATACATAAAAATCGACTGTTGAATTATATTCAGCAGATTTTAGCCACAGCGAAAAATAATTTGGCAATTTTCCAAAATACACGCCTATTATACATATTTTATTCATTATCTATTCCTTTCAAAAATAATTCCCTATGCGCCTCACATTCGGTATAATTTTTTATTGCAAGTAATTTATTCTTGTTATATTTTTTTCGTAAAAGCCACCTCGCGTACTTATAACCAGATAATTTATTTAGAACTCTAAAAACAAACCCTTTTTTGATAGTCGAAAAAGAATATAAATATTCATCAAAGTTTGCTTTTGCATACTCAAAATAATGATTCTCTATAAATCCCTCTTCTGCCATTTGTTTACTTCTTAAATTAAAATTATCAATTATATGTTTAGCGCTATCTCCTTTTGCTAAACGCACTGTATTATTTTTCTTTTCCAATGGAATATATTCTAATGAAAAATCGTTGTTAATTTTCACTAACAAGCCAGTTTGCCAGCATTCAATATCTCTAAGGTCAAATAAAAAATTGCCTTGACCATAAACTATCGTGCCACCATTAAAATCTTCCTTACATCCAATACAGTGACTATGTTGACAAAGAACAAGGTTTGCGCCTTTTTCAATAAATTTTCTGCAAGTTTTTTGAAGATTTGGTGAAGGGTATCTATAATGCTCTTTGCCGCCATGATATAAAACTATTAAGTAATCACTTTGTTTTTTCAACTCTACAACATGGTCAAAAGATTCATAAGGGTCAAAAGGGTTTGCGCCGCAAATGCGTTCAGTCGCAATAGAAAACTCATGCTCAGCACAAGCATAAACACAAATTTTTTTACCGTTTATCTCTTTAATGAATCCCTTGCACGCTTCTTTTAAGTTTTGCCCACCGCCAACGTATGCAATATTATTATCTTTCAAAAGTTGAAGTGTAGTGTTAAACCCTTGTTCTCCTTGGTCCATGATATGATTATTGGATATAGTTAATAAATCTACACCAAGCGCCACGTATCCTTTGACAGTGTCTGCTGGCGCAATCAAATTAGGTCCGCACTTCGCAATTGGTTCTTCTTTATCAGTTAAGGGAACTTCTAAATTAAAAATACGAAAATCTACTCCGCTTAAAACACTATGAAGTTCTTCACCTATAAGTTCTAAACTATTACCTTTACTAAACAATTCAAAATTTGATTTTGTAGGCACTAAATCTGCACCGATAATGATACTCATCTATTTCCTCTTTTTATCGGGAAGTTTTATCCACTCACCGAACTTATAATCCCATTCTTCCGGTTTAAAAGGAGTGGTTCCGCTCCAGTGGAAGAAAGTTATTTCACCAAAGTAAATTTGACCATTTATATTATATAAATCAATGCGCACTTGCGGAATACCTTTTGATAACCGTTTTGCAATTTCTTTCATTTCTTCAAACTTTTCCGGTTTAAAATACGGTGGTTCAGAATTCGGGTGTCCGTTAGTGAATGGTAAATGATTAAAATTTTCATCAAAGAAATCAAATTTAGTTTCCTCGCCTTGCTTTTGCCTATCTTTTGCAATGAAAAGTGCCTTTACCTCACCGTCGAAACAGAAAAATTTATAATCTTTAAGTTCGTAACCGCTTTCATCAACCATGTATTTTTCTGCAATAATTCTAGGTTTTAAATTTTTATACGGCCACTCTCTACCTCGCCAATAATAATTTGTTCTTAAAGATTTTTCTATTTTTTCTTTGGCTTTTGCTTTGTCTAAAGTAGCCTTATCCTTACAAATCACCAAACCACCGCTATCGTGCGTGCATTTTAAAACAAATTGATTTGGTAAAGCGTCAAAATTAATATCTTCAAACTTATCCCACACACCTAGCGTAGGGATAACGTATTGCTCTCCTAATATTTGTGTTATAAATTCTTTAACCTCAAATTTATCCACTAATTTAACGTACTTAGGATTTCTATCATAAAGTTTTAACCACTGTAACTTTTCATTGTACGCTTGCGGATTTTTTAAATTTAACTTTTTACCCATTCGCGCTTCATAAATAAGTTTAAGATATGCCTTATCTGATAAACATTTAAGCAACCCGCGCCTATCTAAAGCCTCTACTATTCTTGTTTTCATCTTTGATTTCCTCTAAATAACAAATGATATCACACCATTCTTTAACAAATCAGTTTTCTTTTTGAATTAACTTGGTCCAAGTGAAACTTATAAGCAATATACAATTAAACAATAAACTATTGTAATTTACGCTACCATAATCAACAATCATTATTAGTATCATAAAAACTAACACTAGTTTAGTTAAAAGGCCGCCTTTTTTATAATTCTTAAACAATCTTGAAAAAATTATAATGTGAATACTATAATAAATTAACGTACCCACAATACCTAAGTCTGCCAATAATTCCACGTAATTATTGTGTGCATACATCGCATTATCAGTAATATTTAAGTTTAAGAGTCGGAAGCAATCCAAACCACAACCTACTAAAAAATTATCTCTAAAAACTTGCAACCCGGCTTTAATGTAAAGTTCGCGTTTTATAGTACTAGAGTCAACCGTTCCCACACCTGTTAGGCTTGCAAAAAGTCCTTCTATACGGCAACCCAAAATTGAATACAAGAAGGGATTATACATTACAAGGTAATACACTGCTATTATTGAAAATGCAATTATAAACAACACAGTTAACTTCTTGTTTTTTTTAACACTTAACATCAAGTATAGAGATATCCCGAGTAATACAACCAAAAATGCTTTTCTAGACCCAGTTAAGAAAGAAACAAATACCAAAAAAATTATACCTAAAATGTAATACCACTTCTTCCCTTGGCGTTGCGACAATAAATACAGAAGAATGATTGAGGATATTGCCATTGTCATACCAATAATGTTTGCATTCCAATTCCCCTGCGCGCCTAACCTAACGATTTCTTCATTTTGATTTTCTTGAACTTGTGAAAAAAGAATTTCTGCATTTGTTATTAATAAATATATAGCATTACACAAACTGACTAATACAATAATGTTAAGCAGTCTATTTATATCTTTTTTCGTTCTAACAACAGAGCATAATACTGCTAGCAAAAAAACATATACAATCATCGACTTCAATTGCCCAATTACTGCAGAAGTCGAAACTGCCCATAAATAAGATGCCGCGCTAAATAATACAAAGAGAATTATCCACAACACATAACCTGAATCCATGTACAACTCTTTTTGCTCAATTATAAACACTAGAAAAAAAGCACCGACACAAATCCACCATAAAACTGAGTTGTTGCTAAAATCAGGGTTAAACGCCACAAATATCATAATAAATGTAGCAATTGTAGTTAAAGGGTTCTCCAGCCCTTGTTTTTTGTTTGTATTACTAAACATCTTTTTTCTTTTTGCACCTTTCAATAAAATCAAGCCACTCTTTCGCAATGGCATCCGTTTTAGTTTTTTCTCTAATTAATTTTGCCTTTTCGCCTACCTTTTTGCAAAAATCACTATCATCATATAACTTATTCATAGCATCAACTAAACTGCTTAAATCATTACATGGTACAAGCAAACCGTTTTCTCCATTATTAATAAGCATTCTTGCGCCACCGGGCGAACAATCTGTTGAAACGCAAGGTAAACCTAAAGCCATGGCCTCTATAAGCGCGTTGGGCAATCCTTCGTAATTAGAAGTAAAAACAAAAAGTTTTGCTTTTATTAGTTCTTGCAAGACATTTGAACGATTTCCTTCTAACACAACTTTTTCTTGCAACCCCAGGCTATCAATTTGTACTTGCAATTCATCTCTTAACTTACCTTCTCCGTAAATATGCAAAGCATAATCATTGCAATACTTCGACTTTGCAAATGCATTTATTAGCAATTTTTGGTTTTTTTGTTCATGAAGCCTACCAACTGAAACAATCCTTTTTTCCGCATTATCAATGTTGTAAACCGGGAAATTTTCGGTATTTAAAGGGTTTAATATTATACAAGATTTCTTTTGTACTACTTTAGGATAAAAATTCTTTGCACCTTCAGATTGAAACACGTATCCTTTTGTCAAAAACTTTGTAAAAAAATTGATTATGCGCAATTTTGCTGATAATTGCATGTCTTTAGCATAAGGGTCACATCTTTCAGAAATTATTACAGGTATACTGGTTCCGACCAAAAAACCGGTTGCCATAACTCCAACCCCTGTCATAAACGCTAAAACAACGTCTGCCTTCAATTGTTTACAAACGCATCTAAATTGTTTCCAACGTTTAAGCACTGTTAAGTTTTGCGGAATAATAACCGTATTAACTTTTTGCTCTAATTTATATGCAATTTCTTCTTTTCCCGACAGCAATACTATACTGACGTTATGTTGTTTAGAAAACTCATTCGCCAAAATTGACACAACTCGTTCTGCACCGCCAAAGCCCATAGACGGAACCGCAAACACTATGTTCATATATCCTATCCTTCGATTGGCAATCTAATCCAATCTCCCAAAGCCTTATCCCAAGTTTCGGGATAAAATCTCTTAAAACCTGCATCGGAAAAAAAAGTAAATTCCGAAAAATAAATTTTATCATTTACCAAATACAAATCGACCCTAATAAAGGGTTTGTCTTTGGCCAATTCTGTTGCAATCTCCAACATTTTCTCAAACTTGTTTGGTTTATCTAAAACTATCATACTATTTGGAAAGTTTTGCCTTAAGTCAAGTTTATTCCAATCAGTATCATAATAATCTACTGTTTCATTTTCTTTTTTATCATTTTGTATTACTTGAATTATTCGAGGTTGCCCACCGAAACAAAGGAATTTATATACTGGTAAAACTTCTTCCTTTTCGTCTTTTAAATATTCCTCGGCAATTATCCTCGGTACAACGTTTTTATACGGCCACTCTCTACAATGGTAAAAATACTCGTTTCGCAAATGCTTTTTTAATTTGTGAACTGCTTTTTTTATGTTTAATTTTGATTTATCATCACACACAATAACGCCACCGCAATCGTGCGTAGTCTTCAATACAAATCTGTTAGGTAAAGATGAAAAATCAATTTGATCTGCTCTGTCCCACACTCCTAATAATTTAGCCACATATTCTTCACCAATTTTATTTGCAACAAACTCTTTCGACAAATACTTATCAACCATAACAGTATGTTCTTCTTGCCTATCGTAAAGTTTTAACCATTGCATTTTTTCATTAAACGTTTTAGGGTTGTAAAGATTTACCTTTTTACCAAAAACAGCCTCAAAACGTTTACTAATATAAACTTCATCGGGCATTTTTTTATGTTTGAAAATATCTAAATACCATAATTTTCTATAATTCTTATCTATTAGAAATTTTTTTATTGCAATTGCAATTCTTTTTACAGTCATCAATTTTCTCCAAAAACTAATTGCGTGAATTTTTTTACAACGCTTTCTATATCATAACCGTTTTTAATAAAATCGGCTTTAGTATCTCTTCGTTCTTTTTCTACGATTGAAAGGGCTTTTTCTGCCCATACTTTAGCACCATCGTTTAGCGATAAATAATTGACCAAGCCCGTTATATCGGCTTCTTTTGTAATCGTATCTGAAATTAAACAAGGCAAGCCCGTAGATTGAGCTTCAATTACGGTATTAGGCATTCCTTCATAAAACGATGGAAACACAAACACATCCATAGCGGAAAGCATTTGTGGAATATCTGCCCTAACACCTGTAAATATAACCTTATCTTCTAAACCTAATGCACTGATTTTATCTTTTATTTGTTGTTCTAATTCACCCTTTCCGACAAGCATAAGCACTGCGTTAACTTTTTCTTTGCATATTTCATTAAAAATATCAAGCAAAAAAGAATGATTTTTTTGAGGCATTAATCTACCGATATGACCTACGACAAATTTATCATCAGAAATCCCAAATTCTTTGCGAATATCTTTTCCACCCTCTTTATCATAGTGAAAAACGCTTAAATCAACACCGTTATTGAGAATTGTAACCTTACCGTTTTTATACGCTTTCTTACCGAAAGTATATTCTGCTGCTAAATCTGACGGAGCGAATTTCACGTCAACATATTTGTTATATAAAATTCTTCCCAATCTATGAGCGGCAAACGCTTTTAATCCGCCGCCGTCACTTGAGTTTGACGAACGTGCAGTACAAATTTTAGCGCCAGCCTTTTTAGCAATTTTAAGGTCCATAAAACCCATTGCCGTGCTGGTAATACGGAACGCGTGCTTATAACCGTTATCTTTGATTATAGCCGTCAACTGCTTTTTGAACTCGCTCAAAGATTCAGATTTGCACGGAATTTTATAGATTTTACCACCGAGCGATAAAATTTCATCTTCATAAAAGTTTTTGCCCCTTTCATTTAAAACGAAATCCATTTGATATTTATCTTTATCAAGCCTGCGATAAACTTTCATTAAAAAAGTTTCCGCACCGCCCGCATTCATACCGCTAAGTATGCAAAGCAATCTTTTCATCGTTTACTCCAAATTCTCTAAAAACTCTTTCACAACTACTTGGGGAAGATATTTTTTCGCCTCCAACAAGCAGTTTGCACGCATATCGTTCCAAAGTGCCGTGTTGTCAATACACCATTTAAGAGCATTTTCAAGAGCATCACTTTCTTGTAACTTATAAATAATCCCAGTTCTATAACTTTCAATTATTTCCGCGTTGTACTTCCAATCACTTGCAATTACCGGAAGCCCTGCAGCAAAAGCATCAATAAGCGTACCCGCAAAACCCTCTCCGTCATAATAAGTTGGGAATAAAAGCGCATAATAATCTTTCAAAACTTCCGTGCTCTTATCAAAAGGCACAAGTCCGCCGTATTTTACGTATTCGGGGAATTCTTTTTGAAGATTATCAAACCACTCGGTTTGGTCCCTATCCACTTGTCCGTAAATATCAAGCGTAAAAATTGTTTTTCCAAACGCCTCGTTAATAGTTTTTACAGCGTTCACGGCGTCGCCTATTCCCTTTTGCTTCATGACCCTTGAAAAGGTGCAGAGTTTATAAGGGTACTCTTTATAGCAAGCGAGTTGCTCTTTTTCTAAAATATCTAACTTTTTGCAGTTGGGCATAACGGAAACGTTGGTAAACGCCATGTTGTCAAGCGCTTCTTTCATACTGTTTGTTTCAACATATATACCATCGAATTTTTTCAGTTTTTTTGCTAAACTTTTTTTGTTTTGCAAAAATTCTGGCAACCAACCGCCTATGACCACGTAATGCAGTTTTCTTTTTTTATAAAACTTCTTACAAAAATTAAGTAATGGTGCGTATACCCTAAGCCCGTTATGCGCAGGCATAATTACTATATTTTCACTCTTTTTCAAGGCTTTTAGTACTTGAAAAGGCGCTTTTAATAATGATTTAACGCCGCCGTGAGTGTCAATATTTAACACTTGCGCTTCGCCGACTTGGCTTTCCAACTCTTCAGTAAATATTTTAGTTTTTATAGTTTGACCGTTCAGCAACTGTTTTCCGTTAGCAAAATGGCCAAACACGCAAAATTTACAAATCATTTTCTAATACGTCCGCTATCCTTTTACAAGCAAAGCCATCACCGTAAGGATTGCTTGCTTTTGACATCTTTTCGTAAGCGTCCTTATCTTCTAATAACAACTTGAAGTTATCGTAAATAACCTGTTCATCAGTACCGACAAGTTTCAAAGTACCTGCTTTAATACCCTCGGGGCGTTCAGTAGTATCCCTCATAACCAAAACGGGTTTGCCCAACGACGGCGCTTCTTCTTGAATTCCGCCTGAATCGGTTAAAATCATGTAACTGTGCGCCAAGAAGTTATGGAAATCTAAAACTTCCAACGGTTCGATAATGCGTATTCTGTCACAACCGCCCAACTCTTCTTCCGCCGCCTTTCTAACGACGGGGTTCATATGAATAGGATATATTGCTTTAACGTCAGGGTGCTCATCCATAACCCTTCTAATCGCCCTAAACATATTGTGCATAGGTTCGCCTAAATTTTCCCTACGATGAGCGGTGAGCATAATTAACTTGCTATCTTTTGCCCACTCTAACTCTTCATGATAATAATCATCTCTAACGGTAGTTTTGAGCGCGTCAATAGCAGTGTTACCGGTTATATAAATCGACTTTGTATCTTTACCCTCTTTTAAAAGGTTATCCCTACTCATTTCAGTGGGCGCAAAGTTATATTTACTAACGATAGACACAACTTGTCTATTAAATTCTTCAGGATAAGGGCTGTAAATGTTATAAGTTCTCAACCCCGCTTCAACGTGCCCAACGGGAATTTGAAGATAGAAACAAGCCAAAGCAGTTGCAAAAGTAGTAGAAGTGTCACCATGAACTAATACAACGTCCGGTCTAGTTTGCTCTAAAACACCCTTTATCCCCGTTAAAATATTCGTTGTTATATCAAATAAAGTCTGTTTATCCTTCATTATGGACAAATCAAAATCGGGTACGACCTTAAAAGTTTTTAAAACCTGGTCTAACATTTGTCTGTGTTGACCGGTAACGCAAACTATCGTTTCAATAGATTTGCGTGATTTCAATTCATTAACAAGTGGGCACATCTTAATCGCTTCAGGTCTTGTGCCAAATACAACCATTACCTTTTTCATAATTTCCTCAACGTATATAAGTTTTCAACAATCAGTTTATAAATAATAAGTTTTGGGTAAATCGCAAACCTTTCTGGTATCCAAAACGATTTTACCTTCTAATTTTTTCATATTTTCTTTAATTTCATTATGACCAACCATAATAACCACAAAATCAACGTCATTTAAGAAAGCATCTAAATCATGATATTGATTTTCAACGATATCTTGAGTGATAAACGGGTCGTAAACTTTTAAGGGTTTAGCAAGGTGCTTTTCTTGATTTTCCAACAATTGAAGCGTGGGTGATTCTCTGCTGTCGTCAACGTTTTCTTTATAAGCAAGTCCGTAAAGCCCAACCTTAGATACGTCTTTAAGGTTGTTTTCTTTCATAATTTCATAAATTCTATTAAGTACGAATTCCGGCATGCTATCATTGGTTCTCATTGACTCATCAATAACTTTTGCTAAACTGGGATAATCACCAACCAAGAACCACGGGTCTACAGAAATGCAATGACCACCAACGCCAGGACCTGGTTGTAAAATATTTACTCTAGGATGCATATTGCAAATTTTAATTATTTCATAAACGTCCATATTATCGTGACGACAAATCTTAGCCAATTCGTTGGCAAGCGCAATATTAACGGCTCTAAACGTATTTTCAACAACTTTAGTCATTTCCGCTGTTCTAATATCTGTAACAACAATTTCCCCCTTGCAGAAAGAAGAATACAATTCTTTAATTTTTTCTCCAATCTCTTTTGAATCTGCGCCGATAGTTCTATTATTATGGAACAACTCATAAACCATATTACCAGGAATAATTCTTTCAGGCGCGTGCACTAAATGTATGTCCTTTCCAATAACAAAACCGTATTCTTCAATTACAGGGCGCACAAAATTATTTATGGTGCCCGGTGAAACAGTAGATTCAACAACGATTATTGCACCGTTTTTGCAAACTTTGAGTATGCTTTTAACCGCAGAAACAACATACACAGCGTCTACTTTTTTTGTGAATTTGTCATACGGCGTAGGTACAGAAACAATATAGCAATCAGTTTCTTGATACTCCGTACAAAACTTAATTCCACCCTTTACTGCATTTTCAAATAATTCGTCTAACCCTTTTTCCTTAAACGTAGTTTTACCTTCATTAAGTGTTGCAACTAATTCTTTATTATAATCTGTACCAACTACTTCAACACCGTGTGATGCCAACATAAGCGCAGTAGGAAGACCTATATACCCCAATCCAATAACATTAACCATAATTTATTTCTCCTTTTTGTTCTTCACAATTGTTTCATTAATTAATTCTAGATATTTAGCAGCAAGTTTTGGCGTATCGAATTCCTTTGCCGCGTTTTGCGCATTTTTGCACATATTTGCATATTCTTCTTTAGAAAGATTTTTTATATAATTTATCGACTTCGCAATCTTCTCTCCATTACATTCTTCAGTGCTTAATCCGCATGAATACTTTTCCAATATACAATATCCCATTTTTACCGTAGAAATAACGGGTTTTCCGCTTGCAAGGTATTCAAATAACTTGTTTGAACTGTTTCCTCTGGACCAATTATATTGATTTGCTGAATAATTCAATATATTAACAGATGCCTTACTCAACACAAAAGGTATTTTATTACTATTCACGTAACCTTTGAATTTAATATTTGTAATGTGCTCATCTCTTACTCTGTTTTGTAATTCTTCTAAACAAGAACCGCTTCCGTAAACGAGAATTTGAACACCATCTTCAACGTGCTTTGCTGCATCTACAAGCAACCCAACGTTATTTACTGGTCTTATAGATCCACAGTAAACCACCTTAAATTTGTCGCTTTTCAAATCTTCATCATCGATTGTGTTCTCTTGCATATTTCTTTCAAATGCTTGTAAATCTACGGCATTATTGACATAATATATTTTATTTTCATCAACCTTGCCGCCGTTTTTAACACCCCAACCGTGTTCGTCTATATATTTATAGTCCCCTTCTTTTAAGAACACAAGCGAATCTGCTTTAGTGTATATCCACTTTTCTCCAGCTAAAAGCATTCTGCCTATAAGGCTTTTCTCTTTCAATCTTCCGCCAAGGAAGAAAACTTCTGGCCAAAAATCTCTAACTTCACAAATACATTTAACACCATATTTCTTTGCAAGTTTTATGCCTGCAATCATTACGAACGGGTGTGGGCTTGACGCTATAATTACATCTGGACGGCCGCTCTTTTTTACTTGTTTTTTAGCCGCGTCAAAAAGTCTGAAGTAAAACTGAGTCATATTGATTATTCTTTTCATCCCTGATGAAGCATAGCCGCAAGTTTTTATGTAAACCGTTTTTATTCCGTCATACGTTTCTTCTCTATATCTTTGTTTATCTTCAATCATATTTTCATTTGCAAAATGCAAATACGACGATGAAAACACGGTTAAATCATGTCCATTTTCAATAAAGTATTTTCCAAACTCAAATGGTCTATGCAATCCTGCAATATGTTTTGGCGTAGCATAATGATGTAAATACCAAATATTCATTACTCATTCTCCTTATATTCTTTTCCTAAAACAGCAAAGACGGTCATGAACATAACCTTTATATCTCGCCAAAAACTAAATTTTTCAATTTCTCTTAAATTGTATTTCATTTTTGCCGGTAAAACTTCTTCCACGTAAGTTTTTTCAGCATCTTCCGCTTTATCCAAAAGTTCGGCTTCGTCTTTATAATAAATACTTGCCATGCTGGTTACACCAGCGGGAAGTAACAGCGTTGCCATCATTTCGGGAGTATAAGCATCAACGTACTTCACTGCTTCGGGGCGAGTACCAACGAACGTCATAGTTCCCCTAAAAACGTCTATAAGTTGACTAACTTCATCTAAGCGACACTTTCTTATAAATTTACCAACTTTAGTAATTCTACTGTCGTTATTAACCGTTACGTGCGCCCCGATTTTATCCGCGTTATGTACCATCGTTCTAAACTTAAATATACGGAATTTTTTGCCGTACTGTGTTACACGAAGTTGTCTATAAAAAACTGGACCTTTAGAATCAATTTTTATAGCGATAGCCAAAATCAAGAAAAACGGAAACAGAATTAAAAGCATTAACCCAGAAACAACTATATCAAATAGTCTTTTTACAAAAAGTCCAAAGCGTTTTTTTCTTAAAACGTCATAGTACTTTTTAACTTCTTCAGTTTTCATGTTTTCGGGCAATTTTTCCCACTTGATAAGTCTCATTTTATATATTCCTTAACGATATCTACGAAACAGTTAATAACGTATTCGATTTGTTCATCCGTTAAACAAGTATGCAATGGTAACGAAATTTCATTTGCAAATCTTGCATAAGCATTGGGATAATTATTGATATCAAAACCCAACTTCTTATATGCAGTATGCATAGGCAGCGGTTTATAGTGAACGTTGCAAGCGACGTCTTTCTCTGCCATTTTAATAATGATTTCATTGCGTTGCTCTACCGTAATCCCTGGAATACGTGTTAAATACAAATGCCCCGAAGAAGTTTTATCTTGCTGATAGTGCGGCAAAGTTTCTATTCCGAGTGGCTTAAACGCCTTGTCGTAACGTTCTATGATTTCTTTTCTTCTTTGCAATAATTTAGGATATCTATCAAACTGAACAAGTCCAATCGCCGCAGCAACGTCGGTCATATTGCATTTGTAATAAGTTCCCACGATGTCGTATTCCCACGCGCCAAGTTGAGTTTTTGCAAGTGCATCTTTAGACTGACCGTGTAGGCTTAATAATTGCAATTTTTTATAAATATCAGCAGAATCAATTCCATAGATATTATTCCAAGTTAAAGCCCCACCTTCAGCAGTAGTTAAGTTTTTCACTGCATGAAATGAAAATGAAGAAAAATCAGCAACGCTACCCGCTTTTTTTCCCTTATATTCAGCACCAAAGGAGTGCGCAGTATCCGCCATAACGGCAACTCTCCCCAAAGCACGTTGAATATCGCTTGAAGGATTAAACAAAGATTTTTTGCGATTGACAATTTCAAAAATTCTATCATAATCACAGGGCACGCCGCCGATGTCTATAGGAATAATTGCCTTAGTTCTTTCAGTAATAGCATTTTCTAAAGCACTATAATCCATTTCATAGCAATCTTTTTGAGTGTCTATTAAAACAATTTTAGCGCCTACGTGTTCGATAACAGACGCAGACGCCGTATATGTATATGCTGAAGTGATAACTTCATCCCCTTCTCCGACGCCCAAAACTCTAAGCGCCATTTCAGCACAAGCGGTTTGAGAATTAAGGCATACGCAATAATCAGTACCCACGTACTGTGCAATTTTCTTTTCTAATTCTTTTGTTCTCGGTCCAGTAGTAATCCATCCAGAACGAAGCGCCGCTGCTACTTCTTGTATTTCTTGTTCGCTTACATCAGGTGGGGAAAAAGGAACTTTCATCTTAATACTCGCTTTATTATTAATAATTAAATATATTATATTATAATATAATATATAATACCACAATAGATGGCAAAAGTCAATACTTGTTTGATAATTATAATTAAATATTAATAGACTACGACATATTATGATGTGTTAATTTTCATCTACTTATTGATTTAATTTGATATTAGTGATATAATTAGGTTATATTACTTTTGGAGGAAAGTATTTTGAAAAAATTTGTGGTTTTTATGCTCTCTTTAATTCTTTCGTTATCGCCAATGGCACTAGGTGCTTGTGATGGACAAACTCCACACGAACACGAATACGAAATGGCATCTGATTCCAAAGCGCACTGGAACGTATGTTCTTGCGGCGATACAAAGGATCAAGAAAAACACTACGGCGGCATCGCTACTGAAACTCAAAAAGCGCAATGTGAAGTTTGTGGTCAAGAATATGGCGACCTTTTATCCCCCGACCACACCCATAGTTATAGCAACCTAAAATACAACACCGATAATCACTGGTATGAATGTGTTTGCGGTAGCAAATCTACACTAGAAGCACATAAAGGCGGCACAGCAACTGAAACTCAAAAAGCAAAATGTTCGGTTTGTAACCAAGAATACGGCAACCTTTTAGTTCCTGGCCATACTCACGATTATTCTAAACAAGTTGCAACCGATAAATACTTATCATCAGCCGCTACTTGTAAGAGCAAAGCTTTATATTTCTACTCTTGCGAATGCGGCGCATCAGGATCTAAAACCTTTGAAAGCGGTGCAATAGGCTCTCATAGTTTCTCGAAAGGTGAATGCATCTACTGCGGCACACCTGAAAAAGAAGACGTTGTTACTGGTCCCTATCAAGTTTCTAAAACTACTTGGTATAATACTTTGATTGCTATTGCTGCTAGTGGTGTTGCAAACGGTAAGTTCACCATTGGACCTATTGAAAACCCCGGCGAATACACCATCTATGAAAGCGACGGCAACGTAGTTCGTCAAAGAGTATATGACAACGACCTTTTATCTCAAGAGTTATATGCTGAAAAAGACGGCTCTAATTATTACGTTTATCAAGAAGTTGAAGGTGTTTGGTATAAAATTCAAGACAACAGTCAAATGACTTCTTACCAAATGATCCAAACGATGATGAGTTACGGCGCTATGTTCTACGACAGTTATGACGGCTTTACCTACGATGAAGATAATCATTGTTACTACGCAACAAATTTAATTATTCAAGGTAACGTTTTTGAATCAGTTAAGATTTGTTTTGAAAACGGTGCACTCAAATCACTCAATATCGTAGATTACGATGACGAAGGCGGACTTCAAGCACATGAAGGTTTCTCACAAGAACTTATCAATATCGGAACTACTAACTTAACATTACCCGAAGTAAAATAACGTTTAATAAATCAACTATAATTTTGAACAAATAAAAAAAGAACTTGGTGCAAAAATCCAAGTTCTTTTTTATTGTTTTTTGTACTTATTTTCTTTTATTTTTTCTTGGTTTAAATAATGAAAATATAAAATCAAGTATCCACTTTGTAGACGCGTATCCCAAAGCAAAAAAGCCTAAATTCGTTAGTTTTTCTTTGTTCTTTTTGTCATCGTTACTCATAACCGCACTCCTTTTAATTTTCTAAAAGGATAATATCACGATTATTGTACCAACTTTGGGATTGTTTTAGTTCCAATTCAAAATTTGAATTTTACATTCTTTTACGTATATTTCTTCTATTGTTTGCGCTACTGTCTCCTTTCTTTTTGTTTTAAACCCTTTATATTATAAAAAACTCAACACATGTCTGTGCTGAGTTTTTTACTCTCTTCGCTAATCGCCCCCACAACACCCCCTTAGGAGCTTGAAATGTACTTAGAAACTAAATCTTTTATATTAAAAGTCGAACATAAAATTCGTTTTGTCAAATAAATTGTTTCGTAAAATTCGTATCGTTACGAAAAATTCGTATCGTTTTCTAACTTTTCTGATGAAAATAATTCAATTTCGATTCCAAATCGCAAAATTCGAGTCCCAAAAATTTCACTACTCTCGTCGAGAATTGACTCAAAAAGAATCTCAATTGTAGTCATCCCCCACTTTTTGGAATTAATTTGGAATTACAAAACTCGATTTTTGGGCTATTTTTCACTCCCTTCGCAAATCGTGTTATGCTTTCATCATCATTTTACTATACCACAACGTCGTATGCCATTTATAATGTTAATGCTTTTCTAAAGTTTTCAAATATTAATGTCCTAACATTTTTTTGAGGCATTTCTAAGGCTTCTGCTAATATTTTATAAGTCTCCTCTATTGTAAATATTGAGCCCTTTGAAAATGGAGCGTCTGTCTCTATTAATAATTTATCTTTAGGAATGTGCGGCAATAATTCTAAAAATTTTTTAGTTCTTAACATACTAATATTCACAGAAAAATAGCAGTCCAACTCAATAGCTTTTAATAAATTTGTTTTACCGCCACTATACCAATGTAATATATAGTGCGAATTTTTATCAAAATGCAGATTTAATAAATTTAACACTTCTTTTTCAGCATCTCTTGAATGTATACTAAACAGCTTCTTTTTTGAAAATAATAAGATATCTTCAAATATTTTAATTTGTTTTTCTTTTTCATTTTGAGACATGTTTTCATTAGAGAAATCTAAGCCAATTTCGCCAATATATTTAGTAGAAGTTACTAATTCCTTAAATAAATTCATATTAGCCTTATCTACCAACTCAGGATGCATTCCTAATGCAATTCTAATATATTTTGAATTAATTTTGCCCATTAATCCTTCAAACACCTTAGGATGATTAGTAACAGCTATCGTATAAATTTGTTTTTGCTCTATATGTTGAAATGTTTTCTCAATATTATCAATTAAATCTAAATGCAAATGCGTGTCAATATAGTTATTCATTTTTGTTTAAATAATCCTTAATTTCTATTAAGCCCCTCTTGTACAAATCGCAATATTTGTCATAGTTTTCAATATCCGGTATCGGGCCAGAAATTAACACATCAAATAAGCTCACATTTTTCTTGTTTAAAATCCCTATTTCAAAAGATTTATAATTTTGTTTCGCTATCTCCCCATCTTGTGGCCTATATTTTGAATTATCATCCACTCCCGACTTTAAAAATGCCGCTTTTCTAATTGTACATGGAACACAATATCCACAATGCGAATCTTTGATGCAAGATTCTCCACTATAACGGTCCGAAGGGTGAGAACAAGACATTGTAATGCTTGCTATATCTTTCAAAAAATCAAGGTTCTTGCAATCTCTCATCATTTCCCCTTTAGTACAAAATTGATATGGGTTTATTAAATGAATATTTAAACCTAGTAGACTCAATATTTTGTTTAACAAAAACATATAGTGTGGATGAGTTGTTCTTGTGCTACTACTACCATATCTCGACCATGTTAACGGTACATTTAATGAAATCACACCATTTTCAGGTATGATTACTTCTTTTATATTATAAACATCTGCCATCGCAATTCCGTGAGCAAAAAAACTAAAAGAACGACTTCTTGTCGTTAGTTCTCCAACTTGTCCATCACCCGTCCTTTCTAATGAGAACATTTTAAATGAATTAGCTGTGTTATACTTTTCTTGTAACATTTTATAAACTTTATCTTGGTAGGGTTTAACATTAGCCCCTCTACCATGACTGCCAACAAAAAGCACTTTTCTATTTTGCTCCAATAAGTCTATTGCCCCAATACAAGAATCCAAGCCTCCTGATAACATTGAAACAACTTCATAATTTTCGACAACTTTTTTTCCTTTTCGCTTTTTCCTTTGATATTCTTCCTCTTTTGACTCACTACGGCTACGGAACTCAATATCCCAATAGTCGCCGCTTAAGAAATTTAAAGCAGAAATCAAATCATGTTTTATATTTTCAAAACCTATAAGATTTTTCACTGGAATTAATAACTTTATTTTTCTTTCCCAATTCATTATCATTTGTTCTCTCGAACTCATACAGTCGGCCAAATACACGAAAGAGGAAATATATAATAAATCTAAGGCTTCATCACTAATTGTGGCGAAAGAATATTGTTTACGTCTCCTAGATTCATCCCAAAAAGAAAATGTAGAAGCTCCTAAGCAAATAGTTTTTAAGTCTCCCTTATAGTTTTGCAAGTCTTCCTTTTCCAAGCAACAATAATATGTATACATTATGCGCCTCCTAGTCTTGACACACATTTTTCCAATATTGCATCAATGTTAATTTCATTTGGATTCATTTTTAAGAAATTTACATCTTTCAATTCACTATTAACACAATCCTTAATATATTCTCTCATTAATTTTTCAAATTCTTCAACTTCTGTAATGCTTGCATCGGATTTTTCATACGACGAGCCAATTTCCGTTAAAATGCGAGCCAATATGTACTCCGAAACAAAAGTTGTTAATATAAAATTTAGCACAAACTCATCCAAAAAATCTATCGATGGATGCTTCTTAATCTCTTCTATTAATAGTTCTAAAGTACTATTAATAGCTAAGCGCGCAACAACTTCTTCTTTATCGTTTCCGTTTGGGCAATATTTGTTTGAGAAGAAAACTAGTATTTGCTCTATATTTTTTCCATCAAACTCTTCGCCGAGTTTTTTAAATGTTTGTTGAACACCATTTTTATTTATACTTTGTAATAAAGGATATAAAATATCAAATGATGTTTTAAAACTTTTCGAGGATTTTACAAAGTTTTTAGCTCCACCATGCGCCCCAAAATAATGTGGAAATATGATTTTATAATTCTCTTTATTTTTCGAATTCAAAATCCTTGTACAATTAGATTTTACATTTTTCCACTCTTTAATTATTTCATCTTTCTCTTTTTCCGTTAAACTGGTTTCGTCTACCCATTCTGGCAATAATTTTTTTGAACCACCTGGTCCTTTATAGATATTAGATGTTCCCACCTAGTTTATTCCCCCTTTTTTAATTTGTTTGCTTATAGCCTTAAACGTATTATCATTTTCCATTTTATTATCAAAAGGTTTAAGTTCGTCCTCTATACCAAACTGTTTTTTAAAATCTTCCACAACAAACTTTAATGAAGCAAATCCTTCTTTTACACTATTTAAAATATCTATCATACGAGATTTTAATACAATCTTTTTTGATGTCAAAACTAACATGTTTTTTACAATTTCTATTTTCCCATCCGAAGCTACATTGTAATCAATTGCTAATTTATCAAAAATTGCTATGGCTTCATCTTCATTTAACAAGTCCATTTTTTGTTCGGCTTTTTGTTTGTTTATAGTGCTGCTACTAGATAACAATTTGTAAACTTCTTCAGCCAATAAGCTCATTGCAATAGAAGATATTCCTAATTTGTAATTTGTTCTAGACACATATATGTAATTACCAAGTTCTACCCCTTGCAACATAGGTTCAACTTTTAACCAATTATTAAACCAATCATCTTCTCTATATTTTAAATACAAATCATCTATGCCCTTTGGATTTTCTAAACTCTTTGCAATTCCTTTATTATCTCGTTGTTCTTCAACTAATGTTTTAAAAATTTCCGGTTTATAATATTCTAACATCATTAGTTTACAGAGAATAGTTTCCTTTATATCTAATTTTCTCATATCAGCTGTTGATAATCGCATTGATAAATTATTTAAAAATCTCTTACACTTTCTTGGATTTCCTTGAAACCCCAAATCAAAAATCATAGAAAGCATATTGGCCTTGCTTGCCACATCAGTCAAATATTCTTTTATTTCTTCGCCTAACCCATCACTTATCTTGGTTGCATCAAATCTATATGTAATGTCCTCCTTCATAGAAGATATGACCTTAGTTATAATATCTTGTTTATTTCCACTTTTAATATTTTCAATGTACAACAAGCAAATATAATTATACATTTCCTCAATACTAAGAATTGGAATGTATATTGTATATTGAATCAACTTGTCCAAATATTCCTTGCCAATAGACACATCATTCCCCGGCAAACTCTCATATTTGCAGTCAACTGCATATTTTATTAATCGCTCATCCGCACCAATAACAAATGAAATTCCAGGAACAAAAGCAAATAATCTAATAGATTCTAAAATATCTATGATTTTTTCCGGCGTACATCTATCCAACTCATCTATGTATACTACAACCCTTTTTATTTTCGATTCCGAAAGAATTTCCCTAAACATCTTAGAAAAATCTCTTATGTTCTCACGTAACGATTGTTCTGAAATGGAATTTTCTTCGGTTTTTATATCGTTATTGCATAAGCCTTCGATTATACGCTCTCCTTTATTTAGGAGAAAATCTAATGTATATCCAACCCCTTTCTTAATTAAACCCAAAATATTAATACTTTTTATTAAATTAGCAACCTTGTCCTTAAATTTTTCTATATTTTTCAATTTAGAAGACATATCTTGAATTATTGAAGTAATTAACGCTGCCCTTATATCAAAATAATCCTCAAACATCCAACTGTTAAATTTTACACAAAGAATATCTTCATCCTTAGTTAATAATTCTTCACTCATTTTCAAAACACTTGACTTTCCACTTCCCCACGCACCATAAACACCTATCGTCGCAGGTGTTAAATTATCATCAAGTATTAAATTATTAAGCATATTTACAATATGCCCTATATTTAAATAATCAATATTTGTTTCACTATCTTTCCACATAATTTCTCTCCTTTACCACAACCAAGGTTGCTTAAAACACTCTTCTGCATCTTCAGTTAATATGTTTGCTCTAAATTCCCTATGAGGGATTAAATAACTGTCATAAATTTTATTATATGGAACAAACAACGGTTGCTCCCAACACCGTCCATTTACATCTTTTATACCTATAGAAACTATAGCATCAAACATACTTGCTATTATGCAATCTTTATGATAACAAATTTTTAGTGTGATTTTTTCACCAACTCTAATTTTATCATCACATGACTCCGAATAATTTAGGCATTTTGCCTCTAAAAACTTTTTCGCCACGTCACTATCAAACAAAACTTTCGTTCGTTTGTGATTACATATGGCATATGTAACAGTTATGTCTGTTTTCCCTACATTTTCCAACTCATATATAGCGCAACACCATTCTTGCTTATTAAAGGCTTTTTCATCATAAATAGCATCTACTCGCCCATTAATTTTAATGTCTTTTATTGGTGTCATAAAAACATCTAAATCACATTGTTGCTTTACTCCATAACCCGGGCGAGTAAGATATTCCTTATACTCTACAACCTTATATTCTGGACGATTATCAAAAATTTCTTTCCGTTCCTTTTGTAAACGCAAACTCTCTTCTCTATTTTCTTTTCTCTTAGCAACAATTAATGTAAAAATTCCACCTATTAAACCACCGACAATAGCCGTTATTATTGGAATTATGATTTCTTCCATAATACACCCCTACACGATAATTCCTGCTATAATACCCACAATACCTATAACTGTACCAACGGCAAATGAAATCCAACCAAAAATTCGACTTCTTTTAGCTTCTTTAAGATTATTTTGAGCCTCTTTTTTCGCATTTTCGTACAACTCTTTAAGCAATGAATAATTCTCTTTTAACTGAGCATTTTGTTCCTCGAGCAATTTTTTTTGCTCAATCGCCGCTTGCGCTGTTTGAAGTATTGCATTGTGTCTTTCTTCATTAGCCTTGCGAATAGGCTCCATACTTTTATCGAGTTCATCAGTTATATCAGCAAACTGTTTTGCACTATTCGCGACTATTTGTTCATGTTTCATAATCATATTGGCATCAAAATTATCAAAAATCATATTTCTTCTCCGCAAACGTTACTGATTGATGTTTTTATCCTTTCCGCAATTCTTCTTATAACTGGCACCACTACACTATTTCCACATTGTTTATATGCACTATTTTATAAATACAACATCGTTGTGATATTCCAAAAACGTTTTCATCTGCATATTGCTCTGCAATTTATAAACTTGTCCATTTTTAATTTGCAATTTGCTTCTATTCTCTTCTGAAATAAATCGAGAAACAATAAGTTTACCTTCATTAGCAAAAGTTATTAAACCACTATCGAAAAGCCTATCATATGTAGCACTAAGCAATAAACCATTGTTGACGCTTACCCTTTCTTCATTCGTGCTAACAGCCCACGGTTTTATATGACTTGCCACCAATACTTTTGAAACATCTATACCACTTATAATGCATGACCCATATTTTGCAAGTAACTGCTCCCTGAATTTACCTTGCCCTATTCTTGCTTTGACTATGGATTCACGTTCTGTAGTGGAAATATTAACGTTCTCACTTATCTTCTTCTCTTCAATTTTAGCTGCAACCACATCAAAAACATTAGACTCAACATAACTCCTAAACCATTTTAAGGCATTACTATACATCTTGTTTCCAATTTCATTTTTTGTTATAAAATATTTATCGCAAAAAATCAAAGAAATAGCAAGGTCAATCTCAAAAAGTTCCATATCTTTAAGCGGTTTAGATATAACTTTTCTTTCAATCATTTCACGAGAAATCGTATTTACAGCGTGTGAATATTTATATACTGAACTATCACTCAATTTAGAAGTTTCTTTTAGCCAATTATTAAACATAAATTAATCCTCTACCTTGGTAGCATCAACAATATCTCCGACATTACATTCTAGAATTTCACAAATACGAAGAATTATCTCCATAGAAACATTTTCGTTATTACTCATTTTTGCGAGTGTGGACGTAGACATACCGGTTTTCATACGTAAATCGGTCTTTGTCATACCTTTGTCAATAAGTAATTTCCATAGTTTATTATAATTTGCTGCCATAAAAATACCCCTTGGTATAATAATTAAACTTATTATACCATTTTCTTATAAAAAAATCAATAGATATATTCGACTTTTCGAATTTTTTATTTGCTGAAAAAAATATTTATTTTTTGTTAATGAATTAATAAAATTAAATAATATTAAAAATTTAATTTAAGAAATACCATTTTTATTGACATTTTCCATTGTTAGTGATATACTATTCTTACTCTAGGAAATCGTCCTAGAGGGAACATATTGTTGTCAAGCAATTAAGAGCAAGTTCGTCGACGAACTTCGCGATTAAATCAATGCTTGGCGAGTGAACTGTGATTGCTGAACAGCAACAAGAATAATGTTGAATAGAATGCATAACAGTAAGCTCCTTAACGATTATGAGAATTATTATTCCCAATAATATTATATCATAATTGATTATTGTGCAATTACGAACAGCTAGTTTGTTACATTTAAGTGCGTAAAATCAACAAGTTACGTAGAAAAATTTAATAACTACGTTAAAAAATGTGCCTGTCACTAAGAGATGCTGTTCCTCATGTGGCGGGCATCTTGCTATAATGAGGTTTTTATGGAATTTGAAAAATGGCTTGATAAAAATAATACGGCTAAACATTATTCTCACTTTGATAGTAAAGACATTACAATTAAATCCGCACTACCTGAAATAACCAATCCTAATCTAATCGCCACTCACAGTTTTATGCCTTTTATACATACACAATTAATTTTTAACAAGTATTCACAAAAAGGACGAAAACCTAAAATTAGGGAACTCTATTACTCTTCCCACTATGATAGATGTATTTATCAATATTATTCATATTTAATCAACGAGGCTTACAATAAAAAAGTAGAAGATTCCAAGATAAGCGACGTCGCTATTGCTTATAGAAATAATCTTGGAAAAAGCAACGTTCATTTTGCAAAAGAAGCTTTTGATTTTATAAAAAACACTACGAATTGTTTAATTATTGTTGGTGATTTTGAAAAGTTTTTTGACACGCTTGAACCACAATATCTAAAAAAACAACTTTGTTCAGTTTTAGGTTATAACAAACTTCCGATAGATTTTTATAAAGTTTTTAAGAGTTTAACATCATTTAGCTATGTGAATTTTTCTGACCTTTTAGCATATTACAAATTAGCCGATAATGATAGAAATAGAACCGCGTTAAATCATAAAAAATTGATTATGCCAATCCAAGTTCTTCGCAAAAACAAAGAACTTATAAAAACCAATAAAACTGGAATTGGTATACCTCAGGGTTCTGCAATGAGCGCCGTTCTATCTAATGTTTATATGTTAGAGTTTGATAAAATGGTAAAAGATTATATTCGATCAGTTAATGGGTTATATTTACGATATAGCGACGACTCTATTTTTATAATACCTTTATCCGAAAACCCAAAAACGGAAACTATTACAAACTATCACGATAAAATTCGTACTTTTATAGAGAAAATCCCAAATCTTATCCTTCAAAAAGAAAAGACAAAAATATATACTTATTGTAACGGAGAACTACAAAATCAAGACTCATTAATTAATGGCACCACTAACAGCAAAAACATTATAGATTATCTTGGTTTTAGCTTTAATGGTAAATTAATAAGTGTTAGAGATAAAACAATTTCAAAATATTACTACAGAGCCTACAAAAAAGCCGATTCAATAGCCAAACGAGATGGTTTAAGTCCAAAAGGAAATCATATTTCGTGTAGAAATCTATACAAAACTTATTCAGTTAGAGGAGCAAAAGTAACCAAGGATAACAAAGGAAACTTTATCTCTTATATAAAAAGATGCACTAACATATTTGGCTATTCTGAAAGAGTTCACCTCTTGCTAAATACTCATTTAGGAAAATTAAAAAAACGAGCAAAGAAAAAGATTAAAACAGAAAAAAGACAGTAAAAATATAAGATTTTTACTGTCTTTTTTTGATGATTGGTGCACCTGAGACGATTCGAACGTCCGGCAAACCCGACTTAGGAGGTCGGTGCTCTATCCTACTGAGCTACAGATGCAAATATTATAAATATTATGAGATTTAGAACACGTTATAAATGCTATAAATACTACGCATATTACACATTTTATTAGGGTTTAAATAATTCCAGATTAATTCCGAAACTTTTCAAAACACAACATACAGAAATGGGACATGCTTAAAAATACTATATATTGTGGTTTTAAGTGGATATACCTCCACCTTAGGAGGATATATCTGACCCTAATGTAGGGTTTGCAAAATACCTAAAATGCATATTTTGCACCATTTTCGCCGTTTACTCGCCGTATTTTGCGTAATTTTCACGCCGTTTAATAACTTTTATAGCGTTCAAAAAACCAAGGCAACCAAAAAGGTCACCAAATTTGGTGACCAAAAAAATATAATAAGTAAACACCCCATAAAATGAATTGAAAAAATAAACCGATTATTATATAATTGTCTAGGGAGGTATAAATTATGAATATTTTATTCGGTATAATCATGGGGTTTGGCTGTTGGTCTGGGTGTATGTTACACATTCCTTTCTATAAGTTTGTTAACGCCATAAATAACTCTGGGAATGAAAAAATCCCGTATAGATTTATAAAATTTATGCAAAAATCATACGATATAATATTTATTTTAGCATTAAATATCGTAAGTTTTATAGTTCAATTTTTTTCCATTTCTCATGATTTACAAGTAGTAATTTTTGTCGTCAACGTGATATTCTTTATAACCGTATTTTTCGATATTATAAGAAACAGTTACCAAAAGAACTATATTTCAATATTGCAAAACAAGATTTTAACCGAAATTAATATAGATGATATTTTCGATATTGAAGAAGTAAAAAGCCTTCCTAAGGAGTATTCAAACCCTGGTATATATTTACTAATTAAAGACACGGTATATTTTAGTAGCGATAAAATTAAAATAAAATTAGAGCCTAGAAAGTTTGGGCAAAAAAAATCCCCGTTGAATTTCGATGAAATAGAATACATAGTTGAACAATTAAATAAACAAGAGGAACCATTCAGTCCAAAATTAAAGGTTAAAAGTTTTTATAAACACTCGGATATTTACCCCTATTCTTCTTTCATTGTAAGAGATGAAGTATCCCCAAACAAATTTAGGCTAAAATTCTTAACATTCTTCGTAAAAGTTGGGAGCATACTTAAACCTATACTTTATTTTGTTTATTTTTTATTAGGAATAATTTCCTTTGCAACCATTTTCAATTCTAACTGGCTTTACTGGTTTACCATCGTTTAAGCCAAATTAAATTACAAACAATTCGACCCCTTTTCGCTGGGCTCTTGAAAACCTTTACGGTATACTTTGCTTAACAATAATATGTGGAGGCAAAAATGGCAAGTATATACGGATTTACATTAAAGAACAGAAAAACCTTTCAAGGGCTCGACTGGCAAGGAAACCAAGGCAACCTTTATTATAAAGGAAAAAAGGTAGCTTGGTATAACGACAGCGGAAACGGCGGTTCGTGCGATATCGTCTACTACGATAACTACTACGCTCCTATCCTGGAAGAAACGATTAAGCGCTACTTCAAGGAACGACCGATAATTACGGAGTACGGCGAGTTAGACGGCGACGAAGATTTATTTATGGCAGAACTCCTGCAACTGATGGATGACGAAAAGGAATACAAAAAAACCGTCAAAAAAGGCTACTCCTGCCTTGTCACGTATACCGACGCAAAAACGCACTTCTCCTACAGCATGATGTGTAGCGAAGACACCGCCCAAAAAATGAGTAATCGCACGGATATCACGGAACTAAAAATATACTGTTCCGAAAAAGACTTTATAATAGAATAAATGTTTACCGCCACGGATACAGCCTTGGCGGTTTTTTATTACAATTTTTATAAATGTGACAAATATTGTCATATTTACTATGCTAAAATAGCCTTGTAAACTCAAAAATGTTTTACATTATGCCATAGGGTGTGCGTACATCCGCACAGGTCACCCTATTTGGGAGGGGGGGTGTGCAAATATTCGCACAGGTTACGCTTGACATAAAAAATCAAAATCGCTATACTGTTGCACACCATCGAAAAAACTGAAGAAAAATTACGAAACGTGAGGATGAAAGATGCTCCAAAGAACACCCGTCAAAATTATAATAACAGACGAAATGCTTACCGACTATGAAACACTATTCGGTAGACTTTTGCCTAAAAAATTGCATGATTTTGTTTGGGACGAGAACATTGAAGAAATATACTGTCCTAAACCGCCTATAGACGATATCGTTACGGAGTTAAAAGACTATATAGAATTTAGGCAACAGTCACGCGCTCCGTTTGACGATTACTATTTTCGTGTGAAATATTACGATGAAAAACGTCAAAAGATGCTTTTGCTTTTCATTTTTAGAGGCAAAATTTATAACGAATACCAGGAGTACGAAATCCGTGGTCTATGCCGAAAAAAAGACTGGTCTAAAACAGCCGAAGAAAAAGGTTTTATACGACGTTGGATGGATACGACACTTTGCCCCAAGAACGATAGTGACTGGGTTATGGAAGAAAGGATGCAAGGAAAGAATATGAACAAACGCGAATTAAAAACGATAACGAATGAAGAACATTTACGGTTAGCGCGCACGCTTATTGCGGATATCTATTCCGAGTGTACGCGTGACGATTTAAGCAAAATAACCGATACAGAAGAACTTAAAAGCAAACTTAAAAGCATCTTACATATGACGCAGAATTTTGAATTTGATTACGCGTCGAGAGCCTACAAAGCGCGTCATCCTAAAAAATTTATGTCTAGGGTTCTTCCCGTTGAATTTGATTTGCGCGCTGACGTACTAGTGGAACGTATCGGAGAAGACGTCAAAAAATATAAAGAGGCTTTAGGGTTTCGCAAGCAAAACGGCGACCAAGTAGATACAGGTATCCCCTATGGAATGTCAAAACAGGTCGCTATGGATATTCGCAGAGATTTTGCGTTAATGAAAAAAGTCGCCAAACGTAATCCTATGCATCAAAAATTCTTTAATATGGTATGTATTCAAGGTGTTACCCAAACCGATTTTGCTAAACAATGCGGAGTTAGCAAAGGAACGTCAACCAACATTAAAATTGCATTTATTAAGGCTATCGCTAAAGAGCTCGAAACTGTTAGCGCGATGCATTTGCAAGAAATTTCCGAAAGCAACACTAGAAAATATTTTGAAACCGTTCAAAAAATCGCTGACGAGGCGGAAAGTATTGCATTTGAAAAATTCGTTTTGATGGATGATGCGGATGATGACGTGTTCGACGCGCTAATCGAAGAAGAATATGAGCGCCTGGAAAAAATACATTTATCAAAACGATTACAAGGCGAACAAAAATATGCTATCGTAAAAGGCGCAATAGCGGGTAAAAAAAGTATAGACATATTAGATGACGGTTCTATTCATAGCGTTGACGTCATTCACCAAGACCTACCAAGGTTCAATAAATACGACACTTGAACAGATGCTGAACGTAGAAAACCCCCTATGATATAATATAGGTAGAATGAACAATAAGCGAAAAGCAGGGATTGATTTCTCTGCTTTTTTCTTATGCTCAAAAACGGCATCAAGCGGGTCGACACGCTTACGATGCTTATTTTAGGAGGTGGTCTATGACGTAGACGGTAAACATTATACAACTAAATATTTGAAATCACGTTAAAGGAGGCACAAGAGGCTTGGATGAGCAAATTTTTCATCACTATGCAAAATGACGTCCTGGAAAGCGATACCCTGTCGGAGCGAGCAAAACTGCTTTACGCTTTTATAGAATCGTTATCGCATCAAAAAGGATATTGTTTTGCCACGAACAGATTTTTCGCAACGAACTTCAAGGTAAGCAAGAGTACTATTAATAGACACTTGGTAGAACTTAAAAATGCGAACTATGTGAGAATGGAAACTGTAACAGAAGAAAATGGAAATAGACTTAGGTATATTTACCCTCTTCTAAGACAAGGGGGTGCATCAAAGATGACAATACCCCCGTGTCAAGAACGGCGTGGGCCCCACGTCAAAAATGACAACCATAATAATAAAAGGAATATGAAAAGTAATATTTCTTACGAAAGCAAATTTGGCATCAAATGGGATTAGGAGGAAAAATGAAAAAACTTGAATTACAACCAGACGAATACTTGGGCGAAGACGGTCTTGCCTATTGCAAAAACTGTAACACCCCACGCGTGTACCGTTATGAAGACAACTTCTTTCACATTCCTTGTAAATGCCGTCAGGAGGCTTATGAAAAAGCCGAAAACGAGCGAAAACTACAGGAGCGGAAAGCCAAGGCTGAAGAATGCCGTCGTAACAGCGCGCTGGGAAAGCATTTCAGGAACTGCACTTTTGAAACGGCTACGATTATACCCAGCAACAAAGTCGTCTACCAGATGTGTCAGAACTATTGCACGCACGCGGATAAGATGTATGAGGCGGGTGTCGGCGCTTACCTTTACGGCGTCCCCGGCGTGGGAAAAACCCACCTTACCGCTTGTATGGGCAACGCTCTGGCGGACAAACTGTACACCGTGCTATTTACCAGTTTCGTGGAGATTGAAAGCAAACTAAAAGAAGGCTTTGGAAACAACTCGGCGCAGTCCGCTGTGCTACACCGAGCCGAAACTGTTGACTTTCTCTTCCTAGACGATATCGGTACGGAAAACATCAAGGCTGGCACGGGTTGGCTACAAACGATAGCGTTTAACCTTATCAACACGCGCATTAACGCTAAAAAGCCGACCATCTATTCTAGCAACTACCGTATCAGCGACCTTATGGCGAATTGCAACTATGAAGAACGAACGGCACACCGAATTAGATGCTCGTGTGTAATCAGAGAGCAGTTGGACTGCGAAAATATGCGCGAACTCGTACGCAAACAAAACGAGGAAAAACTATTAAAATTTATTAACGGAGGAATTTAAAATGTTAGAACTTAAAAACGCACAAGAAAAAAGAATGAAAGATATTATCGGAATTTATGCTCAAGAAAGTGGTGACGACGGCTGGGTACTCAATACTAAGGAATTGCAGGATATCTACAATAACGGATTACCCAAAAACGAACAAATCGATATAATTACCGCTTACAACTTAACGTTTGAACTTGAAGAATTCTTGAAACGTCGTTGTTATATCAAGCACGAGTACACCCAAGAACTGGACGGCGCGTACATACACTACTTCGCACTAATGGAGCATTATGAAATCAAGCAAATGGAAGATGAACTTGGTAGGATTTGACAGCGTGTACCCCCCCAGGGGGAGGTCAAATCTCTACGAGTTTCGACCTATAAGCGGGCCCCCAGTCATACGCAAATTTTCGCGTAATCAAAAATCAAAGCGCAAAATCAAAATTGCTTTTCAAAATCCGTTCGAAGTGGCGAAAAACGGCAGTTTTTATAGTAAAACCTTTGAAAAACGCTAAAAATACGCCACTTTGCTCGGTTTTGATTTTTGATTTTTATTCAAACGAAAATCAAAATTTATTGTAGTAGAAAACCCCGCGTTAGACGCGGGGTTCAAAAAATGTTAAACATATAATTCTTGAAAATAAAAACTCCTTTTGGTATAATAAAATTGAGGTCTGCAAACCCAAAATAAAAACCAAAAGGAGGACATTCAAAGTGAATGACATACATAGTTTAGCACATTCGAAGTGGAATTGCAAGTATCATATTGTGTTTGCGCCAAAATACCGTAGGAAAGCAATGTTTGGAGAAAAAGGAAGAGAAATAGGAGCAATTCTACGAGAATTGTGCAAATGGAAAGGAGTAAATATAATAGAGGCAGAGATATGCCCTGACCACGTCCATATGTTGGTTGAGATTCCCCCCAAGATGAGTGTATCGGTATTTGTGGGATATCTCAAAGGAAAGAGTAGTTTAATGATATATGAACAATGGGGGAATCTCAAATTTAAGTATCGAAATAGAGAATTTTGGTGTAAAGGATACTATGTAGACACAGTAGGAAAAAACACTCAAAAGATAAAAGAGTATATAGAAAATCAATTAAAAGAAGATAAAATAGGAGAGCAATTGAGAATAGATTTCGACGGAGATCCGTTTAAGAAATAATGCAAATGGCAGACCTCGATACCCTTGTAGAGGGTGGCTGGTAGCATAGGGCTTTGCCCGCATATGAAAAACCACCAGCTGGGCTGGTGGATTATTATTGTCCTTTTTCTAAAGAAATTCTTTAGATATGCGAAGAACCTACTTGATTAAATTTTTTATTTATGGTATAATGATAAAAATACCGTTCAAGGGGAATTTTTATGGCAGTAAGTTACGACAAATTGTGGAAAAAACTTATAGATAAAAAGATGACAAAGAACGCGCTACGCGTGCAAGCTGAGATGTCTTCTTCCACTATGGCAAAGATGAGCAAAAACGAAACCGTATCAATGGACGTAATGCTCCGCATTTGCAAGGTATTACAATGCAATATCGGCGATATAATGGACGCTAAAGAGGAAGAAATTTAAAAACATGACAGACAGTTGTCATATTTGATGTGTTATACTTAACACATCAAAACCAAACAAGGGTATCATCATGAAAAAAACAACAAATATCTACAACCAAATTAGCGAAATTGTGTCAGCGCACATAAGCTCCATGGAACAAAAGGTTCATGGGGTCATTCGCAATGCCCTTATAACCTTATTAGGAAACAATGCAGAAAAATACAGTTTTATAGAATCAGTCGATTCAAAAACTAACACGGAACTCCAAATAAGTTTGTCAAAAATCAACGAAAAGTCTGAAATTAGAAAAAACAACGGTGTTTATTATACCCCTGAAGATGTCTGCAAATATATAGTTTGGAATTCAATAATAATGATGTTGGATTCGGATAATCATCGCACATACAAAGACAAAGACGCAATTGATAAGGTGTTGCAATATCCCCAAGAAACCATTCAATCGTTGCTCGTTAAAAAAACTTTCTTCGACCCCACATGTGGAACTGGTGAATTCTTATTGCACGTATTAAAAGCAAAACTAGACATACTTCTAAACAATGGGATTTCATATACCGATTCAGATGTCTTCTATATAAGTAAAACGCTAAACGGTAATGATATTGATACGAATTCTACAGATATAAGTAAAATACGTTTGTTCTTCGAGCTTTGTCAATATGTCAAGAGTTCGCAATATTACAATTTAATAGCAAAAGCGTTGAATGCGCAGTTTAGCAATATAGATTATGTCGTTTACAACGGTCAATTTAATAGTACGTTCGACTGTATTGTTGGCAACCCCCCTTATGTGGAATATGGTAAGTTTGAAAACAAGGATAGTTTAAAAAATAATTACGGAAATATTTATGCCGACGTTATAAAAAATAGTATATTGTCCTTGAAAGCAGGCGGTACGTTTGGGTTTATCATACCCTTGTCGTACATTTCAACGTCTAGAATGGCAAATATTCGCAATTATGTAATTGAAAACACAAATACACAATTTATATTGAATTTTGCCGATAGACCTGACTGCTTGTTCCAAGGGGTTCATCAAAAATTAAACATAGTTATCGCTAGAAAAGGCAAACAGGAGCATAAGCTATATACTTCTAATTATAGACACTGGTATAAAGAAGAACGAAAAACTCTACTAAATGGCTGTTCGATAAAGGAAAACCGACACGCCAATAACACCTTTATCCCCAAAATAGGCAACGATATTGAAGAAAGCATATATCGTAAAGTTTTAACTTGCACAAATGACAATTTATTGGATAAACAATCGCCTAATGGAAAAGCACTATATTTGAATATGCGCGGATGTTTTTGGATAAAGGCTTTCTCCTTCAATCCTGGTTCAAAAGAATACAAAACATTTAACTATGGCAGCAACTATTCGTTTGTGCATTGTGTTCTTAACTCTAGCTTATTCTGGCTGTATTGGACCATAATGTCCGATTGCTGGCATATTACGACTAAAGAAATAAAAGGGTTCTACCTCCCTAATTTAACCGAAGAAAAATATGAAGAGTTTGATAGGCTTTCAGAAAGGTTGGAACAACGTTTAGAGGATACAAAAAAATATATTGGAACTAAACAAGTTGACTATGAATACAAACATAAGGAATGCAAATCCGAAATTGACGAAATAGACGATTTGCTGGCAGAGGTTTACGAGTTGACCGATGAAGAATTGCACTATATCAAAAACTTTGCATTAAAATATAGAATTGGAAGTGGCGCAGATGATAAAAACGATTGATTTATTCGCAGGATGCGGCGGATTTTCGTGCGGATTCGAAAAAGCTGGCTATGAAATCACTACAGCTGTTGAATACGATTCGGCAATAGCCAAGTCGTATGCCTTGAATCATAAAAAAACCAAGGTGCTGGCAGATGATATCGGCGACGTTGATAACGATAAAATTTTCACACCGAATTGCGCAGAAGTAATTATAGGTGGTCCACCCTGTCAAGGGTTCTCAATGGCTGGTGCCAGAATAAGGAAAAACGGATTTCTTGAAGACCCTCGCAACTATTTATTCAAGCACTACTTTAATATCGTAAAAATAATTCGCCCTAAAGTATTCGTAATTGAAAACGTTAAAGGTATTCAAACCTTAAAAGGCGGCGAAATATTCAAAGAAATTATCAAAATATTCTCCGACCCAAACAACTTTGATGGAAAACCGTACCATATCCAATACAAGCTCATGAAAGCAAAAGAATACGGTATACCACAATCAAGAGAAAGAATGGTGATTATCGGGGCTCAAAAGGAATTTAATTTCGATGAATTGCTTGAAAAAGCGAAAACTGAAATAACCAAACAACATCCTAGATATTTCGACCCTGTAACCGTATGGCAGGCTATATCAAATCTTCCTGAGCCAACAGAAGATGGTATAATTCACGATTTATCCCCTGAAAACGATTATCAAGAATTTTTAGGAAATAACGGAATAACGTTCAACCATATCAGTTCGCACCATAGCGCAACAGCAATTGCACGTATGACGCGGGTAGGAATTGATGAAAATTTTACGGTCTTAAACGAACAAATCAACTCAGTTCACAGCGGATCATACGGTAGATTAAACCCTCAAGGCATAGCACCGACTATAACCACGAGATTTGATACCCCATCGGGCGGTAAATTTATCCACCCGTATGCGAATAGAACCATTACACCGAGAGAGGCAGCAAGAATCCAAAGTTTCCCTGACTCGTTTGAATTCAGCGGTAACAAAACGATAATATGTCGTCAAATCGGCAACGCTGTACCGCCTAAACTCGCTTATGTTATAGCAAATATGATTAAGGAATTATTATGAGAACATATCAAGAAAAACTAAACAGTTTAGAACCTAATTCCGTTTGGTTGTTCACTAAACAGGATACAGATTTTGACCAAGCCTTCAGAGGCGCTACTTTGTTTTCGGAAATAACCGACAAAGAACACACCAACATCGAAGATTATTTTACAAAACACCACGCACGGTATGGAATAAATACCGATAGGCATAGAATGTTGGTTATTCCACAAATGTATGGTTTAATTACTAAAACGCCTTTTTTCGTTAGAGGCGGTAATTATGCAGCCGAAAATCCTACGGAAGTTTTTGATAGCAACAAGGGCCTTGTTATCGGTTCAAAGGAATACAATATTTTCAAAACCGAGCAATTACTGAAAATTAAAATTCACGCTATTATCGATACTTCTAACAATAATAGCGACTATAATATTTTACCGATTGTTTTCATTTACAAGGTTTTGAAAGTATTAAAAGACGATTACGGAATTGACAAAATCACGCTTGACCAGTTATATACCTACGTCATGACGTGCAAATCCTATTCCGAACTTGACGAGGCTGTTTCTTTCATAAAAAACAACGCGCCTATTTCTCCTTACGTAGCGCAATTCAAAAGCCTAAGCCGTGTTTTAACGTTTATTAAAAATAACACTAAACTTTTTGTTGTTACATCGTCAACAATTGCTATCAACCCTGCGTTTGACGAATATTTTAATAAAAACTTTATTGCTAAATACGACTTTGAAGATTTACATAACCAATTGGTACGTAATGTCGACTATGCGTATTTCTTGCACAACACCCAAAACTTCAATATAAACCTTGTCGATACCCCTGACGGCTCGGCCATAGAAGAAACAACCGAAAAAATTACGGTTTCTTCGTTTATCGACGAAAATGAAGATGAAAACGACTACTTGGAAAAAGTAGACAGCATTGATGAACGTAATATCAACGATGACGTCGGCAAGGATGCATACAAAGCCGAACCCGTTGCGGTAATGCAATCAGGTCAAAAGCGCAAGTTCAGAACAAACCCGCTCCTTGGAAAACTTGCTATCAAAAAGGCAAATTACCAATGCGAGTGTGATAATGCTCATATTTCTTTCATTTCAAAGAAAACAAAGAAGTCTTATATGGAGGCACACCATTTAATTCCTGTTTGTTTCCAAAAAGAAATGTGGGATAAATATGGCGTTAACATTGACTGCGTAGAGAACCTTGTTTCGCTTTGCCCTACGTGCCATAAAGCATTCCATTACGGTTCAAACGAAGTAAAATCAAAATTAATTGAGCAGTTGTTTGCCAAATGCGCGCCTAAATTCCGTGCTATCGGCTTAAATATTTCGTTAGAGGAAATTAAAAACTTATATAAAGTTTAACAAGGAGAACACCATGCCTACTTGGACAAAAATAACCTTATCAAAAGATGATATTATGCTTTGCTGGAATTTTTCAAACGAAATTATTCGTGGTGAAAACCAGTATGACCGAATGATGAAAAGCGGGTTGTCTCTTAACGATAGGCTGTCTTACCGTGTAAAAAGAACTTTCGTAGGAAAAATCGGCGAAATGGCATTTTATCGTTTTTTAGAACAAAACGGAATACATCCAGGAAATTTGGATGAAATGTTTGCTATTTTTGAAGGACAAACCAACGTTGACCCTTTTGATTTTCAAACCGCTGATGGGGAAAGCATTGACGTAAAAACAGCCGTCTTTGCAAATCATAAACAATTAGTTATCCCTATTGACCAGTTTCGCCATATTCCCAAAGATTATTATGTTGGAATAAAATTAGACTTACCAATTTCCGTGCGAGATTACGGCAACTCCTTTACCCCTGAGTGTATAAAAGATGTTTACATTTGTGGGTTTGCTAGCCACGAACAAATGCGTCAATGTTACACAACCAATCTCGGAGAATTCGACTGCAAAGCAAAACCGCTGACTGACTTGCGCGATATTAGAGAACTTGTTGCTTTATTTTAACAAACGGAAGGATGTAATATGGATATGAATTTATTTTGGACGGCTTTTGGTGCTATTGGCGGTACAGTAGGGGCTTTAGCGACAGCCGTAGCAGTAATTGTTGCGCTGTGGCAAACTAAATATAGCCAAAAAAAGAAATTAAAATTATCATTTTCTAGTGGTATTGCTGCAATGATAGGCAATAAAGATTATTTATTTGTAGGACTTTCTATTGCAAACATTGGAAATCGTGATGTGGTAATCAAGAATTGGGGTTGGTGTCTTGATAATAAGGAACTTATGTTGGTATATCCAGTATTAGATTTCCCTTTAAACCAGATGCAAGTTCAATTACCTTATAAATTAAGTATAGAAGAACAAATAACATTGTATATGCCTAAAGATAAGTTCCTAATGAACGTATCAGAAAATATTCAAAAGAAAACACTTAAAGCTAATAAACCAATAAAATTTTGGGTTCTTGATAGTACTGGAAAAAATCACTATGTTTTTTCTCAAGCTACAGCCAACGAAATGATTTCATGAATACAAACAATACACAAATTCGGAAAAATGTGGCAGAACTATTTAGACTTGTCGAACAAGCCTCAAAACCTGACCATTGCATTTTATGTGGCAAGAAGGATGCCCCTATATGCTACTCACATATAGTACCGCAATTTATTTTGAAAGGCATCGCCGAAAAAGGTATGGTTTGCTATGGTCAATCGTTATTTGATAAGACAAGCGATTTTATTCAAACAAAAAAGGGCGTTAAAAACGCGTTTACGTTCCGCCTAATTTGTAGAGATTGCGATAAAAAGCAGTTCTCAAATTATGAGAATCCTGACGCTATTCTTAATTTTGAAACATTGCCCAACGACAAAAAGAACAGCATTTTAATCGAAATGGCGCTAAAAACTCATTTAGCTCATATTTACAGTAAGGTTAAGTCCCTAAAATTCAGAGAGGCTGTATACCATGAAGAATTACAAAGAATACATAATTTAGGACTGCCTACAGCCTTTGAAATCGATATTCAAGAGCATTTTCAGTATGTTAACAGTTTGAAAAAATCACGCAAATCGACTTCGTTTACGTTTGATGTTTTATATAATGAACTTTTAAATTATGAAGTCGGCATTGCTACACAAACGATTATTGCCTATCAGTACGATTTAAACGGCACTCGGCTTTTCGATCCCAAAGATTTTGCAACAACTGATTTAGTAAAATTCTTTTATTTGATGATACTGCCTCATAATGGAAAAACGCGCGTTATGTTTTACATTGAAAGGAAACACCAAAATTTCGTGAAACCAATTGTTGAGCAATTTAATGCGCTTACCCAAGAAGAAAAAATACACTTTTTATTTATATCGCTGATTGTCTACGACGAACAATTTTACATAAATCCGATTTTGCAAGAAAAAATCAAAAAAGACAAAAAGTTGGTAAAGCTATATACCACTACTGACCTAGCGAGCATTACAGGAAATGCATGTAAGCAAATAAAAAATTTTAGAAAATATAATAATTATTTGATAAGCAATGAAAAATAAAGCAAAATATTTTTATAATGATGCAAAAAGTTATTACCTCGCAGCCGAAACTTTAATGATGAGCCCAGAACGTGAAAAAGACGGGCAACTTTTACTTATGCCCATATTATTTCTTTTTCGGCATGCTTTAGAATTGCTGTTAAAATACCATATCATTGTATTTTTAACTGAACATGGGCAAAAAGACATGCAAAACTATAAATTGCATAACCATAAAGGCATTCAACAAAAACAAAAATTATTAGGGACTCATTCAATTAAAAATTTATTCTCTTGTTTTATTTACTGGAACAAAATGTCGTTATGCCCCAAATTTGATGAAAAACACATCAAATTTATAAGAGCACAAATTAAGCACCTTTGCAGTTTGGACGAAAATTCTGATTATTTTAGATATCCCACAGGCAAAAATAACAAATTCCATAAAAGGCATTATATAACAAGAATAGATGAATTTGACGTTGCTCCCGAAATTAATTCTAAAATGGAAGTTTTAATAAGTGACGACAACAAAACAATTTTTACGACATACAGTTTTGATATTTTATACATGCAAAACGAATTGAGCGAATGTATTCAACTTCTACTATAAATAAAAAGGCCGAGAAATCGGTCGTTTTTTTTGGTATGCCCGGCGAGAATCGAACTCACAATAGCGCCTTAGGAGTTATACCCTCATTCAAAAGTCCTATAAAAAGCGTTAAATATCGTGTGTTTTGTTAAAAATGTGAGCGATTTTGCTTCTAAAATGTGCAGTTCGGTTAAGTAATTTTCGATTTTTGAAGCAATTTTCAAACTAAATTTATACCGATTTTATACCAATTTTTTATACCGGTTTTTACCGATAAAATAGTCCCTATAAATTGGAATTTGACGTTTTTTCAAATTTTATCAATTCACCTATCATTGCACCGCCAATAATACATACAGCACCGACAATTTGTATTATTGTCATTTTTTCACCAAGTAATAAGACTGAAAAAATAACCGCTGATAAAGGTTCTAAATAACCACATATCGCAACTGTCTGTACGGGAAGTTTTGCAAGTGGCGAGAAATAGAGATAACAACCAATTCCTGTATTTAGTATGCCAAGTATCAAAATCCAACTCCACGCAGTTGTAGGTACATTGATAATAAATCCTTGTTTAATTCCCATAAATACCGCAACGGTCAAGAAGCTAACCACAAGTTGAATAACAGAGTTTTCTATACCGCTGATATTTTTTGATTGCTTGTTGAGTGTTACCATAAAGAAATACATCACAGCCGACATTGCTCCGCAGAACAATCCCCAAGTATTACCGCTACCGACCGCATTACCATTTACAAGGAAAATACCAACAAGTACAACCACAAACCCCAATAGTTTAGGAGCGGTCAGTTTTTCACGAAAGATAATCGGCGATAATATCATTACAATAACCGGTCCGCAGTAATAAAGGAGCGATGATAAACTAACACCTATTTGTTGATATGCTTCGTATAGGAACATCCAACTCGTTCCCATAGCAATACCAGATAGAACAATAAAGACGGTATCCTTCTTGTAGGTCTTAATATGAAACTTACCTTTACTAATCAAAAATAGAACTAACAGCAAAATACTGCCGATTAGTGTACGCAGAAACACTATTTCATAACTGTTCAGCGGTATATGACTTGCCACAATTCCGTTAAGACCAAACAGTAATAATGCGGATATATATTTAATAAATGCTTTGCTTTCCATTATGTACAACTCTTTCAAATTCTTATTTATCAGCAAGTTTATTATATCAAAAAATTATGAATAAATCAAGTTGTTTCGTATTAGGAAAGAAAACTCGGCTTATAATAAGTCGAGTTTTCCTATTTCTTTATGCTAACTTTGAAAAAGCATCCATAGCTCGGTTTGCCGTGTCGGGTATAAAGTGACTATACACCTTTAATGTTATGGTTGAATCACTATGTCCCATATACTTACTGACTGTTTGAATTGGTACGTTATTTGATAACAAAAAACTGCAATAAGTATGTCTTAAACCGTGACAAGAAACTTCTTTCAAATTGTTAGCTCTCTCTATCTTTTTAAGCCACGAACTCATAGTGTGTGGGTAAATTGGTGACCTATAAATATTAACTGCCAAATAGTATTCATCAAGATGTTGCTCAAAATTTGTTATAGCATCGGAAAACCATTTGTAGTAATTTTTCAACTCATCGTATAGTGCATCGGGCATTGGAATATCACGAAGAGAAGTTCTTGTCTTTGGAGTTTTTTCGTACACCCCTGCTTCTTTTGATGCAAGCCTATTTCTTCTTACGTGTATCAATCGTTTTTCAAAGTCAATATCAGACCAACGCAAACCGTTTAGTTCTGCGCTACGCACACCTGCATAAAACATTATTTTTATCGGCACACGTTTGAAAATCAAATCTTCGGGTAATTTGTCTAAGACTTTTAAGAACTCTTTCGCTTCTGCAAAAGAAAACACTTCTTTTTCTTCAATTTCTCTCAAACAAGTATTACCACCACCCGTTCCTATTTTCGTTTTGCAAACGGGATTTACCGTTATCCACTCATATCTAACAGCTTCATTGAATAACGTTCTTAACGCTCTTCTATGACCTTTTATTGTTTCAAGTGAATAACCTTTTTCGATGGGGTGTTCTTCAAAATACTCATTAAAGTCCAAGTTATGTATTTTGCAAATGTTTTCCGCAGTTGTCTTTGCGATATTTCCACCCTTGCGTTTTAGAACGTAAGATGAGCATCTTGCTATAACTTTTTCCTTTGCCAAAGCTCTAAAACTGATTGATTTAGGAAATTCCTTTTTTAGCGATACAACCTTTAATTCCTTTTTTTCTGCCGTTATAAACCTATTTAAGAATAGTTGAACGTCACGAACTTTAATTTCGGAAATAGGCTTTTTAGCAAGCCCGATTTCTTCCAAATATTCTTGAAACAGTTGAGTTGATTGTTTTGCTCGTTGATAATAACTAATAGACAAGTTTGCTTTAATTGCTATCAGCCACTCTTGGGCAAGTTCCGAAAAAGTTAATACTTTATCGTGAATAATGGCTTGCTCTTCTTTGATTTGTTCGCTGATACTTTCTTCAAATTCAGCAGCAATTTTATCCACGTATTTCTTGAACTTCGCCGGAGTTAAATTATCTTCGTTATACACCCTTTTAACATAGAGTTTGGGATTACCTTTTGCATCTTTACCGCTAACCTGAATACGAGCTTTTAGATTGCCTTTTCTATCTTCTTCTATCTTAAAGTAAGCCATTATTTATCTCCTTTTAGTCTTTCATTTTGATATAATTCATCAAGCTTTCCATATCGACTAAAATCTTCGTTCCAACGGTTCGGAACTTAATCTTTTTTTCTTTACACCACAAGCGAATAGTGTACACGCTCACAGCCGTATCGGGGTCTTCTTGACGAATCAAATCTAATGCTTGTTTAATACTTCTAAGCACGTTCTCCTCCTTTTTTGCATAAAAAAGAGAACGCACCGTTCAGATGCGCTCTCTGCATAGTTTTTATAGATTACTTTTGGACTGATTCCTTTAAGGCTTCATATCCCGCATAAATTAAGTCAACCTTACTAATACCGTAAGTTTTAAGAAAAGCTTCGATTTCCTCGCAATCCTCTCTTGGAACGCTTGTACCGAACACCTTTGAAGCTGCTTTTCTTGCTTCTTTATGCGTATCTTCGTATCTACGTCTATTTTCACGCATCGGGGTACTTGCTTTCCTTTCCATATTTACACCTCTTTCTTAAATTAGTTTCTATGAAAAGTATAGCAAATTTAATTGTTTTTGTCAATCGTGTTTATACTACTTTTCGTTATCTTGACGAGCAAATTGCCGTTACTAATATTCCAATTAAAGACATTATTCCGTGTCCTATAATTAGAATGCCTGCTAATCCAAACCTAAATACTATACCCACGACGTTTAATACTTTTCTCATAAATTACCTCCATTAAATCGCATATACAAGTTCATTAAGAATTTCAGTTTCTATAATGTTCTTGATTTCGGTTTCACTCTGCAAGTCCTTTATAAAGTCCCCCGTCTTTCTAAACCTTTCGGCATTAGATAGTTTTGCATACATCGTGTCATACAAATCAGCCGCTTGTTTATCAATACCGTGTAAGTATTCGGGGAGCTGTCCTGCAAGAGCAATCAACATTTCGGGTTTGTGTTCCTCAATGTGGATTTTTGCCAAAGAACCATACTTGCCGTAAACTTGCTTTTCGGGCTTAACATATTTCTGATATTCTCGAACTTCTTTTACGGTAAGTTCTTCATTTTTTGCTACTCTTTCAAGCAATCTTGTTTTGTTCATAAACTTCTCCTCCTGTTTGGTGATTATCGTATTAACACGATAGCACTTTACTTTGCGTTTGTCAATAGCTTTTCAATACTTTTTTCGACTTTTTTCAAAAAATTTTAAGTTTTTTGTGGTAAACACCCTTATTTCAGAGTGCTTACCACTTGTTTTATCCCGCTACGAGAGCAGCTATGCCTTGAACAAGGTAGGGAACTGCCACTAAAATTGCAAATATCACTATAAGACCGATACCGTAATTCACAAGCATTTTCTTTGCCTTTGCCTTATCTTCGTTCTTATTTGCGATGATTATTGCAATACCCATAGCAATACTCCATACTCCTGCCGTTGCGATAAATACCCACATCATATACGGACTATATTCTTCAAAGAGATACGTCACGTAGTTTGATACTTTCTCGTATTGGTCGCCTACGTCTTGGGTAAGAATTTCCTTGCATACCGTACATTCGTAATGACGTTTTACTACACCGTTTTCCATTTTTTCTTCTACAATCTGATAATTGTGTCCGAGTGCGGGAATTATATCAATTCTTTCATAATCACATTTTGAACATTGATACAACCTTTCCCCATCAATCGTACACGTAGCAACTAATAGAAGATTTGAGTCTAACGAGTGTCCCGTAGGATTTACAACATCCGTTTTGTATTCATATTGACATACCAAACAAATATGTTGCACACAACCCTCTTCCGTACACGTTGGGTTCTTATAGATTTCAACGTAATCGTGTCCCGTTGGTCTTAAAATGTCAGTTTTATATGTATCACTACATCTTGAACAACATTGACCGATATAACCTTCTTCCGTACACGTTGGCTCGACTCTTTTCGCTTGATAATCGTGTCCAAGAGCATTTACGAAAGTGTCATTGTATCCCGTTCCACATCTTGAACAAGTATGAGTAGTATAACCTTTATCTACACAAGTCGGTTCAGTTATTTCTGCTTCATAATCGTGTCCTAATGCCGGGATTCCCTCGTTGTACTTATAACTACATACCGAGCAAGTTTTATATCTTAAACCACCTTCCGTACAAGTAGGAGATTTTGTAGTTCTCCAAACACCGTAAGTATGCCCGGTTGCATCTACGTAATTCTCAACGTAACTATGGCTACATCTACTACATTTCTGAGTAGTATAACCACGTGCTGTACAAGTAGGCTTCGTTACCGTAGCAACGTAATTATGACCAACAGCGCTTACAACACCGTCTGTATAAGTGTCATCACATTCGCTACAAACATAAGTTGAATAACCCTCAGCCGTACAACTTGGAGCAGTATCGGTTTTTACATAACTATGTCCCTTAGGTGCTATGCTTTGAGTTTCATAAGCTGAACAACCTATACAATCTCGCCTTTTCTCTCCTGCTTCCGTACAAGTAGGTTCTTTTATCGTAGTCCAACCACCATAATCGTGACCGTTTGCAGAAACAATATCGTCATTATACGTTGCTCCACAACGAGAACACTTATAGATTGAATAACCCTCTGCCGTGCAAGTTGATTCTACCTTTTGGATTACAACGTAGTTATGCCCAAGAGCAGCAACAATATCTGCATTGTAGGTGTTGCCACAGTTATCACATTTATAAGTCGAATAACCATTGCTTGTACACGTAGGCGCAGTTGTGCTTGTTTTTACGTAATAGTGGTCGATTGAGAACGTATATGTAGAAGAACGTCCTGCATCGTTAGTTAAAACAAAAGTATGATTACCTTCTTCTTTAATCCAAGTTCCGTTCACATAACTGTTTCCGTCTAACTTGCCCGAAGCCGTACTATCCGTCCAAATTACACACACTTGCGTTCCACTACTTGACCTTACAATTTGTGCAACGGGAGCAGCAATACTTAACGTAACGCTATAAGTTGCCGACGTATTCCCGTAACCGTCAACCGCATAAAACGAATATGTCCCGTTAGGGCTTGTTTTAGAAATAGTTGTCGATGTTCCCGATGCTTGTGTATAAGAGCTTGAGCCTGCATTTTTATAATACAAGACAGTTCCACCAATATTATCGGAAGCCGTTACCGTAAAACTATCACTTATCGTTCCACCAAATTGACCTTTTGAAATTGAAAGTGTCGGTGCTACGTTGTCTAATGAAATCGTATATGTTGCAGATTGATTATTTACGTTATCTACACAGTAAAACGAATATGTTCCGTTCGTTGTCATTTGCGTTCCATTTGAGTAAGTTGTATAACTACTCGAACCGGGAGCTTTGACGTAAACCGTTTTAAGTCCCGAAGCCGCATCTGAACCAACGAACTTTATGTAGCTTGCCGTAGATTTTGCACCCGAACTTACCGCAGAAGTTCCACTATATAACACGCCAACGGGCTTTGTTGTATCCAAATAAATTGATTTTACACTTGATACATTTCCTGCCTTATCTACCGCCCTAAACTGATAAGTTCCGTTCGTAGCAGTAGCCGCTATTGTTGAGCCTGAATAGGTTGACCAACTTGACGAACCCGGTGTCATATATTGCATATAACTTACACCGTTAGAATCGGTTGCTGTGTAATAAAATGCTCCGTTAGTATAGCTTGATGTTAGCGTTGTTCCCGAAGAGTTTTTGATTACTCCCGTCGGTGCAGTTGTGTCAACAACAATACTGCTTGCAAACGTATAACTCCAAGTAGTTGTTACACCTCTTTGAGTTCTTGTCCATACGTAATTTATGGATATTGTATAACTTCCGTCTGAAAGCGAAAAACTTGCACTTGTACCACTACCCGTATATACGGCAGTACCACTACTGTTTTTTACCGTGATACTTTTCATAGTCAAGGTTGTTGATATATTGATTTTTGAAAAGTTCAATACCGAACCAATAGGCAAATCAGATACAGTTCCGTTATTAGAATCGCCATATAGATACACAACAAATTCGCTATTTGACGTTGCACTAATTTTCGGAGCGTAATTATATGAAGTTCCGCTTACACTCGGCTGATTGATGCCGTTCAATATAGCAGAGTAATTATATTGCAACCTATATTTATTCGTTGTTGCAGCATAAGCCTTTGTAGTGCCAAGTCCGAAGAACATTCCAAAACTCAAACAAAGTGCAAATAGCACGGAAAATATAATCAACTTGCTTGACTTATTTGTTTTTGTTTTCATTTAATTCCTCCTTTATTTCTTTTTTTGCTCATCAAAGAGCGTTTGAGCGTATTCGCCCGATACAATTCTTACGTTAGACCTCAATTCCGTTGAGCCAATGAAGAACGCTTGTCCCGTTACTGCGGAAATAATCATTCTTTGTTCATCATCATTAAAGCTATCTCCTGCCTTATAAACGTCAAGAACGTCTTTCATATCGGGAGCAGACAGTTTGAAAATAAACGTGTACTGACTATTTTTAATGATTGCACTTGTTTTTCCTCTCAATTCTTCGTTGGCGTTCCAATCGGCTATATTCTGTGTTGCCGGGATAAACGAACCGCCATACTTACGAATACGTTTACTCATAGAGTAAAAGAAATCCAACGCAATCGGGAATTTAGGGTCTATGTATAAGTGGGCTTCGTCTGCGACAATCATTGTTCGGAGATTATGCCCGTTCTTATTAAGCTCTCTCGCATTTATAACTTCTTGCTCGATAAATCTAAAAACAAGAAGCATTTGTGCGTTCGCCACTACGTTATTTTTATTTGCAAATAACGATTGAAAGTTAAAGTCGATAATGTCTGCATCAACGGAAAGTGTTGACGGTGCGTTCCATATATCGCTATATCTACCGTTTACAAACTTTTGAAGATAAAGCTCTGCCGTTCTCATATCTCTGAGCGTTAAACTGTCAAGCGTTGTTTTGTCTTTCTCTTGCAATACTGCAAGCAAATCGGTAAACAACGGGAAATCTTCAGCTTTAAGATTTGTGCAGTCCGTAGTTTCGGTTATACCTTTTCTTTCATAGGCTTCAATTACCAAGTTATTGATAAGCTCAACCACATCAGAAGAAGCACCGACAAGAACTATCTTTAAGAACGATTCAAGCATTTTCAAGTGAGTGTTAAACGTTACAACGGGGTCTGCTGCATTTCCATCTTCCGTCAAAACCTTATATATATGGAACGGGTTGATACGACCTTCTTTTGCATTACCAACGTCTATGACGTTGCCCGAAAGATTTCTTGACAATGCAAGATATTCTGCTTCGGGGTCTAAGATAATAACTCTTGTATCGTTCGCCCATTCGTTAAGAATTAAGTTCTTCAAGAAGTACGATTTACCCGAACCCGATTTACCGATTATAAAACCGTTAGAGTTCTGATAAAGGTTACCACGTTTCCAAAGGTTGAAAATGAACGGATAACCGTTGCTTTTGTTCTCTCCAAGCTGAACACCGCCTTCGTCCATAACAAATATTCTTACGAACGGAAAGACTGCTGCAAGAGAAGAACTGTTTATTCCACGCTCGTAATTTGAAAGCGTAGATGTTGGTGAAATATTAGCAGACTTAAATCCCTCAACCTGCAAGCCGTAAAGCGTTGACGGTTTGAAATTGCCCGTCATCATTGAACGGCGCACTTTCTTTTTATAGTTTTCGTCTGCAAGATAGTTATAAGCTGTAACAGTAAGCGTAACGTCAAACAAAGACTCGTTTTCGGTCTGCAAGCTATCAAGAAGAGCGTGCATTGTTTCTCTGTGGGTTTCTGCACTATTTGCTTCACTTGCTTTTTCGGAAAGAATTTGCTTTGTTTCCATTTCGCCTATAACCTTATCAATACGTCTAATTGCCTTAAACTTATCTACGGGCTTAATGTGCATTACAACTTTTGTGTTTGGGATATTAAACAGCTCAGAACCCCAAGCGTTTTTAACACGTAAAGGATAATCTGCAACTGCTAAAACCGATGCTTGCGTTCCGTCAATCGTAAATTGATTTGACTTAAATTCTACTTCCTTTGGAATTACCCATTCCAAAAGTTGTTCATCGGGAATATCAATCACTTCTCGTTCATCAAAGTTGCGAGAAAAACTATATTTTAAGAAAATTGCTGTATCTCTTTTTCCTAAAATCTTTGTATTTAACCCACACTTGTTAATCTCAGAAGCGATATTTACGGTTATATTTTCAAGGTCAAGTTCGTTACGTCCGTAAACCACAACGTAATAATCTGAAATGTATTGTTTACGAATATTGTTGAGCCTGTCTATCCTATCAATTCTTTCTTGCAAGATATTCCTTTTTATGTTCTTAATATTGTCGGGTTCGATACTTTCTTTCAAAGCCGAAAGCCTATCAAAAAGCTCTTCTGAGAACCCGTCAAGCGTAACCGGTCTATCAATCTTTACAATGTCTGCCATTTGCGTTCCGTCAAGGAACTTTAAGGCGTTTGAAAGATAGTTAATGTCGATATTTTGCTGAACAATATCTTCTATTCCAAAATTCTTTTGACCTAATTTGATTACTCTGCCATAATAGCCGTTGCTATATTCAAGTAATCCGTTATCCTTAATGTTTTTAAGGTTTACAAGCGTATCAATACGCTCTTTTTCTTTCGGGGCATCTTTGGTATATTTCTTCTTTGTTAGGAGAAACTTTATGTTCTCAAAAATCATTGAATACAAAATACCGTCTGACGTAGGCATAAACATAATTACAGCGATAAAACCCATAAATACTGCCAATCCCCAATTTCCTGCCGTGATTGCTACGAATACGATAGCGAACACGACAAGAGCTACAAGAATATCGGGCATAGAATAGCATTTCCACACCGTATTCTTTACTTTAATTTTCTTAGGAATTATTCTCATTCTTCGCTACCTCCTCCGTCGCTTTGTTCACTTGATGTATCAGAGCTTCCCGAATCTTTATCTTCGGAGAACTTATCCGATTCATCATTTCCTTTTTTATCTCTTGATGCTTTTATTTTTCCTGAAATTCCTTTGCCAATATGCGTTGCGCCTTTAATAAGCTTAAACGCTGCACCAAACGTCATAGCACCTGCAATACGTCCGCCGTAAAAAGCACTATGTAAGAAGCTTCCACCTGCGTGCATATCATCAGCAGTACCGAACAGCCTTGCAAATAGATTTTGTCCTGCGGGTATTACCATAGCTCCACCGATTATCATAAAAATAATAAACATAGAGTTACCGAAACCACCAACACCGTCTATGTGCATCCTTGACAATAACGGCAACAGTAAAATGAAAATATTTACTGAGAACACCGTTCCATAAGCAAGAATAATTTTAGTGACAAACGTTTCTCGCCACATCTTAAACTTTGCTCCGTCATCAAGCGGAAGCGTAGCCATTGAAACGGGCATTATGATATATAAAAGCACGATTTCATACACACGCTTTGCAAGATTTATAATTGCTACAACCAATGCTATCATTAAGGCAATAGCTGCTATCATTGACGGCAAATATAAGAACGTATTAGGATTTACCATACCGTTACACTTCCACGATGTAGGCCAAATGCCTAAGGCAGTTGCATTATAATCGCCAAGAATTTGAGATACGCTACAACTCGTTATATCAATTTCCGCTACCGAGAATCCGTTCAGCCATTCTCCAACACAAGCATTAAACAATGCGTTTGAGAGTTTGGTCGTATTTCCTATTTGGAATATTTCAGCTACAAGTGTTAATAGAGAATTAGAAATCAATATACCCAAAATGACAACTAAAAGCATCGCCATTGTTCCAAGTAGTGATAATCCAATTTTTCCAATAATTGAAGATATGTTTCTATTATTGGCAATCATATTCTTAACGAGAGCTACAATGCCAAAAATACAAGTCAATCCAACGGCTAAAATGAACACGCACCAAAATATCGTGCCTACTGTTGAATCCCCAACAAGGTATTCAATTATATTTACTCGTTCCCCTTGAACTGTTACGTCCGTTATTCCTGCGATAGCAGAAAAGATTTCCATTATGCCATCAATTAAGCGAAGAAACCACAAGAAAAGAAGCATTATAAGTTCTTGAAAAAATATAAGCATTTTTACCCTCGCTTTTTAATATTTTTTTGAAAAAAGGCGGCAAGAACAAGCCTTACCGCCTTTCCCCTTAAGCATTAGCGGTTATGCGCCGATGCCAACCCAAGCGGACAAGCCTTCGATGAGAAGGGGTGCTCCCATTGCTACAACGAAAATAATAACGATACCGATAATAAGGTTCTTTACCATATCTCTTGCGTTAATCTTTTCCTCGTTCTTATGAGCGATGGCAATTCTGATACCAACGTATGCGCCCCATACTACAACGACTGCTGCAAGAGCAAGTACGATGTAAATCCAAAAGCTATCCATAAGGACAGAGAGCTTTTCTACAATCTGAGCCAAACTTCCGTTGAGCGTAGGTGTAGTTACTGTGTTATCCATCTATGTATTCCTCCTTTCTTCTTATACTCCGGGAACAACGACTGCCGCTGCTGCTTCCGTGCCAACCCAAGCCGACAAGCCTTCGATGAGAAGGGGTGCGCCGACTGCGATTACGAACATAACGATAATACCGATAATAAGGCTTTTCACCATATCACGAGAGTTAATCTTATCTTCATTTTTGTGTGCGATTGCGATTTTGATACCAACGTATGCGCCCCATACAACGACAACTGCCGCCATAGCGAGTACGATGTAAATCCAAAAGCTGTTCATAAGTTCGTTAAGTTTGGTTACGATTCCTGCCAACCCTTCATTAAGAGTGGCTGCTGCAAGTAAATTAGTCATAATTATTTATCTCCTTTTTCATTTTTATTTTTAGATTTTTTGTTTTTGATGATTATGAAAGTCACAACACCACCGATGCCAAGTACCGCAAAGATACTGATTAAGATAGGGAATAAATTAGAATTTCCTTTTGCTTCTCCCTTATCGTTGTTATCGGGTTCGGTAGGCTGATTATCTTCTACGGGTTGTTCGGGGTCAGTAGGTTCGCCCGGTTCAGTAGGTGTGTTAGGTTCGCTCGGAACATCAGGTTCGATAGGTTCTTCTATCTCGTTATCCCCAATATCAATCATTGCAAGAATATTACCTTCGGCATCAATAGCAACGACAGTATAATTATCTTGTCTATCTGCGAAATTTACGCTACCACCACCATCAAGAACTTCTACAACGGTGTTTTCAGCAGTATCAGTAATGAATAACTGAATTGAACCGTTGTACGTTTCTCCACACTCACAGTCATACGTGATAAGCAATACTTTGTTTTCATCATCAAATTCGTAAGCAAATACATATTCGTGAGTTGATTCGCCCGGCTGTTCGGGTTCTACTACTTCGCCGTTTTCTCCATCATCGGGATTAACGGGGTCAGTAGGTTCGCTCGGAACTTCGGGTTCAGTAGGCGTTTCAGGTTCGATAGGTGTTTCGGGTTCACTTGGAACTTCGGGTTCTACGGGATTCTCAGGTTCAACGGGTTCACTCGGTTCTTCGGGAAGTTGCGTATAACCGTTATCTCCACTTGTAACGAAATCAGAAAGATAACTGTAATCACATACCTTGCATTGATGTTTTGTATAACCAATGCTATCTTCCGTAGCTTCAACCATAGTGTTTTCAAAATCGTGTCCAATAGGAGCAACGTAGTCCGTTACATATCTATCTCCACAATCAGAACATAAATGAACTGAGAAGCCGTAAGAAACACAAGTCGGCTCAACTACACTTGACTGATGATTATGTCCTTTTGCTTCTACGATATTATCTTCGTAAGAGTGACCACATACTTCGCAAGTGAAAACGGTATAACCACCTTCTGTACAAGTTGCTTCAATTACATCTTCTAAGAAAGCGTGTCCGTTAGGCTGAATTACGTTGTCAACGTAGAAGTCATCACAAATCGTACAAGTATGAGTTGTGTATCCTGCCGTAGTGCAAGTAGGTTCTACAAGCGTGCTTTCGTAATTGTGTCCGATTGCTTCAATATAACTATCTGCATATTCGTAGCCACACTTATTACAAAAATGCGATGTATAACCCTTATGGGTGCAAGTAGGTTCTACTAATACGTCGGTAAAACTATGTCCTTCTTCATCAACGTAATTATCACGGTAAACATCACCACAAAGGCTACAAGTATATTCCGTATAACCCCTATCCGTACAAGAAGAAGCAATAACAACCGTTTTGTATTCGTGCGAACAAACTTGATTTGCTTCGGCTGCAAAGGCGGTATTACTATCAGTAAATCCCATCATTGCCGTGCCACCTACAAGTATCAAGGCAAAAGCCAAGAAAAGATGTAGGATTTTTCGTTTTGCTTTTTTCAATTTTTATCCTCCTTTTTTACTTTGTTGCGCTTGCTTGTAAATCTTCAAGCTCTTTGGTCTTTCTCGAAATATAGTCAGCCATATTACGAATACGGAAAGCATCACTTTGGTTGTAGCCGTCCATAATGGAATATAAGAATACTGCTTTGTTTTCAAGAGCTAACGAAAGAACAGTTTTTGAATCTCTTCCCGCAAGTATTGCCACAAAGTCATTCAACTTTTTGTGAATTTCATCATTTATGGCAAGCCATTTACGGTCTAACTCTTCCAACTTTAATGCTTTATCCTCTTCCATTTTTTCAATCTTGTAATCAGCTTCTTCTATGGCATCAAGTAGCTTATCTTCAATACTTTGTCCCTTGCTATCAATGTCAAAGACGTATTCGCTTTTATCGAAGAGAACTGCTTCACGCTTGGATATATCTGCCTTACCTTCCTTGAAATAAATCTTTTTAAGTTCATAAGAAGGAGTAAATACAGTCCAAATCGGTTCATAGCCACGAACGGAAACAATAGCATCGCCCTTTTCGTCACCATTTAATCGTTCCAACATACCGACTGTTATTAGCGGTTGGTTAGAAGCGCCGGTGTTACTTGATGCAGGGTTTTCAGCATTTGTATTTACGGAGAAGTTTTTAATCTTCTTTTGTCCGCAAAGCTCTGAAAACTCTTTTCTTGTATCGCTATCGTCAGAACCTATAAAGATTTTTACGTTACAGTTGGTTTTGATAATATCGCCTATATCTTTACCGTATTTAGCCGTGAGCTGTGAAAAGCTCTGCAATACGAATAGGAAGCGAATACCACGTGAACGGGCAACGGTTACCATACCTTCGATATTTTCAAATTTAGGTAAATTACCAAACTCGTCCAAAACAAAGTACGTATTTCTCTTCAAAATAGCCGTGTCTTTTTGTTTACGGCGTAGGTTCAAGTTCGCCTTTTCTACAAGCTCTTTATACATCTGAGTAATGAACAACGTAACGAAACGGTGTCTTGTAAATCGTTCATCGGGAACGATAATAAAGACTGCGTTAGGCTCTTCGTCCATATTTACGATGTCAAGGTCGTTCTCGCTTGTAAGCGACAAAATACCATCGTCAGAAAGCTGTTGCATATAGCTGTTTACTTCTGAAAGATAACTCGTGAGCGTTTTATCCGACGTGATTAAAACGGTGTTTACAAGTCCTCTTACCTTTGAGAACTCGTCCCTGCCTTCAAGCAGATACTCTCGTAATTGTGTAGTGTCCTCCGAGCAGTATTTGGTTATGTTGTGATAGATGTTGAAGAGTAGTAGCTGTTTCTCGTCTATCTTTCCCTTAATACAGTCCTCACAAAAGGCAAGCACTAACCCAAAGATAAGATTTCTTGCACCTTCTTCCCACGTAGGTTGGTCACGGTTTTGTACGGGGCATAGCGTATATACCAAGTCCATTGCGTTCTCGTATATTTCGTCTTTTAGTTCTTGAACTCTCGTTCTCGCATCACGGTAAGAAAGGAAAACTTCTCCTGCCCCATAATACTTACCGTCACGATTTTCGCAGTTGTTTTCAAGCTCTTTAACAAGCCTTATTCTACGAATTAAAACATTCATAGGATTCCAACGTGCAGATGAGTAAGGTTCACGCAAATCAAGCACCGAAATCTTATAACCTTCCTTTTCAAGATGTTTTGCGTGCTTCTCATACAATTCCTTTTTCGGGTCTGAAATTACCAAGCTCGGCTTACCCTTGCTCTTTGCTAATACCGATATATTTTGGTCAACGAAGCCCGTAGTTTTACCCGAACCCGTTGTACCAACGATTAGAGCGTGAAGTTGGCTTGTCGTGATAATTTCCACGTCATTTTTGCCTTTCTTTTCTGCTCCAATTACAATACCGTCATTGTTTTTAGCAGCACCGTCCCAATCCATTACTGAAAACTCTTTCATTTTCTTTAATTTCTTTACGGTTAGCCACTCAGTATCTTCAAGGTCGTTCTCGTTCATAGCGATATTTTGAGCATCAACACGGTACATAAGTAGAAAAGCCACTAAAATAAGCCCGTCTATTACACCATTGATTAGCCAAAAATTTCTCTCTTGAACAATACTTCCAACGCTCTCATAACCGAAATATGCGAACAAGCTCATCACGCCAACAAATATCAAGGCAAAGATAAACGTCCATATCACTATCCCTGATTTATGAGATTTCTTTTTCTTGTGCTTTATTGCTTGATTTCTCACTTTTTATAAAAGTCCCCCTTTCTATTGTTGCGCTGTGCTTCTTGCTCTTGACGTTGTTTTTCTTCTCTCATTTCCTCTTCGATTTCTTGTAGTCTATGGGAGAAGTCACGTTCAAACAAACGGAACTCTCTACCAATCGAATTGAAAAATTTATTGAAGCGTTTAGTCAATGCAAATTTTGACATTGACAATTTTCGTTTGAGTCTTTTGTCGTTAGCCTTATACTTGACGTTCTTGTTTCGCTCGTAGTATTCAGGTCTTATGAACTTTGCGAGATTCAAAACCAAATTGCCTTGTCTGCGTTTATAATCCGCTTCGATTTCTTCCACAATTTTTATGTGGCTTTCATCTATCTTGTGGTGATATTTCGGAAGTTCCTTTTCAACGACTTCCGGGTTTGATTTACCTACCGAGAAAGCATACGGATTACCGCAGATGTTCGCTATGATTTTCTTTTTCTCGTCAAGCGTTCGGTAAAAATCCAAATCTGCTTTACGAGCTTCTTTGTCGTAGTCAAGAATCAACTTAACGATTTCATCTACCCGCCCACGAAACTTTTCCATATCTTTACTGCCATAAGAAAGTCGCCCCGTTTTCGGGAGAGCCTTTGCAAGCGAAAGGATTTTTTCTTCAATATCTTCTCGGCTTGACATAGCAGTTTTGACAGCGGTCATTTCCCTTAATCTTTGTAACGATTTATCTCTTGCTTGATACAAAGTACCCTTATCCTCACCAACAAACAAGCCAAGTCTTACGAAGGCATTGTCGATTGCTTCTCTCGAAATTTTTCCTTTTGCTCTATATTCGGTTTTGTTTTTGTACTTTGGTTCTTTCTCCCAAAATACAAAGTGGATATGCAAGTGATGTGGTCTATCCAAATGCAAAGCACACATAAGGTCAATATTCTTTTCGCCAAGATGTGCTTCCTTGAAGAACGTAGGGAATACGCTCTTTACAAGATGGATACATTTTTCGGGGGTGTCAATTTTGGGTGAATCTTCTTCGCTTAGAGAAATGAACCCGTGCCACAAGTTGCCCTTGTTTTCCTGCGCTCGTTTCTTCATAGCTTCGATTTCTTCCTTGCCAATCATTCCGTTATGATTGAACACTCCCGTATTCTTTTGTAGATATTCAAGAGCTGTTTTCTTGCCGGAACGTTTACCTTCCGTCATTATGTATTTGTAGATGTTTTCACTTCCACTCATATCATAGAAAGCTCGCTCTCTCTGATTTGCTTCGACCTCTTTTGCCGTAGCGTTTTTTCCTAAACGATACGGTGTATATTTCAAGTCGAAAATTATAGGTTGGTTACTGATAACTCATTACCTCCTTTTCATTTCTCTTAATCGCCTTTGGACACGAGCTTCGTAATCCGACAAGTAGAGTGGCGTTTCTCTATATGCACCATCTTCCAATTTGTCCGCCCTTACGTTCTTTCCGTAGAGCGAATCTATCTTGGCGTTTAGGAGCGATGAAACAACTGACTTTGTTACGTTTGAGTTGAGAACAAGTTCTTCAAGTAAACGAATTATTTCTTCAAGCTGTCTATCGTCAATAGTTTCTACAACCACTCGTGGGTTACTTGCCGGCACGAAGTTGGGAGCTTGATTTTCTAACTCTACCTCCTCTCCAAACTCGGCTTTGAGAAGCAACGGCAACCCGTAATCAAACGCATCATTAGCAATCTTATTAAAGCTGTTTTTGTATTTTGGAAGCTTCTCCAAACGCTCAATAATTAGCCAATTATCTTCGTTCAAAACACGTATGTATTTGTTGCCTCTCTTGTTTTTATCAAGGCATTTTCTACCCATTTCGTCCTCCTAAAATCGGGTTTCCCGATTGTTCGCACACCGCTTGGGGTGTGCATCAGAATTGGCAAAAATCGTACGATTATGGCAATTCTCTTTACCTGCTTCTCATTTTGCCCTTTTTTCGGGAATTTTTGAGTCGGGTACTTTATTCATTTCTGCGTGATTTTCGCCATCGCCAAAGATACTTTTGAACATCTCGTTTACCATATCGCCACCGATAATTGCTCGTGCAACGCACGGGCCGAGATTATCGTTATCTCTGCGAACCATCTGACTTTTTACACCGCCAATCTTGCCGGTTTCTCTGCAAAACTTATCGTAGTTGAACGAGTTCTTCATAAGCTCAAACACGCTCTTTACAAGGGGGTCTTTGCCGTTGTATTCCTCGTTGTTAAAGTTGTAGGCGCAGATTGCTTTGTAAAGTTCGCCCGCCTGCTTGTCGCTCATATTCTTTACGACAACACCATCAATTTCTCTTACCTTAAAAATTTTTTCCTTCATTATTTTCTCCTTTAATTTTGATTTTTTATATTCCTATCCAACCGATAAAAGTTGAAGCTACGTTCACGTACCAACGCCTATCTTTTACATATTCAATGTCCGCATTTTCAGTTTGCTTTGTTCTATATCCGAGTTTATAAAGGCAGTTATGTAAGCGGTACTCTCCTGTGAAATCGGTATTGCTTCTTGCTGTTTCTATCCCTTTTAATCGGGTGTAATAACGGATAAATAATGCTACGGAAATGCTTTCTTCTTTGCTTGTTGCTTGGTATGAATCAACCACTTTTACACTTGCACTTCCGAAGATTAACGTTATCTTTTTGCCACCTTTAAGCGACAAGATAACCTTTCCGTTTTCATACTCTTCGTAGCTAAAATCTTTGTCGATTGAATTAAATATCTGATTGTTTTTAGCCGTCCATATTAGGCAGCAAACACTCATTATAAGGAATAAAATGTTTGCTACCGTTAGGACTAAAATTAGGCTTTCACGCTTCATTAAGTCTTTGCATTTAAGCCTTGCTTGCCCTTGCCCCAAGTCGGGACGAAAGGCTTTGTTTCTCCCTTTATTCGCTCTACAAACTTAATAGATTGGTCTGCCATTTGCTCGTAAAAAGAGTTCGGTTTTTCATCTCTGAACTGTCCGGAAGATTTGAAAATTCGCATAAGCTGTTCTTTGTCACCGTTGCAAAACATAGCAATTCTTGACATCAGAGAACGCTCGTCTTTTTCTTCGTTCCCAAGAACGGAAACACCGTTATACAGTTGAGAAAATTTTTCGCCGTTTTTGGTTTTGCTTGCCCTTTCGATAACATCTCTATCTCCCATTCTTGTAAGAGTTTCAACGCCACGTTCAGACATATCTACTTGCCTTGCCGTAGTTGGCATAGCCTTTGCAGCTATCTCACTTGGACGAATAAATTTTGTAGATTCTTCTTCTTTGATTTCTTCGCTCTTAGCTCGTTCAATACTGTGTGCTTCAAGCTCTTCAAAGGAACATTCTTCAAAGTCTTTGTCTGCCCAAAATGGAAGTTCCTGCATTTTTTCAAATTCGGTCATTAGGGCTTCACGGCTTGCAAAACCATAATTAAGTCCAAGTCCTACTTGACCGTGAGCAGCAACCATATAAACCTTATATACTTGCTCGCCATAAGCATTTTCTTCTTGTTTAATGGCGTAATGCTCAATCGCCTTTTTCTTTTTCGCTTCGTTTGCTTTCTCTTTTTCTGCAACGAATTTTGCAATCTTTTCTGCATCTGCAATAGCAGTAAACAAAGCGTTTGGGTCGTCCTGAATCTTTTCTTTCCAAGCGGATATGTAAGCACTATTGTTTCGCTTATGTTCTTCGTCCACTTGAATTTCAAGGTCTTGTTCGATAAACATAGAAGCAATTTCTGCTCTCAGTTCTTCAATCGCATAATCGGACGTACCAAAAAGATTTTGAATATTACGGTTAAGTCTTGTTTCGTGTCCCGTAGAGTGTCCAAGCTCGTGTAGAGCCGTAGAATAGAACTCTTGCATAGAGAAGAAACGTTCTCTATCGGGCAAGTGTATTTCATCTGCCGATATTCGGTAGTAAGCATCTTGCCCACCGTAGATAATCTTTGCTTCGTTTTCGCTCCAAAAAGATAAGAGATTTTCAACTTTTTCCACCTTATCGTTAGCATTGATTTCACGCTTTTCGATAGCGGGAATACCCTCGATAACGTCACCATTGAAAACGGTGTAATATTTACGTATAGGGCGAACGTGGTCTTTGATGTAATCTTCTTTTTCTTCTGCGGTAAGTCCGTCAAGCACCTTTCTATCAAACGGCTTGCCCGTTTCCTTATCACGCATTTCAAAATACTCGATTGATACACCTGCACCTTTGCCAAGACTTCTTCCTTCCTCGTCAGTTTTGAACGACCAATTCTTATCTTTAATCTGATTGAACGTTGCCCATCGGGGGTCGGAATATTGTCTTTGCATTGAGATAATGCTCAAAAGGAAGTTGTTTACACCACGATATTTCTTACCCGTGATAGCAGACTCAGGAACGCTCGGCATACTCCAACCGGGTTGCCACAAACCCACTCCACTTTCAAGATTCTTGATTACTTCATCAACGATTTGTTTTCGTTGGGGCGTTAGTTTATCGTAGGCTTTATTTCTCTCCTTTGCTTCCAAAATGCACCGTCACCTCCTCTTCCAATACGGGTTCTCCCATATCCATACCGTTATCATCGGTATCGTAAATATCTTCAAATTCGTAACCATCGGGAACAAATAGCTCCGTAGGGGTATCTCTGATATTTTTCCTTTTCATATTTCCTCCTTAACGCTTGCCGAAGCCCGAACCTGAATTATTTACGGGCGGCTTCTTTGAAACGTTGTTGTTCGACGTATTCGGCTGAAATCGTCCCGAAGTATCCTTGATAGCTTTAATTGCTGTACCTTCGTAATAATCGGGAGATTTATCGGGACGGAACAAACCACTTGTTGCGAAAATTCGTAGCATCTGTTCCTTATCCCCGTTACACCAAAAGGCAAGACGGTTCATAAGTGACATATCAGAATTGCTGTGATTGTTCTGCAAATCTTGTCCGTTATAAAGAGCCTTAAATGTTTCGCCGTGTTTAGACTTGCAAGCCTTTTCTACCACGTCACGGTCAGACATTGACGAAAGTCCTTCAACGCCTTTACCCACTCCACTAAAAGCACTTCGCTTATCGCACTTGCTTTCAATAAGAGTTTTCATATCGGGCTTGTCAAAGCTTTCAAAACGTTGATAGCCTGCGCCATCGCCCGTCATAGCGATAAAGTGAGATTTTTGGTAAAATTCCACATCTCCGTCCCTTGAGAACGTCCTTACGTCCATACCGTTTGTCGTACCGAAGAAATGCAAACCTTTCCCACTCAAAGAAGTTTCAAGATACGTCTTACCGCACTTTTTCATTACTTCTTTTGCAAGGTCAGAGTAATTGCCGTTCTTGTCGATACACTTATCCAAGTCGATACAGCAAATATTGTCTTTTCCGTCAAGAGCATAGGCAAGAGTAACGCCACCGTTTTCCTTTGCGTATTCACAAGCAGAGTTATAATCCGTCCACGTAGAAGGGTCATCACTTCTTGCAAACTTACCCGTATGGCAGTCAACAAGATATTTTTCAAGACGTCCTGTTTCTTCGTTTTCTTTCGTTCTCACGATTACCCAATTAGGTCGGTTCTTCATTTCTTCGGGGATTGCTTTGTCAAGCAGTTCCTTTCGGGCAGAGAACTTGTCCGTCTTGGTTTCGCTCGGCTTCTGATAGGTCTTAATTCCTTTACCGTCCACTTCTTTTACAAACTCGTCAACACTCAACTCGTTTTCTTCGCCGCTTTGATTGTCTTTAAGTCTGATAGTAAAGTCAGGTGGAAGATTAAGCGTTACAGCATTATCAGAAAGGTCAACCATACCGTTTGGAACGTAGAATACACAACCCTCATAATTGCCGTCCGGCATACGCATAAGCGTTGACTTTTCGTATTGAGCAATCTTCAAGTTTTCGGCAAGTTTCACGCTCTTCCAATCGTTCTTACCACCGTTTTCAGCTTTTGCCGTTTCTTCTTTTTCTCTCGGTGGGTAGTCCAAATCGTCCGTATCGTGCATATCATCATAGATTTGTCTTGCTGATAGCTCGACTTCGTTTTCCGTATTTCTTTCCTTTGCCCTTACAACAAAATCTTCGGGAAGTCGCATCATAATTCTGCCTTCTTCCGTTGCCTTATCCTCTTCCAAAAGAGCATTAGGCAAATAGAACGAATAGCCCGCATATTCCGAAGAATTAGGAAGAGCAAAGATAGAAGATTTTTCGTACATACCACGTAAAGCATCTCTTGGAACGGAAATCTCAATTCGGTTATCGCTTCTTTCTTCTCTCGGATAGTCTTTATCAGACGTACCGTGAACGATGTCCTTAAACTCTTCTGCCGTAAGGCTTATTTCTCCGTTTCTATTGCTCAAAGTAATCGTTTCGTTTTCAGCATAGAGAAGTTCAAAACACATCTCTCTACTATCACTCTGCATATCTACAATTTGAGTAGAATCTTTTACCTTGCTCTTAAAAACGTTATAGGTATAATCGCCGTATTTTCCGTTAGGTGGCATCTTCATAAACAAATGCTTTGGCATTTCCTTAATCATTGCGTTATGCGAAACCTTGACGGTTATCCATTTCTTTTTTTGATTTTCGTTTTCAGGCATTTCTTTCTCCTTTTCATCTAAATTTTCCTTAAATTCTTTTACTTGTTTGCGGTAGCTTGTAATGTAACCATCAAGAACCGCAGGGTGCGACTGAACGACAAATTTTTCTCTATCTTCAGCGCTGTTGTTAATGTTGATTGTTTTTGCCCACTCTTTGTTATCCCTACTAAACCTACCGTCGCTATCTAACGTTTGAACCGTGTTCGCAAGAACGTAGTTCATTCGCTCTTCGCCGTAAAGTGCGTAAAGATTAGCAATAAAGTTGGTGTTTAATCTCATACCGTCAAAATGCGATGCAATATCTCTTTCAATATCAAGCTTGCAATTTCTACTTACCATAGTTGCTTCTAACGGCATTTTCTTATTGAACGATGCTCTCATAGCAAACTTTGCCGTATCATCGCCAAGTTTTAGCTCAGGTTCGTCAATATCTCGTTCAAGTTTTAGGAAGGTAATATTCTTTTCTTCCAACGATTCTTGTGACATATAACACACCGGCGCAGCTATAATGTAATCGTCTGCACGTTCTGAAATTCGGTGCAAATGGTCAACGCTTAAAGAATCTTTGAAATAGTAGAACGCAGTATCTTCTTCGTCTTTACCGAAATAGGCAAACTCTTCATTGTTTGGGCTGATAATATCTTTGTGGTAGAACTGACAGTATTCTCTGATAAAATCTACGGTGTCTTGCCCGGTGTTTACACTTGCGTATTCACTATCTCGGAAGTCCTCGTATAATTCTTGCAAAATACCTTTGTCCTTCTCTTGATAAAGTGCTTTAAGATACTCTTCATCAAAGTCGTAACCCTCAATAGTGTCTAAAAACTCAGTCTTAACATAAATTTCGTGGTTCTTTTGGAACACTTCATAAGGTTCTTTTTTGAGCAGTTCATTTTGGAAGTTCATAAACTCGTCGTGAACAAGTTTTCTCACTTCGTCTGCATAGTTGATTTGAGCATCATTTGGAGCAAGTTCTTCAAGCTCTTCTTCGGGTTCAGCAAATTGAGCCATATACTCGTCATATTCTTTTGAATATTTCTCGTAATTTTCTCTACCGATACTACGCAAGAAGTTCTCATCGAACTGCCAAAGCGGATATGTTACATAACCACTTTGTTTTGTAAAGCCCGTATCTTTTGCAATACCTTGTTCAAGAAGTTGAGAAGCAAACGGACAGTTGTTTACGTCTATATAAGCTGAGTTTTTCATACCAATATACTCACCAAAAGAAGTAGTTAAGGTTGCAAACGGCTCTCTAAACGTTGTTCCATTTTCCGTTGTGTTAATTGCATATAACTGTATTCCAATTCCTGACATTTCTTTGTTGTTGAAATCTCTTACGGAATACAACTGTAAATTGGGTTCTATCGTTAATTCTTCGCCACTAAAAGGTTTAATTTTATAGCGTGGAACGTTAGGTCTTGTGTAGATTTTTGCTTCGTAATTTTTTGAAAATTCCAACACATCATCGACAATTTCTTGGTCAAAGCCGTAACCGTCAACGAGCTTGTAATTATCGTCCAACTGAACAACGTCGTTAAGTAGGAACTCATAAAAATCTCTACCTTCCCAACGGTTGTTATCTTCATCAACGGCAGTAATTTTACCGTCGTGGAAACCAAGCTCAATATCATCAAGTTTACAAGCATCAAGGAATCTCTGAACAACGTTAATTTCGTGTTCGCCTATACCAAGAAAATCTATTGTTTCGTCAACCGTCATACCGTCCATAGCTTCTTCAAGAGCTTTATCTACGTCAATGTAATGCTCGCCCATAAGTAATGGTTTAAGGGTTGTTTCCCCAAACAAGTCATACCAATAGTCGTACTCATCGCCCGTTGCTCCCTCAGCCCACTCAGATTCTTCAAAGAACGATTTTAGTTCCGTGATAATCTCGTCTGCGTTATCTTCATTATCAAGTTCGCCAAGTGGTTTTCCGTCCATTTCTTTTTCAAGATGATGTTCAGCTATACCGTCCATAACGTACTCTTTTAATCTCCAACGTTTAGCAATTTCGTTTGCGTGGTCTTTGAGTTCTTCGGGTTCAAGGTTATCAGCAATAGCTCTTGTTGCATCGCTACTCGTCCAACCGTAATAGAGCAGAATATCGTCATTATTGATACGCTTTGTAAATTCTTCTAAAAGCTTAGGAACGTATTCTTTTTGCTTCTCGATAGACGGCTTTTCAACGGTTTTGAAAAACTCTCTTAGTCCGTACTTTTCAGAGAAGTTGTTGTCAATAAACGGTTCAATGAATTTAGCATCAACGTAGGACATTTCTTCACTTGCAACGTAGCCACTTGCTTCACACAAAGCACTTCTCGCTGCAAGGTATGCTTTACCTTCTTCGCTTTCATAAAAAGCTTTCCAAGTAGGCTTTTCCACACCGAAAATAAATCCGTCGCTTTGCCTTATCTCGTCAACGCTTTCAACAGCACCTTCGGTATCATCTTCGTAGAGTTTGAACACTTCAAACCCTAATTCTTTTAATCTGACTGCCGCTGCTTTGCGAAGTGGTAACATACCGAGCCATTTATAACCGTAATCGTCCATATCTTCTTGGTTGATTGAGTAGTCCGGCAGAACCGCCATTTCAAGTTCGGCAATTTTATCTGTTTCGTCTATAAAGCTTTCCTCCTTTGACATTTCTGCCATATTTTCGATAATTTTTACCACGTTGCCACCATCAACAAGCTCTCTTGCAATCGTGTCAAGTTTATCCATATCAATAGAGAAAACGTCTTTGCCATTTGCTTCGGTAATAAGGTCTATATCGTACTTTTCAGAAAGCTCTTTTGCTTGTTCGCCTACAAGTTCAAATCTATCGTTGTTAGCGATAAATACGAACGCTTCGGGCTGTTGCTCTTTAACTTTTTGATAGGTAGAAAATGCTCCCTTATCTAATGGTTTACGAGCCTTTTTCTTTGTGGCTGTTGTGGTCTTTATTTCGGTTTCAGTATTATCGGGTATTGTCATATAAGTTGTATCTCCTTCGTCTTTCTCATCGTCTATAATGACTTCTTCACGGCGGTTCAAATCAAGTTCGGCATTGAGTTCGGTTTGCTCTTTAAGTAGGCTTGCCAAAAGCTCTGCGTGTTCAAAAGGTTTGTTGACTTCTACCTTTGCTACTTCAAAGTCATTTTTGAGTTGTTCTAACCTTGCAACTAAACGTTTTTCACGGTTAGGAAGTTCGGTTAAAAAGTTCTCAATTCTCGTCATATTACCGGTTGAACTATTACCAATATCAAGATTGTATTGTCCGTTTCCCGTAAGAGAAATCGAGCGTTCTGCCGTTAAAAGAACTAACGGATTCATACTGATTTTGAACCCTGCAAATTCAGCTACGACAGTTTCGGGCTTGCTTGCATATAACGCATCGGTTAATGCTCTTGAACCCTCTTTTTTGTCGGTGTAAACCACACCATTTACATTGATAGAGAAGTTGTCGGGATTATACTGTTCTTCGACTACCTTCATATCTGAACGTGTTCTTTCGATAAGTAATTCCTGCCTACGAATTTCATCGGGATAGGTCTTACGTATCTTGTCTTGTAATGCGTAAAGGTTCTTTTTATACTGTCCTTCAAGAACTCTCAACCTTGCTACTTCGGTATCAACTTCCATCTTTCTCTTAATCTTTGGATTAGCCGCTGTAATTGCTTTAATTTCCGCATAAGAAAGAGTTGTTTCGTCAATATCTTCCGCTTCACGAACGGTTAAGTCACCCCTATCAATTTGAGAAATAAATCTCTGCTTGTTTTCAAGTATCTGATAAGAATAACTATCAAACGTTCTCTCAGTTACGTATGTGAATATCTTTACGCTTTCGTTGGTATTTCCTTGTCTTACAATACGTCCTTCACGTTGTTGCATATCGGACGGTCTATAAGGCGTATCCAAGTGATGCAATGCTACAAGTCGTTTCTGCACGTTCGTTCCTGCTCCACACTTTTCCGTGCTACCGAGCAGAACTCTGACTTTTCCGTCATTAACTTTATCGAACAATGCTTGCTTCTGAGCATCGCTATTTGCTTCGTGAATAAACGCTATTTCTTCTTCGGGAATACCTTTTAGAACGAGCTTGTGCTTCAAATCGTTATAAACGTCAAAGTCTTTGCCGTATTCGTAATCTTCAAAAGCTCGTTTTGGTGTCGATAAATCGCAGAACACAAGCTGTGTTCCTTTTATTTCGTGGGTATCGTTCCACACTTCAAACACTCGTTCTGCACACTCGTTAAGTTTGCTTGTTTCTTCATCAGTTGCCGTTGGAATATAGCACCTTGCATCAAGAGCAAGTTTCTTACCGTCAGACGTGATTTTGAGCATATTATCAATTTCGGGTGGAACACCACCTTGACTGATTTTTTCAGCTCTATCGGCTATCTCTTCTGCAAGGTCAATAACCGTGTCACTTGGCTTTAATGTAATAACTTGCCTTTCAACGTCGGGAACATCAAGCTTTACCATGTCCGAAGTCTGCACGTCAGCGAAGGATCGGTAAAGCGTTAAAAGTTCGGGTAAGTTCGTGAATTTTGCAAATCTCGTCTTTGCCTTATAACCTTGCCCCGAAGGTGTCATTTCAAGCGAAGTTATAGTTTCGCCAAAGTCGGCAGCCCAACCGTCAAAGTAGTTAATTCCTACTTCACGGAGCGTTTCAGAACCCAAGTAAGACTGCATAGTGTACATTTCAGTCATTGAGTTAGAAATAGGTGTACCCGTTGCAAACACAACGCCTTTATCAGCGCCGTGCAATTCGTTTATGTACTCGCATTTCAACTTCAAATCGCTTGCTCTTTGGCTTGCCGTCGTTGAAATTCCTGCAACGTTATTCATTTTCGTGAACAAGAACAAGTTTTTATAATTATGTGCTTCATCAATAAACAAGTAGTCAACGCCCAAGTTTTCAAAGATAAGCACGTCGTCTTTCTTGCTATCGTCCATCAACTTTTTGAGTTGTGCTTCACGGTTTTTCTTGATACGTTCAAGATTTTTAACCGAGCCTTTCGGATGATTGCTTTCCATCCATTGTGCTTCAATGGTTTCTTCTATCCTTGCAATTTCTTCTCTTAATTTTCTTTCTTGTCTTTCGGCAGAAATAGGAATTTTTGCAAAGGAACTTTGGGCAATAATTACGGCATCCCAATCTCCCATAGCAACTCTTGATACGAACTTTTGACGATTATTCTTTTCTAAATCTTCTTTGCCCGCTATCAAAAGTTTTGCATTAGGATAAAGGGTTCTAAACTCGTTTGCCCATTGCTGTACCAAGTGGTTTGGAACGGCTACCATAGGTTTTTTAGCAAGACCGTGTTGTCTTAACTTCATAATAGAAGCACAAATCGTAAAGGTTTTGCCTGCACCTACAACGTGGTGTAAAAGGGTATTACCGTCCGTCAAAATACGGTGAACCGCATTTTTTTGGTGGGGTTTGAGTTCAATAGCGGGATTCATTTCGGGGAATTTGAGATAGCTACCGTCATACGTAGGCAATCTTATCTGATTAAACAACGCATTGTACGTTGCTTCCAATGCTTCACGCCTTTCGGGTTCTGCGAATATCCAATCCTTAAACTCTTCCCGGATTTTGTTTTGCTTTTCTCTTGCGGCAATAGTTTCCGCTTGATTAAGCACTCTTTTCTCTCTACCGTCCTCCTCTACGGTATCGTAAATAGTTGTTGCTCTTAAATTCAGACAATCTTCAAAAATCCTATAAGCATTAGCACGATTCGTACCGTAAACTTCGTGGACTTTCATATAAGAGTGATTTCTTAAAAATCCCGCTTTATCAATTCGCCACGAACTATCGTGTGGGTTGTAATAAAGCGATAACGAATCTTTGTAGTAGAAAGGAATATCCAAGATTTTCATAAGGAACTTTTTGTAGTATTCCTTATCAACCCAAGACGAACCAATTCTTACTGAAATCTCACTTGCCGTTAAAGGTTTAGGTTGAACTTGCTCTAACGCTTTTACGTTTCGTTCAAAGCCCTGATTAGGGAATTGATTGCAAAACGACTTAGCTGCTGCAAGTTTTTGTTTTACCTTACCCGACAAGTATTTTTCTGCTGTTTCAAAGCCCGAATACTTATCGCCCAAGTCCGTTTCGGTAGGGTTTCTAAATACTGCATCGCCAAGCTCATAAAGTACGGTATCGTAATCTTTTTTCGTTAGCTCTTCGATATAAGCAATATCTACTCGCCCACGCTCGTTCATACTGATATGTAATGCTTCGTAGCAATCGTCAGTCTGAACTGCCGCAACGTATGGTCTTATAGTTCGTTTAGAGAATATATCTGCTTTTGTGGCTGTCTTTTTATCTTCTGAAAGGTTCTCGCAAGCGAAGAGCAAAGCACTATCGCCATCGTCCCTAAACAACTTCGTGTTGGTTTGACTATTAAGTAAACCGTATTTCTTTACGAAACGGTCATACCTATCGTTTAACGTCCATTGTTCTATTTGAAGTTCGTTATCAGAACAACCACTAATCTGCATATCAAGAACTTTTCGTAATTCCTTACGTAGTCCTATCATTTGCACGATTCTTTCGTATGCGTCTTTTGGATATTTGGGGATTTCTTGTTCCACCATACTATCGCCCATACGCATATAAAGTTTTCCGTTGACTGCCTTATAACAAAGGGGTTTTACGTCGTAATCTACTTCAATCTCTTCCTTGTCGATATTTGTCGAAGGTTCGGGATTTATATAGAAATTATTCGGTAAATGTCCTATTGCATCAGACAAGTCAAGTGAAAGGTTACTATCTTTGGGCTTAACCGTAACGTCCAAAGCTCCGTATAAACCACGTTCTTCTGCAAGCGTTCCCAATATCATTTCAGGGTGCTTGATAAAGTAGTTGTTTATCTCATAGCCTTCTTCGGTTTTCCCGGTTGCAAGCCACTCGGTATTTTCGTTGTCTGCATTTATCTTTTCTTCACGCTTTCGGAAGAATAAAATATCTGCGACTACTTCGGTATTTGCCGTTTGCTTGAAAGCATTGTTAGGTAATCGAATTGCGCCGATAAGTTCAGCTCTATCTGCAAAGTATTTACGAACGGACGGATTAAGTTTGTCCATCGTTCCTTTACTTGTAATAACAGCCATTAAACCGTTAGGTTTAAGTTTGTCTATCGACTTTGCAATAAAGTAATCGTGAACGTAGAAGTTGTGCCTTGCATACTCGCTATCGTAAACGCTATAAGCACCGAACGGAACGTTACTTACAACCACGTCAAAGGTGTCGTTTGTAAAGGTCGTTTGCTCAAAGCCTTTTATTTGGATATTAGCGTTTGGATAGAGTTTGCTTGCAATCTTACCCGTTAAAGGGTCTAACTCAACACCATAGAGTCTTGCGTTTTCTGCAATATCCTTGTGCATAAAGCCAAAGAAATTACCCGTACCAAGTGCCGGTTCAAGGATTTTATTGTTTCCTCTAACTCCAAAACGGTGCAGAGCTTCATACATACCGTCAATAACGTCTTTTGATGTATAATGAGCATTAAGAACACTACCTTTTGCCGCTTCATATTCGTCAGCAGAGAGCAGTTCTTTAAGCTCGGCATATTCTTTCTGCCAATTCTCGTTATGCTCGTCAAAAGCGTTAGCAAGTCCACCCCAACCGACGTATTTTGCAAGAGTTTTTCTTTCTTCAGGTGTTGCATCTCTATCTTCACGATAGAGCTTTTGCATTGTCTTAATGGCTTCGATATTACTCTTGAATCGTGCTTTCGCCCCACCAAGTTCACTTTGGTCAAAACCAACCTCATTTAAGTCCGTGTTCGTTACGGTTTCAGTAGGTTTTTCTTCTTGTGGCTCTTGTTCAATAAGACGCCTACAAAATTCGGGCTTGAACCATACGTTAAATCCGTCCATTTCGGCATAATCAACCTTTTCAACTTGCTTACGACTTTCAAGTTCAGTTTGAATATCGTCAAGGTGTTGTTTTACAAATTGATAGTTGTTCCCGTGATTATATCCGTTGTAATGTCCGTCCCAAGTGTATCTTGTGCCGTGTTCTACCATCCAATCTGCTATTGCTTTGATACGTTCTTCATCACTACCATAGCGTTGAGCTTCATAGTTAGCAAACTCGATTTTTTCTTCTGCTGTTAGATATTCGTCATCATCAATAAGGTCTGCGATATGAACTGCAACCTCGTTCCATTTAAGGTTCGCTTGAGCGATAATTGTGTCGTAATTATCTTCGGCTCGTTGCACAATACGAATACCTTTTGCATCGTAAGAAGCACCATAATTTCCTCCACCGTAGCCACCCAACCCGTATTCGTCCTTCAAGAACACGGCAAATTCGCTTATTGTTGGGTTTTTAGCATACTCGTGGCATATACGCATCTTGCCACGTTCAAAGCCACTACCACGCTTTAATTCGTGTTTAATGAGCTTTTCGGTAAGGTTTTCTTCTTTTTCAGAAGAATCATCCATCATATCAAAGAGAGAGAATTGTTGTTGTCCGTTATTCTTTCTTTTGCGTTCCTGAATAGGTTTACCCTTACTTTTTTCTTGTGGCTGTTTTTCTTCTTCGATTTCTTCTAACTCGTCAAGGTCGATATATTCTTCTTCGTCCTCTTCGTCGTTGATTTCTTCCAAACGATAACGTTTGCTTTGTAGTTCTGCTGCTTTTTCGTTTTCTTCTTGCTCTTCTTCAAGCTCTTCATCAGTCTTAACCTCTCCTGCAAAAAGCTCCTTAAAAGATATAAGGTATTCAAGCTCTTTATCGGGTTCAATTACGACTACGGCATTTTCTTTTCGTATATTGTCTATATACTTATCCCGAACGTGGAAAGGGAAACCCACCATCGGCACTCGTTCCGGCAACCCAACGTTTCTTCCCGTTAAGGTAAGGTCAAGTTGTTCTGAAACAAGTATTGCATTTTCGCCCATAACTTCATAAAAATCGCCAACTCTCTGAACCACAACAGCATCAGGATATTCGTTTTGAACGTCCAAATACTTTTGATAGAAAGGAACAACGCTCGTTGCTTCTTTTATCGGTTCTTTGATAGGTTCTTCCTTGATAATGGGTTCGTCTGATATAGTTTTTTCTTCTATATCATCAATTACCATTGTTTCCTCACGTTTATAGGCTTCTTCTGCGGCTTCGTTAAGTTCTTCGGTTATTCGATATACTCTTTTACAAATCTCTGCGTTCTGCCTTAAATCGTAAGGTAATCCTTGTAGTTTTACTCCGTTATTTTTAGGGAAGCCCGTCTTGCTATAAAGTGAATACGTTACACCTTCATAGATGAGCTTGTTTCTTAATTCATCATCGGTAAAATAATCGTTATCCTTTAAGAAATTGGCAACCCCTATTTGAATTTTGCGATAGTCAGTTAGAGTATCGTTTGCTATTTCCGTTCCGTTTAGCTTATCTAAACCGATAAGCAAACGTTTCATTGGATAGATAAGGCGTTTATACCTTTCTTCGCCGTGCGTATCGTTAGCATCAAATACGTACAGTTTGTTTCCCTCACGGTCAGCATAAGGAATACCTTTTCGCCCTTTCGTTACTCTTCTCCCCATAGCGTTCCACTCTTCAAAGTGAAAACATACGGAAGCATTAGGACGAGCAGCGACTATTTGACAAGCATCGTGCAATTCAAAATGCGGATTCTGCGCTGTAAAGCGATAATAGTTTTTTATGCCTTCGTTATCTGAAAGCATTGCTTGAATTAACGCATTACGGCTTGACAATCTCATCGTTTCATTCATTTAATCGCTCCTTGTTTTCATATTTTTCAAATACCTCTCGATACACTCTGCGCCGCTGTTCGGGGCTGTGAAAGTGTATAACTCTAAAAGCGTTTCTTGCTCCCATTAGGTATATAAGGTTTTTTAGTTGCTCTCTATTGAACGGCTCGTTATCTTTGAGCTTTCCCTTCAACTCTTCTACCGTTAGCCCCATAACTCGTGCTACATACGGTTGAGTTAGCCCGTAGATATTTATCCATTGTTCTAACTTTTTCTTGTAAAGAGAGTATCCTAAATGTCCATCAGTACAATTCGTTTTAGGTTCGTGCTTATTAACCTCCACCACGCTTGTTATCTTCAAAATCAATAACGTCAAAAGTTACCTCGTCCCCGAAACGGTTAAATATTTCGGTTACCATATCGCTACTGATTTTCCCGCCCTTTCTTATATAATGGTAGGTGTTTCTACTTAAACCTATATCTACGGCAAGGTCGTATCCACTACGGAATCCTCGTTCCTTTGCCAATTTCTCAAATTTATCTATTTTTAATCTCATTTTTGTTTCTCCTCTGAAGGGATAAAAAATTTGTCCCCTCAATAGGTAGGCAGCGAAAACGCCAAAAACTTAACCATTTTCCAAAAAAAGTTTCAAAAAAATTTTAATGCGTCGAATTTTCTTTGAAATGTTCGCTTCCGTTACACCTAAATTGATGGCTACTTCTCTTTGGCTATATCCTTCAAAATACATTTGAGTTAAAACCTCTAAATCAGATTCTTTTAACTGTTTTAACCCTTTTGCAAGTCTATGATTCTCGATTGTTTCTATCCAACCAAAACGTCCTTCAGGGACGAACTCATCTTCCGTTGATAAAAATTCTAAAAACTTTTCAAACAATGGGTTGTCCGTTTCTTTGTCATCAAACTCAATAGAATCAAAATCTAATCTTTGTGTATGAATTGCATTTCTTCTTCGAGCATTGTATTGTTCTTTATCAAACTCATAAAGAGCTTGTATCGCTTCTTCCGTCATTCCGTGTTCAAGATAAATCTTTCTCAATCTTTTTTGTTCTGCCTCAAATGTTTTTCTTTCTTTTCCATCGTTCCAAGCCATTTTTATATCCTCCTATTGGCTGTTTTTGTGCAGCCGATAGAAGGCAATTTGTATCCGACTTAAATAATTTTTCGACAACAAAAAAGCCCTCGCATTACCGAACTAAATCTCGGCTGCAAGGGCTTTTCTTAATTTTTAGGCAAAAAAAATACGCCTAACAAATCAAGACTACACCCATTTCAGGTTTAGTCCGGACTTGCAAGGCGTGGATAGCTTCTTCTTAGGATAACTTCTGTTTCTTACAACTTCATATACGCCGTGCGTTGGCTTTACGTTCATCACTACCGCTGTCCACTAAGCGTATATGGTACAAATATTCAATTTTTTATTACTGCATCTTGTAAGGCGTGGATAACTTCTTTATCGGATAGTTTCGGTTTCTTACAACTTCATACATACCGTGCGTTGGCTTTACGTTTATCACTACCACAGTCCACTAAATATGTATGGTTATATCAATAGTTAAAACTATTCTATACTAATTTGTTGCCACCTTTAATTGTTGCGGTTCGGTTGTCGGCGGTTCATAACTCAATCGCATACGTCCATTTTCATCTATATCTGCTAAGATAGAAGCTCCACAATGCGGACAGGTTAGCATCACACCTATACACTTGCAACAACTTTCCATTAACTTCGTTTGACAAGATGGACACGCTAAAGGATTTTTCTTTTTTGCCATAAAATCAGCCTCCTTTCTCCCTAATTACTCGACGGTTAAATTTAATAGACCTCATTGTGCGGTTGGGATTATTCCTACACCAAAGTCTATTACATCGGCAATCTACGTTAGTCTTTACGGGGAAAAAACTTACGCATTTAATATAAACAACATCATAAAGGGAATAATGATGATTATTTAACATCGCTTATGTTCTTTACTGCTACTCCAAGTATTTCAACCTTTTTTACGTAAATGTCTTTTAAGTTGTCGTTTTCGGGGTGCAACCTATATACACCACGCTCTTTATAGAAACGCTTCAACGTAGCTGACATTTCTCCCCCAAACTCATCGGGAATCATTGCAACTACTACTTGTCCATTTTCTGCTGTTGATTGCTTACGCACAATAACTATATCGCCATCGTTAATGCCAATATTTATCATAGAATCGCCATCAGCAACTAATCCAAAATATTCGCCACGTCCAAGCCAATCAATATTTATAGGTAAATAACCTTGTATATCTTCAATAGCAAGCTTTGGTTTTCCACAAGCGACTGAGCCAATTACGGGAACACGGTCAATGCTATTTGAGTTTTCAACTGTAACAACTTGATTTCTTCCGTAACGTTCAATATATCCTTCTTCTTCCAATCTCTTCATATATTTGAATAATGTTGACTTTGCACAGCCAATAGATGAAGCAATCTCGTCATACGAAGGACAAACGCCGTACTCTTTGATAAAATCGTTTATAAAATTATAAACTTCAAGCTTTCGTTCGTCATTCTTCTTTTGCATAAGAATATCTCCTTTTATCATAGGGGCGAACTTATGTTCGTATCTATATTATACTCATAAAGAACCGCTTTGTCAATAGGGAATTGTACAATACAATGTACACGTTGAAACTTTTTTTGCCTTTTTTTGAAATTTTTTAGCGAAAAAAAGAAGAAGGCGTATAAAAACACCTTCTTCGGTCAATAATTTTGTATTTGCTTTAATTTTGATTAACTCTAAAACGGTTAATTAGCGTATTTTCTAAAGTTTTCTGCTTGTTCCAAAACTTCCTTATAAACTTCGTCTTGTGTTACCGGCGGATACTTGTATTCAGCAAGTTTAAGGATAATATTTACCTTTAGTTCTGCCTTTATATCCTCACGAGCAGACCAAGCAGCATACTTCGCCTTATCGTCAACGATAGCCTTAATATCCTTTGCAAGACTTAATAAATGTTCTTCACCATATTCCTTTATATATTGGTCATAGAAGCCGTATTTCTTTGCAAGAGCTTCCAAAATATCGAAGAACGCTTTCTCTTCAAAGCTGATATTGAGCGCTTCAAAAGATTGCTTATCCTTTCCAAGCTCTTCCAACAACTTAGTCAACTGTTCTGCAACGTCATCAAGAACTTCGTTTGCAAAAGCTTTGTCTTTACGTCTTGAATTGTAGAGTTCTACAACTGCGTTCATTCTTTCAGTAAAGTCAACACCCTTTATCTTGTTTATCTTGCGATAATCGTCGATGGCGTTCTTTAACAAGCGTTGCAATATCTTGATTTTCGTATTTACCATAGGAATACGGTTAATTCTTTCAAGATATTCGTCACTAAATATATCTTGTTCAAGACGTTCCGTTTCTTTTTCTATCGTAAAGATTTCCGTTACACCGTCAGCTTGAATTGCTTCTTCAACCATACGTGCAACTCTTGCGTTCATCTGAGTAATGTCAGGTGCATCGCCCTTTGTGAGCTTGCGAAGAACCGAGCGAATAGCAAGATAGAAATGTATCTTATCTCTTTCTTTATCCGAAAGTTCATCACCACCACTACAAAGATTGTAAGCATCTTTCATTCTCTTAACACAAGCCATAAAACGCTCTTCCATTTCGTGCGTTATCTGAACGTATTCTACGGCGTGATTAAGACATTCTAATTGCTCAAGCGGAGAACCATTAAAGAAAGGTTGAGCGTTGAACTGTCTGAATATCGTATCTAAAACATCAAGAGAATCTCTAACGATTACGGTTGATTCTGCGATTTCTTCAAGGTCGTTTTCCTTATAGTCCGTGTATTTCTTCAACGCAAAGTTCATACTGTTCTTAATGCCGATATAGTCAACAATAAGCCCTTTATCCTTGCCTTTGCATACACGGTTTACTCTTGAAATAGTCTGAATAAGAGTGTGTTGTTGAACGGGCTTGTCCAAGTACATTGTATCGAGTTCAGGAACGTCAAATCCCGTAAGCCACATATCAACGACAATAGCAATCTTAAAGTTAGATTTAACCTTTTTGAATTGTCTATCAAGCTCACGTTTATACTCATCGTTACCGAGAATATCCCAAAGTTCTTTCGGGTCGTCCTTTGCACGAGTCATAACCATATTCATTTTGGCAATAGGCTTGATTTCCTTGCGTTCTTTATCGCTTAATACAACACCTTCGTCAGCTTCTCTGACTTCCGTCCATTCCGGGCGAAGTTCTCTTATAAATTGATAGAGTTTGAAAGCAATTTGACGAGTAGAGCATACAAACATAGCTTTACCACAAACGGTAGCACCTTCGCCAACTCTCTTTTCATAGTGAGCAACAAAGTCTTTTGCTACGGCTCTTAATCTATCAGTATCGCCAAGAATAATATCCAAGTTGGCAATAGCCTTTTTGCTTTCTTCTATCTGATGCTCGTTAGCACCTTCTTCTTCACATTTAGCATAGTAAGCTTCTATTTCTTCAAGCTTATCTTCATCAAGAGTAACCTTTGCAGCTCTACCCTCGTAAACGAGATTAACCGTAATGCCGTCTTTAACTGATTCGGTCATAGTGTAACGTTCAACAACTGAACCGAACACGTCAATCGTAGCATCAATAGGCGTTCCCGTAAAGCCAACGTAAGTTGCGTTAGGTAGAGAATCGTGCAAGTATTTAGCAAAACCATAGTGTCTTTGAACACCATTTTCCGTTATGCGTACTTGTTGTTCCAAGTTCACTTGTGAACGGTGTGCTTCGTCAGAAATACAAATAATATTGGTTCTATCAGAAAGCAACTGAGTATCTTCGGTAAACTTCTGAATAGTGGTAAGATATACTCCACCACTTGCTCTGCCTTGCAACTTTTGACGAAGCATTTCACGTGATTCTATACTTTCAACCGTGCTATCGCCTATAAATTGCTTTGCGTTGCAGAACGTAGTAGATAACTGTGTATCAAGGTCAGTTCTATCAGTAATTAAGATGATTGTAGGACTTTTGAAATGCTCACTTCTCATAAGCATACGAGTAAGGAAGAGCATAGTATAACTCTTTCCACAACCCGTAGCGCCAAAGTATGTACCACCTTTTCCGTCGCCATCAGGCTTTTGATGAACCTTTATATTTTCAAGTAGTTTTGTAGCCGCAAAGTATTGTGGATAACGGCAAACTAATTTTAATTCTTTGTTAGATTGGTCAGGGAAGAAAATAAAGTCTTTGATAACTGCAACAAGTCTATCTTTACGGAACAATCCCTTAACCATAGAGTAGAGAGAATTGATACCATCTACTTCCTCCACCCCATCGTCAATCTTTCTCCACGCATAGAAATAATCGTAGCCTGCAAAGATTGAACCATATTTATTGTTCGCACCATCACTTATAACCACAAAGGCATTATACTTGAACAAATCGGGAATATCACGTGTATATCTAACCGTTAATTGTTCGTAAGCATTATGTATTGTAGCGTTTTCTCTTGTAGCACTCTTAAACTCAATAACAACCAAGGGCAAGCCGTTTACGTACACGATAGCATCGGGAATACGAAGCTCGTGTTTGCCTTGTATTTCAACTTGATTTACAACCTTGAATATGTTGTTATGAACGTTATCAAAGTCAATTAAACGAATAAACAAGTCTTTCTTCGTTTTATCTTCTCTACGAAGCACAAAACCCTCAATAATTTTATTGAGCATTTCTTTATTGGCATCATAAAGCGGCTCGTGTGAAGCACGCACAAGCCCAAATATAATAGTTTCAATTTCGTTTGATGTGATACCGTCTGCGGCATATTTCATCATCAAATACATACGAAGGTCGTCCTTTAACAGTACGTCCGTCGTTTCTCTTAATATAGAATCACCCGAAAGATATTCATATCCCTCTTGTTGGAATAATTCCATTACTGATAATTCTAATTGTGCTTCATTCATAAGTTTTCTCCTTATGGGTTAGTTTTTTGACTACGTTTAGTCGTGTAAATGATAATTTAGCTGAGCAATTAGCCACATCATTGGCAAAATTATTTAATGATAACAAGGTTTCGTATGATAATCTTCCTAATGGTTGGGCAGTTGCCACTCTTGGAACGTATTGTGATGTTAAATCGGGCTACGCATTTAAGAGTGATTGGTGGCAAGAAGATGGTGTTAAGGTCATTAAAATTGCTAACATTAAAGATTTAACGATAGATTTTAATGATTGTAGTTATGTTTCTTCTGAAAACGCAGAAAAAGCAACTCAATTTTCCGTTTCTGCGGGCGATATTTTGATTGCTATGACGGGAGCTACAACGGGCAAATTTGGTGTTGTTCCATATATTGATTTTGTTCCACGAGTTAATCAGCGTGTTGGCAAATTCTTCTTGGGTTCTAACCCATTAAACAAAGCTCCATTTCTTTTTGCAACCCTTTTACAAAAAGAAGTTACCAAGAAACTACAACCTGACGGAGAAACGGGAAGCGCACAAGATAATTTAAGCCCTGATGATATAAAAAATATACCAATCATTTATCCAACAACGGATATTATTGATACTTTCAATAAAAAGCACTCCGTTATTCTTAGAGAGATGATGATTAACTTTGCAGAAATGAATACGTTGAACAACACTTTGACTGTATTCTTGCAAACTCTTTCATCTATTTAAGCCGCTAAATTATCATTTATCTGCCTTTTCAATTTGATTCTTTTTTCTATGTCATTGTAGCTTGAAACAATTTTATTTTGCTCTTCAATAGACGGAACGGGAACAGACATATCAAGTATTTCGTCCCAAGTGATACCACCTCTAACACTTCCGTCCGTATGAAACCAACACTCTCTATCAAATTCAGCACGTCTGAACCAAAGCATAAGAAATTCGGGGTTAAGAACAGTTAAATCTTTCACTTGAAAAACAAAATATGCCGGAGAAACGATTGACGGTTCTTCTTCCATATACAAAGCTATTGGCATTTTTTCATCTCTACCAACGTGCATAGGGTTACAAGCAAACTGATTCTTGCTTATAAGCTTATAAGACGATAAATCCGTACCTATAATGTTAGCCACCGATGGCATAAAATATTTTTCAATATTGATACCCAAAAGATTGCTTGAGATAACACCTTTATTTCTTGTGTCAACCCATTCAATCAGTTCTCCTAATTTTCTAATGTTGGTCATAAGCCACTCCTACGCTAATATTTTTCTATGAGAGTTCTTCACGTTCGCAGTATTTACCATTGCATACTGCATTGTTGTATTTATATTTTTATGCCCAAGCAAGTTTTGAACTTGTTCTATCGGCATACCTTTGTCGATTGCCATTGTTGCTAACGTTCGTCTGAACTTGTGCGGATGCACCTTGTTTATTTGTGCCATCTCGCCAAGCTTTCTGACCGCTTTTTCCACTCCACCAATCGTTAAACGATTGTATGGCGCTTTTAGTGATACGATTAAGGCAGGATTATCGTCAGTTCTTGATTGTAAATAGGCTTTCAAATGTAGCTTCGTTCGGGCATCAAAGTAAACTTCACGTTCCTTATCTCCTTTGCCTAATACAATACAAGAGCGTTCGTTAAAGTTAATATCTTCCCGGTTAAGAAGAACCAACTCTCCAACTCTTATTCCTGCGGAAGCAAGCAGCTCTATCATTGCTAAATTACGTAAATCCGTACACGTATCCCTTAAAATCTCCATAGATTCATCGGAAAACGTTTCTTTAATGACCTTTGTAGTCTTAACTTTGTGAATACGTCTTACGGGACTTTTTACGATGTAATCTTCATCTTCAAGCCACGAGAAGAAACTTGAAAAGATACGTCGCATATTGTCCATTGTTACCTTACTTGAATGATTTTTCTCTTGATATTCAGACAAGTACGTTCTTATATCGTCCGTAGATATGTCACGAATATCCTTTTTAACCATATCAAACAATTTTTTTATTGTGGCAGTATAGTATTCTACTGTCTTTTCAGAGCAACCTTCCACTCTTTTTGCTGCAACAAACATATCAAGATAGCGATAGTTGTTGCTACAATCGTTTTGCCTACTTTCTTCCTTTACTGTGTATCCGTCTAAGCATCTTAACAATACCGACTTTAACATTTCTTGTTGCCTTTGGTCTAAAACCCCAAGCATAGCGTGTTGAACTTCTCTTATTAGCTGTTCTTTCATTTAATTTATCCTCCTGAATTTTAACTTTAATTATAATTACAGAAGGGTACTAAATGATAATTTAGAAGCTCAAGCTATTACCGTATTCAACGAATATTTTATGTCTGAAATAGAGAACGCCGAGCATACTTTTGGTGAATATGTATCTTTTGCACAAGGAACGCAAGTTCCCGTAGAAGAACAACTATCTTCAAACAAACCAAACACGGTAAGATTTGTCAGAATCATTGATTATACCACCGATGGGCAAGAGCCGCCACGTTATATATATCCACCTAACAATTCAACTTACATAAATGAAGATGAAGTCGCTGTTGTTAGATACGGAAATATCGGATTGATTGGTAGAAGATTTAGTGGAATTATAGCAAATAATTTGTTTAAGGTTATCCCCAAAAATCCCGATATAACAAACCACTTTATCTATTATTATTTGAATCATCCAAAAATTCAACGTATATTAAAATCTTCGGAAGAAAGTTCAGCAATGCCGGCAATAAAACATAGTACCGTAGCTAATTTGCCTATAAATGATATGGATTTAGGGCAGTTACACTTGTTTGAAGAATTTGCAGACAAGATTGAGAAAGTAATTGTAGAAAATAAACGTGAAATTGTATCTCTTTCCCAAATGTCAACTAACATACTGTCATCTTTGGCTTCATTAAGCCGCTAAATTATCATTTATCTGCCTTTTTAGTTCAATTCTGCGTTCGATTGTATTGTATGCTTCTACAATTTTCTTTTGCTCGCTAATTTCAGGGACGGGAAGCTCTACGTTGCCCATTTCTTCCCAATCAAAGATTTCTCTTGCACTACCGTGAGAGTGGAAACGAGCATATCTATCAAATTCGGGACGTTTGAACCAAAGATTTAGATATTCCGGCAAAAGTTTTGTCGTGTCTATAATCTCAAAAACGGTATATGAGCTTGAAATTATGCACTCATCTTCTTGCAACAACGCTATTGAAACCTTGTCACCGTTACGAGAAGTAACGGGACCGTATGCAAATTGTCCTTTTCTTACTATTTTGTAAATGGACATATCCGTTCCAATCGTGTTAGCAATGGATTCTATGAATTTCTTTTCGATACTTACACCCAACAATCTTGTAACTTTATCGTCTTTATTACGTTCATCTACAAGACGGATATAATCTCCAAGTTTTTTATAATTTGATTTCATATCCCAACTCCTTGAAAACAGCAAGCAAGTCTGCTTTTGACTGTTCCTCTTCTTTCAAAAGGTCGGTGAGTTCAGTTTGCAACTGCTTCATCTTTGTATCATAGTCAACGTTTTCGTCGTTGTTGATAAACTTGATATACTTGCTCGGAACAAGAGAATAGTTGTTTTCTTCTACTGACTTGTCGCCGTTCTTGATTTGCTCTTCCGTTAAGTCTTTGGTATAAATCTTTGCGGAATAGCAGTATTCGTCTATATCTTGATACCCTTCTGTTGCATTTGCAGATTGCCAAGCGTGATAGGTTGCCGCAACTTTGGCTCTATCTTCGTCGGTCAATTCGATATATTTCTTTTCATACGGAGAACCCATTTGACGTAAATCCATAAATAAGATTTCGTTTGAACGGTCACGATAAGCCTTTGGCTTACCATTTTGCATTACAACTCTTGCTTTCTTGTTTTTATTAACAATCCAAAGTGTAACGCTAATATCAGTCGTATAGAAAAGGTTTCTCGGTAAAATAATGATAGCTTCTACCAAGTCGTTTTCAATAAGCTTTCTTCTGATTGCAAGTTCAGTTCCATCACCCGAAAGCGCACCGTTTGCAAGCAAGAATCCGGCAACACCGTTTTGAGAAAGGTGTGATACCATATGTAAAATCCAACCATAGTTAGCGTTGCTTGTAGGTGGAACGTCATAACCATTCCAACGGTCATCATCTACCAATTCGTTTTCAGCTCTCCAAGACTTTTGATTGAACGGTGGGTTAGCCATAATAAAGTCAAACTTGTCGTCTTTGTGTTGGTCATCGGTAAACGTGCTAACGGCTTTTTTACCAAGATTTCCGTTTATACCACGAATAGCCAAGTTCATACGAGCAAGCTTCAACGTAGTGTTAGTTGCTTCTTGTCCGAAAACTGCAATTTCACGAGTGTTTCCGTTATGAGCTTGAACAAACTTCATAGATTGAACAAACATACCACCCGAACCACAACAAGGGTCATAAATCTTTCCCTTATAAGGTTCGATAAGTTCTGCAATCAAATTAACAATACATTTCGGAGTATAGAACTCTCCCTTACCTTTACCTTCTTGCAAAGCAAAGTTAGAAAGGAAGTATTCATACACTCTACCCATAATGTCTTGCTCTTTGTCCTTTGCCATTTCAATCTTGTTGATTTCATCGAGCAAAGAAGAAAGCTTTGACGTATCAAGTCCAAGACGGGAATAATAGTTATCAGGCAACGCACCACGTAAAGATTCATTATTCTTTTCAATGGTATAAAGAGCCGTATCTATCTTCAAAGCAATATCGCTTTGCTTTGACTGTTCCATAATATAAGACCAACGAGATTCAGGCGGCAAATAGAAAACACTCTTCATCGTGTAGAAAGCAACGTTATCTACAAAATCGCCGTGTCCTTCGTCAATAATTTCTTGTCTGCGTTCTTCAAACTTATCACTTGCATATTTCAAAAAGATTAAGCTGAGAACAACGTGCTTGTATTCAGCAGGTTCTACTGCACCACGTAATTTATTAGCCGCTTCCCAAAGAGCTGCTTCCATCGTTTTTTCTTGCTTTTGTGCCTTAGCCATTGTAATTATTCTCCTTCAACGATTTCCATTATGTCATCAAACGTACAATTAAGAGCTTTGCAAATCTTAACCAAAGTATCCGATTTAACTGAATCGCCCTTATTCATCTTTGTTAAAGTGTACGTACTGAGTCCCGCTTTTTCTGCGAGTTCTTTCTTAGACAATTCCTTATCAATGAGTAGTTTCCATAGTTTTTTATAGCTAACCATACCACACCTCGTTTAAGTTATGTCCTTATTATATCATATATAAATGAATTTTTCAATATAAAATGTAGTCGCAACTAAATTTTATCTCACTTTTGTTGTTCGATTTCAGGCTCTAATGCCAACCGTTCGCAAAGCTCTTTTAATTTGCTAAAACTGAAAGGAAAAGCATTACTCCCGTGAAAAAGTTTTTGTCTATTATTATAGAACCACAATTTCACTTCCCATTGCGTTCCGTCTAATACGTCTGCCCAATACCTGAGCTTCCACTCGCCCATATACAAGTCTTGCAATTCTTTGATACACTCTTGCTTGGATATTGTCTTTCTTACAACTTCACTATCGCTACTAAAACCAATGTCATAAGTAAATACGGCATCGTCAGTTTCGTTAAATTTAATTATATATCTCTCGTGAGTGCTAAAAAAACCACCAATGTTAAATTCAAGCTGCATCAAATCTTCCAATCGTTCATTGAACAAGTCGGATTTTTCTTCGCTTTGACTTGGGATATAATCAAAACCTGCATTTATTAGCGCCATAATTGCATTTTGCAAATACTCTCTATTCATTTGTAATTGCAATTCGTGAGAAGGACACATTTTCTCTTCAAACGTAGGTTCTTCAATCAATTTTTTTAATCGTCCTATTTGGTTTTTATATCCACGAATAGCTGTTCTTATTTCTTTTTCAGACTTGTCTTTTAACTCCTCATATACACTCAAAGGGCATATCATCATAAAGGATAATCCTCCGACATTTATTCATACATATCAGTTATTGTTTTTACGTGTTCCTTTATTCTTTCGATGATGCTATCCGGCGCTACAACCTTTAATCTTTCGCCAAAAGCACAACACCAACCAAAGAATATCGGGCTAACCTTTACTTCGGCAGTAAAGGTGTATTTATCATCTCCATAGCTCATTAACTTCAAGTCTTTACCGAACTTGTCATATACAACGTCTATTAAGTTCTTTTCAATAACAAACTTCACTTTTTCAGTTTCGCCATTATACATACCAAACACCGACTTTTTATGCTTTTTTAAGTCGTGTAGTGCGTGGTCGCTTGGCAAAGGCTTTACATCTTCATCAAGCATTTTAACTTTATCCATACGGTCTATACGATAATGCGTAACCGACAAATATTTATCATCATAACAAACGAGATAATAGTTATCGTCAGAGAATATCGTAGCAAACGGATTTACCGTATATTTGTTTCCGTCTTTACGGTAAACCTTTTTATGGTTAGCATCGTAATCAAAATAAGTAAATTCTACCTTTTTCTTGCGATTTATAGCAACAGCAATTTCATTAACTGAATAATAAATTACTTCGTTCGTGTTTTTTGTCGTATTAAAAGCAACAATATTTTGTTTTAGAACTTCACTCTTACGACTACCTGCCAAATCAGCAATTTTATCGACAAACTCTTTCGTTTTACTCTCAGTAATAAAGCTCGCTGCTTGAACTGCATCAAGAAGAATACGAAGCTCCGGCAAATCAAAACTTCTATCAACAACGTAATACTCATTCTTTTGAGATTTATTGCAGAGAACTTCATATCCACAATCATTCAAAAGCTTTATGTCTGCATAAATAGTTCTTCTATCACAATGAATACCCATTTCGTCAAGCTTCTTCATTAAAACGCTTGTAGGCATAGGATTATCTTCGTCAGTTTCTTGACGTAAAATCTCCCAAATTTTCATTAGTTTTATTCTTGTCGCATATTTAGCATCAAACATAAGACCTCTCCATTCTAATAGAATTTATTCTATTATAACATATCTGATAAAAAAAATAAAGAGAGAACTGTACAAAAATCACGACACGTTATATCCTTTTTATCTGAAAAATGAAAAAACCAAGCTGTTGCGCTTGGTTTTTATCGTTAAACGACTTTGATATTAGTTCCTTTTAATGTAAAGTACCAATACTTTTCATTCTCATATTTATCTCCATCAACTAATAATAAATGTAGCTCATAACACTTGTCCGAAATATAATGTAATTCGGCAGCGTGTAAAGCAGTCCACGAAGTCAACGGATTATCGTCCTCCCATTCGTTTATCTTAAAATCTTCACGTTCGATTATCTCAAAATCTTCTATGCAAACTTCATAGCCACCGATATTGATAAAATAGTCTTTACCATTTGAATACTCTTCATAAACCAATTCTCCCACAACGTCATCAAGTATAAACTCTTCAGGTAAATAATCTTCCGCTATTTCCGTAAGCTTATTTGCCTTATCTGCTTCTTTTTCAACCTCTATCAATAACTTGTTGGCGTAAGACATTAACAACGCTTTATCTTCTTTACACGCATATCCTAAAATAAGTGTCTTAGTATCTTTAATGGCACTATAAATTTCTTTTGGCAAAGATAGTAATGCTTTTCTATCTTTTTCAATTTGTACTTCGTACAACTTTTCTGCGATGTTTTCTTTAAGTACGGCTTTCGCTAATTCCATATCAGATGCAATCTTGTGATAATGGTCGTCCCTACTTTTCTTTTTAATATCTTCATAAGTGTCTTTTTGCGAGTCATATTCCTTTAACCAATTTATAACTCTTAATTGTTCGTGCTTTTCAGCCCATCCTTTCGTCAAAATTTTCATAAAAAACCTCCATTTATAAGTGTTTTAACTAAACAACCACCTAATATTTGATAATAAAAGCCTATACTTTATGTATAGGTGATTTATCTTATTCGCCACCTAAATAATTTTAGGAGTAAATACTTGTCCATTTCCATTACATTTCAAAAAAGATTTAACTCAATAATAGAAGAATCAGACTATAATCGCAGGGAATTAGCCAAAGCAATTCCTTTAAGTCAAAGCACACTTTCAAACGCTTTAACATACGGAATTATACCAAGCACAAAAACGTTAGTAAAAATTGCAGACTTCTTTGATATATCCATAAACTTTCTTTTAGGCAAGACCGACAATGAAGTTTTTTACAAAAGCTCTTCTCCTGATAGCTTTCTAACACGATTTGAAAGTTTGTGTTCCGAAAAAGAAGTTACACATTACAAAGTAGCTGCTGATTGCCTTTTTGACAAAAGTAATATTTCACGATGGATTAGTAAAGGCTTCCTACCCGAACTTGAAATATTAGAATTGCTTTGCGACTACTTTAACGTTTCCCCTGATTATCTTTTAGGTAGAACCGAAGATAAAGATTAACTATATTATAGCAAATTTTTTTAGGTGGCTTAATCATTTAACCACCTATTTTTATAAATAATTTGTCTATCTTTGTCTTTCTTTGTCATAATTTGTCGAAAACATTATAATACTTATATACTGACAGTTTTTGTCATATTAAAAAAAGAAGCGCCGCTACGCTTCTTTTTGTTTTTTGGGTATAAGAAGATAAATAATCGCCCCCACAATAAAACCACCGATTATAGATTGAATTATAATGGTTCTCGTCATATCTTTTTCAACTTGTTCATAATAAACCACTTCAATAGTACCATTTGCAATTCCATAACATCTACTGCACGTCCTATACCCTTGTTCTATTGCTTTGTCTTTGCCCTTTGCTATCCGTGAAGAGTGTAAATAAGAACAATCTGAACTATGATAACAGTCGCCATACTGAGTTACGTAAACCTTTGGTTCTTCAACTGTATAAGGGACACTTTCATAAGTTGGGTGATTTTCGTCATATAAAAACCCCAACCACAAAGATATTGGTATTAACACCATTAAAATAATAAGAAACAAGCAAATTTGCTTGATTACAAATTTTTTAGTCATTTATATTTTCTGCCTTTGCGACGTTTATAATTTTCTTTCCTTTTTTGGTTGCGTATTCAAAGGCTATCTTTGTTCCGCTTTTAGGCTGATAATCAGACAGCGCACGTTTTGCTTGTTTTCTACGTGCCGGCATATAATTTTCATCATAGTAGAACACACAAATATCGCTTGTATTTATCATAGCTTGATTACGCTCCACATAAGAAGCAGCACCTGCATTTTCAACACCTTCGGGCATATATGTATCTTCATAGGATTCCAACAAATAATTCTTGTAAGAATCATCTATGTAAGCGTAGGATGAGCGAACGTAGATTCTTTTGATATATTGATATTCTTTTTTCAATTCAGATACAACTTCCCAAGCTAAGTCATCAAATCGGCTGTGACTACCAAAATAGAAGGTGTCAACGCCTTCTTTAATCAGAGCAGCCACTTTCTCTATCAATCGTTTTTCGATTATTTCTTTATCCTTTACAGTTCGATGACCTATGAAGCAACACGATTTACTTTCCATAACTTTTCCTATCCTAAAAAACAAAATAAGCCGTGAAAACAACGAGTATTTGTTTTCAACGGCTTTTATATTGCACCTATTAAGTTCATTAGCAAAAATAAGAATGCCGCCCTCTTGCGAAAGCGACATCCGCAGATTATACCCTTTCACAAGCTACCACACTTCTTTTTTCGCTCACTTCTGCCATAAAGGAATTGTAAACGGATTGGATATAATACTACCAAGATTATATCCTTCACAACAGAACTTATAATTAAGCGAAAAATATGGACTGCTCCTATATTAAAAGTAAAAAAGAAATGTGGTATGTTCTTATTATACTACTTATGGTTAAAAAAGTCAATGCAAAACGCATCGCCTCCGCAAAGTTTAGGAAAACAAAAAAATGCCCACCTCTTTATGAAGTGGGCAGATTTTTATAAATCAAGTAATTGCTTTTTCTTTTTGTCAAATTCCTCTTGGCTAATAACACCCGTGTCAAGAAGCTCTTTGTAACGTTTAAGCTCTTCAACCGTATCCAAACATTTGCTTTCCTTAGGGTTAAGTTTATATGCTTCAAGCGCTTTTCTTATTTTCTCAGCTACTTCGATAGCATAAGCATTAACTCCTTTATATTTGAACATACCACCACAAAGCAAGAGTCTATTCCTATCGGTAAGAACGGGGACATCATTTTTCCAAGCATCGTTTGCACTAACAGGATTTAGAAAAATAATGCTTGCATAAGCACAAAGGATAGATGCGTTTTGGGTTGCAATCCCCGTGAAATCTTTATAGAAATAAGATGCCGCACGTGGACCTTCTACCTCAACATATTCATCATAAATTCTAATAACCGTTGGGCTATATGTAGGAGTTGTTCTAAAACATTCAGGAATATTGATTTCTTCAATAAGGTTTGCCATCTATTTGTCCTCTTTGTTAATATGTTTGTTGTAATGCTCTAACATTATTATTATACTATCTTATTTTTGAAATGTCAATGTGAAACGCATCGCCTCCGCAAAGTTTAGGAAAGCAAAAAATAAAGAGATTGCCCTTGTGAACAATCTCTTTTTGGCCTTTCCGGCGGGAATTGAACCCACAGTCTATCGCTTAGGAGGCGATTGCGTTATCCGATTACGCTACGGAAAGATTTTAACGTTTTGAAAGTTACTTTACGATACAAAAATTAAAAAATTTATACCAATTTTTATACCGATTTGTTTTTTTATGTTCCAAAACCACAATATATAGTGGTTAATCTCTTGTCAGATACAATATTTCGTGATATAATACGGATAAAGTGTTTCCTTAGGAGGGCGCGGTTATATCCATTTAACTACGGACACGTATTCAGTTTTTCGTAGGATATAGCAATACCCACTTTGACGAACTTTTTTCGCCGTGGTCACCAAATAGGTCACCAAATTTTATTTTAGCCGTCTGCCGTATCGCCAAAATGCACGATTTTGAGCAGTTTTCGCATTGTTTTGCCCCGTTTTGAT
>JAZNYF010000010.1:0-282153 GCA_045594285.1 Christensenellaceae bacterium | reverse complement strand
ACCAACTATCTAATGGTACGCGAGCCCATCTATATCCGATAAATCTTTGGCCCCTGTGGGATGCCCCACTGTGGTCTTATGCGGTATTAGCAGTCGTTTCCAACTGTTGTTCCCCAGATATAGGCAGGTTGCTCACGCGTTACTCACCCGTCCGCCGCTAAGTTTGAAAAGCAAGCTTTTCAAACTCCGCTCGACTTGCATGTATTAAGCACACCGCCAGCGTTCGTCCTGAGCCAGAATCAAACTCTTAAGTTTAATTATTTAAAGCCGAGCTCGTAAGCTCAACTGCTCTAACGAATTTCGCTTTGTTTAGCGTTTTTTGTGTTGTGTCATTTTAATGACTGTTTTCAAGTACATATTTCATACTCAAAAGATTTTGACAGAAACTTGCAAAATAACTATTATTTCGTCTTATTTCCTTCTATTCAATTTTTAAGCTACTCCCGTCAACAGCGGTTGACGTTTGCCGTCGTTCTTGCGACAGCCTACATATAATATCATAAGTAAATCTTTAAGTCAAGCGTTTTTTCAAAGTTTTTAAAGAATTTTTTAAGTTTTTTTCAAACTTTTTTCCCGGCACAAAATATTGTGTTTTTTAGTTGCTTTCTCCACGATATTTTGTAAACTTTAATAGACTAAATCGCTTGCATTTATCTAACGATTTTATCTTATGAAATTAAGCACTCTCGTTTGAGAGCATTACCGATTATATATGAAATTAAAACATTTGTCAACCATTTTTTAAAGGTTTTTTAAAATTTTTTTAAAAAGTTTAAAATTAGTCGTTTTACTATGTTTTTTACTGTTTTTCGCCGTAAAACGCCTATTTTTAAAAAATACAACATCTTGTGATTTAGCGCCGATTGAAAACACAACTCTTCTCGCGCGTGCGCGCGCATGCGCGCGCGTATACATTATATTATATATATTATAAGAACGAGAACCTAACTTTCCTTCAAATTATTACGATTGTTATATAAAACAAAAAACCACTGAATATGATCAGTGGTTTTAGTTTTGTTACGATTTATTATTTACAAAGTTCTTCAGCTAGGTTTTCAATTTCTTTTTGATTTTGTTCACTTACCGCCGACATAATCTTAACGCCGTTTTCAGCATAGGTTAAGTTTTTGCATTTTTCAAGCATACCTTTCATAACCTTAGTCGCAACGGGTGCCCAAGAACCGTTTTCAATAAACCCAACCGTACGGTTTGCAAAGTTTCGTTCGGTAAGGTGATTTATAAATTCGCGCATAAAGGGAAAAATTTCGCCGTTATAAGTTGTTGTTGCAAGAACGATTTTGCCATAACGGAACGCGTCTTCCACCGCTTCAGCCATATCACAACGGGCAAGGTCGTTAACGGCAACCTTTTGACCTTTTTCTTCCAACTTCTTAGCGAGAATCTCTACTGCCTTTTTGGTATTGCCGTAAATTGAAGTGTACGCGATAACTACGCCTTCACTTTCCACTCCGTAACTTGACCAAATATTATAAAGGTTAAGGTAGTACCCTAAATTTTCAGTAAGAATAGGTCCGTGCAAAGGGCAAATCGTTTGAATATCGAGCGCAGCCGCCTTTTTCAAAAGTGCTTGAACTTGCGCGCCGTACTTACCAACGATACCGATATAATATCTTCTCGCTTCGCAAGCCCAGTCTTCTTCTGCATCAAGAGCGCCGAATTTACCAAAGCCGTCGGCTGAAAACAAAACTTTTTCAGTCGATTCGTAAGTTACGATAACTTCCGGCCAGTGCACCATAGGCGCAGTTACGAAAGTTAAGTTATGCACACCAAGTGCCAAGGTTGAACCTTCGCCGACAACTAAGTTTCTACCCGCAAAGTCCGTGCCGAAGAAGTTTTTCATCATTACGAACGCTTTTGCAGAAGAAACGATAACTGCGTTAGGATATTTATCCGCAAAATATTTAATGTTTGCAGAGTGGTCGGGCTCCATGTGTTGAACGATAAGATAATCTGGTGTTTTGCCAGCGAGTTCTTTTTCTAACTTTTCAATCCATTCTTCGCCAAAGCCTTCACTAACGGTATCAAAAACCGCAATTTTTTCATCCAAAATTACGTAAGAATTATACGCCATGCCGTTAGGAACAACGTATTGACCTTCAAAAAGATCTACTTGATAATCATTTACGCCGATATATTTAATACTCTTTGAAAATTCCATTCAGTCTCCTTTTAAGTGGTAACTTTTACGTTTGCCTTCTTTTTATATTGTTTTAATATCCAGTGGCTTGCTAAAACCATATCCATTTCATGCTTGCCGTCGAAAATATCAAGGTAAACGCGCGCATCGGGATTGATTTCCATAACTTTTTTGTAAAGTTCTATGCTGTGCGCTCTTGGAACGAACGGGTCAAACTTGCCGTGGAAAATTTTAGTGTTAGATTTTGCTATGCCTTCTACGTAACTTATGGGCGAACGATTAAGCATTTCTTCTTCCGTGCCGCAACAAGCAACGATATGTTTACCGTAACCGTGAGTTTGCCACTCAACCAAATCACAAACGGGCACGAACGCACCGACCGCCTTGAACTTTTCGGGGTGTTTACCCGCAAGAAGAAGCGCCATCATCCCGCCACCGCTTGCACCTAGCAAGAAAACGTTGTTTTCATCAGCGTTTTCATTTTCTACCGCATATTGAATAGCATCCATAACGTCTTGACACGCATAGGATGAACCGCACGCCTTTTGACACTCGGGGTTACTCGCAAGGTTTGCACCGCGGAACTCGGGAAGTAATAAGTTGAAATTATTCTCTTCCGCGAAAGGTAACATATTTTCTATTTGATTAAACCTATTAAAACTCCAAGTATGAAGTCCAACTAAAAGCGGGCGTTTTTCTTCGCCACTCGCTTTATAGAATAAGGACGGTTGCATAGTGCCGTCAAGCGTAGATTTGATTAAAATTTCTCTTTGTTCCATAGTATTGCCTTTTTTGCGCTAAAAAACGCATACGTATTATGATTTTTATAACGTCAACTGTTTTGAACGAACGCAGTATTGCGCAGTTTATAAAGCCTTAAAAGATTGCTTTTTCTATCACGCCACCGCCAAGACACTTTTCATTGTCATAGAAAACTGCGAATTGACCTTCGGTGATAGCGCGTTGTTTTTCTTTAAACTCTACTTCTATGCCGTTATCGTGGATAATAACCTTACATTCTTGTTCGGGTTGACGATAACGGAACTTTGCCGTGCAGTAAAACTCTTTCTTTTCTGGTGCTTTTGGTATCCAGTTGCACTCGTTCATCAAAAGTCCACGACTAAATAGTTTATCTTCCGCACCGTGCGCAACGTATAAAATATTGTTCTTTAAGTCCTTTTCAATAACGAACCAGCGAGAGCCGTCGTCTTCTTTTTGCCCGCCGATGCCTAAGCCGCGGCGTTGACCTATGGTGTAATACATAAGCCCTAAATGCTCGCCCAAAACCTTGCCGTCGTAAGTCATAATCTTACCGCGTTTTGCGGGGATATATTTGAGCAAAAATTCACGGAAGTTGCGTTCACCTATAAAACAAATACCCGTAGAATCTTTCTTTTTTGCAGTTGCAAGCCCGTTTTCAAGGGCAATTTTTCTAACTTCGGTCTTATCGAGTTTGCCTAGCGGGAAAAGCACACCGTCAAGTTGCTCTTGAGAGAGTTGATTTAAAAAGTAAGTTTGGTCTTTAGTTTGATCTTTTGCTTTTAGCAAGTAATGCGTGTTGCCGTCGTGCAAAATGTCGCAATAATGCCCAGTCGCTATATAGTCTGCGCCGAGTTTTTTTGCAGCCGCCTTAAAATCTTTAAACTTTATTTCACGGTTACACAAAACGTCGGGGTTAGGAGTTCTACCCGCCTTGTATTCAGCAAGAAAGTATGAGAAAACCCTGTCCATGTACTCTTTGGCAAAGTTTACCGAATAATACGGAATACCAAGTGCGTTACCGACACGGCGAACGTCAGCGAAGTCTTCTTCGCCAGTGCACGCACCGCACTCGTCTTGCTCTTCCCAGTTGTTCATGAACAGCCCTATTACGTTATAACCTTGTTCTTTTAATAAAAGTGCGGCGACAGAACTGTCTACACCACCACTCATACCTATAACCACGGTTTTCTTCATAGAGTATCTCCTTTTACTGTAAGAAATATCATAACATAATTTGGCAAAAATATCAATAAATTATAAGTTAAAACATAAATTTTAAGTGAACGCGCTCTCGAGCGCGACTGTTTTTGCTTAAAATGCTTTAATTTTGTTGATTTAAAGGGACTTTTATGATAGAATATTGTACGCGTTAATAAACGCAAATGCAAAATTTTTTTATTTATAGGAGGATTTTATGCCATCAGACGGCCCTGTTCCGTTGCACACTTTACTACTTTCAAACACAACTTCTACTTTTAACACCAGTTTATTTATCGTACTACTCGTGTTAATAGTAGTATCCGCGTTTTTTGCTGCGTCAGAAACTGCGTTTTCTTGCGCAAACCGTATTAAACTGCGTTCGCTTGCAGTAGGCGGAAATAAGCGCGCGGAAAAAGTTTTAATTTTAGCAGAAGAGAATTACGATAAGTTTATATCCAGCGTTTTAGTTGGTAACAATATCGTAAATATCGTTGCAACGACCATAGCGACCATATTTTTTGCACAACTCATCACAAACGGTTCATCAGAACTTATTTCTACAATCGTAATGACGGTTGCGGTGCTTATTTTTGGGGAGATTACACCTAAGTTTATAGCAAAAACCTATCCCGAAAAAATCGCCATGCTGTTTTATCCGTTAATTATGTTCTTTTACTTCGTTTTATACCCCATCAATTTATTCTTTGGGGCTTGGAAGTGGATTTTGTCTAAAGTATTCCGTTTCAAAAACGTTGACGTGGTTACTGAAGATGAAATTATGACCATTGTTGAAGAAGCAGAAGAAGATGGCACTTTGAAAACTGAAGAAACTAAACTTATCCGCTCAGTTATCGAATTTGACGACTTAGAAGTTAGGGATATTTTAGTTCCTAGAGTTAATATTATTGCCGTAGATATTGAAGATTCTATGGAAGATATTAGAAAAGTTTTTGAAAAACAAGGCTATTCTCGTATCCCCGTATATAGAGACAGTATCGACACAATTATAGGCGTTATACATCAAAAAGACTTTTTTAACGCTTACGTAAACGGCAAAAAAGGTATTGAAGGAATATTAAAAGACACCTTTTTTACCACCGAATACGCTAAGATTTCCGACCTTTTAAGACAACTTCAAAAGAAGAAAAAGCACCTTGCAATAGTTCTTGACGAATACGGCGGAACGCTTGGGCTTGTTACTATGGAAGACATCATTGAAGAACTCGTTGGCGAAATTTACGACGAGCACGATGAAGAAGTTAATCATTTTAGAAAGATTGATGAAAATATCTTTGTCGTAGACGGTAATGCAAATCTTCACGACGCATTCGAATATTTTAACCTTGTTGATGATGAAGAAATAGAATCAAGTACGGTTAGCGGTTGGATTATAGAAATGGCTGGGGAAATTCCTACGGCAGGAAAACAACTTGAATATAAACACTTGGATATTGAAGTTACCAAGTCTACCGTAAGAAAGGTTCTTCAAGCAAGGATAACCATTACCAATAGAAAAGAAGAAACAGAAACTGAAGAAGAATAAAAACATACTGCCACTAATTTGATAGTGGCAGTTTTGCACTCGTAGTTTAACTGGATAGAACGGCGCCCTCCGACGGCGCTAATCTGAGTTCGACTCTCGGCGGGTGCACCAAAAAGCAAGCGTTATGCTTGCTTTTTTTATTATAAAATATTTTTAAAAAAATAATTTCTCTTGTAAAGAACGAACGATTTTAAGGGAATAAAAATTTACGAAAGTTTTTCGTAAATTTTTGCTTGACAAGCACACCCTTCCCGTGTGATAATGTTAATATAATAATTGTTATAAGGAGAAAACTATGAAGAAAAAATTACTTGGACTTGTATCTATGCTACTTGTAGTTTGCACTCTTTTTTCAACGCTTGCTGGTTGCCATAAGCACGAATTTAAGCGTATTGTAAAAGACGGACTAAAAGTTGCTGACGCTACTTACGACCACGCAACCATTTACAAAATGTCTTGTGAATGCGGTGAAGTAAGTGATGAAACTTTCCAAACTGGCTCGCTCTTAAAGCATGAAGTTGGTGCTAAAGCCGATATGCTTAAAGACAAAAGGATTTTAATGGTTGGTTGTTCTTACACTTACTACGGCAACGTTGTTATTGATATTAACAGACTAATCGGCGATATTGAACAACGCAGAAACGACAAAGGTTATTTCTATCAATTCTGCAAACTTCAAGGCGCGGAAGTCAACGTTACCAACTGGTGCTACGGTGGACACGGCTATTATAATATATTCAACGAAAAGTGTGAAGCCGATAGAGTATGCAAAGGCGTTAATCACCTTGCAAACCTTACCGACTATAACTACGACTACGTTGTTTTACAAGACATTGGCTGGGGCGAAGATAAATATCCAGGTGATGAAGCATACGTTGAATACGTTAAAAACCTTATGCAAAAGTTTAAAGACGCTAACCCCGACGTAAAATTCTTATACTCTTTCCAACCCGCAATTATTTTCCAAGGCGATAGCGGAAGATACTTTTGGAGAGATATGATTAAACCCCTTGAAGAAGAAGGACTTATCGTTGCTGACTGGGGTACTCTTATTTATGACATTTGGACGGGCGCTGCTAAAGTTCCTAACTCTAAATACACTTACAATAAAGAAAGTTTTATCGTTTCTAACAGTAAAGAAGACGGTTATCACCAAAACATGCTTGCTGGTTATTTGACCGCTCTTATGTTATATTGCACTATTACTGGGGAAACGGCTGTTGGTCAACCCTTTGAATTTGCTTCTGACGGCGACCTTCACACTTTGTTTAACACCGCATACTATAAGTATGAACATTATAAGTACATCAAAGAAACCAACTTTGACCTTATTATGAAAGATGCTGAAGAAATGCGTAATATTCAGATACTTGCAGATGAATACGTAAGAACTCAACAATACACCAAGTACTGCAACTAATTTTTAAGCAAAACTAAACCAACAAAGAGGTGTAAACTATGAATGATAAAACTGCAACAATTATAAATCAAGTTGACGTTTATCCTGACGGAGCAAATTACCCAACTTATAGAACAGAATACCTTTGCCCTTGCAAAAAAGGTAAAATAGTTTATGAAAAGGTTGCTGGCTTTAACGACGACTATGCTTATATAGAATGTAATGAATGTAAAAAAAATTACGACATCATCACTGGTCAAGGACATCTTTGGGAACTTAGAAAAAAATAATTTATACGTTAAAAGCGCTTACCACTACAAGGGTAAGCGCTTTTTATTACGTAACCATCACTAATATATCTCTATCGTTATTCTTACAACAGCGTATCCGTCTATACCTAATAAGGCGAGTACGACCAGTAACAAAAGCAAGCCTAAAAACGGATATTCTCCCATTAAATACATTGTACTTGACAAAACAAAAATAGCTAAAACAAAACAAACTGCTGTTATGATAGAAACTTTTTTAATCACGTCAACGTCGTTGCAAAATATAGCAATTATAGTCGGCGCAAAGAAAATTATTGAGCCGATACCCACTATTATTCCGACAAAAATTTTTGCACCCGTTCCCGTCGCTGTTTCATTCATAAAGGTAATAAGTCCGTAAGTGCCTAAAACAACAACCGCACAAAGTAGTAGTTTATAGATAATTTTCAAAAACTTTGGCATTACGTATTGTAACATTATCAAGGGAATTTCTATCGCAAACGCAGACAAAATAAAAAATAACAATGGTAATGTTAGATTTAGAATTGAAAACTTAAACCACCCATCTGCAACCGTTGCCGATTCAACAAATGAAATTGCCACACTTCTTGTCGCAATAGATTTAGCCCAAAACCACACCCCAAAAACAAACGCAAGCGCTAACAATATAATGTAAATAATATTTATTTTTTTCTTTTTTGTTTCAATTCCCATCAATTTTTCTCCACGTCATTTTAATACTGTCTTATTTTATCATATAGATAGTAACTTGTCAATGCTTAATCAAAAAAACGATGTTTTTGCAAATATTTTATTATCTCAGAAGATTTTTAAGCTCAATAATCGTTTTTATATAAACCAAACCCCCAAGGCGATTGCATCGGGGGTCTTATATTATTATAATTACTTATCTAATTCAGCCATTAAGCGTTTCATTTCCGGCCAAATAATATCCACGCACCACCAGTGCCCTTTATCCGTTTGAATAAAGTTGCAGTTATTAGGCGCACCTTCGTCTTGATAAACTTTTTTCACCGTTTCATAACCGCGTTGAACGCCTTCGATTAAGAAAGACGGATCTTTTTCACCAGCAACGATTGATAATCTTCTAGGTGCAATTAAACAAGATAAATCTTGCATATCAAACCACGGGTAAGCGTTGGGGATATAGTTACAAGAACAGTGGTAAAACCTTAAAATTGATTCTGGGTACGGGCAAAAACCGCAACTGGGCATAGAAATTTTAATTCTTTCATCATAGCACGCTGCGTAGTAAGATGCAGTGCCACCGCCAGAGTTACCCGTCATAGCAATTTTATTTTCGTCGATAATATCGCCAAAATGCTCTAAAACGACGTCGATAGCGCACTTATTATCAAACATTCTTTCCGCACACATAGTTCTGCCGAGAAGTTGTGCAGTGATAGTTTCATAATAACAGCGGTTCATATTCTCGAAAACTTGAACTCTACGACCTGGAGAGTTCTCTGCAGAGCGCTCACCCATTGCCCTATTTTCAACGGCAAGGGTAATATAGCCTTCGTTTACCGACTGAACGGCAAAGCCAACGCGCGGTTGATTTTTTGCTTCTTCTTCCGTTTTAGGCTCTGCAATTGAGTTGTGAAAACCCGTAGAATGACCTTGCAAAGTTATAACCAAGGGGCGTTTTTCGCCTTTCTTTAAGCCGTCAGGAATTAAAATATAGCAAGAAACGATAGCGTCAATTTCACTTTCAAAGGTAAAGCGAATTTGCTTATAGCCGTCCTTTTGAACTTCCTTTTCAATTTCAAAATTGCGGTTTGGCGCAGCGTTTTCTTCTACCCCTTTAATACCAGTAAGTTCAAAGAATTTTTCTCTTATCGCTTCTTTCCATTCTTTATAATTATCGATCGAGCCGTATCCTAATTTTTGTTTAATTTTAGGTAGAAGCGTATCGTGGCATTTAAGTCCGTCAACTTTCATTTTTTCACCTATCAAATATTTATATGTTTATATAAAGCGTATTGCGCCGTGGAAGGCGGTTTCTTTTTATTTCTTATTTGCATAAAACCGCATAAAACCGCATAACACCAGCAAGACGCTTAAAATGCCCCGACGGCAATAGCATGCATATTGTCAAGGGGTTTTTAAGATGTATTGCGCCGTGGAAGGCGGTTTTATTAAAATTCGGGGTCAGCAAATTGACGCAGCGCTTCCGCCCTTCTTCTTTCTAAAAACCAGCGCCAAGTGGTTTGGTCTATAAACGCGTTGGGCTCATAGTTACTTGCAAGTGATTTTTCAAGTTTTTCACTATGCTTATTATCGCCTAAGTGGTTGCCCAAATGTACGTCCACCTTTTCATCAATAACCTTATCAATACTTTCGATAAACTGCTTGCGGCAATCAAAAGAAAGGTTGTACTTTTCAAGATAAGCCTTTGTCATTGTGCCCTTTCCCGCACCGCCGAACATACCCGCACGGTATTCAACGCCTTTATCGTAACAGTTAAAGAAAATTGAAAGCGTGCCTTGAGAGTGCCCGGGGCAAGCAACAAAAGAAAAAGTCTTTTCGCCGATAGTAATTTTATCGCCGTCTTTAATGATAACGTCTGGCTCGAAAGGTTCTTCAAAGGCTATACCGAATTCGTTGGTCCATTGAAGTTGGTTCTTTCCAGTAACCATATCCACGTCGCCTTCGCCTATATAGGTCTTTGCTCCAGTAAGTTCAGCCAAAGCCCTTGTTCCGCCTATGTGGTCAATATGCCCGTGTGAGTGCAAAATGTGCTTAATATCGTGATAATCAAAGTTCATTTTGCGCAAATTTTCCATAAGTTGATAAAGGGTTTGCGGAAGCCCCGTGTCAAGAAGAATAAGCCCGTCCGTACTCTTTATAACCCACGCGGGCGCGTTTGCCGAGCCTACGTGATAAATATCATCAGTATATTTTGAAGGTTCTTTCCAGTAGTTCCAGTACCACATAAAAACTCCTTTTAATACGTATTTGCAATTTGGATTTTTAAGGCAGTATTGCGCAGTAAATACGCCTTAAACTTATTTATTTACTATATTGATAGGCTTACCGTCAAGGAAGGCTTTAACGTTTTCAATTGCAAGTTTAATAAGCCTTCTTCTGCAGTCGAGCGCCGCCCAACTGATATGGGGTGTGATAAAGCAATTAGGTGCAGTAAGTAAGGGACAATCTTCGGTGATAGGTTCAACCTTTACCGCATCAATACCCGCAGCGTAAACCTTACCGCTCTTTAACGCATCCGCCAAAGCCTGTTCGTCAACCAACCCACCGCGGCTGTTGTTCAAAATTATAACACCGTCTTTCATTTTTGCGATACTTTCAGCGTTAATCATATCTTCATTTTCGGGAGTCAACGGACAGTGCAAACTAATAACGTCCGCTCTACTATATAGTTCGTCAAGTGAAACGTATTCAACCCCCAAAGCCTTCATTTCTTCACTTTCATACATATCGTGAGCAATAACGTTCATGCCCATAGCCCAGCCTGCTTTTGCAACCGTTTGACCTATTCTGCCTAAGCCGATTACGCCCATGGTTTTATATTCTAATTCATATAAAGGATAGTCCCAAAAACACCAGTCGGTATCAGAACTCTTGCGCATCTTTTTAACTTCTTTATCGTGGTGGTCAATGTGGTTGGTAATTTCAAGTAAAAGTGCAACCGCGTGCTGACCGATTGCTTTAGAGCCGTAAGACGGAACGTTTGAAACCAAAATTCCGCGTGCCTTTGCCGCTTCTAAATCGATTTTATTAAAACCAGTCGCAACGACTGAAATAAACTTAATATTAGGGCAAGCATCTATTATCTCTTTAGTAATTTTGCCCTTGTTTACGAAAACGATTTCCGCATCTCCAATAGTTTCAGCAATTTTATCTTGCGGGGTGTCGTCGTAAATTCTTGCTTCGCCGAGCGCACTAACTTCGCTCCAGTCGATTTCACCGGGGTTTTCTCTAGGTTTATCTAATACTACTATTTTCATCACGTTTTCTCCTTATTAAAGGTCTTTTACGCCGTTAAGCATTTGGTTATAGCCGCGCAAGAAATAATCTCTATCAGTTGCCATCCACAACACGTTTGCGCCCATTTTGCGGTAAATTTTAGCCTTTTCTTCATCATCACAGAAAATTCCGCAAGATTTATCGTATTTTTTGCAAATATCGAACACTTCTTGAATAGCGGTCATCATTTCTTTGCTTGCAATATCGCAAGGCGTACCAACCGCAACCGACATATCGTACGGTCCGATAATTACCGCGCTGATATATTCGCCGAATTCTTCAAGCATTTTGGGAAGATTTTTAATGCCTTCGGGTGATTCGATTTGCGGAAGTAAAAATCTAGTCTTCTTAAAATCTTCATACTTTTCGCCAGGGCGCATTTGAGCGATACCGCCCATGCCCTTTTTGCCGTCGGGTTGGAACAAAAGTCCGTCAACGGCAATTCTTAACTGTTGTAGGGTTTCCGTTCTAGGAATCATTATGCCGTCCGCGCCCATATCGATAAGTTTTGCAACCAAATAATATTCCGCATCTTGCGCTCTTACTATTGACGGAACGCCTAAAAGTCTATTCACTTGTAGTGCTGGAACGATATTTTGCGCGTCGAACACGCCGTGTTCAGCATCGAACACTATAAAATCAAGGTCTTCACGCTGAGCCATTCTGTTTAAGATGTAAGTGTTATTAAACATAGCCATGCACGCGCCGACAATCTTTTCTTTTTTGTCAAATTTTTCTCTTAAAAGTTCGTATTTGTTCATCATATTCTCCTTTATTTAACGATTACGGTGTATATATAAGGTGTGTTTGCATCTATTCTATCAATACGCACCCTAACCGTGTCGCTATCCGCTTTATATTTAAATTCAAAGTCAGCCCTTCCGCTAATATCTTGCTTAATGATATACTCTTTTCCGCCGATATTTATCATAATAGCGAGTTTATCCGTTGCAGAGCCAAGGTTAAAAACAAGCGTGTTTTCTTCATTCTTTTTAACGTTTAACTCGTAACTAAACCAGCCGTGCGCGTTAATGGTGCTCCACTTTAACCCCGCTTTATTTCCAGGGATACGGCATTGAACGCCGTCTACTAAAAGAGTGTCGCTAAAGTTAACTTCCTTTTGAATTTTATGCCCTTCAGCGCAACTACCGCACACGATATAATCGTAATAGCCCTTGTTTTCAAGCGCCGCCCTTTCTGCCTTTTCGGCTTCAAAATTAGCCTTAAGACAAGCACAGAAATCTCCGCCGAATTCAGCAACTGAGTTGGTAAACCCACGCGCGCCGAGATAGTTATAGAAGTCTTTGCCAAGTTCCGCTCTGCCTTTAGCGTGATAATCGTCAATAACGCGCATATTTTCATAAAGCGCTACTTCATACGATGCATCTTTTCTTTCAAAGAACTTAATATAGTTATAGAAAGCAAACGCCATTTCTCGCCAAATTTTAGCAACGTAGTCAAGATTTTTGAACTTAAGCCACAATTTATCGTACTCGGTTTTTTCTATCTCGCCTTTTAATGCTTCAACTTCTCTAAGCATTACAGCCGCTTCCGCCATAGCCTCTTCTTTTTCGTTCAAGATGCTTTCGATAGAAGTTCTTTTCCAGCCGACTGGAATAAACCACTCGTTAGACGCGATTGCGTAATCATCTTTCATAATTTCAAAGAAGAAGTGGTTTTTTGCATGGTTTACTTCGGGGAAGTAACTGCCTTGCGTAAAATAATACCCGTTGATGTAAAAAATCTTCTTTTGATTTTCTTCGGTTTTTTCCATAATAGCGCGGACTTTTTCGCCAGCAGCGCCGTATCTATCACTAAAGAACTTTTGAACTGATTTTTCCACGTCCAGCCCGTTGGTTAACGCGTGCATTACCACAAGATTGACTTCGTTTACGCTGCCAAAGGGATTTTGATAGTTTCTATCAATTCTTGAAACGTAACCTGAGTGCGGGAAAGTTTCGCAATGCTCGTATTTATGCTCAATATGTTCTTTGAACATTATAGGAAGTCTACCCTTGCCAAAATATTCACCGAAGATATCCGTTTCAACCAAAAACGGGTTTTGAGTTATGTTCTTGAAAAAATCGTTATCGGGGAGAGATAGCGACCAGTCATATTTCGTCCACTTGTCCATAACCATAAGGTCAGGAGAAATTTGTGCGTAAGCGGTAAGCATCATATCTTGGTCTTCCGCAAGCGATGCAAACGGTCTAACCACCATTTCTTTGCCGAGTTTATTACAAGCGTTAAACAAAATTTCCGTAACGTATTTTACGCGTTCTATTTTGCCTAACTTTTGGTTTTTTAATTTAAGGAGCGGAATTTTAGTTTCGTGCAAGGTTAAAATTATGCCGTCCATTTTGGGATACGCGTTGAAGAAGTCTTCAATCTTATTCTCTAGGTAATCTTTAACGAGCGGGTGCGTAACTTCCATATCCCCATTTTCGTTCAAGATTTCTGGGTAAACCTTGCCAAAATCAGAGGGAAGAATAAGTTCGTGATGCCACATAAAAGTCTTAACGCCGTGTGCACTTGCCTTATCGAGTGCTTCGTTAACGACTTTCATACACATATTGATATAATCTGCATCCTTTTCACCGTTAAACTGCGCATATTTGCGGTTAAAAGTCATACCGTCGATATTGCCCTTAACACCGTCGTGAATAGGTCCCGTAATTTGCACGTGATTAAATCCGTTGTTTATTGCATAATCCATGCAAAACAAAAGATATTCTCTTTCGACTTCATCGGGGTTTACGATTGAAATACCTTTAACTTTTTCTTTCAAAACGTTTGCCATTTTGCACTCCCTTGCTTTTAAAGATTTCATACTCTTTTATTATACATTATAAAAACTATTCAAGTCAATGCAATATAATAGACAAAAAGAGTAAAATAATACACTTTATAAAATCCTATATAATTAAAAGTACGCCTTTTGCCACATTTTTTGCAATAATTTTATTCGTTTAATAATTCGCTTGCCTTTTAAGTTTAACTTTGTTACAATTAAATCAATAATGTTAAAGGAGAAAAACAAAATGAGACTTTCCTTAGAACAAATTAAAAGCATAACCAGCGGTGCTTGCCGTGTTTTTGAACAAGACGGTTTAATTCATTTTAGACGTTTTACTGAAAAACAACTTGAAGTTTGGGGAGAAAACGGTTTTAGTAAGGGCATTACCGCAACTACTGGTATTAGACTTGACTTTATAACCAACTCTGCAAACTTTACCTTTAAGTCTGCTCAATACGAAATCGTTGGAAAGTATGAAGTTCTCGTAAACAACCAACCCATTTACTTAAATAGACACGAAGCGGACACCCCCGCGCAAACCTTCCACCTTGCCGAGTGCGACCATAGAATTACGCTTTATCTTCCCAGCCACTCTGAAGGCGTGTTGGAATACGTTGAAATTGACGACGGTGCAACGCTTGAACCCTATAAATACGACCATAAATTTATGTTCTGGGGCGATTCTTTAACTCAAGGCTGGCGCTCTGCAAACGATTCGCTCTCTTACGCATATCAAGTTACCCGCTATTTTAACGCTGAAAGCGTTATCCTTGGCGTAGGCAGTGCTAGATTTATCCCCGAATTAGTTGACGAAGGACACCCTTTTAAACCCGAACTCATTTTCGTTGCTTACGGCACTAACGACTGGGGCAAGTACACCAACGAAGAATTAAAAGACCGTTGCAAGCGCTTTATGGATAACGTCAACAGAGTTTACCCCGGTATCCCCGTAATCGGTATTTCACCCACCTGGAGAAAGGACTTGGATAAAGAACGCCTTGGCGGTCCGTTGGAACTTTTGCACAGCACGCTCCTTGATAACTACAAGGCACACGGTGCTATCCCCGTTTGCGGTTTAGACCTTATCCCGCACGACCCCAGATATTTAACCGACCCAGTTCACCCCAACAACGAAGGTTTTGGTTACTACGCAAGAAACCTTATCCCCTACGTTGAACAAGTGTTAAACAATAAATAATGAAACTGATATTAGCAAGCAACTCTCCCCGTAGACAAGAATTATTAAAAGAATGTGGTTACCCTTTTGAAATTATCATAAGCGATTATGATGAAAAGGCGTTTTCTTCCGACCCGTATATAACCGCATCGGCTTTTGCAAAAGGTAAAGCACAAAGCGTTTTTGAAAACCAGCCCGACAAAGATAAGTGCGTTGTGGTTGGCGCGGATACCGTGGTTTATAATCAAGGCAAAATATTAAACAAGCCTAAAAACGATGCGGAAGCGACTGAAATGCTTAAGTTTTTATCGGGTAAAACACACTCGGTTATTACTGGGTACTGCGTTATGAGCGCAAAGAGAATTTCTTTTGGGCACGTGGAAACTTTCGTAACTTTTAACGACCTTAGCGACGAAGTTATTGCCGCTTACGTAAAAAGCGGGCTTTATAAAGGAAAGTCGGGAAGTTACGGTATTCAAGACCCTTACCCTTTAGTTAAGGGCTATGAAGGCAGTTTATATAACGTGGTAGGCTTGCCTACTGAAACTTTATTCCCCATAATAAAAGAATTTATGACAAAATAAAGAATAAAAACAATAAACGCATTGTAAAACGGCTTGCTTTACGATGCGTTTTGTGTTAAAATAATTAAGCAAATGCGGATATGGCGGAATTGGCAGACGCGCTAGACTTAGGATCTAGTGGGAGACCGTGGGGGTTCGACTCCCTTTATCCGCACCAAATAAATAAAAAGTCCAACAAAAAAGTTGGGCTTTTTGTTTTGTTATAAAAAATCATCGGGAGTCGAACTGCGTTCGATCCCCTAGCGGGGGACGGCAACCCTTTTGTCCTTGCGGACATTTCCCCTAACAGGGGAATCACCCTTTATCCGCACCAAAAAAGCGACAAGTTTTTCTTGCCGCTTTTTTCTTTTATAAACTGATAATTTTTGCTTTGCTGCCGCCGATTTTTTGCTTTTCTACGATAATTTGCTTATCAATCCTATTTTTAAGTTCTTCTACGTGAGAGATTATGCCAACCAAGCGATTGCCTTCGGTTAAATCTTGCAAGGTTGAAATTGCTAAACTAAGCGATTCACCGTCGAGCGAGCCAAAGCCTTCGTCAACGAACATAGTGTCAAGTCTAACGCCGCCAGCGGATGCTTGAATTTCATCAGAAAGCCCTAGCGCAAGCGAGAGCGACGCTTTAAACTGTTCGCCACCAGACAAAGTGTTTACTGAACGGGTTGTGCCGTTATGGTGATCTAAAACGTCGATATCAAGCCCTACTTGAGCGCGCTTGCCAAGTTCGTCTACTCGGCGAATTAACTCGTACTGACCACCAGTCATTTTTTGCAAACGAACGCTTGCACGGCGCAAAATTCGTTCAAAATAACTCATTTGCACGTAAGTTTCAAAAGAAATTTTTTCCTTTTCACTAATGCCGCCGTTTGCCGTGTTGGAAAGCGAATTCATCCACTTATAATGCTCTTCAAGTTGCTTGCTTTCCTTTTCCGTTTTTTGAATATTTAATAGGCACGCCTTATTAGAATTGATAAAAGATACGACGGTTTCTTTCTTTCGTTGAAGATCTGCTCTTTCTTGAGATATAGTGTTTTTAACTTGTTTTTCTTGCTCTAAATCAGTTGCCGTGCCGCCCTTAACAATCTTTTCAAGCGTGGAAACTTCGCCTTGCAACTTTATAAGTTCAGCATTTTTATTTTCGTAATCTTTTTTAGCCTTGTCATACGCTGATTTTAACGCTAAAATCTTTTCTTTTAAGAAATTTAACTGTGCGTTTGCTTGTGCCTTGCTTTCAAAACTTAAATCTTTTATAAGTTTTTGAACTTGCTCAGCCTTTTCTTTAAGCGTTGCGCTATCTCCTGCGATTTCTTTTTCAAGATCGGCTTGTTTTTTGCGCAATTCATCAAGAACTTTTTCTTGTTCGGGAAGTTTTTTATCCACAAGTTCTTTTCTTCTTGCGTTTTCAGTTTCTATCTCAATTTTTTGCTCTAGCGCGAGTAAATCTTGTGCTACTTTATTTAGTCTTATCTTAACGCTTTCCGCCGCCTTATCAATATTATTTTCGCCTAAAAGCGCAGACATACTATCTAATATAGATTTAGTAAGTTCTTCAAGCTTACCGTTAAGTTTTGCGCACTCAGCGCTCTTAACTTCAGCGTCTTTTATTTGGTCATCAGCAAGTTTTTTAGCCGTTTTAAGTTCGCTTTCCGTGGGAACTTGGTCGGTAATTTTAGCAATCATCGGATGCGTTTTTGAACCGCACACGGGGCAAGGCTTACCGTCTATTAGCCCGCTAGCCATAATGCCTGCTTGTCCGTCTAAAAAGCGTTTGTTTAAGTCGTTATATTCATCAGACAAAACCTTGGCTTTTTGACTGACTTCTATATATACCGCTTGCGCGTTTGATAGTTTTTCTTTTGCTTTACGTAGCGTTTGCAAACTTTCGTATAGCGCACTAAGTTTAGCCTTTTCTTCTTGTAATAAAGTTTTTTCCGACTCTAATCTTGCCTTGTTTACGTCCGCTTGAGCAAGTTGTTCTTTTAACCCTTTTAATTGCTCTAACTGCTTTTCGTTCTTTTCTAAATCTTCTTTCGTTTTTTCAAACGCAAGATTGTTTAATTCAATGCCATTTTTAAGTTTTTTAACTTGCGCTTGTAAAGCGTCAAGTGCATCGTATTCGGGAAGTTCTTTATCTAACAGCGTTGCTTGTTTTTCTAAACTTTCCGTTTCCGTGCTTTTCTTTTCTTGCTCAAAAAACAGCGTTTTTGCGCACTCTAACGCTTCCACTGCCTTGGGCACTAAATCTTTTTTGTTGTTGTAATCTTCAACGTTTTTAGCGTGTTCTTCAGCCTTGCCGATAGCAGCGTTTACCTTTTCTAATTTGCCGTCGATAACCTTAATACTTTCAGCAAGTTCATCGTTTGCAACTTCTTCCGCCTTTATTAAATCGTTAATTAAATCGATTGTTTCTTGAACGGTAAGTTCGCCGCTCTTTGCGCTTTCAACCGCTACCGCAAGTTCGCTTATGTTATCACAAACTATGCCGCCAGCATAAGTTAAAAGATTTTGCCTTGCCATATCAAATTTCTTTTTTATAGCAATTGTTTCAATCTTTATTTGCTCTTGAATTGCTTCGTATTTATGCGTTTTAAATATCTGGCGGAAAATTTCTTTACGGTTTTCAGTTTTATCCAAAAGAATTTTTCTAAACTCGCCCTGCGCAATCATAGCGATTTTTGAAAACTGGTCGTGGTCAACACCTATAATTTCCGTTATCGCTTTAGTAACTTCTTTTTTGCTTTTGTCAACAATTCTTCCGTCGGGGTAATGAAGTTCGGCTCTAGCAACTTGTCTAGTAGTGCCGCCGCCACGCGTTTTTAAACGCATATATTCGGGGTTTCTTCTAACCTTATATAACTTTTCGTTGCACATAAACTCAAGTTCAACAAAAGTTTCCGTGCTCTCATCCGCATACTTTGAACGGAGCATAGAATCATCTCGAGTATCTCCGCTGGGCGAATCGTAAAGCGCGTAAGCTATAGCGTCGAATATAGAAGTTTTGCCCGCACCGGTAGTACCGGTTATAAGATACAAACCGTTTTCACCAAGTTTATCTAAATCAAGGGCTTCTTTCCCAGCATAAGGACCAAATGCCGATATGGTCAGTTTTATAGGTCTCATTTTTCTTCCCCCTCAATTTTTTCTATTAAGTCCTTTATATATTTACTTTGAATTTCACTCATAGGCGCGTTGTTCCTATCCACAAAGAATTCCGAAAAAAGTTCGAACGCCGTCTTTTTTTCTACACCGTCCGCACCTAAAATAATAGAACTTTGCCTTGTCCTAGCGTTATCATACCTAAGTTCTAAAGCGTTTTTATAAACCGTTTGAAGTCTACTCATAGCGTTGGGGATATCTTCTTCATCGGTGAGAGTTATTTGCACGTAATCATCGGTTTTATTGACTGCATTTATTAAATCATCAAATTTACCGCGAATTTTTTTCATGTCCCTAATAGGCTTTAAGTCCACGGTTTTAATTTCAGGGACTTCACCCTTTTTACCGAGAGATATAACGGTAACCGACTTGGTGTCGTTATGTTCTGAAAAAGAATACTTTAGCGGCGTGCCCGAATAGCGAATTTTTCCGCTACCAGTGTATTGCGGACCGTGTAAATGCCCCAACGCAACGTAATCAAACCCTTCCAACACGCTAGTGTCAACGTTATCCGTTCCGCCCACCGATTCTTCCGATTCCGAACGCTTTGCACCCGTAACGAATTGATGCGTGATTAAAATATTGCGCTTGTTTTCATCAATATTCATCTTATCAATTGCAACCCTTACTGCATCGGTGTAAGATTCGATAGTTTCTTGCTCATAATACCTACGCACGTGCGAAGGTTTAACAAACGGCAACATATAAACATTACACTCGCCGTGCTCGTCGCATAAAGTAATAGGTAAAATTTGCCCATTATACACGGGAGATAAATGCACCCCAACCGCATCCATAATTTTAGAGCCAAAGGCTATACGCTCAGCAGAGTCGTGATTGCCGCTGATAACGAATACTTGCAAGCGCTTTTTTGCAAGTTCTGAAATAAAATAATCAAAAAGCGCAACGGCTTCCGCACTGGGCAGGCTCTTATCGTAAACATCCCCCGCAATCATAACGCCGTCGGGCTTTTCATCATCAATAATACTTAATATTTGCTTAAGAATTGCATCTTGGTCGTCAATTAAAGAAGTTTCGTGCAACCTTTTCCCTAAATGCAAGTCTGATATATGTATAAACTTCATCTTCCACCCCACAAAATTAAATATAGGCGTTTATAAAAGTAGCATTTTTATTATAACATTTTATATACCTTAAATCAAGGGCTTATAAAAATATCTTTTTTCATTTTACGCTGGTTTTGCACGCAAGAACTTACTAGCAACCATCAGCGTATCCGCTGGGGCTGTAGTATTGATAGGCGGCGGTACTGGCGCGTTTATCTTGACAAGAAAAAGAAAATTAAAATAATTATTAAACAAAAAACCTTGTGAATACGCAAAAGAAGTTTACGAACGCTTTGAAGAATAAAAAAGATAAGCAAAAAATACTAAAAACAAATATCTCATACTAGCACTAACCCCCGAAACGAATTGTTTCGGGGGTTTATTTTAAATTTGTATAAAACCTAATTTTTTTATATATTTAAGCGTGAAGAAGCAAGCAGTTCAAGGCTCGCCCACAAAAACGGATGAAATTGACCTTTTGGTCATTGAAATCGTTTTTGTAAGGGCAGAAACGCAGAAATGCGCCGCTTATTCGCGCTTAAATTAAGAGAGTGCCTTCAGTCGACTCTATAACCTTAAACATCTCAACTTGTCTACCATTTATAGCATCGATATAAACGTAATAGGTTGAGCCGTCGCATTCACCAGAAAACTCGTAACAAAGTTTTTCGCTTGAAGTGCCGATGGGAACTAACGCCAAACGGCAAGTTCTAAGTTCTATATTATCAGAAACTTTCTTTGCTGCTTGTGATTTTGAAAGGGACGGCGTGCCGATAACCCTTTCGGTGTGATTAGTATAATAACTTCTTGCTTCTAAACCGATTACCATTTGAGTTTCCGCACACACGCGCACCTTAATCAAATCTGAATATACTATAACGTTATCTTTTTCTAACGCAAAGTTTATGGTGTAAACGTTGTTTGAAAGGTTTACCCACACGGGTTTCATATCTTTAATACCGAGCGAAGTTATAAACTCAGCCGCAACTTCGGTTGCCTTATCTTCATCACAATGCACGGCGTTGCAACTACCCGCGTATGAAAACATTACAAGTTCGCCGCCCTTTTTAGAAATTTGTGCGTATAAAATATCGCCGTTAACTTGGGCTTGAACGTTGTAACACTCGATTTCACCGCTTGCTAAACCTACGTTTTGTACACTTTTAAGTTCGTAATTATTAAATATTTTGTTGAACTTTTCCTTTGCGGCACTCTCATCAATCTCCGCGCCCTTTAGCCCTTTAATTTCTCGCTCGGTAAGCCCGTCCGAAAACGGTCCGTCATAGATAAGTTCTGGGTATTGTACGGATAAATTTTGGAGTTCGTCAAAGCCCTTTATAACAAGGTTTTTACTGTTGCCTTCAAGCATTGATGAGAAAGAAAAATTATCGCCCATATTGCCCATCATATCTTGCAAAGAATTTTTTAGCGCAAGGTTTGCTCTATAGAGCGTAGAAAGCGCTTGATAATCTTCTTGAGTTAACTTATCCCCGATGATAATCTTTTTATTAAGATATTTTGCATAGTCGCCTATTTGGTTGATAAGTTTCGTGGTGTAATGCTTACTTTCATCGTGTAGCGGAAGTTGTTGCAAATCGTTTTCAGCAAGTTCGCTGTTGATTGCCGTATCCACTAAATATTGTTGAAGCGCGCCCTTGTCGGCAGTTGCAAGTGCTTTTGAAAGATTTAAGTCAATGTTATCAATTTGCTCAACCGTATCGTAAAAATTCTTTTGATAACCCGCTTCCAACATATTATCTTCGGCAGTAGGCATCAAAAAAGTAAAGGTTAAAACGGATGCAAGAACTAAACTCACGATACCCAAAGAAATAACCGCAGCAAGCCAGCCGCCGTAGCCTTTTCTTCTTTCCCTATTTTGTCTACGCTCTTTTAAGCGCTGTTCTCTCTTTAATCTTTTTTCTTGTAAAATTCTATTTCTTTCTTGTTCTTTTTGTTGTCTTTTTTGAAGATATGCTTGTCTTTTTTGTTCTCTTTCTTTGACTAAGCGCTCACTTCTCTCTTTTTTGCTCTCGTTTTTAAGCATTTGTCTTTTGGCTTCCCTTTCCGCCTTTAACTCTTGAAGGTGCTTTTTGTGTTCTAAATCACGGCGGTGTCTTTCCCTTAATAGCGCGGCTTTTGCCTTTTGTTTTTCCGCCTTTTTGTGCGCTTTAATTTTAGCCATTTCTATGCGCTTTTGCGCTTGAGCTTTTTCACGCTCTAATTTAATTCTTTCTTTTTCAGCCTTGATTTTTTCTTTTTTTAATTGTTTTTCTTTTTGCTTGTTCTGCGTGCTCTTTTTAGGCTGTGGCTTTTTTGCTACATTAGATTTAGCCTTTCTTGAATTTTCGTTTTTTTCTACTACTTTTTCCGCCTTTTCTACGGCGTTATTCTTTTTCTTTTCCATTTTACTTCTCCTTAAATAGCAAATACGTGATTACCGATGGTTACGGTAGTTTTTCTTGTGAAAATCCACGAACTTGTTGCAGTTGACGGGTTATAATAATACAGCGCGCCGTAAGATGGATCCCAACCGTTCATAGCGTCTTGAGCCGCCTTTCTTGCAGTTGCGTTTGGCGTTAAGTTAATTTGCCCGTCGTCAACCGCAGTAAACGCGTACTTTTGATAAATTACACCCGCCATAGTATTTGGAAAAGATGCGCTCTTAATTCTATTCATAACGACCGCACCAACAGCCACTTGCCCAGCGTAACTTTCGCCCCTTGCTTCGCCGTAAATTAAGCGCGCAAGTAAATTTAAGTCCGCATCACTATAATTTGAAGATGAACCGGAAGAAGAAGTGCTCATCCCGAGCGCTTTAAGCGTGTTGTTCCCCACTATGCCATCAACCTTTAAGCCGTTCTTCCTTTGGAAGTACTTAACCGCTTCTCTTGTTTGTTTGCCGAAAATTCCGTCTACCGAGCCCTTGTAATATCCCCAATTTTTAAGTTTTCTTTGCATAGTCTTGATAACGTCTCCACGGCTGCCTTGTTGATAAACCGCGGCGCAAACGGTGTTTAGGCGTGGCTGAGCGGTAACCGAGCCCACGGAAACACCCATGCAAATTACCATAACCGCGATTATCAATACTTTGAAAATCTTTTTCATTTAATGTTTCTCCTTATTTTTATAAAAATCGGATATTACGTCTAAAATTTTGCTCCTGTAAACGTAACCGCACTCGTTCCCCGTAAAGCACAGCGGCGGGTAAACAACGCACCACCAGTTATCGCCTACGCCTTCGCCAAGTTCTATTATTAGCGCGTCGTAAAAACCGTGTTCTAACTCTAAATTATCGTAAACTCTGGTTGGAAATTCTTCGGTTTTAACACTTGCTTTTGCCGTGTACGAAAACCCGCTGTTTCTTAGCACTGTATCAGCAACGGCACATACGCCTGAAAGATTACGCTCTAGCATGTCTTCAGCATCTTTTTTAGTTTTACACTCGGCAATTAAAGGCGTAAGGTATTTTACAACCTGCTCTTTAACCTTGTACTTTACCGCTTGGTCGATTTCAAGGTTGGAATTTGCGCGGATATGTATCCTTAGATACTCCTCGCTCTTTTGCGGTTTTTGAGCAATAAGACCTATCCCCGACAAAATTATTATGGTAATAAACAAAAAACTTATGCAAATCTTTTTCATTTCAAGTTCTCCTTAAAACTTTCGTTGCATAAGTTATTGACAAAAATTTAATTGTTTATACTTTCATTTATAAAATTAAAAAAGCCAAGCAAAACGCCTGGCTTTTAACTTTTATTTTGTTTTATTATTCGGGTTCACCGCAAATAGAGCATTCGCCGTCAACGTAGTCGTGGTCGATAACTTCATCACTGGCAAAGGTTTCTGATTGACTTGCCAAACCGCACTTGCAAGAATAATAATAGGTTGTGGGATTTTGACAATCACCTTCGTATTCAAGATATTTATCTTGTTCTACCTTTTGGTCGTATTCGTGTTCTAACGCTCTGCCGTCTTCAAAAGTTTCAGTTCCCTTTTCGCCGCAAGCGCAAGTGTAATAGTAGAGCGGACCGTGTTCGCAAGTTGCATCTTCTTTAAAAGTAGTTTCATCTGCAATTTGCCTATCGTATGCGTGAACGTGCCCTTCGCCGCCACCTTGAGAGTTATCACAAGCAGCAAATACGCTTACAATCATGGTTATAGATAACGCAAGCGCAAAAATTTTCAATAATTTGTTTTTCATTTTTATCCCCTTTTTATTTATTTACTTTTTTATTTTAACATGTTTTACATTACATTTCAATAGGTTTTTTAAAATATGATTATAAAAGCACAAAAAAACTGCCCCAAATTTACTTTGGGGCAGTATATTACACGAATTTGCCATCAATTTTAACAACCGTTTCAGCTTTTATTAAACTTTTACCATAAAGCGCGGCAAGTGTTTTATACGCTTTATCCCTTGCGGCTTTTTCTTCAAACACACCGTAAACGGTAGGTCCGCTCCCCGCAACAAGCGCGTTTGCCGCACCTGCTTTTTTAAGGTTGAATATATTGTGGTTGATGTTCGGCACAAGTTCAGCCGCCGCCTCGCCCAAGTCGTTTTTAAGCAAGGGGAACAACTGTTCTAAGTCGCCAGTATATAAAATTCTTTCGGCTTTTTGGGTAATGGCAGGGTAATGTTTTTTCTTTTGGTCGAACTTTTTATAACAATTTCTTGCGGCAATTTGCGCATCTTCAATGATGAGCAGAAGATAAATCTTTCTATCAGCATCGCTCTTTTCAATAATTTCGCCCCTACCTTTCATAACTGCAACGCCGCCGTGCAGCATATACGCTGCGTCGCTGCCTAAATCGTTTGCAAGCAGTTCGATTTCTCCGTTTATTCCGTAAAGCGCGTTGAGCGCATTGAGTACGCCCGCAATATCCGCCGAAGAACCGCCAAGCCCACCCGCAACTGGAATATTCTTTTCAACTATTATGTCTACACCAGTAGTTCCAAAAGTGTCCACAAACAGTTTGGCTGCCTTGTAAGCGTTATTTTCAATTACTGGGCAATCTACTTCTCTACCCTTGGTTAAAAGGGTAATTTTGCCGTCTTGACGCTCTTTTGCGGTAATTTTATCGAACACGTTGATAGAAACGACTAAAGATTCTATATCGTGAAAATTGCCGTTTACACCTAAAACGTCAAGCGTAAGATTAAGTTTTGCAGGAGTTAAAACCGTAAGTTTTTTCATTCGTATATTTTCCCTTATTTTTGTCTATATATTACTATTCTTTCGTCGCCAGTTAGCGGAAAAGTTAAATCGGAATTAGTTTGTGCAAGCGTTTCCGGGCTTACGCTAAGCCTTTTTGCAAGCGACCACATATCTTCGCCAGCCGTTGCAATATAAACGGAAAGCGCCGCCGTGGGTTTAACCTTTTCGCCGATAGGTTTAATTTCGCCTATAATTTCTAATTCAGTCTTTTCTTCTGGATAAACCGCAAAAGTTATATCCGCTTCAAGTTCAGTTTCTGTTAAAGAAATAATCTTTGCGCGGCCGTTATACGCCCTTGCGCAAATATCCAAAACGTCTTCGCATGAAAAGGCGCACGGCACAAGGCTTTCAAACGGCGTTTCAAGATTTACTGTGAAAATCTTTTCATCGCCATCGCGAAAATACGCCGTAGCAGTTAGAACACCGCTGATAGTAGCGCCGCCTTCGGCACAGTCAACCTTAACTATTTCCACCCTTTCGCCGCCAACCGCAAGTACGCTTGCACCAACGGATAATTCGGGGGTTATCGCTCTACCAGAAACGGTAACCACACAAGTGCTCAACTTGCCTAGGTTTGTGTGTTTTACCTTTTCTTTAACTATTTCTACTTCTTGTTCAGTAGAAAACGCATCGGTCGCTAGCGTTACAACGTCCGTATAGAACGCTTCGCCTTCTAAATCTAAGATAACGCTTGCGGTAATTACGCTAACCGCGTTTTCTTTATCGACAGCGACGTCGATTTTAAAAGAACGCTCTTTTACGCTTGCCGCTGCCTGCATATTAGGCATTGCTTCTTCACACTCGATTTCTACGCGGAAAGGAAAGGTTTTACTTTCTTTTATTATACCATTTCTTTGCGAAGATTGCAACATTATCGCCGACAATAAAACTTCGCCGTCCACGATAATGCACCCTACGCCGCATTGCACCGCGGTAACAACCGCTTGCGCACGATGGCTTAACACTTCTTCAACCGCATAACCCACTTGAAATTCTTCTTCTACGGGGTAAGATGCTCTTTTTACGCCGTAACTTTTCGGGTACTTTAATTCGCTTTCGTTGATAATTAAGTTTGCACCGCCAGACAGCGCGCTTACTTCCTTACAGTCGCTGACCTTTACGCGTATAGTTACGTAAGCGGTAACGGTAAGATAAGCACCGCTATATTCTGCGTAGGCTTTATCCACAACCGCGCTAACGGTCGTCTTTGAACTGGGAAAGAAAATTTCATCTTTAATATCTCCCTTAAACTCGCTGCCGCACTCACACTTTGCGGGCACGCCGTCAGCAGATATATAACTTGTATAGAATACGACTTTTCCGCCGTAGTTAAACTTGTTTTCATCCGCTTGACCTTTGGTAACGGTTGCAAAAGCCGAAACGTTTAACACGGACAAAAGGTCTTCTTGTTTAACCGCCGTTCTACACTCTACCTTAATTTGTTCGGTAAGCGTCTTTTTTCCGCAAGTATAATTTATGGTTTCAAAAACAGGTTCAAATGGCATAATAACTCTCCCTTTTGGTAAAATTCTTTTATTAAAATATATTTAGCGAAAGGGTAAATTATGACAAAAAGAAAACGCGAGCGTTTTTTCGCTCGCGTTTAACGTTTATGCTTCTTTTATACTCTCTTTTAGCTTTACTTTTCCGCACATAAATTCTGAATAAGAATAAGAAGTCTTGCCTTTAAAAGACTTATCAATCGGCACGACCGTAAACAGTGCGGGATATACGCCCGATAGCGTTCCACTATAACTGACGTACTTGTTTCTGCCAAGATTTAGCGTTACGTCAACCGTTTTTTGTTGCATGCTTTTTATGTGTTCTTTTACTTGTGATAATGAAACCGTACTTTTAATCATACGGTAATTATTACCAAAAGAAAGTTTTTTATACGTAAAGAATATTATTCTTCTTCATCGTCTTCAGCATCTTCATCTTCGTCTTCATCTTCTTCATAATCTTCAAAGTCAGATGCGTCAACGTCGGGGATATCGAAGTCGTCGGGTTCAGTTTCTTCCAAAATTTCTTCTTCCTCTTCTTCATCGTCAAACTCGCCTTCTTCTTCGGCAAGTTTGTTGAGAGAAAGCATTTCTTCATCTTCTTCCTCTTCTTCGGTATCGTCGTCGAGATATTCCTTCCAAGATTCATCATCTGGGTCATCTCTATTTTCTTTGTAATCTTTTTCTTCAGCGCACTTTGCGCACATCTTTTCGCCCGGCTTAATGTGGTTGTGATGACAGATAGGACAAAGTTCCCAAACGTCAGCATCTTCTTCAATATCGTCCACCGCAAAAATAAGTTGCGGGCCTTTTTTGAGTTCTGCTTTGCAAACGTCGCAGTACTCTTCGCCCTCTTGCATATAGTTCAAATCACATCTGGGGCATTTTACGTATTTAGCCATTTTTCTTCTCCATATATATCATATATATTTATGTATTATTTTGGCGGCTTTTACACCGACTTTATTCTAATTTATTCCGTTTATCAACTAAAAGTTACATCGCACAAAAACGCGAACATCATTTTGCTTTAATAGTATATATACATATATTGAATTTGTAAACTGTTTTTACAAACTTTTTTTAAAAATTTAATAATTTTTTTATAAATAATAAAAAAGACCGCAGCATTTCGCTACGGTCTTTAATTTTTTGCTTATAAACTAATCCATTCACCGTGTTTCGGGGTAATAAATTTACCGTCTGGTACACGCTTTAAGAATTCGTTTTTAAAGTTTTCAATGATTGAAGGATCGTCAACACACTTAAAATCGTGATGGTGCGGAATTAAAATCTTTGCACCGATTTGAGCCACAAATTCCGCCTTTTTAGCAGCCGCTGCGGGGGGAGTTGAACGCTGAATAATTGCAATATCGGGCTTTAACGCCTTGCACATGTTTACTTGGTCTATCGTCGGGTCGTTACCCCAAATTAAAATCTTTGTTCCGTTGGGGGTTGTGAATAAGTAGTTTCTATACTCAAAATAGCCTATTTCTTGTAAACTTGCAATGCCTTCATCGTTAGCGCAAATGGGGTTTGACATTACCCTTTCACGAATTCCGATTATCCCCTTACCAAGATTGGTGTGTCTACCATAAAGCGCACGAATTTTAACACTGTTAAAATCAAGTTCAGTATCGGGATACATCGGATGGATGTTAGCAGGAATATAATCAAGCCACTTCGCCATAGGAAGTGCAGTTTTATCCCCGCATAAAATTAAAGGATTAAATTTTTTAGCAAGCCTTGGAATATCGGTAATATGGTCCCAGTGTGAGTGTGAAAGACAAATTGCATCACACTTTTCAACCGCATTGTAATCAAGGTCAGTACCAACGCATTCGGTAATATACGGGTCGGTTACAACGGTAAAATCGCCAAAACGAAGTTCAAAAGAAGTTACCGCAAGCCATTTAATGTCAACTCCATACTTTTTCATATCATTTCTCCTAATTTCTTTTGCAAGTATAGTATACAATACTAAAATGGTCAAAGTCAATAATATACCTTACGAAAGTTTTTCGTAAGGTATAAAAACGTGTTTTAGAAAAAACAATATTACCTGCTTTTTTTAGGCGTAAATGCAAGTTGCAGTAGGCTCTCACACTAAATTATTTTAAGGCTTTAGAAACGAGCAGTTCAAGGCTCGTGAGTGAAAATAGACGAGATTAACCCTTTTGGTTATCGAGATTGTTTTCACGAAGCAGTAACGCCGAAATGCGAAGTTTATAAAGCCTTAAAATTACGCTTGCTCTAACAGCATTTTATCAGCAACCAACGCTATAAATTCGCCGTTAGTGGGTTTTTCTGCGCCTACGTACGCGCGCACGCCTAATATATTGTTTATTGCTTCAATTCTTCCCCTATTCCAAGCGACTTCTATCGCATGGCGGATAGCGCGTTCAACCTTACTAGGAGTGGTGTTATACTTTTCACCGATAGAGGGATATAAACGCTTGGTAATATTGTTGATAATTTCGGGGTCTTCAACCGCCATCTTAACGCCTTCTCTTAAAAAGCCGTAACCTTTTATATGCGGCGGAATACCTACGTTGATAAAGATTTTGCTAATCTTTTCTTCTAAACTAACTTTATGAAAACTAGTACTAGCAGGAACTTCTTGCTTTTCTACAAACATATTGTCAATGCGCTCTTTAAGTGCAGCGAAGTTATAAGGCTTTGCCATAAAATAATCAGCGCCCGCGTCTACTGCTTTAGAAATAACTTCATCAGTATTGAGCGCGCTCAATACAATTACTTTAATTTGCAAACCGAGTTCTTTAATCTTATGAATTACGCTAAGTCCATCGTAACCAGAAAGCACCAACCCAGTTATTAAAATTTTGGGTTTCTTGTCCGCAATAAGAGAAATTGCCGAAATACCATCCACGGCACTGCCAACAATTTCATAATCAGGCTCGTTTGCAAAACGCGCGCTAAGTTCGTCAATAAGTTCTTTTGTGTCTTGTAATATAAAGACTGTCTTTTTTTGCATAATGCGCTCCTTTCTTTGTTTTTGTGATTTTATTTTACATCATTTGCGCGATATATGCAACTTATTTTAATGAATTTTGAAAAATATTTGTCTAATTTTGTAAAATATTTTTTCAATATTCTGGGTTTCGACAAAATTCGACAGAATATTAGTGTTTTGCTATGTTTTTTAGGCAAATAAAAACGGCGGAAATTGTTCCGCCGTTTGTTTTATTTTTGAATTTTGAAAAATATTATTTATTATCTTTCGGTTCAAACATCTTAACCGCCTTGGTGAAGTTTGCCTTCAAGTTGTTGGGGATATAAACGCCAACCTTTGAATATTCGCCATCAGCATAGTACTTGTTAACTTCTGCCTTAATGCTTTCGTAAGCGGCTTTCAATGCATCGAATTTTTCGCCTGAAGTGGTGTTTGCTGAAATCTTTTCAATGCCGTCAAGCTTGAAGAAAAGATTTGCAACTTCAACTGCTCTTTCATAATTTTCCAAATCAGTTACATTAACCTTTTCTTTTACGTCAGCATCTAATTCATCGTATTCTTTTCTTGCTTCGATAAGTGCTTGCACGTAAATTTTGCCGTCATCGTTTTTAACGTATACACCGTTTTCATCGGTTTCAAATTGAAGAACGCCTTGTTCATCAAGTCCGTTTACGATGTCGTCAATTTTTGCTTGCATAATCTTTGCTTGATCTTCCAAAGTAACTTGACCGATAATTTGTGCGCCTTCTACGTAGAAGAAATCGTTTTCACCGTCGTCATCGGTGTCAACTTCAGTAGCCTTAGTGCTAAGGTCAACGTACTTAATATAAGAAAGACCGATTGCTGAACTATCACAATAGAAAAGATAATCTTTACCGTTTAAGGTTACGATTTCAGGAGCGTACCAAGTAGATGAACCAGTGGTGGTTGAATCAGACACGCGTTCAATAACCGCTTCAGCGCCCTTAGAAAGATCTACTCTGCAAATTTCAATTGATGCGTTGTAAAAGTAGAGATAACCTTTGTGAACGAACAACAATGCGTGTACGTCAGATGCAACTGCAGCAAGAGCCTTAGTTTCGGTATGGTCGATTTTTTCGCCTTCCTTGCTAACTCTCATCGTATCTTTGTAAATCTTGTTAGAAGTAGTGGTAGTGCCGTTTGAATCGGTTGATTTAGCAGGCATGATATAAACGTTATCAAGATCTATAACAAGGTTAGAAGTGGTGGCGTATTCAACAACTACTTCAACGCCAGCATCGGTAGATTTTTCTTTGTTTAAGAGTTCGTTAATGGTGAGCGCGTGAGCGGTAACCTTACCGAATTCAGTAGTTTTTTGGATGTAAATATATTTGCTGTCGTTTGCCATGATAGCAAAGGTATCTTCCTTAACCGAACCGTCGCAAACCAACTTGCCGTAAACTTCACCAACCTTGCCGTCTCCGATTGAATAAGTGTAAATCTTATTGTAAGATTCTACGGGGCGGGTTGAATCAAGTCCTTCGTTCATATCTTCGTTATACGGAAGGCTATAAACGGTGGTAGCAAAAACAAGAACTGCAGAATCGAGCATATCGTTATGAAGGAATCTGTAACTGGTGAGCGATTCAAAGCCTTCAGTTTTGTCATCAGTTTTAGCGATAGTAATTGATTCTTTGGTTGCGGTATTGTAGCTGATGAGTGAAGTTGAGTCCGCATCGTAATATACGATGTAAACAGTGCCGTTCTTTTCAACCATTCTATAACTTGCTGAGTGTGAAGATATAGTTAAAACGAGTTCGTCAGCAGTACCGTCAAGTTTAGCACGTCTAAACATCATATCACTATTAGCAACAGTGCCGTCTGATGCTTTATCAGTACTGGGAGTTCCGTAATAAACGTAATCACCAAAGATATAAAGACCTGCGCCGATATCGGTTGCCGTAAAGAGTTTGGGGAGAGCGATTTCCGTCTTTGATAAATCGTTCTTATCCGCAACCATCAAAGCACCTTTAACGGGCTTGCCGTAAGTATTATCTGCAGATTTATTTGCAACGCCGTTGAGATAGTAGATGTAGTTATCGGTTTCAGCAAGAAAACCACCGTATGAAACTACGCTACCCCAGTTGGTCATATCGGTATTATCCCAGTTTGCTTCAGCACAACTGTCGCAACCCGCAAGAGTTGTTCCAAGCAAGCACAAACCGAGTACGCAAGATAAAATTTTTACAAATATCTTTTTCATAAATTCTCCGTCTATATTCGGTCAACTTTTTGACTTTCCCCGAATATACATATTACACAGTTATACAGATATATATTATATACTATTTAGCGAACTTTTGCAATAAATTTTTAGACTTTTTCATAAATTAAAAAGGTAATAAAATGGATAAATTCGGCATTTTTAAACTTTTAAATTCTTTTTTTAACTTTTACGAGCAAAATAAAAGCGATTCTCCAAGTGAGGCGGGCGACACTTCGCCCATAAATCTTGCAAACTTGTTTGGCGAAAAGTCGCAAAACGCCGCGCAAAAGCCCACGCCGCAGCGCACAGCCCCACCGCCCTTGCAATCTTCAATGCTAAGCACCATAAACTCACACGACGAGTTGGTTAAAAGAGTAAAATCTAAAAACAGCGCCCCAAAATGAGCGCTGTTCTTTTACTTAAACATCATAATAGAACAAGTAAAATAAGTTAATAAAACTATTAGCACGGCTGCAATTACGATATAAACAATTGTAAAAGCCTTGTTTTCTTTAATAATTTTCTTTGCAAGAAAGATTGATAAAATTATATCGCCAACACCTATTAAAATCCAAAATACAATAGTAAATATATTCGTGCCTGAACAGCCAAGCAAGTTTACTATTACTACTTGACTTAAAAAACTATACGGGGCAATTAAAACCAAAAAAGGTAAAAGTGGCACGAACGCCAGCGCAATTTTATCTAAAACTTTCTTTTTGTCAAATTTCATTATAGTCTCCTTTATAGTTTTATATAAATTACTTTTTCATTTCCATATACGGAAGAACTTCAAACCCGCATTTTTTATAAACTTTTACCGCGCGCTCGTTTTCTTCTTCAACTTCTAAACGGAATAAGTGTTCGGGGTATTTTTCTTCTATAAATTCAAAGAATTTACTACCTATCCCTTTCCCGCGATATTCGCTTAAAATATATAAGTCTTCTATCCAAATACACGGCTTGCCGAATTCGGTTGAAAAACTTTTTGCAAGCATAGCGTAACCTAAAATTTTTCCGCTTTCTTCAAAGATATAACCTTCTAAATACGGGTTATCCCCCACACACGCATCGATATCCGCGTTAAAAATTTCAGTAGAACCGTTACTTAAAACTGCGGGCGAAGAATAAAACGTGCGCATCATATCCATTACAATCGGCTTATCTTCCGCCGTCATTTTTCTAATATTAGACATATTACACCTTAAAAACACTCTTAGTTTTGAAAAGAAACGGTAACCGCACCTACTCCGCCTTTAATACTAACGGCGGTTTCGCCACTACCCTTGCTGCAAGAGTTTGAAAGGGCTATTCCACCCATGGTGATGCTGCCTATTCCTTTTTCTATATCCACTTTGTAATCTTCTTCACCGCCAGCAAGCGTTAAATTTGAATTACCCACGCCGAACTCTATTTCATTGTCTCCAAGAAGTTTAGCGGTCATACTCAACGTGCCAACGCCTAAATGCATCGTTAAATTATTGATTGTTCCGTTCTTTACGGTAAGTTTACCCGCACCGCCTTCAATTTTTGCATCATTGTAAACCACAAGGTCATCTATTTGCAAGTTACCAGCGCCAAGTTCTAATTCTAAAGATTTAGCAGTAAGCGTTTTTGCAGTAAGTTTTGCAGCGCCGGTTTCAATATCAACTTCATCAAATAAAGCGCCGCTCGGCACAAACACCCTTAAAATCGCGCCGTTATAGTGCACGGCGTTTTTTAGCGTGTCCTCAATTTTAAGAACGCCGCCTTCATTACTTACGGTTAAGTATTTTAAGTTACTCTCTACTAAAAACTTATCACCTTGTTCCATGGTAAAATCCGCAGCGTTAATCTCTATATCTAAAGAACGAATTTCACCCGTTATTTCATAAGTTTTTATCTCTTCTAAAACAGCGTTTTCATTCGAACAAGCAGAAAACGTAAACATTGATAATATTGATAATATTATTGCAATAATTTTTTTCATAATAAAAACTCCTTTTTATTTTAATTTGCTTAAAAATTCTTGTTCCTTTTCACGATTTGAAAAAATATGGATATCTTTATAAGAATACTTTTGTAAAAGTTCCATTACTTTAGGTCTATTTTGCTCTTTATAGTTTTTTATAAACTCAATAAATTCTTCGTCGTCTTTATCGGCTTCCACCCAAGGCATATCGCTTCTAACCTTGCCCCTTCTTTGCCTTATTCCTTCTAAGCAAATATTAGCCGAATAATCGAGAAAGATAACCGTATCACACGCCCTAATTCTTAATTCCATAGTTGACGCGTAGTTCCCGTCAATTATCCACTCGTTTTTATCCAATACGGAAGATAATCTATCAAGAAAAACTTGCTTTTCAACAACCGTTTTATCAGCATTCCAATACATATTATCCAAGTGATGGAGCGGAATAGCAGTAATTTTATTTAGTTCCCTAGAAAAAGTGCTTTTGCCACTACCCGGGCAGCCTATAACGATAATTTTATTCACTATATATTACCGAACAATTAAGATTTATTATATTGTACCATAAAAAACCAAAATAGTAAACGGCGAAACAAAAAAACATAAGATTTAAAAAACAAAACGCCAGAATGTTTCAAGGCTTAGATGCTGGATAATTTCCACGAAACGACAAAACGCCACAGATGCAAGTCAGACGTGAAAAACGAGCATTTTATGCAGGGCGCATATGTTTATATGTAACCAAATAAAAGCGCAAGTTTTGCACGTATCACGCAGTATATGTGGCGTTGAAAAAACAAAACGCCACATATACAAGTCAAAATGTTTCAAGGCTTAGATGCAAGCGTGGGCAGGCTCGCGCAGCGTGTTGGGTGAGATAGACCTTGATGGTCATCGAAATCAACACGCAAAGCAGTAAACGAACCCACGCGACGCATATAAGCCAGAAAACAAAAAAGCATTGGAAAAACTTCCAATGCTTTTCGTATTCGATTGAAACAATTATCTCTTTGAGAATTGCGGAGCACGACGTGCCTTTTTCAAACCGTACTTCTTTCTTTCCTTCATTCTAGAATCTCTAGTTAAGAAGCCAGCTTTTTTGAGCGCTGCTCTGGTTTCGGGTTCAGCTTGCAAAAGAGCACGAGCAATACCGTGTCTAATTGCACCTGCTTGACCAGTGAAACCACCGCCGCATACGTTTACACAAACGTCATACTTAGCGAGTGCGTCTACAAGAACTAAGGGTTGACGAACGATGAACTTCAAGGTGTCAAGACCGAAGTATTCGTCAAGACTCTTTTTATTGATAGTGATAGTGCCATCACCAGCGGGGAGCAAACGAACGCGAGCAATCGCTTTCTTTCTTCTGCCAGTTCCCCAGTATTGAACTTTCTTTTTACTAGTAGCCTTTGCCATAATTACACCTCATTAAAACAATTTGAGCGTTTCGGGCTTTTGAGCCTGATGGTTGTGTTCTGCGCCTCTGTAAACTTTGAGTTTGGTAATCATCTTACGACCCAAAGAGTTTTTGGGGAGCATACCTTTAACCGCTTCATAAACGGCTACGTCTGCTTTGTTAGCCATAAGGGTCTTATATTGGATAGATTTTAAGCCACCAATATGACCGGTGTGGTATTGATAATATTTCTTTTCGAGTTTTTTACCGGTTAATACAACTTTGTCACAATTAACGATAATAACGAAGTCACCCGTGTCAACGTTGGGGGTGAAGGTGGGCTTATTTTTACCACGAAGAATTGCAGCAACTTTAGATGCAAGTCTACCGAGAACAACGCCTTCAGCGTCTACTACGTACCACTTTCTTTCAACGTTATCGGCATGAGCCATATAAGTTTTCATAGTGAATTTCTCCTTGTGTTTCTTTATTTATGTTAAGAAAAAGCACCGTTACCCGTACACGATAAGGGTAAACTCAGGAGGGCTAATCCCGAAAAAAACACGAACTTTTCCTTATAAACGCTTAAATATATTAAAATATTTTTGCTTTTAAGTCAAGCGTTTTGACCCACTTTTTAGCGTTTTTTCTCGTATTTTAAATACTTTTTAAACACTTTACAAAAAAACCACAATATATTGTGTAATATTGCGGTTTTTTAACTATTTTATAAATGTTCAATTTCGTTTCTAATAGCGTTGTCAACGGTATCCTTTTCAACGAATACTTTGTTTTTATCTTCTAATTTTAAGAATTCATCAAAATATCTATAACCGAACTCACGGAGAGCTTTTGCGCTAAAATGCATATTGTCGGGGTTTGCGCCTAAACCTTTTGCGCTAACGAACCCCGTCATCTTAGTTTCGTTTGCGTATTCTTCTAACGCCTTGTTGATGATAACGTAATTTTTGAACTTACCTTCTCCAACGGGGCAGTCTTCCAAGAAATCGCCTAATCCACCAACCAAGAAAGGCACGTCGTAAAGATTACATTTCTTTTTAAACGCTTCCATAATAACTGCAAGTTTTTGCTTATAGAAAGGATGACTTTCCGCACCGCAGTCAGATTCGCCTTGATGCCACAATACGCCCGCAATAGTAGAAGTTCTCGACGCGAGTTCCATTTGATAACAAGCGTGGTCGAATAAAAGTCCGCCAACCGTCCATTGATCGAGCGAAGTTCCGCCGTCCGCACAAGGAATAAGCCCTACCTGTACGCCTTTATAATCAGCGTAAGAAAGCGCGAAAGTTTCCGCCAAGTTTACGCCCGAAGTAACTCTATCGGGGTTTACGGGATTATACATTTTGCGCCAACGCCCGTTTCTTAAAACGAAAATCCTATCATCGCTAATAGGGTCGACTTCGGTCTTAAAACCACGGCCGCCCATATTAGATTGCCCTATCAATAAAAACGAATGTATCATAACTTTTTCTCCCTAAACGTTTTCTAAATTATAACATTTATAACTCTTTATAGCAAGCAAAAAACACACCCCAGCAAAAACCAAAAGTGTGTTTTAATTTCTTCTATTCTAACGGCTCACTATCACGGCGAATAGGCACGTAAATATACCCCGCAAGCCACGGTCCGTTATGGCAACCGCTAACGGGCGACATAATTACGCGTTCGTGGTTGGTTTTAATGCCGTAATCTTTTTCAATTTCAACGAGTTGGTCAACGACTGAAGTTCCAGTGTATAAGTGGAGCAAGATATAATCTTCACTCTTTCTATCGCCGATAATTTCTTTTAAAAGTTCACAAGTTTTTTGGAGCGCTTTCTTTTGCGTTCTAACACTGCAAAGGGGCACTAATTCACCCACTTCGTTAAAGTGGATAACCGGGCAAATTGAAAGCATTTTACCAAAGAATGCCTTGCCACCTTTAAGTCTACCGTTATAAATAAGGTAATCAAGTCTGCCGTCTATGCCAAAGAGTTCCATTCTCTTTTGAATCCACTCAATTTCTTTTAAGATAGTTGGAATATCTACGCCCTTTTCGATAAGTTCCGCCGCCTTAACAGCAAGCAAGCCTTCAGCAAAGCAAGTGATTTTAGCGTCGATAACGTGAATTTTGATTTTTTCTTTATATTCTTCTGCAACAAGTCTTATAAGGTTGTAAGTTCCGCCAAGCCCAGAACTGATGGCTATTACTATAAGTTCTTCATAACCGTCAGCGACAGCCTTATCAAAGTGTTCCATAATTTCCGCACGCGTTGGCATAGCGGTTTTAGGAAGATTATTCTTTACGTCGTCAACCTTTTCAAGTTGTTTGTAAAAATCAACGGGGTCTAAATCTAACCCTTCCAACATATCCTTGCCGTTAAATAGCACGTGTACTCTAATAATGCCGATGTCGTGTTGTTCAAGATAGCGCGCAGGCGCGTATTCTAGGCAACCCGTTGAAGTACAAAATACCTTTCTTTTCATAATCTTCTCCATTAGTAATATATCTTTAAAGCATCAATTAAAAACCTAATACTTGAGCGGAAATTTCCGGCGGGATAGCATCGGGAACGGCAAGTTCACTGGGATCTACGCCGAGTTCTTTGCAAAGGGTTGCAACGATTTTACCGCCCATAGCCTTTACGCCGTCGGGGGTGTTAAAGTGCGTCATATCACTTCTGCAAGAATCAGGAATATCTTTAGTGAACGCGTAAAGGTCGTTGATAATGGTATCGGTATCTTTAAGCACTTCTAAAGCCGCGTTGTTGTACGCGATAATATCCGAGTTAAGTCTTTTCAACTTTTCGCCGTACTTTTCTTGCTGAACATTAGTTGAAGTTGCAAAAATAATCTTTGCGTTGGGGAATAATAAGCGAAGTCTTGTATCAATACGCTTGATAAGGTTAGCGTAAAATTCGACGGGGGTTAAAGGTTCGTCGCCGTACATACGGAGAACGTCCCAAAGCCCAGCGTTCCAGTGCACGATATCAACTTCTTCAGGAGTGCAAGTAAAATACTTTCTCCATTCGTGCGCATATCTTAAAACTTGCAAAGCGTAACGGCAATTGCCTTCGGGCGCTTTGATTTCCGCAACGCCGCTGAAAGCATCACGAACGTAATTTTCATACCCCATACGGATAGAATCACCGATAAGAAGAACGTTTTTCATAATTATTTTCCTTATAATTTTCGTTTTTTATTCAAGAGCAACCAAGAAAGAATAAACTTCTTGACCGCCTTCGTACTCAATAAGTTCAGCGTCTCTCAAGCGTTCTTCAATAAACTCTCTAACGCCTTGCTTTAACGCTTCATCAACGTTTTTACCATAGAAAATGGTAACTATTTCTTTGTCTTCAACGCCGTCAGCACTGTCAATCATATGCTTAAACGCTGATAAAAGGTCTTTTTCGCTGAGCATAAGCCCATCGGGAGAGAACGCCATGTAATCCCCTTCTTTAATGTCTATGCCGTTTACGAACGCATCTCTTACCGCGTAAGTTATAGCGTAACTATCCACGCTTTCAATACCTTCAGTCATATCCGCTTGCATCATATCTTCATCGCCTTTAATGCAAAGCGCAAGCGCGGAATAAACTTGTTGCGGAGTTTTTGACGGAAGCACGATAACTTTAGAATTTATATATAATTCCGCCGCCTGTTTAGCCGCCAAAACTATGTTTTTATTGTTTGGAAGAACGAATACGGTATCCGCGTTGACTTGGTCAAAACCTTTTATAAAGTCTTCCGTAGACGGGTTATCCGTTTGCCCGCCACTAACTATGTAATCAGCACCGTTGTCTAGATAAATTTGCGCTAAACCCTCACCAGAAGCAACCGCAACGATAGCGGTTTTTTCACGCTTTTTTGGTTTTTCTTCCAAAAGCGTGTTGTTGTGTTGCAAGGTCATATTTTCAATCTTGACGGAAATAAATTCGCCGTACTTTTGACACTCACCCAAAACGAGTGCGGGCGTCATAGTATGTACGTGAACTTTAACCTTAGTTCCTGTTTGAACGGCGGCAACGCTATCACCGATACTGGTTAAAAATTCGACTAAACTATCAAGATTAAACTGAGCAATATCCCCTTTAGAAGATAAAAGTTGAACTAAAACTTCGGTGCAGTAACCAAAGTCCATCTTGCTGCGTTCATCAAAGTCCGCGGTATTGATATCGTTTTTTGCTGCGGGTGCGGAAAAAGCAACTTCCGCCAAACTTTCATCGCCAACGATAGCCTTGTAAAAGCCTTCGGCAATACAAACCAAGCCAGCCCCGCCGCTATCAACTACGCCCGATTCTTTCAAAACTTCTAAAAGTTCGGGGGTTTTTTGCAGTGAAACTTTAAGTTCTTTTAAGTATTCAAGAAAAAACCCTTCCAAAGTGGTGTCAACACCGACCTTTTCACAAACCCTATCCGCTGCTTCTCTAGCCACGGTCAAAATAGTGCCTTCAACGGGCTTTACAACCGCCTTGTAAGCGCACTCTACTCCTTTCTTTAGCGCACCGCAAAACTCGGGCACGGTTGCAACTTTTAACCCTAAAAGCCCTTGCGCTATACCGTAGAACAACTGTGATAAAATCACACCCGAATTGCCCCTTGCGTTAAGGAGCATCCCTTCTGCCAAAGCGCTAGCCTTACTATCGATAGAGTATTCTCCTTGTTTTTTAAGGCTATCCACCCCACCGGCAAGCGTTGCGTACATATTATCACCAGTGTCGCCGTCGGGAACGGGGAACACGTTAAGGTCGTTGATTTCTTTCGCGTTTGCTTGAAGATTTAATGCACCAAAAGTCAAAAGTCTTTCAAACAATTTACCGTCAATGCAATTATTTTCCAAACTCATTATACTTCTCCTGAGCGTTAGAGATACCTAGTATCTCCCATTATGCAAGTAAATTTTACTACATAAAATTAAACTTTGTGTCAATTAACTTTCAACAATTGTTGAAAGTTCCGCAAAAAAATTAGAGCGTAACGGTAAAACAGCACCCTTTAGGCTGTAAATTTTCCACGCTTACGCTTCCGCCGAAAATGCTTAAAATATTTTTAACTAATGCAAGCCCTAAACCGTTACCTTCTTGCTTGTGCGAAGTATCCGACTGGTAAAACTTTTCAAAAATATACTTTTTGTCTTCTTCTTTTACACCTTCGCCTTGGTCGGAAACACTAAAAAGCACCTTGCCGTTATCAGTTTTTAACGACAACTTAATTTCACCACCTTGAGGGGAAAATTTAATGGCGTTTTCAATCAAGTTTCTCCAAACGTTAAACATAAGGTTTTCATTAGAGTTAATAATAACGGAGTCAAAGTCTACGTTTAGTTCAATGTTTTTTGCCGACCATTTAGGCTCTAGTGCCACGACTACTTTACGGAGTTGCTCGTCTAAAGAATATTCTTTCTTTTGATAAGCAATTGCTTGATTAGAAATTTTAGACAAAAGTAATATGTTTCCAACAAGTTCGGTCATATCTTTTGTCGTTGAAACGATTTCTTTAGCGTATTCTTCACGCTCGTCGTCGGTTAAGGTTTTATCTTGCAAGAGCGTTGCGTAACCTTCGATGGTACTGAGCGGAGTTTTAAACTCGTGCGAAACGTTAGAAATAAAGTCTTTTTGGATAAGTTGGTTGGCGTTTAACTCTTTAGTCATAAGGTTAAACGAGTGGTTTATGTTTTCAATCTCGTCAAAGTGGCTTTTTTCTTCAACCTTGATATCAAGATTGCCTTCAGCAACTTCGTTCATTGCCGATTGAAGTGAGCGGATAGGCCTAAGCAAGAATAAACTTATAAAGAACGACAAAACCCAGCCGATAACTAAACCGAACACGAACATTACCAAAATTGTGGGGATAGAAACGCTCTCCCCAACCCATATTTCTAATAGTTCAGAAAGCAACCCCGACGCCATAACCGTAATTATAACTACCAGCGTTACGAAAAGCACGAAGTAAAACTGAAAACTAGGGCGTTTCCAGTTTTTCCAACTGCCGTATTTTTTAAAGTTGGGCTTTTTCATTTTTTCACCACCTTAAACCCTATTCCGCGAATAGTAACTATTTCAAAATCAGGGTTAGAACGGAATTTCTCCCTTAAGCGCCCGATGTGCACGTCAACCGTGTGCGTATCGGAAGAACTTTCATACCCCCAAATATCGTCCATCATTTGTTGGCGGGTAAAAATTTTACCGGGGAAAGAAACCATTTTATATAATAGCATAAACTCTTTTTGGGGTAAAACGATGCTTTCATCGTTAGTGATAACGGTAAGCGAATCACACTCTAAAACCGTTCCGCCTATAACTTGGCGGCGCTCGTTCATCATTTGTGCACGGCGAAGTAATGCCCCTACCCTTATAACCATTTCGTTTACGTTTATGGGCTTAACCATATAATCGTCAGTACCCGCAAGAAAACCTTGGCGCATATCGTCAAACTCGGCTTTTGCAGTAATCATAAGCACTGGGATATTGTTTCCGCTATCTCTGAGCGCGCGGACGAGTTCATAACCGTCCATAACGGGCATCATAACGTCTGAAATGATAATATCGTAATATTCTTGCTCAATGGCTAAAAGCGCTTCCTTACCGTTAGAAACACCCTTAACGGTGTAACCTTGTTTAGAGAGCACCCTACCAAATAATTGACGTATTTTATAATCGTCTTCAGCAATCAATATTTTGAACATAATTTCTCCTTTTACGTACCCTTTAATTATATATAAAATTTTTACGGTTGTAAAGCAAAACGGCAATTTTTAATTTTAAGGCATAAAAAGACAAAAAAGCCAATCACAAAGATTGACTTTTCTGCCTTTGGGTTTTATGAATAAAACTCTGTTGTGGTACAGATTTTTATTATCTAATTATTTTAATTATTTTTCTGCGGTTGAAACAATTTCTTTTACTTCCTTTACATCTTCAGCAGCTTTTATAGCCCCGTCCACGTCAAAACCGAGTTTTTTAAGGCGCCTTCTTTCTAAAAGCCCGCCGAGTTTTATACTAAAGTGTATAGCAAGCAACATAAATGGAAACAATATACAAGTAGCGTAGCCGCTTTGCGTTTTTAAGAACGCAAAAACGTGCCCTACGACTGGAACTTTGCCAACGTACTGACCGATAACGTTTTCTGGTTGAACGAGCGTTTGGTCGTTAGTGTCGGTATTGATACCGTACGTTACGTAACCTATTAACTTACCAAAGGTGTTGTATCTTACTTCACGAATTTTGTGGGTTAACGTTTTGCCGTAACTATCAGGGTTTAACGATATAAACGCGATTACGTCGCCTTCTTTAAATTTAGTCTTATCTTCAACCGTCTTAATCAAAACGACGTCGCCCGCGTTAAAGAAAACTTCGCTATCTTCCGACTCTCCTTTACTCATTGAGTCGGTTTGAACTATAAACATCTTTACGCCAAAAAACTCTTTACCGTTTTTGCTGTCGCTAAAAAACGATATAAAAGTTGTTGCAGCAACGATTAAAGCAAGCGCGAAACTCACCCAGCCAAATATACTTGTAAAAACGCCAACTTTGTTTTTTTTGTTTTCTACCTTTTTCATTTTTTCTTTTCCTATAGCCGATAAGCCAACACGTAAAAGCCCTATATCGGTTGCATACAATTCATTTGGAGTAAATAAAACATCAATTTGTTGTGTGTCAAATAAATTTAACATCACGTCCCACTGTTTTTTAACTTTCTAAGAACTGTAAAGTTTTTAGCGTCAACATTTGACACACCAAAGAAAAACACACTAAAAATTTCTTCTAATCAAAGTTTTTTTCTTTTATTGTTAGGGCTTGATTATACATCATTTTGTGGCGTGTGTCAAACATATTAATATTTTTAACGAAAAAATTTTACGTTTTTAGGATATTTTTTTGAGAACTGTAAAGTTTTTAACGCTTATTTTGCCTTTTAATGCCTATCTTTCACTTTTTACATAGCACAATTACTATGTTTTAACTATTTATTTTACTTGTTTCCCTATATAAAAATTTTTTGAAATTTATTATATCCTACATTATGTAGGATGTCAAGTGTTTTCCTACATTTTGTAGTAAACTTGTTCATATGAAAGATAATATTTTTGGTAAAAGATTAAAAGAATTAAGGATAGAGAAAAAACTTTCTCAGCGCCAGTTGGGGGATATTCTTGGCGTTTGCAACCAAACGATAAGTTTTTGGGAAACGGGCAGCCGCGAGCCTGATTTGGATATGATTGTTACGATTGCCGCTTATTTTGAAGTATCAGTAGACTTTTTATTAGAAAAATAAAGCACGTGAAAGTTTTTCCACGCGCTTTTCTCTTTTTACTATTATATTGTATTATATAATGTATAGAAAAAACCGACCAAACGTGGTCGGTTTTTTAATTTTATTTTTCATTATTGTTTCTTTTCTCTTACCTTTTTGGGTTTTCTGATGCGGTTAAGTTCTTTGTTCATCGCAAGAAGTTCTTCTTTCGTCCAAGATAAGTCCATCATTCCCATAAGTGAAGTTAAACGAAGTACGGTAAAGCCGCCCATCATTTGCATCATATCTTCACTTAGTTCAAAGCCGGATTTTTCTTTAGCCTTGCCGCCAGACAACGCTTTCTTTATCTTAAGCCCGATTTTTGCAAACCAAAGTTTACCCCAGAAAGATGCCAAAATATCGCTCATTTTGTCGTTGAGTGAGTATCTGCCTTCTTTTTCTTCAACGTCAAACCAGTTGAGAACTGCTCCCTTTTCTTTAAGGATATAATCGGGGTTCATTTCATCAACCTTTCTAATAACGCCTTCGTCTTTTAAGTCGCCCGCTACTGCAACGATTTTGCTTTCGCCCTTATTTTCTACGTCAAAATAGAAGAAGTGTTCGGGGCTTTGCTTTTTACCGATGCTTTCGCCGTTAACGAAAAGTTCTACTTCGGGTTGGTTTGAGTAAACCGTAACTTTAGTAACGTCTTCAACGCGGTCAATATAACGCTTACCGCAAAGGTGAACGAACGGTTCATCAGAGAGCCATGCTTTATATGCATAGAAAGCGTCCTTTTTGTACTTTCTATCCATAGTAACTAAGCCCTTGTGGTTTTGACCGTTTTCGCCGCCTTCCGCTCTAGCGTCCGCACCAAAGTCAAACATATTCCAAACGTGTGTTGCCCAAATGTATTTGCGGGTAAAGAGTTGTTTAATAAGTTCTTCGTGATAATATGCTTGATATTCTTCGGTGTAATCGCCTTGTTTAGGGTTAGAAGTGTGCCAGTTAAGCGCTTCACAACCGTATTCACTTACACCGATAGGCTTATTAGGATATTTTGCATGGAATTTATCAAACCAAGGACCGTTCATAGAAGTGTCGCCGCCGTACCAACCAAAGTAATGGTTATATGAAACGACGTCGGGGATTTGAACGTAAGGTTCGTCCATACCGCACATAGAAACGCAAGCCATCGTGGTAAGACGGGTTTTATCCCATTCGTGAACTAAGTCGTTTAAGATGTGGTGATTTTCCAACAAATCAGGGTCGTTTGCGCCACCCATAGTGATTTCGTTAGAAAGCCCCCAAACGAAAATTGACGCGTGGTTATAGTTTTGCGCAATAAGTTCTTTCATTTGAGAAATAGTGTTTTCTCTGCCCTTGGGAAGATGTCTTGAAATGTACGGAATTTCCGCCCAAATTACCAAGCCTTTTCTATCGCAAAGGTCGTAGAAGTATTGATCGTGTTGATAGTGCGCAAGTCTAATCGTAGTTGCGCCAACTTCCATAATCAAATCAATATCTTCTTCGTGATGTTCGGGTAAAAGTGCGTTACCGATGCCCCATCTATCTTGGTGGCGTGATACGCCGCGCAAGGGATATTCTTCGCCGTTTAAGATAAAGCCGAGTTCGGGGTCAATCTTAAAACTTCTACAACCAAAAGTAGCACTAACGCAGTCGATAGCCGCGTCGTCGCGGATAATTTCCGCCTTTGCTGAATAAAGATACGGATCTTTTCTACCGTTCCAAAGGTGCGCGTTTTCAATAACGTATTCAAATTTTTTGTCCGCCACCGTATTTTCAGCAACGATCTTGCCTTCTTTATCGGTAATAGTATATTTAACCTTATCCCCGTCAAGCATATCGGTGATATAAACTTCAACTTCAACGCTAGCGTTTGCGCCGTCCATAACGGGCGTAACCTTAATACCGGGCGCGCCGTAATAATCAAGGTCAAAGTGGGTTGCGGGTACGCCGATTAAATACACGTCACGATAAATACCACCGTAAAAAGTAAAGTCTGCCATTTGCGGATAAACGAAATCGTTTGCAGAGTTATCCACTTTAATAGCGATTTCAATTTCATCTTTAATTTCATCAGTAATGTCTACACGCCAAGTAGAATAACCACCGTGATGAACTTTTAAACTCTTGCCGTCTACAAAAAGTTCTGCTGATGAGTTTGCACCGCGAATTTCAATATAAACCTTTTCCCCTTCGGGAAGGTCTGCTTTAGCAAATTTTTTAGTGTAAACACAAGCGCCGCGGAAATAGTCGTTCCCACCGTCTTGACCGTCAACCGCGTTCCAGGAATGCGGAAGGTTAACGGCTTCACACTCGCCGCTAAGCGCTGACACGTCGGCATTGTTTTTATAAAAACTCCAACCGTCGTTAATTTTTACAATATTTCTCATTGTTTCCTCCAAAAACGTTTTGCACGTATATTTTTACAATTACTATAGAATATTATACTTGAACATCTCTAAAGTGTCAATAGCAAAAATGTTTTTTATGGCGTTTTTAGGGGGTTTTTTATCGTTTTTTTTTTGCAAAACACGGACAAAAACAAAAATGGGTATTGACTTTTATATCTACATTATATATAATGTTTACATGAATTAACGGGGCAGTCAGTGCGGTTTTTCGCTGCCCCAAATATATTATCAGGAGGAAATTATGGAAAAAACCGTTAACAAGACTCGTCCCTTCGGTATGAGGGACAAACTTTCATATGCAGCCGGCGACTTAGGTTGTAATATGAGTTTTGCATTAAAGAGTTCTATTATGGCTATCTTCTGGACGCAATTTATGGCGCTCGGCGAAGAACTCTATGCTATTTTACTTTTAGTTGTTCAATTTTGGGATGCGATCAACGACCCGCTTCTCGGCTCTATGTTCGACGCGGACAAGAGAAAATATAAACACGGCAAATTTAAAGCTTACATCTTCGTAGGTGCGCTCGGTTTATTATTCTCTGGGTTGTTCTTCTTCCTTCCCTTACCTAAAGCTCCGCTCGTTATGAGATGTATCCTTTTCGTGCTCGGTTATATTTTGTGGGATGCTTTCTACACCATTGCTAACGTACCTTACGGCTCAATGATGTCAGTTATCACCCAAGACGGCGCTGAAAGATCACAACTCTCAACTTGGCGTTCAATCGGTTCAATGATCGGTAACATTTTACCGATGGTTCTTCTTCCCATTCTTTGCTACGACGCTTCTAACAACCTTAAAGGTGAAACCGTTTTCATCGCAGCTATCGTTATGGGCGTTATCGGCTTAATTTGCTTCCTTTACATGCTTAAAACCACCACTATCCGCGTAGAAGAAAGCACCGTTAAGGTTAGCGAAAAGAAGGTTAAGTTCAACGTGTTCAAAGCAATGTGGAACTTCCTTAAAAACCCCGCTGCTATCGGCGCAACTCTCGCTGCTATGGCAATGTTCATCGGTATGCAAGGTTCTTCAACCGCTACTGCCGTTTTATTCCAATCTTACTTTGGTAACGCACAAATTTCAGGTATCATAATGCTTATAAGTTATCTCCCCATGTTCGCGTTTATGCCGTTTATTAAAAACATCGTAAACAAATGGGGCAAGAAAGAAGCTTGTTCTGTTGGTGCTGCCGTAAGTACTTTCGGTGCACTCTTATTGTTCTTACCTTTAGGTAACGGTACGGTAGGTCTTATTGGTTACGTTGTTGCTCAAGTTTTCTTTGGTTTTGGTTTAGGTTTCTACACCTGCGTATCTTGGGCGCTTATGGCTGACGCCATCGACTACAACGAATGGAAGAACGGCACTAAAGAAGAAGGTACTGTTTACTCACTCCACTCTTTCTTCAGAAAACTCGCTCAAGGTCTTGGACCGTCTGCAGTTATCCTTATCATGGGTGCGCTCGGTTATGACGGTGAGTTAGGTGCTGCACAACCCTTTGCTGTTGCTGAAAATATGAAATGGCTCGTTGCGGCTCTCTACTCATTCAGTGCTATCGTAATGTTCGTTTCAATCACTTTCATCTACAACTTAAACAAGAAGAAAGTTGCTCAAATGACCGCCGAACTTAACGCTCGCCGCGGTGTTACTGATGAACGTCTTGAAGAACTTAAAGCACAAGAAACAATGGAAGTAAAAGAAGAAAACAGCGTTGCTGAAGACGTTGCTGACGCCGCTAAAAAAGAATAATCTTCTTTAACTATTAACTTAAAATTAAAACACCGACTTTTGTTAAAAGTCGGTGTTTTTTTATTTGTGTTTTAGGTCGTCATAATTTATTCGTTTTATTATTCAATAGGTGCTTCCATATCTACTTTTGCCGTTTGTTCTACTTGTCCTTTTTTCTTGTTCAAGAACATAATCAAAACAACTACGCCAGCAAATAAAACTAATGCAACAGCCCACATAATTATTCCGCTAAGCACGCTGCCAAGGGTTGCACACACGCCACCTACTATATAGGTTACCGCTGCTATACCCGCAACTAATGCCGCGTACGGAAGTTGGGTGTTTACGTGTTCAACGTGGTTACATTGTGCACCAGCAGATGCCAAAATGGTCGTGTCTGAAATGGGTGAAACGTGGTCGCCGAATACTGCGCCGCCAAGCGTTGCTGAAACGGTCATAATAGTAAGCGTTCCTTCGCCGCCCAAAAGGGTTACCGCGATAGGTACGAGTACGCCAAACGTTCCCCAAGAAGTGCCGGTAGAAAAAGCAATTACGCCAGCAAGAATGAAGAAAATTACAGGGAATAAAGCCGTCGGGAAGTTGCTGTTTGCAAGGTTGTTTTGAACGAACGCTTGCGCATCGAGATAGCCTCCCTTAGCGCCCATAATGCCAGAAATTGACCAAGCAAAGGTCAAAATAAGTATTGCGGGAACCATTGCTTTAAAACCTTCAGTAATACTGCTCATCATATCTTTGAAATTTACTATTCTTGCTATCATATAGTACGCAGCAATTATTATGAGAGCAACGGTTGAACCGATTGCAAGTGAATGACCCGCTGAACAATTAGAAAACGCTTCAATTACGTTTGATGATTGCGGAACGTTAGTGATGAGTTCGGTTTCCCAGTCAAAGAAGTAACCAGTATAAATCATACCACCGATGCAGCAAAGAATTAAAACTACTACGGGGATAATAAGATGGCGAACTTTTCCTTTGGGGTTAGCAACCACTTCATCATTCTTTTCCACGTCTTCCGTTAGCCCAGAGTGAACGTCGCCAGTAGTAAAGGTTATCATATCGTTTTTCTTCATTCTACCGAAGTCAAACTTAATAAAGCAAAGCGCAAAAACCATTACGAGAGTAAGTATTGCGTAGACGTTAAAGGGAATAGTGCTTATGAAAACCATAATACCATCGCCAGAAAGTTCACCAGCAACAGCCGCCGCCCAACTTGAAATAGGTGCAATAATGCACACGGGCGCTGCGGTTGCGTCGATAATATACGCAAGTTTTGATCTTGAAACCTTAAATCTGTCGGTTACGGGGCGCATAACTGAACCAACCGTTAAACAGTTAAAATAGTCGTCAACGAAAATTAAGCAACCAAGTCCAGCAGTAGCGGCAAGCGCACCGCTCTTAGACTTAATGTTTTTACTAGCCCAATCTCCATACGCCTTAGCACCACCAGACTTTTGCATTAAGATAACCAAAATGCCAAGCACTACCAAGAACACGATAATGGGAACGTTCTCCCCAACCTTTTTGCTCATTACGTCGTAAAGCGTAAAGAGTCCGTTAAGTACGTCGCCACCGGTGTACATCAACGCGCCGACCAATATCCCGAAAAAGAGCGAGATATAAACTTGTTTAGTAACAAGCGCAAGCACGATTGCTATAATCGCCGGAAGGAACGCCCAAAAAGTACCTTCCATAAAAATTCTCCTTTTGTATATAAAAATTTTTAAAATATAATCTTCAAGATTGCAACAAAGGTTTTTTGTCTAATTAAAAAAGTCACAAAGCGCTAAAAACACCTGTGACTTTTAATTCTATAAGTATTTAATAGCGCAACACCGCGTTTGCGATGACAGTCGTACCGATATTATCGTTACGCCCGAGTAAAACCTTTTGGGTAAAATTTTACTCTCGGCAGTTGCCCCTTTACCGTAAAAGACCTTTTAACCCACGCCTTAAACTTATCTTGGCAACCGCGCCTCTATCTTAATCTCAAATATTAAATTTTTTATCAGTATACTACAAGAATACTATCTTGTCAACGATTTTGCTTAAAATATGCTGCTTTTTAAACAATTCTTACAAAAAACACCATTTTATTATTTCTTGCCAACTTGTATTATGCTTTATGTTCGTACTTAATATCGGCAATACTTGAGAGTATTACCGCAACGAGCGAGATTAGTGCACCTACTACGAACTCGGTACTTAAAGTATCAATACCGACAACAAGCGACATAACCCCAGTTACCACAGCGGAGAAAGGCATCATTACCGCAACAGCCGTAGGATTAACGAATTTTAAGGCGTAAATTCTTAAAAACCAACAAAGCACGTTTGAAACGAGTGCAATTGCAAGAATAAGCAAAATATTAGTTGCATCAAAAGTAAAATACACAACTTCAATAGGCGCGCCGTTTATTTTAACGCCTGCAAATACGAATAGAGCAACCGTACTTATTAACGCACTTGCACATTGTTGAACGAAAAGAAACAAAAGCGCGTCGAATTTTTTAATTTTATCGCCCGTGTAGGCTATGTTTACACCATAAAGCACACCCGCTAATGAACACAAAACTTCGCCTATGCCGAAAGAAATATTTTCCGCACTAAAATTCATACCGCCTAAAACGAACGCACCTATTAAACACAACACGCTTGATATTATGGTCAAGGCACTTGGGCGTTTTTTTATTGCAAAAAACAATATTATAGGCACTACTACGCAAGATAAATTTTCTAAAAACGCGTACTTTGTAGGCGTGGTGTAATATAGCCCTATTTTTTGCGTTATTGATGCTATTGCAACGCACGCACCCGTCGGCAACGCCCACTTTAAGTATTCTTTATTTAAATTTTTTAATCTTTTTCCGCAGATAATAAGCAAGGTTATAACGGAAATCCCACTTATCAAAACACTTCTTAACCCCACGGAGCACTTATCGTTAAGCACCGCGTTAATAAGCGGAGATGCACCCCATAAAAATATTACGAATATCAGCATTGCGTAAGCAAGTGCAGTTTTGTTTATTTTTTCGCTCTTTAACATACTTCTTCCGTCCTAAAATTTCTTAGCATATTATACTATTTTAGTTGACTGGTGTGAAACGAAAGTTTATAATAAGGGTGTGAAAAATTTTCACAAGGTGGTTTTCATGGACGTAGAAAAAATTAGGGCGCTACTTCTTAGCGTTGAAAAGAAAAGTTTTTCCAAGGCGGCGGAAGAATTATCATATACCCCATCCGCCCTATCACACATAGTGGACGGAATTGAAAACGAGTTGGGCGTTAAAATTTTAAATAGAACTTTTAGCGGCGTTTATTTAAATGAAAACGGCGAACTTTTGCTTGAAAAACTCAATGCACTCGTTAATGCGGAAAAGGAACTTTTGATTGCGGCTAAGAACTTAAATGAAAAAAACGAGAATTTGCGCATAGGTACTTACTCAAGTATTGCCCAGCATATTCTACCCGAAATTATAAAGAAGTTTAAAGAGCAAAACCCCACGGTAAAAGTTTCTATAAAAACGGACAACAACTTAAAAAACTGGCTTAGCAACGGAGTTGCGGACGTAATTTTTACCGACGCGCAAGTTCAAAACGCTTGCCGAATAGATATCATAGACGATCCGTATATGATTTACGCGCCCGCGGACGTTTTAAGGGGCAAAAAAACTGCAACCGCAAGCGACCTTTACGATTTGCCATATATTTTATATAATGAAAGCAACTTAAACGATTATATTGACTTAACTAAGTTTAAGGAAATAATCAAATACGATTCTATTGATGAATCTTCAGTTATCTCCATGGTTGAAAACGGAATAGGCGTTGCAGTACTGCCGTCGCTTATGCTAAAGGTTAAGCGAAAAGGCGCACACACGGTAAAACTTATCCCTGAAATAACCCGCAAACTTGGGGTTTGCTATCAAAAAGATAATTCTAAAAACCAAGCAAAAACAAAATTTATTAAACTAATCAAACAACTTTATCAATAAAAAAACGGCTAACGAAAAAGTTAGCCGTTTTAATTTTTTTGTTTTTTCTTTTGTAAAGCATATTTGCAAGTCAGCCGTAAACAGCGAGCATTTTGGGTGAGATTAACCGTCTGGTTATCGAAGTCAAAACGCAAAGCAGTTAACGCAGTATTGCGCCGTTTATTTGCTATTGCTTTAAGGGTTTAGATACAAGTGTGGCTAGGCTCGACTGCGCAAAAAATTGCTTTAAGAGTGAAGAAACAAGCAAGACAAGGCTCGCGACGCGTTTTGGATGAGATTAACCTTTTTGGTTATCGAAATCAAAACGCTAAGCAGTTAACGCAGTATTGCGCAGTTTATTTGCTCTTAAAGATTGAAGTATTTGTCAAACTCAGCAGGATTAGGAATTGCTGAAAGTTCTCTACACTCTGCACGCTTGGTTTTAATGAAGTTTGCAATAAGTTCTTTGGGGAATACGCCGTTTGCGGTTAAGTAATCGTTATCTTTTTCCAAAGCGTCAAGCGCTTGTTCTAACGATACGGGTAAGCCTTGGAGTTTTGCCTTTTCTTCTTCGGGGAGATGGTAAAGGTTTACGTCGTAAGGACCCCAACCGTTTTTGTGCGGGTCAATTTTGTTTTTAACACCGTCAAGACCAGCCATCAAGATTGCTGCGTAGCAGAAGTACGGGTTGCAAGTTGCATCGGGGTTTCTAAGTTCAAATCTTCTCTTTTCGGGAGATTTTGCGTATGCGGGGATACGAATAACCGCACTACGATTAGACGTTGCATAACCTACGGTTACGGGTGCTTCAAAACCAGGAACTAAACGCTTAAACGAGTTAGTGCTGGGGTTGGTAAGCGCACAAAGTGATGCGATGTGCTTTAAGAGTCCACCCATAAAGTAGTGCGCGGTTTCGCTCAAGTGTGCGTAACCGTTATCATCAGAGAACACGGGCTTGCCGTCTTTCATTAAAAGCATATGAACGTGCATACCGCTGCCTGCTTCGCCGTAAATGGGCTTGGGCATAAAGGTTGCGGTTTTGCCGTACTTTAGGGCGGTGTTATGAATGATGTATTTAATCATCATAGTAGCGTCCGCCATATGAACGACTTCGCCGAGTTGTGGTTCAATTTCAAATTGACCAGATGCAGCAACTTCGGGGTGGTGGTAATTGATTTCAATACCAGCATCAGTCATATATTTGCACATTTCACTACGACATTCGTAAGAAATATCGAACGGTTTTGCAATATGATAGTTCTTTTGTTTGGGAACTACAACGCCTAAACCTTCGTTTGCACTGTTCCAGTAAGATTGTTTAGCATCAACGAACGCGCTCATTTCTCTACCGCTAACTTCCCAACCAACTTGGTCGAAAAGATAGAATTCAAATTCGGGGAGAATATACATAGTATCAGCAACGCCGCTATCTTGCATAGCCTTAACCGCTGCACGAACGATATTTCTTGGATATTGCGGAAGCGGTCTATTTTCGGGCGTGTCGATAATCATAGCGTTACCCGTCATAGAAAGGGTAGGAACTGAACAGAACGGGTCGATAACAGCAGTGTCAGGGTCGGGAATAAACACCATATCACTCTTTTCAACAACTGCGTAACCGTAGTTAGACGCGTCAAAACCGATACCGCTCTTCATAGTTTCTTCACTAAAGTTTTGTGCGGGGATTGTTACGTGGCGATATTGACCGTTGATGTCAACCATCTTAAAGTCAACCATTTCGATATTGTTTTCTTTAATAATTGCCAAAATATCTTTTACGCTTTTTTTCATAATAAACTCCTTAAATAAAGTTAATTTAACATTATAATACACTAAAACGCAAAAAAACGCAAGAACTTAAGGGTAAATTCACCGTTCTTGCGTTTTGTTTTATTTTTTTATATTAGTAGTAGAGATAAGTTTGCATATCAATATATCTGTTTACTACTTTTTGAATATTTGCCATTTCGCTTGCAGAATCCATAATTTCAATAAAGTTTGTTTTTTGACCTTTATAGTAATTTGCAACATATACTGACTTCTTATACGGTGCAGCCTGTGAATTTTCTGAACCGTTTTCAAGGTTGATAGGTTGACCAACTGCAGTTTCACCAGTAATAAGACAATAGGTCATAAGGGTATTGATATAACCACTCAATAAGTTGGGGTGATAACCGTCGGCTACTATAAAACTATTTGCATTATAAGTAAATGTTGAATTTGGAACTTTAGCGTTTCCCTTAACAAGGTCGTGAATCATTTTGCCCCAGTCCATTACAACCATATTGGGAAGTTTTGCAATTTCTTTTGCGTAAACAGTTCCAACGTAAAGTTCCTTAAAGTTAGGTCTATCTGCATTTTGATACCAATATGCGCCACAAGGGATAGAATAAATGAATTTGCAGTTAGGATTTACGTCAGTAAATATCTTCATAAAGCCTTTCAATTCTTCAATATATTTTTCCAACGTCATAGAACTAGGTCTTCCAATATCCATTAAACTAACGTAATCAAAATTACGGTCTTTTAACGCTGCAAGGTGGTTAAACCCATCATGGCCACGGTCAGCAGCACAACTCGTTCCCAAAAGGTCGGATAAGTCATGACCACCAAAACACCAGTTGCCAAGTTCTACGTCTGCACCGTTTTGCCTACAAAGTTCCCAAAAATATCCTTGGTTGTTATCACGGGCAGTTTGTGTAGTAACGCCAACGTTTACGGGGTTAACGATTTTACCGTAATAGTTGTATGAACAACCTACAATTAAAATCTTTTTGCCATCGAGTTTTTCTTTAACCTTGCTACCTACCGGTGCTCTTTGGCTATCAGTTTTACCAAATTCAAAAGTCGTGCTTTCTCCACAACTTTTGCAGTAATTATAGAATTGAGTTGCCGTTGTTGCGGTAGAATCGCTTGCAAAATATTCATAAGTGGTTATTTTGTCGCCAAAATTATGAATATAATCGCCTTCAAATACTTCTTCACCTTTTTCACCGCACTTACAAGAGTAATAGTAAAGGGCTTTTGATGAACAACTTCCCTTTTCTTTTATATACTTTTCATCAGTATTCTTTTGGTTGAAAACGTGGTCTGAAGTGCTTTCGCCTTCAAAAGTTTCCGTGCCTTTTTCACCGCACTTGCAAGAATAGTAATAAACTGCTTTTTGTGTGCAAGAAACGTTTTCTTTTAAATACTTAGCATCGGTGTTCTTTTGGTCATAATTATGCGCATAAGCATAATCACCTTCAAATATTTCCGTGCCCTTTTCACCACATTCACAAGAATAGAAGTAAGTTGACTTTTTAGAGCAACTTCCTTCTTCGTTTAAGAATTCAGCGGTGGTAACCATTTCGCTATAATTGTGTTCGTGTTGGTTTGCCGGTTGACAAGCAACTATCAACGGCATAAGCATTGTGCACACCAACACAAGCGACAACGCCCTTATTGTTTTTTTCATAATAAACTCCTTAAATATTTATCTATCAAAATGCTTTTTCTCTATTCGTAAGGATAGAGAAAAAGGGTATACCCTTTTCATTGAGAAACATCATCTTGCTTTATTATTATAACATAATACATTTGTTTTTTGCAATTCATATTAGCATAAAAAATAAAATCCCTTTGATTTTTTGCCGTTTTATGATATAATTGAAAAAAACTTTTTAGGTAGAACTATGGACAGCACAAACACAACTAAAAAAATTGCAAGTTTTTCCGTCGACCACGATAAAATAGGCGTGGGTATTTATATTTCAAGAATTGACGGGGATATTATTACTTACGATTTGCGCACGCGCGTCCCTAACAATGGTGATTATTTAGACGATATAACTATGCACTCGGTTGAACACATGATGGCAACTTTTTTAAGAAATTCCGCTATTAAAGATAGCGTAATTTATTTTGGACCTATGGGTTGCAGAACTGGGTTTTATCTTTTAGTTAGAAATTTAGATAACCAAACCGTGTTAAACGAAGTTAAACTTGCCTTGCAAAAAACCATTGACCACAAGGGTGAAATGTTTGGAAACACGCGCAAAGAGTGCGGAAATTATAAGTGCTTATCATTGAAAAGTGCAAAAATAGAGTGTGAAAAATATTTAACCGCACTAAACAGTCAAAAGAACGTAACTTTTAAGTACGAATAAACATTATATAATATATATAAGATATAAAAAAACGCTTTGCAGATTGCAAAGCGTTTTTATTTTTTTATTAAACTCTTTTAAGAGTGAAGAAGCAGTAACGAAGAAACGCACTGCTTATTCGCTGTTAAAATTATTTGTTTAAGTTTGCTTTCAAAGTAGCAAGTTGAGCCTTTAATTCTTCAGGAACACGAGTGAGTTCGCCGTAGAATTGTTCAATGCCTTCTGCTTCCTTCTTCCAGTTTTCTTTATCAATGGTAAGAAGTTCTTTAATAGTATCAACGGTGATATCTTCAAGACCTTCGATGTTGATGTCTTCTGCATTAGGAACGTAACCGATTGCGGTTTCTTGAGCATCTACCTTGCCTTCGCAACGGTCGATAATCCATTCAAGAACGCGCATGTTATCGCCAAAGCCCGGCCAAATGAAGTTGCCTTCATCATCAGTTCTAAACCAGTTAACGTTGAAGATTTGGGGTTTGTTGGTAATCTTTTCGCCCATTTCAATCCAGTGATTGAAGTAGTCGCCCATATTGTAGCCAACGAACGGTCTCATTGCCATCGGGTCACGACGAACAACACCTACAGCGCCGGTTGCAGCAGCAGTAGTTTCACTTGCCATGATAGAGCCTACGAATACACCGTTGTTCCAGTCCTTGCTTTGATATACTAACGGTGCAGTCTTAGCACGTCTACCACCGAATACGATAGCGGTAAGGGGTACGCCGTCGGGTGCTTCGAATTGATCAGAAATGCACGGGCAGTTGATTGCAGGAGCGGTGAAACGGCTGTTGGGGTGTGCACCCTTGATAGCCTTGCCTTCAGCGTCCTTCATATCGCCGTTCCAGGGATTACCCTTCCAGTCGATAGCGTTCTTGGGGGGATTTTTATCAAGACCTTCCCACCAAACAGTGTTATCGTCAAGATTTTGAACAACGTTGGTGAAAATGGTGTTTTTCATAGTAGAGTAAAGTGCGTTGGGGTTAGACTTAACGTTAGTACCAGGAGCAACGCCGAAGAAACCGTTTTCGGGGTTAACTGCCCAAAGTCTACCGTCTTCGCCAACTCTGATCCAAGCGATATCGTCGCCTACACATTCAATCTTATAACCCTTTTCAAGATATGATTTGGGAGGAATAAGCATTGCAAGGTTGGTTTTACCGCAAGCGCTGGGGAATGCAGCGGCGATATATTTCTTTTCACCCTTAGGATTAGTGATACCAAGGATAAGCATGTGTTCAGCCATCCAGCCTTCGTTCTTACCAAGGAAAGATGCGATACGGAGTGCAAAGCACTTTTTACCGAGAAGAACGTTACCACCATAGTTAGAGTTGATTGACATAATGGTGTTTTCTTCGGGGAAGTGCATGATATATCTCTTTTCTTCAGAAAGTTCTGCGTAAGAGTGTAAGCCTTTGATGAAGTCGCCATCGCCTAAAGCGTCAACAACAGCCTTGCCTACTCTGGTCATAATAGCCATGTTAAGAACTACGTAAACAGAGTCGGTAAGTTCGATACCGATTTTTGAGAACTTACTTCCTACTGCACCCATTGAATAAGGGATAACGTACATAGTTCTACCCTTCATAACGCCTTTGAAAAGGTCGTTCATAAGAGCCATTGCTTCGCCAGTTTCCATCCAGTTATTGATGGGGGCTGAATCTTCTTTTTTCTTTGAACAGATAAAAGTTCTACCTTCTACTCTGGCTACGTCGTTAACAGTGGTGCGGTGGAGATAGCAGCCGGGTAATTTTTCTTGATTGAGTTTAATAAGAATTTTTTCTTCAACTGCTTGCTTTCTCAACGCTTCGAGTTGTTCTTCACTACCGTCAATCCAAACGATTTGGTCGGGTTGGCAGAGCGCTTGTGTTTCTTGGATAAAATCCAGAACTTTCTTGTTGGTCGTCATAATAATTCTCCTTATGTATTCTCAGTCATCTGAGTTTTTTACTTATTTTTAGAAAGAACAGGTTAATTTTAAGTATTTGCAAAGTGTTATACAGTTATGCAAAAAACGCAATTTCACTAAATATTTATTTGCGATTTTCATTATACACACAGCGGCTTAAAACAAAAAATTCTTTTGTTCCCTCAGTATATATTCTAACAAACATCGTGTCAAAAGTAAAGAGTTTTAACTAAACTTTTTACAAATTTTTCCACGCCTTTTTGATTTTTGCAATTTTTACTTTTTTTCTCGTTTTTCGACAAAATAATTTATATTTTTGTATATCATTTCATATATATTGTAAGAAACGCCAAAAATATATTAGGTTTTTATCAATGAGTTTTTATAAAAAAATTTTAGTTTTAAAGCAAATAGAAAAAGGTTTTTCCGTAAGCGACAACTCCGTTAGCGTTATGTGCCGCATCGAACTTGAAGAAGACGCCGCACGCCTACACTTAACTGCAGTAAACGTTTTGCCCATTGAAAACACCGTTTATAAGTTTATGCTGGTCGACTCGTTAGGAAACGCCTTTTCTTTCGACTGCGGGAAAAGACCCGGCTCACATAGTTTTACATTTTCTACTACCCCCGCGGTTAAAAGGGGAGTTTCGGTTGGGCTTTACGCTGTTAACGGCGTGCCTATAACGGTTGCTTTTGCCAGCGAAGACGATTCTACTTGCTCGCTTGGTGATTTTAAGAGCATCGTTGCGGAAAAGTGTTTAGAAGAAAGGGATTTACTCTCAAAAGAAAAACCAGCCGTGCAAGACCCGCCCGCAACCGATACTCCAAACAAAGAGTTTCCGTCTCAAAAAAACGACACCGTTAAGGCTTTTTATGATGATGAAGCGGTTGCAACCACAAATTTTTACGAATTTGACCAGCAGTTACCGCCGCCCGTAAATATAAAGGAGAACGATGATGACACTTTACGGATACCAAATGTCCAAACTATTGATAGCCGCGAAGAAGAAACGGAAATTATCCGTTCGGCAGCTGACTTCTTTAAAAATGAAGCGGACGCTAGTCGCGGCGAAGAATATTCAAAAGAGCAGCCCTACTTTAAGTCCGTCGAACAAGACTTAGAAAAAATTTTTGACAAATATCCTAAAGACGATAGATTAAAAGGACTTTTCCCAAAAAGCCGTTGGGCACAAATCAATTATTCCGCCGATAAGTATTATATCGTTGGCGTTATTAAAGAGCGCGCTAAAGAAAAATATATTTGTTACGGCGTGCCCGCCGTTTATTCTAAAACGCCGCCCAAAGAATTAAAGGGGTACTGCACCTTTATTCCCTTATCAATATTCGACCTATCTGGCGACGGGTTTTGGATGATGTTTCAAGATGCAATTTCGGGCGAGTGTATTAAACCAAAACCGCCTTTTGACTTTTAAAGAATTTTCATCTCTATATAATATATTTTTTAAAATGGAAAAACGCCTATCATTAGGCGTTTTTCTGTATTTTTTCTGTTCTATTTTGTTTGATTTTTTTGCCAATCAATGTTACAAGTGCGTTTACGATAACCGATAAAACCACCGATAAGCCAATCACTATCAAACCCCTTACGTTTCTGTGTTCGTTAGGAAATTGATATAAAAACCATTCTCTAAAGAATTCGTGTGAAACGTATATATAAAGAATGAGTTTTGCAAAATAATCGAGTAATTTTGATTTAGAATTTGCTCCGTAAACCATAGTTATAATGCTGAGCGAAAACAATGCAGGCGTTACGTACTCGGTAACCGTTTTAGTGCCAAGTGAAACGTAAAAAGCAAAACCTAAGACGAAAAAGGTAATTGCCACAAGCCACTTATAATTATCCAAAAACTCACAAATGATATCGTCAAAGCAAGCAATTAAAAGCCCTATCGGAAAACACACGCACGCACGAAGATATCTTTCACTTCCCGTGCTTGCGTTTATTATAGACAAAACGATAATTATTACTATGGTAAGCGCGCTTATGCATACAGTTGCAATCAGTAATCTGTTCTTTTGTTTTCTAAACAAATATGAAAACAATAAAAATATAAAGTAATAAACGATTAAGTCCGCCAAAAAGTATACGTAGTGTGAAAGTGCCACAAATCCGTCGAAAATCGGAATATACAAAACGGAAATTATTAAGTCGAAAGCGTTATCGAATTTACTGCCCGTGTAATAGTAAAGCGCAAGATAACAAATATCAACGATAAGTAGCATAAGATAAGTGGACGGAATACGCTTAAAAAGAAGTTTTTTAGAGTATTCTTCCCCACTCTTTTTATAACTCATGCCAACGCCGTACCCCGAAAGGATTAGAAATCCCCCAACGGCAACGGGACCCGCCAACCCGCTTATATGCGAAAAGAACGAGGTGTGCACCAAATATAAGTGATGGAATAAAACCATCATTTCAAATATAACCTTTAGGGCGCTACTTGCCGAACGGCTTATTGCGCTTTTATTCGTTTGACTGCCCATCTTCTATTACGGTTACCTTTTCTTCTTCTTGAATCGCTTGAAGAGTTTTAGCGAGTTCTTCGCTAAGTTGCTCATTTTTTGTAAAGAGTTTTTTCTTCTTGCCGATATTCAAAAGTGCTTTAAGCGCAAAGAACGCGCCCGTACAAATTGCAGAGAACGCAACGAATATAACTAACTGTACTAAACTTATCGTAAAGAAGTTAAATAATTTAATTTTCATATCAAACAACGGCGCAACGAAACCGACGATAGATGCGGTTTCGTCCTTGTTGAACATAAACAAGTAATTGCAGTTCCAGTAATCAGCGTTTTCACCGCCCATTTCTTTAAGTCCAGTAAAAATTCCACCGATGATAAGAATAAATACAAAATAAATTGCAAAACCCACCAAAAAGTCGATAACGTGCTTGGTTTTCAATCTTGGGAAAAGCCCTAAGGTTGCGCAAAGGATGGGCGTTAAAATTACGTTGGTGTGTTCAACTACGTAGTGAATATTCATTACGTAAGCAATACCAAAAGGTGTAGTGTCGCACATAGCCATAGCGATTATTGCGCCAACCGCGTTGATAACCAAGGTAAAGTGATAAACCTTTTCGCTCTTTGTTAAAAGCATTAAAAGGATGAAGAAACCAGCCATATTGCAGAGTTGGAAAGGCATTCTGTGCGTGGTAATTTCACCTACGCAAGTAAACATTTCGTGATATTGCATAACGAGCGATAATGCAAGCATCAATACCACTATATATTTATCTTCATAAGATTTCTTTCTAAACAAAAGGGTTAAGCCTACGCCTTCAGCAATTACGAAGATTATCCAAATAATATGGAAAGGCGTGCCCATTTTGAAGTTGTCAAAATTGTTTTCGGTTGTGAGTGAATAACCTTTGAAAATATATTGCGGTGCGTAGATAGGCATAATCGAAAAGAATACCAACGCAAAAATTCCAAGGTTAATAAGCGCACTCTTTGCCGTAACGGGTTTTTTGAATACGCTTATATTTCTTAAAACAACGAAAACGATAAGCATAAGTTCAACAAACATCAAAAGTCCAAACCAAATGCTTCTAAACACTTCGTTATACAAGAACGCCTTAAAATCGGCGCTGAAAAATCTAATCTTGGCAATACCCGCACCGAGTTCACTGGTGAAAAATTCAATTTGCTTAAAGTAAACGGCTACGTTAACTAAGCAAACGAGCGCAAGAAAATACCCAGTAATCTTAACGAACGCTTCCTTTTTGAAAAATACCGCAACGGGAAGAACTAAAAAGGCAAGGTCGTTACACCACCTAAGCATAACGAACCAAGTGTTTTCACCGCTCGCGTAATACGAAACGTCTTCATAACTTCTTAAACTCAAACCGTCGGGAAGGAAAAGGTTTAAGAAGTATAAACACATCCAAACGACAACCGTGATTTTAGCAATTTTTTCAACCATAGGGTTTTCGCTTTTGTAAATCTTTGTAAAAAACATTGCTAGTGATGCGCCAATTGCAAGCGCAAAAAAGATCCAGTAAAACATTTTTTCTCCTGTAAAAAAAGCCTTGTCAATAAACTTATTTTTAATTATACATAATTAAATGTTTTTTGTAAACTGATTTTGTAAAACTTTTAAAATAGCATTTTTCTTTCGACAAAAGAAAAAGAGCAAACAACTTTTCGTTTTTTGCTCTTTTTTGCTTGTTTTTACTAAAAAACCTTAATTTTTAATATATTTTCCAAAAGTCCACGCGGAATCAGGAACTTCAATCGGGCTTTCGCCGTGATGATATAAATCGTTGATTATTAAGTGTTCACTGTTAGAAAAATCTCCGCGAAGGTAAATATCGGGCGGATAATAAATGTCAAAAGTGGTGTCGTAATGCTCTTTATCGGCTTTGGTTACCTTTGAATACTGGTCGTGCGATATATACAAATAAACGGTCTTTTTATCTTGAGCCATCATATAAGTTCCTTCCACTATCGTATCGCCGTTTCTATATTGAAACAACTCTTGAGTGGTCGGTTTTGTTACCAAAAAAGTAAAACTTTCGCCCGAACTTAAACTATAAGTGCCGCTGGGGATATAAAATTCTTTTGCGTACTTATAATTATCAGTTTCTTGCTTAAATTCTTTGCCTTCTAAAATATAAGTGCCCATTTTATAGGGTAATTCACTAATTCTATAAACGTGTGAGTAAAGAGACGCGTCTATCATCCCCAAATCTTCTTCTATATTCATTATGGTAAACTGCGTAAAGTCTTGCTTAAAATTCTCAACGTAACAGTTTATCCAGTCTTCTTTCGTTTTATCACTTCTCTTAACAACGTAAGTTAACGGCGTAACAACGTCATCGCCAAGCCCTTTATATATAGCCCTAAATTTTCCGTCGTATTTAAAAGCCCCGTCTTCAAAATACTTAACCGTCATAACGTTTTTCGTACCGTCAAACTCAAAATAAGTATCACTGTCATCCATTAAAAACCATTTGCCCGTCGCTGAAGTTAATTCCGTGTCAAATTTTTCAGAATCGTTGCCGCCACCAAACAAATCACACCCCGCAAAAAGCGAAGAACATAGAACGAGTATTAAACAAAAAATTGAAAATAATTTAATGGTCTTTTTCATACCCCACCCCACAAGTTTTTGTTTACTTAATTATATCACTCTAAACTCATTTTGTAAACACCCAAGCAAAATTTTTACAAAACCCAACCATAAAAGTCGACAAAAGGGTTGCGGTCTCCCGCTAGGGAATCGAACCGAAGGTTCGACTTTCGTTACGAAGTAACGCAAAAAGAAGCACTGACCTATTGTCAATGCTTCTTTTTGATGGTGCCGCTGGCCGGAGTCGAACCGGCACGGTATCACTACCACTGGATTTTGAGTCCAGCGCGTCTGCCAATTTCACCACAGCGGCGTTTATTTTTAATTATTTGTTGCATTTTACAAGTATTTTTGGTAAAATTAAATGGTAAAATACTTAACACAAAACAACGTCATCGTTGCTTGCCATAAAATAATACCATAAATTTTTATGTTTGGCAAGCGATTGATAAGGAATTTTTATGGAAAAATTAGTGCTTATTGATGGAAACAGTTTAATCAACCGTGCTTTTTACGCTATGCCCGCGCTTTCTACTAAAAGTGGAACGCCCACCAACGCCGTGTACGGTTTTATGAATATGTTCTTCAAAATGCTTGGCGAAATCAAGCCTAAGTACGTTGCGGTTGCTTTTGACTTAAAAGCGCCCACTTTCCGCCATAAAATTTTTGCTGATTATAAGGGCACAAGAAAGCCTATGCCAGAAGATCTTCGCCCACAAATTCCGCTCTTAAAAGACCTTTTAAAAATTATGGGCGTAACCGTTTTAGAAAAAGAAGGCTCTGAAGCGGACGACATCATAGGTACGGTTGCAAAACATACGGATATTTTAACCTACATCTTTACTGGCGATAAAGACGCTTTGCAACTAGTTGACGAACAAACCGAAGTTCACTTTACAAAACGCGGTATAACCGACGTTGAAATTTACACTCTTGATAATTTTACTGAAAAAACAACCCTTATCCCCAGCCAAATTATTGAACTTAAAGCACTTATGGGCGATTCTTCAGATAATATCCCCGGTATTGCTGGCGTGGGCGAAAAAACTGCACTTAATCTTTTGCAATCATATAAAGATATTGACGGTGTTTTTGCAAACGCTCACGAATTAAAAGGCAAGTTGCAAGAAAAAGTTATAAACGGCAAAGACTCGGCTTATCTTTCTAGGACGCTTGCAACTATCGACTGCGACTGCGGCGTGGATACCGACGTTTCTCATATGACAATTACACTTCCGTTTTCACAAGAAGTTAGAAAGAAGTTTATCGAATATGAATTTAAGTCGCTCTACAAAAAGGACGAGTTGTTTGAAAATGCTGCCATTTCCAGTGATACGGTGCAAGAAATTCCGTCAAATAGTACAATAAATACGGTTACGGTGCAAGATTTTGCTGACATAACCCCTATTTACAGCGCAGAAAAAGTTGCTTTAATTTTTACCGATACTGCAACCTATCTTTGCGACGGCAAAACCGAATATAAAATACCTATCCGTCAATTACTTCTTGACGACGGGTTTGAACTTTCCGCAATAATCACCGCGCTTATTCCGCTTTTTACTGGAAAAGTTCCGCTTATTGCTTACAGCAAAAAGGACTTAAAACATTTAATTAAATTCCACAGCGACTTTAGCGCGCCTTGTGATGATATTTCTATTATGAAGTACCTTGCGGACTTTTCTGGCAAGGTTGAAACCGCCCAAGATTTGTTTGATGCTTACGGCTTAAATAAAGAAACGCCCGCGGCTTCGCTTTTTGCGGCGTATAATATCTTAAAAGACAAATTAAAAGAAGAAGAACAAGAAAATCTTTACTATGAAGTTGAACTTCCGCTTGCCGACGTGCTTTTCGATATGGAAAACGCGGGTTTTAAAGTGGAAATTACTGCTCTAAACCAAGCGGGCGACAAGTATAAATCTATTCTTGCCGATTTAGAAACGCAAATTCGCGCGCTTGCTGAAGATGAAACTCTTAACGTAAACTCCCCCAAGCAATTAGGCGAAGTTCTTTTTGAAAAACTTCAAATTGCAAAGGGCAAAAAGACTAAGTCGGGCTATTCGACTAACGCGGAAATTTTAGAGAGCATTGAACATTTGCACCCTATCGTTCCGCTTATCTTAAGATATAGACAAATTCAAAAACTTCATTCTACCTATATCGAAGGGTTTAAGCCGCTAGTTGAAAAGAACACTGGGCTTATACACACTTCTTTCAATCAAACGGTAACCGCGACAGGAAGATTATCCAGCAAAGAACCCAACCTTCAAAACATACCCGTAAGGGAAGAAGAAGGTAAAGAAATTAGAAAATTTTTCGTTGCAAAAGCCGATGATAGAATTTTAGTCGGTGCGGATTATTCTCAAATCGAACTGCGCTTACTTGCAGCGTTTTCAGGCTGCCAAAGTTTAATTGATGCTTTTAACAGCGGAAAAGATATACACGCAACGACAGCCGCAAAGGTTTTCGGCGTAAATTTAGATGAAGTTACCCCACAAATGCGCAGCAGTGCAAAGGCTGTAAACTTTGGCATAATTTACGGTATGAGTGAATTTGGCTTGGCAAAACAACTAAAGATTTCTAACGCTCAAGCCAGAGAGTATATCAATTCTTACTTCAAAGAATACCCCGAAGTTAAAGATTATATGGACAAAAACGTTGCTTTTGCAAAAGCCAACGGTTATGCTAAAACCTTGCTCGGCAGAAGAAGATATATTAGAGAACTTTTATCTTCAAACTACAACTTGCGCCAGTTTGGCGAGCGCGTTGCTATGAATATGCCCTTACAAGGCAGCAGTGCAGACATCATTAAACTCGCTATGCTTGGCGTCGCTAGACGCATAAAAAAAGAAAACCTTAAATCTGAACTAATTTTGCAAGTTCACGACGAACTTATTATTGATGCGTTTGTTAGCGAAAAGGAAAAGATTGAAAAAATTCTTACTGAAGAAATGGAGGGCGCTGTTAAACTTTGCGTTCCGCTTTTCGTTTCACCCGAAAGCGGAAAAACTTGGTTTGACGCTAAATAATTTATGAAAAAATTTAGAATGATAGCATTGACTGGCGGAATAGGCAGCGGAAAAAGCGCCGCGCTAAAAATTTTAAGCGATGCTGGATACAAAACGCTCTCTTGCGACGCTATAACTAGCGAACTCTACGAACAAGATAAAATCAAGCGTAAACTTCAAAAACTTTTTCCAAGTGCAGTTAGTGGCAAAAAAGATTTAATCATTGACAGAAAAGCCATTTCCGCAATAGTTTTTAACGATAAGAAAAGGCTAGAAAAACTAACCGCGCTTATCACCCCGCGAGTACTAAAGGAAGTTAAAAGCAAGGCTAAAAAACTCGGTGGAGTGGTTTTCGTTGAAGTGCCTTTACTCTTTGAACGCAGTTACCAAAAACACTTTGATGCTGTTATCGTTATAATGAGAGATAAAAGGGCGCGCATTGAAAGCGTTAAAACGCGCTCTAATCTTTCAGAAGAACAAATCATATCGCGTATGAATAATCAATTTGATTACGACACGGCAGACCTTAGTGATTACGCAGTAGTGTACAACAACGGCTCTTTAATATCCTTAAAAGAAAGCGTTTTGGGTATTGCCGCCTGTCTTGACGAATAAAAACGTAACAAAAATAATAAAACGGTTGAGTTTTTTCTCAACCGTTTTATTATTTTCTATCTACTAAATCATCTAACGAAACGTCAAAATAATCGGCAATTATAATAAGTTGACTAATCGACGGCTCCGTATAAGCCGTTTCCCAATGAGAAATGGTCTTTGAAGAAACATTGATTGCTCGCCCTAACGTTTCTTGGTCAATATTTTGCAATTTACGCAAATTTTTTAAATTCTCAGCAAAACTCATTATATCTCCTATTTATTAGTTTATCAAAAATTGAGATTTTTTATTGACATTCTCAATTTTTGAGAGTATAATATAACTAACCAATTTTTAGGAGAAACTTATGAAAAAAATTCTTGCAATCATTTTCGCCGCGCTATGCACTTTAGTATCAATTTTTGCATGTGGGTGTTTCCCTTACGATTTATCTTCGGATAATGACAACATCGGAGATTTAATCGGTGGTGGAACTACTTCTAAACCAAATTTAGAAATAATTGGTGAACTTAATATGTCTTATGAATATTCTTCATATTTAGGATATTCTGCAGAAATTAAGGGTATTGTTAAAAATAATTCAAATAAAACTTATAGTTACGTCGCTATTGAATTTGCGGTTTACGATGTAAACGGAAACAATATAGGAACAGCTTTAGACAACATTAATAATCTATATCCTGGCGATACTTGGGCTTTTACGGCTAACTTATTCATCTCGGAAACACAGCCTAAATCGTGCAAATTAGTTGAATTATATGGTTTCTAAACAAAATGCGGCAAGCATATAATATACAAAAGCAAAAAACAAAAAAACGGTTGAGTTTTTTCTCAACCGTTTTTGTTTTTATCTGTCTAATTTGAAAAAGAAATGCGTTTCACTTTCTTTATATTTTTTTAGTCCCAGTCGACCTATAAGGCGTGCAGACGGAATATTTTCTTTAAAACATCTTGACTTTAAGGTTTTCGCTCCTAAAATTTCAAAGGCGTATTCTTTTAGCGCCGTTGCACTCTCTATGGCGAAGCCTTTACCTTGACAATCTTTAAAGAACCTAAAACCCATTTCAACCCCGCCGACAAAATCAAAGTTGTGTAAAACCAGTTCTCCAACGAGTTTGCCGTTTTCTTTAACCGCAAAAGAAAATTCTTCCTTTTTCTCTTTCAAGGCGTTTTGGAAAAAGTAAAAATATTCGGGCGTGGGTTTATTGTCGCCTAAATCTTCTCTATAATCATAACCCCACCACTTGTTTAGTTCATCGTCGAGATAGAGTTTTTGATACGGTTCTTTATCTTTTTTTTGAAGTTCAGTTATGGTTAAGCGTTCGGTTTTTATTAAAACGGGTGCGGAAATTTTGTCAAAAAGCGTAGTTGCAGTTAAAAAGTTCTTTTCTTTTACTTCTATGGGTTGATATTGAAGTTTAGATATTCTAAGCCCCGTATCCCCGCAGTCTTCTTCGCGGTTAATCTTCTTTATGCCAGATACTGCAAACGCTTTTGCAAATTCTTGCGCCATAGTGGGATATATGCCTTCGTACTTAATTAAAGCCTTTTCGATATGAACGATGAGTGTGTCGCCGACAACTTCGCCAACGGAAAAAGCAACTACTTTTCCGCCTATTTCAATAAGCCCGCCAACTTGACCGAGTTCAAACATGTTTTCAACTAAGTCAAACACCTTTTTTTGTTCAACCGCTTCAGACCAGCGCAAAAACTCGGTTTTGCTATTAAACTCGTCCAAAAACTCTTTAATTCTAGAAAAATCTTCGCGTTCAATAACTTTAAAAGAGTAATCCGGGTATAATCTTTTGAATTTATTTACGTGGTTTCTTTGTCCACTAAACTTCTTTCCAGAATAAGTTTTGAACTTTTCCGCATCGTAAATATAATCACTCCAATCTCTATCGTTATATATTTTAACCGAGTGATAACGCTTACTAAGAATTGCCGCAACTCTATTATCAAGGCAACAAAACTTGAGCGGCATATTGTTTTTTATACAGTATTCTTCTATTTGACCAAGCGCACCGTCGATATCGCTACCCATAGGATAATAGAACGCATCGCTATAATCGGGCGAAGTTTCCTTCATAATAAGCGTATCGTTATAAATAGCGTATTCTATAACGAACTCATCCCCCCACATAAAGCGCACGCCTAAAGAAATATCGCAAAAAGACACTTCCGACCTAGAGATATACGGCTCAATTGCTTTAATATTTTTGTCTAACTTTTGTAATTCTATCATTTTACCAAACAAAAAGGGCGAGAACCGCGCCCTTTTTTAATTTTTATTTATTTCTTTTCTTCTTCAACAACTGCTTTCAAACTTGCAAGCAAGCCTGTTACGTTTTGAATTTCGCTGGGTACGATAATCTTTGTTGCATTACCGTCCGCCATAACTTTCAACGCGTCGTAACCTTTTAAGGTAAGGTATGCAGCGTTGGGGTTAGCGTCGTTGATAAGTTTAATTGCGTTAGCAGTACCTTCGGCTTCAGCAATAACCGCAGCCTTCTTTGCTTCCGCGCGTAAAATCATTGCTTCCTTTTCACCTTCAGCAACAAGAATACTACTTCTCTTTTCGCCTTCGGCTTTCAAGATTGCTTCACGGCGTTCACGCTCTGCTCTCATTTGTTTTTCCATGGCTTGTTGAATATCTTTCGGGGGAAGAATATTCTTAAGTTCCACACGGTTAATCTTAATACCCCACGGATCAGTTGCTTCGTCAAGAATCATACGCATTTTGCTGTTTACGGTATCTCTTGAAGTAAGCGTTCCGTCAAGTTCTAATTCGCCGACAAGGTTTCTAAGCGTGGTTGCCGTAAGGTTTTCAATTGCACGGATAGGATGTTCAACACCGTAAGTAAAGAGTTTTGCATCGGTTACTTGGAAGTAAACAACCGTGTCGATTTGCATGGTAACGTTATCTTTTGTAATAACGGGTTGGGGAGCAAAGTCTGCAACGCGTTCTTTCAAACTAATGGGGTTGCCAACCGCTTTATCAATGAACGGAAAAATAATGTGAATACCAGTATGCAAAAGTCTATGGAATTTACCAAGTCTTTCTACAACTACTGCCGTTGATTGACGAACAATCTTAATTGATGAAATAATGATTACAAACGCAATCACTGCCAAAACTAATAAAACTACTAAAATTGGGGACATAATTTTTCTCCTTATATATTGTTTTTTATTAACTATTTTTCAACAGTTTCTACTATGTATTTATTGCCTTTAAGCGCTAAAACCTTAACGATAGTGCCTTCAGTAACACTTTCGCCTTGCTTTTCGGTGGTAACGTTCCACACGATATCGTTAATTTTAATAGTGCCGGGCTTATTAAATTCAATAGAAGATAAAAGCGCAAATTCTTCGCCGATTGCTGAATCCGCGTTCGTGCGAGCATCACCCTTATTTAAGAATTTCATTACTATTTTTCTAAACGATAATAACAATACTAATGAAAGAACTATAAACACGGGGAGCGAAATCATCCACGGCACGCCGCAAGCGGATAAAATTAAAGCAACAAGTCCGCCGCCAGCAAACCATATAGAAACCATTTCGTTTGTGCAAAATTCAATCACAAGCGCAATCGCCGTTACTGCGAGCCAAGCGTAAATCCACATGTCGCGTTTCTCCTTTTATTGTTTTTTATTGCTCTTAACAAATTCTAAAATTTCACTAAGTCTATCTAAATCGTCGCGGGTATAATAATCGATGTAAATTCTACCCTTTTTATCGTTGCCGATAGCGTTTACGCGAGTACCGAACACGCGTTGCATATCCACGATAAGTTCTTTTAACTCAGCGGAAAGTTCTTGCTTTGCTTTCTTTTTAGCCTTTTCTTCGGGCGGTGCAAAATATTCTTTAACTTTCTTTTCTACGTCGCGCACGGAAAGCCCGCCTTTAATAGCTTCTTCAGCAACCTTAACTTGTTCTGCTTGGGGGAGTGAGATAAGCGTTCTTGCATGACCCGCTGAAAGAGTGCCGTTCGCAACGAGTTTAATAACTTCTTGTGAAAGATTTAAAAGTCTTAAAGTGTTTGCGATTGCGGGGCGAGATTTACCAATTCTATCAGCAAGTTCTTCTTGCGTCATGCCGTAATCATCCATAAGTGAACGCATTGCGGTTGCCGCTTCGATAGGATTAAGGTCTTCTCTTTGCAAGTTTTCGATAAGCGAAATTTCTTTGATTTGGCGTTCGTTATAATTTTTAATAATAACGGGTACTTTTTCTAAGCCCGCAATTTTACTTGCGCGGAATCTTCTTTCACCCGCAATAATCATATAGCGGTCGCCACTCTTGTTAACGATAATCGGCATAATAACGCCGTGCTTTGCAATTGATGCAGCAAGTTCGTTAAGCGCGGTTTGGTCAAAAACTTTTCTCGGTTGATTAGGGTTAGCAAAAATAGAAGAAATTTCTATTTCCGTAACGTTTTCTTTAGTTTCTTTTACAGGTTCTTCATCGAAAAGCAAACTTTTGCCGTAATCTTCTTCGGTTTCTGAAAATAATGCAGATAATCCTTTACCCAATCCTCTGTTTGGTTTCATCTCTACTTTCTCCGTAATTTATTTTTAATTTTTCTTTGCGGGTTGTCTTTCCAAAAATTCTTCGGTTAAAGACAAGTAAGCCTTTGCGCCAGAGCACTTAGTATCGTGGAGCATAATGGGTACGCCGTGGCTGGGCGCTTCCGCAAGTCTAATGTTTCTAGGAATAGCCGTTTCAAACACGCGCTTTCCAAAGAATTTTTTAATTTCCGCTGAAATTTGGCGAGAAATTATTGCGCGGTTATCACTCATTGTAAGCACAACGCCTTCAATTTTAAGTTCGGAATTTAAATGCTTAACAACAAGTTTGATGGTGTTCATAAGTTGGCTTAAACCTTCTAATGCGTAATACTCGCTTTGGATAGGAATTATAACCGTATCAGACGCCGCAAGCGCGTTGATTGTGAGAAGTCCAAGCGACGGCGGACAATCGATAGTGATAAAATCATAACTGGATTTTGCTTTTTCCAACACGCGCTTTAACACGTGTTCTCTATCTTTAATGTAAACAAGTTCAACTTCTGCACCAGCAAGATCAATGTTTGACGGCAAGATGTCAAGCCCGTCAACGCAAGTTTTTACAACCGCGTCTTCAATAGGCATATCGTCAATCATAACGTTGTAAACAGAGTGCTTAACGTCGCTTTTAGCAAAGCCTAAACCGCTTGTCGCGTTTCCTTGGGGGTCAAGGTCAACAACTAAACACTTATAACCCTTGGTCGCAAGGTATGCGGACATGTTTACACAAGTAGTGGTTTTACCCACGCCACCTTTTTGATTTGAAAAAGCAATTATTTTACCCATAATTCTCTCCTTAGCAAGTATTGCTCTTTTTCCTTAAAGTTAATTATTCACCGTCTTTATTTTCGGTCTTTTCTTCTTTGTTTTCTTCAGTTTTTTCTTCGGGTTTTTCTTCGGGTTTGTCAGCAATTTCTTGTTCCGTCTTTGTTTTTTCGGGAACAATTACACTTTTTGCTGATTTCCTTTCAAAGGGGTTTTCTTGAAGAAGATGCTCGTTTTCATCCATAAACTGCATAATCTCTTCAACCGTCTTGCCTTCCATAAGCAAGTCAACTTCTTCAGTGAAAATCGTTTCTCTCTCAACGAGAAGTCTTGCCATATTATCGAGCAAGTTTTTATTTTTTGACAACAACTTGCGAGCCTTTTGAAGTGCGGTGTCGATTATAATTCTAATTTCTTCATCGATGATAGCAGCAGTTTCTTCACTATAAGAAACGTGTGATGCCATATCTCTGCCGATAAACACTTCCTTATCAGAGCCGTAAGAAATAGGACCAACCTTTTCACTCATACCCCACTCGGTAACCATAAGTCTTGCACGCTTGGTAACCATTTGGATATCACCAGATGCGCCCGCTGAAATATCTTTAATGATAAGTTCTTCAGCAACTCTACCACCGAGCGTCATAACGATATCGTCAAGAAGTTTAGCCTTAGTCAAGTGGTTGTCGTCGGTGTCGGGTCTAGTCATTGTGTAGCCCGCCGCTTGCCCACGCGGAATAATTGAAACTTCGTGTACGGGGTCGCAATTCGGAAGCAATCTTGCCAAGATAGCGTGCCCTGATTCGTGATAAGCGGTAATACGCTTGTCGGTTTCGGTAACGAGCCTGCTCTTCTTTTGCGGGCCCATCAATACTTTATTGATACCTTCGTAAAGGTCTTTGTTTACGATAAACTTTCTATTTGCTCTAGCCGCTAAGATTGCCGCTTCGTTCAAAAGGTTTTCAAGGTCAGCCCCAGAAAAACCACTGGTCATTCTAGCAACCGTCTTAAAGTTAACGTCAGGTGAAAGCGGTTTATTTCTTGCGTGAACTTTCAAAATTGCTTCTCTACCGCGAACGTCGGGAACGTTTACGTAAATTTGACGGTCAAATCTACCCGGTCTAAGCAACGCGGGGTCTAATATATCGGCACGGTTAGTTGCTGCCATAACGATGATACCGTCGTTGGTTTCAAAACCGTCCATTTGCACGAGAAGTTGGTTAAGCGTTTGTTCTCTTTCATCGTGGCCACCACCCATACCAGTACCACGTTGACGACCTACTGCATCGATTTCGTCAATAAAAACGATACACGGCATGCTTTTTTTAGCAACGTCGAACAAATCTCTAACTCTTGATGCACCTACACCGACGAACATTTCAACGAAGTCTGAACCGCTTATAGAGAAAAACGGAACACCCGCTTCGCCCGCAACAGCCTTAGCAAATAAGGTTTTACCAGTTCCTGGAGGCCCTACTAAAAGTACGCCCTTAGGAATTCTTGCGCCAAGGTCGGAGAACTTTTTGGGGTTTTTAAGGAAGTCTACAACTTCAGCAAGTTCCGCCTTTTCTTCTTCAGCGCCAGCAACGTCGGTAAATCTAATTTTAATATTATGGTTTACACGCGCGTTAGTTTTTGCAAAATTCATTGCGCTCTTTGTTCCGCCTTGAGTTTGGTTCATAAGCAAGAACAAAATAATTACCGCAAGAATAGTTCCACCAATCGGAAGTAACGACGACCAAATAGCGCCAGCGTTAGGATCAGTGTAGTCAAAATCGATACCGACTTTGTTCATCTGTGTTTCAATATCTTTAACAGCATCACTTGCTCTAGAGAAATTAGTTACAAATCTAAGCGTAGTAGTTCTACCACTTTCTAAATTGATTAAAACGTCAAATTCAACGATATAATTATCAATCATAACGTTTTTAACCATAACTGAGTAATATGAATACTTACCAACAGCATTTTTAAGAGTTGTTGCATCAGCATCTACAAAATCTTCTTTCAAAATAACGCCGCTTTCTTGATGCTCGCTATATACAACTGAATAGAACTCAGAATAATTTACTTCAATGCGCTTGTTCATACAGTTCATAACTGAGAGCGCACCGATTACCAATACGATAATGCCAAGAACTATCCATATACCTTTGGACTTTTTAGTTTTCAAAATATGGTCTCCTTTATTATGTTTTACCCCTATAGTATACACAATTAAGGTTAAAAAAACCTTGAAGGCGAAAATACGGGATTTTTAAGTATATATTTACTTATATAGTATACTATATTCTTCAGTAAATTACAATAGATTTTAAAGATTTTTTGGTCGAAAACACAAATATTTTTTTATTATTTTAGATGGCGCATAAAATTTTATCTTGCGCTAGCGCATTTTGTTGTTTTAAGCGTATAAATACGCAAAATATTTAACGCGCAAAAGATTAAACAACGTGCAAAATATAACATTTTTTTATTTTATTTAAATTAGATAAATTTGATAAAAAAATACTTGTGTAAAAAATAAAAATATATACCCACCCAAGTCAATTGCAACTAAAAATTTACTTTTATATAAAATTAAAACCTTAAAATGTTATAAACAAAGCCCCAAAATGGCCAAATAAAAATTGTCATTTTAACGCTCTGAGACGGAATGGCAAAATTTTTTGCTAGGAAGTTTTAACCGCCATTCCGTGTGAGAATGCCGATATTCTAAAGGAATTTAAAGTATTTTAGTGGAATTTTTATAATGAGAAAACACAACAAAAAACATCGGACAAAGAACGATAAAAATTCATCGGATAAAGCATTTTTAATTAATTTCACATAAAATATTCTAATAAATAGCGAATTTTTTTATTATAATCAAGCAAATTTATTATGCGCTAAAGTATATTTTATAAATTTAACGCCTTTTTTGTTTCACGTGAAACTTTTTAAATTTAGATTGTAAAATACAATGTTTCACGTGAAACAATATAAAAGCAGCAAAACAGCAAATGTTCCACGTGGAACATTTAAAATAAAAGAAAAACCGTATATAATACGGTTTTTCTAGGCTTTTTTAATAAATTATGCTTGTTTTACAATATTTTTAACGAATTCAGTGATGTCTGAAACTGAAATCGAGTTAAGAATTAACTTAAACAAGCTCGCGTTTTGAATAAACGCGGTAAACGTTGTTTCGGGAATCAATGCGTAAATGTCTTGAATAAAGCCAATAGGTAATATACCTAAAAGCATAATAGCAAGTTCTAAATAAATAAAACCGCCAAGCAAGCCAACTGCAAGCCCTAAAAGTCTATCTAATTGTTTTAATACTGGAAGCGCAAAAAGATGCTTTGTAAGCGCTGAAATAATTGCAAAAACAATTTTGAAAATAATAAATAAAAGTATCGCTACGACAATCATTACCAAGTAATAAGAGAATGTCGGTCCGATAATTTCATTTAAAGTTACGTCGAGCGGGATAGAAACGTCGTTTGCAAAGTTTTGGATAATAGGCAATAATAAACCACCAAGCCCAAGATCACCCAAACCTTTTTCAGTTGCTTGCGCCAATGTTGTATTCATAAGTTCTTCGCCAAACACTTTGTTAAGCACGCCAGCCAACTTGCTAGAAACTGATGTAACCAAGCCAAATTGACCTTCTAAGAAGCTAGTAACGCCAGCGCATAGCAAAACTGCAAGCAAAAGACTTATAATAGTACCGAATACTTTAAAAAACAGTTTAGTAAAACCGTTTGCAAAACCAATGAGCGCAAACACAAGAACAAAAACGATCGCCACCACGTCGACAGCCAACGGTGTAACGTTAGTAAGCAATAAATTCATAATATGTCCCTTCTTTGGTTTTTTTGTAACCTTATAATAGCACAAATAATAAATAATATCAAGGATTTTTCAACTTTATTAAAATTTTTATTATTTGAATAATTTTGAGTAAATTTGGGAATAAAAGCCATATAACCAATTAAAAGGTAAAAATATGGAAAATTACTCGTTCAATATATATAATAAATGCTGTTCAAACGGAATTTGTGCCGCATTAGACACTTTAAACAAAAATAAAATAAATCCAGTGTTTATTTGTATCGGAAGTGATTTAGTACTAGGGGATAGTTTAGGCCCACTCGTGGGAACGTTCTTAAGAAACAAAAATATACCCAACTATATATACGGAACGTTAAAAGCCCCTATAACTGCAAAGGAAGTTGACTATGCGGGCAAACTAATCGAAAACACTCATAAGAACTCTATTTGCATAGCAATTGATGCCGCCGTTGGCGAAGTTGGCGACGTAGGATTAATTAGAGTAGTTGACAAGGGGTTAAAGCCAGGGCTGGGCGTAAACAAAAATTTAAACCTAATAGGTGATATAAGTATAATCGCTGTCGTTGCAGAAAAGTCTTTGAGAAACGAATCGCTATTAAATTTAACCAGATTAAACCTTGTTTATAAAATGGCGGAAGAAATTTCAAACGGTATAGAACAACACCTAAAAACCTTGGCAAAATACAATAAAGAGCAATTTGAAAATTTATATGGCGCATAAAATTTTAAACCCAAAAAATCTTAGCGCCACCCCTGATTTTAGATAAAAAAACAAAAAATCACACTTAAACAAAAGTGTGATTTTTTAATTATTACGTTATTAAAAGTTGCTTTAGTTAAAAAGGATTTTAATTATTAAAGAAGGCTAATTGAGTAATCAATTCTTCTTAAAGTTTCTTCCTTCCCTAAAATATCAGCAACTTCGGTTGCTCCACCGGCGGTTGATTCTTTACCAGTGATAGCAATTCTAGTAATCCATAAAAGCGCTTGCTTTTTAATTTCAAGTTTAGCAGAGAGTTCTACGAGTACGGTAAACAATGCTGAATTTGACCATTCGGGTAAATCAACCAAAACTTCCTTAATCTTAGGCAAAATTTCTTTTGCTAATGCAGCAGAAGATTTTTGTTTTTGATTTTCAAATAAAGATAGGTCGTATTTATCAAATTCTTCTAAGAAGTCAACTTTGTCTGCAATTTCAGAAAAGATTTGAACTCTGCCTTTTGCTAAGGCGAGAAGTTTATCTTCGTCATACTTGCCGTAAGCCTTGCTCATCTTCAAAAATTCGTAAGCCTTTTTCTTAAATTCTTCAGCGGTCATTTCTTTGATATATTCGCCGTTGAGCCACTTCATCTTGGTTTCATCAAAGATTGCGGGGGACTTGCCGATACCTTCTAATGAGAAGTTTTGAGTAAGTTCCGCTAAACTCATTTTTTCAACGTTACCCTTAGGACTCCAGCCCAAAAGAGCAATATAGTTTACGATTGCTTCTTTTGTATAACCCTTTTTAATGAAGTCTTCATAACTAGCGTCGCCGTTACGCTTGCTAAGTTTATGTTGCGCATCTTTCATAATCGGGGGGAGATGAATATAGACGGGGCGTTCCCAGCCGTATGCATCATACATAAGGTTATATTTAGGCGTTGAAGAAAGATATTCGATACCGCGGATAACGTGTGTAATGCCCATCAAGTGGTCGTCGATAACGTTTGCAAAGTTATAAGTAGGCATTCCGTCGCTCTTGATTAAAATACCGTCTTCAATATCCTTATAATCAACACTAATTTCGCCGTAAACCAAGTCGTTATAAGTACCAGTTCCTTCAGCAGGCACGTTTTGGCGGATAACGTAAGGTTCGCCAGCGGCAATTTTAGCCTTAATTTCTTCTTTAGAAAGTTTTAAACAATGCTTATCGTAACGCATATTGCCCGCATCGTCTTTTAAGGTTTCAATTCTTTCGGGCGTGCAAAAGCAATAGTAAGCACCACCGAGTTCAACCAACTTTTCAGCATATTCGGTATAAATAGACTTTCTTTCGCTTTGAACGTACGGGCCGTAAGCGCCGCCAACGTCCGGACCTTCATCATACATAATACCAGAATCACGCATGGTGTCGTAAATAATTTGCACAGACCCGTCAACGTATCTTGCGGTGTCGGTGTCTTCAATTCTCAAAATAAAATCACCGTTATTCATTTTAGAATAAAGGTAACCGTAAAGCGCAGTACGAAGCCCCCCGATATGCAAATATCCCGTGGGGCTGGGAGCAAAACGCGTTCTTACTTTGTTCATAATATTTCTCCTTGTCCATTCAAAATATAATTAAGGTCGGCAACTTTTTTGATTTTATCAAGTCTACCGTCGCCATTGTAACTGTAAATATCTTCTTCTTCCGAAACGATAAAGTGGTCAACTAACCTTACGCCGTGCGCACCACATAAAAGATTTATCTTTTTAGTAGTCGTGTCGTCCATATGGCTAGGTTCAACCTTTCCGCTTGGGTGATTATGCGCAATAATCGCAAAACTTGGCTTATGCAAAGCAAACGCTTTAGCAATTTCGGGTATGTCTGCTGAAACCTTATCACGCTCTTTGTCGCAAAATTCAATAGTCGTAATGAGTTTATAGCGTTTATCAAGCAAATAAAGCACAAAAGATTCAACGGGTTCACCTTTGAAATCTTTAACCAAAACTTCCTTAACGCTGCCAATATTACCTAAAACTGGCTTTTTAACTTCTCTTCCTTTAATAACTTTTAAGAACTTGCCGTTAAGCGCAATCGCGCACGCAGTTTTTTCACCTATTCCGTCAACTGTTTTAAGGTCTTCAACACTTGCAGAAAACACCTTATCAAGCGAGCCGAACGCCCTAATCAATCTATGAGCAATCTCGTTGGTGTTTTTGCGCGGAATAAAATAGAACAGCATAAGTTCTAAAAGTTCGTGATCGGAAAAGGCATCAGCATTAGTAATGAATTTATTATATACTCTTTCGCGATGTCCCGCGTGTAAATCTTCGCCTCTCTTCATAAAAATATTTTAACACAAAACGCCAAAAAAACAAAATAAATAAGTTAAACTAAACGCATTTTGTGTACATTATTCTTAAAAATATAGTATAATATTGATATAATGACGTATAGGGGTGCTTATATGCAAAACAACACGGAATTTTTAGAAGACCTTAAAACGCTTATCTCCTTCAAAACGGTTTCCGCACCCGCGGAAGAAAACGCGCCTTTCGGTAAGGAAAATCTAAAAGCGTTAGAGTTTTTCTTGAAAAAAGCACAAGAATTTGGTTTTGAAACGATAAACTACGACAACTACGCGGGCGAAGTTTGCTTTGGCGAAGGCGAAGAATTAGGTATTATCGGGCATTTAGACGTAGTCCCCACGGGTATCGGCTGGGATAGCAACCCTTATGAACTCGTTGAAAAGGACGGATTTTTGTTCGCAAGGGGTATTATGGATGATAAAGGTCCGTGCTTACTTGCCCTTTACGCCTTGAAAGAACTTAAAGATAGCGGTATAAAGGTAAATAAAAAATTCCGCTTGTTCGTTGGTTGTAATGAAGAAACTGGCTGGCAAGATTTTGAATACTTAAAGACAAAAACCACTATGCCCGAATATGGTTTTTCACCCGACGGCAACTTCCCCGTAGGCTATGCGGAAAAGGGTATTACCGTTTTAGAATACTCTATCCCAAAACTTAAAAAATTCAAAAACCTTAGTGGCGGAACGGTTATAAACGCTGTTTGCGACTATGCTTGCTGCATTGCTGCAAGCGACGGAATTGATAGTGAATTACTAGCAAAACACGGCTTAAAGTTAAGCGGAAATAAAATAGAGAGTTTTGGCAAAGCCGCCCACGGCTCTACTCCGCATTTAGGCAAAAACGCTCTACAGCCACTTTTTGCTTACCTTTTAGATATGGGCGAAGACGTAAAAGATATTTACGACTTCGTTATCTGCGACAAGAAAAAGGTATGCGATATTAAAAACGAGCAAGGCAACGTTACCGTTTCACCAGATTTAATTTGCGAAACCGAAGATAAGGTCATAATTTCTTGCGATTGCAGAATTCCCGCACCTATCGACCCAAAAGATATCTATAAGATTTTCGACACTTTTGGCATTGATTACACTTACGATAGTCGCCACGAGCCTATGATGGTTGATAAAAACGGTTGGTTTGTTCAAACGCTTGCCAACGCTTATAATGAAGTTATGGGCGAAAACAAATCACCGATAACCATGGGCGGTTGTTCTTTTGCAAGATGTTTTAAAAAGGGCTGCGCGTTCGGGCCCGACTTTAAAACTTACAACACCAATATTCACGACGCAAACGAAAGGGTTAAAAAAGAAGACTTATTTAAGGCTTACGAAATATATAAAAAGACAATTTTTGACCTTGCAAAATAAAAGGGTAAAAACATAAAACCGCTGCAAAAAACTGCAACGGTTTCGTTTTTTTATGACGTTTTTACTATTTTTATTATGGCATTACCGAGAAAAACGCTTGCGGGTGAGAACAAACCGGGCATTTTTCGGGCGCGGTTAAACCTTTATGACGGTGTCCGCAATTTGAACATTGCCACCAAACTTCCTTTTCAGAACTAAAGCACTTGTCGTTTTTAACGCACTCTAAAAGTTGCTTATACTTTTCTTCGTGCTGGCGCTCTATTGCCGCAACGCCGTCGAAAATTTCCGCAATATCGTCAAACCCTTCTTCGCGCGCGGTCTTAGCAAAGTCAGCGTAAAGAACGGTCCTTTCAAAATTTTCAAGGTCGGCGGCATCTTTTAGGTTATCTTCCGTGCCTGCTATACCGTGGAACAACTTAAACCAAACCTTAGCGTGCGCTTGCTCGTTTAATGCGAACTGAGTAAAAATTTTAGAAATTTGATCGTAACCGTCCTTTTTTGCTTGTTCGGCGTAAAAAGTATACTCGTTAAAAGCGCCAGACTCTCTTAAATACGCCGTTTGCAAGTTTTCTTGTGTTTTTGACTTTTTATCTTTCATAAAAATCTCCTTATAAATTAGTCTTTAGGTTAATTTTTGCCAAAAACATCAAAAGCAATACTAATTTTGTTGTATATTTTTTATTTTTAATATATAATATCGGTATAAAATTTATTAAAAGGCGATTAAAATGAAATTTGACGTGGAACTCGTAGGCAAAATCGGTTCGATGGCGCTTATCGATAAAGAGAGCAATATGCTCGATTATACGCTTATCGCAAGATTATCAAGCGAACTTAAGCCCGGTTATATTTGGGTAACCAGCGGTGCGGCTGAAACGGGTAGGCTTGATTATATCAAAAGAAACGGTAAGGAACTTAAAGGCACGGTTGAAGACGTAAAGACTGACTACGCTGCGCAAGGTCAGTCAATTTTGATGTCTACTTACCGTCAATACGTGGACGCAAAATACTCTATCCGCCAAGTTTTAGTTGAACACCAACACTTTAACGACGAACAAAAGCGCGAACACTTAAAAGCAATGCTGCTTAGATGCAAAGAACAAAACGCTATCCCTATTATTAATTATAACGACGCAATCTCTACTGAAGAAAGTCGCCGTTTTGAAATTCAATCGCTTAGAAAAAAGAGCAAAAAGGTTGTTGAGTGCGTGGATAATGATGAAACCGCATCACAAATCGCATGCTTAGTTAAGGCTGAAACCTTGCTTATTTTAACCAGCGCCCAAGGCATTTATCGCGACAGCAAAAACCCCGACACTTTGATTAGCGAAATCAGCGGTAAAAACACCGAAGAAGTATTGCAAAACATCACCGAGTGTGAAAATTACTGCAACGGTGCATCTCGTGCGGGCGCAAACGGTGCAAAAGCCAAACTTGAATACGTTAAAGAAGCGGTTAAAAACGGAACGAAAGTTATAATTGCATCTGCAAAATACTCTATTAAAGACATTTTGTCAGGCAAAGCAAAAGCAACTAGAATAGGCGTAAGATAATTTAACTATTAAAACCAAAAAAGAGAGCAAAACGCTCTCTTTTTTTACTTTAAATTACCTTTTTCAATATTTTCTCTTATGATGCGGTCTGTAACTTCAAACAACTTTTCAGACCCTAACTTTGTTTTTCTTTGGCGGTTATATACCTGCTCCGCCGTTACGTTATGCGCGCGCCAATCGCCGCCATTATTGCTATTATTCAAAATAAGCGGTTGAAGATTATCCATAGCATGAGCAAATTTTGATTCAGCCGTTTCATAGGCTTCAAATTCATCAAACAACGCCATTAAATCAGCCGATTGCTCGTCTGGCAAAATAGAAAAAATTCTTTTTTTTGCGGCATCTTCACGAATTTTTTGCGTTTTAAGGCTCTCAGCGTCATACGCATAGGTGTCGCCCGCATCAATTTCAACTATATCATGAATTAAGCACATTAACATTACCTTAGCAATATCAATTTTCTCATTAGCATACTCTTTTAAAAGATACGCCATAATCGCCATATGCCAAGAATGTTCCGCATCATTTTCATTTCTGCCTTTACCAGATAAATGAGTTTGTCTAAATATGTTTTTTAGTTTGTCAATTTCCAAAGAAAACGCCAACTGCTTATCTATACGATCATCCATAAAACGCCCCTAAAAAATTCTTATTTATCGATAGAATTATTATACCATAAAATCAACTTTAATTCAATCTGTTTTTAGCGGGCAAAAAGTTAACTTTTCCCAAGACTAGTTTTATAGATTATTTGATAAATTCTCTATAATAAATAAAAAACCTACTCTCGTTCTTTGCTACTTTGTTGATACTTTATAAAAATATCATTTTTAATATTGAAAAACGACTAATTATATTATATAATGATTATAGAAAATGATAAGGAGAAACTTATGTACTGTAAAAATTGTGGCAAACTTATCGAAACGGAAGATGATTTTTGTTTAGAGTGTAAAAATAAAATAAATAAAAGAAAAAAATCTTCTCTATTTTTAGCAATTTTATCCCAAGCGCTGTTTCCCATAGTAGGCATTCTTTTATATGTTTCGGTTCTTTTTGCCTTGTTTGCTTTCGCATCTTTAAACAAGACACTCGTTAATATTTTTATCCTTTGTTTAATTCTTGCACTCGTTTTGGTAATCGCAAGTGGTGTTTTAGGACTAATAAGCATAATAAATTACAAGCAGTCTAAAAAAAGTGGTGTAAAACTTCCCACCGCTGTTTTCGTGCTAGGGCTTATTTCCACAATCGATACTTCAATTTCCATAATATATGCCGTTTTTTGGATGATTTATTATTTATTAGTTTAAAAGAGAGCAAAATCGCTCTTTTTTTTGTTAAATTTTAATCATTTTAAAATATATCGTATAACGAAAACTTTTCGCTTGTTATTTGCTTGACTTTTATGCCTATTTAGAGTGATAATTTATAGCGTAATAAATTATTAAAAGGTAAGTAAAAAGTCGTGAAAAAGAAGTTAGATTATTCTTGGGTAATGATAGTTCTTTGCTTTTTAATCGTGTGCGTAACGCTTGGGCTTTGTTCAAGTGGCAGAACGATGTATCTTACGGCAATAACTGATGCGTTAGGGTTTAAGCGCAGTGCGTTTTCACTAAACGACACGTTCCGTTTCGTTACAACAACCATAGTAAGTTTATTTTTTGGACCGTTGGTAAATAAATTCGGACCTAAAAAACTTGTTTGTGCAGGTTTTATTTGCTTAATCTCTTTTGCGCTTATCAACTCGTTTGCAACTCAACTTTGGATGTTCTACGCTGGTGGCGTTCTTCTCGGCGTTGGTCTTGCTTGGACAACTACCACTATGATGAGCGCTGTGGTAAACATTTGGACTAAAGAAGAACATAAAGGCAAGGTTACCGGTGCAATTTTATCCGCAAACGGTCTTGGCGGTGCAATTGCCGTTCAAATTTTAACCCCTATCATCTTTGAAGAAGGCAACCCCTTTGGTTATAGAAATTCTTACACCTTGGTTGCAATCGTCCTTGCAGTAGTATTAGCACTCGTCATAATATTCTTTAGGGATAAACCTAAGGGCGCGGAAAACGTTAAAATTGAAAAGAAACAAAAAAAGGCACGCGGTCGCGGCTGGGTTGGTATGGAATATAAAGATATTCTTAAAAAACCGTATTTTTATCTCGCTTGCGTATGCATCGCGTTCACTGGTATGGGGCTTCAAGGTCTTGGCGGTATTACCGTTCCGCACATGTACGACGTTGGCTTAGATAAACAACTCGTTGCAACAATTTCATCAACAAGCAGCATAATTTGTATGTTTACTAAGTTCTTAACGGGCTTTATGTACGATAAAAAGGGCATAAAAATTACGATGAATATTTGCTTTGCTTGTTCGTTCGTTTCGCTTATTGCTTTAGTTTTCGTTTCAAACACTCCGCTCGGCATTGCGCTTGCGTTCGGCAGATTAGTTTTCGCAGCAATCGCGCTTCCGCTTGAAACGGTTATGTTACCCCTTTATGCAAGCGAACTTTTCGGCAATAAGAGTTTTTCAACCGTAGTTGGTATTTTCTCTGCAGTAAACTACGCAGGCTTTGCTTTAGGCGCACCGTTCGGTAACCTTATCTACGATATTTTCGGTGATTATAACTACGCTTTCATCGTGTTTGCAGTATTAATGATTTTCGTTACCGTATCAATGCAATTCGTTGTAAAAGCAGCAAGAAAGGATAGAAAAATTATAGAAGATGAACAAGCCGCTCTAGAAGTTGCTGAGAGCGAAGTTGTTGCATAATAAAAACATTTTTATTGCTTAAACTAAAAGGGAGCAAGTTTTTGCCCCCTTTTTTATTTTGTCGAATTTCAAATTTTTTTGTATAAAATAAATTTTCCTACACACAATAATATCAAGGGGAGGGAATTATGAGAGATAAAAAGAAGAACAAAACGACCGGCAAAAGTCAAAATCAAGGCGCGAAGAATTGTAAGTAATAAATCTTTTACAAGCAATTTCGACGCACAAGGTTCTTATACGGGTGTAGATCCTTTTGATAAGTATGAAATACCCGTTCAAGATGCCGACGATTTGTAATCGGTATAAATATCTTTTAATTAAAGAACCTTATTTGGCTAAAATTAAAAGCCAAAAAAGATAAAAGACGGTTAACCTTTTAAAGATTAAGCGTCTTTTTTCTTTACAAAAGTAAAAAAATGATATATAATAGAGTTCCTTTTAAGACAGTTATACGGTCGCGGGGGCAGGGAGAGCCTGTCAATGAGGAAAGTCCGAGCGTTTTAGAAACAGGGTGCCGGAGAAATCCCGGTGAAGGTGACTTTAAGGAAAGTGCAACAGAAAACAACCGCCTATTTTTTAGGTAAGGATGAAAAGGTGCGGTAAGAGCGCACCGCCCGTGCGGTAACGCATGGGGCAACTGTAAACCCCACCCGACGCAAGATTGACAAACCTTTTCACAAAGGGAGTTTCACCGAAAGGGTTTAACAAATATCGCTGGGGGATATTGGTAACAATATTCGTAGATAAATGACCGTACACGACAGAACTCGGCTTACAGATTGTCTTAAAAAGATATGCGCGGATAAAGGTAACACCTTTGCCCGCGCTTTTATTATTATATTATCTTAAGGGTGTGCTCATATAAAAAGCCCGTTTTGGTTGGGTATTTTTGGGTAAAGCTTTCGCTTACAACTAACTTTCCTAAATTCATTTCCCCTTTAAATACTTGAACGTATCTAGTTTCGTCTTGGGTAACAAAAAACCTATTATGATAACCTATTTGTTCCATCGAATAAAGCTCTGTTTCTTTTACAATTTCATCGTTTTTATTGCGTTCTACAATGACGATAGGTTCAAATTCGTTATAAAAATTCACACCAAAGTCTACGTTGCGTATCTTTCTTGCAACCTCATCTGCAACTTGATAACACCCCCAATCAATAACGTCTATCTTTATTTCTTGATGATTTGTATAACCATAATCTTTTCTTTCATGCACGTCAAATAATCTAAAACCTTTTTCACTGTTATCTATCACGTACACGTAAATTGTATCGACGGAGCTATCAACACTTACTGCAATACCTTTAGCTTCTTCTACTACTTGGTCGGTTACAATTGATTTCCATCTTGTCCTTACGTTGCTCTTCGAAAGCACCCAACTACTTCTATCAATGTTTTGTAAACTTACATCTTTGGCAGTTCCAACAACGTAATAGGGGTATTTGTATTCTGTTTTACGCCAAACGTTGTTGTCTAAATAAAATTCTTCGTAGTCATATCCTAGGTCTGGGCAATAAATGGGCACTTTATCTCCCGTATATTCTTCAGTCGACAAGAAAAATCCGTAAATGACTGGTTGCCCTTTCACGTAATCGTCCACTATATCAATTCTTTTAATTTCACCGTCGTTGGAAAAATTTAGTTTACTTGGCACGTAAGTAACGTATAATTTATATCCCGTTTGTATACTGTCAAGATATCTATAATTACCTATCTTGTCATAGCAGTGAATTTTATCGTTACGATTAATTTCCGTTTCAAAAGCGTATATAGACGGCACTTCGCTAGTAATTTTAATAGTTTCGCCATCCACAGTTGCCCAACAATAGGCATAATGCAATTCTTCCTTTTCATTTAAGTTATAAAGAACAATCGCAAATATTCCCGACAATATTAAAACCACGCTTAAAAGAATTATAAAAATCGCTTTCGTACTCTTTTTTTGCTCTTTTATATTGTTATTATTGTCAATGGTTAGCGACCTAAGTTCCTTTTCGTCAATCAATTCTTCTAACGGAATATTTAACTCGCTTGATAGTTTTTCTAAAAGTTCGTTACTCGGAAGTCCCCTTCCTTGTTCCCATTTTGCAACGGTCGACCTTGACACAAAAAGTTTATCGGCTAACTCTTGTTGGGTGATATTATTCTTTTCTCTATATGCTTTAATCTTTTCGCTAAGTCTCATAAATATCTCCTTTCATCAATATCATTATACAAAAAAACCGTTTGCAATTCAATACCTATCCGCGACACTTTTATTAAGTATCATAAAATCATCAAAAAAAGAGAGCAAATTTGCTCTCTTTTTCATTTATCTTTTTAAGTAAACCATTAAAACGGCGATATCAGCGGGGGATACCCCAGAAATTCTGCCCGCTTGACCTAAGTTTTTGGGGCGAATTTTATCAAGTTTTTGTCTTGCTTCAATTCTTAAGCCTTGTATTGACATATAATCGATATCTTCGGGAAGAAGTTTTTCTTCTAATTTTTTAGCCTTTTCGATTTGGTCTAACCCCTTTTGCAAATAACCTTCGTATTTAGCGTCAATTTCAACCGTGTCGATAATCTCTTTTGATATACCTTCAAAACCACCAAAGGTTTCCACGACTTCTTTTAAGGGTATTCCACGCCTTACAAGGTCAGCAAAAGACAGCGCCGTGTTGGCTTTTTGGTAACCATATTTAGCAATAAGCGCTTCACAGTCCTTAGGTTTAACCAAGGTTTCCATAATAGAAGTTGCTTTTGTGTACTCGTCAACGCGTTTTTGGTAAACGGCGTATCTCTCGTCGGTAACAAGCCCAGCCTTTCTACCCTTTTCAGTAAGTCTAAAGTCGGGGTTATCTTGCCTTAAAACTATACGGTACTCAGCACGGCTGGTCATCATGCGGTAAGGCTCGTTCGTTCCCTTAGTAACAAGGTCGTCGATAAGCACGCCTATATAACCGTCGTCGCGTGATAAAATAAGGGGGTCTTTGCCACGCATTTGAAGTGATGCGTTTAAGCCCGCAATTAAGCCTTGCGCCGCCGCTTCTTCATAACCGCTTGTGCCGTTAATTTGCCCAGCGGTGTATAAACCTTTAATCTTTTTATATTCTAGCGTGGGGTAAAGGTCAAGTGAATCAATGCAGTCGTACTCAATAGCGTACGCGTAACGCATAATTTCGCAATTTTCTAATCCCTTAACCGTGCGGTACATAGCCTTTTGCACGTCGTGTGGGAGAGAAGTTGACATACCTTGAACGTAAATTTCGTTGGTGTCAGCGCCTTCTGGCTCTAAAAAGAGTTGATGGCGTTCTTTATCGGAAAATCTAACCACCTTATCTTCAATTGACGGGCAATATCTCGGTCCAGTACCTTTAATAAGTCCACCGTATAAGGGAGAGCGGTGTAAGTTTGCTCTGATTATATCGTGGGTTCGTTCGTTGGTGTAAGTTAAATAACACGGCGTTTGCTTTTGCGGAACGCGTTCGCTCATAAAACTGAACGGATAAATATCAGTTTCGCCTTCTTGAATATCAAGAACGGAAAAATCAATAGTTCTTGCATCAACTCTTGCGGGTGTTCCCGTCTTAAATCTTCTAACGGTAAAGCCCAACTTAATAAGGTTTTCGGTCAAGCCGTTTGCAGCCGATTGAAAACCGTTCGGCCCAGAGTTTTGACGCCATTCGCCCGCAATTATGCTACCGTTAAGATATACCCCAGTCGCAACGACCACTGCTTTACACTCTAAAACCCCGCCGAAAGAAGTTTTTACACCAGTAACACACTTGTTTTCTTCGTCAACGATAATTTCTACCGCTTCGCCTTGAAGAATTTTTAAGTTCGGGGTGTTCTCCAAGGTCTTTTTCATTATGGTGTGGTAATAATTTTTATCTTCTTGCCCACGGAGAGATTGCACCGCAGCACCTTTACCGCGGTTGAGCATTCTAATTTGAAGTAACGCGTTGTCAGCGTTAATACCCATTTCACCGCCGAGCGCGTCGATTTCACGAACGATTTGTCCTTTTGCCGTGCCACCGATAGAAGGATTGCACGCCATAAAGGCTATACTATCTAAGTTTAGAGTAAGCATAGCCGTATTAAAGCCCGTTCTGGCAAGGGCAAGTGCCGCTTCGCAACCAGCGTGTCCCGCGCCGATTACAACAGCATCAAATTTTCCTTCAATAAAATGGTTCATAATTTATAGTAAAATATTTATTTTTTGTTTTTTTCAAGCGCAACCGCTTAAAACCCGTTTTAAGGGTTTAGATACAAGCAGTTCAAGGCTCTTTTCCCTTTTTAAGCCATAGATGCAAGTTATACTTGTTCTCAACTTGTTTTAAGGGTGAAGAAGCAAGTTAGGCAAGGCTCGTGAAGTGTTTGGGGTGAGATTAACCTTTTTGGTTATCGAAGTCCAAACACAAAGCAGTAACGCAGCATAACGCCGCTTATTCGCACTTAAAAATTATTGTTTTAAGAGCATCTTCTTAATATCGTTAACTTCAACCGAAAGTTTATTATCAGTTTTCATTTGTTTGTCGATTTTATCACGCGCGTAAATTACGGTTGCGTGGTCTCTACCGAAGAAGTTACCAACGGTTACTTGGGGGAGAGTCATCATATCAAGAATTAAATACATAGCAACTTGGCGGGGAAGAACGAATTCTTTATTCTTCTTCTTGCCGAGCATATCGTTTTTAGATATTTTATAGAAGTTGCACACGCAAGTAATAATATCTTCGGCTTGTAATTCTTCTTGTTTTTCGCCCGCGCTTTCCTTTAGAGCATCGTTTACAAGGTCGATCGTAATGGGCTTTTCGTGAAGTTTAGACGCAAAAATAACTTTTGTAAGTTTACCGATAAGTGAACGGATATCGCCGTCGCTCATTTCAGCAATATACGCTAAAACTTTGATGTCCACAACGCACTTCTTTTCTTCAGCCTTTCTCTTTAAGATGGCAATACGTGTTTCCACGTCAGGCGTTTGAACGTCGGCAAGAAGTCCGCCTTCAAAACGAGTGCGAAGTCTTTCTTCCAAAAGTTCAATTTCGTGCGGGGGACGGTCAGAAGTTAAAACTATTTGCTTGTTTTGTGCAACGAGTTCGTTGAAAGTGTTAAAGAACTCGGTTTGAGTACTTTGTTTTTTAGCAAGGAACTGTACGTCGTCGATAAGCAAAACGTCCACGTTTCTATACTTTCTTCTAAAATCCGCGGGGGTAAGTTTACCCTTAGATAAACTTTCAACCATTTGGTTAGTAAAATGTTCGCAAGTAACGTATAAAACCTTTAGGCTTGGGGTGTGAAGTTTAAGGTAGTTGGCAATAGCCATAAGTATATGGGTTTTTCCTAAGCCCGTGCCGCCGTAAATAAACAAGGGGTTATACGCGTCGCCAGGGTTTTCAGCAACGGCTTTTGCGGCAGCGTAAATGAACTCGTTAGAAGAACCTACTACGAACGAGTCAAAAGTAAACTTGGTGTTAATGGGTGAACCGGGGATTTCTTCCGCTTCATCATTAGCGCCGTATTGCTTTAAGTAATCTTCTCTATCAGCCGCAACGACCACTTCAAAATCGTTTACGAAAGTACCGCTTTTTAAAAGTGCTTCTCTAATCTTGCCGCCGATAGCCTTGTCGTTAACAGAATCTGCAAAAAGTTGGCTCTTCGTGCAGAGAACGATTTTATTGCCTTTCATATCTACCGGCTTTAATTGCTCAATGTAGGTTACAAAGGCAATGGAACTAACCGCCCTTTCGAGTTCGGGGATAATGGTTTGTTCCCATAAAATCTCATAATTTTCTTTTTCCATATACTCTTATCCTTTTTATCAGTTGCATTTAAGTAAAAAACATTATATAATATTTTTAAATTAAAATAAAGTTATTCGGGCAAATTTTTTAAAATTTTTATTTTTTTATGTTTATTCACCATTTATCCTTAAAAAACTTCCGCAATTACACGGAAGAAAATATAACCTTTACTGAAGGCGTAAATCTTTTAACGGGTGCTAACGCTCAAGGTAAAACCAACGCCGCCGAGGCAATCTTTCTTCTTTGCACGGGGTATTCTCCGCGCGCAAACAAAGATAAACTGGTTATCAAGAACGGTTGCGAAAAGGCTGAAATCGAAGGCGCTGCGACTTCTCAGTACGGCGAAGTTAAGGTTAAAATAGAGTTTAACAAAAACGATAAAAAATCTATTTACGTAAACGGCATGCAAGTTTTGCGCATAGGTGAAATCTTGGGCAATATCAACAGCGTGTTCTTTAACCCCGCGGAACTTAAACTCGTTCAAGAAAGCCCCGAAGATAGGCGTAGATTTTTAAACGTTTCGCTCTCGCAAATGTCTAAAAGTTACTTTTATGCCCTTCAACGCTACAACAAAATTTTATCGCAAAGAAACAATTTACTCAAAGACCCAGATACCTTCCTTATCCGTGAAACTTTGCCTATCTGGGACGAGCAATTAACCCGCCAAGCCGCAAAGATTATCAAGGCTAGAAATGAGTTCTTGGCGGAAATTTCGCCCATTGCTGAAGAAAAACACGCATATCTTACCGACAACGCGGAAACCTTAAAGATGAAGACGGAAAGCGGTTATTACGGTTCGGAAGAAGATATTGCTTACGCTATGTTTCAGGACTTAAAAACTGGCTTAGAGCGCGATATGCGCCTAGGCTATACTTCAATAGGTCCGCACCGCGACGATATAAAGTTTACGCTCAACGGCGACGACGTAAGAGTATACGGCTCACAAGGTCAACAGCGCACGGTAGCGCTTGCGCTTAAACTTGCCGAAACGGAAATTTTCCATAAACGCTTTAACGAGTATCCCATTTTAATTTTGGACGACGTTTTGAGTGAACTTGATAAAAAGCGTCAAAGAAAACTCATCGGCGCGGTTGAACACTTACAAACGATTTTTACGGCAACGCATATTGACCGCACGGTGTTTAAGAACAAAAACTATAACCGCCTTATCGTAGAAAAAGGCAAAGTAAAACAAGGTAAATAACTAATTCACCCCTTACTTAAATAGTAAGGGGTGATATTTTTTAATAACGTAATTATTTATTTCTTACGTAGAAGTCGTAAAGCGCCTCGGTTGCAAAATGCATTTTTGTTAAGTAGTTAGGCGCGGTTTTTAAGAACATAAAATAAGAGTTATCGCTGGTGGCAATATCGAAAGCGTCGCCTTTACCTAAGAAGTCGTACTCCACGTGGCAAGAATACATTGAAGAAACGGGCTTATTTATTTCAAAAGGCTTGCCGTCAACCGTTCCAGTAATTGTAAAGCCGTTTTCATCGTGAACAACTTTGCCGTTACCAACTTCAACGAAGTTTACAATCGTGTTGTAATATTCTTCAATTCTAACTTCGTCTTCAAAGTGGTAAGTGCCGTTTGCAACTTCCTTTTCCACTTCCGCGCGTTCCCATCTATACCAATCGGGCACGTGTGAAAAACCTTTGTCGGTGTTTACGCCGTTAAGCCTTGATAAAGTGTCCATTTCCCACTTAGAACCGCACGCGTTACACCAGAGATGAATACCTTTACTATCCATTTTAAATTCTTCACCGCAAACGGGGCATTTGTAAAGAATTTTATGGATATTTTTAGCGCGGTCTTTACACTTGATGTGGTAACCCTTTTCAACTTGCCACTTATATTCGTCCTTTTCAAACGCCTTTTCAATGCGCGCTTGAATTTGGTCGGCAGAAAGGGATAAAACTTCTTCTTTAGAACAAAGTTGATACATATGCGCTTCTTGGCGAATATTTCTATACGGGTGCTTACACCACTGGGGAGAGTTAAGGAAGTTACCGTTAGTCATGCACATAACGATAGGCACGCCTAAAACCTTGCAAAGTTTACCGAGCGCACCGTCAAGGCGTTCGTTTATACCCGCAAACTCAAAACGCGCTTCGGGGTAAATAGTGCAAGTGTGTTTTAACTTCTTTATGTAATACATGATGTGTTTTGTGGTAACGATATCATGCGTAAACTTTCTCTTAGGCATACCCCCGATACCGCCCATTAAAAAGCGGCTGCGGCGGAATTCTTCAATAGACATAACCCAGCCGGTAGTTTTAGGCATAAGCCCAACAACTATTTGCGGAAAGTCAATAAAAGACGCGTGCGTTGAAAGAATAAGATAAGGTCCTTTAAGTTTTCTAACTTCCTTTTCCACTTTCACGTGCGCGTTACTAAACAATAAATAAAACGGTGCAACAAGAAACTCAACAATCTTAAGATACCATCTCGGCTTGTTGGGTTTTTTGTTCATATCAAACGGTTTTCCCTTTCTCATATAAACTCTCTCTTTAGTATATTATAAGAATAGTAACAAACGTATATTAACACAAAATAAACAAAAAGGAAGAATATGTATATTCTTCCTTAATTTTGGCGTTTTTTTATGATTTTTGGGGGAATTTTATAAAATTTTGGCAATTTCTTGAAGTAAATCGCCCTTTTCTAAAAATCCGTGGGTAGTGTGAACTAGTTCGCCCTTAACAAAATAAAGTAGGGTAGGAATACGCTCAACTAAGTATTTAATTGCAAGCCCCATATTTTCATCAACGTTTACTTTAACAATTTTTACCTTGCCATCAAGTTCTGTGCTAACTTCTTCAATAATGGGTGATAATTTCATACACGGCCCGCACCAAGTCGCCCAAAAATCAACTACTACGGGGAGTTCACTGTTCAATACTTCTTGTTCAAAAGTTTTTTCGGTAACGCTAATCATTTGTATTCTCCATTTAGTTTTTTGTAAGGTTAAAAATACGTTTTTTAATAAGTACGAAGAAACAAGCAAGACAAGGCTCGCTCGCAAAAAAGGATGAAATTGACCGTCTATTCCAAAACTATTTTAAGACATAGATGCAAGTCAGCCGTGTAACCAAAGCATTTTATGCAGGGCGTGTACTTTCTGTACACAACCAAATAAAAGCGCAAGTTTTACGCGGATCACGCCGCATATATGGCTTAAAGTTTATTTGGACTTATAGTATAGTAGACAGTGGCAAAAACCTTCAAAATTAGGGTCGGCAATTTGCTCTTTAAACTCTTTGCACATACACTTATATTCTTCGGTGCGGCTTAGTCTACAAGGGCAATATCCGCCCGTTCTTTTCAAGCCTTCTTGAATAGTTTTAACAACTTCTTTATCGGGGTTAAGTGTAATTTTCATAAAAAACCTCCGTTATAAAATAAATTATCCTAATAAAACATCAAAAACCAACATCAAACAAAAGCCGACTAGCAGAGCGTAAGTCGAGCCACGCTGCGCACCGTGTGCGTGCGTTTCGGGTATCATTTCATCGCTAATTACGTAAAGCATCGTTCCGCCCGCAAACGCTAGGGCAAAGGGCAATATTGCAGCACTTATGCTTACGGCAAAGTAACCTATAAAAGTGCCAACAACTTCAATTAACCCAGTCATCGCCGCTAAGAAAAAGGTGCGCTTTTTGCTAATACCCGCAGCAATCATAGGTCCAACGATAACCATACCTTCGGGGATATTTTGGAGCGCAATACCCGCGGCAACGATTAACGCGTGCGTGTTATTACCAGAGCCAAAGCCAACGCCCGCCGCAATACCTTCGGGCAGGTTGTGTATAGCGATTGCTATAACGAAAAGCATTACTTTTGCAATCTTGCCGTTGTGCCCGTGTTCTTCAAGTTCCGTACCGGATAGTTTATGCAAGTGCGGGGTAAACTTATCCATAAGGTTTAAGCAAATTGCACCTACAAAAATTCCCAAAACAGCGTGCAATAAGCCCCATTTTCCGCCCAGTTCAACCGACGGCAAAATAAGCCCGAACACAGCGGCGGCAAGCATAACGCCCGCGGCAAAAGATAGCACTATATCGCTAAATTTATGAGTGATATTCTTGAAAAGAAACCCTATAACGACGCCGAAAATGGTTGCACCACCAACGCCAAGGGCTGTAATTAAAACTAAATCCATTATTTACGATTTCCTTGAGAGTATTTTAACACAAAACTATTTTTCTTGCAATACCTTTATGACAAAAAAACCCTTATGTTTTCACATAAAGGTTTTTTCTTTTAGTTATATCGTTTGTTTAATTTTCCTTTTTTACGGAAATAAAAAAACTATCGCCGTTTTCAAACTCAACAACTATTCCACCGTCTCGTTCGTATACGTTTGCTTCATATATATCTTTTACAAGAAACTTTAAGTCAAACAATACACTTTCTACATCAATACTTTTTTTCATTAGAATTTCTCCTTTGTTTTTTTTATTGATTAAATTATACCATCTATCTTACGGAAACTCAAGATTTTATTCCGTAGTTTAGAAGATAATATCAATGAAAGTATGACTTATTTTGTCGAATATTGTCGAAAGGATATATTATGGATTTAAAAGTGTTTTCTGAAAGACTTAGTGAACTAATTTTTGAAAGCAAAAAGTCTAATAAAGACGTTGCAAAAGAAAGTGGTGTTGCTAAATCTTCATTATATGAATATTTTAAAGGCAATAAAATGCCAACTATTAGCAATCTTATAAAACTTGCCGATTATTTTAAAGTTAGCACCGACTTTTTGGTTGGGCTTGAAGAAGAATGTTTTACAAGCGAATTTCTTAAAACAAAACCTTTTGCCGAGCGTTTTAATGAAGTTTTATCCGAGTGTAAAATTTCAAGATATAAAGTAGAAAAAAACACACCGCTTTCAGAATCTACTCTTTATTATTGGGCTAAAGGTAAAACAAACGAGCCTACGATAGAAAAACTAATAGAACTTTGCACCATACTCAATTGCTCGCTCGATTATCTTTTAGGTAGAACTAAAACACTGTAAAACAAAAAATTTACTATATTTTATTCCACGCATCCCCTTAAGTATTTAAATAAACAATAAATTTGCAAGAAAACGTATTTTCTTTGACAAAATAAAAAGCAGTTCAAAATCGAACTGCTTTTTTCAATTAGTTGTCTTTTAATGAGTTTCCAAGGTAAGTACCAAATGAGAAACTTGAAGATTTTTTCTTAGTTTCGCCGTACTTAACCGTTTTGCCGCCGCGTGAGCCTTTGAAGCCACCCTTTGAATTATTGCGGTGATTATTTTTGCGGTTATCACGCTTGCCGCCACGGTCAGAGTTGTTTCTTCCAGCGTTGTAAGGTTTAGAAAATTCATCCTTATCAAAGGGAACGATTACAACGTAGCGGTTGGGTTCTTTACCGTCGCTCTTAGTGGTAACGGTTTTGCTTTCCGCTAAGGCAGTGTGGATGATGCGTCTTTCAAACGGACTCATCGGTTCTAAGATAACTTCTCTACGCATTTCAGTTGCTTTTTCTTCCAACTTATGAGCGAGTTTAATCAAAGTATCTTCGCGTTTTTCTCTGTAATTTTCGCAGTCAACAACAACTTTTTTGTATTCTTTCTTACCGATGTTAAGCGCTGCGCCAGCAATAGTTTGGATAGCGTCCAAAACTTCGCCACGGTAACCGATGATTGCTGAAGATGTTGCTTCCGTACCGGTTAAAGTAATAACGGTGTTATCGTCTTCAGAAGTAAGCGCTGCAACTGCCTTAATATCCATTAAATCAAGAATTCCTTGAACGAATTCAACAGTTTTTTCCGCATCACTTTTTTCAATTTCAATCTCTACGACTGCTTTACCCTTAAGTTTACCAAAAATGCCTTTAGTAGGCTGTTCAAGAACGGTTATAACCGCCTTGTCTACGGTGGTGTTCAATTCCTTTAAGCCCAAATCAATGGCTTCTTCCACCGTCTTCGCTGTGAATTGCATTATATATCCTCCGTGCGCATCTCTTTTTGCGCTTATTTAATTCTTCCGCGGATGTTGCCCTTTTTGTTATCTGCTTTGCCAGAAAGGAAGGTTGAACCAGTATCGTCTTCATCAGCCTTTTTCTTTTCTTTCTTTTCGGGCTTTTTTTCTTCAGGCTTAGGTGTATAAACTCTACCTCTAATTTCATCCATACCGCGCTTTTCTCTTTCTTTTTTCACTTGTCTATCAACTATAAAGTTAATACCGAGTGTGGTAAGCATACTCATAAGTGAACTTAAAATAATATAGATAGAGAAAGCCGACGTATACATAAATGCAAAGAACGCCATCATAAGCGGCATCATCCATTGCATCATTTTTTGAGTTTGTGCACCTTGTCCGTCAACCGTTTGAAGTTCCATTGACGCTTTTTGGCTCTTACCCATAACGATTTGGGTTAAAAGTGAAGTAAGCGCAGTAAGAACAACTAAAATAAAGTAACCGTTAGGTTCGCTCGTCTTATCACCAAGGCAGGCAATAAGTTTATTATAACCAGCGTCGCCGATGTCGTTACCAGAGTATTCGTGAGTGCTCTTAAACGAACCCCAACTCTTTTCAACAGGTTGCTTAAACGCACTGTCCGCAACCCAAATATTCTTAATCCAGAAGAACTTATATTCAGTTTCTTCTAGTTCTCTATATTTTTGAGCCGCTTCATAACTTTGAATGTTATCAATAAATACTAAAGCGTAAGCATCTTCAGTGGGTGCGTTTTCGGTATCTTTAACTTGTGCGTAAGCCTCAGCGAAAGTTAAACCTTCTTCATTCTTTAAGAAGTTATTATTTTCACTTGCTAAATTGCCCGCTTTTAAGTTTTCAAGAACAGCGGGAGAGAGTGAAAATTCTTTTGCACCGTGTGAAGTAAGTTCTTTATTATATTGAATAGTTACTTTAGAATAACCGTTTGAAGTATAAATTTCATACTTAACGCCGTTTTGAACGGTATTTTCACCTTCGGTTACGAAAATTTTGGTTTGTTTAACTTCTAAATTCTTACCTAAAGTTTTAACTGCTTCAACTGCTTCTTCGCCTTCAAACGCTTTAATAATATTTTCGCCTTTTAATTGAATAACGCCGTTTTCATCAGCGTAGATATAGTCGCCGTTTTGTTCATCATAATCAAAACCCGCGTAAACAACGCTGTTGTAAGACTGGCTCATTTCATAAAAGCCTTTCTTGTTTTGGTATTGAGAATAGTCCGTAAACGCACCGATTGCAATAAAGAAGATTACGAGCGTTAAAATGGTAGGTAAGCATGAACCGAACATAGAATAACCGTTCTTTTTATAGAGCGCCATCATTTTTTGGCTGTAAAGTTCTTTATTGTCAGCGTATTGTTTTTGAAGTTTTTCAAGTTCGGGGCGCATTTCTTCCATTTTAAGAGAGTTTTTACGCATAGACGCTCTTGAAAAATAGTCGAAAGGCAGCGTGATTAGTTTTAAGATAAGCGTAAATAATACGATACCTAACGCTATCGAAGAACTAATTTCCACTAACCAAATGATAATGTTTACTAAAAAACCTTCAAAGCCGCTAACGGACGGCATAGTAAAGTTAATAATATTCATAATTTAATATACCCATTTTTTAATACTGTTTTTATCGGGAACGGGATCAAAGCCACCTTTACACCACGGCGTACATCTTAAAATTCTCAACGCGCCTAAAAAACACCCAACGAAAAAACCACGCTTTAAGATTGCTTCAAGCGTGTACTGTGAACAAGTTGGGTAATACATACATGTTCCTTTTGATAAAAACTTTTGATAAAGTCTAATTAAAAAAACGCCTAATTTCTTTAACATAGAATTATTTTAAAAAACCACCTTTTTTAAAAATATATCCCATACTCTCCTTAAACGAGTTAAGCGTATATTCATCTTTTACTTTCGGTATAAAAACAAAAAAGAAGTTTTGCCTAAATTCTGGCATAAAACTTCTGAAAGATTCCCTTAAAAGTCGCTTTATCCTATTTCTCTTAACGCTTCCGCCGTGTTTTTTACTCACGGCGAAACCCGCTTTAAGATCATTTGACGGAAAATATACCACCGTCAAATTAGATGAAAACAATCTTTTACCTTTATTAAATACAAGATTGAAATCTTTTTCTTTTTTTAACCTGTAATCTAAGGTCATTTTTTTGCCTTAAAACTTACGCAGAAAGTTTATGACGACCTTTGTTACGTCTTCTCTTTAATACGTTCTTACCAGAACGGGTTTTCATTCTCTTTCTGAAACCGTGAACTTTGCTGGTTTGTCTTTTTTTAGGTTGATAAGTTTGTTTCATTTTTATTTCTCCTTAAAACTTAAATCAAGTATTTTTTCTTTTTGCTATACTATTGTATAGATATTTTCAGTTTTTGTCAAACAATTTACGCGTTTATTCTTACGGGAAGTAATAAATAAAGGAATCCGTCGTTACCAACCGAAGTGATTACGCACGGGTCGATGGGTGAGTTAAGGTTGAGAGTAATAAATTCATCACCGCTAATTTTTAAATAATCTGCAAGATATTTTCCGTTAAACGCAATTGACATATCCTTGCCGGTAAGGTTAATGGGGATTTGTTCGTTTACGTTACCAACTTCAGATCTCGCTAAAATATTAAGCCCTTCTTCTTTAATATCCATTTTAACAACGTTATATCTATCGTTTCTAACCACGATTGACGCGCGTTCAATACTGTTGAGCAACGCTTGTTTATTGATAGTTACGTTATTTTCAAACGCTGTGGGAAGAATATGATTATACTTAACGAATTCACCTTCAATAAGTCTTGAACACAAAGTGGTGTTTTCAACTTCAACCAAAAGCGTGTTTTGTTGAAGAATAATCTTTAAGTTTTGGTCTTCTTTTTCTAAAAGTCTAACGATTTCTTGCAGAGCGCGTGCAGGGATAACTACTTTCATATCACCGCTTGCGCTAACTTGCTTTTTAACGACTGCCATTCTAAAACCGTCAAGTGCAACGCCGGTAAGGCTGTTGTTATTGATTTCAAATAAAACACCTTTTAAGATAGGACGGCTATCGTCGGTTGAACATGCAAAAGTAGTGCGTTCAACGATACTCTTAAAGTCCGCACCTGAAATTTCAAAATATTTGCTGTCATCTTCCTTTTTAATTTTGGGGAAGTTTTCAGAAGGGAATACTTGAAGTTCACCTTCAGAACCAGAATATTTGATTTGTAATTGACCGTCGAAAAGTTTAACGAGTTCAACTTGTTCTTTTTCTAACTTTTTAGCAAAATCAACGAAGTATTTACCTACAACGACAGTTTCGCCTTCCATCATAACGTCTGCTTTAATTTTCTTTTCAATGGTAAGTTCAGTATCAGACGCAATTAAAGTTAAAGAATCTGCTCTTGCAATAATTTTAATACCTTCTAAAACGGGGTTTGCTGCTTTAACGGATAAAGCCTTGCTAACCTTTAACACTGCATCAGATAAATCGAGACCGTCGCAAATAAGTTTCATAATAACTCCCTTTTTTACTACGTAAAAAACGATATTTTTCGTTTACGCTTTCTATTTAAAATATTATAACAAGTATATTATATATTATTAGGCGTAAAAAATCAAGAACTTTTGCTTTTTTGTCAGTTTATTTTTGATAAATAAAAATAATTTTTATCTCTCGCCCTTTTAAGTTGTTTTTTTAAATTTATTATTAAATAATAATTGGATAGTATTTATAGTATTAGAGTGTTGTGTAATTGTTGAAAAGCTATTTTTAACTAATTAAACTCTAACTAAATCTCAGTGCAAATAAATGTGCAATAAATTTAATAAAAAGTTGATAGAAAATTTTAAAGTTAATTAAAAATGTCGAAAAAAATTAAAATATGAATTTTTTAATGAATAAAACACGAAAAAGTCGGGTAAAAGAGTTATTTACAGTTTTATCAACTTTTTCAAAATAAAAAAGTTAATAGAAAAAATTGTTGTTTATAAGTTGGTTTTGTGTTATACTCTATGTATGAAAGAAATTTTTACTAAGCACGGTATTTTTATTACTGACGAGCAATTACAAAAGTTTGAAAAGTATTATGATTTACTAGTGGTTTATAATGAAAAATTTAATATTACTACCATTACCGATAAAAAAGAAGTTTACTTAAAACATTTTATAGACAGTGTTTTAGGTGTTGATAAAATTTGTGGAAAAACTCTAATTGACGTTGGCTCAGGCGGTGGATTTCCCGCAATACCTATTAAGATTATGAAAGATGATTTATCGGTAACACTTTTAGAAGCAACTGGTAAAAAGTGTAGTTTTTTACAAGCGGTTATTGATGGGCTTAATCTTAAAAATATACGCGTTATTAACGATAGAGCGGAAACACTCGCCAAAAATGAAAATTATAGGGAAAAATTCGATATATGCACTGCGCGCGCAGTTGCAAGGCTTAACACCCTTTGTGAATACTGTATGCCGTTCGTAAAGGTTGGTGGAAAATTCGTTTCTTATAAAGCAAACGCTGCTGAAGAAGTTTTAGAGAGTAAAAACGCCGTTAATATTTTGGGCGGTAAAATAAGTGAAGTTTACGAATATACTTTAGATGACGCAAAAAGGACGCTTATCACCATTGATAAAATAAAAAGTACTGATAAAAAATACCCAAGGGGTAATGGAAAGGAGCGTAAAAACCCGCTGTGAGAGAAGTTTTTATTAACAGAGCAAAGACGCTTGCGGTTACCGGGCATAGAATTTTAAGCGCGGATTTTAATAAATATAAATTAAAGAGCATTTTAGAAAAATTTATTGAAAAAGATTTCGATACTTTTTTAATAGGTATGGCGCTCGGTTTTGACACGGTGTGTTTTCAAACTCTGGAAAAACTAAAAGAAAAATATCCGTCCATTAAAATTATAGCGTGCATTCCTTGTTTATCCCAAGCGTATAAATTTAATAAGGCACAAAAAGAAGAATACGATAGGATGTTATCGGTTGCTGATGAAAAGATTATTTTATCCACTGAATATACGCCCACTTGTATGATGAAGCGTAATAAATTTATGGTGGATAATGCCTGTGCACTTCTCGCTTACTTAATAAGAGATTACGGCGGCACGGCAAACACTGTAAAGTACGCTGAAAAAATGAATATACCTATCGTTTATTTATAAGATTAAAAAGAAAAAAGACTGAAATTTTTCAGTCTTTTTTTATTGCACTGTCAAATGCTATTAAAGTTTGAGAAGGCGTGTAAAATAACCACGCAAGGTTTATATCCGCATTATTTACTATATCTATAAACGAGCCTTTTGGAACGCTTAAAAACGACGGAAGGAAAGAAAAACCGATAACGGTGTCGCAAAACGCGAACAAAAGCAGCCCGATTGCAAAAAGCGGCGCGCGCTTTATTTGAATAAACGCGTAGATTAGGTTTATAAAAAGGTTGGTAAAATAAAACATAGAAATTACTGCAAGTAAGTTATTATTTTTACCTAAAACTATAAAAGTAACCGTTAAAACTATTACGGTCAATAAAATTCTAACTATTAAGTGAATACGCTTTTCGCTGGTGTATAAATGGTTAGAATAAAGGCGCAAAAAGTAAAAGATTTGCGTTATAGAAAAGAAAACCATCGCCACGACTTTTATATTTTCAAAATCAACAAGTCCGCACAAAAAAAAGTCTGCACAAAGCGTGTTTATATATGCAATAAGCGTTAGAAAATGTAGAGTATCTCTCTTATAAAAAATTATAATTGTAAGAAGTGAAAGAATTATAATAGATAATGAAATGCTGCTGCAAAGTTTTCCACTTGTAGTTTGAACGAAATACCCCAAAACCGCTTGAATAATTAAAAAAGCGGCAAGGTAGAAAGTTTTAAAAGTTTTGTTTTTAATCATTATTAAGCGTTCTCTTTTTTAGAATATTTTGCGTTTAAATGATAAACAAGTTTCATTATTCCTAAATTGATATAGAAAATTACGGTTGCCGCCAAGCAAAAACCTACCGAGTACACCAAGAAGAATAAAAACCAAGGTAAAACTGGTGGATAGAAAAGGCTTACTACGGGAAGCGTGCATGGGAAAAGGCGACTGATGTAGAACATATTAAAAGTTTCGTCAAAAGCGGTCTTAATATATGCGCCCGCAGTTTCGTTTAAGATAACGGCAATAACTAATAGTACCATAAACACGGGGATAGCCTTTAAGAAATACTTAAAGTTAAGTTTCTTTCTATTGTAAACGGCACAATAAACGCCCAAAACGATTTGTAAACCGTGGTGTACCATTGTTTGAATATTTATGCCTATAGTTTTGATAAACACGTCGTTGGGGTAAATAAACACCACTAACCCAGCAAAAAGGGAAAAGGTTGAAATATACGCTTCAAAAAAGTCTCTAAACTTGCCTTCTTTCATAAACGCTAAAAACGGCAAGATATAAAGGGGTGTTGAACAGAATTGATAGGGGAAAGCGTACCATTGATAGTCCCAAGTAAAAACACCGTCGGGAAAACTGATAGAATAGTTTAATTGCTTATAAATTTCTAAAATTACCATAGTAAGCCAACTTATAAGCATAATTCTTCTAAAAGTTTTATCTTTAGCGTCTTTGAAGAATACGCATAAAAGAACGGTTACGGAAATAGCAATTAAAATAAACAAGATATGAAACCAGCCGTAACTAGTGGGTCTTGGCATTTCCATATCAAAAAAGTTATAAATTTGTTCCATAAAACTTTTTCCTTTTCTTTAGACTAAACTAATTTTTTTGCTAATACATATTATAGATAATATGTGTAAAAAGTCAAGCAAAAATAAAAAAACGCCGCAAAAAGCGGCGTTTTAGCGTTAGTTATAAGAATTTTTTGTAACCTTCACCGTATTTAACACAGCGTGAAACGCGGGATAAGGTTGCGGAAGAAATATCCGTTTTCTTTATAATTTGCTCGTAAGTTTCACCCGAGAGCAAAAGTTTTGCAGCAGTTATGCGCTGCGCCATAGAATCAAGTTCTTTCATCGTGCAAAGGTCGTTGAAAAACGCCTTGCAGTCTTCTTCGGTTTTAAGGTTAAGAACGGCTTTATAGAGTTCGCCGTATGAGTTTTTAATATCGCCAGACATTTTTATTCACCGTCCTTATTAGAAACACCGTGAAGGAAGGCTTTAAGTTTTTCAGACTTGGGGTTTTCGATAATTTGAACGGGGTTGCCCGCTTCTTCGATAACGCCGTCAGCCATAAACACGATTTTATCAGAAACGTTCTTAGCAAAGCCCATTTCGTGCGTAACGATAATCATAGTTCTATCTTCGTCTTTCAAAGATTTAATAACCTTTAAAACTTCGCCCGTAAGTTCGGGGTCAAGCGCACTCGTCGGTTCGTCAAAGCACAAAATTTTAGGTTTTAGAGCAAGTGCCCTTGCAATAGCCACACGCTGACATTGACCGCCCGATAATTCACAAGGGTAATTGTCGCGCTTTTCAGTAAGCCCTATTTTAACGAGAAGTTCTTCAGCGTCAGCGTCGATAATTTTCTTTTGTTCTTCCTTAAAATCGTGAAGTTTAGTTTTTATATCGCGAGAAGAAAGTTTTTGCTCTTTCAACTGCTTTTTATATACTTTTAACTTGTCGTTAAGAAGTAGAGTGGGCGCAAGCGTGATGTTTTGGTAAACGTTATATTGCGGAAAAAGGTTAAAAGATTGAAAAACAAGCCCAAAATTTAAGCGTTTTTCTCTTAAAATTTTGTCGTTATCCTTTTTAGCGGTTTCGCTATCGAAAAGGATATTACCGTCTAAAAACATTTGACCGTTGTCCGCGGTTTCTAAGAAATTAATACATCTAAGCAGAGTGGTTTTACCAGAACCTGAAGAGCCGATAATAGAAACAACTTCGCCCTTTTCCATTTCAAGGTCAATACCTTTCAAAACCTTAACGTTATCAAAACTTTTATTAAAATTTTTAATTTCAAGATAAGCCATAGGTTTTTACTCCGAATAGAAAGAAAGCTTCTTTTCGATAAAGCCGAAAAGCAAGGTTAAAAGACCGTTAACGATAAGGAAGATTATACCTGCGTAAACTAACGGAGATAGCGTAACGAAGTTGTTTACCGCTTCTTTTGCCGCTGTTAAAAGGTCTACAACGCTTAGCGTAAACGCTAAAACGGTATCTTTAACCAAGGTAATAGTTTCGTTGCTCATGGGGGGAAGTATGCGCTTAACCACTTGCATGAGAACGACTTTAAAGAAAATTTGAGTTTTGGTCATGCCCAAGACTTTGCCCGCTTCGTATTGACCTTTTGGCACTGATTCTATACCAGAACGGTAAATTTCAGAAAAATACGCGGCGTAGTTGATAATAAACGCAACCACAACGAACACAAACGACATTTGGTTAATAGTTAAGTCGAGCGCGCTCGCCCACGCTTTTACCGTAGAGTTAAAAAGGTACTTAGGTAAGAACGATACAAGCAAAATCTGGAGCATAAGGGGCGTACCCCTTATAATCCAGACAAAAACTTTTATAAGATATTTTAAAGGTTTAAACTTGGACATTGAGCCGAAAGCAATAATTAAGCCAAGGGGCAAAGCGCCCACAAGGGTTAAAACGAATAGTAAGCACGTATTGCCTAACCCTTGTAGTAAACCTTGAACGATTTGTTGAATTTCAGACATGATTTATTATTTTCCGCTAACTACTGATTCACCAGCAGAACCAGCTTCAACACCGATGATAGCATCAGCAAAACTGTTGATATCGCTGTACTTAGAAAGGTCAGCAGTAGGAACGATTGCTACTTGCTTGTTGTAGAGATAAGGAACTGAAATGCACATATCCTTAGCGCGTTGTTCGGTGATAGTCATACCGTTCCAAACAAGGTCGATTGAACCGTTATCAAGAAGCGCTTCTTTAGAGTTCCATTCGATAATTTCAAATTCAACGGTAAGAGCTAAGTCGTAGGTTGCATTGAGATAATCAACAACTTTTTTAGCAAGTTCAATATCAAAACCAGTAAGGTTTTCAATAGTGGTTGCGCCGTTGTAGTAAGCAATCGGTGCGAAAATGGTAATACCAACTACGATTTTGCCAGATTCTTTAATTTCTTCCCAGCTGTTATCGGTTGCATTAGCGTAGGGGTTTTCAGTGTCAGCTTTGATAGCAATACTTTCTTTAACGCCGAATTGATTAGCAACGGTGTCCATAGTGCCGTCGTTAGTCAATGCAACGAGAGCTTTATTAATTTCAGACATGAAAGCCTTGCTGCCTTTTTTACCAGCGATACCGTATTCTTCTTGTGCAAGGGTAAGGTTAGGAACGATAGCAATTTTACCAGCGTAATCACCTTCAACGGTGTAATAACCACCCATGATAGAGTCGATAACAACTGCGTCAACAGCGTTGCCGAGTTGAGCGATTGCTTCAAGTTGTGATTTGTACTTAACCATTTCTTTACCCATAGCAAGATCGTTGCCTTGGTTGTCATTACAAGCGGTTAAACCAAAGCATGCAGAAACGGCTAAAACTAAAGTCATTAAAAGTGTTAAAAATTTCTTCATAAGAATTTCTCCTTTTGGCATAAAGCCTTTTTTATTTCTTGTTTTTCGTTCACTTTATCTAACTAAAGTGAGATTGTATAGGTATTATACTTTATTACGCTAAAGTTGTAAAGTGTTTTTATATACTTTTTCAAAAAAAGTAAGAAAAAATTTTTATTTTTTTAATATATCTTATATTTAAGGGGAAGAGTTTTTTTCCGCAACGAAGTTCTCCGTAGTGAAACGGAGGAGTATGCACCCTTCCCCTTAAAACCCTAACCGCAAAACTCCTCAAAACCTCTGAATCTCCTTATTCTTTAAGGAGAAATCATTAAGGTTTAATTTAGAAAGGATACAAATGTCTATTATAGTCATTCTGAGATGGGCGTGCTTTGACGGGCAAACTCTAGAATCTAAAGTAAAAGAGATTCCATAGACTGTCCGTTATATTTGTCCGTCTCGGAATGATAAAAAAGTCGCTCATAAGAGCGACTTTTCTGTTTGTTTATTATAAATTGTCTAATTTATAGTTGTTTAATTATTATGAATAATTTATTTTTTATTAAATTCCGTATTTAGAAAGGTCGGTTGCGTAACACCATTTGCCACCAGTAAGTTTACCAAAGATGTATTTATTTGACGCTGATTCGCAAGAAACGTAAAGTTTTCCGTCAACGATAGCCATTTCTTCACTCATGGGCGGAATTTTCATATCTTTAACGAGAGATGTTCCGTCAAGGTAAACAAGCGGAACTTCTTTGCCGAGCGCGGTCATCGTGCTTGTAGTGCACTTTTCTAAATCGTAAACGAAAATATGTGAGAAAGATAAGCCCCAAGAAGTTGAAAGGAACATCTTTCCGTTATAGAAAGTTATGCCTTGAACTTGTTCTCTCAAAGAGTAAGCCTTTTCGGGCGTGGGGTTAATGCCAAACTCAAAACTTTCGTCCAAACTAAATTCTACTGCAAGCGCGGTGTTTTTATCGCCGTTAGGAGTGGTGATTTTGTGCGCGTCGGGTGTGGGGTAAGAGCCTTCACGGAAAAATTCGCCGATAACGATTTTGTCGCCGTAAACTTCCACGCAAGACGGTTTTACGTAATCGGTTTTAGAGTTTTCCGTACCAAAAGTACCGATAGAAGTGATAGCACCGCCGTTTTCCGCCGCCTTTAATTGATTATAATCGTAAACGTAAAGGGTGTGTTCATCACCGTCGGCAATATAGAAATAATTTTTCCATAGCGCTATGCCACCACCGTGTCCAGTGTAATCAGAGCCGTCGGGTTTTTTAAGATAAACCATTTTGTCGCTCTTACCGCTTTCTTTATCGATAACGTATACGGGCGAGCAAGAATGGTCGTTCATATATCCCGTTGCTAAAAAGCAATTTTCTTCTTGGTCATAGCAAAAGCCTTGGGGAACGTAACCGTCGTCAAGCCCAGGGATAACGAATGCTTGTTGAGAATTTTTGTAATAGTCGTTTACAGGCAATCTAAAGTAACCTATTGCGCAGAGCAAAATAAGCCCTAAAGATAAAACGACACAAGCGATAATAATCAAAGTTTTTTTAAGCGCCTTATTCATTGTAGATTTTCCTTCATTAGTTTATTGACCGCAGCGTTTTTTCGTGCTGGTCTATAACATTATATAATATAATAGGAAAATTTTCAAGCAAAAATTAAAATAAGGCTAATTCTGCTCAAATTCTTCCGTCAAGATTTGACAAATGGTGTTTAAATCTTCCGCCATTTTGCAAACCATTTTTGTGCTTATGGCTTTTTTCATTCGTTTAAAGTTGTAATCTTTACACCAACTTTTGCAAACGCTCGATTGCTCCACAACTTTTTCTTTTTTGCTGCAAAGTCCTTTCGTTTGCTTTTCAAAAGACAAAAGGCGTTTAACGTAAAAAGCGTTATACTTCATACAATTTTTACAAAACTTATTACTTTCTTCCATATGTATCTCCTTTTTTATTTATTTTAAGAACAAATGTACTAACATCATAATTATAGTAGTACATTTGTACTTTGTCAAGTATTTTAAGTACATTTGTGCTAATATATTAATATAGGAGAAGAAAATGACAATAGGTGAAGTTTTTAAGGAACAACGATTATTAAGGGGAGTATCTCAAAAAGAAGTTTCAAAAGCAACGGGAATTAGCCAAAAAGCGATTTCTTTCTGGGAAAGAAACGAAAGAACTCCTAATATTGCAGATTGTATTAAACTTGCCGACTATTACGGAATTTCTTTAGACGAGTTAGTTGGTAGAAAAATATAAAAAATAAAAGCCACGCTTTTTTAAGCGTGGCTTTTGATATAAAAAACGCCCTTGCGTTATGCAAGGGCGTTTAATTTTACTAAATGACTTTTAATTAGTCTTTCTTAGCAAGGTTTTTGTAAGTTTCAAGTCTTAACTTACTGTCGGCTTCGGTCTTTTCGAAGAGTTGTTCAGCGAGTTCAGGACGTGCTTTCATAAGTGAAGCGTATCTGGTTTCGCCAAGCAAGAATGACTTATAATCACCAGTCGGTTCTTTAGAATCGAGAGTGAACGGATTCTTGCCGTCGTCGATAAGATCGGGGTTGTAACGGTAGAGTTGCCAGTAACCGCAATCAACAGCCTTCTTTTCTTCGTCTTGAGACTTCATCATGTTAATACCGTGGTTGATACAGGGTGCATAGCAAATGATGAGTGAAGGTCCGTCGTATTTTTCTGCTTCAACGAGTGCGTTCATAAGTTGTTGCTTATTAGAACCCATTGAGCATTGTGCTACGTAAACGTAACCGTAACTCATAGCCATCATACCAAGGTCTTTCTTCTTAACTCTCTTACCAGCAGCAGCGAACTTAGCAACTGAACCAGTAGGAGTTGACTTAGATGCTTGACCACCAGTGTTAGAGTAAACTTCGGTATCGAGAACGAGAACGTTAACGTTTTCGCCACTAGCGAGTACGTGGTCTAAACCACCGTAACCGATATCGTAAGCCCAACCGTCACCACCGAAAATCCAGATAGAAGGTTTAACTAAGCAGTCAAGGTTACCCTTAATGTAGTCAAGACCTTCAGCCTTTTCGTTTGCGATAGCAGCCTTAACTGCTTCAGCAGCAACTTTAGATTTTTCAGCGTCTTCTTTATCGCTAATCCATGCTTCGAAAGCAGCCTTAGTTTCGCTAGATACGTTGTCCATAGCAGCAACCATATCTTCTTCAATCTTAACGCGGCGAGCCTTCATAGCAAGGTTCATACCGTAACCGAATTCAGCGTTATCTTCGAACAAACTGTTTGCCCAAGCAGGACCTTTACCTTGTTTGTTGGTGGTGTAAGGACAAGTAGGAGCAGAGCCGCCGTAGATTGATGAACAACCAGTAGCGTTTGCAACGATCATTCTATCGCCGAAGAGTTGAGTTACCAACTTAACGTAAGGAGTTTCACCACAACCAGCGCATGCGCCAGAGAATTCGAACAACGGTTTGTTGAATTGGCTACCCTTAACGGTAGTGGGCTTGCAACCAGGACAAGCGCTAACGTTAACTTCGGGGAGTTTTTCACTGTATTCGTAGTTAACGGTTTCTTGTTCAACAACGCTTCCGAGCGGAACCATAGTGAGTGCCTTTTCTTTTGCAGGGCAGATATCAGCACAAACGCCGCAACCCATACAATCTAAGGGTGAAACTTGCATTCTGTATTCATAACCCTTGTTACCGATCATAGCCTTAGTTACGAAAGAAATGGGCTTTTCAGCGCCTTCGCTAACTACTGCGGGACGGATACAAGCGTGCGGACATACGAATGAACATTGGTTACATTGAATACACTTTTCAGCGTTCCATTGGGGAACGAGAACTGCTACACCGCGTTTTTCATACTTAGTAGTACCGGTGGGAACAGAACCGTCAGCGTTAAATGCTGATGAAGGAAGTTTGTCGCCTTCAAGAACGAGAATAGGATGAACGATGTCTTTAAAGTATTTGTTATCAGCAACTGCAGCCATGGGTGCGCCGGTTTCAGCGTTCTTCCAAGATGCAGGAACTTCAATCTTAACAAGGTTTGCAGCAGCAGAGTCGATAGCGTTGTAGTTCATTTGAACGATAGCGTCGCCCTTCTTAGCAAATGACTTGTAAGCCATCTTCTTCATATAATCAACTGCTTGATCGTAGGGGATAATGTTAGCAACCTTAAAGAATGCAGATTGTAAAATGGTGTTGGTTCTACCACGGAGACCAAGTTCTGCTGCAATCTTGATTGCGTCGATTACGTAAAGGTTAATGTTCTTGTTAGCAATATCTCTCTTAACGAATGCGGGGAGAACTTCTTCAAGTTCTTGAGCGTTTTTAGCAGAAGTATTGAATAAGAAAGTACCGTTTTCTTTAATATCTCCAGTCATGTTGTAACGGGTGATGTAAGAGGGGTTAGAACATTGTACGAAGTCAGCAGCGTCGATAAGATATGCTGATTGAATGGGAGTATCGCCAAATCTTAAGTGAGAAACGGTAATACCGCCAGACTTTTTAGAGTCGTAGAAGAAGTAACCTTGAACGTACTTGTCGGTGTGGTCACCGATAATTTTAATAGAGTTTTTGTTAGCACCAACGGTACCGTCAGAGCCAAGACCCCAGAACTTGCAAGAAATAGTGCCTGCAGGTGCTGCGTCGTATTTTTCGGAGAAATCGAGTGAAGTGTTGGTTAAATCGTCATAAATACCAACGGTGAAGTGGTTCTTGGGTTCGTCCTTTTCAAGATTTTTATAAACTGAATAAATCATTGAAGGATTGAATTCCTTGCTACCCAAACCGTATCTACCGCCAACAACCTTAATGTCGGTCATGCCCTTTTCTAAAAGTGCAGAGCATACGTCGAGATACAAGGGTTCGCCAAGTGAACCTGCTTCTTTGGTTCTGTCTAATACTGCAATCTTCTTAACGGTCTTAGGAAGAGCGTTTACGAAATAGTCGATTGCGAACGGACGATAAAGTCTAACTTTCAAAAGACCAACTTTATGACCTTCTTTGTTCATCTTGTTGATGGTTTCTTCAACAGCGTCAGCACCGCTACCCATAAGTACAACAACGTTTTCAGCATCGGGTGCGCCAGTGTAGTCGAACAAGTGATAACTTCTACCGGTAAGAGCAGAAACTTTATCCATCATTTCTTGTACGATAGCGGGGGTTGCTTCGTAGTACTTGTTAGCAGTTTCTCTGTTTTGGAAGTAAATATCGCTGTTTTGTGCAGTACCCTTTTGAACGGGGTGTTCAGGGTTAAGAGCGCGTGCACGGAAATCTTCGATATCCTTCATGTCAACGAGTTCTTTCATTTCTTCGTAATCGATAACGTCGATCTTAGAAACTTCATGACTGGTTCTGAAACCGTCGAAGAAGTGTAAGAACGGAACTTTCGCTTTCAAAGTAGAAAGGTGTGAAACTAATGCGAGATCCATAACTTCTTGAACAGAGTTAGATGCGATCATTGCAAAACCAGTTTGGCGGCAAGCCATAACGTCAGCGTGGTCGCCGAAGATGTTGAGTGAGTGTGCAGCGAGTGCACGTGCACTAACGTGGAAAACCGTGGGAAGAAGTTCGCCCGCGATTTTGTACATATTCGGAATCATAAGGAGCAAGCCTTGGCTTGCAGTGTAAGTGGTGGTAAGAGCGCCCGCGGTAAGTGAACCGTGAACGGCACCAGCAGCACCTGCTTCGGATTGCATTTCAGCAAGACGAAGTTTTTGACCGAACATGTTAACTCTGCCAGTAGCAGACCATTCGTCTGCAACTTCAGCCATCGGAGAAGACGGGGTTATCGGGTAGATAGCCGCAACTTCAGAGAAGGCATAGGCTACGTGACTGGCGGCGGTATTGCCGTCGATTGTCAATTTTTTCATTATATCAAGTCCTCCGTAATTGAAAATGATTTTGTAAATAATTTTTACCAACCTATTATACATTATAAAAAAAGCGAAGTCAACCCCAAACGGAAAATTTTTCGGTATTTTATAATAAAATTGCATAGAAGTATAATTAAAATGCATACTGATAAAAAATTTTAACCGCAGTTGCTTGTAAAAAAGGCGGCGGTTTGGTATAATAACTGCGTACGAAATCTTTTTAAGGACTAAAAAATGGCAATTCTTACTTTGGAAAACGTAAGTTTTTCATACGACAAACGCACTCGTGCCATAAAGAACGTTTCTCTTCAAGTAGATAAGGGCGAATATATCGCTATTATCGGACACAACGGAAGCGGCAAATCAACCCTTTCAAAACTTTTCAACGGGCTTTGCGTGCCGGATGCGGGCGAAGTTACGGTGGACGGTTTTTCTTCACGCAATAAAAAAGATTTATTCGAGATTAGAAAACGCGTCGGCGTTGTTTTTCAAAACCCCGACAATCAGTTAGTTGCGTCAATCGTTGAAGACGACGTTGCTTTCGGCCCTGAAAATTTGGGTGTTGAAAGAGAAAAAATAGGAAAAAGAATAGACTTTGCGCTAAAAGCCGTTGGTATGGAAAAATTCCGCCACTCGTCTCCTACAAGGTTATCCGGCGGGCAAAAACAACGCATAGCAATCGCGGGCGTTCTTGCCTTAAACCCTGAAATCTTGGTTTTAGACGAATCAACCGCTATGCTTGACCCGCAAGGGAGAGAAGAAGTTTTGTCAGTTATTAGAAAACTCAATAAAGAACAAGGCGTAACCGTTATAACCGTGTCGCACTATATGGATGAAATCGTGGGTGCGGATAGGGTTTTCGTTATGAACGACGGTGAAATTGCTCTCTCTGGTACGCCTGAAGAAATTTTTAAACAAAAAGAAAAAATCACTTCTCTTGGTTTGGAAAATCCCGTATGCTCGGAGATTGCCCAAAAACTCATTGACCGCGGGTTAAATCTTCCCGACGGTATTTTGACGAGAGAAAAACTTTTGGAGGAACTATGCGCATTGAAGTAAAAGACTTAAAGCACGCGTACGGCGAATCCAAAGTTTTGTCAAACGCTGCATTAAACGGTGTTTCGTTAAATATTGAAGAAGGCGAATTTTTCGGCATTATCGGTCAAACTGGCTCGGGTAAAACCACTTTCGTTCAGCACCTTAACGGGCTTATTAAATTGCAAAAGGACAGCGGCTCTATAAAGGTTGGCGAATTCGATTTTGCTGATAAAAAGTGTGATTTTAGAGCGCTTAGAGCAAAACTCGGCATGGTTTTTCAATATCCCGAATATCAACTCTTTGCGGAAACGGTTAAAGACGACGTTGCTTTTGGCGTAAAAAATTTTATGCCGAACGTTAGCGAAGAACAAACCGAGCAAATGGTAAAAGAAGCGCTTACCACCGTTGGCTTAAATTATGAAAAGATAAAGGATAAGTCCCCGTTTGAACTTTCGGGCGGGCAAAAAAGAAGGGTTGCTATTGCTGGTGTAATAGTTACCAAGCCCGAAGTTTTAGTTTTGGACGAGCCTGTCGCTGGGCTTGACCCGCAAGGCAAGCGCGACTTTATTGCGCTTCTTCATAGACTTCATAAAACTTTTGTAAAAACTATCGTGTTAGTATCGCACGATATGGACCTTGTCGCAGAAAACTGCACACGTATTGCTGTTTTTGCGCACGGAAACGTGCTTTTACAAGGCACGCCTAAGCAGGTTTTTGCTGATGAACCTATGCTTAAAGAGTTAGGCTTAGAACTTCCAGTAACGGCTTACTTAACAAAAGAACTTGAAAAAATCGGCGTTAATATAAATAACGATTATACTGCTGAAAGTTTTGTGGACGCGCTTATCAACTGCTATAAAGGGGGTAAGGCGTAATGAAAGACGTTGCTTTTGGACAATATTTCCCCACCAAATCTTTCGTTCATAATATGGACGCAAGGGTGAAAATTTTAGCGGTTATCGCGTATATCGTAGCGGTATTTTTAGTTCAAACTTATCACTTTTTAGGCTTTTTGGCGTGCTTTGCTTTCGTGGTGATTGCAACTTGTGCGGCAAGAGTTCCATTTGGAAAGGTTTTAAGAAGTATTAAAGGCATACTTTTCTTTATAGTTTTGTCGGCAATTTTACAAGTGTTCTTTAACACGGATGGCAAAGTGGTTTTTGAGTGGCAATTTATCAAAATTACCGAAAGCGGCTTGCTTAGCGCTGGGTTTATTATTGCAAGAATTACCCTTATCGTTTTGGGCGCAAGCATTTTGACTTTGACAACTTCACCAGTAGAGATTGCGGACGGTTTAGAAAGCCTTTTATCGCCCTTAAAAGTTATAAAATTCCCCGTGCATGAATTTGCGCTTATTATGAGTATTGCACTAAGGTTTATCCCTACGCTACTTGATGAAACGGATAGAATAATAAAGGCGCAAAAAGCAAGGGGTGCGGACTTTGAAAGCGGCAATCTTTTTAAGCGTGCAAAGGCGCTTATTCCAGTGCTTATTCCCTTGCTTATAAGTTCTTTCCGCCGTGCGGACGAACTTGCAGACGCTATGGACGCGCGCTGCTATTCGGGCAGTAAAAATAGAACAAAATATAAGAAAATGCACCTTACTTGGCGCGACGTTTTGGGGCTTTTGGTAATAGCAAACCTTATTGCGGGCGTGCTTTTATTAAACACCATATATCTTTTTCCGTGGGTGATATGATGAAAGTTAAACTCGTTATTACTTACGACGGAACTAACTATTGCGGTTGGCAAGTTCAACCCGATAAAATCACCGTTCAACAAGTGGTTGAAGACGCGCTTGAAAAGGTGGTTGGGCAAAAACTGAAAGTTATCGGCAGCGGTAGAACGGATGCGGGCGTGCACGCAAAAGGGCAAGTTGCGCACTTTGAAACGCCTTTTGAAAATATCCCCGCTGAAAAGTTTTATAAAGCGCTCAACATCCAACTTCCCCCCGACGTAAAGGTGTTGTCGAGTGAAAGAGTAGATGATGATTTTAACGCAAGGCGTAGCGCAAAAAGTAAAACGTATTCGTATTTTTGTTACGTTTCTAACGTTGAACAGCCGTTAAAAGAGCGTTTTGCCGTTAAGTTAGATAGACAACCCGATATCCAAAAAATGCAAGAAGTTGCAAAAATTTTGGTGGGCGAACACGACTTTAAGTGTATGTGTTCAAGCGGAAGCGGTGCGAAAACCACCGTTAGAACGGTTTATTCTATCAATATTGAACAACAAGAAAAGGATATAACCTTTTCAATTTCGGGCAACGGCTTTTTATATAATATGGTAAGAATTATGGTCGGTATTCTTCTAGACGTCGGCTACGGAAAACTTACCAAAGAATACGTTGAAAAAATGCTTTCAACGGGAGAGAGAAAGTTTAGCATAAAAACACTCTTACCCAAAGGCTTATGCCTAATGAAAGTCGAATATTAAAAATTAAAAAGGCTTAAAGCAAAATTGCTTCAAGCCTTTTTTGTTATTTAATAATTAAATTCTAATTTCGGCTTTGCCGTCGGTGTAGGTAATTCTGTCGCCGTCGCTTTCTAATGAATCCATAAAGTCAAGGTATGCTTTAATAGATTCAAATTGCGGTTTATATTCGGCTTTGATTTGTTTTGCCTTTGCTCCGCCGTCTTTTAAGAGATTATAGAGCATAACAACTTGCCATCTTGCGCTATGAACACACTGCTGTTCAGCGTTGGGGGTAAAGTAATCACTGCCGTGGCTTGTGCCTACGCTACCTGCAATATGCGGGTGAATAACCGGCATTACGCAAGAAAGATCGCCCATATCGGTACTGCCCGAACCAAAAACTTCACGGTTTTCAAAAGGTAAGTCGGGGTTAGCCGTACGGAAACTTTCGGTTGCAAGTTCAATCATGTTTTTATCGTTAATATTGGGCGCGTAACCGGGTTTATCAACGATTTCAATATTATTATCAAGTGATAACGCCGCGCCGATAAGCGCTTGATTAATGCGCTTATTTACCTTTAATATTCCGTCAAATGTCTTACCGCGAATATAAGTTTCGATAACTGCTCTCTCAGGGATAGCATTTACCATCGCTCCACCGTTAGTGATAATGGGGTGGAAACGAATAACGTCTGTTTCTTCAAAAACTTCTCTTAAAGCGTTGCAAGCGTTAATACCGCAAGTTGCCGCGTAAAGCGCGTTCTTTCCATTTTGGGGTGAACCACCTGCGTGCGCAGCAAAACCTTTATATATTATGCGCTTTGCAATACAGCCGACTGAACCTAGAGAAGTGCTACTCTTTGCGTTGGACGTTGCGTGTATCATAAACGCGATATCCACGTCGTCAAAATAACCACGACTCATAAATTCGGGTTTTCCACCAAAATACTTGATTTTACCTTGTTTCATAAGGTTAGTTCTATATTCGATTTCAAGTAATTCTTCGGCGGGAACGGCGCAAAGTTTAATTTTACCACAAAGTTCGTCCAAAACGCCGTCTTCTTTTAATGCGCCTGCAATACCTAAAAGGGTTGAAGTTTGAATATGGTGCCCGCAAGAGTGAACTGCGCCAGTAACCTTATCCGCTTCGGGGTGAGTGGGGCAAATTATAGAGTCAAGTTCGCCCAAAATAAGAACGGTAGGACCTTTTTTACCCGTGTCAACAACTGTGTAAAAACCAGTTATTCCGTCAGCGTAAGTTAATTTATAGCCAAGTTTTTCAAACTGTTCGGCAAGGTATTTAGAAGTTTTAACTTCCTTATAGCCAGTTTCGGGGTTTTTCCAAATATAATCGGCTGCCGCCGCCATTATACTTCTTTGTTTTTCAACAGCATCAAGTAATTTTTGCATAAAGTTTATCCTTTTATTATATAGTTTTACGCTTTTGACGGGTCTATAACTTCAGCAAGGTAGGGGAGTTCTCTATACTTTTCAGCATAGTCAAGGCCGTACCCTACAACGAAACCGCAAGGGATATCAAAACCCACGTAATCGGCTTCCATATCAACTTCACGGCGTTCTTTTTTGTCAAGGAAACAGCAAACCTTAATTGATTTTGGATTGCGCTTTTTAAGAAGTTCCACGAAGAACTTTAACGTTTTGCCGCTGTCGATAATATCTTCAACGATAATAACGTCTCTGCCTTCAATATCGGTAGTGATGTCGCTTTGCATTTCCATCTCGCCGCTAACAGTGCCGTTGCGATAACTTGAAAGTTTAGCAAAGTCAAGCATAATCGGGCGTTTGATGTTTTTGGTAAGGTCGGCAAAGAAATATACCGCGCCTTTTAAGGTGCAAATAAACACGGGGCGGCGGATAGTGTTATCTACGCTTGAATAGTCGAGAGTAATTTGATCTGCAAGTTCTTTTACGCGCTTTTGAATTTGTTCGGGGGTTAACAAGATTTTTAAGTTGCTTTCCATCTTTTGTGTTTCCTTTTTTACTATATTATTTCAACCGAAATATCGGTTGTTTCGTCTAATTTAATACCTTTTGGCAAGGTTACCTTTGTTTTTTTGTCCTTTTCTTGAATTACGGTTACCTTTCCGTAAGGTGTAAAGAACTCTACGCTTGCACTATCTAACCCTAAAAGCGACGGGTTGAGTTTAATTTCTTTCATTCCAGGCGTTAAAATTTCTAAGCCTGTAAGAGCAAGTGGAAGTGAATAGAGTGGAGTGCCGCCCCACGCGTGTGAGTGGTCAAAACGGCGGTTGGGCGCTTGTGGATAAAACCCTTCAACTAAGCCTTTTTCGCACTCTAAAACGGGCGAAATCCACTTTTTTATAATCTTAAGCGTGTATTTATCCCTTAGGTTATAGCGGTAAATACCTTGTAATAAAAAGTGCATAAAATACGGCTGGCAATCGCCCTTAATATCGTCGTTCATTATACCGTCGATAATTTTAATCGCCGTTTTTTCATCACAAACTCCAACGCACGCAGCAAGCGCGTTAGATTGCTTTAAGTAATAGCGCTTTTGGGTATTTTGTGGCATAAACTTGCACACTAAGTCTTCTTTAGTGGGCGTTGGTAAGCCTTCAAAATAATACCCTTTTTCTTTATCGAAAAGCAAAGTATTGATTGCATTTTTCAAAACTTCACGCTCGGCATTAATCGCTGCTGCAAGGTCGTGTTCTTTAAGAACTTTATAAATCTTCCCCGCGTTTTTGAGTGCGTCAAAATAGAAAAGATTCATTACCGTTTGCCCAAGCGCTTTGGGCGGGTGATGTAAGTTAAAGCCGTCAATCATTACCCAGTCCACGAACATAAAGTTAGGGGGATTTTCTATCAAAGAATTTTCGCCTATATAACTCTTAAAGCGGTCGAGTAAAAGTTTAAGCGCATTTTTGCAGTTTTTTAATAGGTCAATATTTCCAGTAAAAGTGAAAACGTCCCACAACATATTTACCCAAAGCAAACTATAAGTGGTGTGGAAAAGTTTGCCGTCTTGTTCTTCTAGGGCGTGTGCCGTGCGAATAATATCAAACTCGGCAAGTTGCATATCCCCAAAAGAAAATGCAGTCATTAAACTTTGTATATAATAGTCGCCCGTGCAAGCAAGCGGCTCTGAGTGTCTGGGACTGTCAAGATGTATGGTTTGTCTACAAATTTTTAGCGTGTGTGCGCAAGTTTTTAAAACCTTGTTTAAGTTTTCATCGTTAGTTTTAGTTTTTGCACACTCAGGGGCGGGGTAATTAGTCGCTATAAATCCAACTTCCAGTTCAGACGGAGTGTTGGATACGTTTTTTGCGCTAACTACGATATTACCCGCGCTGTAAGTATAAAAACCGCGGTAAGAATTTTCACCTACTAGCACGATATTTTCGCCGCGGGCGTTCTCATCAAGTTCTTTACATATTATGCGCGCGTGTACTTCGCCGTCGGTTTTAATCTTTGCCGTTAAAAAACCCGCGTAAATTTTATCCAGTTCAGCGGTAAAACTTACTTCTTGGTTTGGTAAGAGAGTGATTTTATTGTTTTTTATTTGCGGTAAATATTCTTCACGCAAAGGGATAGGCGCTATTTGTGTGTTCCAAATATTTTTTATTTCTTGCGCGTTGGTAAACGCATCGGGTTCAATTCTTCCGTCGTAAAGGGCTGGGGATAGGTATGCTCCGTTTTTTCTAACCAGCCACGTGCTATCGGTATAAATTGTCTCAGTTTTGCCGTTTTCAAAGGTTAAAAGTGCGGTTAAAGTAAAGCCGCCGTGCCCTTTAGAATAATCACATAACTGAGTTGGGCGCATTTGTACGCGCGCAAAAAACGAAAGGGCGTTTTCGTTTGGATAAACGGTTGTTTCTTGTGAAAAGAAGTGGCCACGCGCTCTATCGTTAAGCATATAGTCGCCGCCAACACCAGCGGGTCCGGTTGCTAAAACCTTGTCGTTTAAGTATAGAACGAATAAAGTATCTGCGCTAAAGGTAAGTCGTGCCTTAATTACTTTTTCATCAAAAGAATAATCTTTTTTGAATTCGGCAACGGCGTAAGGAGTGTTGTCATCAGCGCAAAATGCGCTAAAAGCCGTTTGTTGATGATCGGGATATAAGTTTTTGGGTAGCCATATCCAGTTTTCCATAACGAATTCTCCTATAAATCGTTGCGGTTAAAATAGTTTTACCACTTGTTTAGTGGTTTTATCAACCTTAATTTTTTGTGAAATTGCAATTCCAAATATTGCCAAAATATCGTTGCCGTCGGCAATAACGGGGATAGAATCGCGCTCGCGCAAAGGGATTTTTGCATCGGTGAAAAATTCCGCCAAAGGCTTAGTTCCGCCACCGAATTTTGTGAAAAGGTCGCCGTCCAGTTTAAAGCGGATAACCGCAGTTTTAGGAACTTTGTCAAGGTCGAGATAAAGCCCGCTTTTTAAGTCTTTGGGCATATCGGTTTTTTCTATCACAACCGTTTTTTCGCCTAAAGTAGTAGTGCCAACGGTAAACGGTTTTTGTTCAAGAATTTTGTCCGTTTGTCTATAAAAAGTCAACACGTCGTATTCTTTTGCTGCCACAACGCCGTCTTTAAGGTCGATTTTTGTGCCGTTATTTGCATTTGATAATTTTACGGCAGCGTCAATATGCGCCTTTTCCCAGTCTTTTTTAACGCCTAAAAGTTTAAGCGCCTTGACCGTTGCCCTTGATAAAATTGCGGGGTGCTGCGGGAGAGAGATTTTAACGATTTCACCGTCGAATTTTAATGCACTATCGCATGCTTGGTCAAGATAATCTTGTTCTAACTTCGCAGTTTCGCTAAATCTATAAATGCTGTTTTCCACTTCGGGAAAAATCTTTTTTATTTCGGGCAGGATATTAAGCCTAATATAGTTGCGCGTATAACTATCGTCAAAGTTGGTTTTGTCGGTTACGAACGGCAAATTGTTGTCTTTTATATAGTTTTCAATTTCTTCTTTAGTAATTGATAAAAAGGGGCGTATAATTTTGCCTTTAACTTGCGGAATACCAGTTGTACCCGCGGGTGAAGCCCCCCTGAAAAGATTAAAAAGCACGGTTTCAGCATTGTCGCCTTTATGGTGAGCCGTTGCAACTAGCGTGCAAAGCCCTTTATTTAAGGCATCGTAAAAACAGCCGTAACGGAGCGCGCGTGCAGATTCTTCAATAGAGAGTTTTTCTTCCTTTGCCTTTTTTACGCTGTCAACCGAGTAGGTAAGGAGTTTTATCCCCCACTCTTTACATAGATTTTTGACAAAAAGGCTGTCGGAAATAGAATCTTCTCCGCGAATACCATGCTCAATATTTATAGCAATTACGCTAAAATGGTATTCTTTGCTTTTAGAATTCATATAATGAAGTAGCGCAACAGAGTCGCTACCGCCCGAAACGGCTACTGCAACCGTATCCGCGGGCGTTAAAAATTTAGACAAAACAATTTGCATAAATATATTTTAACATCCAACGCCAAAAATTACAAGTCAATTAAAGAATATTTAAATTTTTTTGCGAATAATGATTGACAAACTTAAAATTATGGTATATTATAGATAAGCACTTAAAGGGCGCAATTAAATAAATATCGCGGGGTGGAGCAGCTTGGTAGCTCGTCGGGCTCATAACCCGAAGGTCAGGAGGTTCAAATCCCCTCCCCGCAACCACTAGATACTCGTTTGAACTTTTTCGGTTCAAACGAGTTTTCTTTTATTTCTTCTAGGTTTTTGCCGTTTATTATCTCTAAGCACTCTTTTTTATTGAGTCTTTTGGTTTCCCGCTTGTTGGTGTTATAGAGAATAATAACCTTATCGTCAAATAAAAACACACGGTTTATAAACGAGTTAAAGAACTCGTTTTTTTCTTGCCCATTTTCATACTGTTTCCTAGCGTAGTAGTTAAGAAACGTCCTAACGTCAACAAGTTCTAACGGCTTAATTTGTTTAGCCTTTTCAACGGCAATTTTTGCTTCTAAATCTTCTTGCGTGGCTTCGAGTGAGAGTAGTTTTTCTTTCGTGGACTTAGTGTAAATCCCTTCTTCTATCGCAGTTAATATTTTATCGATAGACTTTTTGACCGTTTTTAAGTCTTTTTCAAAAGCAAGTAGTGCCGTTGGCTTTTCAATTTCGGCGTTAAAGTTATCAACTACCGTTTTAGCAATTTTATCAATGACTTTTGGCGTTAAAACGTATTCAACCGTTGCGCCGAAAACTACGCTTTCAATATAGTCTTGCTTAACGTTTTTCTTACTACAACTATTTTTATCGGACTTTCTGCCAAAACATTTATAGTAGTGGTAAACTCTTCCGTTATGGCTCGTTCCTGTTTCGGCAGTAATTGTTTTGCCACAATATCCACAGTACATTTTGCCACTTAATATGTATGGGTTTTCGTGGTAAACTTCACGCTGACGATGTTTGTGCCCGTCCATAATCAAATTGCACTCCTTAAATAGTCTTTTGTCAACGATAGGTGGAACAACGTCGGGGTAAGTTGTTCCGTCAACTGTCACAATTCCTATATATTTTTCGTTACGAATCATACGGCAAATTCCCGTCATCGTGAACGCTTTTCCGTTTTTAGGTTTAATGCCTTGGCTGTTTAATCTATCGACTATTGATTTTCCTTTTTCGCCGTTACGATAGCGATTGAAAACGTCTCTAACGATTTCGGCTTCTTCGGGGTTAATAACCCACTTTTTGTTTACGATATTATAACCGAGTAGGGTGTAGCCACCAATAAAATGACCTTTTAGTAAACTTTCTTTAACGCCACGTTTTGTCTTTTGTGAAAGTTCGGCGGAGTAATACTCCGCCATACTCTCTAAAACGCCTTCGATGAGTATTCCGCTTGCGTCGTCCGAAATGTTTTCCTTTGCCGACAAAACCCTAACGCCGTTTTTCTTTAACTTTGCTTTATAGTTTGCGCTATCGTACCTATTACGAGCAAAACGGTCTAATTGATAAACTAACACGTACTCAAAATGTTTCTTTTTACTGTCGTCAATCATTTTAAGGAACTGTGGTCGTTTATCCGACGTGCCCGTAAGCGCACGGTCTATGTATTCGGCGATAATTGTAATATCGTTTCTCTTTGCAAAATCGTAGCACTCACGTAGTTGACCTTCAATAGATTGCTCGGTTTGTGCGTGTGAACTAAATCTTGCGTAAATTACTGCTTTCTTTTTCATAAATCCTCCTTGTTGCCGAAAAGTGCTTTCGGCGTTATGTTTTTAATATCTCCTCCGCTATTTGCGAAGTCTAAAATTTTGTTTGCAAGTATACTTGCGGCTCTTAAAATAGTGCTTTGGTCTGCTTCAAACGGATAGTTTTCCGTTTCGTTTGTGGAAAGGTTTATTTCCACCTTGTTAATTTCGTCTAAATAATGTCTTTTCAATTCTCCTTAATTTTTTATTTGTGCGGATACAATGTTCTCTTTACTGATGGTAGAGCACCAATAAACTACACCTATTTAGATGCGTTGTGTTTGTTAGTAAATCTTTAACCATAAACCACAATTTTCCTCCTTAATTTTTTTTGATTGGTTTGTGGCTTGCTTTACTCTTAAATTAAGGTTTTATCCTGTTCATTAGAATTTTTGGTTTTGTATCCTACCCTAAATTTCGGAATAAAGCAAGCGATTTTGATTAATATTTTATAAAAGTATTAAATTTTTTCTTCGTGGGTTGTCTTGAAAGGCTTTCACGCTGTTTAGCAACCAATTTTACTTCTTCAAGTTCGTTTGGTGCATATTTAGATAAGAACTTCAAAAACTCCTTATGCTGTTGTAGTTCGGGAATTTGTTTCTCGTATTTTCTAAGTTCAGTAAAGAGATACGCTTTGTCCTTATCGGTGGTTTTCTTTTCTTCTTCAAGCAGTTTGTATTTAGCGATTAAGCCGACCACTTGTTTTTCAAGTCCACTCTTAAAGAAAGGCTTTTTGCCGTTAATAGCATCTTCAAACGCCTTTAAATACTCTTCCAAAGGTTTTAATTCTTCGGTAAGGGTATTTTTCTTTTCTTCAAGTTTTTTCATTTCCCACTCGTATTTAGTTGTGTGTTTTTTGTTGTTTCCAATCTCGCCACGGTCTAGTCCGTAGCGATAAGCAACTTGCTCGTAAAAATCGTCTTGTAAGTTCCCAAACGAAACTTGTCCGCCGCGCTGTTCCCAAAAGTCAGAAGAACATATCTTAGGGGAAGAGAGAGCGTTGTACTCGTATATTCCTTTCCCGTTAACGTCCTTGGCTTGTATGGGCGAGCCTTTCTCGTTTCGCAAAACTTTTCCGTCACTACCTTTTGCATAAACTTTCTTTTTGCCTTGGTCTACTATTGGCACGTAATAAAGTTGCAAGTGTGGTGTGGTTTCGTCAAAATGAATTACAGCAGACAAAATATTTTCATCCGTTCCGTGGTAGCCGACTTCTCGTAGAACGAATTTATAGCAGTCATTAAAAAACTCTAAAACCTTTGGCGGTGGCTGTTCGCCTTGCACGTAACCAAGTTTTTCAAAGAACGTTTTATCCGACGTTACTATAATTCCTTCAAAAGCAACCGACTTTTTCGTGTCCTTAAAAGTAGCGTTTGTTTTGGTAGCGATACTTTTCCATTCGGCGTTCATACCATTTGTGGACTTTTTAAAATATAGATTAAGCGGAGTTCTTTCCACGTCTATGTCTGCATTTCGGTTGCTCCTTGAAGTTCTTTCGGTTTCCGCACCGATTTTTCCGAGCGAATTTTTTGTAAACTTTTGAACTCTAATTACCTGATAACTTATAATTTTCACCTCCTTTGACCGTTGTCAGTTATTTGTTGAGCGTTTAGTTTTTTTGACACGGCTATTGCATAGCCATATCTCACTAAGATACAAACTTCGTTTTTGTATCCCGTTCGCTCTGCCGAGGGCTGATTTTCAACTCAAAATCCCGTTCATTAGGAAATAAAAAAGCGCAAGTGTTCATTACCTGCGCTAATTAAAAAGGAGCACCTGAATAGATGCTCCCAAGGTTGGCTAAAATACCCCTCCATATATCAAGCGATTAAAACGCCGAAATTATTCCGTAATTTTTAAATTTTTTGTAACAACCTTATTTTTATACTTTTTATCGAGTTTTTTACAATGCTCCATAAAGGCTGTTAGTTGTTCTTTTATAGGGAGTGTATCGTTCTCATCAACAACTAAAACGTAATTCTCGCCAAGATATTTTTGATAACGTTTATTGCGTTTTTCAACGTAAGGCTTTGCAATACGTTCTTTGTAAAACTCTTTAGCCGTGCACTCAAGTCGCTTAACTATCTCGTCATACTTATCCAAAAGTTTTTGAAAGTTTACGTCAGTAGGGCGTGGTTGATTTTGTTTTTTCATTTTTTCAATGCGTTCAAAGAAAGCAACAAACAACCATTGAAAACACGGTGGCTCGTATTCGTAATATTCGTAAAACCACTCACGTACTTGGCGTGGCAGTTCGTTTAGTCGGTTTCCAAGTTCTAGCTCGTTATACTTTTCCCAAACTCTCATAACAAGATATTTAATTGCAAAGTAGCAGTATTCTTTATAACTGTAAAACCAAGAACAAATATATTCTTGTAGTTGCAACGGCATTTCTATACGGAAAACGTCCCACAAAATATCTTCGTCACCATCGGTAACGCCTTTGTTTTTGAATTTACGCCATTGCTTTATTGCATTAATTTCATCATTGTCTTGTGTTTGACCTTTTAAGTCATCCGTTTCTATGGCGGAGAACATTTCAGTTAAACGTTTAGAAACTTCGCCTTGCGATAAGCCTACTTTTTTAGCAATCTCTTTTTGTGTAAACTTATCTTCATAAAGGGCATAAATGTCACGGTCAACTTCGCTAAACTCTTTGAGTAGAAGATTTTCAATATCTTTTTTACGTAAGAAATCATCTTCCGAGTCGAATTTTTTACTATGTAAAAACCCGTTATCCGCACCAACGGCAGGCTTAACGTTGTCGGTAAGTTTAACTGAGTGGTCTTTATGTCTACGATTGCCGTTATACATTTCGGTATCTAGTTCAACTAACTTTTCCCATTGCTCTTCCTCTACGGCAATAGAATCCAACTTGTGGTTGTTATAAAAGTAGTAAAGAAACTTGCCTTGTTCTTCGGCAGGTTGTTTTTCTTTATTTAACTTATACGCACGATTAACTTTCATACTTTCCTCCTTTTTCTTTGAGTATAACATAATAAATATGACAGTTTGTGTCATATATTGTGTGATATATTATAAAAAATCAAAAAAGAGCGATGTGTTATATTTAATGTTATTTATAATATATATTCAAGTAGTCATATGTTAGAGGACAATAAAAGGTATCAAAAATACTGATTTTGACATATTTTTGCAAAAGATTGTCAACATACTGACAATTATTTATATAAAAAATGTCATTTGCTATTGACTTTTTGAAATTAATATGTTAGAATTTAGAAAAAACATTTTTAGGAGAAACAGAAAAATGACGTTAGCAAATCCAGAAAATATATTAAATTTATTATTTTCTTATAATCCTTGGTGGCAAACTGGTGCTATTCAAAAGGAATTTAATAAACCTATGAGAAGATTTGCTTATTATGAAGCAATAAAAACGTTATCGCATCCAATAAGAAGGTCGGTTATTCTATGTGGCGCAAGAAGGACAGGTAAAACAACCATAATGTATCAAGCTATAAATAAATTATTGGAGTCGGGAGTTTCGCCAAAAGATATATTATTTATTTCTTTCGACCATCCTTTATTAAAGCTGTGTACCATAGAAAAGGTTTTAGATGTTTATCGTTCTAATATTTCAAGTAGCGAAACAATTTATTGCTTTTTCGACGAAATACAATATGCTGATGATTGGGATAGATGGTTAAAGATTTTATATGATACACAACCAAATATCAAGGTAATGGCAACGGGTTCCGCTAGTCCTATACTAGAAGAAAAAACAACTGAAAGTGGTTTGGGGAGATGGGTTATAATACATGTCCCAACTTTGTCATTTTTTGAATATTGCCAGTTGTTAAATATAAAAGTTCCAGACTTACCAATAGATTTAAAGCCGACACAAATGTATTTGAGACCTTTGCAAGAACAAACAGAAATTTTTAACAAATTATCGATGTTGCAAGTGCATTTTATAAGGTATTTACAAGTGGGCGGGTTTCCAGAATTAGCACAAAGTATGGATGATATTTATGCTCAAAGAATTTTAAGAGAAGATATTGTCGATAAAGCTTTAAAAAGAGATTTGCCATCTATTTATGCAATTCGAAATATAAGCGATATTGAAAAAATCTTCTTATACTTGTGTTATACGTCATCTAATATCATAAACCTTCAAACAATGTGTAAAGAGCTTGAAGGGGTAAGCCGTAACACAATAGATAAATATATAGGTTATTTGGAAAGTGCTAATTTAATATATATTAGCCCGGTAATAAACGTAGGAGCAAAACAGTTATTAAAAACCCAAGATAAAATATATATTGCCGATGCAGCAGTAAGAAATGCTGTGTTGATGAAAGATGATATTACAAATGACCCCGAAGAGTTGGGTATAATTGCCGAAACGGCTATTTATAAACACATAAAAGCTTTTTATTATGATGGCTCAACGAAAGTTGGTTATTATAGGGGTGGTAAAAAAGAAGGCGAAATAGATATTGTTGTAAAGTCTGAAAAATTCCCACCTATCATGATAGAAGTAAAATATAGAGACCAAGCAAAAATAAGCGAATCTGATGCCATAGTAGAAATGACAAATGAAAAATTTCCAAATTTAGTTATAACTAAAAAGGCAACGGATTTTGGCAAGTGCGAATATGGAGAAAAAAGTATTTATCGTATGCCAGCTCCTGCGTTCTTGTATATGCTAGGATTTGTAGAAAATCAAAAAAACAAGGGAAAAGAAGAATAAATTAAGAAATATGAACTTAAATGATTATATTATTCAAAAAGGTTTAGAGAAAACAAAAACCGAAATCATAAAACAAATGATTTGTAATGATATGAGCCTATCCAACCAACAAAAAGCAAATTGGCTTAACGCTATTGACGCTTATTCAAGGGCTAAAGATATAAACGACCTTTTAACCTTTTTAAGCAATTGGAGATGGTAGAAGGATATAACTAAAAATTTAAAATAGGAGAAATTATATGTCATTAATTGTAACAGTATGGACAACTGAAGGAATAGTTATGGGAAGTGATAGTAGAATTAGCTTCACTTCTCCACTTGCTCCTAATGTTCCTTTTAATATTCAAACAGGACATTATTTTGATACACAAGAAAAAACTTTTATATGCCCGAACAATTGTGGTATTTCAACTTGTGGGGCGGCTATGCTACAAAATAAAAACATCACAGGGTATATATACGATTATATAAATAATCAAGTAACAAACAATACATCTATTTATGATACCGCTAACAACTTAAAAAATTACATTATATCAATAGACCCTAATGCAGAAGTTCACTTTTTTGTTGCGGGTTATGATGTAGTAAATGGACAAAAAGTACAAAGCGTTTATCAAGTTGTTACGGGGAATAAAAGTATTTGCAATCTAATATCCAGCAACGGGACAGGAGCGCAATGGGACGGAGAAATAGAAACATTAACTCGAATAGTTAAAGCGCATTATATTTGTCAAAATCCTATAGATGTTGCAAATTTAAATTTGAATGGTTCAAACATTGGGGATGCACTAGTTTTGCCAAAAAATCAAACGGTGTTACTTAAAGAAAGCCTTATTGCTTGGAATATAATGACTTTGCAAAGCGCGATTGATTTTGTAAGATATGCTATAAACACAACAATAGACACTATGAGATTTACAAATGTAAATAAAACTGTTGGCGGTCCGATTGATATATTAGTAATAACACCAAACAAATCAAAATGGATATCCCATAAGAAATTGCACTAATATCTTTAAATTAGTTTAAGGAGAAAAGAGAATGCCTACGTTAGAATGGATTGGAAAAGATAAGGTTGTAAATCATCATCAAGAAGTGCCGTTTAGGATTCTTGATAAAAAATATACGTTTAACGCGGAACACTCCGAGAATATGATTATTCACGGGGATAATTTGCTTGCGCTGAAATCTCTTCTTCCCCAATATGAAGGGCTTATTGACTGTATCTATATCGACCCACCGTATAATACAGGAAATGAAAAATGGGTATATAACGACAACGTAAACGACCCAAAAATTAAAAAATGGCTTGGCGAAGTGGTTGGTGCTGAAGGCGAAGATTTATCACGGCACGATAAATGGCTTTGTATGATGTATCCTAGATTAAAATTACTTCATAAATTATTATCGGAAAAAGGCGTTATTTTTATTAGTATTGATGATAACGAGCAAGCAAATTTAAAATTAATATGTGATGAAATATTTGGTGCTCGCAATTTTATTGCAAACATATGCCATAAATCACGAAGTAGTATATCAAATGATTTAATTTTGAGTCCAAATCACAATATTGTACTCTTTTATTCAAAAAATATTGATAATGTTTTTGCGAGAAGAAGACAATTTAGAATGGCAGCAGATGAAACAGAATTTAAATTAGATGATAACGACGGAAAGGGGAAATATAAGCTTGTACCAGTAGATGGTCCTGGCGGTGCAGCAAAAGGTAATCCATATTATGAGTTTTTAGGAGTTACTGGATATTGGAGATATAGCAAAGATACAATGCAAGAGTTGTACGAAAAAGGAGAAATTGTTAAAAGAAAAACATCCTTGTCGCGTAAATATTATTACTCAAAAGCAATAGAAAAAGGTGGGAAATCCTATTCAACGTGGTGGGATGATGCAGGTTCTGCAACAAATGGGACAAACTTAATAAAAGATATATTCAACGAAAAAACTTTTGATACTCCAAAGCCACTCGATTTATTAGAGAGAATTGTTAAAATATCTACGCAAAGTAATTCAATAGTTTTAGATTCGTTCGCTGGTTCAGGAACTACTGCTCAAGCGGTGCTAAATATAAACAGGCAGGATAATCGAAAACGTAAGTTTATCCTTGTGGAAATGATGGATTATGCTGATGCCATTACCGCAGAAAGAGTAAAGCGTGTAATAAAGGGTTATGGCAAAGACGATAAAGCAGTTGCAGGTATTCCTGGCGATTTCACTTACTATGAACTTGGACAACCTTTGTTTAAGGACGATAAAAACTTAAACGAAGAAGTCCCTGAAGAAGAAATCCGCAAGTACGTTTATTATATGGAAACGAAAAAGCCACTTGATACGGAAACAACGGACAATCCTTACTTATTAGGTAAGAATAACGACACGGCGTATTACTTCTACTATAAAAAGGACGAAATTACTACGCTTAACCACGAATTTTTATCAACGATAAACACAAAAGCAACAGAATACATTATTTACGCGGACAAATGTGTACTCGCACAAGAAGTAATGGAAAAGTTCAATATCGTGTTTAAGAAAATACCACGTGATATTACAAGGCTTTAAGAGGTAAAATTATGGAATTAAAAAACTTTCAAAAACAAGTTATAAGTGATTTGAACCGCTATTGTGAGTTGTTGAACTCTACAAACAGCGTTGTTAAAGCCTACAATGATTATTGGTTAGAAAAAGGCGTTAGGGTTGGTTTTGATGCTATCCCTACATACAAAAATACAATTGAAAATACTCCACACGTTTGTTTTAAAGTTCCTACGGGTGGCGGTAAAACCTTTTTGGCGTGTAATTCGTTAAAAACTATTTTTGGTAACTTGCCAAGTAAAAAGGCAAAAGTCGTTGTTTGGCTTGTCCCTTCTGAAGCTATTCTTACGCAGACGTTAAAGAATTTATCGAACCCTGCGCATCCGTATAGACAAAAAATTGAATCGGATTTTAACGGCAGAGTTCAAGTTTATAGCAAACAACAAGTTTTAGACGGACAACAATTTAACCCCACTACAGTAAATGAGCAATTATCTATTGTGGTAATGAGTTTTGATAGCTTCCGTATTAAAAACAAAGAAGGTAGAAAGGTTTATCAAGAAAACGGCAATTTACAACAGTTTACAAAGTTTATTTCTACGCCTGAAACTCTTATTGAGGGCGTTGATGATACAGCGCTTATTCAAGTATTAAACCAACTTTCTCCCGTTGTGGTTGTTGACGAAAGTCATCATACTACGGGTGAGTTAAGCGTGGAAATGCTTAAAAACTTAAACCCTTGCTTTATTCTTGATTTAACGGCAACGCCAAGAAAGAACAGCAATATTATTTCTTACGTGGATGCAGCACAACTTAAAGCGGAAAATATGGTTAAACTTCCTGTTATTGTTTACAATCGCCCGTCGCAAGAAGAAGTTATTGCCGATGCGATTGACTTACGCAACCGTTTAGATGAGTTGGCGAAAACGAACACGGGTGGACGTTATATTAGACCTATCGTTTTATTCCAAGCACAACCCCGTAACGGAGAAAATAAAGAAACCTTTGACAAGTTAAAAGAAAAACTTGTAGAAAATGGTATTCCTGCGGAAGAAATTGCAATTAAGACGGCGGAAATAAATGAAATTAAAGATAAAGACTTAATGTCGCCTGACTGCAAGATAAACTATATCATTACGGTAAACGCTCTTAAAGAAGGTTGGGACTGTCCGTTTGCGTATATATTGGCAACGCTTGCAAATAAGACTTCAACTGTTGATGTAGAACAAATTTTAGGGCGTGTTTTGCGTTTGCCGTACACGAAACAAAATACGAGCAAGTTCTTAAATCTTTCCTACGTGCTTACAAGTTCTAACGATTTCCACGCAACGATTACGAAAGTAATTCAAGGACTTAACGATGCAGGCTTTAGTAGTAAAGATTATCGTGTAGCGGAAGAAAAACCTATTGTTGAACCTGCGCCGAAGCCTGTGCAACAAGAAATCACGCTTACACCGCCTACTACTGACGAAGAAGAATTTTTGCAGTTTGATAGTTCTGCTCTTAAAGCTATTATTGAAGAAAGGCAAAAACCGAATACTCCGTCAACAGCTATTGACGACATGTTGGCAAGTGCAGAAGTTAAGAGTGATACTTATGATGAGGAATTAAAGGCGCTTCAATCGGAACCGTTAAGTGATTTACCTTTGGAGGTAAGAAGTAAAGTGACTACATATAGAATCTATGATGAATATAAAGACGAAGCGTTGGCTTTAGAAATTCCACAGTTCTATTATAAGTCCGAGAACAGTTTATTTGCTTTCTTGGATGGAGATTATAAAGAACTTGTTAGCAAGGAATTTTTATCCGACGGATTTACTTTGAAAGATAAGAGCGTTGAAATTGATTTCCGTTCAGCAACCGAAGGCGTTGCGGAAGTTGACGTCAATAAAAACGAAAAACCTAAATATCGTTTTATGGCAGAAGCGGAAAGTGAATATTTCAAAGAAATGTTCAAAAATCAAGCACCTGAAAGCCGTGTAAGGAATTGTAAGTATCAAATAAAGAAAATTCTTGAAACGCTTGATATTGTTTCGAGTGGCGAATTGACTGCTTATATCGACCGTGTTGTAGAAAATATGGACGGTGACGAACTTGCAGCGCTCGAAAAGAACGTTCATGGTTTTGCTATTAGAATTAAAGAGAAAATAAATAAGCTTCTCGACGAATACCGCCGTGATAGATTTAAGCATTTAATTGAAACGGGTAAAATCGTTTGTATCCCGTCGTTTAAGTTAAAGAGCGAAATCAATCCGGGCGAAACTTTCTCGTTCTTGTCAAAGTCTTTATACTCTGAAGAACAAACGATGAACGCCTTTGAACGTAAGGTTATCGAAAAAGTTTCTTCTATGCCAAATATTAAGTGGTGGCATAGAAATATTGAACGTCACGAGTTCTGCATAAACGGTTTTATCAACCATTATCCTGACTTTATCGTCATGACGAATAGTGGTTTTGTGGTGATGATTGAAACGAAAGGCGAACATTTAACGTCTAACGATGATAGCCGTGAAAAAGCTGAACTCGGTAAGATGTGGCAATCGCAAGCAGGTAGTAAGTTCCGCTATTATATGGTTAGTGAAAATGATATTGCAAGCAATCCTGATGCTACGTCTTTCGATAAATTCTTGAACATTATTAAAGATTTATAAGGGGATAGAGTTTTTCAACAAATTAGAGATTAAACCTATGGAGTAAACAATGTTTAATATTATATTTAAAGCAGAAAATAGTTTTAATACTAGCCCCAATAAACTGGTTAATTTGAATAACGATTATGCTTTTTCTGATAATCCACACGCGTATGGTAATTTTTCCAAAACAAACATTTTTATCGGGGAAAATAATTCTGGTAAAAGTAGATTTTTAAGATTTTTATATACAGCTGACTATTATGAAATGTCAACTCTCAATTTTGATGATTTTTTTACTCATATAAAACAGAGGGTAAGCAACCAAAACTTTATTTCGCTCAGTTGTAGATTAAACACTTTTATTGATATCTACACAAAAACTGTAAAATCTAATTCTTCGATTTATTCGTATAATAACAATTTTTTTGAGGTCATTAAAACTCATTGTGTGCAAGCGAACAAAGGAAATAGATATTATTTTCCTGTTCTTCGTGGATTTAAAGACTATAAATCTATCATAAATAGCAAATTAAAATCTTTCTTGGATTCCACACGTTCAATTCAAAATAAAGATTCAATTCATCATTATATTAGTTTATTAAATCTTGAAGCAAAAGGTTTGGAAGATTTTGATGTTTACCGCGATATTGTTTCCCAAGAATATTTTAAAGAAAATCAAGCATCAATTAAAAATATTTTAACGGGAGGTAAATTATATCAAGAAATTAAATCTATGCTATTAGGGAACGCCGAACAACGCCGACTTATAGAAGAATATCAAAACTTTCTTCACGATAATTTCTTTAATGAATACGGAAGCGTGCAACTTATTCCAAATGAAGAAAAGAAAACTCTTTATGTAAAAATTGGCGATGATGAACGTCCAATATATGATTGGGGTGACGGGACACAACAGTTGATTATAATTCTCTTTTCTCTTTTCATTCATAAAGATGAAGAAAATAAAGTATTTTTTATAGAAGAGCCTGAAATGTATTTACATCCAGGTATTCTTAGAAAGTTTATCGAAGTAATAAACTCGGAAATTTTTAAAAATCATCAATACTTTATCACAACACATTCTAATGTTATATTAGATACTTCGGCAGATGCTAATGTCGAGATGTCTATCTTTAAATTTAAAAAGATAAAAAATAAAACATCTAGCGATGGTGCAGAATTTATAATTGAACAATGCAATAATGGAGACATTTCTTTGTTAAATGAGTTGGGTATTAGGAACTCTAGTGTTTTCCTGTCAAATTGTAGTATTTGGGTTGAAGGGATAACAGACCGTTTATATCTAAAACATTACCTTGACTTGTATATAAAGAAGCACCCTGAAAAAAGCAAATTTAGAGAAAATATTGATTTTACCTTTATAGAATATGGTGGTGGAAATCTTGCTCATTTCAATTTTGAAACGAATGATTCAACCGAAAGCATAAATGCTAAATATATAAACAATAAAATTTTCTTGATAGCCGACAATGATAATTCAAAACCGACCTCAGCAAAGGGGAAGAGAAAGTCTCGACTTAAAGAAATTTTAGGAGAAAATTTTTACGAATTGCAAGTGTTGGAAATTGAAAACTTAATTACACAGAACACTTTAAAAACTGTACTTGTTGAACAAAATCCAACCAAAGCAGATTTAATCAATCAAAAGTTTGAGAGAGAAAAGAAATTTAAGGATAAAAAGTTGGGTAAATACATAGACGAGTTGTTTAATAACGAGTTGCGTAAATATTCAAGCGATAGCGGGACTATAAAAAATAAATTAGAGTTTTGCAATGCCGTAATTATGGCAACAACGGATTTTGATAGCCTTTCAGAGGAAGCGAGAAAATTGATAGAAAAAATTTACGACTTTATAGAGAAAAACAATTAAAATTTTACAAAAGTGGTCAGACGTCTTAGAATGTGGACAAATTTCTATGAGTTAAACAACTTGAAATCGTGCCACAAAACGGGGTAAAATCGAAGCAGGTAAAGAAAAGTGCCACATTTCACTCTTTTGTCCTTAAGCATATGGGAAACCCATATCTGATATCACTTTCGAAAAATAAAAAATTTTAAAGTTTCGAAAGCGAGATTTTCTCCAGAAAGTTGTGAAAAATACAACTATTCGGAGCAAATCTATTATAAAGTTGTTTATTTGCTCCAAAAAATACTGTTTAATGATATTATCTGGAGCAAATGTAATACACATCTAATTTTTAGCAAGTTAAAAGGCGAGAATTTTCTCGCCTTTTGTGTTTATGGTTTACAAACTCAAAATTACGCCGACTGACCATTTATAAGAAAAAAGTTCAAATTATGCTGTTTTTAATTGTCACATAATTGTTGCTTGTTAAAAAAGTTGTGTTATATTACAAATAAATAACTCGAAAAAATAAAGTGTTTTACTTTTAGGGCCAAAAGTCAAAGACTAGGTAAAGGCTGATGCTTATCGCTAAGCTTAAGAGAGAGTTATTAAGGGAACACTTTTGTAATGCCAATTTCTTTGGTAGATATTCGACAAAAAGTTGTATATTTATTGACAATATTTACATACTGGGATATAATATATTTAAAACTTATAAGGAGTTGTCGGACAATGTCTAAAGGTATTTACATAAACGATTCGCTTCATGGTTTAATTCAATTGTCTGAGTATGAAAAAAGGATAATTTCTAGTATAGGGTTTAATAGGTTGCATGATGTATATCAGAACTCCACCGTGTACTTAACTTTTCCATCAAATAGAACAAAGCGTTTTGAACATTCTTTGGGCACTATGAAAATTGCTTCTGATATGTTCTATCGTTCAATTTTAAACACATCACCGGAGACAATTGAAAGTTTTTATTCCAAATTTGAAGATAAAATCTTTGAGGTTGTTGATTTCATTAAAAAAGACACAAATTTATGCGAGAATAAATTAGGTGGACAAACACCTAAACTTTCAAAAATTTCGGATTTAAAATTGACAATGGATCAAATGAGATATTCGTTAGTTCCTAGCAATGTACCAATTGCTCATAGTGTTATTCATTGTATTTTGATAGAGTCAATTAGGGTTACGGCTCTTTTACACGATGTTGGGCATCCACCATTCAGTCATATCGTAGAAAATGCAATACATAACCAATATAAAAAGTATTTCAAAATTCCCAATTCTAACTCTCGCCAAAAAATCTTCTGTCAAACAATGCAAAAATTTTTTGAAGAAGGAAAAAAGTTGCATGAAGAAATGGGGGACGAGATATGTGTAAATATTTTGGACAAAGTTATCCGCGGGATGTCTAACGAGCAATATGAAGTAAAAAAATACAATAAGAACTTATATGAACTCATTATTGCTAACTGTGTTTTAAGGATTCTAAAAAATGATGATTTGTTTAATGTTTTGCACACGATTGTTGATGGGGCTCTTGATTCCGACAGATTAGATTATGTCACAAGGGATTCACTTAATTCTGGTATGGATTCTGGAAAAATCGAATATCAGCGAATTATTAACGACATGAAGTTGTGTGAACAAGAAAATGAGTTTTATTTTTGTGTTCCACAAAAAGCAGTCAACTCCGTCGAGGATTTTGCCAAGAGACGTTTATCGATATATAAGAATATAATATATCATCATCGAGTAATAAAAACAGATTCGTTGCTTCAGTACTCTGTTGAAAAACTAATTGATAACTATCTTACATCTAGCGATAAAACTTGCAACAACTCAGATAATGTAATCCCATACGATATTAGTGGGTTATGGTATCCATTGGAAAGCAATACTACACCTACCGATAAGGAAAATGCATTATCGCAATGGAACGATTCTTGGTTGATGACGGTATTGAAACAAGTCTACTATTCGAAATATTATAGATCTGAAATCGATGAGCAATCTCAAGAGTATATTTTGGCACAACAATTAACAGAACTGTTGTGTAATTCTAAAAAGTATATCTCTTTGATAAAAAGACGTGATAATTTCCTTGTGATTGATAACGAATTTAAAAAAACCATGAATAGCAAGAAGCAGGAAATAAGCGATTTGATAGAAGTCGTTCGGACCTTATCTAAAAGTATTCCTGAAACTACCCCAAGCGAAAAGATTATCAATATAGAGCCTACATTGGTTAATATTAAATATTTGATTGATTTTCCTGACAAAGATAGTACTCTTGCATTAAGATATGTGTTAAAAAATGCAGCTGCTTTCTCAACAGAAATATCTAACATGGACGACTTTTTAAAAGAAAAAATTAACGAAACCATTAATTTACACTGTACAAAATTAAATTTATATGATATAATGGTTGTATCGAAGCGTCTTTCTTCTGGTTTGGAAAAGCCAATTTTCTTTTATGCCTCGCATGATAACACTATTTCGACGTTAGATGACAATTCACAAATGTACGATATTATGACAATTGAGGCGGAATCTTTCCCTGTATTTTACATATATTTGTTATTAGGAAACAATGTAAAATTTGACGATAAAGATCGTAAACTATTGTTACAACAAATAGGTCAAAATATCGCTAATAGCTTCGCTGAATGTATTATTAATCTTTTATCAAAAACTAAATTAGAGATGGAGAATGCCCAATGTGCAAAGTAATTTTAAAGAAAGATAATCAAAATATTGATTTTATTATTTACAATCTATTATTTGCAAGAAGTAATTATTGTTTTACTGCAGAAAAGCTTTTTGAAGAAATTAGAAATTATAATGCGCAAATATCTAAACAATTAATCCAAGTGAAGATAGATGCCTTAATTAGAGAAGGGTTAGTTCGTCAAAAAGTAGGAGTGTACTGCACAACTGTATAGTATTATGTAATTCAATAATACAAAACCGATAATGTGGTTTTTCATATTATCGGTTTTTTTCTTTATGGCTTATAAACTTAAAATTACGCCGACTGACCATTTGTAAGAAAATAGTTCAATTAAGTTAGCGCTTGTGCAACCAAAAAGAAAAACATCAACCAGACGGTTGGTTTTTTTCTTTTTGTTATGAGAAAGTATTTGCTCCTTGCAAGCAAAGCACTAACTTCTTGTATTATAAAAAATAAGAAATTTGTCTTTATTGCGTCTCAAAATTAATTTATAACCCTATTGATACGACCATGTAAGTTATCGTGCAAGATAACGTGCAAGATAGAGTTAAAATTTTGTCACGAAAAGTATATAAAATTCGTGACAATCTTAACGTTGTTTTCGAAAAATAAAAATTTTTAAAGTTTCGAAAGTGAGATTTGCTCCAGAAAGTTGTGAAAAATACAACTATTCGGAGCAAATCTATTATAAAGTTGTTTATTTGCTCCAAAAAATACTGTTTAATGATATTATCTGGAGCAAATGCAATACATATCTAATTTTTGTCAAGTTAAAAGACGAGAAAGTTCTCGCCTTTTATGTTTATGGTTTTACAAACTCAAAATTACGCCGACGGACCATTTGCAACTAAAAAGTTTAATTAAGTTAGCGGACGTGCAACCAAGCGAGATACTGCAGAGCCACATAAGGCTTTGCAGTATTTTTTATTATTAAAATCAAAAGCGAATAGATTATCTATTCGCTTTTAATCGTTTTTTATTCCTAAAATATAATTTGCATCTAAATCAAGTTCTTTGCATAGTTTTGCAAAGGTGTCAAGTTTAGGCAACTTTTTGGTCGTTTTATATTGAGTTATCATTTCGGGTGAAACGTTTATGCGTTTTGCAATTTCAATAGTGGTTAATCCACTATTTTTTATTTCTTCCCCTAATCTTTTATTAATAATATTTTCTTCCATATAATTATTATATAACTAATAGTTAGAAAAATACTTGACAACTAACCGTTGGTTAGTGTAATATATTTAAAAAGATTCAAAGGAGAGGTGTTGGAAATGAATTATGTGCCCTATAAATGTCCCTGTTGTGGAAGTAGTAATTGGGTTAAGGCTGCAGAAAACAATACAAAATCAGGCTTTAGTGTTGGTAAGGCTGCACTTGGCGGAGTATTATTAGGACCTATCGGTTTGTTAGGTGGTGCTCTTGGCAAAAAGCATACGCAAGTACAAATGGTTTGTCAAGATTGTCATTTTACTGCTGTGTATCAAACAAAATAAACTATAATGTGACAAAGAAGCGTTAGAGGTTTTCTAACGCTTTTGATTTTACGGCTCTGCTGGTTCACCACCCGTGCAACCAATAACAATCTAATTGAACGAAATGTTTAATTAGATTGTTTTTTATTGTCATAAACTCATTGACTATTAAAAAACTGCGTTATATTACAAGCAAAAAAGCCCGAGAGAATTTTAGTTCTTTCAGGCTTTTGAATTTTAAGGAGTTTTATGATATAATATGTTTGAAAATATTAGATGGATTTTAGACCACGCAAAAGAAAAGTTTAATTGTCACGTGGGTTGTGTTGCGTGGCCGTTTGGTAAAATTAAAATAGCAACACCACTAATAAAAGATTAAGGAGAGATGAAAATGAAATGGCTTGACGAAGTAAAGGTTTTAACAGATAAATATGAAAGTGAAGGAGTTAAAAAAGGAGCGATAGGAACTATTATTATGTCTGAAATAAGATATAATCAATATGAAGTTGTATTTAGTGATAAAGACGGCAAAGATTATGCGATGATAGAAATTTTTGTAGGCGACCTAGAAGTTGTGAGAAGTTCTGATATAACGGATGAAGATATTTTGGAAGATTTACCAGGGCACAACCCTAATTGGTGGTGTAAGGTAGAAGACGGATATATATTAAATCTAAAAGGCGAAAGGAAGAATAAAATTCCTTACGATTATAATTCGTAAAATGAAATATAAAATTGTAAAAATAAAAAACCTTAAAGAAGAATATAAAAAAATTGGATTAAGCAAGGATTCGTTAGGACTACTTTTAAACGAAAAAAACTCACAATGTTTAATAATGTTTTTTAACAACGTTAATCAAGGGGATTATTTGGTGTTAGTTGTAAATAAGTCGGACTTAGATATAACTGATATGGTTTTACCAAGCAATCTTTGCGCTGAATTAGAAGAGTATATTGAAAATAATGCTGATAAAATTGCGAGCAAAACCAATTTTGAAGTAAATCCTTTTAATGAATGTGACCAAGTAGAACTTATTGTAGAAAAAGAAAAATATTCTAAATATGGGTTGCGTAAAGGCGATAAAGGAATAGTCGCATCTAACAAGGCGACTAAAAATAAAATTTTGGTGGATTTTGGCAAGGAAGCGGAAGATTTTGACGGCTTTGTTTCGGTAGATTTCGAAGACGTTAAAAAAGTTGAAGAATAATGCCGATTGACCATTTGCAACTAAAAAGTTCAATTAAGTTAGCGGACGTGCAACACAAACGAAAACGGATAGGCATCTGCCTATCCGTTTTTTATTTTATCGGTTTTTTGTTTTTATTCTTCTATACCTAATTCTGAATAAGTAATTTTCACTATCTTACACGAAGTTAAAGGGCAAGGGCCGTTATTTGAGTGGTAATAAGCGAGTAATAAATAGTTTCCGCCGTCAAAAATGGAAGTGTAGCAATAACCGTTGTTTAGGTCGTCTTCTATATAGAATTTATTGATAAAAGTATTGTTTTCATCATTACTTAATCCCAAAAGAAGGGGAGTTCTTGCCCAAGTTCTTGTTTTTGCGTCGTCATTACCGCCGATGCCGTTAGGGAACCCAAAACAGGTAGGGATAGGATTTATTACAACCAAAGAATATCCTTTGCCAAAGTTTTTTGCGGCCATAGGCGAACGGGGAGACGTCAAAGTCTTGTTGGGAACAGCGTCGCTCCAAGTTTGACCGTTGTCATAACTAAAACTTTCATACTGAAAACCGTAAGTCGTTCTTGAAAAAGACCAAAGACAATCTTTGCGCTCCATAACGCCCGTTTCTTGCATACCGTCAGGGTCGTCTAAAGAAAGTTTTGACGGAGAAAGGTTAAAAGTTTCGCCGTCGTCATCAGAGAAAAAGAACATAGCCACGCCACTTTCAATCTTTGCCGAACTATCGCCGTGGTGGTTTAAGGGGAGAATAAGTCTACCAGAAGATAAGCGAACAAGTCTATCGTTTTCCTTTACCAAATATCCGTCTTGGTCGATTACAATCTTATAATCTTGCCAAGTTTTGCCTTCGTCATTAGAAATGCGACTTGCAACACGGCTTTTTATTAAACCGTCAGAAGTGGTGTATTTTTGTAAGTAAAAGATAGCAATATCTCCGTTATTCTTTCTAATGAGAGACACGCACATATTGTTCGTAACGCCTTCGTCAACACCGCCCCAAAGCGGAGTAGGTTTAGTCCACGTTTCGCCGTCGTCATTAGAATAAATTACTGCAATTTGGCTTGTTGAGTGGTCTCTCCAATCGCTTGTAATATAGTAGGAGAATGCAAACATAATTCTTCCGTCTTTTAGTTTAAGAAAAGCACCTTCGCCATTTCTTGCGTTGTTTTCACTTGTAGCAAGCATAAGCACTTGTTTGCCGATTTTTTTCATAATTTCATCTCCCATTAAAAAATTTTTATCCGTTATCGTTTCGCTTTTTGTTTAGAGAAGTCAACGTTTCGCCATATCTTTGGTGGATAAGTCTTGCGGTGTGTCGCTGGGTATAATTGATTTCGTGTGCAATTTCTTTAAGGCTTGCGCCTTTGTTGATTAGGCTGTCCATTAAAACGCCCACGTCGTCACATTTTGTTGTTGTGTCCTGAGTTGATTGAACAGCACCCAGTTTTGCAATAATAGAATTTATAACGAGATAAGCGCTTGTTTTTAGATTGCAGTAAAACTGTTGGTCAATAGACTTGAACTTGTTTATGTTGTCCAAAATTTCCGCACCCGTGCTCAGTTTTTTTAAACTTTGTGCAAGCAAAAGTTCTATTAAATTATCAAACAAATCGGGCTCGCCTTGAACTTTTTCTAAAGCAAATTCAAGCACGGAACAGCGGTAATTCTTATTTGAAGAATCAATACGCGTATGAGATGTTTCGGGTGGAATTATTAGCATTTCGCCCGAATTTAGTTCAATTTCGTTATTAAGGAATTTGTAAACGTATTTTCCTTGCAAAGCGAAGTGAATTTCATAGTATTTGTGCGAATGAACGGTTGGTATATTATGCCCTAAGTTACCGATTGAAATTTTATACACGTTAAAGCGGGCATTACCAAATTCTACCTGTATTGATTGAACGCTATTTTTCATAATCATCTCCCTTTAAATTATAGCAACTATACCGTTTGTTTTCAATAATATTTAGGGACATTTTTTATTATTTTTGTCATATTTTGTATTTGAGTAGTAAACGCAAAAGATGACATAATTTGAAAATCAAGTCAGTTTTATTTGTTGCGTTTGTATTTTCATTTGTTTATAATTAAATTATAAGTTTATTTTAAGGAGAACGTTATGTTAAAAAACGGATTTTATACTGCCCTTGGTACGCCCCTTGCTGATGACGGCAAAATTATTGAAAAATCATTAAAAATACATATTGAACAACAGATAAACGCGGGCGCTGCTGGATTATTACTTCTTGGAAGTATGGGAATTCAAGCATCGGTGTTGAATTCAGAGTGCACAAAAGCCGTTGATATTGCAATAGACGCGGTACAAGAAAGAGTTCCGCTTTTCGTTGGCGTTATGGACAACTCTATTGCAAAGGTGTGCGAAAGACTAGATGCTATCGGTGCGAATAAAAAAATCGACGGCGTTGTTTTGACCGTTCCTTATTATTCTGTTCCGAGTGAAAAAGACGCTATTAACTGGTTTATTACCATAGCGGATCGCTCACCTTATCCCGTTTATATATACGACCTTTGCGTAGTTACGCAGTATAAGGTTTCAATGGGGCTTATCGACGCCGTTATTAAACACCCTAATATTAAGGGTATGAAAAGTGCGAACTGGGAACTTATTAAGGCTATAGAGCGCAAGTATCCCGACGTGGAATTTGAGTGCTTATATAGCGGGCTTGATTCTTTTGACTATGCAACCGCGTTGGGGATAAAAAAGAATCTTGACGGTATGTTTTGTTGTACGCCGAAAAACGGTAAACTCATGTATGAATGTGCTGAAAAACAAGACTTTGAAGGTATGAGAAAGTATCTTGATAATATTCTTCTTCTCCGCGACACTATGATTGCAAACGGTCTTATGTGGTGTTTTACTCATTGTATGAATATTCTTGGAATTGAAGGGAACTTCCACCAAGATTATACGGCGCCAACACTTCCTAATGCAAAAGAGATTATGTTTGAAACGCTTAAAAAGATAGGGGAAATTTAAGGATAAATTATGATTTCTTGTACTGAATTTATACCACTTTATAGTGAGTTTTTTAAGTTTTTGGAAAAGCAAGGTGGACACGATGCCGTTTTAGAGTATTGGATACATATTTCCGACACCAGCATCGGGGATAAAACAAACCCAAATTCTTTGGCGTATAGATGTGATAGGCTTGGGGGTTTTGACGGTGCTATTTCATATTGGGGGCATACCTTGACGGAAGAGGCGTGCGATCTTTTTGAAATTACGGATAGACAAAAGAAATTGCGTTTCACGCACATGCGTCATTGTCCTTCAAGGGGAATGTTAAACGCGTTAAAACACGTTGAGCCTTATTACGATTATTGCTCTCATTGCAAAGTTATTTATAGTAGAGTGCTTGAAAAATATGGGATTAGTTATATTCGTGATAATTCTAAAATTGAAAACGCTGAATGTACTTCTATGTTATACGAAACGAAAAATCCACCGGACTTTGATTTTAGACAGTTAAATTCTACTAACGCAAAAGAATTTTTTGACGAAAATTCACAAATTGTAGATATGAAAACGGAAGATAATAAATATTTGCACCGTGATTTTCATCTTCTTGGGGATAATGCTTTACAATACTGTGCAAATAAGTATGGTAAAGACGCTGTAAAAGAATTTTTAAGCAACTTTACTAAATATTACTATAAACCAATAATTGAAAAAATTAAAAAATTAGGACTTGCATTTATTAAAGAGTGGATTGAAAACGTGTATTCTATAGAAGAAGCAAGTGAATATTTACAAACTGAACTTTCGCAAAACTCACTAACGGTTAAAGTGCTCAAAAGCCCAGTTATAGAATATATGCACTCTCTTAATAAAAAACCAAGCGAATACTACGTTGAACAAACGCGTACGCTTTATTCGGTTATAGCAAGTGAGAGCGGATATAATTTCACCTTAAATTATTACAATGAAGACGGTGGCACAGAATTCGTTTTTTCTTGTAAATAATAATGCGTTAATAAAAAAGAAAACACCAGCCGAACGGTTGGTGTTTTTTATGCAAAAAATAGTCAAAAAGGCTTGTGGATTTTTTTATTGCGTTTAGTTGCAAAAAACAATGCGTAGTGCTATTATTGAATAAAAGGAGCAAATATGGAATTCGATAAGATTATTACTGAAAGATATTCGGTTAGAAAATTTAAAAGCGAACGATTAAAACAAGAAGAAATCGACAAGATTTTAGGTGCTGGGCATAAAGCACCCACGGGATGTAATTATCAACCGCAAAGAATACTCGTGTTAAACAGCGACAGCGCAATTCAAAAACTTCAAAAATGCACCAGATGTCATTTTGGCGCACCCACGGCGTTTTTAGTGTGCCATAACAAAGATGAAAGTTGGGTTCGTCCTTACGATGGGGCTTTGTCTTCACCCGTTGATGCGGTAATAGTTGCAACGCATATGATGCTCAAGGCGTGGGAAATTGGCGTTGGGTGTTGCTGGGTAATGCATTTTAATCCAGCGGTTATGAAAGAAACTTTCAATATTCCAGAAAGCATAGAGCCAGTTGCTTTACTCGTTATGGGGTATCCTGCGGAAGATTCTAAGCCGCTTGAACTTCACGATAAGGTTAGGCCGATTGAAGAAGTTGTGTTTTACGATACTTTTTAAGGGAAGAACGTATTTTAATCAAAACAAATAGTTGGTGTTGACTGGCGTAACTAAATCAATAGTGAAAATTGAACAAAAATAATCAATAAAATTCATAGAAAACGAAAACGGATAGAGTTTTTTCTATCCGTTTTTAATTTTTATCTTTTATCAAAGTAGCCTTTATAGGTAAGTTTAAGTGGACTTTTAGGAAAAAGATGTTTATATAATTCTATAAAGTAATCATCCGTCATCGACGCTATATAGTCCACTACAATTTGGTTTTGTTCGGTTTCTAAATACGGCTGAGTACGCTTATAATAAGGCTTATTTATATATTCAATATGATCTGAATATATGGGCGAAGTGGTGTTGCCGCACTTTAAGTCGCTGAGTAACCTTTCATAAAGTGCGCTCATCATTTGTTTAATAGTGCCGTCGCTCTCAGTGTGTTCTTTATCTTGATAAATAAGCGCATAATTTTCTTTCTTTGCTTTGTTAAGCGCTTCAAAACAGTGTTTATCCATTTTAATATACGGCTTGTTATAACTGTTTTCAACGATGTTTATCATTAAATTGTTTACGATTTCCGCGTTTATTACGCCTATTCCGTCGTCGGCAAAGGGTAGGTCTTTTAAGAGTTTGCTCTTTTCAGCGTCGTGTCTATCTTTTCCAAGATAAGCGATTATATCAGAAATGCGCATAACGCACCCTTCAAGCGTTGAAGGTATAAGTTTAAGCACGTTTTCGGAATTTACGTAGCAACCCTCTATATTTTTGTCAAATTCTTCAAAACCGCTTAGCGGCTGCGGGCGGTATTCGCTAAGTTCTAATTCGCCGTTGTGGCAAGCAATACCGTCAAGCGTTTGCAGCGAAACGTTCAGCGGGAAAATCTTATCTAATACTCTAACCGAGTGTATGTTGTGGTTAAAACGCCTACCAGTGTGTTCGCGGTAAAATTCATCCAAAAATCTTTCGCCCGTGTGCCCAAAAGGTGTGTGTCCCATATCGTGCCCAAGCGCTATTGCTTCAATCAAGTCAAGGTTAAGGTTTAACGCCTTACCGATTGTTCTTGCAATTCTAGATACTAGTTGAACGTGCAGTGCGCGTCTTGTGATGTCGTCGTTTTTATAGAGCGAAAACACTTGGGTTTTATCGGCATAGCGGTTATAGAACGGGCAGTTCAAAATTTTATCAACGTCCCTAATAAACGCCGTGCGCAAAACTGAAGCGCGGTCGTGCGCGTTGTCGTTTCTTCTTATAACGCGCTCGTCGGGGCAAAAAAACTTAGGCTGAGTGCCGTTTTTCTTATCGTTTAATATTAAGTTTTCTATTTCTTTAGAAAGGTTTTGATAGTTCGCCATACGCATATTATACATTATTTAAATAAAAAAATAAAGAGTTTTGCGTTCATAATGTTGAAATTCAAGCGATTAAAGCGACTTGCAAAATCGCTGCATAAGATAAAATTTTTAATAAAAAAATAAGCGCATGGTAAGCAAAATTCGCTTACGGTGCGCTTTTTTTGTGTGATTTTTGCGTTTAATTAGGGCTTTTTAGCCGCTTTTTTTCGTCTATAAGTTATTCTATAGTGTAAAGACGACGGGGAACGTCCCGTTTTCTTCTTGTAGATAAGCCCAAAATAGTTTGCGGAAGAAAAGCCGCACGCTTGGGAGATTTCTTCAATGGATAGGCGAGAGTGGTTGAGAAGATAGGTTGCGCGGTTTAACCTTACACCCAGCAAATAGTCAACCACGGTGGTTTGCATAACGTCTTTAAACTTTAAGTTAAGTGCGGTTTTGGATATAAGGAACTTTTTGCAAATATCGTCAAGCGTTATTTTGTGCATATAGTTTTTGTTTATATATTGAGCAATTCTAAGCATTTCCGAAGAAGTGTTTTTTCTATCCCTTTGCGGTTTTTTACCAGTGCTTGCGGGCGGAATAGGTTTATTGCATTGCATGGATAAAAATAACAGCACCGTTCTTATGATTTGGCTTATTCTTTCGTTTTTAATTTCGATAGGTGCACTGCTTGCTTTAACTTCGCACGCTTCGTTTAATAGCGTGCGGATAAGCGGCAAATATTTTTCGCCTATAACCAACGCCTTATCTTCGACCAAAGAATCTAGATAAGCCGATTGAGATTTGTCTAGAATAACTTTATGAAAGGAAAGATTTGTTCTTTGATAAACGCTGCCTTCTGTTTTGTGATAGCAAAGTGGCGGAATAACGGCAAGGCAGTTTTCGGTTAAAGAAAACATCTCGTTATCGATAAAAACGTCGCGCTTACCGCTATGCAAAAAATACATTTCATACTTTTCGTGGGCATGCGGAGTGGCTTGGTAAGTTTCTTTGCTGTTTTCAGCGTAGTATTCGGCGTTGCAAAAACCTTCTAAAGTGTAATCAAAATTTTCCATAATAAGCAACCTTTTCTTGAGAAGAAAGATAAAAAAATGTTATTTATATGTAATTATGCGTAAATTATAACATTTTTTTGGTTGTTTTACAAGAAAATTTGTTGTATAATATTATTAAAATCGGGAACTGTGCGGTTTTTGGTTTAAGTAAATGGATTTAAAAGGCTTGCATCCTTTTAAAATATAGAATATTTTATTTTGCTGAAAAAGGAGATAGGAAATGAAAGTAGACGGCAGAGTGTGTCATGATATACTCACTCAAAAGATTACCCAAAAACTTGGCTTTTCAGAAGAAAAGGATTACGCTCAGTGGAAACAAGAATTGAACGCAAAATTTAGAGAACTTATGGGTTTTGACCAAATTGAAGCAAACGCGGTGGCAAACCCTGAACTCGTTATTGAAGAAGAAGTTCAAAAAGACGGTTATAAACAACTTCGTTGCTTATTCGATAGTGAAGTAGACGCAACGGTTGTTTTCTATATTCTTATCCCCGACGATTTGAAGAAAGGCGAAAAGCGCCCGATGGTTATTACCCTTCAAGGACATTCAACGGGTGTACATAACGCGCTTGGTGAACCGCACGATGATGCTGACGCTGAATACGCTTTGGCTGAAGGCAAATTCGCAGTTCAATCAGTAAAAGAAGGTTATATCACCGTTGCTATTGAAAACCGCGGTATGGGTGAACGCTCTGCTAGTTGTGAATACGATGAAAACGGCAAGAAAACCCGTAACGTATATCAAGGCGGCAAGCCCAGTTGTTACTATGAACAAATGGTAGGCGTGTTGATGGCAAGACCTATCCTTGCAGAAAGATGCTTTGATACTAAATGCACCATCGATATGATGCTCAAACATTACGGCGATATGATTGATGAAAAGAAAATCGTTATCACTGGTAACTCTGGTGGCGGCACGGTTTCATACTACATGGCGTGCTATGATGAAAGAATTGCACTTGCCGTTCCTAGTTGTGCGTTCTGTCCTTACCCCGAATCAATTTTGAAATTCTATCACTGCTCATGCAACTATATTCCGTTTGCATTTAAGTGGTGGGACATGCAAGATTTATCAGCACTTATCGCTCCTAGAAGATTAGTTTTGGTTAACGGCGAAAAAGACCCGTCATTCCTTGCTGAAGGCGTACGCCGTGGTTATGAAACGGTTAAAAAGATTTATGAAAAGGCTGGCGCTCCTGAAAACTGCAAGAGCATTATTCATGAAGACGGACATTACTGGCGCGTAGATATCATTTGGCCGACCATTAAAGAAGAACTTGCAAAGATTAAATAAGGTAAGGAGAAAAAGAAAAATGAAAAAAGACGGTAGAGAGTGTCATGATACTTTAGTTAAAAACGCTAAACCTATACTCGCTTTTGATGAAAATAGAGATTATAAAACTTGGAAAGAAGAAATTAGAGCAAAATTCTACGAACTTTCAGGGCTTAACGACGTTGAAGCAAACGCTGAGCCTAACCCGCAATTTGAAATCGTAAAAGAAGAAAAGTTAGAAGGTCATACCAGATATTACTGCTTGTTTGAAAGTGAAATCGGTGCGGTTGTTTCTATGTACGTTCTTATCCCTGACGGAATTAAAGAACACGAAAAACGCCCCCTTATCATTACCCAACAAGGGCACTCTACGGGTTTCCACAACTCAGTTGGTATTGAACTTTACGACGAAGACTATATGTATCAATATACCCGCGGTATGTTTGCTAACCAGTCAGTTCAACAAGGTTATATTACAGTTGCCGTTGAAAACCGTGGTATGGGTGAACGCGCTGCGCAAAACGAAGAAGGAAGACGCGTTCATTTAGGCAAAAAAGGCGGTTGCTATTATGAAGAAATGACGGCGCTCCTTATGGGTAGAAGCCTTATCGCTGAAAGATGTTTTGATATTAAGTGCGCAATCGATATGATTCTTAAGCACTTCGGCAAAAACATTGACCAAAGAAAAATCGTTATCGCTGGTAACTCTGGCGGCGGTACGCTTTCTTTCTACGCTGCGTGCTACGATCAAAGAATTTGCCTTTCAGTTCCCAGTAGCGCATTTTGTCCTTATCCCGAATCAATTTTAAGATTCTATCACTGCTCATGCAACTATATTGGACACGCGTTCAAGTGGTTTGATATGCAAGACCTTGCATGCTTAATTGCGCCCAGACCGCTCTTTGCAATTAACGGTAAAACCGACCCGTCTTTCAAAGATTACGGCGTTATCCGTGGTTTTGAAACGGTTAAGAAAATTTATGAAAAAGAAGGCGTGCCTGAAAAGTGCCACTCAATCATTATGCAAGACCGTGGACACTTCTGGGGCGTTGAATACGTTTGGCCGGTTATCGCAAGCGAATTAGCAAAATTGGGGGATGAAATTAGATGAGTAACTTAAAATTTATATCAAACGGCAAAAGCCTTTTGAACTTTTACATTAAAGACGACGCTTCAGCAATAATCAACCGCGCAGCGCTTGATATTATCGAAGCGGCGGAATTAGCAACTGGCGTTAAAGCCGAACTCTTTAGAGTAAAAGATTTATCAAAAGTTGAAAACGGTATTATTATTGCACACTTTAGTGATAGTAATTATGCTGAAATTTTCAAGAAGGAAAATGATTATACGCTCGGCACTGACGGTTTTGCCGTAATGGAAAAGGACGGCAATATAATTATTTTAGGTCATAACGACTTTGGCGCATCATACGGAGCACACGACTTTTTGGAAAAGAATTCTGATATTATTTGGGCGCGCGGCGCAAGTGAATATTCTATAGAATACCTTCCTATGTCGGAAATTTCCGCAACCGTTGTTGATTATTGTGAAAAATCACCCTTTAAAGTAAGGGTTTGGAACACTTGTGGTTACGGTACTGATAACGTTGACCACGGCGATAAAGGTACGGCTATTTGCCTTGCAAGGAACAAGATTACGGGGGTATATCACCACTGTGATGAAGACTGGTATGAATACGGCGTTACAGGGCAAAGTTTAGCGAGTGCATCTTTTAGAAGTATTGAAGAATATATCGACACTAACCCCGAATATTTTATGACTTATGAAGACGGCACGCCCAGAAAACTCGTTGTAACTTCAACAACCCACTTAGAAAGTTACATCAACTTCTATCACCCTGAAGTGCCTAAGATTATCGCTAAAAAGATGGCAAAATATTTGGAAGGATGTCACGAAAATGACGTAGCGTGTTACAATATGCCTGACAATCCTTGCTTTTATATGTACCACAACGGCGTTAAACTTCACGAACAACCCTTCACCACTGATTGTGGCGTAACGGTATATCCCACGGATAAAAATTATAAGTCAACCGTATACTTTAACTTTATCAATAGACTAATAAAAGCGCTTAACGAAATCCGTCCTAACACGGTAATTCACACGCAAGCGTATATGTATAGTGAAGTTGCACCCGCAATTAAAGTTGACGATAGAGTATTTATCAAGGTTGCACCTTTATCAGCAAATATGCACGTTTCACACAACGATCCCGTTAAGAAAGATAACTGGCGCGTTCGTGATAACCTTAAAGAATGGGTTAAGCACAGCAACAGCGTATGCGTGAACGCATACTGGAACTGCTTTAAGGGTAATTATTATAGCCGTCCTATCGTAAAGGTTGCGCAAGAAGACTTAAAGTTCTGGCGTGAAATTGGCATAAAAGGCTTTACTCCTGAAGGCAAGGTTGACTGTTCAAGACTTCCCGAATATACGGACAGGCAAGCGTTTGCTAGAAAGTTTAACGACTTTAACGAAATGTACACTTGGTGCTTGCATAAGTTGATGTGGAATCCCGACGTTGATTTAGAACAATTAAAGCATAGATATTGCAAGATCGTTTATAAAGAAGTCGCTGACGAAATGATTGAATATTATAACTTGATTGAAAAAGGTTATAACGGCACGGATACTTACGTATGGTGGATGAGCGGTGGCGACGTTTATATTTACCAACTCATCATCAAAGCGGGCATTAAAGACGCGGTACTTGCAACCTTGGAAAAGGCGCTTGCAAAGACTGATAACGTTAATATTAAAGAAAGAATTGAAAGCATTTACACCACGTTGAAAGAAAATATTGACAAATACGCAAAATTCGTTGACGAAGACGGCGAAGTTTTGTGGTGTAACGGCGTTGACCCCTTAGCAGAAGACCAACTTGACTGGATGAACAACAAAGACAGCATTTGGAATAAGGGTAAAAAGAGTGTAGTACTTAAAAACTACCAAAATCTTGATGATTTTGATGCAAAACACAAATTCTCAAGAGTAATGCTCTACGATGAAAACAATCTCTACTTTGGTTACACCATTTTTGACGAAGGTTTAACTACGGTTGTTCCGCACGACGAGTGTGGTGTAAAAGTATTCCGTGAAGACGGCAGCGAACTCAACTTCCGCGTGGAAAGTTATTTTGGCGGTAACGCTTTGAATAACGAAGTTTACTACGGGTACACTTGCGGCTATAACAAAGGCGACGCGCGCGACCGTTATTTTATCAATCACGGCTCACCTTTGGGAATAGCGTTACCCGAAGGCGTTAAAAAGGTTCAAAAAGTGTTCTTGTCTGAAGACAAAACTAAACGCGCAGCCTTCTTCGTTCAAGTAATTCCTTATAAAGCGCTCGACGTAACGCTCGACGCATTTAAGCCTTACGGCCACTTCTGCGCTTTCTATGATTACTATGGCAGAACTGGTTGGGGCTGGAAAGGTTTTGGGCTTTGGAGTAAGCAAAACTTTACCACTTACAAACTTGTGGGTAGAGAATAAAACACTAATAAAACACTAATTTTTCTATACCCCACCGAGTTGGTGGGGTATAATGCTATAAAGGGGATAATATGTTACTTGTTAAAGACGGAAAAAGTAATTTTTCATTTTATATTTTAGACGGCGCGTCAAAAATTATTAACCGCGCAGCACTAGACCTTGTTGAAGCAATCGAAAAGATTTCTGGAGCAAAGGTTGAGATAGATAAGGTCAAAAATCTTAAGGGCGTAAAGAACGGCGTAATACTTGCTAAGTTTAGCGACGGGTTTGAAAACGATTATAAAAAAGAGTACGAATACACTTTTGGTACGGACGGTTTTGCCGTAAAAGAAAAAGACGGCAATATTTATATTCTTGCGCATTGTGATAGCGGGGTGTTTTACGGCGCACACGATTTCTTAGAAAAAAACGCACCGATAGTTTGGACGCGCGGCGCTTACGAATATATGGTTGAAACGCTCGAAACGTCAACGATTTCCGCAACCGTTACCGATTTTTGTGAAAAATCACCCTTTAACGTAAGGGTTATGAATACCATAGGTTACGGCACGGATAACGTGTTCCACGGCGACACTGGTATAACTATGACCGAAGGTAGAAATAAGATACAAGGCGTGTTCCACCACTGTAACGACGAGTGGTACGAGTACGCTGTTACTGGGCAGAGTTTAGCGAGTGCGGAATTTAGAACGATAGAAGAATATATCGACACTAACCCCGAATATTTTATGACCGACGCTTTCGGCAAACCGAGAAAGTTAGTCGTAACTTCGCCCGACTGTTTGGAGAGTTTTGTAAACTATTATCACCCCGAAGTTCCTAAGATTATTGCAAGAAAACTTGCAAAGTTCTTAGAAAAATGCCATGACGGCGATATCGCTGGCTACAACATGCCCGATAATCCTTACTTTTTCATGCGCCATGACGGCGTAAACTTGCACGAACAACCCTTTACAACCGATTGCGGCGTAACCGTATATCCCGACCAACCCAACTATAAATCTACGGTGTACTTTAACTTTATCAATAGATTGATAAAAGAACTCAATAGAATACGCCCGAATACTATAATACACACGCAGGCGTATATGTATAGCGAAATTGCGCCCGAAATAAAGGTTGACGATAGAGTGGTGGTTAAGTTTGCACCGCTTACGGCGAATATGCAAGTTGCGCTTAACGACCCTATCAAAAAAGACAACCACGGCGTGCGCGACAATTTGCTTAAATGGTGTCAAAAAAGCAACAACGTTGCAATAAATGCGTACTGGGGCTCGTTTAACGGTCATTATTATAGCCGACCTATTTGTAAGGTTGCGCAACAAGACTTAAAGTTTTGGCGTGATATCGGCGTAAACGGATTTACGCCGTGCGGCAGAGTAGATTGCGTAAAAATGCCGAATATGTCGGAAAAACAGCAAACGGTACGCAAATTTAACGACTTTAATGAAACTTATACTTGGATTTTGCATAAACTTATGTGGGACCCTGATTTAGATATTGAAGAGTTAAAAAAGCACTACTGTAAAATCGTTTATAAAGAAGTAGCAGATGAAATGCTTGAATACTTCCATTATATAGAAAAAGGATACGAAAGCGTAGACGCGTTCGTTTGGTGGATGAACGGTGCGGACGTGCTTATTTATCAATTTATATTAAAAGCGGGCGTAAAGGACGGCGTATTGAACGCCCTAAAGCGCGCGTGTGAAAAGGCGACTACTCCCACGGTTAAAGATAGGGTAGAAAGCATTTATGAAACCTTGTCCGAATATATCGCGCGTTATGAAAACTTCGTTGACGAAGAAGGCGAAATTTTGTGGGTGGACGGCGTAGACCCGCTAGACCAAAAGAATTTAGATTATTTGCACAATAAAGACAGCGTTTGGAATAAAGCAAAGCCCAGCACGGTAATAAAAGACTTCTTCACCATGGAAGAAACGCCGGGGAATATTGCAAGGCGTATGCTTTTTGACGGAAAGAATTTATATTTTGGTTACACTATGGAAAATAGTGAACTTTACCGTGAAGAAATTATAGGGGACAAGCATAGACTTTACCGTAAGGACGGCACGGAAATAGGCTTTAGGGCGGAAACTTATATAGGCGGAAACGCTCTAAACACGCAAATTTACTACGGATATACCAGCGGATTTAACGCAAAAGACACTTCCGAGCAGTTTTTTATCAACGACGGCTCGCCTAAAAAGACGGCGCATCCCGACGGCGTAAGGACGATAAGAAGGGCGTATATCGACAAGGAAAATTCTGCCAACAGCGCACTCCAAATCGTACAAATTGTGCCACTCACGGCGCTTGACATCAACATAGGGGATTTTAAGCCTTACGGGCATTTTTGCATCTTTACTGATAGAAGCAGAAAAATCGGTTGGCGTGGCTTTGGACTATGGGCAAAGCAAAATTTTTCCACCTATAAAATCGATAGAAAAATACAAAAAATTTGATATTTCGCTTGACAAGAAGCGTGCACACTTGGTATAATTAGGTGTACCTTGGGGATATTGCGCCCTATGGGCGATTTTTTCAACATATATAGGAGGAAAAACTAATGCAAGAACAGACTCAACTTCAAGCAGTAAAGAAGAAGAGTAAGAAGGGTGGCATGGGTAGTTTCCGCCGTAACCAATTGATCTTTATTTGGTTATGGTTGGTTCCGCCGATTATCACTTCAATTGTCTTCGGTCTTTACGAAAAACTGCAATCGATCATAATGGCGTTCCAAGATTTAGAAGGCAACTTTACTCTCAGTAATATGTCTTACTTCTTTACGGAAATGTTTTCACAAGACGGTCAATTGCTTATCGCTTTGAAAAACACGCTTACTCACTTTACCGTAGGTTTGTTTGTCAAATTCCCTTTCCAACTTCTTATCGCTTACTTGATTTATAAGAAAGTATACGGTTACAAAATTTGGAGATACATATTCTACTTCCCCGCAATCATTCCTAACATTGCAATGACGACCGTATTCAAGGAAGTTGTTGCTTTTGACGGTTTGTTCGGTAATATGTGTAGACAATACGGTTGGACTTACCCTGCCGACGGTTTGCTCGGTAACCCTGATACGGTTACTTGGACGGTTATCGCGTACGGGTTATGGGACTCACTCGGTCAATCAATGTTGCTATTCTGCGGCGCGATGACGAGAATCCCGACCGACACTTTGGAAGCAGGTAGACTTGACGGCGTTAAGGCTTTGAGAGAATTCTGTCAAATCATCCTTCCGATGATATGGCCGACCTTGTCAACCATTCTTCTTCTCCAAATCACCGGCATCTTAGAAGCGTCAGGCTCTCTCTTGTTGCTGGTAGGTGACTCAACTTCGTTCTCACTCAGAGCGCATACACTTACTTTCTGGATGTGGTCAAAGGTTTACGCCGGCGGTCAAAACATGAAAGGTCAATACACTCTCGTATGTGGTGTAGGTTTGTGCTTAACACTTTTGGTATTGCCGTTCATTTTCTTCGTAAAATGGATCTTTACCGAAGTACTCCCGCAAGTAGATTATTAAGAGGTGCGCTATGGCAAGAACAATTACAGTTAACGGCATCAAAATGGTGAAGCCGAGCAAAGACAGTTCAATATTAATTCAACGCGCAACCGTTTGGGAAAAATTCTTCTTCGTAGTAATGGCTCTTTTCTGTGCGCTCTACGCGTTCTCACTCGTATTCCCAGTAGTTTGGCTTTTAGTGAAGTCGTTTGAAGACGCTGGTATGTACGATATGAACAGATTCTTATACGGTTGGGACTACGTTGCTCCGATTGCTGACTGGCAATGGGGACAATATGTAAAGGCGTTTACCGAACTTCAACTTGACGGTATTACCTTTGCAGGCATGTTAGTGAACTCTGCATGGTGGGTAGGCATCGGTACTTTCCAAACCATTTTCTGGCACGCAACCACTGCTTACATTATTGCAAAATATCGTTTCGCTGGTAGAAACTTCCTTTACAGTTACGTTATTACGATGGCAATCTTGCCCGTTTACGGTTCAGGTGGTTCAGGGTATAAACTTATCAACGACTTAGGTCTTTACGACCAAGGCCCGTTCTACTTGATTATGACGACCTTCGGTGGCTTAGGCGGTTCATTCTTAACCATGGTTGGTTTGTTCAGTAGTATTTCTTGGGAATATGCAGAAGCGGTTTATATCGACGGTGGTAGTGATAACACCGTATACTTCAACATTATGTTACCCCAAGCAATGCCTATGCTTTCAGCGTTCTCAATTACTTCAGCAGTAGGCTTGTGGAACAACTATAACGGTCCGCTTATGTACTTACCTTCAACACCTACCGTTGCAACCGGTCTATATAAGTTGCAAGCGGGTATTGCGTACAAAGGTATGCCTATGTACTTCTGCGGTCTTGTAATAACACTCATACCCGTTATGGTACTTTACGGATTTATTGCAGAAAAGATGATGACTAACTTGTCAATCGGTGGCTTAAAAGGTTAATTTAAGCGCGAATATGCGTCGTTGCAGGTCGTTTCTGCTTTGCGTTTTGACTTCGATAACCGAAAAGGTTAATCTCATCCAAAACGCGTCGCGAGCCTACTGCAACTTGCATCTTCACACTTAAATGGGTTAAAGAAACTTGCATCTATCCACTTAAACTAAGGGTTAAAGAAACTCGTTTCTAAAACCTTAACGAAGGTTGATAAAAGCATCATCAAAACGACTTCTAAAGTTGTTAAAAAAGACAAAATTTAAGCGCGGATAGGGGACAGCCCTTATCCAACTTGCATCAAAATCCTTTTTAGATATCTTGGATATCAATAAAACAAAATCAAGGCGCGCCTATAAACATTATATATAATATATATAGGCGTGCCAAAGATAAAACCTTAAAGCAATTTAAGGGCACTAAAGTTGAAAATATTTATATATAAGGAGAAAATATATGAAAAAACTTTTGGCACTTTTAATGTCAATCTGCCTTGCATTCACTGCGTTTGCTGGCGTTGGCTGTAAAGGTAATGAAGGTTCAGACGACCCGAACGTTCTCGAAATTTATTGTTACGTTCAAGGCTTCGGCTCAACTTGGCTCGAAGGCAACATTGAGTTGTTCAAACAACAAGACTGGGTAAAGGAAAAATATCCTGACCTTAAGATTGAACTTGAAACCAACTCACAATCTTCACTCGCTACTAACAGATTGTATAACCAAAAGACCAGCACAACCGACTTGTTCTTTGGTTCATACCATATCGATAAGATTGACCCGTCTTACCTTGTAAACCTTACTGACACCGTTTACATGACTGAAATTCCTGGTCAACCCGGTGAACTCATCATGGACAGAATTCCTCAGATCGTAAAAGATAAACTTTACGAACCGGACTACGCACAAGTAGAAGTTGACGGTGAAATGTACGACAGTTACTACGGCTTTAAGTACGTTTATATGTACTACGGTTGGATGTACAATAAGGACTTGTTCGACGCTCTTGCTCCTTCACGCGGTTGGGAACTCCCTGTAACCACTGAAGAAATGTTCAACATTTGTGACGACATCAGAGCAAACGGTTACGACTATCAAGTTCAAGGTCAAACCAAGCACACCAACACCCCGATCATGCACACTTCTGTAAACGGTGGTTACGCTGCATCACAATTCCCCGTATACTGGATTCAATACGAAGGTTATGATCAATACGAAAACTTCTATAACGGTAGATTAGAAGACGGCACTATTTCTAACGAAATTATGCAACAAAAAGGTAGACTTCGTTCACTCGAAACTATCGAAGAACAACTCCAAAACTACGCTTACGACCTTTCTGCAGAAACCGCGTTCTTGGATGGTCAATCTAAGTTCTTGGCTGGTGAAGGTTTGTTCCACTTCAACGGTGACTACTTTACCACTGAAATGCAACTCTTCCGTGACGCTATGAGAAACTCTGGTGGTGAAGACTACTACATTTCAACCATGAAGTTCCCGGTTCTCTCTCAACTCGTTGAAAGACTTTCTTTCTACAGAGCAGAAAACCCCGCAACCGTTCAAGAATTGCCTTACGCTTCTTTCGCTATTGAAGCAAGTTCTAAGCCTTTCAAAGAACTTACTCAACAACAAAAGAACAAATACGACGCAGTTCTCGCTGCAATGATTAGAGATATCGACGAAGGTATCGACTACGACGCTAACAAAAAGTACGCTGGTTACAACGTAACTGAACAAGACTGGAATATCGTTTTCGAAGCACGTAAAACCAACGCTTCAAGAACTCTTCCCCAACAAGCAGCAGTTATCCCTGCAACCACTCCTGCAAAAGCAATCGCAATCGACTTCTTAAGATTCTTCTACACCGACGTTGCTATTGAAAACTACGGTGTATCATCAAAAGGTTTGTCATTCCCGGTTACCTACTATGAAAACCTTGACGATGACGCTTATGAAGCAGCAACTTCAACCTTTGAACCTGAAGCAAAAACCAAGTACGATCTTATGTACGGTAAGAACGGCAACTTGGTAGAATGTCGTATTATTCCTGATGCTGCAACCTTCTTGTTTGGTAAGTTTGGTCTCGTTAACATTAAGGGTTACACCGGTAACATGAATAAGGACTTCGTTTCTAAGACTTCTACCAGATACACTGCAAAACAAGTATTTGAACTTGACATCAACTACTGGCAAGGTCAATTCTGGGATGCAGTTGTTCAACAAGTTGAATCTTCAGGTAAGATGTAATAACAACTTAATAAATTTGTAGCAAATTAGCAAAAAAGCGCTATAAATGTCAGTCGGCTCGGTCATTTTGACCGAACCGATTTGGCAACTTATGCGAAACTTAAAGTTTAGAGGTGAAAATGAAAACATTCAAGAAATTGAGAAAGTCATTACTTGCATTTTTACTTGCTGCTATCACCGCTTTCCCTGCGGCTGCATGTGCTGACGAAGCATCTGCTGGTTACGCAAAACTTGCGGACGTTGAATTCTGGGGTACTTACGCTGCAGAATCAATTCTCCAAGACCTTCACGGTGTATACGACGAGTTCAAGTTCGAACCTGAAATTGACCTTACCGTATTAAAGGGCGAAGAAGAAGCAGGCAAAATCATAATGACTACGGGTGAAAAACCCATCAAAGAATTCGACGTAGCAATCACTGACCTTAAGAGTGGTTCAAATACTCTCTCTAAGGAAAACGTTGATATCTATCAAACCTTGTATCTTTACGTAGGTTCAAAAGAATTCTATAAGTATGAAGGTTATTATCCTGACGGTCTTGCACCTATCGAAGGTACTAAGGCTCATAAGGAAAACAAAGTAGATGCAAACAGCAACCAAGGCATTTACGTTTCTTTCAACATCCCCAACGACCAAGCCGCTGGTCTTTACACCGGTACTTTGGTTATCACTATCGGTGATGAAGCAAAGAACGTTCCCGTAAGCCTTCAAGTTGTAGACGCTGAAGTTCCTTATGAAAGAACTTTCCGTTCATCTACTTCAATTCACTGGGGTCATCAACGTGGTGAACTTGATAACACCGCAGAAATGCGTTGGGCATACATTCAAGCACTTGCTGACCACCGTCTTGGACCGTCTAACTTAGACGACCAATTCAACAAAGGTACTAAAGAAGAACTTGATTACTTAGTAAGAATGGCTATCGAGTATTGCCGTCGTCCCAACGCCGTTAACTTCGGTTTTGGTCAAGCGCTCTCTACTCATAGCGTTGAAAGTTTAACCGTTGTTTACTCTGACGGTAAAGAAGTAACCGTACCTTCTGAAGAAGACAAAGCATCAGGTAAAACTGGTCAAACCATTTACAACCAAGCAACCATTGATAAGCACTTTACGGCTATGTTCTACGGTGTTTTGGAATGGTGGGCTGAAACTGGCGAAAAGGTTAACACTTTCGACAGAATGGCTTGTAAGGGTGTAGACGAACCTGAACTTCACAACGGTGTACCTAACATTCCTTATCTTGCTTACTCTTATCAAACTGGCGTTATGGCAGTTTACAATAAGATTTTAGCAGATGAAAGTATCCCTGAATGGCAAAGAAACGATCCGTTCTTTGCTGAACTCCTTGAATCAATGAAGGGTGTTCCTCACGTCGTTACTACAACCACTCAACTTCAATTCTATAAAGACGGCGGTAAGTACGATCCGGAAGTTATGTGGATGACTTTCTGTCCGCACTACAACTACTCTGGTTCTGAATCTGCTCGTGAAAACTATAAGAGTGCTAACGCTAAACACGTAATGTGGTGGTACGGCTGTGATACGCCTAAAGCACCTTATCCTTCATACCACTTAGGTAACCACGCACTTTCTATGCGTATTGCTGGTTGGATGGCTGCTGATTATGAAATCATGGCTAACCTTACTTGGGCTACCGACCTTTACAAGACTTCTAACGGTGACGGTACTAACTACCAAGAAGATTACTATGAAGAATCAGTTCGTTCTCGTTCAATCCCTGGTGAAGGCTTCTTGTTCTATCCTGGTAAAAAATACGGCGTAGAAGGTCCTATCCCGACTATGCGTATGAAAGAATTCAAGAACGGTATTGAAGAATGGGAATTGATTTGGAAACTTCAAGCATTGTACGAAGCAAAGGGTTACAATGAACAGAAGATTATGAACACTGTTTATACCACTATGTACAATACTTCACGTATTTACGATACCATTTCTTGTGAAATCGTTCAAAACGCAAGAAATACTCTTATTAACTTGTTACTCCTTGCTGAATCTGAAGCAAACGTAATGATTACCGACTTCAGTGATATCCGTGGTAAAGTATTCTATAACGTTTACGTTAAAGACGGTTATACCTTAGGTTCAGGCGCTGAAGACGACGTTAAGGTTAGTGATAAGTTTATCGTAACTTCTACCCCCGCTGACGGTGGTAACCTTTACAGCATCGAATGTAAAGATGAAGACGCAGTTACTATTTCTTTCAAAGATTCTAACGGTATCGTTAAGGGCATTTCATTCGGCTTAGAAACTGGCGCAGCAGTATTTACTCCTGCATCACAACTCTATACTTCTAACTCAATCTTACCTGATGACGTAAGTGGTAGTGAAGCCGAAGATATTGAACTCTCTCTCGTTAAGGGTACTGACGTATTCGCGGCTGAAGAAATGGCTGAATTACAATACGTTAATATGAGCATTGGCAATGCTAAACCTTTGAAGAGTGGTGCTCCTGGTCAACAAAGTTTCATCATTAAAGATGCTTTAGTAACCGCACTTGATAACACCGTTAATAAACTTCAACTTGAAATTTACTACGACGGTAATGACGAAATCCCGATTCTCTTCACCTATAAGGGTAAGAGATCTCTCGGTGCTGGTGTTACTTCTACTTTGATGAAAGGTCTTAACCGTGTAACTATCGACGGTATGAAGTCACTTTCTTGGAACAGTATCGGTACTATCGAATACTTACTCGTTCGTTTCGGTGAAGCCGGTGCAAAAGCAACTGACGATATTTATCTCGTTGGTGTTACCGTTTACAAATAATATAAGGGGGATATAGTATATGAAAAAATTATTAGCAATTTTACTTTCAGTATTTACTATGTTCTCCGCTCTCTCATTGTCAGCATGTGCTGACAATGGGGATAAAGGTGAAGATAGTGGTGCTGTAACCAATATCGTATTTAACGGTTTTGAAAACTTTGATAAAGACTTCTTAACCATGCGTGTCGTTGACTGGGCGTTCGGTTCTGCTGAACAAAACTTCGACAAAAAATACGTTAAATTTGGTGACTCATCTGTTCTTTTCCGTCCTGCTGGCGAAATAGGTTATTATGGTCGTCCCATTATCTATTTGCCTACGTATTCTACTCGTTTTGAATACAATTATAAGGACATGACCAAAGTAGAAACTATTTCTGCTTGGTTCTACAACGCTCAAGACCGCATTTATAGAGTGGGTATGGGCTTACAAACAGGTACTATTTCTTGTAACCAAACTATGGATAACGTTGCAAGAACAAATACTCAAAAATTCGACCTTGTTCCCGGTTGGAACTACGTTGAATACGACATGGATCATAAATATCTTGAATGTCAAGGTGGATTAGATTTAACTAACGTTTTCGGTATTTGTATTCAATTTGAATATCATAACCAAATGTTAGGCGAAGAATCTCCGTACATCTACGTTGACGATATTAGATTCCACTTAAACGAAACTGATGATTTCAGTTCAGAATCTTTCGGTTTGAAGGCTGACGCTACTAACGGCGTTTGGGAAGTTGCTGACTTTGAAGATGCAAGACAAGCGCAATTCATTACTATGTCAAACAACACCTACCCTGAAAACAGACGTCTTAATGCAGAAGTAATCAATGCTAACGAAGCATCTACAACTGCTGTGAGCGGTCAAAACGTTCTTAAAATTACCCGCCACGCAAGTTACACTACTTCGCACACTTACGCCTTCGGTCTTTCTAGTAAGGTTTGGCAAGAAGTTTTCGCAACCATCGGTAACGATCTCGTTGAAAACCCCGATAATTACGTAATTAAGTTCGACTGGTACGTAATGGCTCCTAACGCTACTTCTTTATCTTACTCATTTGGTTCTACTGCGTGCACCAGAAACGGTCCGTCTTGGGCACACTCTAACCCCTCTGCAAGTGCTTACGAATGGAAAACCCATACCGTAAACATCGGCAAGATGGATACTGAAATTTATGGTCAACTTACTTCGTCAGATCCCAAATCAACCTATCCGAGACTTCTCGACGGCTATACTGTAGACGACGCTAAGTTCTCAGTTAACCCCGGCTCTTTCTCAATCACTCTCCCCAAATATCCTGATGGAGATCGTAGAGATATTGCCGTATTGTTCGACAACTTTAGAGTTGAACGCGTTGCATAAGGAGGAAAATTATGAAAAAAGTTTTAATAAAAATTTTCACGTTTATTCTCGCATTATGCTGTGTAGGTTTAGTTGCTTGTAACAATACAGAACAAAAACCCTCTGCAACGCTCGTTGGTTTTGAAAATTCTACCGTAGAAATTTCCTACGGTATGAATTACAACATCGCTGACTACGTTTACGACAGTGAAGGTAACAGATACGCAGTTTCTGCATCAGTTACTGATAACGACGGAAACGCTGTTGAAGCAGACGGTTTCTTCCAAGTTCTTAAAGCAAGTTACAAAGTTGTTTACTCTGTTGAATTCGGTGGTGAAAATAAAACCAGCACGGTTACCGTTAAAGGTATTTCTACCCCTGTAATTGAGTTTGCTGATACTAAAGAACAAACTTACACTATCGGTATTCTTCCCGCTGAACTCCCTGCAATTACTGCATCGGATATCATCGATGGAACTATTACCAGCATTACCAAAGAAGTTTATAAGCAAACTTCTTTCGAAAACAAAAAAATGGAAGACTATGACGGTTTTTCAAACTACTACATGCCTAAGGAACTCGGTACTTACTTCTGGAAAGTTACCGTTACCAACAGCAATGGTCAGTCAAATACCCGTTTATTGTACTTCTACGTAACCGTTGATCCCGGTGAATACGATCTCTTATTTGATGAATATTACGTAAATCAATTCAAGTGTGCAAAAGATTTAACCTATGATTACGTTACTAACAGTGAAATTCCCACTGAAGGTATCATTAACGAAATTGGTTATAACGGCCACGCTTACAAGATTGGTAACGTTCCCCACAATGCAAGCATCACCGTTCCTTTCGGTTACACCGCAAAAGAATATATCGCATTAGAACAACGTGGTATGTTTAACGCAGTTCAGTTCTATTATATGATAGACTCAACTCGTCATCCTTCACGTACTCAATGCGGTAACAACGACCAAAGATTACCTGATAACTTAACTGAATCTTTCAATGGTAACTATTCATTCTTCTCAAGTGCTGGTTACTATGCAATCAAAAAGAACGCAGAATCTTCTGCAATCCAAAAAGAAGGCAGATACATTAAGACTAATGAATGGCAAGTTGCTACCGTTCCCGTAAGCGACTTCGTTAAGTGCTTAGGTACTGGCAAGACTGCTGAATTCATTACAACCTTTATGTACGGTTCTTCTGACACCGTTGATATTTACTTGAGTGACGTTAAGTTCATCGATTACGACTGGACTAAAGTTCCTAACAAGGGTGCTTACGATCTCAAGATTAACGAAACCAACTTTAATAGAGTTACCGTTTCTGGTCAAGGCGCAACCGTAGAATACGTTGCAAATGCTGACTTCCCGACCGAATACAACTGGAAAGACACTGTTAAGGGTGCAGATGGCAAGGTTATTAAAGATACCGTTCTCGATGAATTCGGCAATCCCGTTCTCGATGCGAACGGCAATCCTACGACCAAAAACAGACTCGTTGAAGTAATCGGCAACGTTAAGAACAACGTTGGTTACGCTGGTAACGCTGCAAAAGTTTATATTCCTACTAACAATAAGTGGGTATACGTTAACTTCAACTACACTGGTAACGAATACTTAAGACTTGAACAAGAAGGCAAGTTCAACGCTGTTAAGTTTACTGTTATGAGTGAAAGTGGTTTAAATAATAACGACGTTGACCTTATGGCTCAAGCAGGCTTTTCTAAGGCATCACTCATTAAGGGTGAATGGAAGACTTACATTCTCTCTATTGAAGATTTTGTAAAAGCATTTGAAGATCCTAACACCACTAAGGCTACTCTCTATCGTTCATATCTTACTAACGGTTTCGAACACGACTTCTACGTTGGTAACTTTGAATTTATTACTTACGACTTCAACCACGAACATACTGGTGGCACTGCTACCTGTAATGCAAAAGCAATTTGCGAAATCTGTTTCCAAGAATACGGTGACACGCTCCCGCATACTGAAAAGACTCCCGCAACTTGTACTGTAAAAGCAGTTTGCGACGTTTGTGGTGAATCTTACGGCGAATTGTTGCCGCATACTCCCGTAGTAGCAGAAGGCTTTGAAGGTGAAGCACCTACCGCAACTGAAGGTGGTATTTCTGCAAAAATGGTTTGTGACGTTTGTGATGCAGTTCTTTCTGAACAAGCAGAAGTTCCTGCTCTTAACTACACTCCTTCACAAGCAGATATTGACAACGATCTTTACGACATATCTTCAAAGACTACCGTAACTTACAGCGCAACTGCACCCACGTCAATAACCTATGGTGAAAACCAAACTCTTGATATTGACAATTCATTTGGTTATGCTGGTCCTGCAATCAGCGTTCAAACTTCGTCTTCTGGTCGTGGTCTTGTAGTAATCATGCCGTTCACTGGCGAACAATACAAGGCTTACATGGAAGCAAACGGCTACACCGCTGTTAAGATTTGGATGGCTGTTTCTTCAACTGGTGGAGTAAGTGGTGTATCAGGCACTATGCTTAACGTATACGGCAGTGTAAGAAATAAATGGGTTCCCGTTTATTTGACGGTTGATCAATTTGTTGGTACTTTCGGTTACTGCTATAAGGCAACTGCAACTTCATCTAATGCTGGTGAATTTGCTTCAGATCCTACCTTAAATACTATGGTATTCCGTACTGATGCTTATAACGCTGTAACTTGGGCTATTCACGTTGGTACTATGGAATTCGTTGAATACGATTTCAATCATACTCACACTGGTGGCACTGCTACTTGTACTTCACAAGCAATCTGCGAAATTTGTTTCCAAGGTTACGGTGATACTCTCCCGCATACTGAAAAAACTCCCGCAACTTGTACTGTAAAAGCAGTTTGCGACGTTTGTGGTGAATCTTACGGCGAATTATTGCCGCATACTGAAAAGGAAGAAATCCCCGCAGTTAACCCGACTGCTACTACCGCAGGTACTTCTGCAAAAGTAGTTTGTGAAGTTTGTGATGCAGTTCTTTCTGAACAAGTTACTATCCCTGCACTTAACTACGTTCCTGCTGAAGATAACGTAGACAGTGTTTACGTTACTGGTCAAGGTTATTCTAAAGGATACGTAGCAAATGCAGATATTCCTACCACTGGTATTGCAAACGCTGTTAAGTATAACGGCAACGCTATCAAGATTGGTACTGTATCTAACGCTAAGTACATCTATCTCACTACTGGTTACAACAAGGCAGATATTGCTAAGTACGCTGATGCTAACGGTTACACTGCTGTTAAGTTCTCTATTATGGTAGAACATGCAAGCGTTAAGAGTCTTACCAATAACTCAACTGCAGGTTTGATTTATAACGTAACTGGCTCTAAGGCTATTGCTACTAACAAGTGGATGACCTACGTTGCAACTATCGATCAATTAGTTGCTGCTTACGAAAATGACACTGCTGAAAGATTTGCTATTATTAGCAAGACTTACCAAGCAAGTGGTTCTGCAAATATTTACATTGGTAGTTTCGAATTCATTGAATATGACTTTGCTCATACTCATGAAGGTGGCTCTGCTACTTGTCTTGAATACGCTGTATGTACCATTTGCGGTATGCCTTACGGCGAATTAGCAGCACATACTGAAAAGGTAGAAGAAGAAGGAACACTTCCTTCAGGCACTACCGCAGGTGTTTCTGACAGAATCGTTTGTGAACTTTGTGGCACGCTTATCTCTGAAAAAGAAGATATCCCCGCATTGAACTTCAACGCAACTGCAGAAAACCTTGAAAAAGTTTCTGATACCAGAACGGCACACGTAGCAAAAGAATTCGTTGAAAACAGCGCAATTGCTACTGAAGGCATTGCTAACCCGATTAACTTCGCTGGCGATGCATTCAAGATGACCTTAAATCACAACGTTTGCACTACTGTAACTCTTCCGTACACCGGAACTGAATTAGCAAGACTTGCTGACAAGGGCGCGTTCAATGCAATTAAGTTCTCTTATATGATTGATCCGTCTGTTGATATTGAATCAATTACCAACAGTAAATCTGCTGATAACTTCTTCTTGCTTGCTGGTTATAACGGTCAAAGTGGTACAAGACTTATCCAAAACAAGTGGGTAACACACGTTATCCCCGCAGCGAACATCCTTGATGCTTACGCTGATCCTGATACTAACGTATTAAGATTCTTCTATACCTACACTAAAGTTGGTGGCAACAACGATTGGTTCGACTTCTACTTCAGTGGTATTGAATTTATCACTATCGATCTCGAACATACTTGTGCTGGTGGCGAAGCAACTTGCGTTCAAAAAGCAATCTGCTCAACCTGTGGTCAAGAATATGGCGAACTCGCTGCTCACGTTGGTGGCACTGCTACTTGTGAAGAATTAGCAATTTGTACCGTTTGTGGCGAAGGCTATGGTGAATTAGCACCCCATACCGAAAAGGTAGAAATCGAAGGTACTGCACCTACCGCTACTGAAACTGGTACTTCTGCAAAAGTAGTTTGTGAAGTTTGTGAAACGGTTCTTTCTGAACAAGTTACTATCCCTGCACTTAACTACGTTCCTTCACAAGCAGACGTTGATAATGAACTTTACGACGTATCTTCAAAGACTGACGTAACTTACAGCGCAACTGCACCCACGTCAATAACCTATGGTGAAAGCCAAACTCTTGATATTGACAATTCACTCGGTTATGCTGGCCCTGCAATCAGCGTTCAAACTTCGTCTTCTGGTCGTGGTCTTGTAGTAACCATGCCGTTCACTGGCGAACAATACAAGGCATACATGGAAGCAAACGGCTACAACGCAGTTAAGATTTGGATGGCTGTTTCTGCCACTAATTCTATCGGTGGCGACACTGGTACTATGCTTAACGTATTCGGCAGTGTAAGAAATAAATGGGTTCCCGTTTACTTAACGGTTGATCAATTTATTGGTACTTTTGGTACTATGACCAAGGCTGAAGGCGCTTCAATGTATCAAGTATTTACTAACGTACTTACTGAAAACACCATTGTTTACCGTACTCAAAAAGCATCTTCTGGTACTTGGGCTATCCACGTTGGTACTATGGAATTCGTTGAATACGACTTCGACCATGCTCACACGGGTGGCACTGCTACTTGTGAAAAGTTGGCAGTATGCTCAATTTGCTATCAACCTTACGGTGAATTAGCAGCTCACGTTGGTGGCACTGCTACTTGTAAAGAATTAGCAATTTGTACCGTTTGTGGTGAAGGCTATGGCGAATTAGCACCCCATACCGAAAATGTAGAAATCGAAGGTACTAAACCTACTGGTACTACTGATGGTTTGTCGGATAAGTTATCTTGCTTAGTATGCAACCAAGTATACCAAGAACAAGAAGTTCTTCCTGCATATGACTACATCGTAGATGAAGATTCTGCTGCTGACTTTACTATTAAGGCAAACACCACTGCTACTTACGTAGCAAACAAAGACTTCCCCGAAACCTTCGTTAACAACGTTGGTTATACGGGTGATGCAGTTATGTTTGAACTTGAAAAATCAACCAGAAGCGTTGTTTTACCGATGCCTTATACTGGCGACGGCTATGCAGCCCTTGCTAAATTAGTTGACGTTAACGCAGTTAAGTTCACTTATCTTACTGCTAAAGGCGGTATGACTAATAACGTTGGTTTATTGGCTGCTGCTGGTAACTACACCAAGACGTGGCACACTGCAATAATTTCACTTGAAGACTTCATTAATAGTTTTGGTTCTTTAGACGGTACTGGTATGGTTGCCGACACCAGCACGAACACTCTCGTTATTCGTCCTGCAGCATACAACTCAGCCGGTGTTCAATTCTATTTGGGTAACATTGAACTTATCAAAGTTGCTGATGGCGAAGTTGTTGAACACGGTGCTTACGGCTTTACCGCAAGTGAAGAAACACTCTTCAACGTGCTAGATACTGCTGAAAGCGTTGACTATGAAAAATCTTTCGTAGCAAACGCAAATCTTCCTACTGATGGCGTTGATAACACAATTGGTTTCACTGGCGATGCAGTAAAGGTTTCTGCCGTTCCGCATAATGCAACCTTCCAAATTCAAATGGCTTACAATGCAAACGAATACACTGCACTTGCAGCGCAAGGTAAGTTCAATGCAGTTAAGTTCTCATTCATGGTTAAGACTGCTGGTGATATTTCTTCACTTAAAAATAACCTTGCAACCAACATGATTGGTGTTGCTGGTTACGGTCGTCAAACTAAGAGTATTGAACAAAATACTTGGGTAACGGTTACTATTTCCGTAGAAGATTTTGTTGGTTCTTTAGACGGATCTAACAGATATCAACTCTTCAAGTCATACATTGGAACAGGTTCAACTAAAACTTTTGATTTCTATTTCAGTGATATTGAATTTGTAACCATTTAACAAAACAAATTACTTTATAAGTAATTAAATAAAAAAGTGCTCATCGAAAGGTGAGCACTTTTTTTACGTTGTTTTTTATTATGGCTTTTACACTGCAATATTTAGATATAAAATTTTCCACACCGTCATTTTGAGACGGGCAAATAAAACGGACAAACTCCAAAATCTAAATAACATCGTTAAATTGTGCTAATTTTCACAATATAAAATATTATTTTCTATTGCTTTGAAATTTATATTGTGCTAAAATGATAATATATAGTACAAAACAAGGAGTATAGTTATGATTAAAGTTAAACTCGCTGGCTTTGCTGACGAAGCGGGTAACTCTTTAGCAGAACAAATTTCCGCCTTAAAAGAAAATAACGTTTTCGGGTTAGAACTCCGTTCTATTGACAGTGTTAACGTTGCGGAATTTACCACTGCTCAGTCTAAAGAATACAAAAAACAACTTGATGATAACGGCATTTCCGTTTGGTCTATCGGCTCGCCCTTAGGTAAAGCGGAAATTACGGTTGACTTTAACGAATATTCTGAAAAGGTTAAAAAGGTTTGTGAAACCGCAAATATCTTCGGTACGGACAAGATTAGAATGTTCAGTTTCTTTAACGCGTATAATGAAAAGAATAAGGTTTTTGATTATCTATCTAAAATGGTTGAAATCGGCAATTCTTTCGGCGTTAAGATGTGCCATGAAAACGAAAAAGAAGTTTACGGCGACACGGCAGATAGAGTTCAAGAACTTATGGATAGCGTAAAGGGTTTAAAATTTATTTACGACCCCGCTAACTTCGTTCAAATGGACGAGTCCGCTGATAAAACCCTTTCAATGTTCCACTCTAAAGTTGAGTACTTCCATATTAAAGACGTTATCAAGGCTACTGATGAACTCGTACCCGCGGGTCATGGCGACGGCAATATTCAAAAGTTAGTTTCGATGCTCGACCGCGACGTTACTTTGACCTTAGAACCGCACCTTATGGCGTTTGATGCGTTCAAAGATATTGACAATACTGAAATGAAACACCGTTTTCATTTTGAGTCTAATCGTGAAGCCTTCTCATTTGCTTGTGAAGAATTAAAGAAAATTTTAGTTAATAACGGATTTGCCTACAAAAACGGCTTGTTCGTAAAAGGAGAATAATATTATGGAATACGGTTTAAACTTATACTCTGTTAGAAAAAACATCAGCACTGAAGAAGATTTTTTGGCTACTGCCATTAAACTTAAAGAAATGGGTTATTCTTTTATGCAATTTTCAGGTTGCCCGTATGACCCAGAAAAGATTAAAAGGGTAGTTGACGGTAGCGGTATGCCCGTTGTTTTAACCCACGTTGACCGTGATAGAATTATTACTGAACCAGAAAAACTCGTTGAAGAACACAATTACTTCGGCTGTAAAAATATCGGTTTGGGTAGTTTGAAAGGCGCTGTTATGATTAACGATGACGACTGGAAAAGAACGCTTGACGAACTCAACGTTGCTGCTGAAAAAATCGCTAAAATGGGCTCTAAGTTCTTTATGCACCATCATCAATATGAATTCCATGAATTCGCTGACGGCACTCAAGTTTTTGACTATATGGTTAAAAATTGCCCTAACTTTAACTTTACCGTTGACTCTTACTGGGTACAATACGGCGGTTATGATTGTATTTCTTTTGCGGATAAGATTAAGGGTAGAATGGAATGTGTTCACCTTAAAGATTACAGAATTCGCCGTATACTTGCGGAAGAAGAAGGCGCTAAACCCGAATTCCGTCCTAAATACGCACCCTGTGGCGAAGGCAACATTGACTTTAAGCCTATAATTGAAAAATGGCAACAATGCGGCACTAAATATTTCTTGGTTGAACAAGACGATGCTTGGAGTTATCCCGATGCTTTGGCTCAAGTTAAGTCAAGCATTGATTATCTTAAATCTTTGAAATTTTAAGGAGAATTAAACATGGAAAAAATTAGATTTGGTATTATCGGTTTAGGTAACCAAGGTAACAATTACTTAAAAAGATTTGAAAACAATCAAATTGAAAACGGCGTTATCACCGCGCTTTGCGATCTTAACCCCGTTAAAGTGCAAAAAGTTCAAGAAAGAACTCCTTTAGAAAATATTACTTATTTTAACGATTATAAAGAAATGCTCGATAGCGGTTTGGTTGACGCTGTGCTCGTTGAAACCCCGCACTACTTCCACCCCGAAATTGCTATCGAATGTTTGAACCGCGACATCAACGTTATCGTTGACAAGCCCGCTGGCGTTTACACCAAGCAAGTTCGTGAAATGAACGAAGTTGCTGAAAAATCTAAGGCTAAGTTCGCAGTTTTATTCAACCAACGCATGACCGCTGTTTATAGAAAAATGCGTGAACTTATCCAAGCGGGTGAAATCGGCGATATCCAACGCGTAACTTGGATTATTACCGACTGGTTTAGAACTCAACAATACTATGATTCTGGTTCTTGGCGTGCTACTTGGGCGGGCGAAGGCGGCGGCGTTCTTATCAATCAATGCCCCCACCAAATCGACCTTTTACAATGGGTTGTGGGTAAAATGCCCGTTAAGGTTAACGCGTTCTGCCATTACGGCAAATGGCACGACATCGAAGTTGAAGACGACGTAACCGCTTATTTTGAATACGATAACGGTGCAACTGGTGTGTTCATTACCACTACTGGTGAAGCGCCTGGTACTAACCGTTTTGAAGTTTCTGGTACTAAGGGTAAACTCCTTTGCGAAGGCGGTAAACTCTTCCTTAGAAAGAATACTCAAGACAGCCGTGAATTCTGCAACGACCCTGCTAACACTTTCGGTGGTGGTAAACTTCTCGGCGAAATGGTTGAAGTTGAAACTGACGGTCAAAATACTGGACACGTTGGTATTATTAGCAACTTCGCAAACGCTCTCTTAGGCTTAGAAGACTTCTTCGTAGACGGCAAAGAAGGTATCCGTGGCGTTGAACTTATGAACGCAATCGAACTTTCTGGCTGGAAGGGTGGCGCTCCCGTTACTATCCCCGTTAACGAAGACGAATATCTAGAAGAATTGAACAAAAGACGCGCAACTTCTCGTTTGAAAGTTGTTGACGACAGCACGGTTGCTGATACTTCTGGTACTTTCGGCAGCGGTAATGGAGCAAAATAGTGAAATCTGTAATTATAGGCATGGGCGTCATAGGTGGCGTCCATGCTAAAGTTTTGAATAAAATAGGCGAAGATTTAGTTGCCGTTTGCGACGTTGATGAAAGCAGGTTTGAACTCTATCCTAACGCTAAGCATTACACCGATTATAAGTTGATGTTAGAAGAAGTTCAGCCCGACGTCGTTCACGTTTGCACGCCCCACCATTTGCACGCTGAAATGGTTATTTACGCCTTAGAGCACAATATCAACGTTTTGTGTGAAAAGCCTTTATGCATCAGTTTTGACGAGATAGACGCCATTTTACAGGCTGAAAAGAACTCTAAAGCAATCTTAGGCGTTGTTCATCAAAACAGATATAACCCCGAAAATATTTACCTTAAAGACTACCTTAAGGATAAAAAGATTTTGGGTGGGCACGGCAGCGTTATTTGGAGCAGAACTGCTGATTATTACAACAAGGCTGAGTGGCGCGGAACGTGGAAAGGTGAAGGCGGCGGCGTGCTTATTAACCAAGCACTTCACACGCTCGACCTTATGCAATGGATGTTGGGTATGCCCAAGGAAGTTACCGCGCGCTGTGATAATTTTACCTTAAAAGATACTATCGAAGTTGAAGACACCGCATCTCTCGTATGCAAGGGCGAAAATAACTTTAGTTTCTATGCAACTAACGGCGGCGCTTGTTATTTTCCTGTTTCCGTTTCGGTTAAAACTGAAGATGAAAACGTGCAAGTTATCCCCGGAAAGTTTATTGCACCCGATAGAACTATCGACTTTGCAAAGAGTGGTGAGTGCTTTGGCAAGAGTTGTTACGGCTCTGGGCACGAAGGCTTAAACCGTGATTTTTACGATTGCGTAAAAACTGGCAGACACTTTGAACTGGACGGCACGGAAGGCGCAAAGGTGGTTAGAATTATTCTTTCCGCATATAATAGTAACTCTAAAAGCGTTAAAATTAAATAACTAAAAGTACCCACACTTGCATTTTGCAAGTGTGGGTTTTTATTTTTACCGTATAAAAAATTGCGCGTGGGGTAAAATACTCTCAAGTAATTTTTTGGAGGTTTACTTTATGGGCAAAAACATGCTTACCACAAAAGAAGCAACGCTTATTTCCGACCTTTTGACTATGGAAGAGAGCGCGTGCAAAAAAGCAAGGCTTTATTCAAGAATTTTAACCGACCCCGAACTTGCGGAGAGTTTTGGCAAGATTGCGGACAACCACGAAAAACGCTTTAACGCGCTGTTAGAATTGTTATAAGGAGAGTAAATATGAGTAATTATAAAGCAGACACCACACTCAACGAAAAAGACAGTTTGCAAGATATGTTGAACTTAGAAAAGGCGCTTGTTAAAATCTATTCAACCGCTATGACTGAAGGCTGTTCTAAAGGCTTTAGAACGCTTATTAGAAATCACTGGACGGAAACTACTGACGACCAAGCAAAAGTGTTTTTTGAAATGACCGAACACGGTTATTACCAAGTAGAATCCGCCCCCGAAACAGTTTTATCTGATCACAAGAATAAGTTTATGAAAGTCAAAAACCAACTTTCTTAAAATAGGGGATAGAAAATAATTTCGTTAAGCAAAAGGTGAGTATTGAAAGCACCAAAAAAGCGACGGCTAAAAGCCGTCGCTTTTTTTAACTATTTAGATAATTTTTTCTTTTTGATTAGTTGGTAAATTATTATTCCAACCGAGATTAGAATTATGCTTGCACCGATTAGTATTGCACAGTTTAAGAAAAACTCTGCGGGGAGCGCAGTTATTATTTGGTCGTAATAGGGGTGGAAGTGCCAGTTATCTTTACCGGGGAAGAAAATTTGGTGAAACACGGTAAACGCGCTGTCAAAGTCGATTGCAACCACTACGCCTAAAACAACGCCGATTACAAATATACTGACCGCTGAAAAGAAAGTTACTGATAAGCCTTTTATGCGGTAGAGCGTTATAATCTTAAACCTTTCTAAAACGATTGATAAAACTATCATCACGGTTGAAATTATAAGCGTTACGGTGTTTAGCGTAAACAACCCTTTACAGTCGGCAAAGTGCGATGCGCCTTCTTCGGTAAACTTAAACACGCCCGTAGAAAAAGTTGTTCCTGGGAGAGTTAAGTAGTTTAACATCTCGTCGTAGGCGGTTTTGATTTGCTCGTAAGTTTTGCCCGTTTCTTCAACAAGGTTAAGCGGCTGTATTTGTAGGTAATAAAAAAACCTACAATATATCGGCAAGCCTATTGAAAAAGTTATTATAAAGAGCAAAGTTGCCACGCCAAAAAGGGCGGTGAAGATTATGCTCAATATCTTTTTTGTCTTTTCGTTTATAGCAATATTCATATTTTAATTTTAACACAATAATATATATAAGTCAATAAAAGCGTGCAAAACGCTTGCCATATTTGGCGTTTTTAGAGTATAATACACTCAAGAAGGTTTTCGGACAACACTTCTATAAAACAACCGACAAAAGTGAATTTTAGCCTTTTTATCGGTAAGTGTGTTCGATAAAAAGGTTTTTTATGTTTAAAGAAAAGTTTTCTACAATTTCACTTGCAAGGGCGGGGATAATCGCCGCGCTCTATATTGCAGTTTCCTTTTTGGTTATGCCCATATCTAGCGGAGCAATTCAAATTAGGGTAAGTGAAGCGCTCACAATGCTTGCGGTAGTTTTACCCGAAAGCATACCCGCACTTTTTATCGGTTGTGCGCTTGCAAACCTAATTACTGGGTGTGCGCCTTACGATATAATATTCGGCAGTTTAATCACGCTTATTGCGGGCGTATTGACTTTCTTTACAACTAAAAACATAAAATCAAAACCGCTTAAAATATTTATCGGCGGGCTTTTTCCAGTTCTGCTAAACGCATTTTTACTTCCGCTTATTTGGAAGTGGTGTTACGGCTTTTTAGATTATATTTACATAGTGCAAGTACTTTTATTACTTGCTGGGCAAGCCGTATCCGTTTACGCGTTGGGCACGCCGCTATATTTAACGGTGGATAAATTCAAACAAAAGGGCATAAAATTTTTTAATTAAAAGTAAAAAACTCTCTCCAGTTGGAGAGAGTTTTATTTTTTAGTCAATCGCTCTAAAGGGATGATACAATGCCCAGTAGAAAATAAGCCAAAGTGATGAAATACCTACTAAGGAGTAGATGATACGGCTTACGATTGCCATGTTGCCCATACCGAAGATGAGTTCGACGGGGTTAAAGTTGAAAAGCCCGACGAGTAACCATACGATTGAGCCGATTATTACCAATGTAAAAGCAATTATCGTAGTAATTTTCATATTTTATCCTCCGATATAAGTATTTGCAAAAATACTTTTATTATTCGGGGTTAGATAAATATGTTTTCTAAAACTAACCTATCGAAAGAAATGCTTTCCATAAAATCATCCGCCGTAAACTTAACCGTGTTATACTTAGCATAACTAAACAAGTGCGGTTTTATGAGCACGGGGGTGGGGATATCTAAATTTTCACAAATTTCTCTTAAATAGTCGAAGAACTCCGAATAGTCAATAGTGCCTTCGCGCTCGAAGACGAATTGCTTAACTATTTTGCCTTTCTTCATAACTTTTGCCCAAATTTTTATCATAAATTCTCCTTTGCCGAATAATTGTAACACATATATAAAATTAAATCAACTTTTGTGTTGACAAAATACGCTTAAAACTGTACAATATTAAAAACGAAAAATTTATAGGAATTTAATTATGAAAGAATTGAAAAGTAAGTTGATTGAATTACTCAGTGAAAACGCTAAATATACCGTCGCGGAACTCGCCGCGATGACCGCCGCCACGGAAGATGAAGTTACGGCGGCTATTAAAGATTTAGAAGATTGTGGTGCTATCGTTAAGTACGCCGCCATCATCAACACTGAGGCGTTAGATAATAGAAAGGTGCAAGCACTTATCGAAGTTAAGGTTGCGCCCCAAAAACTCAATGGTTTCGATTCTTACGCCGAACAAATTTATAGTTTTAAAGAAGTTAAAAGCCTTTACCTTATGAGCGGTGGTTTTGATCTTGCCGTTTTCGTTGAAGGAAAGGATATTACCGATATAGCAAAATTCATTGCCGAAAGATTAAGTGTTATCGACGGCATTGTGAGCGTGCAGACGCATTTTATATTAAAGAAATATAAAATCGAAGGTCAGGTTGCTAAACCTACCGATAAGAGAGAAAGACAATTATTCCAAGCATGAGAGATTTTATAAGTAAAAAAGCAAGACAAATTAAGCCGTCAGGCATAAGAAAATTTTTTGACATAGCAGCAGAAAGCAGCGACGTTATTTCTTTGGGTGTTGGTGAACCAGACTTTATCACGCCGTGGGAAATACGCGATGCGGGCGTAAATTCAATTAAAAAAGGATATACTCAATACACTTCTAACAAGGGGATGATACCCTTAAGAGAAGAAATTTCTGAGTACTTAAAGAAGTTCTCAGTGGACTTTTCCGCTGACGATATTATTATAACCGTCGGTGCAAGCGAAGCAATCGACTTATCTCTCCGCGCGGTCGTTGACGAAGGGGATGAAGTTTTAATCCCTGACCCTAGTTACGTTTCTTATAAACCGTGCGTAGAACTTGCTGGCGGCGTGCCCGTTTCTATACCGTGCAGCGGCAAAAACGGCTTTAAACTTACCGCAAAAGCGCTAAAGAGCGTTATTACCGACAAAACTAAGGTGCTTATTTTTCCGTACCCCAACAACCCGACTGGCGGTATTATGGAAAAAGAATTTATTGAAGAAATTATTCCAGTAATATTAGAACACGACCTTTTAGTTATATCCGACGAGATTTACGCGGAATTAACTTACGGCGGTGAGCACTGTTCTATTGCAAGTTTTGATAAGTTAAAAGACAGAGTAGTTTTAATAAACGGCTTTTCTAAGGCGTTTGCGATGACTGGTTGGCGTATAGGGTTTGTGTGTGCACCAAAGGAAATTTTGGGCGCTATGCTTAAAATTCACCAGTATACCACCATTTGTGCACCGATATTTTCACAATACGCGGCGTTAGAAGGTTTGTTGCGCGGAAAAGACGACGATTACGCAGTGGTAAACGAAATGCGCGCCGAGTACGATAAGCGTAGGCGTTTTATGGTAAAGGCGTTTAACGATATGGGTTTAGAGTGTTTTGAGCCCAAGGGCGCGTTCTATATCTTTCCGTCAGTGGAAAAATTAGGCATGACTGGCGAAGAATTTGCAACGAAACTTTTAAGAAGTAAAAAGGTTGCAGTAGTCCCTGGGGACGCTTTCGGCGAGTTTGGTAAGTATTATATAAGATGTTCTTACGCATACTCTATGAAAAACTTGATGGAAGCAGTGGGGCGCATTGCTAGTTTTGTGGAAGAATTAAAAGGATAACAATATTATGGTCTCTGGGGAAAAGATTTCTTTCGTTAAGAAATTAACGGTAAAAAAAGAATATGATGTTATCGTTTGTGGTGGTGGCGTGGCAGGTGTTGCTGCAACCGTTAGCGCGGCAAAAAACGGCTATAAAACTCTGCTGATTGAAAAGAGTAATATTTTAGGCGGACTTGGTACTTTGGGTTTAATAAACCTATTCGTGCCGATGTGTAATGGGCGCGGAAAACAAATTATTTTCGGGCTTGCAGAAAAGTGGTTGCGCTTAAGTGCTGAACTTGGCATTGACAACATTCCTGAACAATGGAAGAACGGTCAGCCCAAAGAGTATACTGAAAAAAGGTACACGCAAAGATATTCTCCTGCAATTTTTGCTTATCAACTTACTGAAGAAGTTGTGAAAAGTGGCGCAGATGTTTTGTTTGATTGTATGGCAATAGACACTATAATGAACGGGAACGTTTGTCAAGGTGTGGTTACGGAAAGTAAGGGCGGAATGGAATATTACGCTTGTAAAATGTTGATAGATACCACTGGTGATTGCGATATTATTAGAAGTAGTGGTATCCCGTATGCTGCGGGTGAAAACTTCTTTATGTTTGCAACTAAAATGGTTACCTTAAATTCGTGTAAAAAAGCGGTTGAAGAGGGTGATATTCGTCACATTTATACTAATTTTTTGGGTGGAGATGTAAATCTTTTTGGAGACAAGCAACCTCGAGACGTTCCTCGTTGGTCGGGCCTTTCCGCAGAAGACGTCACAGACTATATTATAAGAAATCATCTTCTTATACTTGAAAAATTAAAAAATTCGGATAAAAAATCAAGGGAGATCGTGACTACGCCAGGAATGCCCCAATTCCGCACCACTGCGCATATTAAGGGTGACTATTCGTTGAAACTTGCTGACACATATAAACATTTTGACGATTCGGTTTGCGCGATTAACGACTTTGAACATCGCGACCATCTTTTTGAAGTTCCTTTAAGATGTCTTGCAAGAAATGATTATCCCAATATCGTTACGGCTGGTAGATGTGCCGACGGCACGGGCTATGGTTGGGACGTTTTAAGGGTTATTCCCCCCGCAATTTTAACGGGGCAGGCAGCGGCAGAGGCGGCTTGCCTTGCAATTAAAAACGGTACGGCGGTTGCAAGGGTTGATATTAAAGCGTTGCAAGCAAAACTTGAAAAAGAAAACGTTATGATTCATTTCCCTGATGAATATGTTCCAGAAGATAAAACGGTTGTTATTCACGGCAAAAACGCCGCGGAAATCGACGGTGGGCATTTTTAATAATTTTAAAACGACAAAGAGCGTAGGCTAAAAGCCTACGCTCTTATCTTTTTAACTTTGCTTTATGCTGCAAAAAAACGGATACGGTATCGTTTTTTTATTCCTTTTTGCCCAAAACGGCATCTTTTTCTCGTGTTTTTTGGCGTTTATTGTCCGCACGCTTTTTGGCGGTTGCAAAAGTAAAGCCTATAATGATATACCCGTAAAAAGATAATAGTCGCCAAACGATAGTTGCGGGGAAGGCTAGCCCTGCTTTAAGTCCGCTCTTAAAGAACATAAAGAAAGATAAGTCTGCAGCACCAGAGTTGCCAGGCGTGGGGATAAACGCAATCGACGCAAATAGAATAAGCGTGATTTGCGCGGCTTGAAGCCACATCAAAATATCGGGTGCAGGGGTGTAAATTCCGCTCGCGTTATACCAAGTTTGATAACCGAACGCCTTTAGCGTGAAAAAGGTCAGCGAAACGGTTGCAAAATGCTCGCAAAAACTAAATAGCAAGCATGAGAAAAAAGCGAGTGGTGATTTGCCTATTTTTCTTAAACATTCCGCGTTATGAACTATGCTCTTTATTGTTTTTTGAGTGGTGATTTCAGCATTTTTTACCAGTTTTAATTTTGCTAAAATTTTTATACCAAATTTAACTAAAAGCGCGCCGAGTTTTGGCGTCAAGCAGAACACCACTACGAGTAGCGGCATAAGCGTACAACAAACAATACCGATTATCGCCAAAATGGTTATGGTGCTTGGGAATATGCTGTATATATCAATGGGGAGTTCAAAAGCGTTCAGCTCAAAAAGTATAAGCGCAGTGGTGCTTAAAATTACAAATCCTAACTGATTAAAAAAGAAGGCGGCAATCGGTGCGGAAAAGGCAACGCCCCCGTCAATTCCGTGCTTAGACATGTGGTGAATTTCAAAGCTTTGTCCGCCCGATGCAAGCGGCGTAACCGTGTTGTAATAATTGCCGATTATTGCAGTTTCCATGCAAGTTTTAAGGTGAAATTTTTTTGTGAGAGCCTTGCAGGTAAACGAGAGTTTTAACCCCTTAAAACAGTAGTGAAGAACTAATGAAACAAGGGCTAATAAAAGATAGAACCAACTGGTTTCTAAAAGAGTTTTAAAATCATCTAAAGACGGAAAATCTCTACCGTCGGCAAAGAAGTCCGTATAGGCGGTATAAGCCAAAACGCCCACCACGAAGATTATAAAAACAACGGTTAAAACTTGCTTAAAAATATTTTGGCGCTTGGTGATTGCGTCTTCATCTTTTATGCCGAAAGCATGTTCTTTAAAGTGTTTTCTACGCGTTGCTTTATTAGATTTTTGCGCAACAAAGTCCGCTTCGTGAAGATTGTCGTAAGGGTGGTCTTCATCGAGCGGTTTAGAGTGCGTATAAATATTTTGCTCTTCAAAATATTCTTTTTTATCTTGTAAACGCTGTTTCTTTGGCATAGTTTCATTATATGTTAAAACATAAAAATTGTCAACAAATTTATAAAAAGCGTGAAAAATGCGCTTTTTTGCAATAAAAAACCCACTCAAAAGTTTTTTGAGTGGGTTAGAATTATTCGGTAACCTTTACTGAAATTTTTGCAGTTTCTTCTGCGGAAATTCTAACAGTTGCGGGGTAAGTGCCAACCGCTTTAATAGCAGATTGCAGAGTAATTTTCTTCTTGTCGATATCAAAACCAAGATCAATAAGTTTATCAGCAACTTCCTTGTTGGTAACGCTGCCGAAGAACTTGCCGTTTGCGCCGAGCTTAACTTGGATGGTAACGACTGCGCCGTCTAACTTTTCACGAAGTTCTTTGTTTGCTTTCAAAGTTTCTTTTCTGTGGAATTCTTGTGCGGCTTTTTGTGATTTGTTTTCATTAAGCGCTTGTGCGTCCGCAGGTTTTGCAAGACCTTTTTTTATGAGAAAGTTTTGTGCAAACCCGTCCTTTGCATCTATGATATCGCCCGCTTTGCCAGAGCCTTTTACGTCCTTTAATAATACGACTTTCATATTAAACTCCTAAAATCTTCTTTTGATAATATTTTAACCCTTTACCGCAAAAAAGTCAACAATAATAAGTATACTTTTACCCCAGATGCGCATAATAGGGGTAAGGAGTGTGTTATGAACAAAAATTATTCAATCAAATGCGACGTACAAAAGTGTAAGCACAATTATAGCGGCAGCAATTGTCAATTAGAAAGCATTAAGGTTGCTTGCTGTGATTGCGGAGAACAATGCACTTGCTGTGCAAGTTACGAAGAAAAGTAAGTAAAAAACAAACTTGCTGATTAAAACAACTAAAGATTTAAAAACAAAGAAGGTTGCATAAAATGCAACCTTCTTCTTCATATATTATTCGGAAAAAACCATAAAATGCCTCGGCAATTACGCCGGCAAAACTGTGTTCAAATTTGATTTACAAGAGTGATTATACCACAAAAAAAGCGTTTGTCAAGGGGTTTTGAAAAAATTTTTCATAAAATTTTAATTTTTCTCAAAAATAACCCCCTTAAAAATGCGCTTTGACCCTTGGCAAGCCTAAAGAAAAGTTGACAAATGCCGTATTATAGTATATAATACTAAAAGTTAATATAATAGTGGGAGTGTGCCCACTAAACGAAATTTAATTTGATAATAAAATACGGAGGTCATTTTTATGGCAGAAGAAGTAATGCTTACTAAAGAAGGTAAAGAAGAACTTGAGAAACGTTTAGAATACTTAAAAGTTGTTAAACGTGCAGAAATTACCGAAAGAATTAAAACCGCAAGAGAATTTGGCGACCTTTCAGAAAACGCTGAATACGATGCAGCTAAAAACGAACAAGCGATAATTGAAGGCGAAATTCTTGAAATTGAACACAAACTTACTCACGCTACTATCATTAAGGATTCTGATATTAAGAAAGGTACGGTATCTCTCGGTAGTAAAGTTGACTTCGTTGATAACGAATTGAACGAAACTTTTACTTATGAAATCGTAGGTACTACTGAAGCGGACGTTGAACTCGGTAGAATTTCTAACGAATCACCCATCGGCAACGCGCTTTTAGGTAGAAAAGCGGGCGATACTATCAGCGTAACCGTTCCCGCAGGCGTAACTAGCCTTACCATCAAAAAAGTATATTAATTTAAGGATTACATCATGGAAGAAATAAAGACTACGACAGTTACTGAAGAACAGGATTTAAGTGAAATTTTAAGAATTCGTCGTGAAAAACTCGACGCGTTAGTTGCTGCTGGCAAAAATCCGTTTGAAAAAGTTAAATACGATAGAACCGCTTACAGCCAAGATATTAAGGATAACTACGCTGATTACGAAGGTAAGTCAGTTGGTATTGCCGGTAGACTTATCTCTAAGCGTATTATGGGTAAAGCGTCTTTCGCTGTTATTTTGGACGGCAAAGGCACTATTCAATCATACCTTTCTATCAACGACTTAGGCGATGATTACCTTGCGTTCAAAGATTACGATATCGGCGACATCGTTGGTATTCAAGGCGAAGTTTTCACCACTCGTACCGGTGAAGTTTCTATCCACGCAAGATCAATCGAACTCCTTTCAAAATCATTACTTCCTTTACCTGAAAAATATCACGGCTTAAAGGATGAAGATACTAGATATCGTCAAAGGGAAATCGACCTTATCGCTAACCCTGAAGTTAAAAAGACTTTCGTTATGCGTTCTAAGATTTTGTCTGCAATTAGAAGTTATCTTGACGGCGTTGGTTATTTAGAAGTTGATACCCCCGTATTGCAACCCTTAGAAATCGGCGCGGCTGCAAGACCGTTCAAGACGCATCACAACGCGCTCGATATAGATATGTACCTTCGTATAGAAACTGAACTTTACTTAAAACGCCTTATCGTTGGTGGTTTTGATAAAGTTTACGAAGTTGGTAGAATTTTCCGTAACGAAGGTATGGATAGATCACATAACCCCGAATTTACTACGGTTGAAATGTACCAAGCATACAGCGACTACTTCGATATGATGGATTTAATCGAAGATATGTACCGCACCATTACCGTTCAAGTTTGCGGCACTGATAAAATTACTTATCAAGGCGTAGACATCGATATGGGCAAGAAGTGGGAAAGACTTACTATGGTTGAAGCGGTTAAAAAGTACGCTGGCGTTGATTACAACGAATGGGCGACCGATGAACAAGCAAGAGCAGTTGCTAAAGAAAAGGGCGTTGTAGTTGAAGAAGGCGATGAAGCGACTAAAGGCCACGTTCTTATTGCGTTCTTCGATGCGTTCGTTGAAGAAAATCTCGTTCAACCGACCATTATTTACGATTATCCCGTAGAAAACTCACCCCTTGCAAAGCGTAAACCTTCAAATCCAGCGTTTACTGAAAGATTTGAATACTTTATTTACGCTAGAGAAATGGGTAACGCGTTCAGCGAACTTAACGACCCGATTGACCAAAAAGAAAGATTTGTTAAGCAAGTTGAAGCAAAGCGCGCCCGCGGTGGCAATGACGCTAAGGTGGATGAAGATTTCGTAACCGCATTAGAGTACGGTTTACCCCCGACAGGCGGCTTAGGTTTTGGTGTGGATAGATTAGTTATGCTTCTTACCGACAGCGCGTCTATTAGAGACGTAATCTTATTCCCAACCATGAAACCTATTAAGAAATAGGTTTTTTCCAAAACTCTTTTTGATAGCCCCTTTCGTTATCAAACGAGTTTTTCCAAAAACCTTTAATGCTAAATTTTTAGCGTTATTAAACTTACAGCAAAAAGTTTTTTGATAATGAAAATTATCGTGTGGAGAAAACTTAAATAGTTATTTCAAGGAACAAAATGGATAATAAAATTACCAAAAAAAGATTATCGGATTTTTTGTCTTACGAGTGGATTAAACTTATCATAGTTTGCGTGGTTGCCGTTCTCTTATGGGAAATGGTGTACACCGTAACTTCGGTTAAGCCCACCGTAGGTCAAAAGTTCAAATATTATTTTGATACTTCGGTTTACGGATATGATACTCAACTCAACGCGCTTATTGAAAATGAAGGCGCTTTGAGTTACGACGTTTTGACGTTTAATTCCGAGCAGTTATCTACCGCGTATAACACCTTGCCTACGCGTCTTACCGCGCAAGAAGGCGATATAATGATTACCGATTGTAGAGAAAACGTTTCCGCCGAGTATGAAAAAGGCCCGTTCGTAAGGGCTAAGTTCGTTATTGATAACTATTATGCTTACTGCTATGAAGATTTGCTTAAAGATGCTCAAAATTATCTTTTAGTAAACTTTATGAAAGACGGGTTGACTATCGAGAGTGCGTTTAGCGCGTATAACGAAGATTATCTTGATATTGAAAAGATTTCTACGGTGTTCCGTGCTCGTATGGCAAAGGACAACCGTTTCCGCACGGAAAGTCAAAAGACCGAAGGTGTTTTCTTGGAAAAGGATAGGGTTAGCAAACTTTATAAAGAAGTAATTGATTTTGCTAAAATTTTGGCGTTAAAAGAAGTCGACCCCGATTTATTCTTGACATATACTAAGTTTGATCAAAGTTTAATCTATCCCGGGGATATAAGTTTAGATTACTGGAAAAAAGAACAGCAAAAAGAAATTGATGCAGGTAGAGTTAATATGACTTACGCGCTCAAAGTAGATGCGTTGTCAAAATATCAAGATGAGAATTCTAGCAAGGAAAACCCTTCAAAGTATTTTGTGTATTACGGTGAATACGAAGCAAAGGACGTTTGCATAACCGTATTTGATTTTAAAGCCGATCAACCGCATTTGCAGTATGAAACTATTTCGTTTATCAATGCTATTGTTAGATCTTGTAGCACTATTTTAGATTAAACCTAAGGTAAAAAAATGAAAGGTACTTTTATTACTTTTGAAGGGTGTGAAGGCGTTGGTAAATCACGCCAAATAAAACTCTTAGAAGAATATTTACAAAAACATAATATCAAATATTACTTAACGAGAGAACCCGGTGGTACGCCCGTTTCCGAACAGATAAGAAGCGTTATTCTAGACGGCAAAAACGTGTCTATGACCGACGAGTGCGAAGCACTTTTGTACGCTGCTGCACGCGTTCAATTGTTAAAAGAAGTGGTTAAGCCCAAACTCGATGCAGGTGAACTAGTTCTTTGTGATAGGTACGTAGATTCATCCCTTGCTTACCAAGGCTATGCTAGGGGGCTCGGCGTAGAGTTCGTTGAAAAAATTAACGATTACTCTATGAAAAACTTTATGCCCGATTATACTTTATTCTTAAATCTTCCGCCCGAAGATGCGTTTAAGAGAAAGGGCGGCGTTGATAAAGGTGATAGAGTGGAACTTTCGGGTATGGAATTCCATAAAAAAGTTTACGAAGGCTATCTTGACCTTGCAAAAAAGTATCCTTCACGCTATATTGTTATCGATGCTAGTGGTGAAAAGGAAGAAACGCACGCAAAAATCATTAACGCTTTAAAAGAAAAAGGTGTTTTATGACCGACCTTGATTCGCTCGTTAAAGACACGAGCGCATACCTTACGGTTAAAGGGGAAAAGGCAAGCGGAAGATTATCACACGCTTACCTAATTTTAACCGCTGATAAGGTAAACTTAAAAGAATATCTTAAAATATTCGCATCACTAATCGCTTGTGAAAGTGCTGAGCCGTGTGGGAATTGCCGCGCATGCAATCTTATAAAAGACGGTGCGCACGCGGACGTTATTTTCTATCCGCAAGGGGACAGCATTAACAGTGAAGAAGTAAACGCGCTTATTGAAGAGAGTTACTTAAAACCCATTGAACTCGATAAAAAGATATTCGTACTTTGCGACGCGCAAGATATGAACGCGCAAGCACAAAATAAACTGTTGAAAACTTTAGAAGAACCGCCCCAAAACGTACATATTTTGATGGGCGCAACCAGTGAATTTCCGCTGCTTTCGACTATTAAATCAAGGGTAAAGAAGTTAGAAATTCCGTCCTTTTCTAAAGAAAAATTATTTGACGCGCTAATTAGCGACTATCCCGACAGCGAACGCTTAAAAACGGCTATTGCTTGTAGTGATGGAACTGTTGGCAGCGTTACCGCGCTTTACGCGGATGAAAGATTAAAAGATATTACTTCACTTTGCATAGAAATTATTACCGATATGCAGTCTAGCAAAGACGTGCTTAAGTATTCGGCGGCAGTTGCTGCGTCAAAGTGTGAAGTGGGTGAATTTTTATCCGTTTTGGAACTTTTATTTAGAGAAATGTTGGTTGCAAAGAGTGGTTTAGACTTGCTTTCAAACCCCAACGATTACGCTTTGATAAAAGATGCCAAGGGGTTTTTAGAAGGCTCTATTATACACGCGCTTGAAAGTATACAAGAAGCGCAAAAAAGAAAGAAATTTAACGCAAACCCCACTATGCTTATAGAGTGGTTGTTGTTCCAGATATTGGAGGGAAAATATAAATGGCAAAAATTATAGGCGTAAAATTTAAAAACACCGCCAAAGTATATTATTTTTCACCTGCAAACGATACGGAAGTTTATGAAGAAAAAACGGGCGTTGTTGTTGAAACGGCAAAGGGCTTAGAATACGGCACGGTCGTTTTCGGCGCTAAAGAAGTTGACGAGAGTGAAATAGTTCATCCCTTAAAGCCCATTATTAGAAAGGCTACTGAAAAGGATGAAAAAACCGTTAAGGATAACGAAAAGAAAATCCCCGAAGCAATGGATTTTGCGCAGAGCAAAATTACCGAACTTGGGCTGGATATGAAACTTATCGGCTGTGAATACGCGTTCGACGGCAAAAAGGTAGTGTTTTACTTCACTTCTGACGGCAGAGTGGACTTTAGAGAATTAGTAAAAGTTCTCGCTGCAAAATTCCATTTAAGAATTGAACTTCGCCAAGTTGGTATCCGTGATGAAACCAAAATTTTAGGCGGTATTGCACCGTGCGGAAGAACTTGCTGCTGTGCAAGTTGTATGAGCGAATTTGGCAAGGTTTCTATTAAAATGGCTAAAAACCAAGGCTTGCACTTAAACCCCAGCAAAATAAGCGGGCTTTGCGGCAGACTTATGTGCTGTTTAGAATATGAAAACGATTATTATGCGGAAGTTTACAAAAAAATGCCTAAACTAGGCGGAACGGTTGAAACGCCTGAAGGTACTGGGATTGTAGTTTCCAACGATATGTTAAAACTTATTTCCAAAGTTAAAATATCTAAAGAAGACGGCAGCGAAGTTTATAAGGATTTCCCCGTTGATAGACTTGAATTTAAGAGAAACAAAGGCGGAAAACCCGACGATGACGATGCTGATGAAAAGGTTTCCGACGATATGAAAAAAATTTTGGATTAAGTATTTACAAATGAAAACGTTTGTGATACAATATATATTGTAAATCAAAAGGAGGATATTCTCATGGCTTATAAGATTAGTGATGCTTGTATTTCTTGCGGTTCATGTGCTGACACCTGTCCTTGTGGCGCTATCAGCGAAGGCGAAAATCAATACGTTATTGACGCTGAAGCATGTGTAAGCTGTGGCGCTTGTGCAGCAGGCTGCCCCGTAGAAGCAATCGCAGAAGAATAATAGCGAAAAACAAGAAAAAGCGCGGAATGCTTTTGGGTGTTCTGCGCTCTTTTTTTAAGCCATATTTACTGCGCATTTCTGCGTTACTGCTTAGCGTTTTGATTTCGATAACCAAAAAGGTTAATCTCATCCAAAACGCGTCGCGAGCCTTGAACTGCTTGCAACTATGGCTTAAAACTTTAGGAGCAAACTTCGCATTTTTGCGTTACTTTACGCATAAATACGCATTTTAATTAACTACTTTTTCTTATGCTTAAAAAAGAATTTTTGACTAACGGAATAGAGATTTTTCAAGACGATAATCTATATTGTTTTACTTCGGACGCAATTTTGCTTTCGAAGTTTACGCGTGTCAAAAAAAGTGATACGGTTGCGGATTTTTGTGCAGGAAGCGGCGTTGTGGGCTTTAATTTATACGCCTTAAACGCTAATTTAATCGACAGCGTTACGCTGTTTGAAATGCAAAAACCACTCTATGAATTATCCCTTTTAAGCATTAAGGAAAACAAGTTAGAAGATAAATTTAGCGCGCAGAATATAAAAATTCAAGATATTGCGCCCGCGTTTAACGGAAAGTTTTCTCTTATCACTTGTAACCCGCCGTATATGGCTACCGACGGTGGCTTAGTTGGCGAAAAAGACCATATTGCAATATGCAAAGCGGAAGTGGAACTTAAACTTCCTGAACTAATAAAAGCGATTGCGCTTGCGCTAAAATTCGGTGGTAGAGTAAATATCGTTCATCGTGCGGATAGACTTATTGAAGTTATTACACAAATGAAAAGTAACGGCATTGAGCCAAAGCGCTTGCAGTTTGTTTCGGGTGGGAAAAAAGAGCCTTATCTTTTCCTTATGGAAGGGGTTAAGGGTGGAAAGAGCGGGCTTACCGTTCTAAAAACTATTGAAAATTAGGTAAATTATGCTTTATTTTGTAGGAACGCCTATCGGCAACTTAAAAGATATATCGCTCCGCGCACTTGAAGTTTTAAAGAGCGTGGATGAAATAGCGTGTGAAGATACCCGCCACTCACTGGGGCTACTTAACGCTTATGAAATCAAAAAACCGTTGTTTTCGTACCATAAGTTTAACGAAAGAGAGTGTAGCGAAAAGATTATTGAAAAGTTAAAACAAGGCAAAAATATTGCCGTTATATCAGATGCGGGTATGCCCGTAATCTCAGACCCCGGCAATATTTTAGCGGATATGTTAATTGAAAACGGCTTAGAGTTTACGGTTATCCCCGGTGCGTGTGCTTTCGTTTCCGCACTCGTTCTTGCTGGGCTGGATAGTTCTAAGTTTTGTTTTTTGGGCTTTTTGCCCGACAAAAACAGCGAAAGGAAGGAATTTTTAGAAAAGTATAAAAACCTTGACGTAACGCTTATTTTCTATTGCGCTCCACACGATATAAAGAAAGATATTGAAAGCATTTATTCAGTTTACGGCTCTCGTAGAGCAGTTGCCGTTAAGGAAATAACTAAACTTCACGAGCGTGCCGAGCGTTTTGACCTTGCAAGCGGAATTACCCAAGAGCCTAAGGGAGAGTTTGTGTTGCTCGTTGAAGGTGCAAAGCAAACTAATGACAACTTAAACCTTACGGAAAAAGAACATATTGAAATGTACTTAGCGCAAGGGTTAGATAAGAAAGAAGCGTTAAAAAAGGTGGCTAAAGAGCGCGGAGTTTCAAAATCTTCGCTTTATAAATACACCATTGAATAAAATTTGAATAATAAAAAAACCGCACTTTGTTAAGTGCGGTTTTAGTTTTTTAATCATTCTTTTACTGGCTGCATTTTCTTGGTTATTAGACGGAAGATAAAAGATATAAGCAGCGCCAAAAGATTAAAGCCGATAAAGTAAATTATGAAGAACACTGCCCACGGCACAGCCTTTCTAATATCGCCTAAAACTGGCAAAGGACAGTTGTGATAGGGGCTTATATAGAAGAAGTTTATAGTTTTGCCGCCGATAGCGTCGGGAGATAGTGCAATATTAAATATAAGCGCAACCACTAAGAATACCAAGAAGGTTATGACGCCCAAAAGAAAAAATTTAAGCGAAAGTTTATTACGCATACGGATTGCAATAAATGCGCCCGCAACCACTTGAAGCCCGTGGTGAATCATAGTTTGAAGAATTATTCCCGCCGAAGTCATACCCTTCAACTGGTCGGGGAAAATGCACACCATAAGCCCCGCCAAGAAAACGAAAGTCATGGTAAAAGAAAGAAAAGCATCTCTAACCTTGCCGTCTTTTAAGAAAACTATGGGCAAGAGCGTGTAGTGTATAGACGAGCAAAATTGATAGGGGATGTCGTTAAAATTGTAGTCCCACTTAGCCTTGCCGTCAACTACTGAAAATGGTGCGGTCAACTGCTTATAGATTTCAAAAACGAATAAAACCGCCCAAATAATAAAGATAATCTTTTTAAAAGTTTTATCGGTGCAATCTTTTGCCTTTATGCAAAGGATAACTGCTGCCGCAATAAAAAGAGAGAGCATTACTATATGATAAGGCGTAAACGGCGCTTGTGTTGCGGTCGTTTCAAACTTAATAAATGCTATAAATTTTTCAAAACCATTCATAAAAATTCCTTCTAATCAATATACTTTTTCCCAAAAAACATTAAAAATAAAAGAAAACGGCGTGGCAAAAGTATGCCACGCCAAATAATTATAACTTAATAACTTCTTGTCCGCCCATGAACGGTCTTAAAACTTCGGGCACGGTGATTGAGCCGTCTGCATTTTGATATTGTTCAATTAAAGCGGGGAATACACGGCTAGTCGCTAAGCCTGAACCGTTAAGGGTGTGTAAATAAGCGGGCTTACCAGTCTTGGAATCACGATACTTGGTGTTGTTTCTTCTTGCTTGGTAATCGTTTGCGTTAGAAACTGAACTTACTTCCTTATAAATACCCATGCTAGGAATCCAAACTTCAATATCGTAAGTTCTTGCCATTGATGCAGAGCAGTCGCCAGCGGCAAGTTTAGAAACCCTAAAGTGAAGTCCTAACTTTTCGATAAGGCCTGCAGCCTTGTCAACTAATTCGTTGAACGCTTCCATAGAACGTTCGGGGTGCGCGTATTGTACCATTTCAACCTTGTTGAATTGATGCCCCCTAATCATACCGCGTTCTTCCGCTCTGTAAGAGCCTGCTTCTTTACGATAGCAAGGAGTGTAAGCAAAGAACTTCATAGGAAGTTTTGATTCGTCGATAATTTCGCCAGCGTACATATTAACGAGCGCCGTTTCAGCAGTGGGGAGCATAAAGCGGTTTTTCTTTCTATCTTCATCACAGTCAAGCCAGTAAACTTCATCCGCAAACTTGGGGAATTGACCAGCGCCAAAACCACAGTTATAACCGAGTTGGTGAGGCGGAAGAATAAATTCATAACCGTCTTTTAAGTGTTCGCTGATAAAGAAGTTGAGAAGTGCCCATTCAAGTTTAGCACCGTCGCCACGGTATAACCAGTAACCGCCGCCAGAAAGTTTAGTTCCGCGGGCGTAGTCGATAATGCCGAGTTTAGTGCAAAGGTCAACGTGGTTTTGCATGGGGAAGTCAAAGTTGGGTTTTTGACCAACGACTCTAATAACTTCGTTTGCTTCCTTTTCGCCTGCAACCAAGTCTTCATCGGGAACGTTGGGCATGCAAGATAAAAGGTCGAAAACCTTTTCTTCTAATTCTTTTGCTTTAGCGTCGCATTCGGTAATCTTATCGCCTAAAGCGCGCATTTCTTTAAATATTTCATCAACGGGTTGACCCGCTTTTTTAAGCGCGGGGATTTGTGCTGAAACCTTGTTTCTTTCAGCCTTATAAACTTCAACTTCGCCGATAACTGCTCTTCTTTGCTTGTCGAGTTCTAACACGGTGTCAAAATCCGCGTCGTAACCCTTTCTTGAAAGAAGTTCTTTAATTTTATCCTTGTTTTCTTGGATTTTCTTTAAGTCTAACATATTTATCTCCGTAAACTTTTCGTATAGAATAATTATACCCGTATTCGCTTTTTAAATCAATGATTTTGACCAAAGTTTTCACCTATTTTGATTAAAAAATTGCAAAGTGTTAAAAATTTTCACTTTTTTGTGTTAGTTTCTATCTATTTACTTGCTAAAACTGGGTAAATAGTGGTAAAATATAACACACAATAAGGAGAGAAAAATGAAAGATAGACTTTTTCACTTGAAAGAATTTATAGACAAGCAAGGCAAAGTTACTCTTCACGAATTAGAGTGCGCGTTTCCCAACGTGTCTTCAATGACGCTCCGCCGCGACCTTAATCGTTTAGAAGAAAACAACGCCGTTCTCCGCGTTTCGGGCGGGGCTATTTCAGTTGACACCGTTCTCCGCGCTAAAGAAGCGGACTTTTCAGAGCGTATTAACTATAACACTCAAGAAAAATTAGAGATTGCGGATAAGGCTGTAAAATTAGTTGAACCAAATAGTTGCGTGTTTATCGACGGTGGCTCTACGACCACTTATTTTGCAAGGGCGCTCCCTGACGATAACTTTTATATCTTGACTAACGCGCTAGTTATTGCGGAAACTATTTTAAGAAAAGAAAAACCCACGGTTGCGCTTCTTGGCGGCGACCTTAGAAAGAACACCTTTATCACGGTGGGTGAAACTTGTAAAGATTATATCGATAAGATAAATATTCAAACGGCTGTTATGACTGCAACGGGTTATATTAAAGATATTGGCGGGTTTACTTGCGGCAACCAAGCCGAAGCCGAAGTTAAGCGCGCGGTTATAAAAAAGGCTGATTTTGTTATAATGTTACTTGACAGTTCAAAGGTCAACAAAAAAACGCCTTACACCTTTGCAAATCTAGCGGACGTAAACTGTATGGTCGTTGATAACGATTTTTCTAAAGAATTAAAGTCGTCTATCGAAAAAACGGGCGTTAAAGTTTACTAAACGCCGTTAGTTTGCTTGCTAAATAGCAGCAAATAATGTTATGATATTTTAAGGTAACAAGTTATACTTGTTAATTATTAGGAGAAAGATGTTTAAGAATTTACGCGCAGATATTAGGGCGGCAAAGCAAAACGACCCCGCGGCGAGAAGCAAAGTGGAAATTTTCTTCACTTACTCGGGTGTGCACGCTCTGTCTTGGCACCGCTGGGCGCACTTTTTATATAAAATAAAATTAAAGTTTTTGGCAAGGGCAACAAGCCAGTTTGCAAAGTGGCTTACTGGTATTGAAATTCACCCCGCGGCAAAGATTGCTGGCGGTGTGTTTATCGACCACGGTACGGGCGTAGTTATAGGCGAAACTGCCGAGATTGAAGAAGGCGTTGTTATTTACCAAGGCGTAACTTTGGGCGGTACTGGTAAGCAGACTGGCAAGCGCCACCCCACAATAAAGAAGGGCGCTATGATTAGCGCGGGCGCAAAGGTTTTGGGCGGCTTTACCGTTGGTGAATACGCTAAAATCGGTGCGGGCGCGGTTGTGTTAAAGGAAGTTCCCGCATACGCAACGGTCGTTGGTGTTCCTGGAAACGTGGTTAGGGTAAACGGCGAAAAACTTAACAATTTAGAACAAGAAAAACGCGATCCTATTCACGAAGAAATTTGCAATCTTCGTGAAAAGTTGTTCAGTTTGGAAAAAGAACTGGAAGAAATCAAAAAGAATAAATAGGTATTATTATGAAAATTTACAATACGCTTACGGGCAAAAAACAAGAATTTATCCCCATTAACGAAGGTAAGGTTAAGATGTACGCTTGCGGTATCACCGTTTCTGGTGAAGCGCATATCGGGCACGCTTACCAAGCGCTTATTTACGATATTATTAGAAAATATCTTGAAAAAATCGGGTTTGACGTAACTTACGCAAGAAACTATACCGACGTTGACGATAAGATTATTGCTAAATCTAACGAAACGGGTATTCCTGCCGACGTTTACGCTGAACAAATGATTAAAAATATCGACGAACAAATGGCGCGCCTTGACGTTGACGACCCTACGCTTTGGCTTAAAGCAACCCAAAGCATTGACGATATTATTGCTTTCGTTAATACGCTTATTGAAAAAGGGCACGCTTATCCTACTGAAAAAGGCGACGTTTATTTTGCGGTTGAAAGTTTTCCGTCATACGGCAAACTCTCTCATAGAAACTTAGAAGACGCTATGAACGGCGTGCGCGTTGAAAACGACGAAATGAAGAAAAACCCCTTAGACTTTGCACTTTGGAAATCTGCAAAAGAAGGCGAACCCAGTTGGAGTTCTCCTTGGGGCGAAGGTAGACCTGGTTGGCATATCGAGTGTTCTACTATGAACAAAAAGGCGTTTGGTGATGAAATTGATATTCACGGCGGCGGTAGAGATTTAATCTTCCCGCACCACGAAAATGAAATTGCACAAACCGAAGCGCTTACCGGCAAACAATTTGCAAAATTCTGGATTCATAACGGGCTTATCAAAGTAAACGGTCAAAAAATGAGTAAATCTTTGGGCAACAGCCTTTTCTTAAAGGACTTGCTCGACGCGTACTCACCTGAAACCATTAAACTTGCTCTTCTTCAAACAAACTATCGTGGAGACATCAACGTAACCGATAATCTTTTCCCCGATGCCGACAAGCACTTATATGAATTCTATAAGGTTATCCTTGCGGTTGAAACCGCGTTCGGCGCTATTGACGGTGAAAACGCTACGATTGACGCGGACTTTAACAAGGCTATGGACGACGACTTTAACACCGCGCTTGCAATCAGTAACCTTTACGGTTATTTTAAGGCGATTAAGGCTAAACTTAACGCTGGAGATAGCGGGGCGGCGGCTGACGTTAGTCAACTTAGAAAAACTTATTCTTTAATCGGCTTATTTAAAGCGGACGCTAAAGACTTTATCGCTTACTATGAAGCGAAAAACCAAAAGGAAGAAATTCCCGCGGAAGTTAAGGCTATTGCCGACGAAAGATTTGAAGCAAGAAAAAATAAAGACTGGGCAAAATCAGATGAACTCCGTGATAAGTTGGCAGCATTAGGCTATTTAGTTAAGGATGCTAAAGACGGTTACGAACTCTCTAAAAAATAAGGATGGCTAAAAATATGATTACTTCAAAAGAATTAAGAGATAAATGGATAAAATTTTACACTGAACGCGGACACGTTGACATCGGCGCTGTTTCACTCATTGGCGACGGTACTACCGGCGTTATGTTCAACGTTGCTGGTATGCAACCGTTGATGCCTTATCTTCTTGGCAAAAAACACCCTATGGGTACTAAACTTTGCAACGTTCAAGGCTGCGTAAGAACGGTTGATATTGAATCGGTTGGTGATGCAACCCACTTTACCTTCTTTGAAATGATGGGTAACTGGAGTTTGGGCGACTATTTTAAGAAGGAAAAAACCCGTTGGTCGTTTGAACTTTTAACCGAAGTTTTCGGTTTTGATAAAGATAAAATTTGTTCAACCGTGTTTGAAGGTAACGACGCTGCGCCTAGAGATGAAGAAACTGCAGGTTACCTAAAAGAACTCGGTATTAAACCCGAAAATATTTTCTATCTTGATAAATCTAACAACTGGTGGGAATTAGAAGGCACGGTTGGCACTCCTTGCGGACCTGATAACGAATGGTTCTATCCCCGCCACGATAATCCTTGTTGTGATACTTGCGACGTGAACTGTGATTGCGGCAGATACGTTGAAATCGGTAACGACGTTTATATGCAATATAAAAAGTTGGAAGGCGGCAAGTATGCTGAACTCGAAAACAAGAACGTTGACACGGGCTTTGGCTTGGATAGACTTCTTCTTTTCTTAAACGGTTTAGACGACGGCTATAAAACCGACTTATTTATCGACACAATTAAATATTTAGAAAAAGTTTCTGGAAAAGAATACGGCAGTGATGAAAAAGTTACTAAGGCTATGAGAATTATTGCCGACCACACTAGAACTTCAGTTATGCTTATCGGTGATAGAAACGGTATCGTTCCGTCTAACACTGGTGCGGGTTATATTTTAAGAAGACTTTTACGCCGCGCTATTAGATACTGCAAAAACTTAGGCATCGAAGCGACCGAAATGAACGAAGTTGCTAAAATCTTTATCGAAAAGATTTATGACAAGGCTTATCCGTTGCTCGTTGAAAAGAAAGATTACATCATTGATGAAATCACCAAAGAAATCAAGAAGTTTGAAGCAACCTTGGTTTCTGGTATGAAAGAATTTGATAAGTGCATCACTGGTATTGAAAGAAAGAACGCGTTTATGGCGCAAAAAGACCCCGCTTATAAGCCTGAAACGGAAATTTCTGGCAAGCAAGCGTTTAGACTTTACGATACTTTTGGTTTCCCCTTAGAACTTACCGTTGAACTTGCTCAAGAAAAGGGTTTGACCGTTGACCAAAATGGCTTTAACGAAGCGTTTAAGGCTCACCAAGAACTCTCTAAAGCGCAAGCACAAGCAGCAAAGGGCGGTTTAACCGAACAAACTGAAACGACCACTAAGTATCACACCGCAACCCACATTATGCTTGCGGGCTTGAGAAAGATGTTTGGTACTCAGACCGAACAAAAGGGTTCTAATATTACTGAAGAAAGACTTCGTTTTGACTTTAACTGCGACCACAAGATGACCGCGGAAGAATTAAAAGAACTTGAAACTTTCGTAAACGACGTTATCTCCAAGGGTATTGACGTTGTTAAAACTGAAGTTCCTTATAAAAAGGCTGTTGAAGAAGGTGCTTACGGCGTATTTAACGCTGATAGCGACGACCAAATCGTTTCAATTTACACCATTGACGGCGTAGACAAGCAAATTTGCGGTGGCCCGCACGTTAAAAATACCAAAGACCTTGGAACTTTCGTTATAAAGAAGGAAGAAAGTTCTTCAAGCGGCGTTAGAAGAATTAAAGCAATCTTAAAGTAATAATAAAAAGCGCGCTAAAAGGCGTTCCCCATAAGGGATTATATAAATCAAAGAAAATTTAGGAAATAATCTTGTGAAAAAAATAATCTGCTTTTTATGTTTGATTATAATGTGTTTTTGCCTATGCTCTTGTGACCCAGGAACATATACAATAAACCCTAACAGTTTAGAAGGTGTTAAAACCATCGAGTTAATTGATTATAAAAACCCAGACCAAAAGCATTTTGCGTCGTGGGTGCCAAATCATTTTGAAGATTTAAAACCTTTTGATACTGCAAAAGCCACGGTTATTGAAATATTGCAGGAAGAAAGGAAGTCAGATTTTTTAGATGCCTTTATGCAGACGGATATTCTGTATAAGTATTACGCTTATGATTCACCAGTGGATATTTGTATAAGATTAAATTATGAAAATGGTAATTTTTTAATTATTTGGTCTAACTATAAGAAAAATTCTTTCGCTGGTTATATAGGTGAGTATTCGGCTGACGGAACGGTTTTGTCTTTCTGGGGATCTTTTAGTGGCTTATCATATTATCAAGGGCTAATAAATAATTTCTTTAGTTACAACATTTAATTTAAATCAATTAACAACCATAGATTATCTTCATTTTAATTGATTAGTAAAAAAAGCACACTACATTTCGCCTTTTGCGAAGTATAGTGTGCTATACTTTTTTTTAGACATTAAATCTCTTGTAGGGACTCGGTAAAGGCGCGCTTTTTTGCTTTTAAAAAAGGGTTTTAAAGAAAAAACGCGTAAAATATAAGGTAAAAGTTTATTTTTAGGGGGGGTGAAAATGGAAAAGATTATAACCGAAAGAATAAATAAAAACTTAGATATTATTAAAAATAGAGAAAATTTTACCGAAAGAGAAGTTGAATACGCGCTCTACAACTTGAGTAAATCTTTGGTGCAACTGTTTTTCGTTAAAGTTTTAGGGAAAAATGAAAAAGAGTTTGATTTTTGGAGTGCGGTTAGTAATGAAAAGTTGGAAAATTGCTTTAAGCCGTTACTACTTGCTAAGATTAAAGACACTGTTAGAAGATATGAAAAGGCAGAAAGTATGCGCAAAAGTAAAGAGTTTTCCGCGTATTATAAAGATGACTTAATAGCGTGGAGTTTTGATATTGCTTGCGATGCGCAATCAAAGATAAGTAAAGTCTTTCAACAAACTTAAAAGAAAACGCTTAAAGTTGCCGTTATTTAATTGACAAAGTAAAAAAATTATCATATAATGTTTAGGCTGTTTAAGTAAGCAGCCCAAATATTATGCGCCGTTAGCTCAGCTGGATAGAGCGTTGGTCTACGGAACCAAAGGCCAGGAGTTCGAATCTCTTACGGCGCGCCAAGAAAAAAGGATAGGATTTGTTCCTATCCTTTTTTCTTTTCGTGTCTAGCAGAGCGAACTGTTTGTTAAGTAACGCTGGAGAAAATAGAATAAAAAGGCTTTTGTAAAAAAGCCGAGTAAACAAACAGTTCGGTTTCTTCTACGGAGCGCAAGCGTAGTAGTATCTCTTACGGCGTATAAATAAAGAATACACAAACAAGGAATAAACATTATAATATAAGCGTTATAAAAGGATAGGATTTGTTCCTATCCTTTTTTCTTTTCGTGTCTATCAGAGTGAACTGTTTGTTAAGTTGTTTTTACTTTTTTTAAAAAATTAAAAAAACTTTTTTATTATGACATACACTTGTCATAATAGGTTGTTAAGATAGGGGTGTAAAAAGCAAAGAGAAAGGAGAAAACAAAAATGCTTAACAGAGAAATATTAAACGAACTTTTAGACAAGTATGATGAAAGAGTTGATAAAAAGAGAGTACCCATTAGCCTTGTAAAAGTGGCTTTTGCGGACGGGCGTGCGCTTTCTTATCTTTGTGATATTGAAAATATAAAGAAAGGCGACGTGGTTACGGTTGAAGGTAAACTTGAAGATGAAACTGGCGTTGTAGAAAAAGTGCTTACCGCATTTAGAGTGCCTAGGTATGAAATGAGATGGGTTGAAAGCGTTATTGATAGAGACGTTTATGGTAATTATTTTAGAGTAGAAAACGATATGATATCATTTAACAGCGCGCTTACCGTGGATAAATTCGTTGCACTTAACATGCGTCAAAAGTATAAAAATGATACGGCTTACGGCGACAATAACGTAGAAATTGACGTTTTTGACGCGCAAAATTGTGAACTTTTTGATAGAGAAGTTATTAAAGAACGCGGCCGTGAAATCTATAAAGATGACGGCGTAGAATTTATTTCGCTTCAAAACGGTGTGGGTAAGGCTATCGTTTTCGGTAACGACTGGTACGAACTTGATTTTAGATATGAAAACGGCAAAATTACCTATCTAGTTTGTGAGTGTCCTTATTTTGATGCGTGCAAGCACGAGTATGCTTTTTTGCTAAAGTTTAAGGAAGTTTTAGAAAAAATCAAAGAGAGAACGAACACCGAAAACTTTGTTGTAATCAACAGCGATTGTTTTAATACCATCTTGCGCTTTGCTAAGGGCGAAGTTTCTATCGGTTTATAATTGATTACACGTTTTTAACATACATTTTTCTTTTGTATTAAAAGAAGAAAAAAACTCCTCACTTTGTAACGAAGGGCGGTCGGCTATATTTTAGCCGCCGCTCTTCGTTTATATTAAAATGCAAAAAAATTGCAATACGGTGCACTTTTTTTGGTTCATATTATTGAAATTTTTAGTTAAAATGTGTTATTATAAAAATAGAAGTTTTAAAGAGAGAATTTAAGGGAATTCAGGAGAGAATATGTTAAAGAGATTTTTTTCTTACTACAAGCCGCACAAGTTGATGTTTACGCTTGATATGCTTGCGGCACTTGCCGTTTCGGGTATAGGTATTTTTTATCCTATCGTTACCCGTCAAATGCTTAACGTTTACATACCGGAGCAGCAAGTAAACAACATCGTGCTTTTCGGCTGCATTTTGCTTGCGTTATATCTTGTTAAAATGGGGCTTAACTACTTTATTCAATACGCGGGGCATATGGTCGGCGTAAAGATGCAAGCGCAAATGCGCAGTGATATGTTTAATCATTTACAAAACTTACCGTATAAGTTTTACGACAACAACGAAACTGGTAAGATTATGTCGCGTATGACAAACGACTTAAACGATATCAGTGAACTTGCTCACCACGGCCCAGAAAACGTGCTTATTTCAGGCATATCGTTTATTGCGGCGTTTATCTATCTTGCAACAATCAATATTTGGCTCACTTTAATCATTTTCTTATGCGTACCCGTACTAATCGTTATATCAATGCTCGTTCGTACAAAGATGCGTTCGGCGTTTATGGAAAGCCGTAGAGCAGTTGCGGAAATTAACGCTGCGCTCGAGAGTAGCGTTTCCGGTATTAGAGTAACGAAAGCGTTCACTAACTCTGAAAGTGAAAGGGAAAAGTTTGAAGTTGGCAACAAAGCGTTCGTAAACGCTAGAAGAAAAGCATATCACGCAATGGGGCTTTTTCACTCGACTTCTTCTTTTGTAACTGAAATTTTTAACGTAGTAGTGCTTATTGCTGGCGGGCTGTTCCTTTACGCAGGTAAAATCGGGCTTGGTGATTACACTGCTTTTATCGTTTCTATAAACGTGTTCTTAGCGCCCGTTAGACAACTTATAATGTTTATGGAACAGTACCAAAACGGCGTTACCGGGTTTAAGAGATTTTTGGATATTATGGACACTGAACCCGAAAAAGACGCAGAAGATGCGACCGAACTTACCGAAGTTCAAGGTGAAATCACTTTTGAAAACGTAACTTACGGTTATGACGAAAGTAAGGAAGTATTAGATGATTTAAGCCTTACCGTAAAAAAAGGCGATATTTTTGCACTGGTTGGACCTAGTGGCGGTGGAAAAACTACTATTTGCCATCTTATACCTAGATTTTATCAAGTAGAACACGGCAAAATTTTAGTTGACGGTAAAGATATTAACTCGGTTACCGCCGAATCGTTGAGAAGAAATATCGGTATCGTTCAGCAAGACGTTTACCTTTTTAACGCAAGTATTCGCGACAACATATTATATGGTAGACCTGATGCTACTGAAGAAGAAGTTATAACCGCGGCAAAGCGCGCAAACATCCACGATTACGTTATGACTTTGGAAAAAGGTTACGATACGGTTATCGGCGAGCGTGGCGTTAAACTTTCGGGCGGTCAAAAGCAAAGACTCTCTATCGCAAGGGTATTCCTTAAAAACCCGCCTATACTTATTCTTGACGAAGCGACTAGTGCACTTGATAACACCACTGAAATTTTAATTCAACAATCGTTAGACGAACTCTGTAAGGGCAGAACTACTATCGTAGTTGCGCATAGACTTTCAACCGTTAAAAACGCTAACGAAATTGCAGTTGTTTCAAACGGAAAAATCGTTGAACAAGGTAACCACGAAGAATTAGTTGCTAAAGGTGGCGTTTACGCTGGGCTTTATAACTTGCAGTTTAGAACCGACGGCGACAAAAAATCTTTAAGTGAAGTGCAAATCGGTTGATTTTAATTTAAATATATAGTATCCTATTATTGTTATGATTTACGACAACGTTTTAGATGCAATCGGGCATACCCCGATTATTAGACTCAATAAAATGGTGGATAAAGATAGCGCCGAAATTTTGGTTAAGTTTGAAGGGCTTAACGTGGGCGGCTCTATCAAAACCCGTACCGCGTTCAATATGATTTCTGATGCGGAAAGAAAGGGTATTATCAATAAAAACACCATCATTGTAGAACCCACTAGTGGTAACCAAGGCATAGGACTTGCGCTCGTCGGCGCGGTTAAAGGTTATAAAACAGTTATTATTATGCCCGACTCTGTTAGTGAAGAAAGAAGAAAACTCGTTCGCCACTACGGCGCGGAAGTTATTCTTATTCACGACGACGGAAATATAGGCGACTGTATTGACCGCTGCTTAAAACTTGCGCTTAAGATGGAAAAAGAAGATCCTAACGTTTACGTTCCCCAACAGTTTGAAAACCCTGCAAACCCCACCGTTCACCGCCATCACACGGGTTTAGAAATTTTGGAACAGGTTGCTGGGCCTATCCACGGTTTTTGCTCTGGTATCGGTACTGGCGGAACAATCACTGGTATTGGCGAAGTGTTGAAAGCGCAAAACCCCGATATTAAAATTTGGGCGGTTGAACCCGAAAACGCGGCAATTTTGGCGGGCGGAACGATAGGCTCTCATATCCAAATGGGTATTGGCGACGGACTTATTCCCCCCGTGCTTAACTGCAACATTTATGAAGACGTTTGCATAATCACTGATGAAGAAGCGCTTGCTACTTCTAAAGATTTAGCAAGATTAGAAGGTATTATGTGTGGTATTTCTTCTGGGACTAACGTTGCGGCGGCAAAAAAACTCGCCAAGATTTTAGGGCCTGGTAAAACGGTTGTAACCGTGCTCCCAGACACAGCGGAAAGATATTTTTCAACACCGCTTTTTGAGAATGAATAGTTAAACTATAAACGCTCGCGAAAATGAGTTTATCACTTAGCGAGCGTTGTTTTTTAGTTTTTTGCTTGACAAAAAATGTCAACCGATTTATAATATAATTGTAACGGAAAAACATTACCGTTATAGGAAATTTATTATTTTTTCAAAGGAGAAGTTTTATGTTAGATAAGATTATTTTAATCGTGGCAGCAGCAAGTGCGCTCTTTAGTTTGCTTTCGTTTATTATGACTATTTGTATTGCAAACAGCGCAAAAAAGAACGGCAAAGTATTAAAGGCAATTTTTGATAAGCCCGTGGTAGCACCCGTTTGTGAAAAGGCTGCACCCGCACTCGTACAAGCAAAAGAAGAAGTTGCTGTCGCTGAAGCCGCACCTGAAGAAGCAGTTACTTTCGCTGCTGATAAAGGCAAGACTTTAGAAGATAAGTACAATGAACTAGATGCTACTGCAAAGGGTTATTACGACCAAATTGCAGCGTACGCAGCCGCTGTTGAAGGTGCAAAACGCTTTAAGAATTTGCGTTATGAAGAATACAAAATCGGCTCAATGCGTATCGTTCGTATGCTCGTTAAACGCGACCTTGTTTACTGTGAATTTATGATTCAAAACTCAAGTTTAAGAAGTTACGTTGCTGAAAGCAAAGTTGCTGTAAAGCAAGCCGCAACCGTTATCAAAGTTGTTGACGCAGCCGCTGTTGACGCTGTTAAAGCAACTATCGATATTGCCGTAAAGGGTATTGAAGAAGCAAAAGAACTTAAAAAACAAATCGCAAGAGAAAAGCGTAGAGAAAAACGCAACTCTAAATAACGCAATACCGCATTAACTGTTTTGCGTTTTGATTTCGATAACTAAAAAGGTTAAACTCACCTACAACGAATAAAAAAGCCGAACATTCGGTTTATAGTTAAGGGTGTGTTCCGTAGAGAATTTTTAATACAATATGAAAGAGTAGCAAATTATTTGCTACTCTTTACTTTTTACTTTGTAAAACATACGACTTTTTAAAAAGTTTAGCATGTTATGCTTTTACTTATCTAGTGTTTTTTAGGTTTTGACAGTATTCCTTAAAGCCCATTGCTTGATAAGGGTTTAAGGCTTCGCAAAGTGTTTCTATTAAATATTCGTTTTGTCCTTCAATATAATAATTTTTTGAAGATTTAGACCTTTTGAAATAGTATTCTCCACAAGCAATAATATGTTTTAGAGCCAAATCGTAAAAGTTTTCAAAGTCGTCCATATCAACGTCTTCAATGGGTAAAGCACAGTATAAATCGTTTAGGTCATTCCACATCGCTACCGCACGTGTACATTTTTCAATCAACTTTTTCGTTTCAATATTCTTAATACTTTTAACGTCAATTTGTTTTAAAAGCGTTTCTATTCCGCCAAAATAGAAGTTGTTATCCGACTCTATAAAATCTCTAAAATCGTTGCCCTGCTCATCAAGCATTCTATCGGGGTAAAATACGTTTTCTAAAAGCATACCGTTTTCAATTATGTACTTAACTATATCACGCTTACTAAAAGGGTTATAAGTCAAATCTTCAAGTTTTCTCTCTATTGGGGCGTTAGAGTTAAGTATATATTCCGCACGTTCTTTTTGTTTTTCGGGCGTGTTAAAATCTCTATCGTAAACATATCGCGCATATGCAGTAGTGCTTTGTTCTTTTATTTGCTCGTCTATTGTTTTAATGAAGTCATTTTTTTCTATTATAACACCACAAAAAGGGCACGCACCAACATTTCCCACAAGAGAAAGTGGCACAGCCCAAGAACTTCCGCAACTGTTGCATTTTAAGTTTATTGTAATTTTATCCATAATTTTTCTCTTTTATTAGTTATAGTAAAACACCCAAGAGAACAAAATCTCTCGGGTGTTGATAAAAGTAATAAGCAAAAATTTAAAGAATGATTATAATGCTTTTAATCTTTTTAATCAGTTAAAATAAAAGATTTCGTAATTATTTCTTAAGATATGTACAAGTTAGTTTTAAGTCGCTAACTTTTTCTCTTAAATAAATTTCACCGTCAACATTATAAAACCAAAATAAAATGCCATAATTTGGATCTTCTTGATAAAGAAATATTCCTGCACGACCGTCGTCTTTACCATAATCTTCTTGAACTTTTGTTGGCGATAAATATCTATAATTGTATACTGTTTCGTTTGGATCATAGAGTACAGCACAATCTTCGTATATTTCTAAACAAACCCAACCAGAAGAGTTTGAACCTTCATAAGTACCATAGTAATTTTTAGGATCATCATCATAAGCTGCTCCTTGTAAGGATGATGATAGAATTAAAGAAAGTATTCCTATTACTAGAATTACGCCCCAAAAAGCAAACATCATATATAATTTTGAGTTGAATTGTTTTTTATCAAATTGTTTTTCCATAATAATCTCCTTAAAATTCCTTTGGTGGTTTTGTATTGTCATAGGTAATTACACCACGATAATCATATACAATTTTTCCACCTTCAGACGTTGCTCTATTCTCCATTGTTTCTCCGCATTTTGGGCAGACGTATGTGTCTAAATAAACGTGTTGGTAAATTACCGTTCTTTTTGTTAAATTTGTATCCCTTTCCGTTTGAGCAAGTTGCCTACTTGTCGTTTCTATAAATTGTCTGTGGTGTTCTCGCTTAGTGCCACAATTAGGACAAGTATAATACATTTTGCGATACATAAGAATAAGTCCGATTATTGCACCAAATATTTCAATAAATCCAGTTGCTTGCAATATCGCTTTCCCAAGTCCGTTTGGAACAGTTAGAGTTAGTATTATCCCTAATAGCATAAAAAACAAAGCACAAACGCAAAGAATTATTAGTAGGGTTAATTGTTTTTTTGGCAGGGAAGAATTTACATTGCTTGCTACGCGTTCTATCGGTTGATGTTCATTTTGGTTGTCTAAAATAGAATTTTCATCAACATTGTCTACTGTGTTTTGTTGATTGTTTGTTTGTGTTTCTTTGCCTTTGTCTTTCAATATTACTATTATGAGAAGTGGTATTCCTGCATATGGTATAAACATTGAAAGGATTACTAATAAAACTATTTTTGTGGTTTTGTTCATTTGTTTTCTCCTTTATATAAAAATTCCCTATAAATAAAAAAGTGCGCCTACCGAAGTAAACGCACAAAAACGCAAACTCCGATAGTCGCCAAACCAACTGAAAAGCAAGAACAAATCTACGCTATATCCAGCAGGAATTTGCATTTTTATCAAATTCATTATGGACATAACGCAAGAAGAATATAATTATCTCAAACGATAAAAATAGTCCTTGCCTAATTTATTCAGTTGGTTTGGCATAATTAGTATAACACATACAAAAAAATTTATCAAGCACTTTTTCGTGGATAAAAGAAAACTCGACTTGTAAAAAGTCAAATTTTCTAAATTGTTTAATTAAAATCCTTATGAAAAGAATTACAAAGTAGGTGCTTTTTGTTTGTTAAAATCGTTGACAAAAGTTGTTGGTAAGTGTATACTTATACCGTAATTCGACGAAACTTTCGGGAACGACAGTAACCGATTGTGGAGAAATTCCGGAGAATCTCTTTTTAGAGTGCCGAAGGTGCAAGGGGAATATGCCCCGAATCTCTCAGGCAAAAGGACGGAACGTATATTTTGTATATGTTTTTGATTTTCACGGAGTTGCTTTTTGTCGAAGCAACTTTATTTTTTTATTAGGAGTAAAATATGGATAAGTTTTTACTATGGCTTGAAAACGCTTTAGCAAGCGTTAACAACGTGCTTGCCGACTATATTTTGGTCGTTTTGCTAGTTGCGGTTGGGCTTTTTTACACCATTAGAACTAAGTTCGTTCAAGTGCGTTGTTTTGGTCAAGGGATGAAAAAAGTTTTTGGTTCAATTAACCTTAACGGCGGAAAACAAAAGGGCGGTATGAGTTCTTTCCAAGCGTTTGCAACTGCCGTTGCTGCACAAGTTGGTACTGGTAACATTATCGGTGCTTGCGGTGCAATTTTGGCGGGTGGTCCCGGTGCAATTTTTTGGATGTGGATAATTGCTTTCTTAGGTATGGCAACTATTTACGCCGAAGCCGTACTTTCACAAAAGACTAAAAAAGTCAATGCAGACGGCAGTGTTACAGGTGGCCCGGTTTATTATATCCGCACTGCCTTTAAAGGTGGTTTTGGTAAGTTTTTGGCTGGCTTTTTTGCAGTTGCTGCAGTAATTTGCTTAGGCTTTATCGGCGCAATGGTTCAATCAAACGCAATAAGCAGTGCAGTTTCTAACGTTGTTGGCGAAGTTAATATTACTTCAATCGTTGTAGGCGCAATAGTTGCACTTTTAGTTGGCGTAATCGTTATCGGCGGGGCAAGTAGAATTGCATCAGTTACTGAAAAAATCGTGCCGATTATGGCGGTTGTTTATTTACTTGGCGGCATCATCATCTTGTGTTTTAATATCGTAGACGTTCCTATGGCGTTCTGGTACATTATTAAATATGCGTTCACTCCCGAAGCAGTTATCGGCGGTGGGGTAGGTGTCGCGCTTAAAACGGCAATCAGTATGGGTGCTAAACGCGGGCTTTTCTCTAACGAAGCAGGTATGGGTTCAACCCCGCACGCACACGCTCAAGCAAACGTAAAAACCGCACACGAACAAGGCACGGTTGCAATCGTTAGCGTGTTCTTAGATACTTTCGTAGTATTAACTATGACTGCACTTATCGTAATCTCTTCACTTTACGTAGGTAACCCCGAAATGAGTTCATTAGTTAATACCGCGGACAAAAACACTATGGTTGCTAATTCGGTTGCTAAAATCTTCTCTAACGCAAGCGTAGGTAACTTAGTCGGTGCAATTTTCGTTGCAGTTTGCTTAACCTTCTTCGCCTTTTCAACGGTAATTAGTTGGAATTTGTTTGGTAGAATTAACTTTGAATACCTTTTTGGTAAAAAGTCAACCATTATCTACTCAATCATCTCTATCGTGTTCACTTTCTTGGGTGCAATTTTAGGTAGTGATTTGGTTTGGAACTTCAACGACTTCGTTAACTATCTCATGGTTATCCCCAACGCAATTGCTTTGTTCGCACTATCTAATATGGTTATTAAAGAGTTAAAAGAAAACGGCAAAAAATCAGTAGGTAAAACGCCTAACGAACCGCTTGCTGATAAAATTAAATAATGTATAAAAAAATAAACACGGTTGCAAAGTTTGCAACCGTGTTTTTTGTTATTTTTGTTGTACTAATCTTTTATAATCGGTAGGGGAATATCCGCTGGTCTTTTTGAAAGTTCTTGAAAAATAGTTATAATCTTCAAATCCGACCGCTTCGGCAATTTGTTGAAGGGATAAGATGTTTTCGCTGATGAGTTTTTTTGCTTCTTCAACGCGTTCGTTTACTAAATATTCTATTATAGAAAAACCAGTGTGTTTTTTGAAAAGCGCAGCGCAATAGTTGGGTGAGTAGCCCACGTTTTTAGCAAGTTCGGGTAGGGAAATTCTATCCGTTAAGTTGGTGTGGATATACTGCTTAATAGCAATAATTGCAGGGTTTTCGCGCGCGGCGTTTACGTTTTTGCGTATTACCGATAAGATGAGTTTAAACGCGAGCGACATTTCATTGTCGCCGTCGTAAATCTTTTCGTGTATTTCATCACACACGGCAATAAGTAAGTTTATAGAGTTGGTTAAAACGTTTGGTAAAAGTAGGGGAAGTTCGCCATCAAAACCGTAAAAATTGAAACTTACGTAGTCAACGCCTTCGGTGCTTTTACGGCGGCGAATACTGCCCGCTTCAATAAAAATGCCGTCGTTTTGTTTTACGGTAACCGTTTCACCGCCCACTTCGTATTCGAGTTCACCTTTTAAAACTAGGGTGAGTTCAAAGAAATTTATCTCCGTAGGAGATATGTCGTGCGCGTAGCCTTTTTTGTTGTGTCTATAAAAGAATAAGTTTAACATAACGCTATCATTATAAATCGAAAAGTATTATTTTGTCAACAAAATCGTAGAATTATGCGAAAATAATTAAAATTTGATAATATTATGCGTGGCAAGTAAAGTAAAATCGTGCTATAATTAAAACATAAAATAGCCTAACTGTAGGCTCACAAAATCGATTTTGGAGGAAAGTAGTATGAAAATGACTTTCAGATGGTATGGCGAAAAGGATTGTATCCCCCTTAACCATATCAAACAAATACAGGGTATGGAAGGCGTTGTTACTGCCGTTTACGACGTACCCGTTGGCGAAGTTTGGGAACTTGACAAACTTATGAGATTGAAAGAACTTTCTAACGCGGCAGGGCTTACGATGGAAGTTATCGAAAGCGTTCCCGTGCACGAAGATATCAAACTCGGCAAACCCACTCGCGATAAATATATTGAAGCGTATAAGCAAAATATTATCAACTGCGGCAAAGCAGGCGTTAAGTGCATTTGCTATAACTTCATGCCCGTGTTCGACTGGCTTAGAACCGACCTTTACTTTAAGCATAAGGACGGCGCAACTTCACTTGCATACTGCCATGAAACTTTGCTTAAATTAGATCCTAAAAACTTGCATCTCCCCGGTTGGGATGAAAGTTATTCAACCGACGAACTCAACGCGCTTCTTGCTGAGTACGAAGGTATGACGCACGAAAAATTGTTTGAGAACTTAGTTTATTTCTTGAACGCTATTATGCCCGCGTGTGATGAAGCCGACGTAGATATGGCTATCCACCCCGACGATCCGCCGTGGGATATGTTCGGTCTTCCCAGAATTATCTGCAAGGAAGAAGATTACGATAGATTGTTTGAAGCCGTTCCTAACAAGCACAACGGTATTACTTTCTGTACTGGTAGCCTTGGTGCTGGTAGATTTAACGATATGGTTAAAATGGCTGGCAAATACGCAAACAGAACTTACTTTGCGCATCTCCGTCAATTAAAATATACCAGTGATACCGATTTCTATGAAAACGGTCATCTTACTGCAAACGGTAACGTAGATATTTACGGCATCGTTAAAGCACTCGTTGAAAACGGTTTTGACGGTTACGTTCGTCCCGACCACGGTAGAAACGTTTGGGGCGAAGATGCTAAACCTGGTTACGGCTTGTTCGATAGAGCAATGGGTGCAACCTATCTTTGCGGACTTTTCGAAGCAGTGGAAAAGGGGCGCTAAAAACTATATAACTAGATCATATTAAAAATTATTTTTAGAGAAGATATTATGCAAAACTTTATTCCTAACGGTGAAAAGATTATTACCGAAAAGATTATAGAAGCAAAAAAACTAGGCAAAACTAACGTCGTTATCAGTGGTAATTACCTTATTAACGACACGGTAATTATTCCGTCAAACACTACGCTAATTTTAGATGATTGTCATTTGCGTTTAGCGGACGGCACTTTCTGCAATATGTTTAGAAACACCGTTTGTCAAGAAATGGAAAAAAGAACGCTTGAGAACGCTGATAAAAATATTAAGATTATCGGTGTGGGTAGAGCCATTTTGGATGGCGGTAATTATAACGGTCTTAACGAAAGAAACAGTGGTAAGGACGGTAGACCGCATATTTCGGTTAACAATACTTTGCTCTTTACCAACGTGGACGGCTTTGAAATGAGAAACCTTAAGGTTATCAATCAAAGACACTGGGCTTTCAACTTTATTTTCTGTAGATACGGCATTTTGAGCAATATTGAATTTTGCGCTGACTACACAAGAATTGACGCTGAAGGCAATCGCATCGTTGGGCTTGACCGCGCAAAATACGGCGCAACTTACGTTAAAAATGCGGACGGCATTGATTTAAGAGTAGGTTGCCACGATATTATCATTGAAAATATTACCGGCTTTACTGAAGACGATACTATCGCTCTCACCGCTATCCCCAGTGCAAAAACTATGATTTACGCGGTTGAAAACGAGCCTGCTGATATTTATAACGTAACCATTAGAAATATCGTTACGGCGGCGTTTTGTACTAACGTAAGACTTTTAAACCAAGGTTCTTCTAAAATTTATAATATTTTAGTTGACGGTGTTTGGGATACTTCTGCTGACGGAAAATATTACGTTGGAAGGGGCGTTGCTGCGGTTAGAATAGGCGATAAGAAGATGTACGGCGAGCGCCATAGTTTCAAGGATGAAACGTTTAATATTGCTATTAGAAACGTTTATTCTCGCGCAAACTCAGCCGTTAATTTGGTAGGTGAAATGACCAACGTTACTTGTGAAAACATTAACGGCTTCGACGGTTGCCCTACTCTTATTGATAAGGAAAACGCAAATATTTATTAAGATATGAGAATTACGTTTTTTGGCGATTCGATTACCGACGCCGATAGATTTAGAAATAGTGACGGCGAACGCCTTAGTTTAGGCACGGGGTTCGTTATGCAAGTTGCGGGTAGGCTTTATGAAAAGTCTTTGACCGAATACGACGTGCGCAATCGCGGCATTTCAGGCAATCGCATAGTTGACCTTTACGCAAGGGTTAAAATGGACGTTTGGAATAAAAACCCTGCTGTGTTAAATATTCTTATCGGTGTAAACGACGTTTGGCACGAAATAAAGCGCAAGAACGGCGTGGAAATCGATAGATTTGAAAAGGTTTATAGAATGATGATAGAAGAAACTTTAGAAAAGTTGCCTAATATCAAGATTATTCTAAACGAACCTTTCGTATTAAAAGGTAGTGCAACCGAAGAGAGTTACAACGAGTTTTTGGCGGTTAAAGATTACGCTAAAGTAGTTAGGCGCTTGGCGGAAGAATACGGTTTATATTTTCTTCCCTTGCAAGAACCTTTGGAAAAGGCGGCGGAAATTTACGGCGCGGAAGTAGTTCTTCCTGACGGGGTGCACCCGTCAGTTCAAGGCGCGGTGGTTATCGCTAATGAATGGATGAAATTATTTGAAAAAATTGAAAAGGAGATAAAATGATGTTTAAAGTAGATTTAAGTAAAAAAGTTGTTGCAATTACGGGTGCAGGTGGTATTATCTGCTCTGAATTTGCAAAAGAAATGGCCAAAAACGGCGCAAAAGTAGCACTTCTCGATATCAATTACGACGCTGCTAAAAAGTACGCTGATGAAATCGGTGAAAACGCGCTTGCAGTTAAATGCAACTGCTTAGATAAGCAAAGCATTATCGACGCTAAAAAAGAAATTAACGAAAAGTTCGGTGCTGTTAACTTCCTTATCAACGGCGCGGGCGGTAACAACCCCAGAGCGTCAACCGATAACGAAACTATGACACCCGATTTAGAAGGCGTTAAGGACTTCTTTGCGTTAGAAGAAAGCGGTCTTAAATTCGTTTTCGACCTTAACATCACCAGCGCTTTCTTGGTAACTCAAGTTTTCGCAACCGATATGATTAAAACTGGTGGTAACATCATCAACGTTTCTTCAATGAACGCTTATCGTCCGCTCACCAAGATTCCCGCATACAGCGCTGCAAAAGCAGGTATCTCTAACTTCACTCAATGGCTTGCAGTTCACTTTGCACCTTGCGGAATTCGTTGCAACGCAATCGCTCCGGGTTTCTTTGTAACCAACCAAAACAGAGCGCTTCTCTTCAATGAAGACGGCACTCCTACTGCAAGAACTGGCAAGATTTTGAACGCAACCCCCATGAAGAAGTTTGGTGAAATTTCCGACCTTTTAGGCGCACTTTTATGGCTTTCTGATGACGAAGCAAGTGGCTTTGTAACTGGTACGGTTATTCCTATCGACGGCGGTTTCTCAGCATACAGCGGTGTTTAATATTAAAATATAAACGTTATATAAAAGGAAAGTCAGGCTACTTTGTTAGCCTGGCTTTTCTTACACAGCGCTTGTCAAAATGTAGAATAAATGATACAATAAAATTACTTAACGAGGTGTTGGTATGGAAAAAAAGTATTTTACGTGTGTTTTTGATGTAGGGGATATCCGTTTTAGAGTGTCTAAAGATATGAGAGACCCAAGGGATAAAGAAGAAACACCCCTTGAATTTCATTCTCACGGTGAGTATGAAATGTTCTTTATTGAAAAAGACGGGCATGTTTTGCATACTCAAAGTGGAGACGTTGAATATCCATACGGCTCGATAGTTGTCGTTCCACCCAAGTTTACGCATTATTCTTTTAAGTGTGTTTCCACTATTATTTTTTCATTTGAAAAGAAGGCAAAAGCAAAAGAAAAACATTACGATATTTTTAAAGAACTTGTTAGCCAAAATGAAATTACCGAATTTAAGGGCGCAAACGAATATTATTGGGTGTGGAGAGAGATAAAAAACAGTTTCAAATTTTTGTTAATGGGAGACTTTTTGCGACTTAAAGCAGTGTTGCAATTGTTATTCATTAAACTTATTCAAACGGGCGAATATATAAATAGAAAAAGCAATTCTAATATAATAAACGCATCACACATAATAATAATTGATAATTTTATAAACGATAACCTTGATCAAAAACTTACTATTAAAGACTTGGCAAAAGAACTATTTTTGAGCGAAAGACAAGTATCTCGAATTATAAATAAAAATTACGGCACTACCTTTTCAAAACTGGTTATGGAAAGAAGATTGGTTAAAGCAGAAACCTTGTTGGATACGGATAAATCAATATCGGAAATTTTGGGTTTAGTGGGCTTTAACAGTGAAAGCAACTTTTTCCCTTTGTTCAAAAAAAGATATGGATGCTCACCATCTCAATATAGAAAAAAATATAAATCAAACTAAAACAGGCACTATAAAAAAGTTTTGAATTTATTTCAAAACTTCTTAAAACGGACATGCGTTTCAAAATGTTGTCATCTGCATAAATTGTTATTGATTGTGGGCTATGATATAATATTCTTAATGACTTTTACATGCGGAGGCAACAATGAAAAGAATATTATGTTTAATTTTAGGCGCGTTATTTTTGTTCTCTTTTTCGTTTGTTACGGGGTGTCAAGACGCTACTGATAGTGGAGAAAAACATATTTGCATCTATAACAACGTTAAGTTTGACAGTGCTAACCACTGGAACGAATGTTCTTGTGGAGAAAAGATAGCAAAAGAACAGCATAGTTTGGTAAAAGGAAAGTGTGATTGCGGTTATATAGATCCAGATTATACTGAGCCAAGCACTCCGCCTAATCCATCTAACCCTAATCCTAATCCCACGCCTACACCTGAGCCTGAAAAGCCTAATACTGGAGAACTGGAAATAAATTCAGTTGAATTAGCGGCGTATATTTCAAAGACTATAACTACAAATTCGACCACTCCAACAAGTGCAATTTTCAAGGTTGCTACTGAAAGTGAAATACCTTCTAGCACGGGTTTTGAATATGCGTATTATTATAAAAAGGGAAAGAACGTAAGATCTGATCTTAGCGCTTTGTTCGTAAAAGCGGGAAATCTAAAAACGCTCAAGTTTGACCTTTTTGTAAAGAGCGCGACCAGTGATACCGTTAGTTTTTCTATTTCAGGCGGCAAATTTATCACTGTAACAGAAGTTGGCGCTGGTACTCTTTCCGTTGTGGACGGGGCTTATCCTAGCGTGGTGTTATCGGTTGGTAAAACTTATCATATAGAAATTGATTATACAGACGTTGGAAACGCTTGTTTGTTCGTGTCGTATAAAAGCGCTGTTGAATTATATTATTCTAACTTTAAGTTTGTAGAAGGGCAAGAAATGGATACTTCTCGTACGGTTGTTTATAGAAACACTGCTGATGAAACTTGTTATCAAGAAGGCAAATCATATTTTGCTTGGCCGTCGGTAACCAGCATCGGTGGAGATAGAATGCTTGCAGTATGTTCAGGCTTTAGGTCTGGGCATAGATCTCCTGACGGGCAAGTAGTTGGTTTTCTCTCTGAAGATGGGGGAACAACTTGGGGCAACCCTTTCACGATAGTAGACACGCCTTTAGACGATAGAGATGCCGGCGTTATTTTTTGGAAGAATAAAATAATAGTTACTTGGTTTACGCACACAAAAGATTTTAGCGATGCTTATAAGGCGCATTGGGATAGTCTTGGACTTGATGATTCTGAAGAAGCAAAATATCTTGGACCAAACAGTATTACTGGTACTATAAACCCTGATGGCACTATAAGTTGGGGCAAGTCAAAAACCATAAGAATTTTTTCTCCGCACGGAATAATCGAAGATAATGACGGTAACCTTGTTTACGTTGGTTATTATGACTACGATAAAACTAAAAAAGCGTGGACGGGTATTGGTATGATGAAGAGTACCGACGGTGAAAACTGGACGGACTTTACGATTATTGCCGACCCAACTACAATGGCAAAATATAAGTTTAACGAACCACACGCCGTCGTTACAAAAGATAATAAATTAGTAGTTGTTCTCCGTTCAGAACACGGGAAGGGTAGCGGTATATATCAATGTGAATCTACCGACGGCGGTAAAACCTTTTCTGATTTTAAATATATAGTAGACGCGCCAAATACTCCACCACATATCCTTAAAATGAGTGATGGAACGCTGGTTTTAACCTACGGTTCAAGGGGAACAACGGCGTTGTATTCAAGTTCAGCGGGTAGTCGTGGCGAAGGTTTGGTTGCTAGAGTTAGTTACGATAATGCAAAAACTTGGAGTCAACCGTTAAAATTGAGTAATGAAAGCGCTTTTAGGCACGCTGACTATTCTAGTGGCGATATAGGGTACAGTTGTTCGGCGCAAAGAGCGGACGGTTCAATATTGACTGTGTATTATTCTAAAGAATTGTCCACTGATAGTTTTACAAGTATAATATCGGCAACATGGAAACTTCCCAAAAAAGAAAACAACCCAGTTATTACGTTTGAACTTGACGGTGGAACTGGTACGCAATCTATAAGCGGTGCGTTCGGTTCAAAAATGACAGCACCTAAAAATCCCACTAAAGCGAATAGTCTTTTCGACGGGTGGTATGCTGATAAAGATTTCCGTGAACCTTTTGAATTTACAAATTTCTATACTAGTAGAACTGTTTACGCAAAATGGATATCTTCTGATATAGAACTAAAAGGAAGTTCAACTTACTTGAAAGTAGCTACGGATAGCGACCTTGAAGGTACTGGCTATACTGGAAATTCTAACGCGTGGATATATACAAAAGCAATGGGAAAGACCGCAGGTCCTGGTAATGTTGCGCAAATGTATATGGACGTAGATTCACGCTTAATGACGTCGGTTACCTTTTCGTTTTACATTAAATCTTATTCCTATAAGAACAATACGACGGCGTGTCATTTAGAAGTTGACGGTGCAAAAGATAGCGTTGTGTTTAAGGATAGTTCGGGTAAAATTATTCAAACGGAAAACAATCTTAATACTGACAAAAGTATAAAAGGCGTTACCGCCTACGTCAACGTAGGGGAGTGGTATACCGTAACCGTTCAAGTTACTGACGGCGTTACAAGAATCAATCCGTTTAGTTGGACTAATGCAAGCGTTACGATGATATTAACGGATATAAAAGCACAAGTGCAATAAATATCATAAAAAACGGCAATAATTTTCTTGCCGTTTTTTTATGTTTAAATACGAGATAAAAAATCAAACGTGAAAACAACTATTAAAACTTCTCAAAACGGACGCTTTATATAAAATATGTCGCGAATGAGTAGTTGTTTTGTGTTTGCGCTGTGTTATAATTAAGAAAAACAATAAAAAATATAAATTGTTTAGAAATGTATTGGAGGGACAAGATGAAAAAATTATTATGCTTATTGTTAAGCATTATGCTTACGTTCTCTTACTCGTTTAGCGTGGCTTGTTCAAATAACGGTGAGAGCGGCGGTGGCGACCACGTTTGTTCTTACGTAATAGTTAAGTATAATGCAGAAAAGCATTGGAAAGAGTGTTCTTGTGGCAATGCAAATTATATAGAAGACCACGTTTTATTAAACGGCGAATGTGAGTGTGGATATTCGGTTTCTAACCCTAATCCTAATCCCACACCTACGCCCACACCCACTCCCACCCCCACTCCTACACCTACACCAACGCCCACCCCTGAACAACCTAATTATAAGGGGGATACAGCGGAACAGTTGATTATTGAAAATGCAGGTTTTGAGTTAACTTCTTCTGACGGCGTAGTTGGTTGGTTAAATCAAAGGGGAAAGTTAAAGACTATAGGAACTTTTGAACAGAGTATTGCGCGCGCTCATTCGGGCAAGGCGAGTATGAAGATTACCGATGCGAGTGATGGATATAGCACGCTTATTTGTAACGGTGGAACTATCGGCGTTACCGAAGGCTATACTTATCGCGCGAGTGTTTGGATGTTTAAAGAATCTGGCGAAAACCAACCTATGTTATATTTGCGTTTCTTTGACGTTTACGGGTTGTTGATAAGCACGGATTATTCTGTGTCTCTTCCTAAAACTGCAACGGACTGGACACAATTGACGGTAGATGGCGTTGCACCTAAAGGTGCTGTAATGGCGCGCCTACTTATTTCATACGACTCTCCCGGCGTTGTTTTCGTTGACGACGCAACTTTAGAAAAATTACCGTTATTAGATAAAAATGGTTGGACCACTAATTCAAACGGTATAACTTCTAAAAAGGCAACTGCAATTGCTGGTGTTGAATACGTATTAAACGGGGCAAGTTCGGGTTCGATTAGTTTTTATGATGCAACCGATAAACTTATCACGACCGTTGACGGAACGCGCGCTTTTGCTCCTGAAAACGCGGCATCAGTTAGCGTTTCTATTGCTGGCAGCAACGCAAACGGCGTAAGTTTAATACCCATTTTCCTTGGAACGCAAGTTGCTGACGGCAGTTTCGAATCAATGGCGAGCGGCTCAAGTGCTTGGAGTAGTACTTTTACGAAGAACGATTCAGTTTCAAGCGGTGTGCCTACTACTTGGAGCGTTCCATATGAAGGATGTTCGGTTGAAGTAACCAAAGAAAAGGCGTCCACTGACGGTGGGAAAGCCTTAAAACTTACTGGCACGGTAAAAACTTTGGGCAGCGGTACGCGTAGTGAGCCTATTGCAGTTACTGCTGGACAAATTTTAACTGTTGATGCAAAATATCTCTCGGAAAAAGCGGCATCTATGTATATTGAATTTTGGCCGGAAACACCTGATGCATCGGCATCAAACCGTTTAAGCAATCCTACAATCGTTAGTTTATCGGCAAGTACAAGTTGGAAGGATATGGCTACGACCGAAGTAACCGTTCCGACTAATGCTAAATATTTGACCTTGCTTTTCTATTATAAAAAGAACGTCGCTAACTATCCCGTAGGATATTTTGATGACGTAAAAGTTACATTAAAATCAGATAATTCTTCAGTATTTACAGATGATTTTGAAAACAATTCTATTATTGAACCTGGTATTGCTGATTATGCGCCTATGGTTTCAAAAGAGTTTGTTACGGATGGTGAAAGTGGGTTGGTGCTCAACAATAACAACACCGTTTCAGCACCGATTCCAGTTTTAGGTGGTAAAAATTATATAGCGGCCGTTGACGTTAAAGGGGATGCAACTTTAACCCTTGCATATTTTGATAAGTCTGGCAACGAACTTTCACAAAAAACCGTTTCGGGTAACCAAGGTCGAATTACAGTTGAAGGTATCGCTAATAGAGATGCTTTTGCCGCTAAATTGACTTTAACAGCAAAAGGAACGGCATATTTTGATAACGCTCAAGTTTTCGCTATTGCAGATATGGCATCAAATTATTCATTTGAAAGCGTTTCAAGTTATTATTCAGGAAAGCACGCTACTCAATGGCAAAGTTTTGGCGGTGTACAAGCGGTTTCTTGCGCATCTGAAAAAGATTCTAACGGCGCACTATCATTAAAACTTATTGCTTTTGGCAGTCAAGGTGGAATTCGTTCTTCAATGATTAAGGTTGAGCCTGGCAAGGCTTACAGCGTTCGTTTGAAAAGTAAAGGCAGTGTAAGCGCGCAAGTTGCTTGGTATGATGCATCCTTAAATAGAATAGGCACGGGCAGCGTTGCACCCGCTAACGCATATTACGGTTGTGCGGAAATTTTAATTGATAAAAATTACGTTGCCGTTGTTGATATGGTTGAATTCGGAACAACCGTGGTTGACGTATCTAACAAACCGCAAATGTTTATTGATGATTATATTATCGACAGCACAACCTTAAACCGTAATTTCCATCAAGCGGAAAAGTCAGAACCCGTTTTATCACCGAGCGACACGGACGTTTGGACTAGTGGCGGTGCATACTTATACGGCTCTGTTCTTTTAGACAATAACGCACCCGCTCAAAAGCGTTATAAAATGTGGTATCAAACGTTTAATCCAGCGGGGGTTAACGGAGATGACGCTACGCAAGTTCTCGCTGCATACGCTTATTCTGCCGACGGCATTAACTGGACTTTCCCCGTTGATGAAGTTCAAGCGGCTTTTGTAGGAAAGACCATTTTAACCAAAGAAGAATTCGTTGAAGTTTGCGGAAGCAAAAACGGTTTAACTCCTTATAAAACGGGCTTTACTATTGAAAATAGTAATATTATCGGCAATTTCCACATAATGAGCGTGTTTATTGATGAAGATGCAACCGCTGATAAGCGTTATCGTATGATAACGCATCAACACGATACTTCTTACCGCGTAATGTATTCTGCCGACGGAATTACCTGGGTAAACGGCGAATCAGTACAAGGTGGGTCTGGCGTTTATGACGTGGTAACGGGCGCTTATGATTCAACAAACGAGCAATATATCTCCACTATGAAGATATATAAATTTAGAGATTCAAAACGCGTGATGTATACTACGACAAGTCCTAACGGTGCTACTTGGAGCGTGCCCGTTACTCATAACACTTTAGCGGATTTAATAGATACTCAAAATTGTTATAGAGCGGATAGTTACGGAATGGGGTATTATGAGCGCGGTGGCACTTACGTAGGTTTTGACTGGTTGATGGCTATACCTGGCACTACTTATTCTGAAGGTACTATCGATATTCAGTTAGTATATTCGCGTGATTTAACTGAAGAATGGCAACGTCCTACGAGAGATGCAATCGTTCCCCTTGGTGCAAAGGGGACAATAGATGACGGTATGATATTTACTTCATCTTACGCTATCGAAGTTGGTGATGAAGTATGGCTTTATTGTGGCGTTTGGGATAACGACCATGGTACAAGCAATAGGGTATGTAATATTTACGTTGCAAAATGGCGCTTAGACGGCTTTGTTTCTATGAGCGGAAGTGGAGAACTAACCACTAAACAAATGACCTTTGACGGAGATGATTTATACCTTAACGCAAATGCGTTAAACGGCTCGGTTACTATTAGTCTTACCGATGGTGTTAACACATTAAATAGTAAGGTTATTACTGGCGACAGTGTAAATCACAAGGTTGCTTGGCAAAATGGTGATTTAAGTATATTTAACGGCAAGGCTGTTACGATGACTATAAGAGCAACTAATGCTGACATTTACTCTTATACTTTTAAGTAAAGCGAACTTTATCGTTTAAATCAAAAAACCCGACAAGTTTAACTTGTCGGGTTTTTAATCAATATAAAAGGAAAGAAAAAAATAAAATTTTAAAAACCGAAAAAATTTTTTAAAAAGGGTGCAAAAGTAATTGACAATATTCTTGTTTTTGGATATAATATCTAAGCATTTAACGAATATTTAGTCGTGAGTGCCAGACATGGCGGCGTAGCTTAGCTGGTTAGAGCGGCCGGTTCATACCCGGCAGGTCGTTGGTTCGAATCTGACCGCCGCTACCAAAAGCAAACTGCGGCGCGCAGCGTCGGTTTTATATAAAGGCGAAAATATTTCGCCGAAGATCAAGGCCCCTTGGTCAAGCGGTTAAGACACCACCCTTTCACGGTGGTAACATGGGTTCGATTCCCGTAGGGGTCACCAAAAAAAAGAAGTAACGAGAGTTACTTCTTTTTTTATGCAATCCTTTAGGATTACTTAATATACAAACTAATATAATAAATAACTTGACAATATTTTGTAGTAGTGTAAAATATAACTATAAAAAACAAACAATTAAAAGACTGAGGGGAAATAATTATGGCTCAAATACCTTATAATTGGAAACATTGTTCAACTTGTGCGTATTGGTGTGGGGCAAGAAGTACTAATATTTATGGAGAAAGGGTGGAACTGAACAGCACTATGGACAAGGGCAAATGTATGTGTAGGGGTAGTGGGTGGTTTAACTGAGAAATGCAAGCATCACACAGTTGTCAAAGTTTTAAAAAATGGGAAGTTTTAAAGTAATAATTTTAAAATGCAAGAGTTTATATTAAATTATTATCCTTTTTTTAAGTGTATTGCGGGAAGTTGTAAACACACTTGTTGCGCGGGTTGGGAAATGTGCATTGACGAGCAAAGTTTGCTTTCTTACAAAAACGATGCTTCCGAATTTTCTAACGCTCTTAAAAAGGGTATTAACTTTAGAAAATCAAAATTTAATGCGGATAAAAGTGGGCGCTGTGCTTTTCTTAACGACAAGGGGCTTTGTGAAATCATTATCAATTTAGGCGAACAAAGTTTATGCCAAGTGTGCCGCGATCACCCTAGGTTTAAGAGTTTTTTTAACGATAGGATAGAGTTGGGGTTAGGGTTTTGCTGCGAAGCGGCGGCAAAAATAATTTTATCGTTTGAAGATAAAATTACGCTTATCCCAGTAAAAGATGACGGCACTGTTCAAGAAAACGACTTTAACCAAAAAAATATTTTGGCGTTTAGGGAAAAGGTGTTATCACTTTTACAAGATAGAAATATCCCTATTAATGATAGAATAGATAGCCTTTTAACCGAGTGCAAGGCAAGTGTTTTAGATAAAGATTTTTCTAAAATTATTAAACGCTTTTTATCATTAGAGCGCTTAAATAAATCTTGGACGAAAAGACTAAAAGGCGCAAGTAAAAACTTTACGAAAAGGACTGATGAAAAGTTATCGCTTTACGCCGAGCAGTTTTTGGTAAACAGTATTTACCGCCACTTATCCGATGCGGAAGATACGATGTCCGTGCGCGCAAGAGCGATTGCGTGCGTGCTTTCGTGGTGGGTTATAAACAGCATTATCGAAAACGAAAAGTGTATAAGTATTGACCTTTTAACGCTTACCGCGGATATTGTTAGAGAATTTTCAGCGGAAGTGGAATATTCACAAAAAAATCTTGATAAACTTTTTGATTTTTCTTTTAAGTTTATTAAAATATAGGAAAACGAAAACGGTAGATTTTATTTGCCGTTTTTTTCTTTTAAACATCGTAAAAAATTGAGCAAAAAGCAAAAGAAAAATTAAGAACAGTATTGACAATAAATACTGTTGGTGTTAAAATATTACTTGATATTATTTACGCCAAAAAGCATTATTTAAGGGGGATTAAAATGGCAAAAAGTAGACTTATCGGGGATTATCCCGTAATAGGTATTAGGCCTACTATAGACGGCAGACGCGGACCGTTAAAGGTTAGAGAAAGTTTAGAAGTTCAAACCATGAACATGGCAAAATCTGCGGCTAAACTAATTGAAGAAAATTTGTGTTATTCTAACGGTGAAAATGTTAAAGTTATAATTTCTGATACCACTATCGGTAGGGTTGCGGAAGCCGCCGCTTGTGCGGAAAAATTTAAGAAAGCGGGCGTTGATATAACGCTTACGGTAACCCCGTGCTGGTGTTACGGTTCTGAAACTATGGATATGGACCCTAACACTATTAAAGCAGTTTGGGGATTTAACGGAACGGAAAGACCAGGGGCAGTGTACTTGGCGGCAGTGCTTGCTGGGCATGCGCAAAAGGGCTTACCCGCGTTTGGTATTTACGGGCACGACGTTCAAGATTTAGACGATACTACTATCCCTTGCGACGTTGCTGAAAAGATTTTGCGTTTTGCTAAGGCTGCGGTTGCCGTTGCCACTATGCGCGGTAAATCATACCTTCAAATCGGCTCGATTTGTATGGGTATTGCAGGCTCTATCGTAGACGCTAATTTCTTTGAAGACTATCTCGGGATGAGGGTTGAAAGTGTTGATGAAGTTGAAATTATAAGAAGAATGACCGAAGGTATTTACAACGCTACTGAATACCAAAAGGCGTTATCTTGGATAAAGGCAAAGTGCAATTCCGACTTTGATAAAAATCCCGCTGAACTCCAAAGAAGTGCTGAGCAAAAGGAAAAAGATTGGGAATTTACCGCAAAGATGGCTTGTATCATAAAAGACCTTATGAACGGTAACCAAAATCTTCCCAAAGGTGCGGAAGAAGAAATGGTGGGGCATAACGCCATAGCCGCTGGATTCCAAGGTCAAAGACAATGGACGGATTTTTATCCTAACTGCGACTTCCCTGAAAGTATTTTGAATTCTTCGTTCGATTGGAACGGTGCTAGAGAACCTTATATTTTAGCGACTGAAAACGACAGTTTAAACGGCGTTTGTATGTTGTTTGGTAAACTTTTAACTAACCGTGCACAAATTTTTGCAGACGTAAGAACTTACTGGTCAGGTGATGCGGTGAAGCGAGTTACTGGCTATGAAATTGACGGTAAAGCAAAGGCTGCCGACGGTTTTATCCACCTAATCAATAGCGGTGCAGCGTGCGTGGATGCTTGCGGTGAAATTAAGGATGAATTTGGCAACGCCGTTATGAAAAAGTGGTGGGAAATGACCGATAAAGATATAGATGCTTGCATGAGTGCAACCACTTGGCCGTATGCCGATTTAGGATACTTCCGTGGTGGTGGATATTCTTCACGCTTTGTAACTAAGGCAGAGATGCCTTGTACCATGATGAGATTGAACATTGTTAAAGGTTTAGGCCCAGTTATGCAAATTGCTGAAGGTTGGACGGTTTCTCTACCTGATGAAGTTACCGACAAACTTTGGAAGAGAACGGATTACACTTGGCCGTGTACTTGGTTTGCGCCAAGAGTAACTGGAAAGGGTGCGTTCAAAACCGCTTACGACGTAATGAACAACTGGGGTGCAAACCACGGTGCAATTTCTTACGGACATATCGGTGCGGACTTAATTACAATGTGTTCAATGCTTCGAATCCCCGTATGCATGCACAACGTTGAAGAAGAAAATATTTATCGCCCTGCGGCTTGGAACGCTTTTGGAATGGATAAAGAAGGTCAAGATTACCGTGCGTGTGATACTTACGGTCCGTTATATAAAAAGACTAGATAATTAAAAGTAAACAAAAAAAGCACACTTAAAATAAGTGTGCTTTTTTGATTGTTGATTAAATTCTTTTTGATATAACTTCTTTTTCAAAACTTTCAATTTCAGTAAAATAATCGCTATTCAAGTTTTGGCGGGACAGATATTCGTTCCAAACGTCTCCCACGGGCAATAACTTACATTGTTCGTTTAAGTACATAATTTTTGTGAAGTTATGTTCATCTTGCAACTTCTTTAATTGTTCGTGCGGAAGAAGAAGCGCAGTAAGAAGTGCTTTTTGCATAGAGCGGACGCCCGTTACCCACGCCAAAATTCTGTTTATGCTAGCGTCAAAATAATCTAAGCCTATTATCACTTTGTCGTCGGCGTCGTTGCGGATAATTTCTTTAGCAATTTCTTTTAATTCATCGTCTAAAATTACAACGTGGTCGCTATCCCATCTAACTGGGCGTGAAACGTGAAGCGCAACCTTATCATAAAAGGCAAGTAGAGAAGGTATTTTATCTGAAACGACTTCAGTTGGATGATAATGCCCCGTGTCTAAAAGACAGCAAATACCCGCTTTAGCGGCGTAGTTTTGATAAAATTCGTTGTTGCCTACCGTGTAACTTTCTATTCCTATGCCGAAAACTTTGCTTTCAACTGCGGGGATAACCCACTCCTTATCGTAATCTAAAAGCATTTTATCAAGTGAGTTTTTTAATCTTAATCTTGGGGTTAATCTATCCGCGGGGATATCTTTATATCCGTCGGGTATCCAAATATTGACTAAACACGGGCTGTTCATTTCTTTACCCATTTGGGAAGCAATTTTCAAACACGCTCTGCCGTGATTTATCCAAAATTCACGAGTGTTTTCATCAGGTGAAGATAAAGACAAGCCGTCTTTCATCATAGGGTGTGCAAAAAAAGTAGGGTTGAAGTCAACACCGTCAAGGTTTAATTTTTTTGCTAATTTTACCCACGGCTCAAAGTGTTTATACTCGTAAGCATCGCGGTCTATTTTTCCTTTGTCTTCGCCAAGAAGAGCGTAGCATGCGTGAATATTAAGACGTTTTTTTCCAGGCATTAAAGAAAACGCTTTTTCAATATCACAAAAAAGTTCTTCAGGCGTTCTTGCTCTTCCAGGGTAATTACCAGTCGTTTGAATTCCGCCAGAGAGAGAATCACTTCCGTCAAAGCCTATAACGTCGTCCCCTTGCCAACAATGAACGCTGATGGGGATATTGTTTAATCTCTCCAATGCTTTTTCGGTGTCAATGCCGTATTCGGCAAAAATGCTTTTTGCTTGAGTATATCTATCCATATTTATACCTTTAAAACGCCTTCAAGCGGGGTAAGTCCCCAAAGTTTAGCAAGGTCGCTTAAAATTTGATCGGGGATAACGTTTACCGTGTGCCCTAAAGCAAGCATATAGATTTGCGCGGTTTTTTCAACCGTTTCGATAAGCCCAAACGCTTCGTCCATGTTTTTGCCAGTGCCGTAAATACCGTGGTTAGTCCATACTACAAGGCGGAAAGTTTTCATCTTTTCAGCAGTAGCCATGCCGATTTCGTTAGTGCCGCAAACCATGCACGGAAGAACGCCAACGCCGTCGGGGAATACTACTATGCACTCCGTGTTAGACTGCCAAAGTTTATGTGTAAATTCTTTTTCGTCAGTAGAACAAACGGTGTTCATTGCAATCGTGTAAGTGGGGTGAGAGTGCATAACCACGCGGTGTAATGGGTCAACTTTAAGTCTTGCCATGTGGCTCATCATATGTGCGGGGAATTCTGAAGTAAATTTTCCGCCGTCCTTAAAGCCCCAAAGAAGTTCAGCAGTAGTGCCGTCCTTTGCAATTCTAACGATACCAAGATTGGTTTCAGGGTCTTTGTCCACGTTCTTAAAGTACTTGCCAGTACCAGTTACTATAAAGATTTTGCCGATTAGTTCACTAGCGTCAAAGCCAGTGGGAATAGTGCGAATAACTTTGTCCAAATCAAGATACTTGGCAACTTCACTTTCATCAAGCAAGTAACTTATGTTTCCGCCGTTTCTTTCATCCCAGCCTAAACGATACATATTTGCGGTTGTTTCGCGCATTTCGCTAATAAAGGGTGCTTGTAAAATATCTTTCATAATTTTCTCCTTATACTTCAGTTATATCAAACGATTGTTTTATAATTTTTCTACCATTATTTATACTGTCAATCTCACCAGCACCAATCATCTGTGCTAAAAGGTTGCCTATCGCCGTGCCTTCCGCAGGACCTGTTATAACTCGTTTACCAGTTTTTTCTTTGGTGAGTTTGTTTAGAAGTTCATTTTTGCTTCCACCGCCGATAACGTTTAGCGTTTGGTAACGCATACCAGTCATTTTTTCTAACGCACTTAGCGACGATGCGTAATCGTTTGCAAGATTATTGTAGATAACGTAAGCCGTTTCGCCTACGGTGAGTTTTTTGCCCACTGCGTTATGAATTTCATCAATCATACTCTTTGGGGCTAAAAAGCGGTTGTCGTTTACGTCAATTTGATAGGGGACGGGGTTTTTAGTTGCCATATCGGCAAGTTCAGCAAAACTATATTTGTCGTTTAGTTCGTGTCGTACTTGCTGAATCATCCAAAGCCCCATTATGTTTTTTTGCAAGCGGAACTGACCGTTTACACTGCCTTCGTTTGAATAAGCGTTCTCTCTTGCAAAATCGCTTGTGTGCGCTTGTTCTTGTTCAACGCCTAAAAGCGACCAAGTACCGCTCGAAATGTACGGCGTGTTATCTTGAAGGGGTGCTGCTAAAACCGCGCTAGCAGTATCGTGAGTGGCGGGTAAAACTACCTTTGAAGCGTAGCCTACGATTTTTGCCGTTTCTTTAGAAAATTCACCAACAAGGTTGCTCGGTTGAGAAAGTTGGGTAAACAAGTCTTTTTTATACCCTAGGGCGGAGATGATTTCTTCATCCCAATCGTGAGTTTGAGCGTTTACCATACCAGTCGTCGTAGCGATTGTGTATTCTTGTTTTTTTACGCCAGTCAAAAGATAATGAAAATAATTTGGAAGAAGTAAAAAACTTTCCGCCTTTTCTATTCGCCCGCTTAACAGATCATCGTATAATTGATATATAGTGTTAAACGTGTTAAAACTTATGCCAGTTTTTTCAAATAATCGATTAAAAGGTATAATAGAGTGAACTTTAGGAATAGTTTTTTCCGTCCTACTATCTCGGTAACAATACGCGCCGTCGATAACATCGTCGTTCTTATCAAGCAAAACGTAGTCCACGCCCCAAGTGTCCACACCCACGGATTCAGGGATTTTGCCTAAGTCTTTTGCCTTTTTTAAGCCGTTTAAGATTTCAGTGTAAAGGCGGGCAATATTCCATTTTAACTTGCCGTTTTCATTGTCGGGAAGATTAGGAAAACGGTAAATTTCTTGAGTTTTGATTTTTCCATTTTCTAACCAACCTAAAATGTGTCTACCAGACGACGCGCCGATATCAATTGCTAAATAATATTTCATTATTTTGCCCTTATAAAAGTTTTATTGATTTAATTTTAACACGCATAAAACAAAAAGTAAAGGACTTAATTTGCTTAAAAAAGTGTCCTTATTTGTATTGATTATTTTTATCCTTTGTGTTACAATAGTTTAGGGTGTAATTATGATTGATAAAGAGATATTAAAAGTTTTAACGCCGATAACTGATGAAGAACGAGCAATTTTAGCAGGTACTGGCGGTGTGGACAAAAGCCTTTATACAGACGTTGACGGAAGCATAATGTATTTACAAAAAAAACTTGCTCAAAAGGCGCTTATAACGGTTAGAAAGCACACTAGATTTATTGAATTTCCAGAACATATACACGACTACGTTGAAGCGGTCTATATGTGTGCGGGCAGCACCGTGCACGTTATCAACGGAAAAGAATTAGTGTTACAAGAAGGCGAAATATTGTTTTTAGGACAAGGTGCTAGGCAAAGAATAATGCCCGCGGGCGAAAACGATATTGCCGTAAACTTTATAATACAGCCGTCCTTTTTTAATAACACCTTGCAAATGCTTGGGGCGGAAGATACTCCCATTAAAAACTTACTGCTCAGTGTTCTTTTCGGTGGTAAAGAACAAGGTTATTTGCATTTTAAGGTTTCCAAAATTTTACCCGTACAAAACCTTATAGAAAATCTTATTTGGACGCTTGTAAACAACTCGTCTAACAAAATAAGCATCAATCAAAATACAATGGCACTTCTTTTTATGCAACTTCTCAATCATACGGATAAGTTGGTGTACCACTCAAAAGAAGATGCTGCTGTTATGGAACTTTTGCGCTATATAGAAGAAAATTATAAGGACGGAAGTCTTAAGGATGCCGCAAAGGCGCTGCATTATGACTTTTACTGGCTTAGCCACGAAATAAAAAATAGGACGGGCAGAACTTATACCGAACACTTGCAAGAAAAAAGACTTTCGCAAGCGGAATTTTTGCTAAAAAATACGCAACTATCGGTGGAAGACGTTGCACTTTCGGTCGGTTATGAAAATAAAAGTTATTTTCACCGTATATTTTGCGCAAAGTTTGGGCAAAGCCCTAAAAAATATAGGGACAAAAAAAATTAAAAATTGTTTACACGGTACAAAAGTCGTGTTAAAATATAATTACAACGAAAATTAAGGAGCGGTTATGAAAGGTCAAATTTCAAATTTTAGTCAAATAGCATCTATTAGAAGGTCGGTTATTACAGACGGCGTATCACAAGGCTTAAAGATTATCGATTGTGATAACGGCAAAATTAGATTTATTTTAAACGAAAGCAAAGCGCTTGATATTATGCAACTCTATCACGAAGGGCAAAACGTTTCTTTTGTTTCTCGAAACGGATTTATGGCTCAAAATCTACCTTTTCCACAGCGTTTTGAAGGCGGTATGTTGTACACCTGCGGGCTTGATTCTGTCGGCGGTAGAGATGGCTTTGAAACACACGGCTCGTTTCACTTGCAACCCGCTGAAGTTTTCCGCGCGGAGTGTGGTGAAAATGGCATCGTTATCGAGGCGTATATTAAAAGTTCGTTGATATCACAAAGCAGTCTTAGAATCCATAGAAAGATAACTTGTGCAATCGGCGCTGAAACGCTCACCGTTGAAGATAGGCTAGAAAATTTAGGATACGGTGATGAAAATTACTGTCTATTATACCACGTAAACGTAGGATATCCGCTACTTGACGACGGCGCGAAAATCGTGGGCGAAGTCGTTAGCGTACAGCCGAGAACGCCGCTTGCTGCTGAAAGAATTAACGATAGAGCGGTTATGGGTGCACCCGTTCCACTAGATGACGAAGTATGTTATTTCTTAAAGTTTAAAGAACCCAAAGTTTCTATCGAAAATGAAAAGTTAGGCAAAAAGTTTACGCTTTGCTATTCAAAAGACACCTTGCCAGAATTTGTTGAGTGGAAGAATTTACACAGTGGTTGTTACGTTGTTGGTTTAGAGCCTTCAACCACCGTGCTTGACGACGGATTTAAGTATAAAACTATAAAAGCGGGCGAAAGCATAGACTTTAAGTTGGAACTTTCGGTTAGTAAAATTTAACACCGTTATAGGAATTTGATAACGATTTTAATTGTTTTACGCGCAAAAATAAGAAAAAACAGTCAAAAAAACGCTCTTTTTATAGGGCGTTTTTGTTTTTTGGTAAGTTGTGCTAATTTATTTTGCCGCCCATTTATTAGTTGCAATATCCGACAAGATATGTTATAATTTTCTACAAGTTTTCTTGATATACATATATCAAGAAGGCGGAAAAAGTTTTATTTGGAGAGTGTTAAGATGAAAAAATACGTAATTTTACCCGACGTTACTTGCGACTTAAGTAAAGAAATACGTGATTATTTTTGTGTGGAAGATTATATCACCGGCTACGTAAACGTTAACGGAAAAGAATACGTAACTACGCTCGACTGGGAAAACATTTCAAGGGAAGAATTTTACAAAACCCTTGACGACAAAAAGAGCACTGTAAGCAGCGCTGCTCCCAGTCCCGAGCAATATTATGAAAAATTCAAAGAATACTCTGAAAAAGGCTACGCTGTAATCTGTATGTCTTTATCATCGAAAATCAGCGCGACGTATAACGTTGCTTTCCTTGCGGCAAAGCGCGTTAAAGAAGAAATACCCAGTGCTGAAATTTATTGCGTTGACACGGCTAGAATGTCTGGCTCTTTCGGGCTTTTGGTAATCTACGCAATGGAACTTCAAAAGCAAGGTAAAACTTATGAAGAAGTTATTGCTTGGCTTGAAGAAAACAAGGTAAAAGTTCACCAAATGGGACCGATTGACGGGCTTACCTTTATTGCTCGCCGCGGTAGAATTTCCGCAGGCAAAGCAATCATGGGTAACCTTATCGGTATTAAGCCTATGGGCGACTCTAACACCGACGGTTACGTAACCGTTCTTGCAAAGGCAAAGGGGATAAAGAAGGCGCTTCAGGCAACTATTGCTTACGTAAAAGCCATGGCTGTCGATATTGAAAATCAATACGTTTTAATCTCTCACAGCGATAGAGAAGAACTTGCTAAATCTTTCAAGGAAAAGTTTGAAAGTGAAGTTAAGTGCAAAAAGGTTTTCTTAAGTGATATATTTAGCGCGTGTGGAACTAATATGGGGCCTGGTGTAATAAGCGTTTATTTTATGGGCAACCCCATTTCAGAAGAATGCGCAGTGGAAAAAGAAGCGCTCGTAAAGGCGCTTGCGGAATGTTAATTTAAGATTTTACAAGGAAAAACAATGCTTAAAACAATGGACGGGCGCTGTTACTTGGAAATTCTTAACAGCGGTATTAAAAACGTATTAAAATATAAAAAAGAAATCAACGAACTTAACGTTTTTCCAGTTCCGGACGGGGATACTGGTACAAATATGGTTATGACGTTGACGGCGGGGTATTCTTCGCTTAAAAATAACGATTACACCTTGTCAGACGTTGCAAATTTATTTGCGGCGGCGGCAGTTTTCGGCGCAAGGGGCAATTCGGGTGTTATCGTTTCACAATTCTTTAAGGGTATGGCGGAAAGTTTTGACGGCGTTGTCGCTGCTGATTGCTCCCTTATTGCAAGTGCGTTAGAGAACGGGTGTGTCCGCGCTTACGCTGCGGTGGCTAAGCCCGTTGAAGGTACGATGCTTACCGTATTGAAAGACGCTTCAAACGCGGTAAAAGAAAAATTGCCTATACAATCGGTTGAAGAACTTATAGACACTTATCTTGTGGCGGCTGAACTTTCGCTAAAGAACACCCCCGAACTTTTACCCGTGCTTAAAAAAGCGCACGTGGTGGATAGCGGTGCAAGCGGGTTGGTTAGATTTTTCCAAGGCGCAAAGATGTTCTTAAACGGTGAAGAAATTGTTGAAGATGACTTAAAAGAAGAAGTTGCCGTTACTATTGATTATTCTAAGTTCAACAAAGACACGGTGTTTAGTTACGGTTATTGCGTAAGCGGGCTTATCCAGTTAAAGGTTGAAACAAAAGATTTTGATTTGGATAATTTTAGTGAACGACTCTCTACGGTTGGCGAATCAGTAGTCGTTTCACTAGAACAAGACAAGGTAAATTTTCACTTGCATACGCCAACTCTTGCGCCCGCGTTTATGGAACTTCAAGAAGTGGGCGAACTTCTCACGGTACAAGTAGATAATATGACCGTGCAAGAAGTTATGAAAGATAATAAAAAGTTTTTGGTTGCAGATATAGATACCGAATCACAGTTTTCGGTAATCGCCGTTGCACCAAACGCTTTTATGCAACAAAAGTTTTTAGAAATGGGTGCAGACGTGGTTATTTTAGGCGAAATAGTGCCTTCTGCACAAGATTTTTTAGACGCTTTTGATATGGTTAAGACTGAAGAAGTTTTAGTTTTTCCAAACAGTGCTAATACGATTTTGGCTGCCGAACAAGCGGCTAAGATGGGTGGCGGAAAGGTGATTGAGATAGTAAACAGCCGCTCGGTTGCTAACTGTTACGTTGCGCTTTCAGGGCTTGATTTTGATGCCGACGTTCATGCGGCTAAAGAGTGTGCAACTGAGAGTATTTCCGCAGTATACGAAGTGGGCGTTTGCGAAGCGACTAAAAATTCCGTATTTGAAAGTTATCACATTGAAAAGGGTGATTATTTTGCAATTTCAAACAAGACGGTTTTGAGTTTGTCAAAGAGTTTTACCGAAGCGTTAGTTACTGCGGTTAAAAAGGTTGCCGCCGAGAGAGATTGTTATCTTTTGACACTTTTTTACGGCGATGCCGTAAATAGTGCGCGCATTGAAATTATCAAGGAAGAAATAGACGCGCTTAACCTTGACGTTGAAGTTGCAACCGTTTATACGGGCGAAACTCAATATCAAGCGGTTGTCGTTTTTGAGTAACAATAGGAGAAAGTTTATGGAAAAGATTACTTCAAGGAAGAAGTTAACGCTTTACGGCTGCGCTGGGCTTGGCGTAAATTTATTGTCAATGTTTATGAGTACGCTTATTGCAGGGTTAACGACCGAAGGCTATAACGGTGCAAGTGTGGAATTGCCGTTTAGAACGTACCTTAACGTACCGCTTATTAACCTTGTGCTTTGGGGCGTTTTGCAGTTTTTGGCTGAAGCGCTTGACGGCGTTATCGACTTACCGCTTGCAACTCTTTCCGAAAAGATAAACTCTAAGTGGGGCAAAAGAAAAACGGGTATTTTATTCGGGCTTATCCCGACGGTCGTGTTCTTTTTGTTGTTCTTAGTTCCGATTACGCCTTACGAATCTATTATAAACACTATTTGGTTTGGTTTTTTACTTTGTGGGTTCTATACTTTCTATACGCTGACTATGCTAGTATATTACGCGACTTTTTCCGAAGTGTGTAAGGATGAAAAGGATCTTCATTACCTTTCAAACACCAAGTCTATTTGCGACGTTGTGTATATGAGTTTGTGTTTTGCACTCGTTCCCGTGTTCTTTAGTATCGGCATTAACGTTCGTATAGTAGCGCTCATCGTGTTACCGTTATCTTTGACGATGCTTATTCCGCTCTTTATGCTTAAAGAAAAGGACGGCAAAGAGCAAGGCGAAAAGGAAGAACCTTTATCGCTTATGAAGTCTTTTGCTTGTGCGGGCAAAGATAAGCCGTATATGTACTGGTTACTTGCAATGTCGATAGTAACCGTCGGGCTTCAATTATTCTTGCAAGGCATAGGCGAAGTGTTTACGGTTATAGGGCTTAGTCAAACGATAGTTATGGCTGCGTCTTTTGCACCAGTGCCGTTAACAATGATTGCTTACAACAAAATAATCAAAAAACACGGTATGGGTACGGCGTTTAGGTACGTTTTGGGCGTGTTCTCAATCGGTATGATAATTATGTTTTTCTGTTACCTTACTAAAGGCGTGTTACCGCCGCTTGTACTTACCATAATAGCGGTTGTGGGTGGAATTTTCGTGTCTTTCTCAATCGGCGCGTTCTTCTCGGTAACTTATACCATACCTTCACAATTATCACTCCAAAAATTTGAAGAGACGGGCAACAAAGTTTCGGGTATGTACTTTGCAGTTCAAGGCTTATTCCAAGGCGTTGCAACTGGGATTGGCGGCGGCGCTATTTGTGCGCTTTTAAAAGAGTTTGACGTTATCTATTTATTGCCGCTTATCGTTTGCTTAACTTGCGTTATTTCTTTCGTGATGTCTTTCTGGTTCCCGAGAACTATAAATAATATAGGTAAAATAAATAAAATTGAAGTGGAATAAACAAGGTGATATGATTTACGAGATTTTTCGTATTTTGGGTTTGATATTCGGTTACCCCGTTCAATGGTTGTTTTTCAAGAAAAAAGTTTATTATGAAGGCAAGAAAAACAAAGAGTGGAAAAAGGGTGGAAAACTGATAATTGCAAACCATTATAATTTTTTTGATTACGTTTTGGATGCTTTTTTGGCTTTTCCAAGAAAACTTACAGCCGTTTGTTCGGAAATCCCGTTCAAGAGCAAACTGCTCCGCTTTGGCATGAAGTTTTTTGGCGCTATCCAAGCGAATAGAATTACGCGCGATATGAGTTTTATACCTAAATGCGCGGCCGTTGTCAAAAAAAATCAACTTGCAATAATTTATCCCGAAGGTAAAAATACACCCGACGGAAAAATTCAACAATTTAAACTTAGTTATTTGCTCATTGCTCATCAAGCGAACGCGCCTATCGTTCCTATAATTTCGGACGGTAATTACGGCGTGTTCAAAAGGGTAAGAGTTATCATCGGCGAGCCTATTGATATCTCTCAATTCATCAGCGACGATTATGAAACTCATCTTCCGCCAAGAGAACAGTTAAACGCAGCAAACGACTATATCTTTAATAAAGTTTTGCAACTTAGAGAAAAGTTAGAAGAATATAAACTTAAAGAAAAAAGGAAAAAGTAAAAAATGTGGGATTTTTTAACGCATCCAGCGTTTGTGTGGACGGTTATAGTGCTTGCGGTGTTAGGTGTGAGTTTACTTATAGCATCTTATCCGATTGCAGCGTCTATCGTCTATAAAATTACGCTTACGCGCAAATCTAAGGATAAGTGGGGCAGAACTATTTCTAACGACTTAATTCCCGAGCAGCGCGTTATGTACGATGCGGGGCTAAAATGGGCGGCGGAAAATGCCGATAAAAAAACCGACCTTCACATCGTAAACGAAGGACTTAATTTATACGGCGAATATTACGATTTTGGTTTTGATAAATGTGCGTTTATACTCTCTGGTAGAACGGAAAGTTTAAAATACGGCTATTATTTCGCAAAACCTTACCAAGAAAATGGATTTAACGTGTTCGTGTTTGACCCAAGGGCGCACGGCGACAGCGACGGTAGGTATAACACTGCGGGCTTTGAAGAGTATAAAGACGATATAGCGTGGGTAAAACATATTACCAAGACTTTTGGTGTAAAGACTATTGTTTTCCACGGTATTTGTATAGGTGCTGCGGGCGGTCTGTATGCGATTATTGATAAAAATTGCCCTGAAGAAGTTAAGGGTATCGTTACGGAAGGGATGTTTGCAAACTTTGGCGAATCTATGAAAAATCACCTTCGCGAACGCAACAAGCCCGTGTTTATTATGTACGACCTTATCAATTTGAATATGAAAAAACACACTGGGCACGATATGAATTACGGTCCTATCGACCTTATTGATAGGTTAGATAAGCCGCTTTTGATGTTGCACAGTAAGGAAGATACTTATTCGACACCCGATTTTGCAAATAAACTGTTTGAAAAGGCGGGTTGTGATAAAAAGCAATTAGTTTGGTTTGAAAAGGGTAGACACTCTATGCTTAGAATAACCGATACTGAAAAATACGATAAAGCAATTGCTGATTTTATTAAAGACAACGGCTGGAACTAATAAAAAATTTTTTAGGTGAAAATATGGAAAGCGTTTTAACAATAAGAAACGTAGTTAAAAAGTACGGAAGTAAAACTGTGCTCAGCGGCGTAAATATGAACATTAAAAAGGGTGATATTTACGGCTTTGTTGGTGAAAACGGAAGCGGTAAGACAACCGTTATCAGGCTTATTACTGGGTTGATTAGAGCAAACGGTGGAGAGTTTTCGCTTTTCGGTGCGGATAGTCGTTCGCCGGAAATTTACGCTGCAAGAAAAAAGGTTGGGGCGATAGTTGAAACTCCGTCGATTTATCTTAATATGTCCGCAAAAGACAACCTTTTGATGCAGAGTGAGTTAGTTGGCAAAAAAGATGAAGAAAAGTGCAAAAAAGTACTCGAACAAGTAGGCTTGCTTGACCTTTATAATGAAAAAAAGCAAGCGGGCAACTTTTCGCTTGGTATGAGACAGCGCTTAGGTATTGCTATGGCACTACTAGGCGAGCCGGAATTTATAATTTTAGACGAGCCGATGAACGGGTTAGACCCCGCGGGTATCGTTGAAATTAGAGAACTTATTTTAAAACTCAATCGTGAAAATGGAATTACCTTTTTAATATCTTCGCACATTTTGACCGAACTTGAACTTGTTGCAACCACTTACGGAATTATCTCTAAAGGTAAAATCGTTAGGGAAATTACTGCAGAACAGTTAAAGAACGAGTGCCGTCATTATTTAGAAATCTTTACTGACGAGCCCGAAAAGGTTAAAGAACTACTCGGCAAAAAGGTAAAAGAAAATGACCTTATGATTATCGGTGGTGCAGTTAGGGTTTTTGGCGAAATAGACTTAAACGAAGTTTTGGGCGATATTATAGGTGAAAATATCAAGTTAAACAAAGTCAACACCGTTCAGTCGAGCATTGAAGAATATTATCTTTCTATTTTAGGGGGTGCTAAAAATGCTTAGTTTGCTTAAAATAGATTTTAAAAGAGTATTAAAAGATAAATTATTTATGGTGCTCGCAATTTTAGCGTTCGTGTTTGCGGTTATTAGTCCGTTGCTTTACAAAGTTCTTTTCTCTTTATTGGAAGCGGAAGAGTTTGCGGGCATGATAATCGATGGAAAGATGATGTTCTTTAGCAGTTTTTCCGCGGGCAACAACTTGGGGCTTATCGCGCCCATTTTGGTTATGATTGCGCTCTGCAAAGACTTTAGTTTCGGCACTATAAGAAATAAAATTATTAGCGGAAAGACAAGGGCGCAAATCTTTATATCTTTATTTATCACTTGTTTTGTGATTACTTGGGGCATAGTTTTGGCGCACGCGTTTGTTACTTTGGGCGTTTCTTTGTTGTTCTTTGATTATCAAAGCACGCCTTTTACCGTGGCGGACTTTAATTACTTTATAAGTTCACTTGCCCTTCAAATGCTTATTTGGTTTTTCATTTGTGCTATTATGGCGCTGCTTATCGTATTGATGAAAAACGCGGGGCTTGCCGTTGTAACTTACGCTGCAGTTATGTTTATATTCACAATTTTCGGGTCTATCACTCAAGCAGCGCTTATGATGCCAGATTTTATAGACCAAGCAACGATGAACGCTTTAGAATTCTTAAACGGCTCTAATCCTTTTATAAACAGCATAGGGCTTGGCACTAGTTATCAAGTAAAAGACGTTTTATATATGCTTATTCCGTGCACGATTGGCTCAATATTATGCATAGGGTTGGGCATTATCGCTTTTAATAAAAAAGACTTAAAATAATAGGGCGTAAAAGGGGATAATATGAAAAAAGTTGCTGTAGTTTTTGCGTTTGGCACTGAAGAAATAGAAGCGCTTATACCAGTTGACGTGCTCCGTCGCAGCGGCGCTGAATGTGATATAGTGTCGGTTGGTGGGCAATATCCTACCAGTTCGCACGGCGTAACGGTTAAGGCTGATAAGTTAGTGGAAGAAGTTGATTTTAACGATTACGACGCGTTGGTTATCCCTGGTGGAATGCCCGGTGCAACTAATATTGCCGCTTGTCAAAAAGTGGTTGACGCTGCAAAACAAATGCTTGATAGCGGAAAGGTTGTTGCGTCTATTTGTGCATCGCCCGCAGTAGTTTTAGCAAATGCTTGCGGTGTTAAAAATAGAAAGGTTACTTGCTACCCCGCTGGCGACTTTATAAAGATGTTATCTAATTGCGAATATACTGCAAAAAACGTTACCGTAGACGGAAATTTGGTTACGGCTAACGGACCTAAGGCTGCTTTTGACTTTTCTTTTGCGGTGTGTGAAGCACTTGATTTACAGCCTAAAATTTAAGGAGAAACCTATGGACTTAAGACGAGCAACGGTAAAAGACGTAAAAGAACTTTTCGACCTGCTTTCAACCGTTCAAGCGCTACACGTAAACGGTAGACCTGATATTTTTAAGGCGGGCGCAACTAAATACACTCACGAGCAAATTGCAAGCATCGTTGAAAATGAAAACACTCCCGTATTCGTGCTCGTTGATGAAAAAGATACAGCGGTAGGTTACGCGTTTTGTTCTATCCAAGAAGAAAAAGAAACTGAAAACCTTTACGCTCAAAAAACGCTCTATATTGACGACCTTTGCGTAAAAGACACCTTGCGCGGTCAAGGCTATGGTAAAAAGATTTACGACTTTGTTTTGGAAAAGGCTAAAGTTTACGGCTGCAACCGTTTAACCTTAAACGTATGGTACTTAAATCAATCGGCGTTAAGGTTTTATGAAAAACTCGGTATGAGCCCTTTAAAAACCACTATGGAACAAAAAATAGACTAAATAAAAAAGCACGGAATTTTCCGTGCTTTTAGTTTTTTATTAAAATTTATCTATACATTTTAAGCGTGTCTGAAATAACTTCCACTTCAAAGGGAATATTAGGATAGAGTTCGCCGTCCACGTTAACCGTATAATCGCCCTTGGGGGTAATCTTAACTTTTTTGCAAGTTTTGTGTTCGGTTTCAGGGAACTTCATAATCTTGCCGCCGAGAAGTTGAATGAGTTTAAACAAAATCTTATGCTTAGGAATTTGGTTTACAACAAGGAAGTCAAGTTTTTTATCTGTGGGGAGTGCTGGCGGGCAAATTCTAATGCCGCCGCCGTAAGCGTGTCCGTTTGCAAGCGCTGCAATAAACGCCGTGTAATCTTTACTTTCACCGTCAACTTCCGCGGTAAATGAAGAATATTCAAAGTTAAGCAAGGTTTTAATCAAGCACCAAGTGTAACCAAACTTATTTTTGCGTTTTAATTTAGAATATCTAACCAAAACGTCAACGTCGATACCAACGCCAACAACGTTCATGCCGCGTACGGTGGGGAGTTGAAGAAAATCGGTGTACTGCGCATTGCCGTCAATGATAATATCAAGTGCTTTAACGGGGTCGAGCGGAAGGTGGAGTGCGTTAGCAAAGTCGTTACCAGTTCCGCAAGGGATAAGTCCAAGGTTAACTTTATCAAAGTTTGAAAATCCGTTGATAACTTCGTGAAGAGAGCCGTCGCCCCCCATAATTACTATATCGGTTGCGCCTTTTTCGATAAGTTCTTTAGTAAGGGTTGTTGCATGCCCCCTATACTTGGAAGGGTGAATAGTGTAATCGACCTTTCTTTCGTTAAGGTGGTTTTGAACCTTCTTTAAAGCCTTTGCAGTTTTTCTACCGTGCTTGCCGCCGGCGGTGGGGTTAACGATTATATTTAACATTTTAACACCTTTTTTAAAAATTACTTTTAAATTTTACTACAAAATTTGCAAAAATACAAGTTTTTATGATACAATGTTTAAGAATATGATAAATTATTTACCTTTAAAAATAATTGAATTAGCAAAAAAACTTCCCGCACCGATATTCGTGGTGGGTGGTTTCGTGCGCAATTTTTTGATAAACGGCACACCGTCGAGCGATATTGACCTTGCTGGAACGCTATCTATTGAAGATATGAACGCCGCGCTTTGTGAGTGTGATTTTAAGGTGGTTACAAAGATTGATAGAACGGGTACGGTTATCTTTTTTGACGGTGAACAAAAGTACGAGTATACACGCTTCCGCTTTGAAGAATATCACGGGGGCGAGCACACGCCTTTTAGAACGGATTTTACTGACGATATTGCGGTTGACGCACTCCGCCGTGATTTTAAGTGTAACGCCGTTTATTACGATATTAAAAACCAAAAAATAGTAGACCCTTTGGGTGGTGTGGACGATATTAAAAACAAGGTTTTAGATACCGTTTGCGAGCCTGAAAAAGTGTTCTCTAACGACGGGCTAAGATTGATGCGCCTTGCAAGGTTTGCGGGGGAATTAAACTTTACACCGACTGAAAAAGTTATTGACGGTGCAAAAAAATACGCTAAAAATATTAAAGAGATTTCCGCTGAGAGAATTTACGCCGAACTCATTAAAATTTTGCACGCGGATACCGCTTATTCTTTCTCTAGCGAAAGGGGACATTACGACGCGCTAAAAATTCTCGATAGAACGCGTGTTTTAGATTATATTATCCCAGAACTCACCGACGGTAGGGGAATGGTGCAGCGCGCGGATTTTCACCTTTACGACGTGTTAGAACACAGTTTAAGGACAGTGCGCCACGCCGATAAAAGCGTACGCTTAGGGGCGCTTTTGCACGACGTTGGTAAGCCCTTTTGCTTGCGCCGCGACGGATATTATTATCAGCATTTCTCCGAAGGAGAAAAAATTGCCGAAAACATACTCAATAGGTTAAAAGCGGATAATGAAACTATAAAGCAAGTTAAGTTTTTGGTGCGCGAACACATGGTTGACCTTGACTGTTCTATGCGAGAGAGCAAGGTTAGAATGTTTATAGTAAAAAACCACGCGCGCTTAAAAGAACTTATGCTTATAAAGCAAGCCGATTTCCGCGCTAGTTTAGAAGCGCACGACGTTGCACCCACGCTAATTAAGTGGGATAGAATTTATAAAAAAATGCTAGTGGATGGAACGCCGTTCGAGATAAAAGATTTAAAAATTTCCGCCGCTGATTTAATCGGGATGGGGTATGAGAAAGAGCATATCGGCAAAGAACTTAAAAAACTTATGGACCTTTGCGCGGTTACGCCCGAAAAGAACAAAAGGGAAGACCTTTTAAGTATTGCCGAACGAGATATGATAAGGGGTTTTAGTAAAAAATAGCCTTGACAATCTCTTATTTAAATATAATAGTAAAATTATTTGACAAATTACAAAATATTTGTTATTATTATTGAACTTGACCGCAAATGCGGTTTAAGAAAACAAACCTTGCTTGCATTTTATGGCAAGCCGAATAAGTCCGGGAGGTAAAAATTATGACGAAATACGAGATGCTCTATATCCTTGATAACGCGCTCGCTGACGAAGCAAAAGACGGGATAATTAAGAAAATCGAAGATTTGGTTACTGAAAACGGCGGTGTAATTGAAAAGACCGATCGTTGGGGCGTTAAGAAGTTACAATACCCCATTAACTACAAGTCTGAAGGTTTCTACGTTTTGACCACTTTTGAAGCTGAAAAAGCATTCGTTGAAGAATTGAAACGTGTTATCGGTATAACTGACGGTATCATCAGAAGAATGATCACCAAAATCTAAGGGAGAAATATTATGAACAAAGTTATCTTAATCGGAAATTTAACTCGTGATCCTGAACTCACTGAAACCCCTAACGGCGTTGCAGTTTGCAGATTAGGTATCGCCGTATCACGCGACTATGCAAGTGCAGACGGTACTCGTGAAACTGACTTTTTTAATATCACGGTATGGCGTGGCGCAGAAAACTGCGGTAAATATTTGAAGAAAGGTAACAAGGTTGCAGTTATCGGTAGATTACAAACCCGTTCTTATGAAGATAAAGACGGTATTAAGAGAAACGTTACCGATATCGTTGCAAATGAAGTGGAGTTCTTAACACCTAGGGGCGCACAATTAGACGATGATTCTGCACCCGTAGTTTCTACTAAGAGAGAACGTCCGCAATTGGAAGCGATTGACGACAATCAACTTCCTTTCTAATCCGTGCAGTTAAACCGCACGTTTAAACGAAAATTATCAGGAGAATAAAAATGGAAGAAAATACCAACGTAACCGTAGCTCCTGCAGCTGAATCTGCAGCAGCACCTAAGGAAGGTAAAAAATTCGTAAAAAGAATTCCTCGCAGAAAGGTATGCGCATTTTGTCAAAACCACGTTGATGCTATCGACTATAAGGACGTCAACACTTTGAAAAAATACGTTGCTGAAGGCGGCAAAATCCTTCCCCGTCGTATGACTGGCGTTTGCGCAAAGCACCAAAGAGTTTTGGCTACTGCTATTAAGCGCGCAAGATTGGTTGACTTGTTACCTTTTAAGGGTGAATAATTACAAGTAACCGTTATAAGACGATATAATTTTAGATAAAGAAGACAAAAGTTTTCAATCTAATAATAATCTTATAAAAACACTCGGCATTTTGCTGAGTGTTTTTAATTTTGAAAATGTTAAATATATGTAAGTTAGGCTTTTTTGTGTTATTTATATGCAGTTTTTTAAGTAGTGTTGTGATAAAATGAGATTGTGATTATGAAATAGGAGAAAATGATAATGAAAAAACTATTAAATACTATTTGTGCCCTTGCGTTAGTTGTTTGTTTGTTGTTCTCACTTACTGCTTGTACTGATACTGGTGCTGGCGGCGGAGATGAGCCCGCACACGTTCACGATTATATCGACCACGTTTGTTCTTGCGGAGATATTGAACAATATACTGAAGGCTTAAAGTATAAAGAAACCGCTAACGGCGTAACCGTTATAGGTTTTGAAGAAGGGGTAGAAGTGCCTTATGTTGTTTATATTCCGCAAAAAGTTAACGGGAAAAAGGTAATTGCTATAGGTGGTGGCGCATTTGAAAATTCAACTTTTAGACAAATTGTACTCCCCGAAGGCATTGAAGCAATTTATTCCGACGCTTTTAAGAATAGTATGGTCGGTTCAATAACTTTCCCCAGATCATTAAAACAAATTTATCCTAACGCATTTGATACCCCTAACTTAAAGTCAGCAACTTTCTTAAATATTAACGGTTGGTTTATTACCAGACACGCGATTACTAGTAAACCAGTAGTTGAGGGAGAAGCGCCTTTATCTTTAGAAAATGCAACAACTAACGCTATAAATTTAACTAACTGTGAAGTTAATAACAAAGGTAAGCCAAAACCTGGCGCAATGTTCTGGACAAGATTTGATTGATAATAAAACACTCCGTGTAAAAACGGGGTGTTTTTATTTAAAAATATATACTTTATTTTTTAAAGTGTATTGAAATTTAAATTTGTTCGTGGTATAATAAATGAAATACGTTAGGAGGAAGTTTTACAAATGAAAAGTGTAAACTTAATTTACGGTGTAAAAGACAAGCCTGGCTTTTGGAAAACTTTGCTTTTTGCTTTCCAACAAGTTTTGGCAATTCTCGCGGCAACAATCGTTGTACCTGTAATCATCAACGGTAGCGATGCTGGTGTTGCAGCGGGCGCAAACATGTCGCAATCAGCGGCTTTGGTAGGTGCGGGTATAGGAACTTTGGTTTACTTATTATTTACTAAGTTCAAAAGCCCAGTTTTCCTTGGCTCGTCATTTGCGTTCATCGGTTCAATGTGTGCTGCTTTCGGCGGTGCTGGCGCGTACGTTTCACTCGGCTACTTAGGTCTTATCTTAGGTGCAATCTTTGCTGGCTTGGTATACGTGATAATCGCTGTCATTGTTAAATTCGTTGGCGTTAAATGGATTGATAAGGTTATGCCTGCAACCGTAATCGGACCGACCGTTGCGGTAATCGGACTTTCACTTTCAACCAACGCTATCGGCGACTTGTTTAAGGGTAGCGTTATGAAAGAAGTTACCACTCAAGTTATCAAAGACGGTGCTATCGTGGACGTTGCTAGTTTCGTTCCCACCGCATCACCTTATATCGCGCTTCTTTGCGGTATTATTACTCTTTTAACCGTAGTAGTTTGCTCAGTATACGGCAAGAAAATGCTCAAGATGATACCTTTCGTAATAGGTATTTTAGCGGGCTATATCGTTGCTGCTATCTTTACCGTAATCGGTATTGCAACTAACAACCCTGAACTTCAAGTAATCAACTTTGGTTTGTTCGCAAATATGTCGTTCTTACCCGACTTTACCTTTGTTGAAGCGTTCAAAGGGCTTAGTGCTGTTAAAGATTTCAACTGGGGCGCGTTTATCGTAACTATCGTGGTTGCGTACGTTCCCGTTGCTTTCGTAGTATTTGCTGAACACCTTGCCGACCACAAGAACATTTCTTCAATTATCGGCGAAGATTTAACACGAGATCCTGGTTTACATAGAACCCTTTTGGGTGATGGCGTTGGCTCAATGGTAGGTGCGTTTTTCGGCGGTTGCCCGAACACCACTTACGGTGAATCTGTTGGCTGCGTTGCAATTTCTGGTAACGCTTCAGTCGTAACTATCTTTACTACCGCTATTATTTGTATCATTGTAGCGTTCGTTGCGCCTTTCGTAACCTTCCTTGCAACTATTCCGTCATGCGTAATGGGCGGCGTTTGTATGGCGTTATACGGCTTTATCGCTGTATCAGGCTTGAAGATGATTCAAAAGGTTGACCTTTCACAAAACCATAATTTATTCACCGTTTCAGCAGTGCTTATTGCTGGTGTTGGCGGTATGGTTGTAAACATCGGTGCTGTTACTATTACCGCAGTTGCTTGCGCACTCATTTTAGGTATTATCGTAAACGTAATTTCAGGACGTGCCGTTAAAAAAGAACAAGCGGCTTTACTTGAAAACGCTCAAGAGCAAACAAAGGAGTAATAATGAAAGAATATAGCAACGTTCAAATTCTAGACCATCCTTTAATTAGACATAAACTTGCAATTATAAGAAAAAAGGACACGGATACTAAACAATTCCGTGAAGTTATTAAAGAAATTGCAATGCTTATGGCATATGAGAGTTTTAAGGACGTTCCCACTCAAGAAATAGTCGTTGAAACACCGCTTGAAACTACAAATCAAATCGTAGTTAAAGAAAATTCAATAGCAATCGTACCTATCTTGCGTGCGGGCTTGGGCATGGTTGACGGCATACTTTCATTATTCCCCGCGGCTAAGGTTGGTCATATCGGTCTATATCGTGATGAAGAAACTTTAGAGCCGCAAGAATATTACTGCAAACTGCCCACTAATATTGAAGAAAAAGTGGTTATGGTAGTCGATCCTATGTTGGCTACGGGTGGTAGTGCGGTTGACGCGGTTAAAATGCTTAAAAAGCGCGGCTGCAAAAACATTAAGTTTATGGCAATAATCGCTGCGCCCGAAGGTGTTAAAAAACTTGCCGAAGCCCACCCCGACGTAAAGATTTACGTTTCTACGCTTGACCGTTGCCTTAACGAGCACGGGTATATTCTCCCTGGTCTTGGAGATGCTGGCGATAGAATTTTTGGCACTAAGTAATTTTAATTAAAAAAAGCCGAGTAAATTTGCTCGGCTTTTACTTTTTGTCAATATTTGATAATTTTTAACATTTGCTGAAAATTATAAACACAAATATCAGTGTATTAAAAAAATTTTGTGAAAAATTTTCAAAAAAATTTAAAAAAGGGGTGTAAAACGCTTTACAATCTTTGTCGAATGTAGTATTATATCATTGTCAAAAGGAAATCACCTTTTGTTTACAAATATCGCTCATCATTTTCCCCCTTATCATATATTATTCAGGAAGCAGTTAACCATGTTAATTGCTTTTTGAATTTTAAACGTAAAACGTTATATGCGGCGCATTTCTGCGTTTGCTGCAAAGCGTTTTGAAATCGATAACCAAAAAGGTTCATCTCTTCCAAAACGTTTTGCGAGCCTTGAACTGCTTGCATCTAACGATTTGCGTTACGTGTATGAGTTTTTTTGCGAGCGAGCCTTGTCTTGCTCATTTTTATCGCTTTATTTTTTAAACTTAGTAGGGTGGAATATTTAGTTGTGTTCCCAAGTACACGCCCAGCATAAAATGCTTTGGTTTTACGGCTGACTTGCATCTATGCTTTTAGGATGCAGTAAGCCTTGAACTGCTTGCATCTAACGAATTACGCTTAGAGCAAGGGTTTGGTTGTATCCTTTTATTTACGGCGTAAGGTTGCATATTTTATTTATAAACAAAAAAACGGCTATTTTGCCGTTTTTTTGTTTTAATTTATTGTAAAAGAAATAATTTTGTGATATTATTAAAATATGGGAGTGTGGCGCAAATGACAAAAGGTTTAATTGCAAAACATAATTTTGAAACTGGGCTTAACTGCGCGCAAGCGGTTGTTCTTGCATTTAAGGATGAACTCGGGTTTTCGGAAGAAGTTTTGAAAAAACTCTCTATTGGTTACGGGGGCGGGGTTGCCCGTCAACGCAATGTGTGCGGCGCTGTGCTCGGTATGACCATGGTGCTTAGTTACTGTCTATCGGACGGTAATGATAAACTCAGCATTTATAAAATTATTCAAGAAGCGTGCAAACAGTTCAAGGCGGAAGTTGGCTCTATTATTTGCGGGGAACTTCTTGACGGGGAAACTTTGAAAGATAAGTCTTATATCCCAGAACAAAGAACAAAAGAGTATTACAAAAAGCGCCCTTGCGCTGAACTTTGCGTTTTGGCTGCGGATATTGCAGAACAATTCTTGAATAAAACTTTTTAAGGGATTAAAACTATTCTTAAAAAGGAGATTTTTATGGGAAATAAAAACGTAGTTTTAAAAGTTTTCAAAATATTAACCGTAGTTTTATACGCTATTGCAGTTGCGGTTGCAGCAATCATTATGGTGGATACTATAACTAACCCTAGCGGCTTAGGTACGGCAATAGGTATTTTAGTATGGATGATTATCGGGGCAATTGCTTTGGCAATTCCGTTAGTTAGTGCAATAATCGGGCTTATAATATCAATAATTAAAAAAGTAAAAGAGCAGTGCAATTTTGGCTCGGTAATCTTTTTTATAATATTTACCGCTTTGCCTATTGCAACTTACTTTTTAGGGATATTAGTTTTTACTTTAGTGTTGTAAACGCTTGACAAAAATTAGGGGGGTAAAATTATATGGCAGATAAAAAAATTGCAATCATATTAAAGTCCCCAGATTTTTGTGAAAGTGTTACGGAAGATATCGTAATTTACGCAGACGCCGCCCTTAACCACAAAAATAAGGTGGGGGAAAAGGAAATCCTTGCGGTAGTAGGTGATTTTGATAGTTTAGGGTACACCCCTAAAGGCGTAAATATAACCAAGTTAGAAGTTGAAAAGAATTTTACCGACGGTGAGCGCGCGGTTTATCTCGCTGTAGAAAACGGTTATAAAGACATAACCATTTACGGCGCTTACGGCGGAAAAATAGAGCATATTTTAGGAAATATTGCGCTCCTTAAAATTGCCCAAAATCTCGGCGCGAAAGCCGTTATAAAGCACGGCGACAATATTACTGAACTACTTAGCGAAAGCGCCGTTTTAAGCGTAGAAAAGGGAAGTACGCTCTCGATTATTCCGTATGGAGAGCGTTGTGAGTTTATTAAGAGCAGCGGGCTTTACTATCCGCTTGATAATTTGGTGCTTACTAATGCGGACACGCGTGGAATAAGCAATCAAACAACGGAAAATGAAGTTAGGATAGAAATTAAAAAGGGAGAAGCGTTGGTTATTTATGGCAGAAAATAGGTACGGCGAACAAGAGCAAGATTTAGATCAAGAAAAAGAACAAAAGCAACCTAAAAGATTTAAAACCGCGGATATTGAAAAATATAAGAAAAATATAATATCCGTTTTCCAAAAAACGACCATTATAGTTTATTTAATAATGATGGTTGTGTTTTTCATTTGCGTCTATGGTGTGGTTGATGCGAGAGATGGTTCACTCAGTTGGCCGTTCGCATTGTTGCTTGTAGTAGTTTCTTTAATGAGTATAGTAGTTTATACCCCGATAATAGTAAACACAATCGGTGGTTGGTTGATGGCGCTTATGAAAAAGGTTGGCAAGGAAGAAAAAATCCACGCTATCTTATTTAGTATTTTGTTTTCATTATTACCTATCTTGTTGTTTGCAACGTTTGCTGGACTGTTATCGTTTTTCTATTTATTTATGTAATAAAAAAGCCTTTCGAGTTTTCTCGAAAGGCTTTAATTTTTTCTGCAAATTTAGTTAAAATACTTAGTATATTGTTGAGTGCGTACATATTGGTCAACGAGTATTTGAATATTACGCATTTCTTCAGCATCTTTCAAAATTAAGTCAAAGTTAGTTTCTTTGATGTGCTTATAATGTTCAAATTTATAAACGATAGTGTTGAACATATTATGAACGTTGTAATCGGAAGCAAACTCAAATGGTTGACCAACAGCCGTTTCACCAGTAATAGTACAATATAACATAAGAGCGGTCAAATAACCAGCAAGCATGTTTTGGTGATAACCGTCCGTTGTGTCGTTAGAAACGATAAAACTTTGTTTATTGTAAGTGTATTTAGAGTTAGGAACTTTCACAGCGCCCGTCCAAATATCGTAGATAAGAGTACCCCAGTCGACAACGATAAGGCCTTCTTCTTCAAGGGGTTTAATCATATCTCCCCAAAAATATCCTTTAGACTCATCATCGGCTTGGAAAATAATTGCAGGTTGGAAAGAAAATAAGAATTTTACGTTAGGATTAGCGTCTTTAAAAATTTTCAAAATATTTTTAACGTATTCAACGTATTCTTCGTCACCAGGATACTTACTGCCCCAGCCAATGTCTTGCAAAACAACGTAATCATAATTCTTATCGGTAAGGTCGGCAAGGTGATTTCTGCCCTTGCATGCTCCATCTCTTTCACATTTTTCGCTAAAGAGATTGCGATAGCCGTGTGAACCGTAGCACCAGTCGACAACGTTAACGTCAGCACCTTGAAGTTTGCAGAATTGATAAAAATAACCAGGGTCATTACTGCGTTCTTCTATATTGCAATCTGTATTATTGTTTTTAATAACAACGTTACCATAATAGGTATAAGAACAACCAACCATTAAAATCTTTTTACCGTCAAGCATATCGGCTTTTGAGCCAACTTCATATTTTAAGGTTGTACCGCTTTGGAAAGTTTGTTCACTTACTTCACCGCATTCACAAGACATTTTGTAAATGGTTGCGTGCTCGTAAGTCGCGTCAGCAACTTTTAGTTCGTTTTTTACAACGCGCTTAAATTCGTGCTGATGACACCCAGCAAGTGTTGAAAATAGTGAACAAACAACGAGCAGCATAGATACAATGCTAAGAAATTTTTTCTTCATGATCTTCTCCTTATGATAATTATTATACAATCATTATCACATGAGAAATGGTACTTGTCAAGCAAAATTCTACTAAATTTTTTATGAGTATAATTTTAAAAAAATTATTAGTATTTTTCAAAGAAAAAAGGCTTTCAAAAAAATTTGAAAGCCTTTTAATAATGCAAAAAACAACTACTTATTAGCGAGTTTGTTCATTTCTTTTATAAAAGATTTTGATGAGAAAACTATTACGCCGATAACCAAAACGATTGCAATATCAACGAATACGAAACTGTTGTATCCAAGGCTGTAAAGCCAAGAGTCAACGTCGCCAGCGTAAGTTGATGCAAACGCGAACACGCCTGATAATACGTGAGAGATAAATCTTAAAGTAGACGCGGCTATTCCGCCGATAAGGAAAGATACTTGCGGTGTTTTTTCAAAGCATTTAATATTTGCGAAAGCGCCTGATAAACCTATTGCTGAAAACGCTACGGGGTAGTCGAGTAAGAATTGTGCGGGGTGGATAATCCACGGGTCTTGTATTGCTTGCAACACGCCGTAAATAAAGCAGATGAACACGCCTTTTTTAGTTCCGTAGATAAATGAGAAAATCATTATCGGAAGAAGTGAGAAAAGTGTAATTGAACCGCCTTGGGGCATTTCCCAAATCTTAATGTAAGAAAGACCAAAACTCATTGCAACGGTAATCCCTGCAAACGCCAAACACTTGGTGTCGATAGGATTATCGTTTTTATCAAGAATAAATGCAAGCGCAATAATTACTATAACTACAAGTGCTGCCGATATGTATAAAACTGGTTGGTTAAGCGTTTCATACCACTCTTTAACTTGGTCAAAGTAGATTGCAAGCATTACGCCCACGCCGATAAGTGCAATAAGGTCAATAATTCCGCATACGGTGAGCGTGCTCTTAAATGCTGCTTTAGATTTCTTTGCGGCAACACTTACTGCAATAACGGTTGCAAGAAGTAAGGTCAAAAAGCAAGTAATGGGGATGAACACGTAGGTTGAAACCGCTTGTCTATCCATATAATTTTCTTCGATATAGGCGGGGTCGAAACTCTTTGCAATTTCTAGCGCTAACCCAACAATGCCCACGGCAAGAAGGAAAATAAGCAAACCGATAATTGCGGTTTTTAAGTATTTGGGGAAGACGTCTCTTTTAGTAAAGAACAAAATTACCCCTACGATAAGTAGTGCGGCAACCACGCCGACTGTAGCCCATTTAGCAATAGGTTCAAAAACGTCTATTGCGTAAACTGATAGAAGATTTAACATAAAACACTCCTTCTATTCGCTTTTAAGTGCTTATCTGCTGCGCGTGAAGTCGTTAACTGCTTAGCGTTTTGATTTCGATAACCAAAAAGGTTAATCTCATCCAAAACGCGTCGCGAGCCTATTCACGCTTGCACCTAAGCCCTTAAAAGAAGGTAGGTATCCGCGTGAAGTCGTTGCCTTTTTAGCCTTTTGCTCTCGTTTGACTTCGCGTACAAAAAAATAAAGCGCATCCAGTACGGATGCGCTTATTATAGCATTATAATTTGCATTTCCTTCAAGCATTACCTTGCGGATTCAAATGGTATAATCTCAGCCTTGCGGCACCCATAGCGAATATTTAATTTTAGTAAACACATAATAACACTTTTATTTTATTGCGTCAAGCAAAATTTTATGGTAAAATAAAAATCCCTAAAAGAAATTTTTTCTCATTTTCTATAAAATAAGGCGGTATATATAATGTTTAAGTTTTTTGCTTTTATCAATAGAATGAAATATATCAAGCGTTGGTCGCTTATGCGCTCTATTCGTGAAGAAAATATTATGGAACACTCTCATCAAGTGGCGGTTATTGCGCACGCGCTTGCGCTTGTTTCTAATAAAGTTTACGGGGGCAGTGTGGACGTAAACAAAGTAGTTATGCTTGCGCAGTATCATGAAGTTGGTGAAGTTATAACGGGCGATTTGCCCACGCCTATAAAGTACTTTAACCCCGAAATTAAGTCTGCGTATAAAGATTTGGAAAAGGGGGCGTGTGAAAGACTTATTACTATGCTCCCCGAAAACTTGCAAAGTGAGTATAGTGAGTATATTATGCCCGATGAAAGCACCGAAGAATATAAACTCGTAAAGTGTGCCGACCGCTTAGCGGCATACCTTAAGTGTGTGGAAGAAATCCGCGCGGGTAACTCTGAGTTTAAAAAGGCAAAGGCTAGCATTTTAAGTGAACTTAAAAGCATGAAAAGGTTAGAAGTTGACTATTACTTAAAAGAGTTTGCACCCGCCTTTGATTTGACCTTGGACGAGTTAGATTAGTTTTGTGCAAGTTATACATTTAAGGGGGTATTATTTGGTTAAATTGCCCTTGTTAAAGTCGCCAAAAAGTTGTACAATAGAATAGTAAAAAATAATTTGGTCTAAATGACCTTGGAGGAAAATTATGTCAAGTTTGAACCTTAAAAACATTTACAAGGTTTACCCGTCAGGCGTTACCGCCGTTACCGACTTCAACCTCGATATCGATGATAAGGAATTTATCGTATTCGTAGGTCCGTCAGGTTGTGGTAAATCAACCACCCTTCGTATGATCGCTGGCTTGGAAGAAATTTCTTCTGGTGAACTTTATATCGACGGTGTTTACATGAACAACCAAGCGCCTAAGGATAGAGATATCGCGATGGTTTTCCAAAACTATGCACTTTATCCCCACATGACCGTTTATGACAACATGGCATTCGGTCTTAAACTTAGAAAAATGCCCAAAGCGCAAATCGACGCAAGAGTTAAAGAAGCTGCAAGAATTCTTGGTATTGAAATGTATCTTACCAGAAAGCCGAAGGCTCTCTCTGGTGGTCAAAGACAACGTGTAGCACTCGGCCGTGCAATCGTTCGTGAACCGAAAGTATTCCTTCTCGACGAACCGTTATCTAACTTGGACGCTAAACTCCGTTCACAAATGAGAACCGAAATTACCAAACTCCACCACAGACTTGCAACCACCTTCATCTACGTTACCCACGACCAAGTAGAAGCTATGACCATGGGTACTAGAATCGTAGTTATGAAAGACGGTTTCATGCAACAAGTTGATAGTCCTATGAACCTTTACGATCACCCCGTTAACCAATTCGTAGCAGGCTTCATCGGTACTCCCCAAATGAACTTCTTCTCTGGTAAACTCTCTGGTACTAAAGATAAAGTTTACGTTGAATTTGGTAAGGATAAAATCCTTCTTCCCAAAGAAAGAGTTGCTCTTATCTGCAATCTTGACAAATATCTCAACACCGATAGAGAAATCGTTTTAGGCGTTCGTCCTGAAGACCTTCACGATGAAGCATTATGGGTTGAAGACAAGTCTAAAGAAAAGATCAACGTTAAAGTGGACGTTGTTGAAGGCCTCGGCGCTGAAACCTTGCTTTACTGCAAGACCAGATCTGAATATGAAGATTTGGAAGGCGAACTCGCACTCGCTGATGACGTAAGTAACCTTATTGCAAAAGTTAACGCTCGTTCAACCAGTAAGGTTGGTGAAATTATCCAAATTGCTGTTGACGTTGAACGTTGCCATATCTTCGATAAGGAAACTGAAGTAACCATTCTCGCTCGTAGCGAAGAAAACAAAGCAGACATCGAAGCATTACAAGCAAAACGTGAAGCTGAAGCTGCTGAAAAGGCTGCTGCTGAAGCTGCTAAGGCTGCTGAAGAAGAAGCACTTGCTGCTGAAGAAGCTGAAAAAGCAAGAATTAAGATGGAAAAGAAAATGGCTAAGAAGGCTGCTAAAGAAGCTCCCGCTGAAGAAGAAGCACCTGCTGAAGCACCCGCTGAAGAAGAAAGCAAATAATTTTCTATTAAATCACAAATTAAAGCCGAGAGTATTCTCGGCTTTTTTGTTTTAAATTTATGTTGCGGTTAAAAAACCATGAAATAAGCATTTTTGCGGGTTTTTTAAAAAATTTGGCGTTAAAATGCTGTTTACAATTAAGTTTTTGTGCAAATTGCCGAACAATTTTGATTTTTCTATTAAAATCTATTGTATTTTTATTTTAAAAGGTTTATAATCAAATAAAATAATAATAAGGGCAAAAGATAAATGGATGCAGATATTAGAGTTTTTTTAAGCGGAATTAAAGAAAAAACTGGCATTGACGTTACCGTTTTTGATTCGGAAGGCGAATTCGTTGCGGGTAAAAATTCAGGGGAGAAAGTTCCAACTGATTTTGACGGCGTTAAAAGTTTTTCCAACTTAAACAAAACGCTTTTTTACGTTAAGTATAAAAACAAAAGTTTTATCGGCGCGCTTGACGGCGTGGGTGATACCGAGCGCAATTACGCCTTTTTAATAGGCGAACTTGCGGAAAATTCTTCATTTAAAGAATCGGGATTATCTAAAGAAGAATTTTGTAAGGCAATTTTGCTTGGCGAAACCAACCACGCGCAAGTTGCAAAGTATATGCAAAAATATAACTTTGCCGACGCGCCTTGCTTCGTTATGGTCGTATCAGTTAACCCCGCCGCTACTAGCGACGTTAAAAACGTGCTTAAAACTTACGGCGCGGAAGGCAAGGACTTTGTTGTAGAAATTGATGAAAGACAACTCGCTTTCGTTAAATTCGTCGATGACGACAGTGCGGAATATCAATCTTCAACCGAATACGCGGAATTTTTGATGCAGTCAGTTTATGAAGAAACTGGCGCAAAAGTTAAAATTGCTATCGGCGGAACGGTAAAATACGTTGCCGACTTGAGTGATTCTTACGCGCAAGCAATGACGGCTGTTAGAATGAGCAGCGCCCTTCAATCTAAAGGGGACGTGCACTCTTTTAAAGAATATATGCTTATAAAAATGCTTGAAGACTTGCCTAAGTTTAAGTTAAACGAATACCTTGAAATGTTGCTTGATTCGGGCGCAAAGGAAATCTTCTTTGATGAAGAAATGATTAACACCGCTGAAGAATTTTTGGAAAATAGCCTTAACGTAAGCGAAACTTCAAGAAAGTTATATCTTCATAGAAACACGCTTACTTATAGACTTGATAAGATTGAAAAGGCTACTGGTTTAAATATCCGTAAGTTCTCTGACGCCATTACTTTCCGTCTTATAACTATACTTTCAAAACTCGTAAAATAATCTAAAATAAAAAACCCGTAGCATGCGGGTTTTTAGTTTAAGGGAGCATATTTTGGATACCGAAAACAATAAAGAAAATCAAACTGAAATTACCAAAAAGCAAGAAAAAAACGGTAACGGTAACAAAAAAACCGTACTTAAACGCGTTCTGACGATAGTGCTTGCCGTGGTTGGTTTTTGTGCTGCGTTTGCCGGTGGGTATTTTTCTAACTATATCTTTAACAGCCGCAATTCTATGGTTGCTAGAGATATCGTTTCTATTATGGAAGACGTGGGGTATATTTACGACCCGGTTACTGGCGAAGAGCGTGAAATTACTGAAAAGGAAGTTGCTTACGCGCTCGTTAACGCTATGCTTGACGATTACGCCGCGTACTATACCGCTGAAGAATATAAAGCGGTTAAAGAAAACGCTAAGGGTAATTATGGTGGAATAGGTATTGCGTTCTTTGATAGAACTGACCTTGCTATCGACCAAATACCCTTAAACTCGCCTAGTGATAGGGCGGGGCTAAAGGTGGGCGACGTTTTGCTTTCTGCTGTGAATAGTGCGGGGGAAACGGTTAATTTTAACACGGTTGAAGATTTAATGAACTTTATCGGCACTATGGAAATTAACGAACCCACTGAGTTTGGTGTTTTAAGCGGCGATGAAACTAAAACGGTTACGCTTGCAAAAGAGAATTACGTAAAAGCATACGTGTATTACTGCGACAGCGGCGTGGAATATAAGTTTTTGTCAGATGATAGCAGTGCGCCTAAGGGTAAAGAAATTGCACTTAGTAATTCGATGATTACCGACGACAGCGTTGGTTATATACGCCTTGACGGTTTTGAAGGTGGTGCGGCTAGTCAAATGGGCGATGCGCTAAAGTTTATGAAAAACCGTGGAAAAACTAAACTTATTTTAGATTTAAGAGATAACGGCGGCGGGTATATGAACGTTCTTGCTGAAATTGCATCGTATTTTGTGGATAACGGCGGCGTTTCAAAAAACCCTATTGCTTACGCGGTAGGCAAGTCGGGTACGGAAGCGTATAGCACTGATAAAAATCGTTTTAGTGATTTTTTAAATAATATGGTGGTTTTAGGTAATAAAAACACTGCATCCGCATCAGAATGTTTAATCGGTGCAATAGTAACTTACGGCGACCTTGTGAGCGGCGTTAAAGACGTAATCGTGGAAAAGGATAGTTTGGGTGTTGCTAAAACTTATGGAAAAGGAATTATGCAAACCACTTATTATTTGGTTTCTGGCGGGGCGTTTAAACTCACAACCGCAAAGATTACTTGGCCGGATAAAGAAACTTGTATCCACGGCGTAGGGGTAACTGAAAAAATGGGTGCAACCGTGGCGGAAAAGGGCACGGCTGTTAGCGTTGCTATTGATGCGCTTAAAAATTAAGTGGCGTCTGAAAAATATTTATTTAACGTGTAAACTATGTCCTTATCGGCAATATTTGCGATAGGGCTAATACCAACTATATTCCGCTCCGAACTTTCGGGGCGGTTTTTCATGCCTTTTTCAATAAACTCTTTTATGATAGGCGCAATAGTTTCAAGGTTAACGCTATCAAGCGTTTTTCTTATATCGAAATTATTTTTTTGCAAAAGTTCTAAAATAGGTTTTAACTTATTGCCGTATTCGCTTGCAAAAAAAGATAATAAAAATTGTAATAATTCCATATTCACCCCGCTAACATTATATTATATGACTTTCATAATATGAAATTGAAAAATTTTTTATAAGGGGTGTAAAAATGCAAGATTTTAACGATTACGTAAATAATACTGAAGATTTAGGTGAAATGCCCGAAGGTATGGACCCAAACGTTTTCAATATGGTGTCATCACTTGCGCAAAAGTTTGACGGTAAAAGTCAAAACGAACTTCTTATGGCAATCTATAACGAAGCCAAGCGCGGCAAGCAAAACGGCACGCTTACTAACGGCGATATAGATAACTTTGCCGCTATGCTTTCTCCCATGCTTGACGATAAAAAGAGAAAACTTTTATCTAAAGTGGTAAGTGAACTCAAAAAGATTTAGTTTTTACAATTTTATCAATAGCGGATAAAAAGAAGTTTATTTCGTGCGCGCTGTTTTGGACGGCAAGGCTAACCCTAACGAGCCCGTCTTCATCGGTTTTTAAGAACTTATGCATAAGCGGCGCGCAGTGAAATCCGCTACGCACTGCAATATCGTACTCGTTATTTAATATATCGGCAACGGTAACGCTTGGCACGTTTACTATTCTAAACGCGCAAATTCCCACGCTGTTTGGTGCGGAAAAACACTCTACACCGTCGATGTTTTTAAGTTCGCTTATAAGCATGCTAGTTTTGTTATATAGGTGCGCGTTAAAACTTTTAAGGTTTGTTTTAACGTAAGATGCGCCTTCCAATAGCGCGGCTATTGCGGGTAAGTTTAGCGTTCCCGCTTCTAGTTTTTCAGGGTAACAGTCGGGCTGAGAAGGGTTGAAGGTTTCAGTACCCGTTCCGCCGTAAATTAAAGGGGTAATAGAAACGCTGTTATCTAAAATTAGCGCACCGCTGCCCATAATTCCATATAAGCCTTTGTGCGCGGCAAGCGCAATCATATTAAAACCGTCTTCCTTTATGCTTAAAGGTATATGTCCACCGCCTTGTGCGCCGTCTACTAAGTGTAAAATATTATGCTTTTTTGCTAGCGCGGATATTTTTTTGGTGGGCAAAACTTCGCCCGTAACGTTGGACGCGGCTGTGGTTATCAAAAGGTAAGTGTTGGGCTTAATTTTGTCGGCAATATTGTCGATAAAAGGTTTATCAAGCGTGGGGGATACAATGTCTAGTTCAATAAGACCTTTTTCTTTTAATAAAAAAAGCGGGCGGAGCACGGAGTTGTGTTCGTAAACGGTGGTTATGATATGCCCGCCTTTTTTAAGCGTGCCAAAGATTGCTAAATTTAAGGCTTCCGTGCAGTTTTTTGTAAAGATAACCCTATCAGCGGTTGCACCGAAAAGTTCGGCTAAAACTTGTCTACAATCATTGACGGTTTTCGCGCCGGTAAGGCTAAGCCTATGCGCGCTTCTAGTGGGGTTAGCGCATAAATATTTAATAACCGTTGTAGCCGTATCTATAACGGCGTTGGGTTTAAAACCACCCGTGGCGGCGTTATCAAAATAAATCATAAAAACTCCTTTGCGTAACAATTTAAACTTTTAAGTAATACTATATTGTATAGGCAAAAGTTTTCTTTTATGCAAAGGAGAAAGGTTTTATGGAATACGTTATAATTGCCTTCCGCTCACGCGCGCATACGGTAAGGTTTTCTGAAATTTTACGCGCAAACGGAGTAAAAAACGAGATAGTTTCCACACCGAAAGAAGCAGGCGTTGGGTGTGGTTTATCGGTAAAAATATCAAAAAACTTGCTTCTTTACGTCAAAAACGCTGTGTTTAGTTCAAAATTAGGCTCGTTTGCGGGCTTCTTTTTGGTAACCACTTACGGCGGAAGGCGTGTAGTTAGAAGTATTTAACTTAAAAACGATAAAAGACGCTTGTAAAATCCCCGTACTTTATGTTAAACTAATTGCGGTAGATATTATGAACAAAAAAACCGCAAAAGAGATTGTAGAAAAGTTGTCGGGGATATTTACGGACAAGCCCGCGCTAAACTTTTCCACACCGTATGAATTATTGATAGCAGTAATTTTATCCGCGCAGTGCACTGACGAGCGCGTAAATAAGGTTACCGCAAAATTATTTAAAAATTATAATACGCCTGAGAAAATGTTATCGTTATCTCAAGACGGCTTAGAAAAATATATATTTTCTTGCGGGCTTTATAAATCTAAAGCCGAGCATATTTTATCCGCAAGTAAAGATATTTTAGAAAAGTTTAACGGTGAAGTTCCTAAAACGCTCGATGAACTCCGTTCGCTTGCGGGCGTGGGTAGAAAAACGGCAAACGTTGTTTACAGCGTGGCTTTTAAGGGCGACGCAATTGCCGTGGATACGCACGTTTTTAGGGTTTCTAACCGCATAGGGTTAGTAAACGAGCAAAACGTTCTTAATACTGAAAAAGGCTTAATGAAAATATTAGACCAAAAAGACTGGTCAAGGGCGCATCATTATTTAATATACTTGGGCAGAAGTTTTTGCAAGGCTAAAAACCCCGACTGTGAAAATTGCCCTATAAAAGACGAGTGCGCAAAAAAGATTAAAAGGTGAGTTATGTTTATTGACAGAGCAAAAATTACGATTAAAGCGGGTGATGGCGGCAGCGGTATCACTTCTTTTATCCATTATAAAGGTAAGGTAAGCGGTGGTCCGGACGGCGGCGACGGCGGCAAGGGCGGGGATATTATCTTCGTTGCGGACAAGCATTTGTCAAGTTTAGTTGATTATTATTATAAAACAAAATACGTTGCTGGCAACGGCGAAAACGGTGGGCCTAAGGACTGCTTTGGTAAGAGCGGTGAAGACTTAGTGTTGAAAGTTCCGCTCGGCACGGTTATTAAAGATGAAGAAACGGGCGGTATTATTGCCGATATGTTTACCGACGGGCAAAGAAAGGTCGTTTTAGTTGGTGGCGACGGCGGCAAGGGTAATGCAAAGTTTGCAAACTCACGCAGACACGCCCCCCACTTTTCACAAACAGGCGAAAAGACCGAAGCAAAAAGGGTACTTCTTGAACTTAAAACCATTGCGGACGTAGGCTTAGTTGGTTTCCCCAACGTTGGTAAGTCAACCGTACTTTCTAAGATTACAAGGGCAAGACCTAAGATTGCAAACTATCACTTCACCACGCTCTCTCCCAACCTTGGCGTTGCTGATTACTATGATAATCAGTTCTTGGTTGCGGATATTCCCGGGCTTATTGAAGGCGCAAGCGAAGGTTTAGGCTTGGGCACGGAATTCTTAAGACATATTGAAAGAACAAGAATGCTCGTTCACGTTATCGATATTTCGGGCGTAGAAGGTAGAGACCCTTACGAAGATTATCTTAAGATTAACGCGGAACTAAAGAGTTACAGCAAAGAACTTGCTAAAAGAAAACAAATTATTGCAGTAAACAAATTAGATATATACGGCGCTCAAGAAAACTTGAAAGAGTTTAAGGCTAAAATAGGAAGAAAACATAAAATTATTGAAATTTCTGCTATAACTGGTCAAGGCTTAGATAAACTTAAACAAGCCATTTACGACGTGTTAGTTAAACTTCCGCCCATCGCTCCGTTAGAGTTTGAAGAATTTAATTACGTTAAACCCGATAGATTAGATTATGAAATCTATAAAGAAGGCGAAACTTTCGTGGTGGTTGGATCATTAGTAGAAGTGTTAAAGCGCAACGTTGTTTTAGACGATATGAACTCGCTTGCATACTTCCACAAAGTACTTCGCGATAGGGGAATTATAGCAGAACTTCGCAAAATGGGTGCAACCGATAAATCAACCGTTATTATCGGTGGTGAAGAATTTGAATTTGTAGATTAAGGAGAAATTATGTTAACTTCAAAACAAAGAAGCGCTTTGCGCTCTATTGCAGCAAATATTGAGCCAGTAACCCAACTCGGTAAAATGGGCGTTAACGAAAGTTTTATCGAAAGCCTTGATAAAGCAATCGAAAAGCGTGAACTAATTAAGGTAACCGTTTTAGAAAATTCAGGCGAAACCCCAAAAGAAGTCGGCTTTGAAATCGCTGAAAAGTTAGGCGCGGAATTCGTTTGCGCAACAGGTAGAAAACTTGTGTTTTACAGAAGAAGTTCTAACCCCAAGGTAGAACACATCGAGTTTTAAAGGCTTATAAACTGCGCAATACTGCGTTAACTGCTTTGTGTTTGGACTTTGATAACCAAAAAGGTTAATCTCATCCCAAACACTTCGCGAGCCTTGTCTTGCTTGTTTCTAAATCCTTAAAAACAAGATTAATTGCAAAAAACAAAAAAGCAGTTCGGTTGAACTGCTTTTTTTATGCGTTTTGTGCTTTTGATTCTTCTAAGCCGAATAGACGGCAAAATAGTGCTAATATTAAAAAGATTGCGCCTATTATTATATAATAAATTTTTATAGGGACGAAGTAACTCATAATTAAAAAAATAAGCCCAAAGCCAAGGTTGGTTTTGGCTTTTTTCTTGCTTATTAAAACTCTAAACGCGGATAGGTTTAGTTTTTGTTTTTTATTAAAGGGATATTTTTCTTTTGGCAAACTCTCTTTTTCGGCTAAAAATTTATAAACTTTTTCTGGATAAACGCTCTCAATTCTTCCGCCAAAGCGAGAGATAAAATCGTTTATATCCCCGCTGAATTTTTCGGATAAAATATATGCGTTATCAGCCTTTCCAAGATAGTTGAAAACCCTTACTATATCCGTTTTGTTTATACCGTCAAAAGAAAATTTTGGATACAATACGATATGTTTTTTCGCAAAGTAAAGGTAATTATTTTTCTTTTCAACTTCTATGCCGATTGATTTAAAAACGCTATAAAAGAAGTCGATTTGCTCTTTTTGTGTGTAAAGATTTAGTTGCGAACACATAATTTCACAAGCATCGCTTTCCGCTTTAGATAATAAAACGCGCGCCTTTCGGTTTTTTAGAATTTTAAAAACGATTAGCGCAACTAAACTTGCTATCGTTATGGAAAAAACAAAGGCAAAAGGTCGGCTTATGGCAAAAGATAAAAGAATAAAGACAAGCAAAAAGGTAATAAACGCGGTAAAGGCGGTATCCATTATCGTCGGCAATAAGGTTTTCATTTTAATCTCCTTTTATAAGGTTTATTTCATTATTGCCGTATTTAGTTTAGTTTATACCGCGCTACTTTTTTAATATTTGAAAAAACCATTGATTTTATTTGTAAAATGTGCAATAATAAATATATGGAAAGGATTGGTATTTTCGGCGGAACATTTAACCCCGTTCATATAGAACATATGGAAGTTGTTCGCCACGCAATAGAAGAATTGAAGTTGGATAGGCTTATTGTTATGCCTACTTTTATTGCGCCGCATAAAACCGACGTTCCACTCCCCGCGCAAGATAGAATAAATATGCTAAAGATTGCGTTTAAGGACTTTGACAAGGTTGAAGTTAGCGATTTTGAAATATTAAACGGTGGCAAAAGTTACACTTATCTTACCGTTGAACACTTCAAAAAAACTCTAAATGCGCACGTTTTCTTTATTTGCGGTGGGGATATGCTTACCAACTTTAAGACTTGGCGCTATCCTGAACGCATACTTGCTGCGTGTGATTTAGCAGCGTTTGGTAGGGAAGACTTTTTCACCGATTACAGTGCGGAAAAAGCGCTGTTTTTGGAGCGCTTTAACAAGAGTTTTATTCAGTTAAAATATATCGGTAAAAACTTTTCTTCAACAAAAATCCGCATTTACTCTGCATTTAATCTTCCGCTTGATAATTTAGTTCCAAAGGGCGTTGAAGAATATATCAAGCAAAATAACCTTTATGAAGGTGATTTTTATACAAAGTTTATTTGCGCAAATCTTCCTTTAAAACGAGTAAAACACACGGCAAACGTGGTGATTGTAGCGCTTAGAAAGGCAAAAGAACTTGGACTTGATAAAGAAAAGGTTATGCTTGCCGCAACTCTTCACGATTGCGCTAAATATATGGACTATAAAACGGTTAAAGGTTTTGTTTTGCCAGACGGCGTTCCCGAACCCGTTATTCACTCGTTTTTGGGCGCATTTATTGCCGAGCACCGCTTGGGCGTTACCGATAGTGAAGTTTTAGACGCTATACGCTATCACACTTCGGGTAAGGCAAATATGACCACGCTTGGCAAACTAATTTTCGTTGCCGATATGGTTGAAGAAGGTAGAAATTACGACGGCGTTGAGCACTTGCGCGCGCTCTATGAAAAAGAAGACTTTGAGTTTTGTTTTAAAGAGTGCTTAAGAGAAGAAATGCTGCACCTTCAAAATAAAGGGCAGCCTATCTATGAGCAAACTATAAACGCATTTAATTATTATTGTAAATAAATAAAAAAAGGAAATATATTATGGATTCAAAAGAATTTGTTCAAAAAATTTGTGAAGTTTTATCTGACCGCAAGGCTGAAGACATCGTTAGCATCAATTTAAGCGGTAAAACTGAAGTCGCTGATTATTACGTAGTGGCAAGCGGTCGTTCTATGACGCACACTCGTTCACTTATCGACCACGTTGAAGAAGAAATGGATAAACTCGGCGTTGCACCTATTCGTCGTGAAGGCGTAAGGGAAGGCCGTTGGTGCGTTCTCGATTACGGCGACGTTATCGTTCATCTTTTCAACGATGAAACCAGACTTTTCTATCATTTAGAAAAACTTTGGGGCGACGATAAGAATATTGAACGCCACTCATAATTTTTAAGCCAAATAAACCGTGCAATACTGTGTTTTAAATTAAATAAACGATGCAAAAATGCTTTAGTTTTCAGTATTACTGGGCTTTCTTGACGTAAATTCTATCCACTTGTGATGGGTCTATTTCAATAGTTCTAATAACCGGTGGTGATTTTGGCGGTTTTTCACGCTTTGGCTGTGCGGGCTTTTGGGGTGGGGCTTCTTGCACGACTGGATTTTTAGCCGTGTTCTTTTTAATAGTTAAAATAAGCAATTTTGCTAAAAAAACTATTACTAGGCTTATAAAAAATAAAATTAAAACTCCAAACATCCCAAGTGAAAACGATATAATAAATTCGTTCATAACTCACCTCGGCAAAACTTTAACACAAAAACGGTAGTTTTTACTGAAAGTATTTGTTGATAAATGATATTTTTTGTTTGTTAGTAAATAAATTATTAAAAACCCTTATATTTACTTTACAAACGAATTAAATAGATATAAAATATAATTACAATTAAATTGGAATTCTTTGGGGCGGGGTGTAAATCCCCACCGGCAGTAAAAGTCTGCGAGCCTTATTTTAGGCAGATTGGGTGTAATTCCCAGACCGACGGTTAAAGTCCGGATGGTAAAAGAATTACGTTTTTCCGTGCGCGGAAAAGTTTTTCACGCTGCAATCAAAGTAGACGCTCCAAAAGATATTTTAGGAGCGTTTTATTATGAATAATGAATTAGCAAAAGACAAGACGATAAATAAGAGCAGACCGCTATTCACTACGCGTGCGCTTGCGGGTTGCGCAATATTTACCGCTTTAGCATACGGCGTTTCATTTTTAGAATTTTCGCTTTTTCCCGCGTCTATCGTGCCTTTCTTAAAACTCGATTTTTCAAACGTGTTTATAATGCTTGCTGGGTTTATGTACGGACCTATCGCCGCACTTTTGGTAGGCGTAGCCAAAGAACTTTTATGCCTTATCGGCTCGTCAACCTTTGGCGTTGGGCAAATTGCTAATATGGCGGTTATTTTAATTTACGTGTTGCCGCCGTCTATCGTTTATATGTTTAAGCGCGGTATTAAAGTTGTTATTATCAGCCTTTCAATATCTTGCGTTTTGCAAACTATTTTGGCACTTATCGTAAATAGATTTATAACCTTTCCGCTTTACGGAATGCTTGCTATATTCAATCAAGCGTTTTGGTTTTTAGTTGCGTTTAATATTATCAAATCGGTATCGGTAAGCATTTTAACCGTACTTTTATATAAAAGAGTAGGGTTTGTTTTTGAAAAAATTAAAATTAGATAAAATTTTTTATGGAACTCATTTCAAAAAGTCAAAGTCAAACTGAAGAAATTGCGTTTGAATACGCAAAGACCTTATCCCGTGGGGACGTTGTACTCTTAAAGGGAGATTTAGGCGCGGGCAAAACCCATTTCGTTAAGGGTGTTGCGCGCTATTTTGGCTTGGACGGAGTAACTAGCCCCACTTACGCATATCTTAACGTATACGGCGAATTTATTTATCATTACGATTGTTACCGCTTATCTTGCGGGGAAGATGCGCTTATGCTTGGGCTCACCGATTACTTTAACGGCGACAATATTTGCTTTATAGAGTGGTCGGAAAATATTGAAGACGTGTTGCCGGAAAACTGCAAGGCGGTTACGATAGAAAAACTTTCAGACACGGAAAGAAAGATTACGTTATGAATTATTTAGCGATTGACACAAGCGGTAAAAATCTTACCATAATAATTAAAAAGGGCGAAGTTATCCATAAATTCCACGACGACGAGTGCGGAATTAACCACTCGGTAAGGCTTATGCCCAAAGTAGAAGAACTTATGGAAAAGGCGGGCTTTACTTTAAGTGATGCCGACTTTTTTTGCGCGGTTACGGGCGCTGGCTCGTTTACTGGTATAAGAATAGGCGTTGCAACTATTAAAGCGCTTTGTTTTGCAACGGGTAAGCCCACTTTGGCGGTAACTTCTTTCGATACGCTTGCGTATAATGAAAAAGACGGCAAGGTTTTGGCGCTTATCGACGCAAAACACAACGGTTTTTACGCGTGCGGTTATAAAGATGGCAAGGTTATTTTTAACCCCGCATATCTAATGCGTGATGCGGTAGAAAAACTTGTTGGCGAATACGATACCATCGTTTCATTTGAACAAATTAACGGTTTTAATATAAAAGTCGTTTCGGTTGCCGACGGACTTATCAACGCAATAGAACGCAAGAGAGAAGATATTTCTTCCGATATTGAAACGCTTACTCCTTTATACGTAAGAAAGAGTCAAGCCGAGGAAGGCAGATGATAGTAAAGACATTAAAAAAAGAAAACGTTACTGAAATTTTAAGCCTTTACGCCCAAGATTTTGCCGACGGCTGGAATAAAAATATGCTTGATAGTGCGTTTGACAGTGGAAGATTTTTATGCCTTGGCGCTTTTCTTAACGATGTTTTAGTGGGTGTTATAACGCTTAGTTTGTCCATAGATGATGCGGATATCGAAGGCATCGTTACAAAGAAAGAATATAGAAACAAAGGCGTTGCTAGTTTGCTTTTTGACAGCGCTAAGGATATCTTAAGCGAAAAAGGTATTAAAAAAATTCTTTTAGAAGTTAGGGAAAGTAACACCCCCGCAATAAATTTCTACAAAAAGAAAGGGTTTAACCTAGTATCTATTAGACGCCGTTATTACTCTGACGACGAAAACGCGCTTATCTTTATCAAGGAGAACTAATTGACTAAATCTATCGGTGAATATGCAAAAGATACCGACGCGATTTTGTTTTTACACGGCTACCTATCAAGTGGTGCATCCTTTTATAATCAAATAAAATACTTTTCTAAATTTTTCAACGTTTTTGCACCCGACCTAAAAGGTTTTGGCAAAAATAGTGGTATGGAAAAAGCGTATACGCTTAACGATTATATTGACAGCGTTGAAGAATATAAGTATAAATACTCTATAAAAAAGCCGCATGTTGTGGCGCACTCGTTTGGAGCAAGAATTGCTATTAAAGCATCGGCTAAAAATGAAAATTTTTGTGATAAGTTGGTGCTTACTGGCGCTGCTGGGCTTAAACCCAAACTAACCTTAAAAAAGTTTGTGAAGAAAACGGCGTTTAAGGTTCTGGCTAAATTTATCGATAAAAGTAAACTCTCTATGTTTTATTCAAGTGATTACAACGCGCTAGATTCTATTATGAAAGAGAGTTTTAAGTTAATAGTAAACGAGCATTTGGACGAATATTTAACAAAAATTCAAAACCAAACGCTTATAATTTTTGGCAAAAACGATAAAGAAACACCCCTTTATATGTCAAAGCGACTAAATTTAGGCATTAAAAATTCCAAGTTGGAAATTATTTCTAACGCGGGGCATTTTTGCTTTGTCGATAAACCTTACGCGTTTAACCTAAAGTTAAGCGAATTTTTATTTGATAGTTAGGAGAATATATGTTACCTACAAGCGTACAAAACTTCAGTCAATTGTTTACGGGCGACCAAGTGCTGGTTTACCTATCGTTTAGCGTGCTCAACACGATTTTGTTGTTCTGCGCGTCTATGAAGTTTATTCTCGTTCTTCAACAATGCGGTTACCGCGGTAAAAGGTATTTTAAGTGGTTATCTAATAAAGACACGCCGTATATGTCGCGATTGATGTTGCTTTGTATGTTGGCGTTTTTGTTCTTCTGTGTGTTAAACTTATGTTTTACACCCGTTATGAACGGTATTTTCGGCGATAACGGCGAAACGGTTGCGTCTTACGTGGGCTTATTTTCTTACGCCTTCTTCGTGATTATGTATATAAACACTGAAAAGAGCGTAAACGCAAAAGTCCCACTAAAAAGAACCAAGCGCTTAGTAAGGCTTTGCATAACTTATCTGCTGGTTTTGTTTGCTCTGTCTTTCGGTTTAATTACGCTGATAAACTTACTTGCGTTTTTTATCGGTTACGAAGCGTTTGCAATCTTAAGGCTTTCTCTGGTATGCGTTATGCCTATACTTATTCCGTATATGCTGTTTATTGCTTACGCTATAAACGAGCCGTTAGAAAACGCTATTAAAAAGTATTATATTCGCCGCGCCGTGCATAAACTTGAAAATACCGACGTTTTGAAAATAGGTATTACTGGTAGTTACGGCAAAACTAGCGTTAAAGTAATTTTAAGAACGATTTTATCACAAAAATATAGAGTTCTTGCAACCCCTGAATCATATAACACGCCGCTTGGTATTGCAATAGCCGTTAAGCAACTCGACAGTACGCACGATATTTTTATTGCGGAAATGGGCGCAAGAAGCAAGGGCGATATCAAAGAACTTGCAGATATGGTTAAGCCCCAGTACGCAGTTTTAACGGGCGTAAACAATCAGCATTTAGAATCTTTCCGCACGATAGAAAATATTAAGAACACCAAGTTTGAACTTTTTGAAACCTTAAACGAAAAGGGCGTTGGGTTTTTCTCTGCCGACAATGAAAATACGGTTGAACTTATGGCGCGCTTCAACGGTGAAAAATATTCGGCTGGTATCGACGGTGAAAATTTAACCGTTAAGGCAACCGATATTAAAACCGACGCTAACGGTATGAAATTTACCCTTAACTTTAACGGTGAAAAGTCGGTTAAGTGTTCAAGCGTGCTTTTAGGCAAGCACAACGTTTCAAATATTTGTCTTGCGGCGGCAGTCGCTTATAAAATAGGGCTTACCCCTAAAGAAATTGCAAGCGGAATCAACCGCATTAAGTCTATTGAGCACCGCTTAGAACTTATGCCCAACAACAAAAAAATAGTTCTTATAGACGACAGTTACAACGGCAACGAAAACGGCGTTGAAGCGGCTATGGAAGTGCTTGATTCTTTTGACGGTAGAAAAATCGTTTTAACCCCAGGATTAGTTGAACTAGGTAAGGCTGAAAACCTTATGAATATGAAACTCGGCAAAATTTTATCTAGCCACGCTGATATCGTAATCATCATCGGTAAGCACAACGCTGAAATGTTAATAAACGGCTTAATTGAAGGTGGTATGCCGCGTGAGAATATTAAGTTTGCTAAGTCGCTATCTGTTGGAAACGAACTCTTAAACAGCATAATGCAAGAAGGGGACGTTGTGCTCTTTGAAAACGATTTACCCGACAATTACAACTAGTTTTAAGGCATATATACTGCGCAATACTTTGTCAAGCGAAAGTTTGACTTGATTGCGTACAGCAAGTACGCGCACTGCGCCAAACTTTGCATTTCCGCGTCTTGCTTGCATCTATGCCTTAAAACACATATAAATGGGCGAGCCTTGTCTTGCTTGTTTCTAAACCCTTAAAACAGATATAAATGGGCGAGTATCCACGCTTGTTTTTAAACCCTTAAAACATTTCCAAAATTTTTGGTTTAGGGTTAAAATATAACTTCGTATAAACTATACATATCAAAAAATAATAAAAGCACCAAAGCGGAAAAATATTGCGGAGGTGTTTTTTTAATTGAAAAATATTGCGGTTTTTTTCGGTGGTAAATCAGTTGAGCACGATATATCTATCATAACGGGTGTTATGACGGTAAATTCGCTTGATAAAAATGCTTATAACGCTATTCCAGTTTATATTGATAAGCGTGGGGAGTGGTTTAGTGGGGATAATTTATTTGACCTTGATAACTTTAAGAGTTTAGATTTTAAGAAGTTAAAAAAGGTTACGCTTATCGGTGGGGATAATAGTTTGTATCAAATAAAGGGCAAAAGATTAAAAAAACTTGCTAATATATCATGCGCGGTAAACTGTATGCACGGCGAACGCGGTGAAGACGGTGCGCTTACTGGCGTTTTAGAAATGAGTAATATTGCCTATGCTTCGCCCAAAATTTTGCCGTCAAGCGTGAGCATGGATAAAGTTTTTACAAAAATCGTTATGAAAGGGCTGGGGGTAAATACTCTAGAAGGTGTGGAAATAACCGATATTAACGACATTGAAAATTATAGGTCGGTCTTAAAATATCCATTAATAGTTAAGCCCAACCGCTTGGGGTCTAGTATAGGAATAGGAAAAGCGGATGATGAAGAACAACTTATATCTCGCGTGCGTTACGCGTTAAAGTTTGGTGGAAGCGTTTTACTTGAACCGTGTTTAAACGATTTTATAGAAATAAACTGCGCGTGCTACAAGGCGGCGGATGGAAAAATAATCGTTTCCGAATGTGAGCGCCCTGTGGGGGCAAATAGCGTTTTGACCTTTGAAGATAAGTATGAAGGTGGGAAAAGGGTTTTCCCCGCGGATATTGAACAAAAGTTATCGAATAAAATTAAAAAGACCACGGCTAAGATTTACCAAAAACTTCGCTTTTCGGGCGTTATTAGGGTAGATTATTTTATAAGCGATAATAAAATTTTCGTCAATGAAATAAACGCCGTTCCGGGCTCACTTGCATATTATCTTTTTGGCAATAAACTTTCAACACTTACCGAGATGCTGTCTAGTTTAATAGAGTGCGCAGAAAAAGAGTTTAGCGCGGCGCAAACTTACCAAACGGAATTTAGTTCGGGTGTTATTTACGGGTGCGTTGGAAAGGGCGCTAAAGCACATAAAAAAGATTGATAATAATTATACTTAAATCAAATATGCGTTAATAATTCAAATACTTGTCAAAAAATCTTCAGTTGTGTTACAATTGCCGTACATAAAATAAGGAGATTTTTTATGGAAAAAATTAAAATGATTACGCCGCTCGTTGAAATGGACGGCGATGAAATGACCAGAATTATTTGGAAATTGATTAAAGAAATTTTAATTGAACCGTTTGTAGAACTTAAAACCGAGTATTACGACTTAGGGCTTAAGAACCGTGATTTAACCGATGATAAAGTAACGATTGACAGTGCGCTTGCAACCTTAAAGTACGGCGTTGCCGTTAAGTGTGCAACAATTACCCCCAACGCGCAAAGGGTGGAAGAATATTCTTTAAAGAAAATGTATAAAAGCCCCAACGCTACTATCCGTGCGGCGCTTGACGGAACTGTTTTCCGTGCGCCTATTTTGGTGGACGGAATTACCCCGTATATTCCCACTTGGACTAAGCCTATAGTAATTGCCCGCCACGCTTACGGCGATATTTATAAAGCGGTTGACGTAAAAGCGGGTAAAGGCAAGGCGGAACTCGTTTACACCGATATTAACGGTAATGAAAAACGCGAAACGGTGTTTGATTTTGGTTCAGACGGTGTGTTGATGGCTATGCATAATACCGATAAATCAATCGAGAGTTTTGCGCGCGCGTGCTTTAACTATGCGCTCGATATGAAACTTCCTTTATGGTTTTCAACAAAGGATACCATATCTAAAGTTTACGACGGCAATTTTAAGGAAATTTTCCAAAAAATTTACGATGAAGAATATAAAGAAAAGTTTGCGTTAGCGGGCATTGATTATATGTATACGCTTATCGACGATGCAGTTGCAAGAATTGTTAGAAGTAACGGTGGTATCGTTTGGGCGTGCAAAAATTACGACGGCGACGTTATGAGTGATATGGTTGCAACCGCTTACGGTAGCCTTGCTATGATGACCAGCGTTTTAGTATCTCCTAACGGTGTTTACGAATACGAAGCGGCGCACGGCACGGTTACTAGACACTATTATAAATACTTAAAAGGTGAAGAAACTTCAACCAACCCCGTTGCTACTATTTTTGCTTGGACTGGTGCACTTAGTAAGCGCGGCGAACTCGATAATAATCAACCTTTAGTTTGTTTTGCAAAAAGGTTAGAAAAGGCTACGCTTGACACCATTTCTAACGGTGAAATGACGGGCGACTTAGTGGCTATGTTTAGAAAAGACGGCGTTACGCCTAAAAAACTTTCTACAAAAGACTTCCTTAAGGCTATTGCTAGTAGAATTTAACATCATAAAAAGTATGAAAACCGCTTGTGAAAAGCGGTTTTTTTATTTTTTTTAGTATTTGGGCTTATAGTATCGTAAAAATAGTGTAAAAATTGTTGTGTTAAAGTACCGTTTTATGATAAAATATATGAGTAAAATGATAAAATGGGGGAGTGGTATATGAAAAAGTATTTAGCATTGCTTTTATCACTCGTAATAAGTTTTTCTGCATTATCACTTACGGCGTGTAATTCAGGTGGTGGCGAAGGCGAACAGGACGACAAGTGCGCGGTGTGCGTAGAGATTGGAACTGAAATCGTTTATAAAGAACGCGGTGGCGTTATGTATATAGGTTACCCTTGCCTTAAGTGCGGTTACGTAGATACGGTTATGGACAGTTTTGAAGTTGACTTTACGGTAACTGAAGAACAAACGGGTAACGAAGTTACAAGACTTCAACAAGCAAACCCAAATAGGGACTTGGTTATTTGCTTAAAGAAAGGTTATTATGAAAAGATTTTTATCGGCGATGAAAATAGAAGAATTTATCTCGTTGGTGAAACGGGTACAAGGGCAAAAGTAGTGCAACTTAACGGCGACGCTAACGGTACTACTATTGACAACATCATTTTTAATTCAAACGATGGCGTTGGCACTTGTGAAATTAAGTTTGAAACGGCGGCGGGCAACGCTTACTGGTTAGATACAGTTATCAAAAATTGTCATTTTGAAGGTAGAACCAGTATTAACAGTGCGTGGAAACGCGGTATTGTTGATAGTTTAACCGTAGAGAACTGCACATTTAAAAACATCGGTCGCGGCTGGAATGAAGAAATTGATAACTGGTCAAGCGATTGCGCTATATTTATAGGCGAAGTTTGGGGCGACAACGTTTTTAAGGACTGCGTTTTTGACGGCGTTGATTACTCTGCCGTAAGATTAGGTCAATATTCACTTGACGGAACTTTCCTTTTTGAAAACTGTGTGTTTAAAGATATTAGAAGAAGTCGTTGCATCAACCTAATGGCAACTTCTACTTTGGCAGACGACCCCAACGTGTGGGAAGTTCTTATTGAAGTTACTGTAAACAACTGCGTGTTTGATTGTAATAATACGGGTATTTGGATGAGCGACAATTCTAACCCCAAGGTTATTGAAGAAGTTCACGTTGGCGTAAATTACTGGCGAACTATCCCCACGAGCATTACCCACGCTGTAAATTACGATTATAGGACGCAACTTTTGATTGAAGATTAAAAAAATATATAATGGAGAAAATGGATGAAAAAAATAATATCACTCTTTTTAGCGCTTGTTATGAGCGCATCAGTATTCACGCTTATTGCGTGTGATAGGACTACAGGCGCTGGGGACGACGGAAGATGCGCAGAATGCGTTGATTTTGATACCGAAGTTTCTTACAAAATAGACGGCATGGTTATGAAAATCGGTAACGCGTGCTTAGAATGTGGATTTATCGAATATCCTATTGAAGAAATTGAACTTACTCACGTAGCGTCGGCTGAAGAATCAAACGCTATTACTAAAATTCAAGACCAAAACCCTAATGATGATTTAGTTATCGGGTTGAAAAAAGGTTTTTATCAACAAATTTTCGTAGGTTCACCCGACCGCAAAATACACGTTGTTTGTGAAAGTGGCACTCAAGTAGTAATCGCTCAATGTAACGGTAGTGCGGACGGCGTTACTTTTGAAAATATGTATTTTTATACCGACCCCATTGCAGGCGGTAAAATGAGCCAAGTTAAGTTTGAAACTGCTGGTGGTTCAAACTATTGGTCAAATATAGTGGTTAAAAATTGTGTATTTGAAGGCAAATCAAAAATCGACAGTTCTTGGAAAAACGGCATTATCGACAATATGACCATTGAAGGTTGCACCTTTAAAAACTTAACCGGTTGGGGTGAAGGCGCAGGCTCTGCTTGTGCAATCTTTACCGACGAAAACTGGGGCGAAACTATAATTAGAGATTGCGTTTTTGACCATATTGATTACGCTGCAATTCGTTTTGGTAGAATTTCAACAGAAGGACACGTACTTGTTGAAAACTGTTTCTTTAGAGATATTAAAGGAAACGCGTGCATTATGTTTGTAGCAAAAAACGAAACTTTGCAAACTGATGAAAGTATTTCACAAGTAGACATTACTTTAGAAGTTAAAAACAACGTATTTGCGGATAGCAAGGTTTTTTCATATAGTAAAGGGTTGGGGAAAAAGTCAACGGCTAGTCTTGACGGACAAAAACTTTTAGAAGCGCAAGAGTTTAATGCAAGACTTGCAGAATATAATGCAAAGTTAAACGTAGAATTTATCGTTGGACCTAATACTTGGGTTTCTATCCCGACTTCGGTAAGCAAATCTACTTACTATGATATTCGTGAACAACAAATTTACGAAGGTGAAATTTAATAGTTAAATAAATTACCGCCTTGAATAACTTAAGGCGGTATTGTTTTTGGGGTGAAAAATGAAAAGAATTATTAGTTTGTTTCTTAGTTTAATGTTTTTATTGGGATTACTTTTAGTATCCGCTTGCGATAACTCTAGCAAATGTAAAAACTGTTCTTTTGGTGAACAAACGGTATATAAAGAAGTTGACGGCGTTGTAAAGGTGGGTAAACTTTGTGAAGTTTGCGGATTTATCGATGCTGAAAGAACTATTGAAGTCGATTACGTTGCTCAAAATTCTAATGAAGTTTCAACCTTTCAAGCACAAGCCGAAAAGAAAGGTGGAAGTTGTTCTATCGTTTTGAAAGCGGGTGAGTATGAAAACGTGTACTTAATCAACAGAATGAAAGGTTCAACTTACTTGGTTTTTGAAACGGGCGTCCAGGTTGTAAACGTAAACGTTTACGCTGATGCGGACAACGTAACGTTAGAAAACGCGCATTTTTACAGTGATCCAGAAACTGGTAAGGGCGGCGGCGTTTCTTTTGGTACGAGCGGTGTGGTTAGCGCCGAAGGCGAAAGAAACTATATGCGCGTAACTATTAAAAACTGTTCTTTCTACGGTAACACTAACATCGCAAGAAACTGGGCGGCTGGTATGGTGGAAGACCTAATAGTTGAAAATTGCACCTTTACCAATAGCGTTAACGCAACAAAGAGTGTGTTTACGCCTATCTTTATTGCCGAAGTTGGTGGAAACACCATTATTAGAAACTGCACTTTCGACGGTGCGGAATACGGGATGATTAGATTTGGGCATTACTATAATAGGGGTGTTACCGGCACTTTACTTATTGAAAACAATATCTTTAAAAATTCAATGGATGAGCGCGCTGCTTGTATTATGATTCACGCTCAAAACGGGCTTGTGGTAGACGTGGTTAACAACACTTTCATTGACGATGCGCCCTGCTTTTTCACTTATAAACGTCAAGATGAAAATTATCCCGACAGTCCTTTCGTTGCAGACCCTTCAACTATAACTTATAACGTTGGGGCAAACAAGTGGCAAACTATACCTGAAAGTATTGCAAACGCTACTTATTATAACGTGTCTGACCAACAACAAATCGACTAATAAAACTTATTGCCGCTTTAATTTACTAAAGCGGTAAATTTTTTTTAGTAAATACTTGACAGTGGGCTTTTGCGGTAGTATAATAAAAGCAATTTTTGAGGTTTAATATCTATGAAACTTTACAATTCGTACTTTTATTTTTACTTTAATCGCTCTTCTTTAATATCGCGTTAGTAATTACTATACGGATTGTTTTTGCGTGGAAACAAATAGAACCTTGTAGCAATTACTACAAGGTTCTTTTTTATTTTTAAGCCATATATACGGCGCAATACTTTGTCAATCGAAAGTTTGGCTTGATTGCGTACGGCAAGTACGCGCACTGCGCCAAATTTCGCGTTTTCGCGGCTTGCTTGCATCTATGACTTAAAATTTTAAGCGCGAATAAACTTTGTTATAAGTCGTTTAAGACCCTAGAGCAAGTCGGTCAAAGAAAGTCCATCTCAGGGTGACAAAAACAAAATTGTCATTTTGAGACGGGCAAGCATAACGGACAAGCTCTAAAATCTAAATAGAATGTTATTAAACTCAAGCGAGTTTAATAACAAAAAATTAAACCAAATTATTTGGAGATGTATTATGATTATCGTAGTTAAAAATTCTTGCGAACAACAACAATTTGATAACCTTGTGGATTGGATTAAAGAACTCGGTCTTGACGTGCACGTTAGCCGTGGTGAAACTTCAACCGTTTTGGGGTTAGTAGGGGACACGAGTAGGGTTGATAAGGACCTTATTTCTTCACTCGATATCGTTGAACAAGTTCAACGCGTGCAAGAGCCTTATAAAAACGCTAATAGAAAATTCCACCCCGAAGACACCATTATCGATATCGGCGGGCATAAAATCGGTGGCGATAACTTCACGGTAATTGCTGGTCCGTGTTCGGTTGAATCTGAAGAACAAATTATCGAAGTTGCAAAGGCTGTTAAGGCGTCGGGGGCAACCCTTCTTCGCGGCGGTGCGTTTAAGCCCAGAACTTCGCCCTATGCGTTCCAAGGTTTGAAAGATACTGGTATAGGCTTACTTTTAAAGGCTAAAGAAGAAACTGGACTTCCTATAGTTACCGAACTTTTGTCGGTTGGGCACTTGGATTTATTTAAGGACGTTGACGTAATCCAAATCGGCGCAAGAAATATGCAAAACTTTGAACTCTTAAAAGAAGTTGGAAAAACGGGCAAGCCTATTTTATTAAAGCGCGGGCTTGCAAACACCTTACAAGAACTTCTTATGAGTGCCGAATATATTATGAGCGAAGGGGACTGTCAAGTTATTCTTTGCGAAAGGGGTATTAGAACTTTCGAAACTATGACTAGAAATACGCTTGACTTATCGGCTGTTCCCGCATTGAAAGAAAAAACTCATTTACCTATTATTATCGACCCCAGCCACTCGACTGGTGTTGCTAAGTTCGTTGAACCGATGTCTCTTGCATCAGTTGGTGCGGGTGCGGACGGGCTTATTATTGAAGTTCACAACAATCCTATGTGTGCGCTTTGCGACGGCGCTCAATCACTTAACCCCGGTCAATTCGATTCTTTGATGGGTAAAATTAGGGCTATGGCTCCCTTGGTAAATAGAAAATTAGAAGGCTAAAAAATGAAAGTTGGTATTATCGGTTTAGGGTTAATAGGCGGTTCGCTTGGTAGAACTATCGTAAGCAGAACTAAGGACGAAGTTTATGCGTTTGACATCAGTAAAAAGGCTATGCTTGACGGTAAACTTTTATCCGCTTATCACCATGAACTTAACGAACAAAATATAGGGGAAATGGATATTCTTATTTTATCACTTTACCCCAACGCGTTAGAAAGTGCGTTAAACGAATACTGTCCTAAACTAAAGAACGGTTGTATAGTAATGGACTGCTGCGGTAATAAAAGAAGAGTTGTTAAGCAAATGAAAGAACTCTCTCAAAGTTACCCTGCGTTAGAGTTTATCAGTGCGCACCCGATGGCTGGGCGTGAATTTTCGGGCGTTCGCCACTCGACGGCAACGCTGTTTGACCGCGCGTCTATGATACTCGTTCCCGTAAAGGCGGACTTAAGAAAGGTCGCATTCATAAAAGAATACTCACTTATCTTAGGATTTGGAACGGTGGTTATCACAACTGCTGAAAAGCACGATGAAATAATCGCGTTTACTTCGCAACTTGCGCACCTTGTTTCAAGTTCTTATATTAAAAGCGATACGGCAGCGCAGTTTATGGGCTTTTCGGCGGGCAGTTTTAGGGATATGACAAGGGTAGCAAGGCTATCTCCTGAAATGTGGGCGCAACTCACCATTGACAACGCAGACTTTTTGGTTAACGAAATCGATTCTATCGTAAACAGTTTAACAGAATATAAAAACGCTCTCAAAAAGGGCGATATCGACGAGATGAAAAAACTTCTTGCCGATGGTAATGAAAAGAAACTTATTTCAGAAAAGATGAGAAGGGGTACTCTCTAAAATGATAATGCAAGTAAAAACGGTAAAAGTAAACGCGTCAAAGAGTTATGACGTTTTAATAGGTAGAAACCTTATCGAAAGGGCGGGTGAACTCATTGAAAAAGTGTTGCCGATATGCACGCTTGCACTCGTTACCGACGATACCGTAGACGCGCTTTATTCTAAAACCGTTACAACCGCTTTAGAAAATGCGGGATATAAAGTTAAAAAATTTGTATTTTGCCACGGTGAAGAGAGCAAAAATCTTACTACGTATAGTGAAATTTTGAACTTTTTAGCACAAAACGAACTTACCCGCACGGACGCGGTTGTTGCGCTGGGCGGCGGCGTCGTAGGTGATATGGCGGGTTTCGCCGCTGCAACTTACCTTCGCGGAATTAAATATATACAAATTCCGACCACGCTTTTAGCACAAATTGATTCTTCAGTCGGTGGAAAGACGGCAATAGATTTAACTCACGGTAAAAACCTAGTCGGCGCGTTTTGTCAACCGTCATTAGTTATTTGCGACGTAAATACCCTGTCAACTTTGCCTAAAGAAATATATCTTGACGGTATGGGCGAAGCGGTGAAATACGCCTTTTTAGATAAGAAAATCTACACGCTTTTGCAAGACGAATACGATATTTTAGACCTAGTATATCTCTGCGTAGATTACAAGAGATTTGTGGTTGAAAACGATGAGTTTGAAAGGGGTATGAGAAAACTCTTAAACCTTGGACATACGCCCGCGCACGGTATTGAAAAGTTGTCAAGTTACACTATCTCACACGGTAGGGCGGTTACTTTAGGGTTAAAGATTATTCTTAAAAACTCGCTTAAACACGGATATATCGACAAAGAATTATTTGGTAACGCAATTGCTTTAATAGAAAAACAAGTGGGCAAGTTAGAGTGCCCTTACACCGTAAAGGAAATTTGTTTATCTTCCTTAAACGACAAAAAACGCAGTGGCGACTATATAACGCTAATTATGGTTTACGGCGTGGGAGATTGTAGGTTAGTTAAAATCAAAGTGGATGAACTTTGGGGGTACTTAGATTGAATATAAAAATAGAAAAAGCATTCCTTTCGGGCGAAATAGACGCTATACCTTCAAAGTCTTACGCGCACAGAATTGCAATTTGCAATTTTTTATCGGGCGAAGAGCCTACTGCTAACTGCGGCGAATTTTCTTCAAACGATATTTTCGTTACCGAAAATTGCTTAAAAAATTTAAAAGAAGGCAAAACCGTGCTTGATTGTGGCGAATCGGGTTCAACCTTACGCTTTATGTTACCGCTTTGTGCTGCGCTCGGTGGAAATTACACTTTCATCGGCCACGGCAAACTTATGGACAGACCTAACGAAGAACTTTTTGCCGTTCTAAAAGCAAACGGTGTTTCGGCGGTTAAAACGGATAAGATTGAAATAAGCGGATGTCTTAGTGCGGGCGAATATAAAATTCGCGGGGATATAAGTTCACAATATATTTCAGGCTTACTTATGGCGCTTCCAACCTTAAAAGGCGACAGTAAAATTACGCTTACTACTCCGCTCGTATCCGCGCCTTACGTGGATATCACTATCGAAGTGCTTGAAAAGTACGGCGTTAAGATTATCAAAGAGAGAAACGGTTATATAGTTAAGGGCAACCAAGTTTATAAAGGGTTTGTTAAGCCCGAAGGCGACTGGTCGAACATGGCGTTCTTCTTAGTGGCGGGGGCGGTAAACGGAGATATTACAGTTTCTGGCTTAAATCTTGACAGCGTTCAAGGTGATAAGTATATTATTGATATTTTGAAAAAGGCGGGCGCGTCTATTGAACTTAAAGGAGATAAGATAAGGGTTAAAAAGAGCAACTTAAAAGCCTTTACTTATTCGGCTGAAGACTGCCCCGACTTAGTGCCCATTAGCGCAGTGCTTGCATCTTACGCGCAAGGGGTTACGGTTATAAGCAATATTGAAAGATTAAAAATTAAAGAGAGTGATAGGGTAGAAAGCACCATTGCTATGCTTAAAGGCTTTGGAATAAACGCTGATACGGACGGCAAGTGCCTTGCAATCTTTGGCGGAAAAGTTACCGCTGGGGTTGCCGATGCGTTTAACGATCACCGCTTAGCAATGAGTACTGCGGTTTTAGCGCTTGGTGTAGACGGCGTTTCTCAAATAAACGGCGCTGAGGCTATAAACAAATCTTACCCGACTTTCTTTAGAGATTACAATAAATTAGGGGGTGCATCAAGTGAAGTTTAACGATAAGCAGTTTTCCGTTTATAACGGCAATAAACTTAAAATTGAAATCTTCGGTGCATCACACGCTGAAGAAATAGGCGTTAAGGTAGTTGGACTTGACGGCAAAAGTGCTGATTTTGAAAAGTTAAAAGGCTTTATGGCGCGCCGTAGGGCAAAGGTTACCGCTTATTCAACCAAAAGAATAGAAGCCGACGAAGTTATTGTAGAAAAGGGGTTTGACGGCAAGGTGTTTAACGGCGAGTTTAAGGCGGTTATTAAAAACACTAACCAAAGAAGTAAAGATTACGATAATACGGTAAAAACCCCAAGACCTTCGCACGCGGACTTCGTTGCGTGGTCAAAGTACGGCGATGGGTTTGACCATCGCGGCGGTGGAAAATTTTCTGGCAGACTTACTGCGCCTATGTGTATTGCGGGTGGAATATTAAAGCAAATTTTGCAAGAAAAAGGTATTAAAATTTACGCTTATATATCACAAATAGGCAAAATTAAGGGTAAAAGTTATCGCGATGGCGAAGTTTTTATGCCTAAAGACGAGTTTTTCCCCTTGCAAGATGAAAGCGTTAAAGACGCTATGATGAAAGAGATTGAAGACGCGGCTGCAAGTCTTGATTCGGTTGGCGGTGTTATCGAGTGTGTTGTTGAAGGAATGCCCGTCGGTGCTGGAGAGTATATGTTCGATAGCATTGAGAGTATAATTTCACACCTTGCGTTTGCCGTGCCTGCGGTTAAGGGTATAGAATTCGGCAGCGGGTTTGAACTTTCATCAATGCGTGGAAGTGCCGCAAACGACGCCTTTTATTACGACGGGGATACGGTTAAAACGAAAACTAACCACAACGGCGGTATAAACGGCGGTCTTTCTAACGGAATGCCTATAACTTTCCGCGTAGCAATAAAGCCCACGCCGAGTATTTCTCAAGAACAAGACACCGTAGATATGGTGGCAAAAAAGAACGTAAAACTTAAAATTGAAGGTAGACACGACGCTTGCATTACGCCTAGAGCCGTGCCTGTGATTGAAGCGATTACTGCAATCGCTATATACGACTGTTTATAAGGAGCAATAAAAATGGACTTATCAAAGATTAGAGAAAATATCGATATTATCGACGATCAAATAGCAACCCTTTACGGTGAAAGAATGAAACTCGTACAGCAAGTTAGTGAAGCAAAAAAGCAAACTGGCAAGGCTGTGAACGACCCCGAACGCGAAAAGAAAATTCTTCTCCGCGTAACCGATAAGGTAGACGAGAGCGAACAAGTTTATTTAAAGAGAGTTTTTGAAACCATTTTTGAAACGAGCAAGGCTTATCAAACGATGAACGCTGAGTACCGTTCGGAGATCGGTGATAAAATTCAAGCGGCGCTTTCAAAAGGTGAACTTAAGTTCCCCGTTAAAGCAAAAGTTGCTTGCCAAGGCGTTGTTGGTGCGTACTCTGGTATTGCTGCGGATAAACTTTTTGAACTTGCGGACATCACTTATTTTAAGAACTTTGACGCGGTGTTCCAAGCGGTTGAAAAGGGGTTTTGTAAATACGGCGTTCTTCCTATTGAAAACAGTTCGGCGGGCTCAGTAAACCAAGTCTACGACCTTATGAAAGAGCATAAATTCTACATAGTTAGAAGTGTAAGACTTTCAGTTTCACATAACTTGGTTACTAATAAAGACGTAAAAAAGGAAGATATTAAAGAAATTTACTCTCACGAACAAGCGCTTACTCAGTGCAAAAAGTATCTTGAACAATTTAAGAACGCAAACGTTATTGCTTGTGCAAACACCGCTGTTGCAGCGCGCATGGTTGCTGAAAGCGGAAGGAAAGACGTTGCAGCAATTTCTTCAAGAGAGTGTGCCGACCTTTACGGCTTAAAACTTTTAGAAACCAACGTTCAAGACAGCGACAACAACTACACTCGTTTTATCTTGATTGCAAAAGAAATGGAATTTTATGCTGATGCAAACAAAATCAGTATTATGACAACCCTTCCGCAAAACGCACCGGGTAGTTTGAATAAACTTTTGTCAAAGTTCTCTAACCTTGGCATAAACTTAACCAAGTTAGAATCTCGCCCGATAGTAGGTTCAAGTTTTGAATTTATGTTCTACTTCGACTTTAACTGTGATATTAGAGAAAAGGGCGTGCAAAACTTACTTTACGAACTCGATAATTCAACCGAGCAATTTACTTTCCTTGGTGCATACGGAGAAATCGTTTAATTATGAGCGAAAAATTTGGGCTTATAGGTAAAACCTTAAAGCACAGTTACTCAAAACCTATACACAACCTTTTGGGCGATTATTCTTACGAACTTTTCGAGATTGCGCCCGAAACTGTGGGTGATTTTGTTGAAAACTGCGGGCTTAAAGGGTTTAATATAACAATTCCATATAAAAAGGACGTTATGCCGTTCCTAGACGAGATTGACGAGCGCGCGCTAAAAATCGGTGCGGTCAATACAGTCGTTTACCGCGGTGGGAAAAAACTTGGGTTTAATACCGATTTTGACGGTATGGTGTATATGCTATCCCGCGCGGGTATTGAAATCAAGGATAGGGAAGTTCTTATTCTAGGTAGCGGCGGAACGAGTGCAACGGCTAGGGCAGTTTGCTCGTTTTTAGGTGCTAAAAGCGTAAAAGTTTTATCACGCACGGGCGAAGTGAACTATGAGAATTATAAGCAAACGGCAAGTGAAACAAGCGTTGTAATTAACACTACGCCAGTTGGTATGTACCCTGAAAATTACACTTGTAAGATTGACCTTGCGGCGTTTAAAAACCTAACGGGGGTAGCGGATGCGGTGTATAATCCCGCGCTTACAATGCTACTTTATCAAGCGAAAAAGTTGGGTGTAAAATATTCTAACGGTTTACCTATGCTAGTTGCGCAAGCAAAATATGCTATGGAGCATTTTTTGGATAAAAAAGTGGATGATGGCGTAATTGAGCCTATCGTAAAGAGTTTAGAGAGCCAAATGCAAAATATAGTTCTTATCGGTATGCCTGGTTGTGGAAAAAGTACGGTCGGCAAAATTTTAGCAGAAAAATTGCAAAGGGAATTTATCGATACGGATGAGTTAATAGTTAAAAAAGCGGGGATGGAAATTCCTGAAATTTTTGCTAAATTCGGTGAAGAATACTTCCGAAATTTAGAAACGGAAGTGTTAAAAGAAGTGGGCGTTTTAGGTGGTAAAATTATTGCCACGGGCGGCGGCGTTATAAAGAATGAAAGAAATTATTTTCCGCTAAAACAAAACGCAAAAATCTTTTGGATTAAGCGCGATATTGATAAACTTGCTACCGACGGCAGACCGCTTTCAAAAGATATAGAAACTGTTAAAAAACTTTACTTAGAGAGAAAGGATAAATACGAAGTATTTAAGGACTTTGTAATCGATAACGACGGCGATATAAAAAGTGCCGTGCAAGGAGTTATAAATTCACTATGAAAATTTTGGTTATAAACGGACCTAACTTAAATATGTTAGGTATTAGAGAAAAGCATTTATACGGCGATAAAACTTATAAAGCGCTTGTTGAACTCATCAAAAAACACGCCAAGGTTAAGGGTGTAAAGGTAAAGTGCTTTCAGTCGAATTACGAAGGGGCTTTGGTTACAGAAATTCAAAAGGCTTATAATAAGTTTGACGGCATAGTTATCAACCCCGGCGCATACACTCACACAAGCGTAGCCATTTTGGACGCGTTAAAGTCGGTCAATATTCCCACCGTTGAAGTGCATATAACTGAAGTAAACGAAAGGGAAGAATTTAGAAAAATATCTTTCGTGCGTGAATACGCCGCAAAGACCATTACTGGTAAGGGTTTTGACGGTTATTTAGAAGGTATAGATTTTTTACTCGGTTAAGTTATATTGAAATTTTTGGGTTTAATAAATCCCCTTATGGTTACGGAAAGGGGAAGTATGAATAAAACTTTAAGTTGGGTAAAAATTAAAAGCGTGCAACAAAAAGTTGCACGCTTTTAATTTTTAAATCTTTACGCTTTTAATTTTCTAATTACTTCCGCACCAACTTCTTTAGTCGAAGCAGAGCCGCCAAGGTCGGGGGTAAGAACTTTCTTTTCGACAAGCATTTCTTCAATGATATCGATAAGTTTTTTGCCCCAGTCTTCGTGCCCGAAGAAGTCGAGAAGTTGACTTGCAGACCAAACGGTTGCAAGCGGATTTGCTAAGCCTTTGCCAGCAATATCAGGTGCTGAGCCGTGGATAGGTTCAAACATTGACGGGAACGCTCTTTCGGGGTTAAGGTTTGCACCAGCAGCAAGCCCCATACCGCCCGCAATAGCAGCGCCAAGGTCGGTTAAAATATCGCCAAAAAGGTTTGAAGTTACAACTATTTCAAAGCGTTTGGGGTTTTTAATCATAAACATACTAGCCGCGTCAACGAGAAGTGAATAAGTTTTAACTTCGGGGTATTCTTGACCAACTTCCTTAAAGATTTTATCCCAGAATACCATAGAATAGTTAAGCGCGTTGCCCTTACTGATACTGGTCAAACTCTTACCTTCTTTTTTAGCGAGTTCGTAAGCGTATCTAATAACGCGTTCACAGCCCTTTCTTGAGAAAACGCCGTCTTGAATAACTACTTCGTTAGGTTTATCTTTGAAAAGCCAACTGCCGCTGCCAGCGTATTCACCTTCAGTATTCTCTCTAACGAAAGTCATATTTATATCTTCGGGCGCAGCATCTTTTAACGGACAAGGTGCGCCTTTAAGTAACTTAACAGGGCGTAAATTTATATATTGATCGAAAGATTTTCTTATAACTAGCAACAAATCCCATAAAGAAATATGGTCGGGAACACCAGGTGCACCAACAGCACCTAAGAAAATAGCATCGCTTTTTTGAAGTTCTTCAATGCCATTTTCCGCCATCATTTTGCCAGTTTGCTTATAATATTCACAACCCCAAGGGTATTCGGTAAATTCAAACTTAAAAGTTCCGTCAAGTTCTGCTATCGTATTTAAAACCTTCATACCTTCAGCAATAACTTCAGGTCCGATACCGTCGCCAGCAACAACTGCAATTTTATGGATTTTCATAAATTATCTCCTAAAAACTATATATTTTTCGATAATTATATCACTTTTGATACAGTTTGTAAATTTATTTACAAATGAAAAAACAAAAAACTACAAGACGGGCACTACATTATGTGATGTAAGTGAAGTATATTGTAAATATATAATGTATAATACGAATGCAAAAGAATATTTTAATGAAAGGGTGCACCCTTTTTCTCTATACTTTCGCATAGAGAAAAAGCCCCTTGATAGATTAAAATTATTTACTAGTTTTTTAGTCGTATTGTAATTAAGGAGGTAAAAAACTATGACGAAAAAAACTTACGTTGCACCGAGTGCAACAATCGAAAACCTTCTTCAAGACGTTTTGATGTTCTCAAATTACGATAACGTCGGCGGCGATGAAGAGTGGGGAATTTAAGGGGGTAAG
>JAZNYF010000009.1:0-123075 GCA_045594285.1 Christensenellaceae bacterium | reverse complement strand
AATCCGAGATATACCATTGCGGTGACGTTAGCGGTGAGGTCCCACCTGTTCTCATACCGAACACAGAAGTTAAGCTCACTAGCGCCGACAATACTTGACTGGCGACGGTCCGGGAAGATAGGTTGTTGCTGCATCCATTAAGAAAAGCATTCATCAAAAGATGAGTGCTTTTTCTTTATGCAACAACCGTTCCCGAACCGCTAATCGTTCCGATTAGGTCCGCGAAGAAGTCGCAGTTAGTAAAGGGTTAAACGGTGTCAGTAAAATTATTTAATCGGTTTATATACGATATAAAACTATTAGCGACATTTTTGCCTTTCGGCAAGCACATGCTTGTTGCTGCATCCAAAAAGAAAAGCATTCATCAAAAGATGAGTGCTTTTTCTTTTTTGTTCTTAAGTATTGTTTTATAAAGAAGTTTTTGAATTTTATAGTTTCTTTTTATATTCGGTTGGGGATAAACCTGTGAATTTTTTAAATTGAATTAAAAAATATTTATAATCGCTAAAACCAATCATAGAAGAAATTTCTTTAAGGGAATAATAGTCTGTTTGCATTAAATCAATCGCATTTTCTAATTTTAAGTTGTTTATATATTTTTGCGGTGATATTTTAAATTCTTTTTTGAAAAGTTTTCTAAAGTATACTTCACTAATAAAAGATTGCTCGGCAATTTGTTTAATACTAATGTTTTTTTGGTAATTTTTGATCAAGTAATCTATAGAGCGCTGAATTTTTGAAGGAGCAATTGGCTGTTTAAAATTTTGGACGTGGCATTCAGCTAAAATTTTGCAGAATAATGCAGAACATTTGTATTTGTAATCTACGTTTTTTTCTTGCCACAAATTAAACAATTGAGCAAACATCGACGAAATACCGTTTTGTGCGTTTGTGTTAAAATATTCAAAATCGCTAAATTCAGCATTAAATATTTTAAAGTGAACAACTATAAGTTGGTCTATAACGGTTTCTCGCACGTATTCAAAATTTGCGGGAACAAAAACCACGGTATTATCTTTAAGGTGATAGTCTTTGTTTTTAGTTAATATGTGAGTATCGGCATTATAACGAAAAGATAGGGCGTTGAATGGACGTCCGTGAGTTATGGCTTTGATGTTTTTTTGATTTAACTTAAAAACGTCAATTATTTCAAATGCAGCAAATTCATTTTCGAAAAACATAGCAAATCTCCCGTTTATTGCAAAAATTATAGCAAATTTGTTTCGAATAATCAACCTTTTTTACCGAATAATAGACATGTATTTTATTGTGTACGTCTTTTAAGCGTGTTATAATTAAATCGTAGGCAATAAACGCCTAACCATATAAAAAGGAGAATAATGAATATGGATAAAATTTTAAAACAGTACGAACAGGTTGACGTAAAAAACAAAATAAAAGAAAACATCAAAAAAAATCGAATGGGGAACTTTAAGTTAAAAATACTTGGGCTGGACAAAGATAAAAGTTATAGAATAAATATCAAACAAACAAGGCATAAATTTAAGTTTGGGTGCAACGGTTTTTTGCTTGGTGAGTTTGAGAACGAAGACAAGAATAAAATTTATAAAGAAAAGTTTGCTAAACTTTTTAACATAACTACGCTTCCGTTTTATTGGAATTCCTTAGAACCGGAGCAAGGCAAGTGTAGATTTAACGTTGATTGCCCTAAAATATATAGGCGTCCAGCAATAGATTTGTTAATGGAATTCTGCAAAGAAAAAGGGATAGAACCTAAACTTCATTGTTTAAATTACGAACCTTTTATCCCAGAATGGGCAAAGAATTTAAGTTTTGATGAATATAAAAAGGCACTTGAAAAACGTTTTGAGATTATTGCAAAGCGCTATGCAAAAGTTATACCAGACGTTGAAGTAATGAACGAGATATTTCAAAATGATAAAAGTTGGGAAACGACGCTTAGAAAGGACGTTGAGTGGTCGTTTAGAACGGCAAAAAAATATTTCAAGAATAATAGACTTATTATCAACGAAGGACAAAACGTATACAACGATGCACTAAACGACAACTGGCAATATTACGAATTGGTTAAGTCAAATTTAGATAAAGGTGTTCCCATAGAAGGCGTGGGCTTTCAAGCGCATATGATGTGGTGTGACAAAAAGTGCGCATCCCCATATGCGTTTTGGAAATTCTTTGAAAAGTATGAGCAACTGGGGCTGCCTTTATCGATTACCGAAGTGACCGTTCCTACGCGTATTGACGGAGTAGTTGATGAGAATATTCAAGCGGAATTGATTAAGAACTTATATTCACTTTGGTTTGGTATAGAAAAGATTGATACTATAATTTATTGGGATTTCGTTGACGGGTATTCGCACAAATCTATAATGGGTGATTTGACTAGTTTAAACAACGTACGACGTGGTGGATTATTAAATTTCGATTGTTCTAATAAGTTATCATATAAAATATTAGACGATTTGATAAACAAACAATGGAAAACGAGTTTTACAACTCGAATTAGCGGTGGTGATATTATAGAATTTAACGGCTTTTATGGTGAATATGAGATTGTTATAGAAAGTGAAAACGAGAAAATAAAGAAAAAAATTGATTTAAATAAAACTTCCGAATTCTCGTTGACAAAAGTATTATAGAGTAATATAATATCGTTAACCAAAGGAGCAAATATATGGAACTGAAGGGGAAAATTATAGATTTTTTGGGTGATAGTATAACTGAAGGGCATGGCGTTATAGATAAAGAAAAAAATCGTTATGATAACATATTAAAAAGAGAATGCGAATTAAAGGCTGTTTATAACTATGGAATTGGCGGAACAAGGCTTGCTTATCAAAGTGTTCCTACGGCAAAACCTAGACAAGATTTGTATTTTTGTGGAAGAGTTTACGACCTTAATAAAGATGCGGATATTATAGTTGTTTATGGTGGAGTAAATGATTATCTTCACGGCGATGCGCTGGTAGGAGAGTGGGGAGATAAAACCCCTGCAACTTTTTACGGTGCGGTTAGGTTTTTAATGAATTTCTTAAAAGAAAACTATTGTGATAAAAAGATTGTTTTTATTGCACCTGCAAAAATGTGTTTTAAGGGTATAAGTTGTTATAAGCCGTCAACTAGACCGCTGAAAAAACCAGACGCATTGCCACTTTACGAATATGTTAAAATAATACAAAAAACCGCAAAAGAGTATAACTATCCCGTACTTGACCTTTTTGAAAATTTGGGCATAGATCCCAACGATGAAAAACAAAGAGAAAAATACACTACTGACGGACTTCATTTTAACGACGAAGGGCATAAAGTTCTTGCCAAAACAATAAAAGAATTTTTAATTTCATTATAAAAAACAAAAAAGCATCGACTTGTTTGTCGGTGCTTTTTACATATTGCGTAGCGTGTGCATATATTTTATATAAACGCTTGAAAAAGTTTATAGAAAGTGATAAAATAAAAATATAGGAAAAGTATAAAGGAGAAATGGAAATGGAATTAGACCATATAACTATAGGTGTTCTTGCGTTTACTGTTTTATGCATTGCTTTAGGTGCTGGGCTTGGCGCTATTAGGGGCAGAAACCGCTCTATATTAAGATGTATTCTTATAATTCTTTGTGCGGTTGGCGCGTTTTTCTTAAGAGAAATCGTTGTGGATTGGTTGTTGTCACTTAAAATTAACGGTCAAACTATACCTGAAATTTTGCAGCAAGCGCTTCACAGTCTTGGATACGATATTCCTGCGGAAATTGCAGACTTTATGTTTTCAATAGAAAAGTTAATGCTTTCTATCGTTGCATACTTTGTAATATTCTTTGCGTTGCAATTTGTGAGTTGGATACTTTTGTTCCCTATCTTAAAAATATTTGTAAGAAAAGGTAAAAAGAAAGGCGTGCTTGTTGGCATGGGTGTTGGTATTTTACAAGGCTTATTAGTTGCGTTTTTTGTTTGTGCACCGCTTACTGGGTTATTTGCTCAAACGGATAAGATTGTTACTACGCTTGGCGACGTTCAAATAAATCAAGAACAAACGGCTTGTGTGGAAGGTATAGCAACCTTAGAAGAAAATGAAATTAAAGCGCCGACTGTTAACCCGATACTTCATTTAGAGTTAGAGCATTATAATAATTCATTCATGGGTGAATTTTATAATACTGTTGGTGGTTGGTATTTTGAATCGTTGACTACAACTAAAGATGCGCATGGTGAACCGATAAAACTCGATACCGTTACGGACGTTTTTTCAGTAATTATTTATATATCTAACGACGTGTTAGATATTGCGGACACCTTATTGCAAATTAATCCCGATGGTGGGGCTGACCAAGCGGCAGTGTTAAACAATATTGGTGACGTTTTAACCAAAGTTGGTAATAACATGGATATACTTGACAAAGACGGCGAAAAGATTTTCGGTCAACTTTTAAACGGAGTTAAGACAATGCTTGCGCCCGAAGGCGATCCTAATATTACCCCTGAAATTAGAACGGCAATTGACAATTTAACAGTTGAAAACTTAAAACTCGGTTCAGCAGGCAAGGCGTTCTATGCGCTTGGAACTTACATTGAAAAGGTGCACGATCCAGACGTATTAGAGCACATCACTATTGATGATGCTAAACAAATCGTTGAAGCGATTCATGAAAACGAATTTATTCTTGATATGATAGGTGAAAACGTTATCATAGAAATTGACGAAGAAGACCACGATACTTTCGTTGAAGCAATAGAAAACATTCCTGAAATAACCGAAGAGCAAAAAGAAACGTTGATGGAACTTCTTGCGATTTTGGAAGGCAAAAAATAAACGATGATTAAAATAATGTTCGTATGCCACGGCAATATTTGCCGTTCGCCCATGGCGGAATTTTTGATGAAAGACTTGGTGGAAAAAAAGGGCGAAAGTGATAAGTTTTTGATTAAATCTTCAGCAACCAGCAGTGAAGAACTTGGCAACCCCGTACACCGTGGAACGCGTGGAGTTCTTGACCGCTTAGGGATTTCTTGCAAGGGAAAGTACGCCGTTAAACTTACCGCAAAAGATTATAACGATTACGATTATTTTATCGGCATGGATGCGGCTAACCTTAAAAACATGCAAAGAATTTTTGGTGGCGACCCCAAAAATAAGATTTCACTTTTACTTTCATACGCGGGTGAAAATAGGGACGTTGCTGATCCGTGGTGGACTGGAAATTTTGAAGAAACTTACCGAGACGTAAGCGTCGGCGTTGATGCATTTTACAAGGCTTTAACCAAAAACGCTTGATTTTTACTGAAAAAAAATTTTTAAATATTTTTTATAAAAAAGTATTGACAAACACTTTTAATAGTAATATACTGTACGCGAAAGAAGGATATAACTTATGATAAGTTATATCCTTTTAGTATGTATGGCGGGGTAATTTTTATCCAAAGTAAAAACGTTTTAGTTTTTTGGGCTTAAGATTTTAGGAGATGTTTTTATGTACGCAGGTGGACCTAGGGGCTACGGCTTTGGCGGTGGCGGAAGATTTGATAGGGACGGTGGATACGATAATCTTTTTGAAAAGAAGAAAACAAGACTTGGTAAGGAAGGCAATAAATTTTTAGGCAAAATCGTTAAAATGAACGCTTGGCCGCTTATTTCTTCTACGCTCGTTTACGTTCTTCAAGCGTCTCCGTTATGGGTTACGCCGCTTGTTACTTCTTACATAATTAACTTGGTTACTGCAACCGTATCTTCAGGTGCGGCAGTCGGTGCGGACGTTTGGAGAAAGATTATTATTGCCGCGGTTATTTTGGGTTCGCTTATTATAATGAACGTGCCCACGACCACTTGGCGCGCAATGATTATTAGTAAAATGTGCCGCAGAACTAGTGCGGGCATTAAGAGCGCGGTCGTTAGAAAACTGCAAAGCTTATCCATAACCTATCATAAAGATATGCAAATGGGTAAAATTCAATCTAAATTCTTAAGGGATACCGATGCGGTTGATTCATTGTTATCTACTATCGTTAGAACGCTTTTACCAAATATAGTTGGCGTAATTATTGCGATTGTAATATCAGTCGTCAAGAACGGCTGGATAGCGCTGTTTTTCTTGCTGGTTATTCCCTTTAACGTAACGTTATCTTGGATTTTTAGAAAAAAACTGCGCCGCGCACATAGAGATTTCCGTATGAAAACGGAAAAGGTAAGCGTTAAACTTACGAGTATGTTGCAGATGATGCAAGTAACTAAGGCGCACGGCTTAGAAGATGCGGAAATGCAGCAGTTCAACAGCCATATGGGGCAACTTACCGATTCGGGTATGGCGACCGATAAAACGACGGCTTATTTTGGTTCTTCATCTTGGGCGCTTAATCATTTGCTCAGCGCAGCGTGCTTGGTGTTCTGTGCAGTCCTTGCCGTTCAAGGTCATATTGAAGTAGGGGACATTGTGCTTTATCAATCAATGTTCACGCAAATCAGCGGGTACGTTAGCACGCTTATCAATATTTACCCTAACCTTTCTGGTGGTTTAGAAGCGCTTGATTCAGTTTCTGAAATTATGAACGCTTTAGATATCGAAGCAAGCATAGGCAAGGCAAAAATTTCAAAGATAAAAGGCGACGTGCGTTTTGACAACGTTTCTTACCGTTATCCAGGCACCGAACAACTTGTTGTAAAAGACTTTACGCTTGACGTAAAAGCGGGCGAGTGTATAGCGGTCGTGGGTGCGTCCGGCTCGGGTAAATCAACGCTTATGAATATGATTATAGGCTTTTTGAAACCCATAAAAGGTGAGATTTTCATTGACGATAAGTCGATTGACGACATTAACCTTTCAGAGTACCGCCACCACATTTCAGTAGTTCCGCAAAACAGCATTTTATTTGCTGGAACGATTAGAGAAAATATTACTTTTGGGCTTAATTCTTATACGGAAGAAGAATTCCAAAAGGTGCTTGAAATGGCGAACATTTTAGAGTTTTTGCCCGACCTACCGAACGGACTTGATACCGATATCGGAGAATACGGCGATAAACTCTCTGGCGGACAACGCCAAAGAATTACTATTGCACGCGCGCTTATAAGAAACCCCAAAATTCTTATTCTTGACGAAGCAACCAGCGCGCTTGACAATATTTCTGAATACCACGTTCAACAAGCGATATCTTCTTCTATCCGCGGAAGAACGACCTTTATCGTTGCACATAGACTTTCTACTATTCGTGATGCGGATAGAATTATCGTTATGGATGCGGGCGCAATCGTTGAAAGCGGCACTTATGATGAACTTATGGCAAAGCAAGGCAAGTTCTATGAACTCAAGTGCTTAAACGACGCTACTGCTAAAAAAGCCGAAGAAGGACTTGACGGCAGTCAAGCAGTATAAAAAGAAAAACCGCAAACTAAATAGTTTGCGGTTTTATTATTTTGAATTTTTATTTTTTATCCGTGCTGCCTATTCCGCCAGTACGCAAAGTGGTGCAGTCGTCGTCAACGGTAATTCCGTATTCTAAGAAAATACCTTGTGCAAAAGCCTTGCCTTTTTCGATAAGCAAATCTTTATTTCCACAGTTGGTCATTTTTATAAAAATATGCCCTTCATTATCAGCAAAATAGTAGTCGCTGTCAATAATGCCAACCGTGTTATCAAGGGATAGACGGTACTTAAAACCAAGGCTTGAACGCGGGTAAATCTTTAACACCCAACCTTCATCAATCTTAACACGGATACCCGTGGGGATTTTGACCGTTTCACCAGGGGAAAGGAAAAATTCTGCGGGAGAGAAAAAGTCGTAACCCGCACTGCCAGCCGTTGCACGCTTGGGGAGAAGTATATTTTCATAGTCAACGCCTTGTGCCGACTTTATAAATTCATCTTTGCTAACCTTAAAAAATTGTGCTATTTTTTTCATATTTATTCCTTTTTAAAGTTTTTTTAAATTTTTAAAATATAAAATATATTAGGATAACTTTATTATATCAAAAGCATAGTTATTTTGCAAGAAATTTATTAGTTTACCTAAAAAGAGATATAAACCGTTAGGGCGCGCCCTATTCCGTTGATAAAACGGAATAGTATAATGATTGATAATGATGTAATAATAATTACAAAATTCGTACTTTTAACTGTAAATTTTCTTAACACAAACGGGTAAAATATTTTAAAGATAAAATGAAAAAGAACAAAAAATGGACAAAAACACGCCATCGCGTTATATACAAGTTGCTAAAGCCGTTTTTTAAACTTTATTTGCGTTTAAGGTATAACTTAAAAGCGGATAATGGCGAAAAAGCCGTGCCACAAGGCGCGCTTATTATGTGTAATCATTTAACGACTTTAGACCCGTTTATGCTTGCATCTTCGTTTTCGCGCCCAATATACTTTATAACAAGTGATGATTTATTTACAATACCCATCATTTCGCCAATAATAAAATGGCTTGTTGCACCCATTCCTAAATCAAAGTCCAAGAGTGATCTTTTGACGATAAAAAACACTCTAAAAGTTTTGAGAGAAGGTGGCACTGTTGCAGTTTTCCCCGAAGGGAATAGAACTCTTTCGGGTGGAACGTGGAAAATTGATATTTCTACTGCAAAACTTGCCAAAATGGCTAAAGTTCCACTTGTTTTGTATAATTTAAAAGGTGGTTACGGCGCTGACCCGCGTTGGGGAAGGGGCGTTAGACGCGGAAAGATTACTTGTGGTGTTGTTAAAGTTTTATCCGTACAACAAATAGAAAAGATGACCGTAGAAGAACTTTATGCAATTATTCTTGAAAACGTAGTGTCTAATGATTATGATTTAGGTATAAAGTTTAAAAGTAGGGTTCGTGCAGAATATTTAGAAAGGGCGCTTTATTACTGCCCAAAATGTAAAAGTTTTAATACGCTTTACTCTAAAAAAGAAAAACTTTTGTGCAAAAACTGTGATTTGTCCGTAGAATATACAGAAGATTTAAAATTGAAACCGATTAACGGTCATATACTTGGTGATACGGTTAAAGAGTGGTTTGATGCTCAAAGAGTGTTGCTTAAAGAATATGCAGCCATATACCAAAAAGATTTGTTTGCAGACAAAAAACTAAAAGCAAGAATTATTTACGATAAAAAACGACACGACTTAGGTCGTGCAGAAATCATTGCAAGTAATTATGGAGTAAAAGTTAGGTTGAAAAACGGAGAATTATTCGACTTGAAGTTTGAAGACCTTTACGGCGTTACCATCTTGGGTAAACGAAAAATTAACTTCTATCTCCCAGATGGAAAGACTTTACAACTTAAAGGTAGTAAGCGTTTTAACTCAGTAAAATATTTGCATTTATACGAATTTATAACGGAGGCGAAAAGTTGATAAATACTAGTAGTTATTCTTTTTGGGAGTTTATAATTCAATGTGGAATACTTTTTAGTGCAATGCTATTAGGCAACACTTTAAGGCGTAAAGTTCCGTTCGTTAATAAATCGTTATTGCCAAGTGCCGTGCTTGGTGGTGTTATCATACTCGTTTTGAAGTTTATTCCCGAATTTGAAAACTTTATTGATAACGGATTTATGGAGTCGGTAACATACCATTGTTTAGCGCTTGGGTTCATTGCTTTGACTTTTAAAAAAGGGCAAAAGGCAAAGGATAAGAAATCCACTTTAGTAGTTGTAAAAACTGGCGCAACCGTAGTTTCCACTTATCTTATTCAAGGTATTATAGGGCTTGTAATAACTATACTTTTATCTTTAGTTATGTCCAACGTTATTCCCGCAGCTGGGCTTTTAATGATGCTCGGTTTTGGTCAAGGCCCTGGGCAAGCGTATAACTTCGGCGGTGTGTTTGAAGGGTACGGATTCGCTGGCGGAAGAAGTTTTGGTTTAGCAATTGCCGCGATAGGTTTTTTGGTTGCGTGTATCGTAGGTGTGGTTTGGCTTAACGTATTAAAAAAGAAAGGAAAACTTCGTGACGTAAGCGGAAAAGACGGACTTGGACACCAAGTTTCACAAGATATTCCTAACCCTAAAGATATTCCGTTATCGGAATCGGTTGATAGGTTGACTATGAACGTTGCGATTATAATAGTTACTTACTTTGCTTGCTATCTATTTATGGCGGGGGTAAGCAAGGTTTTAGATTTAGGCGTGCTTGGAAATTTTGGTATAAATACGGTCAAGCCTCTTATTTGGGGATTTAACTTCCTTTTTGGAGTTTTGTTTGCTTTGCTTGTAAAGGCAATTATGAAAGGCTTGCAAAAAATCAAGGTTATGACGCATGACTATACAAACGATTATATGCTTAACCGTATTTCAGGTTTTGTGTTCGACTTGATGATTTTGTCAGGTATTGCTGCTATTGATTTCGACGCGTTAAAAGGATTGTGGTTGCCGTTGATTTTGCTTGCAATCGTAGGCACTGCCGTAACCATAATTTATCTTAATTTTATGTGTAAAAGGGTTTATCCTGAATACACTTATGAAGCGTTGGCATCACTATTTGGTATGCTCACGGGTACGGCAAGTACGGGCGTAATACTGCTTCGTGAAGTTGACCCGCTTTTTGAAACACCAGCATCAAGTAATTTAGTAATGCAAACCGTTCCCGCAATGATTTTTGGTTTTCCGTTGTTATTGCTTGTAGGGTTTGCTCCGCAAGGTTTAACTCAATCGCTTATAGTGCTAGCAATTGCTCTAGTTATGTTCATAGTATTTAATGTGTTTATTCTTTATAAGAAAAAACCTAAAAAAATTAAAGCATAAAAAAGCACCCCTTGTTTGAAGGGGTGTTTTCTTATTTGCTTTTAATTTTAATGGATGCTAAATCACTATCGTTAAGTTCGGTCGTTAAGAATTTTAAGAAATCTTCACGGTGAACGTCGTGCACGAAGTCAATCTTGCCGTTATCGCAAAAACAAATATCCGTTTTACCAGGCTCGCAGCAAGTGTTTACGTCCGCTTCAACCTTTTTCATAACGAATAGTTTGGGGTAAACAAGCGCAAGAAGGGTGCAAGTATCGTTGGTAGTAATGCGCTTATCGGAATAACTCGGTTCCCAGTATTCAGAGTACATCGTGTGCAAAAATTTGCCTACGTCATTGATATTTTCTAAACTATTAACGAATGCTTCATCTAAATGAGCCTTTCTTCTACCCATATGCGACGGGCACATAAGTAGGGGAATTCCGCTGAGAAGTACAACCTTAAACGCTTCGGGGTCGGAAGAAATGTTGAAAGAAATATGGTCGGGGTAATCGGGGTTGCCGTAAGGCGAGCCGCCCATAAACGCTATCTTTGGAATTTTGGGTATAACGTCGGGGTGGCGGATGATAAGCCCCGCAATATTAGTATGCGGACCTAGAACAACTACGTTTATATCGCCGTCGCCAGCCATAATGGTTTCATACATGGCTTCTATTGCATCTTTTTCTAAAAGTTTGCGCGTAGAACCTTCGGGTGGGGTGTAACCGCCCATACCGCTTTTTTGGTGTATAAACTCAGCCGTTTCGCTATCGCGAAGAAGCGCTCTTGCCGCGCCTTTCGCCACGGGTATATCTTTATCGAAAAGATCTAAAACGTGCAAAAGGTTTCGGGTTGAAACGTCAATACCCACGTTGCCCGCAACGGTTGTGAGAAGTTTAATATCAACGTTCTCGTCAAACATAGCGTAAATTAGGCACGCGGTATCGTCAACGCCGGGGTCGGTGTCGATTATAACTTTTACGGGCTTAGTGGTATCTCTAAAAATGTTTTTATCAAATTTTTCCATACATTTATTATATACGCTTTTGCTAGTAATTTCAATAGGTTTTTTAAAAAATTATAAAAAAACGGCTGTAGAATTTTCTAAAGCCGTTTTAATTTTTATTTCTCTTTTACCGTGCGGTAAAGTTTCTTTTGTCCGTGTCCGCCAAAAATACTCCATTCTCCCGCACCCAGTCTTTGCAATAGAGCGTTGCGCTCTTTTGAGCAAAGTTTTGCATCGGTATCTACTGAAGTCATCAATATCGGGGCGTATTGATTATATTGCGCTTGCTTTTCGGTAAGGTCGCTCAAATTTATAAAAACGTCACCAGTAAAAGATAGGCGGTGTTCAAAATCAATAAGCATAATTTCACCAGGAAGATGTCCGCCTTTGCCTTCGTAAACTTCAAAGTTGAGTTCGCCTACGCTATAAAAGCCTATTTGCTCAATGGGCGCGTTCGATATAGGTGCGCGCCAAGGTGAAACGAGTTTTTCTTTTTCGATAGGCGCGTATTCGGTAAGCGTTTTACAAATGTTTACGTAGGGTAAATGCAAGTGATTTTGTTCGCGAAATCCCGCGCCACCTTCGCTTTCGGCAGTTAAGCACTTTGCGGAATTTTGGCTTACGACGACTTTATCAAATTCATTGATAAGCCCACAATGGTCAACGTCCGCATGGGTTATTAAAAGCGTTTCTTCTTTAGTAGAAAAATCGGGAACAAGTTCTTTAATAATTGCAAGCATTTCCTTTTTATAGCACGCATATCCGCAATCAACGAAAACTCTTTGCCCGTCGCTCTCGATTATTGCGGTATTGCTGCCACAATCGGGTTCTATTAAAGTAATTTTAGTTTTATCAGTAATAGTATGCTGTGTAATTCTCGGCTTAAAGTTTTCGCCTTTTGCTGCCGATAGAAGTTCTGCAAACTTGCTTATGCTTTCAAAGGTTTTATAAGGGGATAAGCCTTGTTCGTCAAGCGTTTGCATTGCAAGGTTAACGTTTACTAAAAGTGATTGCTTTTTATCTTCGGAAAGATTTGCAAGGCGCGTAAGTGCGTCTACGTATGAATTATAAAATATGCCGTTATCAAACACCTTTTCGGTGTGGTTATAGTCGATTACGTCCACGTCGCATAATTTTCTTGCTTGGTCTAAGAATTTGGATAAACTTATGGGGTCGTTAACAAACAACCCCATCTTAAACAGTTGATATTCCGTTCCGTTTTCTTGTGAACTGATGTAAGAAATATTAAAGTTAAACTTACTTATGAGTTCTAAAACGGCGGTAACGCTACCAGGGTGGTCTTGCAAGCGGAATTGCAACAATACGATGTTGCTATTCTCATCGTTTTGAAGATAGCCGATTTCAGCAAGGCTTTCTTTTGCCTTTTCAATAGTTTGCATATCGCCGTCTACTTCTATAAACAATTTATGTGAATCAACCGCTTTGTTGTAACTTACCCTTGTAATGTTGATACCAAGCGAAGAAAAACACTTGCTCGCTTTCAAAAATGCGCCTATGTGGTCGGGCATATTCGTAACGAAAGTCTTTTTCATAATATTTATTATAATTTATTTCTTTGGATTTTACCACTGATGGTTTTGGGCAATTCGTCGCGGAACACAACGACTCTCGGGTATTTGTAAGGAGCGGTGTGGTCTTTAACGTATTTTTGAATTTCTTTCTTGAGTTCTTCTGAAGGAACAGTCCCTTTAGTTAAAACTATGCTTGCTTTTACAACTTGACCACGAACTTCATCGGGTACTGCTGAAACGCCGCATTCTAACACGTAGGGGAGTTCCATTATTACTGATTCGATTTCAAACGGCCCGATACGATAACCTGAAGATTTGATTACGTCGTCAACGCGTCCAACGTACCAGAAGTAGCCGTCTTCATCGCGCCAAGCGGTGTCGCCAGTGTGATAGAGACCATCGTGCCATGCTTCGTTGGTTTTAACGCCGTCAAGATAGTATTCTTTGTAAAGTCCGCAAGGAACTTGCTTATCAGTATGGATAACGATTTCGCCAACTTCACCAGGAGCAACGGGTTTGCCGTCGGGGTCAACGATGTCAACGTCGTATTGCGGATTTGCTTTACCCATAGCGCCGATTTTAGGTGTAGTGCCGTAAAGGTTAGCGATTGCAAGAGTGGTTTCAGTTTGACCAAAACCTTCCATGATTTCTAAGCCGGTTGCGGCTTTGAATTGATTGAATACTTCGGGGTTAAGCGCTTCGCCAGCCGTAGTCATGTGGTGGATAGAAGAAAGGTCGAATTTTGAAAGGTCGCCACGGATAAGCATACGGAGCATAGTAGGGGGAGCGCAGAAAGTGGTGATGTTGTATTTTGCGAACATCGGGAGTATATCGTTTTCATCAAACTTATCGAAGTCGTAAACGAATACAGCGCCTTCGCAAAGCCATTGACCGTAAAGTTTACCCCACAAAGATTTACCCCAACCAGTATCTGAAATGGTAAGGTGCAAACCGTCGCGCTCGCAGCAGTGCCAGTATTTAGCGGTTACAAAATGCCCTAAAGCGTAAGTGTGCTTGTGCGCCGCCATCTTGGGATTGCCAGTAGTGCCTGAAGTAAAGAACATAAGCGCAGTTTCTTCACCGCAAGATGCGTCGGCGGGGCGGTCGAACTTACCAGAGAATAAGGGGTATTCTTTATCGAAGTCGCGCCAGCCTTCTTTAGCGCCGCCAACCATAACGAGAGTGTCTACTTGCGGGCACTTTTTAGCGGCTTTTTGAGCGAATTCGTAAGTGTCGCCGTCAGCAGTACAAACGATTGCTTTTACACCGGCAGAATTATATCTGTATTCAAAGTCGTGTTCTTTAAGTTGATTAGTTGCGGGAATTGCAACAGCGCCGAGTTTATGGAGCGCAACCATGCAGAACCAGAACTGATAATGACGTTTTAGAACGAGCATAACCTTGTCGCCGCGCTTAATTCCAAGTGAAGTGAAGTAGTTAGCAACTTGGTTAGACGCGCGTTTGATATCCTTAAAGGTATAACGGCGTTCGTTCTTGAACTTGTCAAGGTGGAGCATCGCGAGTTTATCGGGGAACTTATCAGCAATTCCGTCAACGATATCGAAACCGAAGTTAAAGGTGTCGGTGTTTTTGAACTTGATGCTCATAAGTTCGCCGTTTTCGTTTTCAGTAGGTTCAACGAATTTTTCACAAACGAGTTTTTGTGATTTTTTAGCCGCCATAACACTCTTTCTAACAACCGTTTCTTCGGTGTCGTCGCCAGACATAACTACTGCACAGAAAACGCAGTCCTTTCCGTCAACCGCAATCATACCGTGCGGGGTTGAAGAATTATAATATATGCTGTCGCCTTCTTCTAAAACTTCGGTGTGGTTGCCTACTTGAACTTTTAACTTACCGCTTAAAACCAAGTCGAATTCTTGACCAGAGTGAGTGGTAAGTTGAATGGGCTTATTTTGTTGTGATGCAGAATATTCGTATTTTACCCAGTAAGGTTCAGCAAGTTTATCCTTAAACTTAGGAGCAAGGTTTTTAATATCGATACCGTCTTCTTTAGCAGTGCCTTGACCTTTACCTTTTCTAGTAACGGTGTAGGTTGAAAGTTTAGCAGTGCTACCTTCCAAAAGTTCGGTCATTTCAACGCCGAGCGCCAAAGCGCATTTATGTATAAATGAGAAAGGAATATCTACCTTTCCGCTTTCGTAAACTACGTATTGTTCTTCGTTTACGTCAGTTTTTTCAGCCATTTGGGAAGTGGTGAAACCAATAATTTCGCGCAACTCCTTAATTCTTGTTGCGACTTCCGATAACTGAGTTAAAGTGTTGGTTGAGTTCATTGTTTTTACCTCCATAAATAATTTTAATTTAATATCGTTTTATAAAATAAAAAACCCGTCTCAAATTTTCTTTGAGACGGGTAATATATACTCGCGGTACCACTCAAATTGCAGTTTCCTGCCACTCAGAGTCCATCAACTCTTATGCCTTTACGCAGCAATCACGGAAAGCGCCTACTAAGTGTTACTTTTCGGACTTTCGGCTCGGAAGTGATAAGTTTACCGTTTAGTTTTGCTGGGATTGCACCGCCCCCAACTCTCTGGAAAAACGTTTTAACGAAAACCGTCTTCGTCGTAGCCTTTATATTGAAGATACTTGAATTTTAGCACTCTTGAATTTTGATGTCAAGCATTTTTTAGGAAAATTTTAAAATTTTTAATTTTTTTCTTTTTGCCTTAAAATAAGAAAAACGGCTCGATTTTCTCAAGCCGTTTTGTCCTTATATATATCGTTTATTATTTAACAACGGAAAGTGCTGCTTCAACAACCTTTTCTACGGTAAAGCCGTATTTTTCAAACAACTTCTTAGCGGGTGCTGATTCGCCAAAGCGTTCCATACCGATAATCTTTCCGTCTAAGCCTACGTACTTGTACCAGCACATGGGTGAGCCTGCTTCAATAGCAACTCTTGCACGAACGTTAGAAGGAAGAACGCTTTCTTTATACTTAGCGGTTTGTGCTTCAAAGTCTTCTACGCAAGGCATAGAAACAACTCTTGCATCAACGCCAGATTTAGCGAGTTCTGCTTTTGCTGAAACTGCAAGGTTAACTTCACTACCAGTAGCGATTAAGATAACGTCAGGAGTTTTCTTGTTGCTGTCGCAAAGGATGTAACCACCCTTGAACGCGTCTTTGCCAGTGCCGTCAAGCATAGGAAGGGTTTGACGAGAGAGAACCAAACATGCGGGATCTTTACCAGTAACTGCGCTAATCCAAGCAGCAGCAGTTTCTCTACCGTCAGCAGGACGATAAACTCTCATGTGCGGCATTGCTCTTAAGCCTGCAAGGTGTTCGATAGGTTGGTGAGTAGGACCGTCTTCGCCTACGCCGATTGAGTCGTGAGTTAAGATGTAGGTTACGGGAAGTTCCATAATCGCAGACATACGCATAGCGTTCTTCATGTAGTCAGAGAATACAGCGAAGGTTGCGCAGTAGGGGATAAGGCTTCCGTGGAGATACATACCGTTTACGATAGCCGCCATAGCGTGTTCACGGATACCGAAGTGCATGTTTGAACCAGTCTTGTCGTTGGGTAAGAAATCACCGCGTGATTTCATGTTAGACTTGTTAGCGGGTGCTAAGTCAGCGCTACCACCGATAAGGTTGGGGATGTATTTAGCGAGTTTGTTAAGAACGGTTGCACTGTAACCACGTGATGCATCGTCCTTTTCAAATTGCCATAATTCTTCAATGTTCTTAAGGTCGGGGAGTTCCTTGTTTTTCCAAGCCTTGTATTCTTTAGCGAGTTCGGGATATGCTTCTTCATAAGCCTTAAACATAGCCTTCCAAGCCTTTTGAGCCTTTTTGCCTTTGTTGCCGAACTTCTTGCAGTGCTTGAATACTTCTTCAGGAACTTCAAACGGATCACACGTCCAGTTAAGGTTTTTCTTTAAGGTTGCAACACCTTCTTCACCAAGGGGTGCGCCGTGGCAAGCAGCGTTGCCAACTAAGTGTGAACCGTAACCGATAAGTGATTTAATGATAATGAGTGAAGGCTTTTCTTTTTCAGCCTTTGCCTTTTTGATTGCGCGGTTAAGAGCGTTTAAGTCGTTAGCGTCTTTTACGTTAATAACTTGCCAACCGAGTGCTTCGTGGCGCTTACCAACGTCTTCGGTAAAGGTAATGTCGGTGTTGCCTTCGATGGTGATGTCGTTATCATCGTATAAAACGATAAGTTTACCGAGTTTAAGTGAACCAGCAAGTGATGCTGCTTCGTTTTCAATACCTTCTTGCATACAGCCGTCGCCGCAGAGCGCGTAGGTATAGTGGTCAACGATGGGGAAACCTTCTTTGTTGAACTTTTCAGCAAGGTAATTTTCAGCAATAGCCATACCTACTGCGTTAGCAATACCTTGACCGAGCGGACCAGTAGAAGTTTCAACACCGGGGCACACGTTATATTCGGGGTGGCCAGCGGTGCGTGAACCGAGTTGACGGAAGGTCATAAGTTCTTCTTTTTTAAGACCGAAACCAAAGAGATAGTAGAGCGCGTAGTCGAGCATAGAGCCGTGACCAGCAGAGAGAACGAATCTATCTCTGTTATCAAACGCGGTATCCTTGGGGTTAAAAGTCATGTTAGTGAATGCGGCGTAACCGATGGGTGCAGCGCCGAGGGGGAGACCAGGGTGGCCTGAGTTTGCCTTTTGGATCGCTTCAGCAGAAAGAACCCTAATGGCGTTAATTGTAAGTTGCTTTACGTCTTCCATTGTTAAATCCTCCTTGGAAATAATGCGGCTTAATAAAAAATTGAGTGAGCAAAGTATTTATTCTCAATCTTAATCTATAAGCCAACGCTTTTGCAATATATATTATATAGCAATACAATTTCTTTTTCAAGCCTTTTTCTATAAATATTTATAAAAAAACTTGATATATTTGATGTTTGCTGATATAATGAATAAGTAAAAATGCGCTCATTATTAGGTTTTGTGTTTTAATACGAGAGCGCAAATCATATTAACTTGTTAAAAATCAGTTTGCTTTGGAGATTATTATGGCTGAAAAACAATTTGTTAAAGAAGTAGCAGACATCAATGAAAATTTTGCTCAATGGTATACCGACGTTGTGTTAAAGACCGAACTCGTTGACTACGGTCCCGTTAAAGGCACTATGGTTATCCGTCCATACGGGTATGCTATTTGGGAAAATATTCAAAAAGATATGGATGCGCGTTTCAAAGAAACGGGTTCTAAAAACGCGTACTTTCCCTTACTTATCCCTATGAGTTTCTTCACGAAAGAAGCCGAACACGTTGAAGGTTTTGCCCCCGAAGTTGCGGTTGTTACCCACGCTGGCGGTGCAAAGTTGGAAGAACCGCTTGCTATCCGTCCGACCAGTGAAACGGTTATCGGCACTATGTATGCAAAGTGGATTCAATCTTATAGAGATTTACCCGTTATTATGAATCAATGGTGTAACGTAATGCGTTGGGAAAAGACCACTCGTCCTTTCCTTCGTACCAGTGAATTCTTGTGGCAAGAAGGTCATACCGTTCACGCAACCGAAGAAGAAGCAATGGAAGAAACTATAAAAATGCTCAACGTTTACCGTGATTTTATGGAAGAAACCCTTGCGCTTCCCGTATTCTGCGGCAGAAAAACCGAAAAGGAAAAGTTCGCAGGCGCTGTTGCAACCTTCGGTTTAGAAGCAATGATGCTCGACGGCAAGAGTTTGCAATCGGGTACTTCACACTACTTAGGTCAAAACTTCGCTAAAGCGTTCGATATTAAGTTCTTGGATAAAGACGGTGTTCAAAAACACGGTTACACGACGTCTTGGGGTACTTCAACCCGTATGATCGGTGCAGTTATTATGGCGCACGGCGATCAACGCGGGCTTGTTCTTCCCCCTAAGGTTGCTCCTGTCCAAGTGGTTATCGTTCCTATCGCAGTTCATAAGGGCGGCGTTACTGAAAAGGCTAAAGAAATTGAAGCAATGCTTATTAAGGCTGGCGTTCGTGCAGAAGTTGATACCCGTGATATGAGCCCTGGTTGGAAGTTCAACGAATGGGAAATGAAAGGTGTTCCGCTCCGTATTGAAATCGGCCCGCGTGATATTGAAAATAATCAAGTTATGCTTGCCCGCCGTGATACTTTGGAAAAACAAGCGATGTCTATTGACGACTTAACGGCAAGTATCCCAGCACTTCTCGATACTATCCAAAAAGATATGCTTATTAAAGCGCGCGCTCGTCGTGATGCTAAAATCGTTGAAGCCGATACATTAGACGGTATATTGGCTGGCGTTGAAGGTAAAAACTTCGTTAAGGCTGGCTGGTGCGGATGCCGTGAGTGTGAAGATAAAGTTAAAGAATACGCTCAAGCCACCGCTCGTGTTATGTGCGATGAAGAAGGCGTACCTGAAACTTGTGCAATTTGTGGTAAGAAGGCTACGCACAAGGTAATTTTCGCCCGCGCATACTAAGCGTGATATGCGTCGTTGGGCGTCGTTAACTGTCTTGTGCAAAAAACTTCGATGACCAGACGGTCTATCTCATCTTTTTGCACAGTCGAGCCTAGCCCAACTTGCATCTAACGCTTAATATATAACTATTAAAGATTTTAGTTGCTTGCATCTATGACTTAAAATGTCTTAAAAATGGCGAGCCTAGCCAACTTGCATCTAACGCTTAATATATAACTATTAAAGATTTTAGTTGCTTGTGGCTATGTCTTAAAATATCTTGTAAAAGTTTTTAAGATTTACTTTTCAATAATTTTTTAATACGTTCCGTGTAAAATATAATAAAAACGCTTATTATATTTACAAGTAGGAGAATTTTAATGTTAACATTTTACTCAGCGTTGGGCTATGCTTATGAAGTTCCGACTTATATGATTTGGATGAGTGTAATTTCATCATTAGTTATGCCTATCGCGTTGTACGTTTTAAGATCAATCGGTCTTTATACGCTTGCGCGTAGAAGAAATATTAAACACGCAATCTTGGCGGTTTTTCCGTGTTTGTGGTTTTACATCGTATGCCAACTCGTTAGAGAAGTAAGAATTTTCAAAACGACCATCGGCAAACTTGCGGTGTTGTTTACCGTGCTCTTTTCATTGTCGCAATTCTTTGCTCTCGTAATTGAATTTTTTGATTATTTTCCGCTTGTCGGCAACTTCCTTGCGGGTAGAGAAATCGTTATTTGCAGTGCGGAAAAGGCTGCGGAAATGGCGCTTAGCGAATACGCATTCTTGCCCGGCTCTGGTATTTGGGTGCACAACAGCGGTATTCACAAATTCGTAAACCCGTACGGCGATTTTTATCACCAATTTTTAATCGTTTACGACGTAATTTATTATCTTTCTTTGCCGTTAGAACTTGCTTGTATCGTTATGGAAGTTACCGTTTTGATTAACTTGTTCAGAAAATTCTGGCCGCAACGCTTTGTTTTTGCGTTCATTATGTCAGTATTCTTAGGTTTGAGCGGATTGTTTATCTTCCTTATTAGAAATAAAGAACCCGTAAACTATAACGATTATATTAGAGCACAATATCAACAATATGGACCTTACGGTTATTCTTACGGCCCGCGCGGACCGCATAACCCTTATGCAAACCGTACTCAACAGCCCAAATCTCCCTTTGAAGATTACGCTGACCCCAAAGATAAAGAACCTGAAGATCCTTTTAGTGATTACGATAAAAAATAATTTTAGACGGAGCAGAAATGTCAGTCGATAATATTGCCGCTATATCCACCGCGCTTTCCGCAAGTGGTGTAGCCGTTATAAGAATAAGCGGTGAAACTCCGCTCTCTATTGCAGAAAAAATGTTCACCCCCGTAGGAAAAACGGGGGTTGCTGATTTTGAGCCTTATAAAATGTACGTGGGTGAAATTCACGCCGACGGTTTTAATGACTTCGGCATGTGCGTATATTTTAAAGCGCCCAAAAGTTTTACGGGTGAAGACGTTGTGGAATTCCACTGCCACGGCGGTTTAGCAATCACCAAAGGTATATTAAAAAAGATTTTATCATTAGGCGCTCGCCTTGCAACTAACGGCGAATTCACTAAGCGCGCGTTTATGAACGGAAAACTCTCTCTATCTTCCGCCGAAGGGCTTATCGATATGATTAACAGTGAGTCCGAAAGCGGTGTTAAGGCGGGGTATTATCTTTATAGAGAAAAACTTACCGAAGAAATAAACTCTTTGCAAGATATGATTACCGACGTTTTGGCACAAATAGACGCGGATATGGACTTCCCCGAAGAAGATTTGGAAGAAACTTCAACCAAAGCCGTTGAAAGTACGCTTAAAACGGTTATCGAAAGGGTTGACGCGCTCCTTAAAACTTACCGCACGGGTAGAACGCTTAAAAACGGCGTGCGCGTGGGTATAGTTGGTAAGCCCAATACTGGCAAAAGTTCACTTCTTAACGCGCTTTTAGATTACGATAAGGCTATCGTTTCAGACATAGCGGGCACTACTCGTGATATAGTCGAAGGCTCAATCGATATTGACGGTGTTCGCTTTAATTTTTCCGACACCGCTGGTATTAGAGATAGTGAAGACAAGGTTGAAGAACTTGGCGTTGTGCTCTCTAAAAAAGTGCTTGATGAAAGCGACCTTATCCTTTTCGTGTTGGACGGAAGTGATATTACCGCTGACGATGAGCAAATTTACTCATTAGTTAAAGATAAAAACCTTTTGGTTGCGGTCAATAAAACCGACAAGTGTTCTATAAAAGACGAGCGCGCGGATATTTATATTTCCGCACTCAAAAAAGACAATTTAGAACAGTTAAAATCTTTAATTTACGATAAAACCATAGGTCAAGGCGTAGATTTAAACGGTGATTTCCTTTGCGAAGAAAGGCATTATGCCGCACTGTTAAAGGCTAAAGAAAAATTAGCCGCTGCGCTTAACGGCATCGGTTTAGTTTCACTCGATATTCTCGCCATAGATATTAAAGACGGTTGGGACGCTTTAGGTGAAATTTCAGGTCGTACTGCAACTGAAGATATAATAAATAACATATTTGCAAAATTCTGCGTCGGCAAATAAGTGCGAATAAACTGCGCATTTCTGCGTTACTGCTTAGCGTTTTGACTTCGATAACCAAAAAGGTTAATCTCACCCAAAACGCGTCGCGAGCCTTGAACTGCTTGTTTCTTCACCCTTATTTATAATATAATTTAATGATTTTGCAAAATTCTGCGTCGGCAAATAAGCGGTTATCTACGGCGCGTGGCGTCGTTAACTGCCTTGCGCAAAAAACTTCGATGAACAGACGTTCTATCTCATCTTTTTGCGCAGTCGAGCCTAGCCACGCTTGCATCTAACCACTTATTTATAATATAATTTAACGATAATTTAAAGGGGGTTTGTATGGTTAACCTTGAACTTTATAGGGTTTTTTATACCGTTGCTAAATGTGGAAGTTTAACTAAGGCGGCGGAAGAATTATATATTTCGCAACCGGCGGTATCGCAAGCCATCAAACAACTTGAGATACAACTGGGCGGTAAACTTTTTAACCGCACGCATAAGGGTATGGAACTTTCCGACACGGGTGGAAAGCAAATTTATCCTATCGTTGAAAAGGCGCTTAAACTTTTTGATGAAGCGGAAAACAAGTATTCCGAACTTAAAGACACGGCTACTGGCATCGTTAGAATTTGCGCATCGGATACGGTTGCAACACACTTTTTGTTGCCCTTCATAAAAGAATACCACGAAAAATATCCTGACGTAAACCTTATTTTACAAAACGGAACGTCAAGTGAAACTATAGAATTATTAAAGAACAACAAAGGGGATATAGGCTTTGTAAACTTGCCTATTGACGACAGTGAAATTAACCTTTCAAACACTGTTATGCAACTGCACGACACCTTTGTTGCAAGCGAAAAATTTTCTGAACTTTTCGGAGAAGTGGTTGACCTTAAAAGACTACAAGATTATCCGCTTTTGATGTTGGAATTATCCACTGCGACAAGGCAAGCAATAGTAGGCTTTGCACACTCGCACGGCATACACTTACACCCCGAAATTGAACTTGGAAGTTTAGAACTTATGACCGAACTTGCCAAAAACGGTATAGGTATTGCGTGTATTCCTAGAGAATTCGTACGCCATGAACTTAAAGAAGGTAGCCTTAAAGAGATTAAAACAAACCCCGCGCTTCCGTCAAGGGCGATAGGGCTTGCTCTTCCTAAAGATGCTAACCTTATCTTTGCGGTTAAAGAATTCGTTAAATTATTAAATAATGATAAAGGAGAAAATTGATGGAAATTTGGCAAGCGATTGTTTTAGGCGCTGTCCAAGGTTTTGCAGAATTTTTACCTATTTCATCTAGTGGACATTTGATTTTATTGCAGAGATGGTTGGGCGTTACCGAAGGCGGAATATTTTTTGATATTATGCTACATATCGGCACGCTTATCCCTGTGTTTATAGTATTCTTTAAGGATATTTTGGGTTTATTCCAAAAACCTTTTAAGAAAATGCTGTTTTTAATCGTGGCAACTATCCCCGCGGGGCTAACGGGCGTGCTTTTGGGTGATCTCGTTGAAGGTGCTTTTTATGAAGGAACACTTTTTTCGGCAATACTTTTAAGCGTAACCTTTTTGCTTACTGCTGGCGAACTTATCTTTGCGGAAATTTTCAGTAAAAAAACTGAAAATAAACTTCCGCTATCATTAAAAAGTTCGGTTATAATGGGGCTTGCGCAATCGGTTGCAATCGTCCCCGGGCTTTCAAGAAGTGGAACGGTTATAACCGGCGGTACGATAGCAAAGTTAAAGAACGAAGAAAACGCAAGTTTTGCCTTTCTTATGAGTATCCCAGTAATTTTGGGGGCGGCGGTCATTTCTGGTTATAAAGTTATTAAAGGCGGTGCGGTAATTGAGCCGCTTCCGATAATATTCGGCGTATTAACCGCGGCTATCACTGGTTATATTGCAATCAAAGGCATGCTTAAACTCATTAAGAAAGCAAACTACAAGTGGTTTTCATTATACTTAGTAATTATGGCAATAGCGTCAACTGTAAGCAGTTTGGCGTTCGGCATATAAAAATAAATAAAAGCCCAAAGTGGCAAAAGGAGAACTTATGAAAAAGTTTTTTGGAGAATTCAAAACCTTTATCACGCGCGGAAACGTGCTTGATATGTCTGTCGGCGTTATCGTCGGTGGTGCATTTACTGCAATCGTAAACGGAATGAGCAATTTTATCTTAAAACCGCTCATTAACTGGTTGCTTGCATTAATTTTGGGTGAAAACTCACTCGACAAAGTTTTTACTTTCTTGAAGAAAGTTGAAGTTGTTGACCCCGAAACCCAAATTGCAACGATTGACCTTGCAAACTCAATCTATATTGACTGGGGTTCATTCATCAATGCAATTATTAACTTCCTTCTTATTGCGCTCGTGCTCTTTACTATCGTTAAAGTTATCAACGGTTTAAAAGAAAATAACCAAAAAGCAAAAGAAAGATTAGAAAAAGGCAAACTTACCAAAGAACAAAGAAAAGAAATTAAAGCTGCTGGCATTAAGTTAAAAGACAAGGCTGCCGTTAAAGCGTACTTTGAAGAAAAGGCTAAAAAGGAAGCCGCTGCGGCTGAAGAAGAAAAGCGTGTTGCTGAAGAAAAGGCAAAAGCAGACCGCCTTGCAAACCCCACTACTGAAGATTTACTTAAAGACATTAAAGCTCTTTTAGAAAAACAAGCAAAATAATTAAACTTAAAAACCCCGACAAAAAGTCGGGGTTTTGTTATTAAAAAACTAATACGAGTGTGTTTTTTATAGCAAAGTTATGGATAAAGAGCAGTAAACTATAAGAGAAAGAGCGTCTACGATAGTGGTCATAAACGGGCTTGCAACAACCGCTGGGTCAAGCCTAATTGCCTTTGCAAAAAGGGGAAGTAAGCACCCAACTATTTTAGAAATTATAACCGCAATAAATAAAACGGCGGAAATAACAAGCGCAACGCGAACTGTGATATTGCCAGCGTAAAGGCTGTCTAAAAAATACAGTTTCAAAAAGCAAACGGATGCAAGCGTTATTGCTAGTAAAAAGGCAACTGCTAATTCTTTTAAAAGTATTTTGAATATGTTTTTTGGATACACTTGTTCTAACGCTAGCGCGCGGATAACCGTAACCGAAGTTTGCCCGCCTGCGTTACCAGCCGTGCCCATGAGCATGGGGATAAAGGCGTATAGAAGAGCACCGTCGCGTAGCGCGGCAAGTTGTTCTTCATACCCCGATAAAATTAGGCTAGTAAAAGTGTTGGACAACATCAAGATGATAAGCCACGGCGCGCGCATTACAAAAAACGCCGTTACCGATTGCGAAAGATAGGGCTTTTCTTTTACTTTAGTAACTTTTTTCACTTTATCACCCAAAATTTAAGCGTTTTTCTTTGATAATAAATACACTGCCCAAAACTTTTTAGGCAGTGTTTTCTATTTTATTATATTAAAATGGGTGATTAAAAGTGAATTATTCGGGCGTATCTTCGCCGTCAATTTGCGTGTCGTAAGTAATTTTAGGATTAACTTCTCTAATTGCCATAACGAAGTCAGTGTATTCGCTTTGGTCGATAACGATAACCGTAAAAGTTTGGTCGGTAAAGTAAGTTACTAACTTGTTACTCTTTTTGAAGTGCGTAATTTCCACTATATCTTCTATATCGTACTTTGTTTTAAGCAGTCCAAAGTAAGAAATAAGTGTTCCGCCTTTAACAACGTACCTACCGTAAACGGCAACGCTTACGCCAAAGACAATTAAAACTAGCGCAAGTGCGCAAATTGCGGTAAAGGTTGCAACTTTTAGCCAGTCGTTACCCCAAAAAGCAATTATATTATAAATATTCCAAATAAGCCCAGCGGTTGCAAGGGCAATGAGAAGCCCTAGCAAAACCCAAACGGCAATAGAATAGCGGAATTTAAAACTCTTCATAATAATCTCCTAGTGATATTTTAGTATAAAAGAGCCAAAAAATCAAGGGGTAACGAAAATTTTGCGGTTTATATGATAAAAAATTTTGTATAAGTCTTATATAAATATCAAAAATCCGTTTTTTAGGTCAATAATTGACAATTTTAATGGCGTATAGTAAAATCGCATTATAAATTAGAATAAGGAGCGTGTTATGATTAAACTTATAAATAAGGGCGTTTATTTTAAGGATGGCAAACTAGTTAAGGCTGCGGCAAAGGACGAGCAAAAGGCAAAGGGCAGTATTGCCTATAAAATTTTGTCTGCGCATAATTTATCTGGTAACGATAAAAAACTCAATATTAAGTTTGATGAAATAACTTCGCACGATATAACTTACGTTGGAATAATCCAAACGGCAAAGGCAAGTGGTTTAACTGAATTTCCGCTTCCGTATACGCTTACAAACTGCCACAATTCATTATGCGCCGTTGGCGGAACTATAAACGAAGACGACCACGTTTTCGGGCTTTCGGCAGCAAAAAAGTACGGCGGAGCGTTCGTGCCCCCGCATCTTGCAGTAATCCATCAATACATGCGTGAAATGCGCGCATCTTGCGGCAGTATGATTTTGGGTTCTGACAGCCACACTCGTTACGGTGCACTCGGCACTATGGCGGTTGGTGAAGGCGGACCAGAACTCGTTAAACAATTATTAAATAAAACTTACGACGTGGATATGCCTGAAATAGTTGCAGTTCACGTTAAGGGTAGGCTCAGAAAAGGCGTAGGTCCGCACGACGTTGCTTTAGCGCTCGTGAAAGCGACCTTTAAGAGTGGTTTCGTTAAGAATAAAGTTCTCGAATTTATCGGGGACGGAATTAAAACTTTGTCGATGGACTTTAGAAACGGTATCGACGTTATGACGACCGAAACCACTTGCCTTTCATCTATCTGGGCAACGGACGATAAGACTAAAGAATACTTTGTTCAACACGGTAGAGAAGCCGCTTACAAAAAGTTAGAGCCTGAAAACGGCGCTTATTACGATAAGGGTATAGTTATAAACCTTTCAAAAGTAGAGCCGATGATAGCGCTTCCTTTCCATCCGTCTAACGCGTACACTATTAGAGACTTTTTATCACGCCCGTACGAATTGTTAAAGGCGGCGGAAGAAGCGGGGCAAAAACTTCTCCCCGAAGGCAAGGGCGAATTTAAACTTACCGACAAGATTAAAGACGGAAAAGTTTTTGTTGAGCAAGGTGTAATTGCGGGCTGTGCCGGCGGTATGTATGAAAATATTGCAGAAGCAAGCAACATTTTAGGCGATGCACCCATCAATAATAACGATTTTACCCTTGACGTTTATCCGTCTAGTCAACCCGTGTATAAAGGCTTAGTTGAAAGCGGTTATATCTCTAAACTTATGGATAACGGCGCGGTTATTAAAACGGCGTTCTGTGGACCGTGTTTCGGTGCGGGCGACGTTCCGCAAAACAACGGACTTTCTATCCGCCATACCACGCGTAACTTTGAAAGTAGAGAAGGTAGTAAACCCGCAAACGGACAACTTTCTGCCGTTGCACTTATGGACGCAAGAAGTATTGCTGCAACCGCAAAGAACGGTGGCGCAATAACTTCCGCTATGGATGAAGAATATAAAAACAAGGTTAAAAAATACCGTTTTGAAAACAAAATTTATAAGGCAAGGGTGTTTAACGGCGTAGGCAAGGGCGAAAAAGAAGAAAATCTCGTTTACGGACCGAATATTGCAGACTGGCCTAAGATGGAAGCCTTAAAGGATAACCTTTTGTTAAAAGTGGTTTCAGTTTTGACCGACCCCGTAACTACTACGGACGAACTTATTCCGTCGGGCGAAACTTCTTCATACCGCTCTAATCCCTTAAAACTTGCTGAGTTTGCGCTCTCAAGAAAAGACCCTGCTTACGTTGGTAGAGCAAAGGCTGTTAGAGACGGCGAATTCCCCAAAGAACTTGGGTTTAGTGAAGAAAATACCACTTACGGCAGCGTTGTTTGTGCGGTTAAGCCCGGCGACGGCTCTGCAAGAGAGCAAGCCGCATCTTGCCAAAGAGTTTTGGGCGGCGTTGCTAATATTGCTAAAGAATATGCGACTAAGCGTTATAGAAGTAATCTTATAAACTGGGGTATGTTGCCCTTGCTTTTTGATAAAAACAACTTCACCGTGGGTGATTATATCTATATCGAAGATATTAAAAAGGCAATCGAGAGCGGTGCAAAAGAGTTTAAGGCGACAATTTTAGGCGATAAAAAGCGTGAGATTACATTGAAGATGGATGCTTTAACCGATAGCGAAAAAGAAATAATCTTAAAAGGCTGCTTAATCAACTATTATAAGAAATAACATACAAAAAACACACTCGGCAAATATCGAGTGTGTTTTTATTTTTTTAGCGACTGCATATACTTATATATAATAAAAAATATAAAGGTGCATAATATGGGTTTTATTGACAGTATTAAAAGTTGCTTTTCACCCGACGAACTCCCCAAAGAGCCTATTTATAGAGCAGTAATATTTGGGGACGGCGCAGTGTATTTAGAAAATATATGTTCGATAATAAATTATACCAGTGAAGAAATTACGCTTTCGCTTAAAAAGGGCGGGCTAATTGTTACGGGCAAGTGCCTTTACATAAAAAAATACTGCGTGGGGGACGTTGTGATTTGCGGCAAAATAAAAGCGATAGAGCGAGTATAGGCGGGGTAAATGTTACGTATGAAGTGCGCGGGTTAAATCTTGATAGGCTTATAAATTTTGCTAAAAAGAAAGGGTTTACCCTATACGACGTAAAAAAATACGGCAATAAAAGGCTTATTGTGTCGGTTTCCTTAAAGGAAAGTAAAAATTTTTTTGCAATTACAAAAGAATTGTGTTATAATATAAAAAAAGTGCGTGAAAACGGCGTTTATTACCCCTTGCTTAAACTTTATCGTTCGCTAGGCGTTGTAGTTGGCGCAATAATCATAACGCTTACCGCTGTGTATTTTGACGGGGTAATTTTATCCGTTTCTTATTTTGGCACGGGCAGTATATATCATCGCGAAGTTGACGAATACTTAAAGAGCCGCGGCGTAAAAAAATACGCGTTGTTTTCCGACTTTTCTTTAAGCGCTTTAGAAGATGAAATTTTATCCGCAAACGATAGGTTGTCGTTCGTTTCTTGTAAGAAAGTGGGCAGTAGCCTTCAAGTTGAACTAGCACTTTCAAAAGAGCCCGTGCAAAAGTTGAATTCTAATATATATTCGCTGTGCAGCGACCTTGCCGGTGTGGTTGAAGATATAAAAGTTTATCGCGGAACGGCGCTAGTTCAAAAAGGTCAAGCGGTTGAAAAAGGTCAAGTTTTAGTTGACGGCTATACGGAAATTAAAGACCAAAAAGTTCCAACTTTCGTTTTGGCGGCGGTGGTTTTATCTTGTGAAAAGGTTACCGAGTACCGTTCTAATAGCGGGGAAGATAAAGAAAACGCGCTTATTTTTGCAGCCGAAGAATTAGACGGAGCAACTATTATCAGCCAGTCGGTTTTTAAGCGCAAAGTAGGGGAAGATTACTTCTACACTATCGTTACTAATTATAAAAAAATTATCAGCGCTGGATAAAAAGCGCAATTGCTATAAATATTTTACTTTTTGAAAAAAGGAATTTATTATGGGAAAGACTAAATCTCAAAAAATCTTATCTTGGGAAACTAAAGACATAGTTTTAGTTGCCGTAACTTACATTCTTAATTTGATAGTTATCGGCGCTCTATTTTTGGCTGCGGTTGAACTTACCGACGGCATAGGCACTTACTTTAGCAAAGTCGTAACGCCTATTCACTTCTTTATACTTTTATCACTAGTTATAGCGGTAATGGTGTTCTATTTTATCTTTGAAGAAAAGAACTTCTTAAAAGTTGCTGCTAACTCGGAAATGTTGTTCCTTATCATAGAACTTTCACTCATAATTTGCTTTGTTACGGGCGAATACGTTGGTATTTATCTTCGTCCGCTTGCGCTTGCTGCAATTATGACCTTGTTCTTGGTTAATCGTCGTACGGCAATATTTATGAACTTTATTTTCTGCATACTCGTTTTCTTGTTCGACGCGTTCGTAGGTACTTCATTTTCAATCGATAATTATCCCGCGCTTATCATGGGCTTTACTTCGGGGATAATTGCAACCGTGTGCTTGGATAACGTTTATTCAAGACTTAAACTTCTTATAATGAGTACGATTATTTCCGTGCCCACTATCATTTGTATTGCGATGTCAATTCTTGCTAACGGAACGGAAAACGCGTTTAGAGATATTATTTGCGGTGCGTTCTCCGGTCCGCTTGCAGTTGCTGTCTTCCTTTTGTTGTTGCCTATCTTTGAGGCGATGTTCAAAAAGGTTTCAAGTTTTAAGTTCAGTGAACTTACCGACCATAAATCAACTATTATTCGCCGAATAATCGAACAAGCCCCCGGTACTTTTAACCATTCTATCGTGGTTTCAAATATTGCTGAAGCGTGCGCATCCGCTATCGGTGAAGACGCTTTGCTTGCAAGAACTTGTGCATACTATCACGACTGCGGTAAACTCCGTCAGCCCGAATTCTTTAAAGAAAACCAAGCGGACGGCTACAACCCGCACGATGATTTAACGCCTGAACTTTCGGCAAACATTATTAAATCACACACTCAAGACGGCTATAATCTTATAATGAAACATAGACTTCCTAAAGTTATTGCGGACGTTTGTGTAGAACACCACGGCACGTTACCTATTCTTTACTTTTACGGCAAGGCTAAAAAGTTTACCGACGGTGAAGTTGATATTGCGCAATATTGTTACCCTGGTCCTAAGCCAAGAACGAAAATTGCGGCTATCATTATGATTGCCGACGGTTGTGAAGCCGCAGCGCGTTCACTCCAAGACCGTTCTCGTGAAAACGTTAAAAAGGTAGTTCGTCAAATCGTTAACGAACGTATGGAATTAGGTCAATTTGAAGATTGTGAAATCACTTTGAAAGAACTTAACATTATCATACACACCATAGTTAATAACTTAACTGGTATTTATCACAGCCGCATTGAATACCCCAAGGTTAATCTCGACGGCATTAAATTATAATCACTAAAGTAAATTACTAAGGATTTTTATTATGGGAAAACTCAAGATAGAATGTTTTAATAGAAAAATTAAACTGGCTAAAATCGCTGATGCGGTATATAAAACTTTAGGTCAAGTTTCATATTTTAAAGCCGAACTCGTGTTTCAAGACGGCGAAGGTATTACCGCGCTTAATAGAAGTACTAGAAACGTGGATAGCATTACCGACGTTTTGTCATATCCCAGCCTTGACGGTATTAGGGGTAAGATTTTAAAGCCAGAAGATTGCCCCACGGAACTTGAAGGCAAGTATATTTTCTTGGGCTCAGTCGTGCTTTGTGAAGAAAAAATTCGCGAACAAGCAATAGAGTACGGACACAGCGAAGAAGAAGAAAGAGAATACCTTATCGTTCACGGACTTTTGCACCTTTTTGGTTACGACCATATGACCGAAGAAGATAAAAAAGAAATGCGCGAACTTGAAAAAGATATTCGCTTTGTTTTGCGCGGGGTAAGAGAATAATGAAAAGCGGTTTTATTGCCGTAGTTGGCAGAGCAAACGCTGGTAAAAGTACGCTTGTAAACGTGTTGGTGGGTGAAAAGGTTGCAATAGTTTCACCTAAGCCCCAAACCACTCGCGATAGAATTTTAGGCGTTTTGACCACTAAAGATTATCAAATTGCATTTATCGATACGCCTGGTATTTATAGAGCGGACAACCTTCTAAACTCGGTTATGCAAAAGACCACGGCTGATTCTATTCAAGACGTTGACGCCGTGCTTTTCGTAATGGACGCGCACGAAGGTATAAGTGATAACGACCGCGCTTTGCTTAAAAAATACGCCAGCCAAAACATCCCAACTATTCTTGCTTTAACTAAGATTGATATTATGCCCGAAAGCCTTTTGATTTCTGAAATGAAAGAACTTGGTGAAGAAGGGGTTTCAATAGTTCCCGTGTCTGCAAGAAAGGGTAAAAATATCAAGGAATTACTTAAGGTTTTAGTGGATATTTTGCCCGAAGGCGAAAAACTTTTTGAGCAAGATATTGTGTCGGATAGGTCGGAAAAGTTTATGATTTCCGAAATTATGAGAGAGAAAATTCTCTTAAAATTCGATAAAGAAATTCCGCACGGGATTGCTATTATTATAAATAAATTTGCGCTTATGGAAGGGGGCAGGACGTACGAAGTTAACCTTGATATCGTGTGTGAAAAGCCCAACCATAAAGCAATTTTAATAGGTAAGGGCGGTAAGGCTATAAAGGAAGTTTCTTCTTTTGCCCGCGCTGATATGGAAAAATTCTTGGGCAAAAAAGTGTTCTTAACAACCTACGTTAAAGTTAAGGACGACTGGCGCAATAGCCGTTCTTTAATTAAAGAGTTGGGGTATAGCGAAGAATTTTAAAAGAATAAAAAATCCGAATTTTACGCATACTTAGCGTATGAAGAAAATTCCAAGAGAAGTTGATAATTTTACTAAAGAAGACGCCGTTAAAATGGCGTGGGAATTGTTTAACCAAACGGGTAGCGTAGGGCATTACCTACTGTACAAACGATTAAAAGATAAGGAATAAAAAATGGAAGAAAAAATGAGCGGAATCGTTCTCGGCGGAATATCTTTCGGCGAAAACGACAAAATTTTGAAAATTTTCACCCTTGAACAAGGGGTAGTTTCCGCTAAAATAAAAGGTGTAAAAAAGGCGGGCGCTAAACTTAAATTTGCGTCAGAGCCTTTTTGTTTTGCCGAATTTATTTTTTCTAAGCGCGGTGATATGCGCACGGTTATCGGTGCAAGTTTAATTGAGAGTTTTTATCCCGTTAGAGAAGATATTTCAAAGTATTTTTGCGCGGGTGCAATCGTAGAATTTATAAAAAAATTCTATCGTGAAGATATAGTTTCGCCCGAAACTTTTTTTGAAGTCGTGGCGGCGCTAAAGAGCATAGCGTACGGCGATACGGGAGCAAAGGCTGCGCTTGTAAACTTTTTTATTTCCGCCTTAAAGATTGCGGGCTTTGCACTTTCTTTTAACGGCTGTACTAGGTGTGAAGGCGAAATTGACGGCAGAATATTTTTTGATTACCGCTTGGGTGCGTTCTACTGCGAAAAGTGTTTTGACGGCACGGGTAGGGAAGTTAGTATTTTAACTTATAAAGCGTTGCAAAAGGCAGAAAAGGGTGTTTTAGAAGAAAACGATGAAGGAACGCTAAAAGCGCTTAAACTTATCGAATATTATTTAGAGATGCGTGCGGATGAAAATTTAAACTCGCTTAAGGAATTGATTAAAATAAGTGAGTAACCCCTTTCAATATAACAAAATTGTCATAATAGTAAAAAAATATGTTATAAAGGTTGAAAAATTTTTCCATTTGTGGTAAAGTAAATAGGTCAGGGTGGGCATAACGCCTGTTTTGGCATTAAAATAAAAAATCTTAAACTTTTTTTGGAGGAATTCTCAATGAAGTACGTTTACTTATTTAGTGAAGGCAACGGCAAGATGAGAGAACTTCTTGGCGGTAAAGGTGCAAACCTTGCAGAAATGACCAAAATTGGTCTTCCCGTACCCCAAGGTTTCACTATCAGCACTGAAGCCTGCACACGTTACTACGAAGACGGCAAGCAAATCGGCGACGATATCATGGCTGAAATCATGGAAAATATCGTTAAGATGGAAGAAATCACCGGCAAAAAATTCGGCGATTTAGAAAACCCCTTGCTCGTATCAGTTCGTTCAGGTGCTAGAGCGTCAATGCCTGGTATGATGGACACCATCTTGAACCTTGGTTTAAATGAAGAAGTTGTTCAAGTTATGGCTGAAAAGTCTGGCAACGCAAGATGGGCATACGACTGCTACAGAAGATTTATTCAAATGTATTCTGACGTAGTTATGGAAGTTGGTAAGAAATATTTTGAACAACTTATCGACAAAATGAAAGAAGAAAAAGGCGTTAAACTCGACGTTGAACTTTCTGCTGAAGACTTAAAAGAACTCGCAGAACAATTTAAGGCTGAATATAAGGCAAAAATCGGTAAAGACTTCCCGTCTGATCCTAAGGAACAACTTATCGGTGCAGTTAAGGCAGTATTCCGTTCATGGGATAACCCCAGAGCAAACGTATACCGTCGTGATAACGATATTCCTTACAGTTGGGGTACTGCAGTTAACGTACAAGCAATGGCGTTCGGTAATATGGGCGACGATTGCGGTACTGGCGTTGCGTTCACTCGTGACCCTGCAACCGGTGAAAAGAAACTTATGGGTGAATTCTTAACCAACGCACAAGGTGAAGACGTTGTTGCTGGTGTTAGAACTCCGATGCCTATTGCACAAATGGCTGAAAAGTTCCCCGAAGCATTTGCTCAATTTGAAAAAGTTTGCCAAATCTTAGAAGATCATTATAGAGATATGCAAGATATGGAATTTACCGTTGAACACGGCAAACTCTATATGCTCCAAACCAGAAACGGTAAGCGTACCGCTGCGGCTGCTCTTAAGATTGCATGCGACTTAGTTGACGAAGGTATGATCGACGAAAAGCAAGCAGTACTTATGATTGACCCCAGAAACCTTGACACTCTCTTGCACCCGCAATTTGATGCAAAGGCATTAAAATCTGCTCAGCCCGCTGCACGCGCTCTCGGCGCATCTCCTGGTGCTGCTTGTGGTAAAATCGTATTTACCGCTGAAGATGCAAAAGTTTGGAAGGCTAAAGGCGAAAAGGTAATTCTCGTTCGTTTGGAAACTTCTCCTGAAGATATCGAAGGTATGAAAGCATCACAAGGTATCCTTACCGCTCGTGGTGGTATGACTTCACACGCAGCAGTAGTTGCTCGTGGTATGGGTACTTGCTGCGTATCAGGTTGCTCAGCAATCACCAACTTCGATGAAGAAAATAAAACTTTCGTTCTTGCAGGCAAAACCTACAAGGAAGGCGATATCATTTCTATCGACGGTTCAACCGGTAACATCTACGACGGCGCTATCGCAACCGTAGACGCAACCATTTCTGGCGACTTCGGCAGAATTATGGCTTGGGCTGACAAGTATAGAGTGCTTGGTGTTCGTACCAACGCCGATACTCCTAAGGATGCTGCTAAAGCACGCGAACTCGGTGCTGAAGGTATCGGTCTTTGCCGTACCGAACACATGTTCTTTGAAGGCAACAGAATCGACGCTTTCCGTGAAATGATTTGTGCTGACACCGTAGAAGAAAGAGAAGCAGCACTTGCAAAGATTCTTCCTATGCAACAAGGCGACTTCGAAAAACTTTACGAAGCATTAGAAGGTAACCCCGTTACCATCCGTTTCCTTGACCCGCCGCTTCACGAATTCGTACCTTCTACTGAAGAAGATATTGAAATTCTTGCAAAAGCACAAGGTAAGAGCGTTGCTCAAATCAAGGCAATTATCGCTGGCTTACACGAAGCAAACCCGATGATGGGTCACCGTGGTTGCCGTCTTAGCGTAACCTATCCTGAAATTGCAAAAATGCAAACCAGAGCGGTTATCCGTGCGGCTATCAACGTACAAGCAAAACACGCTGACTGGAAAGTAGTTCCTGAAATTATGATTCCGTTAGTAGGCGAACTCAAAGAACTTAAGTTCGTTAAGGACTTGGTAGTAGCAACCGCTGATGAAGAAATTGCAAACGCAAAAGCAGATCTTAAGTATGAAGTTGGTACTATGATTGAAATTCCTAGAGCATGCATCACTGCTGATGAAATTGCTAAGGAAGCAGAATTCTTCTGCTTTGGTACTAACGACCTTACCCAAATGACTTACGGTTTCAGTCGTGATGATGCAGGTAAGTTCCTTGATGCTTACTACGACGCTAAGATTTTTGAAAACGATCCGTTCGCAAAAATCGACCAAAACGGCGTAGGCAGACTTATGGATATGGCAGTAACCATGGGTAGAAAAGTTCGTCCTGAAATGCACTGCGGTATTTGTGGTGAACACGGTGGTGATCCTTCATCAATCGAATTCTGCCACAAGATCGGTCTTTCATACGTATCTTGCTCACCCTTCCGTGTACCTATCGCACGCCTTGCTGCTGCACAAGCACAACTTAAAAACCCTAGAAACTAATAGTTTCAATTAAAAAAAGCCACTGAGAAATCAGTGGCTTTTTTATTTTTTAAATTATTTTAGATGTTTGCGACTACATAAAGTGATGTAAGCGAATTATATTGTAAATATATAATGTATAATACAAATGCAAAATAATATTTTTTAATGAAAGGGTGCACCCTTTTCTCTATTTCTAACGAATAGAGAAAAGTCATCTTGTCAGGTAAAAAATATATAGTTTTAGTCAATTGTCATATTTAAAGGAGGTAAAATTATGGCAAAAAAAACTTACGTTGCACCGAGTGCAACAATCGAAAACCTTCTTCAAGACGTATTGATGTTCTCAAATTATGATAACGTCGGCGGCGATGAAGAGTGGGGAATTTAAGGGGGTAAGCAAAGATGAAAAGTTTAACTAAAAGAAACTTATTATTAGTTGTACTTAGTTTAATAGTAGCAATTTGCTCACTTACCTTTGCAGCAACCGTAAAGCCCGCAAGAGCAGAAGACGTTACACCTATTACAGTAGGCACACTTGAAGTAATGGAAGAAGCGTCAATCCGTATCGGTAAAGATGCAGACACTGGCGTAGTTGGCGGTGCTCAATCAGGTATTAGATTTAGAGCAAGAATCGACGCTGATACATACGCAGCATTGACCGCGGAAAATAGTCCCGCATATATGGGCTTTTTGATTACACCTAAGCAACTCTACAACGATAGAGCGGCAGCAGAAGATGAATCATACGGCAAAGATGATTACATCAACTCTATCAGCAATTACGTAGGTGATCAAGGCACTGGTATTAAAGTAACCAAAGGTTTCTATGAAGAAGACGGTTACTATTATGCAAACGCGGCTGTAAACAATATGTTTGAAAAGAACATTGAACTTGAGTTCACTGCAGTAGCCTATATTTGGGACGGCGCAGAATATCATTACAGCGCACCGAGTGCAGACTTTGGTAGAACTTACAAGCAAGTGGTAACCAAAGCGTTCATTGATGGACATAATCCCGAACACTTAAAGTTGGCAGCATACGTTGGCGATACCGCTGAAGGTCAAGAAGACGGTTTTGTAAGCACTTTGGTAAACGGTGCGCCTATTACTATTGATAACTCAAACGACCTTTACAACCTTTCAAATGCAGTAGCAAACGGCGTAGATAGTTTTGAAAAGTCTAACTTTGTGCTTGCTGGTAATATGGAAGTAGACTATGACTTCGTAGCCATTGATGCTAGTATGATTAAATCAATTACCGCAAATGAAGGTGCAACCGTAACTGTATACAACAACAAAGGTTTAGAAGATAGCATCTTAGTCGAAGGTACTATTGATAACTTAACCGTTAAAAATGAAACCAAGTTGTTTAACATGACCGAAAAATCACTCAATTTAATTTGGTATCACGATAGTGAAAATAGACCAAATAATTTTATCGAGAGTGAAAAATTGCCCGAAATTTCGTATGACGGGAATACTACAATTCATTATCCTGAAAAGATTAAAGGAAGGGATGCTTTTCATAGAGAAGGTTCAAATGCAGATCAAATTGCATTTAAATTAAACTATTCAAAACAAGAATTGTTAGATTTATATAATGCGGGTACTTATAATACAGTTGAGTTAACTTGTATGCTTTCGTTGAAAAACGGTGGTACTTCCGTTGCCAATAGAATAGTTGAAAGTTCATATTGTGATTATGGTATTTTTGATGCATTTGCTGAAAATACTTATGTTGGCGATACTTCGGTTTACTTGGGAAGAAACATACAAGATTTTTCACTCGGATATGAAGCATGGCGTACTTATAAAATAAATCTTGATAATTTTATAAAAGCAATCCATGATACTAATTTTGACAGTAAAGAGTATACTACTGAATATGCTTATTTAACTCAATTTGGCACTTTTGCAAGTGGTGATACTCCCGCGGCAATTTTTGACTTTTATGTTTTAGATATAGAACTTGTAAAAGACGTTGAAACAATTTGGTCAACAGAAGTTGGCGTAGGCAACGACGGCTATCAAAGTGCTTTGGGCGCAGGTGTTTGGTCGTATAAACCGACAGATTTAAGCGCTACTGGTTATGAGAAAGACGCAGAAACAGGTATTTCTTCTGCATATATGACTCTGGCAGACACTTCTAAGAACTTCTATGCGAAAACAACACACCCCGAGGCGTTACCTACTTCATACACTGACAAAAATAGTGAAACAGTTGCTATTGACAATACGGGTATAGGTGAGTGTTTATTCTTGACAGTTCAATCTAACTCAACTATGATGTTGCAAGCAAGATTTTCAAGTTCTGAAATTAAAAAGATAGCAGAAAAAGAAGGTTATACGCATGTAAAAGTTAAAATGTTGTATTATTCGTCTACACTAACAAGTGCAAGTTCAAAATATTGGAACAATGGTAAAATGCCTAACGAATTGCTGTCAAAAACAGGTATTGCTACGCTTCCGTTTGGTAGTAAAGATATGGCTTGCAAAAATACTTGGGTTGAGTTTAGTATTTCAGTTGAAGATTTTCTTTTGTGCATGGGCGGAGCAGACGCTGGATATGCAACAGATAAGTTCACGTACGCACCCAACGAGACAAAGGCATCTTTAATTATTCCTGATAATGGCATTATTATGCGTGGCGGATATTCTAATTCAAGGAATGTTTATTTAGAATCAATAAAATTTGATACGTCTAACGCAGCACAATAATAGTTTACTTAACTTTAGATTATCCTTAAAATAATGACTAAAAACGCAAAAAACATCATCCTTTTTGGATGGTGTTTTTTGTTGTATTTTGCAGTTTTTATTTTTGATTTTCATATAATATCATTATGTTAAATAAAGCAATTATAAACTTAGGTATTATTCAAAACAACGCGCGTTTATTAAAGCAAAAATTAAGAAAGGGCGTATCTTTTTGTGCGGTGGTTAAGTCCGATGCTTACGGGCACGGGGCGGAACAAGTTGCTTCCGCGCTATATAGCACGGCTGACTGTTTTGCGGTTGCTCTTTTTGAAGAAGCAAAAAAACTTCGCTCCAGCGGAATTGATAAGGATATTTTGTGTTTAATACCCTTTTTCCCAAGTGAAGTCGGCGCGGCGGTTAAACTTAACCTTACAGCAACCGTTTGCACGAAAGAGCAGTTGGAAATCATTTCTAAGTGTGCAATAGCGCAAGGGGTAAGGGCAAAAGTACATATAAAATACGATACTGGTATGAATAGGCAAGGGGTTAAGGGGATAGAAAACCTTAAAAAACTGCTCGATTTTGCCTTTAACTTAAAAGGCGTTGAAGTGGACGGACTATACTCTCACTTTTATGCGCCCGAAAATAAAAATGCGCTATTTACACAGGTTGATAAATTTTTACTTGCAAATAACTTGATTAAAGGTTATAATAATAAGGTAAAGTGCCATATTTCCGCAAGCGGCGGGTTTTTACGCGGCGTGCAAATGGATATGGTTAGGTTTGGTATTTTGCTTTACGGTTATAAACCGTTCCAAAGTGATTTAGTTTCGGTAAAGCCCGCGTTAAAGGTTTTTGCACCAGTTTTAGGCTCTAAAAAACTTGAGTTTGGTGAGAAAGCGTTGTACGGTGGAAAGATTGCCCAGAGTGATTTTGATATTAGTCTTGTGCGCTGTGGATACGCCGACGGTCTTTTTCGTAAAGAAACTGATGAACTTTTCAACAATAGGTGCATGGATATAAGCGCGTATAAGGGCGATCTTAAAGGCTGGGTGTGCGTTATGGACGATGCTGAAGAAAAAGCAAAACAGCACGATACCATTAGTTATGAAATATTAACGAACGCTGCCAAAAGGGCAGAGAAAATTTACTTAAGATAACGGGCAGTATTTTCCCGCGGGGTGATTATGAAGTATTTATTGAAACAATCTATTTTACCTTTTATTTATTTGGGGTGCATGGCGCTCACTGCGGTGGGTGTTTGGAGTATGGAAGAAGATCAGTTTGTGCTTAAACTTATCTTGCTTTCACTTAACCTTATTCTTTACGCAGCCGTTGTGTGCGTTATGGCGTATAAGGACGGCGAAGTTGCGCTTAAAACCCGCAACGCCAACGACGCTGAAAGAAGAATTATTATTGAAACTGGCGAATATAGAGAATTAAAAGTGGCTGAAGAATACGCGCCTTGGAAAGGTTTTGCAGTTGGGCTTATCGTTTGTTCTCCGCTTATAATCTGCATGATTATCGACGTTATTTTAATTCTTGCGGGCGCAGACAACAGTATCGTTGAAATTATACCCACTTTTCTTTATATGATGGTGCAAGGTATAGTTCAACTCTTGGGTGGAAATTACTTTTTCATTTTGCTCTCTATTCCGTATATTTGCTGTTGCACGGGTATTCCGTTTATCTTGGGCGCTAAAAAGGTTGAACGTCAACAAGAAATGATTAGAAAAAAACACGAAAAGATTTACGGCACTGACAAATGAGAATAGTTGGTGGAAAATATCGCGGTAGGGTTTTGACCGAATTTGCGGGTAAAGACATCCGCCCCACTTCCGATAAGGCAAGGGAGAGTTTGTTTAATATTTTGCAGTTTAAAATTTACGGCAAAACTTTTCTCGACCTATTTTGCGGGTCTGGTGCGGTTGGTATCGAAGCGCTCTCTCGCGGGGCATCTAAGGTTACCTTTAACGATTTGGACAAGCGTTCTATCGAAGTTTTAAGAAAAAACCTAGAAAAACTAAAGGTTACCGAAGATTATACAATAAAAAACGGCGATGCTTTAACTTTTATTAAAAACACCGCCGATAAGTTTGATTTTATCTATATTGACCCGCCTTATAAATTAGGCTTAGGGCAAACTATATTAGAAAACGTAAGTGGTGCGCTCAATTCATGCGGCGTGGCTATTTTGGAAGACGAAAAGCCGTTTGATGGTGAAGTTTCGGGCTTGAAAATAGTCGATACGCGAAAGTATGGCAGAATTCACTTGACGTTTTTTGAAAAAGGAGAGTAAATATGAAAGTTTGCGTTTTTGCGGGGACTTTTGACCCTTTCACAAACGGACACGATTTCGTGGTTAGTAAATGCCTTGAAATGTTTGACAAGGTTATTATTGCCGTGGGTGTAAACGTGGATAAAACTCCGCTTTTTTCTGACGAAGTTAGAATCGATACCATTAAAAAACTCTATAAAGACGAGCCAAAGGTAGAAGTTGACGCGTTTTCTGGTATGCTCACCGATTATATGAAAAATAAGGGCGTTAAGGTTACCGTTAGGGGACTTCGTGATGAAAAAGATTACGAGTATGAAAACACTATGGCGCGTTATAATCAAGATATGTACCCTGAAATTATAACCGTTTATATTCCCACGCCTGCAACCCTTTCACACGTTAGTTCTACTGCTATTAGAAACATCATCGGTTCGGGTGGAGATTTTTCAAATTACGTGCCCAAACAAATCTTAGCCGATCTTAAAGAACAATTAAAGAAATAATTAAACCTATTATAAAATTTATAACCGCTGAAATTATCTTTGCAAGGATAAATAAGGCGGTTTTTATTTTTGCCTTTTTTAAGTATGAAACCGACTGAACTATTACCGAGCCGCCCCCAAACCCACAAAGCGCGGCGGCAATAGGTAAGGTTAAAATATGCTGCGGGGTTTGTGATAAACTCTTTAGTGCGCGCGTACACTCAAAAACTCCCAAAACTAAACTTTCAGCCATCTTTTTATCTCGTGTAATTGTGCTTAAAAGGTTAATTGCGGGCGTTAAAATATTAAAGGCAAGCAGCACTTCGGTTAAAACGTAAAATATAGTTATAAGCCCGCCTACAATCAGTACGGAAATTACCGCTTGATACACGCTGTCATAAAGTAAATTGTCGCTGTTTTTTAGTAACGGCATCGTAAATTTTTCACAAGGCTTTTCTTTTCGCTTATAAAACGAAAATATAACTCCAACTATAATAGCCGATATAAAATGCGCCAAAAATAGAGCCAAGCCAAAGGTTTTTGAGTTAAACATTATACTGCCCACGCTGCCTATTAAAAACATAGGCGAACTGGTTGAACAAAAGGCGGCACACCGCACGCTTTCGGCGTCGGTTATAAGCCCTTTTTCTTTTAGGTCGGCAACCGTTTTTGCACCCAGCGGATAGCCTGAAACTAAACTTATAATAAGCGCAAAACCGCTTATACCACCCGTGTTAAATAGCCGTTTAGTTATGGGGGATAATCTTTTTGATAAGCGCGCGGTAATAGATAGATTAGTTAGAATTGCCGTTATAAAAAGGTATGGAAATAGTGATGGAAAAACGCACGCAAACCAAAGTTTAATTCCGTCGATACAAGCGTATGAAAAGTTCCCGCCCACCGATAAAATTAGCGAAAAGGCTATTAGGAAGATAAAAAGCAAAAACTCTTTTGCGGTTAGTAATTTTTTCGTCATAATATATTGTATTATAACTTGAAAAAAAATATAGGATATGTTAAAATAATTTTATGGATTTATTTGATTTGGTAAATAAAAATAATACGAACGCTCCACTTGCTGAACGCATGCGCGCAAACACCCTTTCGGAATTTTTGGGTCAAGAACATATCGTTTCTGAAACTGGGCTTCTTCGCCGTGCAATAAAAACGGATAGTCTTGGGAGTTGTATTTTTTGGGGACCGCCAGGCTGCGGCAAAACTACGCTTGCAAACGTTATCGCTAAGGGCACGGACGGCAACTTCGTTAAGTTAAACGCAGTAAACAGCGGGGTTGCGGACGTTAAAAAAGTGGTTGAAGAAGCGCAAGCAAACGCTAAACTTTACGGCAAAAAAACTTACCTTTTGCTAGATGAGTGCCACCGCTTTAACAAAACCCAAAGCGACAGCCTTTTACCCGCGATTGAAAACGGCGATATAATCTTTATCGGCTCTACTACTGAAAATCCTTTTGCGTCTATGACGCCCGCTATCGTTTCAAGATGTAGGGTTTTTGAACTTAAAAAATTAAAAGAAAAAGATATTATAACTGCCTTAAACCGTGCAATTAACGATAAAGAAAAGGGGCTTGGCAATTATGATTTAACCGTCGAAACGGATGCGTTAGAACATATTGCTAGAGCAGCGGCAGGGGATTTACGCGTTGCGTATAACACCTTAGAACTCGCTGCGCTTACCACTGCGCCAGATAGCACTGGGAAAATTACCGTAACCTTAAAAGATGCGGAAGAATCTATTCAACAAAAGGCGCTATCTTTTGATGAAAATTTGTATTACGACATTTTATCCGCTTTTTGTAAAAGCCTTAGGGGGAGCGACGCAAACGCCGCGCTCTATTATATGCAAAGGCTTATCAAGGGTGGGTGCGATCCCTTGCTTTTGGCAAGAAGATTGGTCGTTCACTCTGCTGAAGACGTAGGGCTTGCCGACCCCAACGCGTTGGTGGTTGCAACAAACGCTTTGCTCGCTTATGAAAGGTTGGGGCTTCCCGAAGGGTTGATACCCTTATCGGAAGCGGTTATTTACGTAGCGGAAGCGGAAAAGTCTAACACGGTCGTTACCGCGATGTATGCGGCGGAAGAAGATGCAGTAACCGTCAAGGACGATAATATTCCACCGCACCTTAAAAATTACGAATTCGCATCAAAAGAAGATAAAAAGCAAAAATCTTTATATAAGTATCCGCACGACTTTGGCGGCTACGTAGAACAACAATATTTACCCGATAGCCTAAAAGACAAGGTTTACTATAAGCCCAAGGATAACGGGTACGAAAAAACTATTAAAGAAATTAGAAAGAAAAAAGGTAAAAATAATTAAAAGGAAAATATATGGACTACGCTCAAAAACTATCAAAAGAATTTAACTTGCGCGCCGACCACTCGGCAAACATTATTACGCTTATCGACGACGGCAATACTATTCCGTTCATCGCGCGTTATCGTAAAGAACAAACGGGTTCTTGCGACGACCAAGTTTTAAGAGAATTTGCCGATAGGCTTAAATATCTTAGAAATCTTGACAAGAGAAAGCAAGAAATTGCCGATTCTATTACTGAACAAGGCAAGATGACGGATGAAATCGCTCTCGCACTCGCTGGGGCTGAAACTTTAACCGAAGCGGAAGATATTTATAGACCGTTTAAGCAAAAGAGAAAAACCCGCGCAAGCGTTGCTATTGAAAAAGGACTTTCTCCGCTTGCCGACTTTATTTTAGAGCAAACGGCAAGTAGCGTTACTGAAAAAGCCCAAGAATTTATCAATGAAGAAAAGGGTGTAGAAACGGCTGAGCAAGCAATTGCAGGCGCGGCTGATATTATCGCTGAAAAAATCAGTGATGATGCTGAACTTAGAAAAGTACTCCGTAAAAAAGTTATGGACGTTGGCGAACTTGCTTGCAAACTTTTGGAAGCGGAAAACGCCAAAACTTACGATATGTATGCGGAATATTCTGAAAAAATCAACAAAATTCCTTCACACAGAATTCTTGCCGTTAATCGCGGTGAAAAAGAAGAGTGCTTGAAGGTTTCAGTAGTGGTTGATACGGATGCGTTTGTACAAGCAATTTGTAACGTTTACGTTAAGAACGATACGGAAAGTGGTGTAATCGTTAAAAATGCGGCGGCGGATGCTTACTCAAGGCTTATTTTTCCGTCAATAGAGAGAGAAATTAGAAGCGAACTCACCGAAAAGGCAAGCGAACAAGCAATCAAGATGTTTGAAGTTAACCTTCGCCCACTTCTCTTACAACCCCCGCTAAAAGGTAAAATCGTTTTAGGGCTTGACCCCGCTTATAGAACTGGTTGCAAAATTGCGGTTGTTGATAGCGAAGGTAACGTTTTAGATACGGCTGTAGTTTTCCCGACACCGCCCCAAAATAGAATTGAAGAAGCAAAGAAAACCTTGCTTGCGTTAATAAAAAAGCACAACGTATCGGTAATTTCTATCGGTAACGGCACTGCAAGTAAAGAATCTGAAATCTTCGTTGCAAATATGATTAAAGAAGTTGACAAAGAACTTTCTTACGCGGTTGTTAACGAAGCGGGCGCATCAGTTTACAGCGCAAGTAAACTCGGCGCGGAAGAATTCCCCGATTACGAGCCCGCGCAACGCTCTGCAGTGTCTATTGCAAGAAGACTTCAAGATCCTTTGGCGGAACTTATTAAAATCGACGTTAAGTCTATCGGTGTAGGTCAATATCAACACGATATGCCCGAAAAACGCTTGGAAGAAGTGCTTGGCGGTGTTGTTGAAGACTGCGTTAACAGCGTTGGTGTAGACCTTAACACCGCATCAGTAAGTTTATTATCTTATGTTGCAGGCTTAAATAAAGGTATTGCAAAAGAAATTATTAATTATAGAGCAAAACAACCTTTCAAAAAGCGTGAAGACCTTTTGAACGTTAAAAAACTCGGCGCAAAAGCGTTTGAACAATGTGCGGGCTTCCTTAGAATTATCGGCGGCAACGTTTTGGATAACACTGGCGTTCACCCCGAATCTTATCCCGCAGTTGAAAAACTCTTAGCGTTCACGGGTTATACTTTAGACGACGTTGCACTCGGTAAAATCGGCGATATTAAAGCAAAGATTGAAGTTAAGGGATGGGAAAACGCTGCAAAAGAATGCGGCGTCGGTGTTCCCACCGTTCAAGATATCGTAAACGAACTCTTAAAACCGGGTAGAGATATCCGTGATAGTTTGCCTAAGCCTATACTTAGAAGCGACCTTATGGACCTTGCCGACTTAAAAGAAGGTATGGAACTTACGGGAACGGTTAGAAACGTTATCGACTTTGGCGTATTCGTTGATATCGGCGTTCACCAAGACGGTTTGGTGCACATTTCACAAATTTCTGATAACTACATTAAGCACCCGTCTGATGCATTAAAGGTTGGCGACGTGGTTAAGGTTAAAGTTTTAGGCGTGGATACGGTTAAGAAAAAGATTTCACTCACGATGAAAACGAGCGAACTTCCGCACGGCTTAAACGTAGGCAACCAAAAGACGGATAAAGAAAGAAAACAAGGTCGCCGTGATGCTGAAAGAAAGCGCGAAAATGAAAAGAAACAAATGTCTAATGAAGATATGGTTGCGCTTTTGATGAAAAAATTCGGCAGATAAGGGCTTATAAACTACGCAATACTGCGTTAACTGCTTAGCGTTTTGATTTCGATAACCAGACGGTTAATCTCACCCAAAACACTTCGCGAGCCTTGTCTTGCTTGTTTCTAATCCCTTAAAATGATTATAATAATGAAAGAAAATTATTTTTTCGCGGTGAGCGAAAAATATGAAAACGTCATAAAAAACAGCATTGCTAAACTTATATCTTACGGCGTGCCTATATCAAAATCTATTTATTTTGGTGAAAATAAAGGCTGTTCTTATTACGGAAGAACGCATTATAGACCGACCACAAAAAAGTGCTTAGGGTATGAATATTACGTTACCGTAAACAAGTTTTTGACTAATGACGAAGATATTTATAACACGGTCGTGCACGAACTTCTTCACACCGTAAAGGGTGGAATGAGCCACCGCGGAGCGTGGAGAAAGTGGGCGGATGTCGTAAACAAAATAGGTGAGTTTAAGATTAGGGTTTACGGCAAAGCAAGTTTAGAAAAGGGCGCTTATAAAAACAAAAAAGCCTTTCTGTTGAAAGACTTTGACCCCTTAACTATGGATATAGTGTATTGCCCAAAATGTGGCAACCGCTTTTGCTTAAAAAAGGGCTTAAAGAAAACGCTTTTTGGAAAAAGCGCATACCTATGTTCAAAATGCAGAGTGCATTTACAATACGAATAAATTAAAAAAGCAGACTTTTTAGTCTGCTTTTTATATATCTGCTTTTCCTAATAAATAATCAATTGAAACGTCAAAAATCTCTGAGAGTTTGTAGAGTTGCTCATAACTGCACTCAAAAACACCGTGTTCAAATCTTTGATAAACGGGTTGAGCGACGCCTAATAAATCGGCAACTTGCTGTTGTGTCATTTTTGCTGACTTTCTACATTCTAAAAGTCTTTTTCCAACTTCTTCTTTCATATCGTTTTCCTTGACAACACTATACATTATGTGTATAATGAATTGTGATATTATACAGTTAATGTATAAATGGTGAGCAATGAGAAGAAGTGGTGAGTTGAAAAATTTTTCTTTATACGAGTTAAGAGATTATGCAAGGGAAATAGGGGTTCGTGCACCAACCACTATGAGAAAGAAAGATTTAATTGTTGCTATTAACGACGTTTTAAGCAAAAAGGTTAAGCCGTATTATTCAAAAAGGGGTAGACCTATATTGCCAAAAAACTTGATTATGGTAGATGACTTTGTTATGGTAGAAAAAATTAAAAAGATAGATAAAGCGTTTTTAGATTTTAGAGCGCAGTTAATAAAAATTATTACGGAATAATTAAAGCGGACTTTTTAGTCTGCTTTTTTCTTTATGTTTTTTGCACGGTTTTTATTTTGCTTGATTTATTTTTGGGTTTATTATATACTAATAAAGAATTAAACTTATTATTTTAGGTAATTTATGGCAGTAAAGAAAGAAAACGTTAGAAACTTTTGTATAGTGGCGCATATCGACCACGGTAAAAGTACGCTTGCAGACCGCCTTATGGAAAAAACGGGGCAGGTTAGCGAGCGCGATATGGAAGAACAACTTCTCGACTCTATGGATTTAGAGCGTGAACGCGGTATCACCATTAAACTTACGCCCGTTAGAATGTTCTACAAGGCGAAAAATGGTGAAGAATATATTTTCAACCTTATCGACACCCCCGGGCACGTTGACTTTACTTATGAAGTTTCTCGTTCATTAAAGGCGTGCGAAGGCGCAATTTTAATCGTTGACGCAACCCAAGGCGTGCAAGCGCAAACCTTGGCTAACGCTTACCTTGCAATCGATAACGATTTGGAAATTATGCCCGTTATCAATAAGATTGACTTAGCGAGCGCGCGCCCCGATGAAGTTGCAACCGAAGTGGAAGAAATTTTAGGTATCGAAGCGCAATCCGCACCGAGAATTTCCGCAAAGACTGGGCTTAATATTGAAGAAGTTTTAGAACAAGTTATAGAAAAAATCCCCGCACCAAAAGGTGATGAAAACGCACCGCTAAAAGCGCTTATTTTCGATAGTTATTACGATAACTTTAAAGGTGTAATATGCTTTGTGCGCATTATGGACGGCGAGGTTAAAATCGGCACTAAGATTAAAACCTTTATGAGTGATAAACAGTTTGACGTAACTGAAGTCGGCGTGTTCTCACCCAAAATGCAGCCTAAAGACAGTTTATCTGCGGGTGAAGTTGGATATATTGCGGCAAGCATTAAGAGTATTGAAGATACTGCGGTTGGCGACACTATTACTGGCGTGGAAAACCCCGCCACAGAGCCGCTCCCCGGTTATAAAAAGGCACTACCTATGGTGTTTTCGGGTGTGTTCCCCTTAGACGGAAGTAAGTTTAACGACTTAAAAGACGCGCTCCTAAAACTTAAACTAAACGACGCAGCGCTCTCAATCGAGCCCGATAACTCTGCCGCGCTCGGTTTTGGGTTTAGATGCGGCTTTTTAGGGCTACTTCATATGGACGTTATTCAAGAGAGAATTGAAAGAGAATTCGACCTTGAAATCATAACGACCGCGCCGTCAGTTTCTTATAAAGTGTATAAGACGGACGGAACGCAAATGGTTATTGAAAACCCCACGCACTTACCGCCAGTAACTGAAATTGATTATATGGAAGAACCTATAATCAACGCAAGCATTTTAACCCCGCCAGACTTCGTTGGTCCGATTATGGAACTTTGTCAATATAAGCGCGGTGTTTATAAAGATATGGTGTATCTCGATAAGAGTAGGGTAGAGTTAAAATACACTCTTCCGCTTAACGAAATTATTTACGATTTTTTCGATAGTCTAAAGTCAAGAACAAAGGGCTATGCATCTTTCGACTATGAAGTTTCCGGCTATCAAAGAAGCGACTTGGTTAAGATGGATATGCTGCTTAACGGCGATATTTGCGATGCGCTCTCTATAATCGTGCATAAGGACAAGGCTTACGAGCGCGGTAGACAAATTGCGGAAAAGTTAAAAGAAGTTATTCCCCGCCAAATGTTTGAAATTCCTATTCAAGCGGCTGTCGGTGGAAAGATTATTGCAAGAGAAACTGTTAAAGCGTTCAGAAAGGACGTTTTGGCTAAGTGTTACGGCGGCGACGTAACTAGAAAGAAAAAACTTCTTGAAAAACAAAAAGAAGGTAAGAAAAAGATGCGTTCTATCGGTACGGTTGAAATTCCGTCCGAAGCGTTTATCTCTATTCTTAAAACTGATAACGATAGGTAATTTATGGCAGGAATTTATATTCACGTACCATTTTGTAAGCAAAAATGCACTTATTGCGACTTTGCATCATACCCCAGAGAATTAGGCAAGGCGGAAAGTTATTTTGCGTGCTTGTACCGTGAAATTATGGGGCGCGCAAAACAATACCCCGATAAGATTATAGACACAATCTATATCGGCGGCGGCACTCCGTCAGTTGTCGATGCAAATCTTATTGCTGGGGCAATAAGGCAAGTAAAAAAATGCTTTACCGTTAGAAAGGATGCGGAAATCACAATCGAATTAAATCCCGGCACTGTGGATAAAGAAAAGATTAAGATTTATAAGCAAGTGGGCATTAACCGCTTTTCAATCGGCTTGCAAACTGGTTACGACGACCAACTTAAAAAACTTAACCGTATACATACCGCAAAGGACTTTTTAGAGTGCTGTAACCTTCTAAAGGGCGAAAATATAAGCGCGGATATATTGATGGGGCTTCACGACCAAACTTTAGACCAAGTTAAAAAGTCGGTTGACCTTGCAATTGCGGGCGGAGTGAGCCACTTGTCCGTTTACGCGTTAACCCCCGAAGTCGGCACGCCTATCTACACCGATTATCTTAACGGCGAATTATTATCCGATGATGAAGTTGCGGATATTTACGACGGAATTAGAGCGTACTTAAAAGAAAAAGGCTTTTCTAGGTATGAAGTTTCTAACTTTGCTAAGGACGGGTTTTATTCAAAACACAATATGAATTACTGGAAGCGCGGTGAATATATCGGCGTTGGGGTATCGGCAAGTTCGTTTGCGGACGGCAGACGCTTTACCAACACTTTCAGTATTGACGAGTATATGAACGCTATAATCTACAACAAAAGTCCGGAAATTTCTTCGGATATTATTGAAGGCGAAGACGCTAAGTTTGAACATATTATGCTTGCACTGCGTACGGCGGCGGGGCTTAACATAAAAGAGTTTAATGAAAAGTATTCGGCTAACTTTGATGAAGATTATAAAACCGTTTTGCAAAAGAAAATGCCTTATTTAGATAGAAACGGCGATATTTTAACTATAAAAGATGAGTACTTATACGTGCAAAACGATATAATTCTAGCCTTTATGCTTTAAGCGCGAATAAGCGGCGTTATGCTGCGTTTACTGAAAAGCGTTTGGACTTCAATGACCAGACGGTCAATTTCACCCCAAACACTTTTCGAGCCTTGCCACGCTTGTTTATAAACCCTTAAAGTGTTAATAACAAAAAAGGTTAATCTCATCTAAAATATTATAAAACTTAATTATCAAAAAAACACGCTTGGAAAAAAGCGTGTTTTTTTATTTGTACTGTCATTTTTTCTACAAAAACAAGCAAAATGCAAAATAAACTTATATTTTTTGGTTTTTTCTCCGTGTTAAAATGCTCTAACGCGGGGGAGATATGGTCGTTTATATTGAGTACGTGTTAATCAATAATTTTTTGATTGATTATATGATTTTAAACGCGACGTTTATTTTAACTGGCGCGCGCTATAAAAAGGGTGCACTTATATTAGCAAGTATTTTAGGCGCGATTTTTGCGCTTATCTTTCCGCTTTTTGAAGGTGTAAAGGTCATATCGTTTTTAATAAAAATTGCAAGCGGACTTCTCATTGTGTTGCTACCAGTAAAATATAGAAATTTTAGAGAATATTTTATAAACGCCGCCGTGTTTTTTTGTTACACCTTTTTAATAGGCGGGGTAATAATAGGTGTTTTTAATATTTTTAACCTTGATTATTCGATAGAGCCCTTTTCAGCGCTGATATGCTTGCCAGTATATTTTGCACTAAAGTTTTTTGGCAGCGTCGTAAACCATATATATAGAAGAAAAGACATTGCTGCAAATATAGTTGATATAAGTTTAACCGTAAACGAAAAACAAGTTTTATGCAAGGGTTTTTTTGATACTGGAAACGGTGTTTATCATAATAACTTGCCAGTAATTGTATGTAATAAAAGGTTTTTCTTTGCTAATTTTGTGGAAAGGTTTGCCGACTTTAAGTTTGAAAAAATAAGCGTTCAAACGGTAAACGGCAAAAGCGACAATTTAAGCGTAAAAGTGGACGAGTTGAAGATATATATTAAGGACAAGCAGAATACATTTAATAACGTAACCTTGATGATTTCAAAGTATAGCGTGGGGGACGGTTACGACGTGATTTTACACCCCGCGCTCTATAAGGAGAGTGGCGATGAAAAAGTGGATTTTAAGGCTAAAAAAGTTTCTTAAACTGTTTGATTTAAGTGATAATCTTTTAAGATTTATCGGCGGGGGCGAAGTTTTGCCCCAACCATATTCTACTGAAGAAGAAAGTAAAATGCTGGAAAAACTCTCCAGCGGTGAAAAGCAAGTTCGCGATGATTTAGTCGAACATAATTTAAGGCTCGTTGTGTATATTGCACGCCGCTTTGAAAATACTGGGGTCGACCTTGACGACTTAATTTCCGTGGGCACGATAGGGCTAATTAAGGCGGTAAACTCGTTTAATTTAGAAAAGAATATTAAACTTGCAACTTATGCATCACGCTGTATAGAAAATGAAATTTTAATGCACCTTCGCCGCACGGTAAAGTTAAAGAGCGAAGTTTCTTTTGACGAGCCGCTAAACACCGACTGGGAAGGCAACGAACTAATGCTTTCCGACGTTATGGGCACTGACGGCGATATAGTTTATAAAAAGATTGAAAACGGGGTAGAAAACGACCTTTTAGGCGTTGCGCTAACAAAACTAAACGATAGAGAGCGCGAGATTATGGAACTTAGGTACGGCTTAAAAGGAAAGGATGAAAAAACCCAAAGAGAAGTTGCTGATATGCTTGGCATTTCACAAAGTTACATTTCAAGATTAGAAAAGAAAATCATAGGTAGATTAAAGAAAGAATTCATGAAGTATAATTAAAAAAAATTGTTAATTATTACTATAAAATAATGGCAAAAACAGAGCAAAAATTTTTTTTATTAAAAGTGTTGACAAAATATGCGGTGGCGGTTATAATATAATCACTTTTTAATAAAGGAGAATTTTTATGAAAAAACTCAGTTTACTCGTAGCGCTTGCACTTATCGTTACAATCGGTGGCGTATATGCAGCGTGGAACTATGCACAAGGCGCAACTGCATCAGTTGAAATCACCCGTGAAATCAACATGGCGCAAGTTAACACCAACTCTAACAAGGGTTCAATTTCAGCAACCCCGCATGACGTTACCTTTCTAGTTGATGATGCTGGTGAATATCACACCAAATTGACTGGTTCTGGTGAATTTACTATCGCTTTCTCTCACAGTACTGGTGCGGACGCAACCACCATTGCTAGCGGTATTAAAATGATTGCTACCGTTACGGTTAAATCTGCAACCAACGCTAAATATGGAGAAGTAACTCCGCTTACCGTTAAGGAAGGTCAAAACGTTATCGACCTTACGCCCACTGGACCTTCAAAGTCAGCAACTTTGACCGTTGCTCAAATCCTTGACACAATTGAACTTTGTGACGTTGTTCTTGACACTAAGGCAAAGAACGACGCTTTCCACACCGTATTGAAAGATTACACTATCGTTATCACTATTAGTGAAGTAGTTGCATAATTAGAATAAACGATTGAGAATATAAAACACTATAAAACAGCGCAAACCTTTTTTGCGCTGTTATAGTCTTTTTTGGGCTCTTAAGATAAACGCTTTATGACGGGTTTTCAGTTATACGTTTTCTTTCTTTGTATAATCGTTTTCATATCTTTAACCGCGTTGTTTTCTTTTATGATTATATATATCGGAAAACAAAGGGCTATGGTAATTGCTCACGGTTTAGAAGATAACAAGATTAAAGAAAGTTTAACTAAAAAACTTAATAAAGAAAACAGCAAAACGGGTAAAGTTATTGAAATGATTGAAAAAATCTTTTCAATAGTTTTATGCGCCATTTTGTCGTTGCTTCTTATCGTTACGGCTGTTTCTAGTTGTAGGGGTGATGAAAAGGTTAGACACATCCCTGCTATTAAAGTTATAGCGTCAACTTCTATGTCGGAAAAATACGAAAGAAACACTTATTTGTTCCAAAACGACTTAAACGACCAACTTCAATTGTTTGACGTTGTTATATTGCATGAACTACCTAAAGAAGAAGATATTCAACTTTACGATATAGTCGTTTACGAGCACATAAGCGGTGCGCTTTTAATTCACCGCATTATCGGCATTGAAGAACCCAACGAAAATCACCCCAACGAACGCCATTTCTTATTACAAGGCGACGCGGTGCACTATCCCGACTCTTTCCCGGTAAGATATTCTCAAATGAGAAGTATTTACCGTGGCGAGAGAGTTCCTAATATCGGAAGTTTCGTTTACTTTATGCAATCTCCCGCAGGTATTATTTGTCTTATTCTTATCGTTGTAAGTTTAATTTTAATGCCTATTGCCGACGGTTATTTAATCAAGAGAGAATATCAACGCGTAACCGTTTTGGTTGACAACAAAGAAGTTGATGAAAAAGCGCTTGAATATTACAAAGAGCACAAAAAGAAAAAACAAGTAGAACAAACTAAAGACGGCGCTGATTCTAACGAAGGCGGTGGCGGCAATGCGTAAGTTAAAGTATATTTCACTTGTTTTAGTCGTGTTGCTCATCACTGTTTTTGCTATCGGCACTCCGTCCGTTTTGGCAGAGTGGAAGTATAGCCACGCAATTTCTGCGGATATTGACCTTGATTTACACGTTAGCGTTTTACCTTGGGAAGGTGCTGACGAACTCCCTAACCAAAGTGAATTTGGTAACAACCACAAACTTCTTATCAATAATATTTTGGGTGGGTCGTATACTTCTGGTACTACGACGCAAAATATCGGGTTAAACAAACCCAACTCTTACCTTGTTCAAGAAATTGAAAAGCGTAAAGATATATCTTACCGTGATGCAAACCAACTCGGTAGTATGGATATTTGGCAGTCGGATAGAATTAACGAATACTTTGACCTTTCAAGCAGCACTAACAACGTTGAATTTATTCTTAAGTTTCCAGATAACGAAGAAGACACTTATTACTTATATAGTACAAGTCTTAATTTGGGCGACGGTTGGAGTCCGGAAATCCCTGTTGGAACTTATATTTACCCAGTATATAAAACTACTTTGAAAAGAAATGCTGAAGGTGTTTGGGAAGCCGTTTCTACTGAAGTAGGCTCTGCTAAATCAGCAAGGTATAACAACCCGTACACTGGTTTGGCGCTTGGTAACGCGTTCGACACTAACTCTTGGGTTAAGGGCAAACTAGGCACTGGTTTTGACGATGCAGTTTATACCAAGATGAACTATGCTATGCCCGTTGAAACTCATAACGATACGGATGAAACTTACTATTATTACGATAGTTCTTCCAACAACAACGCAACCGTTACTATTCAAAATAGCGAAAAGGCTGTCGCTTACGTTTACGACGGCAACGGCAACCTAGTTACAACGCGTAATAACACCGCGCAAGGTAGCCAAAAGGTAACCTTTAAGCCGAGTAGAAATACAAGGTATTATATAAAGATAACGGGCGACGTTTACTGTACGTTTACTATTGCGTAATATTTATTTTAAAAAATCAAACCGCACTATTTTTGGTGCGGTTTTTTAATTTGTATAAAAAGTTTTTAATTGCTCATAATTAGATAAATCTTTCCTTTTTTTCAAGGTTACATAAAGGAGGATTTATGTCAAATAAAGTTGTGATTTGCGGTATAAACACCGCAACGCTGCCTAAGATAAGTGAAGAAAAATCTAACGAACTTCTTCAAAGAATTAAACTTGGTGAAAAGGGTGCGCGTGAAGAATTTGTCGTAGCAAATATGCGACTGGTGTTGTCGGTTATCAAGCGTTTTCGCTTAAAAAACGTTAATATTGACGACGTTTTTCAAGCGGGGTGTATAGGACTTATTAAAGCCATTGATAACTTTGATTTATCTTTCGGCGTAAAATTTTCAACTTACGCCGTGCCTATGATTATCGGCGACGTAAAAAGACTTCTTCGCGACGGCAACAGTATGCGCGTTTCAAGAAGTATTAGGGACACCGCTTACCTTGCCTTAAAAACGCGTGGTGAACTTGAAAAAGAAGATGAAGAAGTTACACTAGAGCAGGTTGCTGATAAAATGAACGTTGCGCTTTCCGAAGTGGTTTACGCGCTTGACGCTATATCCGACACCGTTTCGCTTTACGACCCAGTATATAATAAGTCGGGTGATGAACTTCTTCTAGTTGACCAACTGGGCGATGAAAAGTGCACTGATGAAAACTGGACGGAAAAAGTGGCGCTTGATACCGCTATGAATAAACTTGACGATAGAGAAAGAAAGATTATATATTTAAGATATTATGAAGGTAAAACTCAAACGGAAATATCCCGCCAGGTAGGGATAAGCCAAGCGCAAGTTTCTCGTTTAGAAAAAACTGCTTTGAAAGAAATAAAAAACACCATAAGAGTATAAAAACAGCGCCGACTCGTTTTTTGGACGGGTACGGCGCTTGTTTTTTGCATTTTAATACTTTTTCAAGCATAACTTGGTATTATGGAACTAACATATAAAGATTTAACAAAAAAGGACGTTATAAACGTAACCGACGGTAGATGTCTAGGGCGCGTTACGGATATAAAACTAGTTTTCCCCGAAGGTCGATTAGTAGGGATTTTTGTGCCGGGGCGCAGAACTTGTAAACTTTTACGCGTTTTCGATAAAACGGAAATTTATATTGAAGATAGAAAAATAGTTAAAATCGGTGGGGACGTAATCTTGGTTGATATTAGGTGTAGTGAAGATTATCCGCCGCCTAAAAAACCGCAAAAGCGTCCGCCGTGTCCGCCGCCGTGCAAGCCCCAACCTAGAAACGATGGAAATAGGGGTATTTCTGCCGCCGAATTTGCATCAAATTTCGACGATAACGATTATTGATAATTTATTTACAAAAAAATACAAACTAATTTTTAAAACCCCCTTGAAAATCGTTGCATTTTGGTTTATAATGAATATAATCGCAGCAGGCGATAATAGTATACCATGTAACACAAATTTAAGGGGGACATCATCATGGGCAAAATTACATCTGATAAAATAAGGAACGTTGCTATAATCGGGCACAGCGGAAGTGGTAAAACTTCTCTTGCGGAAGCAATTTTATTTAACGGTAAGTCAATCGATAGACTCGGTAAAACTACTGAAAAAAATACCGTTATGGATTATGACGATCAAGAAATGCAAAGGGGTATATCTATCTCTTTAGCATGTGCTTATACATATTGGGAAGACCATAAAATCAACATAGTAGACGTACCTGGTTTTTATGATTTTGAAGGCGAATTTGAAGAAGCAATGCGTGCAGTAGGTTCGGCAATACTCGTTGCTGACGCTAACGGCACTCTCTCTGTCGGTGCGGAAAAGTCTATTGATTACTGCTTGCGCCGTCATATTCCGCTTATGATTTTCGTAAACGGCGTTGATAAAGAAAACAGCAATTACGTTGGCACGGTTGAAGCCTTCCGCGCTAAATACGGAAGAAAAATTTCTCCTACTCACTTACCTATTATGCGTGATGGGAAGATGAAAGGTTACGTTTCAGTAATCTCTGGTAAAGCGTTTGAATTCTCTCCCGGCGGTAGACAACAAGTGGAAGTACCCGCTGGTATGGAAGATGACGTTAAGACTTTGAAAGACGCGCTTATTGAAGCGGCTGCTGAAACCAGTGAAGAACTTCTCAATAAATTCTTTGACGAAGGCACGCTTACTAACGATGAAGTAGTTGCGGGTATTAGAGCGGGGCTTTGTGCGGGTGAAACTATTCCGATTATGGGCGGCTCTGCACTTCAAAACATGGGTGTTTTGAACGTTATGTATGAAATAGTTGACCTTCTTCCGTCGCCGTTTGAAAGAAGACCGGTTATGGCAACTGATGAAAACGGTGAAATTCACTCTATCGTTTGTGAAGAAGACAAGCCTTTCTCTGCGCAAGTATTCAAAACCGTTGCCGATCCTTTCGTTGGTAAACTCAATATGATTAGAGTGTTTACCGGTTCTTTAAAGAGTGGTATGACCGTTTATAACTCAACTACTGGCGAAAAGGAACGCATTAACGGGCTTTACGTTATGAAAGGTAAAAAACAAGAACCCGTTGACGAACTCGTTGCGGGCGATATCGGTGCGGTTAACAAACTCGTTAACACCAACACTAGCGACACGCTCTGTGATGAAAAGTTCAAGATTAAATATTACGATATAGTTTTCCCCAAGCCCGTTCTTACTATGAAGATTTCTGCGGCTAAGTCTGGCGAAGAAGACAAAGTATTCCAAGGTTTTAACCGTTTAGCAGAAGAAGACCTTACCTTTAAGGTTGAAAAAGATAAAGATACTGGTGAAACGGTTATTCGCGGTCAAGGCGAAACTCACTTAGAAATCCTTTGCAAGAAGTTAAAGGCTAAATTCGGTTGCGAAGCAGTTCTTGCTGACCCCAAGGTTGCTTTCAAAGAAACTATTACTGGCAAGGCTGAAGGCGAAGGCAAACACAAAAAGCAAACTGGCGGCGCAGGTCAATTCGGCGTTGTTAATATTAGATTTGAATCTGGCGCGGCAGACGGTATATTTGAATTCGTTGACGAAACGGTTGGCGGTTCAGTACCTAAGCAATTTATCCCCGCGGTTGAAAAGGGCTTGAGAGAAGCCATCCAAAAGGGCGTACTTGCAGGTTATCCTATGGTTAACTTAAAGTGCACGCTTTTCGACGGTAAATATCACCCCGTAGACAGTAAAGAAGTTGCGTTCGTTTCCGCTGCAAAACTCGCTTATGATGAAGCGGTTAGAAAGGCTAAACCCGTTATTTTAGAACCGATTTACTCATATAAGATTACTGTTCCCGATAACTACACTGGCGATATTTTAGGCGATATGAATAAGCGCCGTGGTAGAATTTTGGGTATGGAAACGGTTGACGGCTTACAAGAAATTACCGCTGAAGCACCGCTTGTTGAAATGCTTAAGTACGCTACTGACTTGAGAAGTATGACGCAAGGCAGAGGCAAGTATTCTCAAGAATTCTTATCTTACGAAGAAGTTCCCTTCTCCGCACAAGAAAAAATTATTGCCGATGCCAACAAATAACGCGCTTATTAAATCAAAGCGCATAGGAGATGGTATAAATGATTCTTACGATATGTCCGAATCCGAGCATTGACTGCACTATTGAACTGGATAGTTTAAACGTGGGTATGCTTAACAAGATAGACAGCAAGGTGGAAACTTATTCGGGCAAAGCGTTAAACGTTGCCGTGGGCGTGGCAAGACTTGGTGAAAAGAGTTTTTCAACTGGGTTTATGTTTGAAAATCACGGCAGAATGTTTGAACACGTTCTTGAAAAAGAAGGCGTTCAGCATAAGTTTATTTACAATAAGGGCAGCGCTAGGGTTAACTATAAGATTATAGACAAGCGTTCTATGCTTACCGAAATAAACGATAGGGGCGAAACGGTTGAAAGAGAAAAACAACTTGCGCTTATCGATTTGGTAAAGGAAGTTGCACCTTCTTGTGAAGTTGCCGTTATGAGCGGAAGTTTACCTAAAGGCGTTAGCCCCGCGTTTTACGGCGAAGTGTTAAAAGTTATCCCTAAATCAGTTAAGGTTATAGTAGACACCGAAAAGGAAAATATGCTTTCGGCGATAGGTAGCCGTGAAGTGTTTATGGCAAAACCCAACCTTAGAGAACTAGAGAGTTTTGCTGGCGAATCGGTGGTTGACCTTAAAGACGTTGTGTGGGCGGCGTACAAGTACATAGACAAGGGCGTTAAAAACGTTTTGGTGTCTTTGGGGTCTGACGGTGCAGTGCTTACCAACGGTACGGAAAGTTATTTTTGTAAATCAGCGTCGGTTGCGGTAAACTCAACCGTAGGTGCTGGGGATAGCATGGTGGCGGCGGCTTGCGTGGGCTTAATTCAAGACGTGCCTATGCATGAAATTTTGAAGATGAGCGTTGCGGCTGGCACGGCATCGGTTACCACTAGTGGTACTAACCTTTTCTACAAGGATAAGTACAAGGAAATCTATTCTAAGATTTTCACTCAAAAAATATAAACAAGCATAAACAGTTTGCGGATAACGCAAACTGTTTTTATTATGAAAAAGTTTGTAAAAAGGGTAACTAAAACCCTTTCGGAAAAACGGCTTACCACTGTTGCAGGTGCGTGGGTGTATTATTTTTTAACCGCAATAATACCGCTTGTGTTTTTGCTGCTTACGGCGTTCGGTGTGTTTGGCGTGGATATTACTAAAGACCTTGCGTCAAGACTGCCCGAAGAATTCCGCCCCGCAAGCGAAAGCATTATAAATACGGCAAAAACCGCATCAAACGGCGCAACTATTTTGTTCGTTGTTTCCGCAATATATTCTTGTATAAGGCTGCTTAATCAAATGGGTAAGGACGGAGAGCATATTTACGCGCAAAAATCTGCGGTAAAAAGGGGCGCTATGCGCTATTTGTTTGCATTTTTTGCAATCGTAGTGCTTTTTTTGATATTTTTGGTGTGTTCTTTTGCTGTTGCTTTTGGAGAAAACCTTCTTTCGTTTTCCTTTTTAGTGGACGATTTAAGAGAACTTTTAACTGCCGTATCTATTGCATTTTCCGTGATAATAGTGAGTTTTGTTATAATAATATTATTAAACCTTTTCATAAGCCCCGTAAAACTCAAAGTGGGTCAAGTGGCGATAGGTAGTTTATTTTCACTTTTTGCCGTTGTTTTAGGAACGCTTGGGTTTGCAATTTATTTAAGACTTTTTAATTCTTACAACGCCTTTTACGGAAGTTTGGCGGGGATAATCGTGTTTTTGCTTTGGACTTATATCATAATGATAAGTATGGTAATAGGCGTAATAATCAACGCAAAGATGTTAAAGAAGCGCGCCGTTTTATAAAAGCCTATTGACAAAATAACCGTTTTGAATTAAAATATATTTAATATTATTTAAGGGGTTATGTATGAAAAAACTACTTGCTATTTTGCTTTGTGCAATATTTATTTTGCCAGCGCTTAGCGCTTGTGGAGAAACCGGTGGTGAAGGCGGTGGCTGTGGACACGCCGTAACCGTTAGGGCAACCTATACTGAAGAAGGTGGAAAGGTTTATAAAGAATATTATTGCGGCACTTGCGCAAAAGATATTAAAGAACAAATTACGGTTGCAGGTATCGTTGATGAAGAAAACGAACTTACTGCAATTCAAGAAAGTAAAGATTTTCAAAACAATTCTACTATTTTAATAAAGAAAGGCACTTATTCAACGATGTACGTAACCGATGCTAAAATCGGCACTAAAATAGTGTGTGAAGACGACGTTATCGTTAAAATTTTGCGTTTTGAAGCCGATTCAGCGGAGATTACCGTCGAAAATATGAATTTTTATTCTCCGTCAACCGAAAGTGCAAGTAGGCTTGACATTAACGGTTTGGTAAGTGGGCTTACCATAAAATATTGTACTTTTAAGGGTAATTCACAAGTATATGCTTACTCTCAATTAGCGCAAGATTTTTCTATTGAAAACTGTACTTTTACCGATATTTATAATAATTCTGGTTCGGGTATGTCGCTCACTGCAATTTTAGTAAGAAACTTTGACGGGCTTGCCGTAAAAGATTGCGTTTTTGAAAACGTACAATACAACGCTTTGCAAATTGGTGCAAAAGGCGGTGTAGGGGACCTTATAATCACGGGCAATACTTTTAAAAATATCGGTAGTAGAGTATTACATACGGTAAGTTCAGAGCCTGCTTTCTGCGACATTTCTGGCAATACTTTCTATAAAAATAGTGTCGGTAGCGGTTCGTATTTTAACACCAACGGTTTTGGCTCGTTCACTATCGGCGTAAACACTTGGGAAAGCATTCCGCCTAAAGAAAACTTCTATATTAACCCCGTAACCGCGGGTAGAATAGAATACAACCCCGAAGAACAAATTCAATTAGACTAAAATAAAAAAGCCTTTCGAAAGTTCGAAAGGCTTTTAGTTTTTTTTATTAAACAAGTCCAGTTGCTTCTAGTAATGATTTTATTGCAAGGATAAATAAAATACCTGCACCAAACCATTCTGCGTATTTGCCGAAGAGTTTGCCGAGTGATTTTCCAAAGAAAAGTGCAGCAAATACCAAAATAAAAGTGGTGCTGGCAATTATTGCAATCGCGGTGAAGACTTCGGGCACGGTGTAGTCGATAAAGGTTACTCCACACGCAAGCGCGTCAATACTGGTTGCAACCGCTTGCACTATGGTTAGCCATAAGGTAAACGGTGCTTTTTCCTTTTTAACGTCTTCTTTAGTGATGACCACTTCTTTGTTTTCTTTAATGATGTCGATTATAATTTTTATAGCCAGAACGAAGAATATTGCAGCCGTAAGATATTTTGTGAAAGAAGATATAAATGATGCACACGCGCAGCCTATCAAATATCCGATTAAAGGCATCATGCCTTGGAACACGGCAAAAGATATAGGCATATATAATTCTTTCTTTTTTGTCAGCGTATCCTTATAGGTTGCGCAGTTAGAAATGGTTATTGCGCAAGCGTCTATGGATAGTGCAAGACCTATTAAAATAACGTCAAAAACGTTCATATTTTCTCCCGCATAGGTAAATAATGTTTTTTAATTATATTAAATTAAATTGATTTTGTCAAAGGAAAATGGTATTATATATTTAATAAAATAACTTATTCAAGTATTATGATAAAAATCACTGAACAATGGGATGAAATTTTAGCGAAAGAGTTTTCTTCACCTGAATACCTTACGCTTAGAGAATTCCTTAAAACCGAATATTCTAACCACACCGTTTATCCGTCTATGTACGATATATTTAACAGTATGAAGTACACGTCGTTCGATAACCTTAAAGTGGTGCTTTTAGGTCAAGACCCCTATCATAACGAAGGTCAAGCGATGGGGCTGTCTTTTTCCGTGCCTGACGGGGTTCAAGTTCCGCCGTCGCTTGTCAATATGTATAAAGAACTCTATGCGGAAACTGGTATCCCGCCAAAAACAACTGGCAATTTATCGGGCTGGGCAAAGCAAGGCGTGCTGTTACTTAACGCCGTTTTAACCGTGCGCGCCCATCAAGCAAATTCGCATAAGGGTAAGGGCTGGGAGTTTTTTACCGACGCTATAATAAAAAAGATTTCCGACCAAAAAGAGCACGTTGTGTTCTTGCTTTGGGGTGGAAACGCTCGCAGTAAAAAGCCGCTTATCGACACGAATAAACATCTTATTTTAGAGTGTGCGCATCCAAGCCCATTATCCGCGTATAACGGATTTTTCGGGTGCGGGCATTTTGTAAAAACTAATGAATATTTAATTAAACACGGCAAACAGCCGATTGATTGGAGTTTATAATGAAATACGTTGTAATTTTAGGCGACGGAATGGCGGATTATCGCCAACCGTTTTTAGACAATAAAACGCCGCTTATGGTCGCAAATAAACCCTATATGGACGCACTTGCAAAAAAGAGTGAAGTTGGGCTTTGCCGCACCGTGCCTTGCGGAATGAAACCCGGTAGCGACGTTGCTAACCTTTCAGTTTTGGGTTACGATCCTAAAGAATGTTACACTGGACGCTCGCCATTAGAAGCGGCATCTATCGGCATTGAATTAAAAGATACCGACGTAACTGCACGCGCAAACTTGGTTACCGTGTCTAACGAAGAAAATTACGCCGATAAAACTATGATAGATTATAGCGCGGGGGAAATTTCTACTGCCGAAGCAAAAGAACTTATTGAATATCTTGCAAAAGAATTAAACGATGAAGTGTATTCGCTTTACGCTGGTATAAGTTACCGCCATTGTTTGGTTATGGCAAACGGCGTTATCGCTGGCGATTGCACTCCGCCGCACGATATTACTGGTAAGCCCGTAAAAGAATACTTGCCTAAGAGTGAACAAGGTAAAAACCTTCTTCGCCTTATGGAAAAATCACACGCACTATTAAAAGACCACCCCATCAATAAAAAGAGAATAGAAAATGGCAAAAATCCTGCAAATTCACTTTGGTTTTGGGGGGAAGGAACTAAACCCGCACTTCAAAATTTTGAACAAAGATTTGGATTAAAGGGCGGCATTATTTCCGCCGTTGACCTTCTTAAAGGTATAGGCAAAATTGCTGATATGCGCGTTATTGAAGTTGAAGGCGCAACTGGTAATTACGACACCAACTTTGACGGTAAGGCAAAGGCTTGTTTAGATGCGTTAAAGAGTGGTTTAGATTACGTTTATATCCATATGGAAGCCCCCGACGAGTGCGGGCACCACGGCGACACCAAAAACAAGATTTATTCTATCGAACAAATCGACCAAAAGGTTGTTAAGGTTGTAATTGAGGGGTTAGAAGATATGGGTGAAGACTTTGCTGTTTTAATTGCACCCGATCATCCCACGCCTTTATCTATCATGACGCACTGTTCAGACCCCGTTCCGTATATGATTTATAGCAGTAAGTGTGATCTTTCTAACGGTGCAACGTCTTATGATGAAGAGCAAGCCGAAAAAACCGGCGTAAGTTATCCGTCAGGCGTACAACTAATTAAAAAATTCTTAGCACAATAATAATAACAGTATAAATTCGACCGTTTTTGATAAAAAAGCGGTCGATTTTTTTGTAATAAACAAGCACGAGCGTTCATATAGATTTATAGACGAACAAAAAGGAGAATTTGTATGAACGATAAATTGCAATACGCAACCATGCTTGAAATTCCAGTAAACACGGTAAGCGTAACTTTTAAGCCCCAAAAAAAGCGCCGCAAGGCAAAAAAAATCAACCACGACCAAGTAAAAAAGGAAGTAGTTGAAAAGGTCAACGCTAAAATGGAAGAACAAGAAGAAACGGCAGTTTCTTTATTCGACCAACAAGAAGAACAAAATGAAACAACCGAAATTTTCACCGAGCCGGTAAATGAACAAGTAACTGAAAAGAAGAAGTTTAAGGTTTCGGTAATCGGCGTTCAGTTGGTAATTATAGGTTTACTCGTTGCAACCATTTTCTTAACCAACGCCGTTTATACTGATAGCGGAATAAACGTTTTCTTGCGCGGAGTATTTGGTAATCAAAACACTACTCAAGTAGACGCGCGTACTTACGATGAGTTTGCGCCCGTAATCGCGCTTGACGACGGTGCTAATATGCAATTAGAAGAAGGGGTTATAACCCTTTCTGGAAAGGGCAGCGTATACGCTTCTTGCGACGGCAAGGTTACTCAAGTAACCAAGGGTGAAGACGGCAAGTATACCATTGAAATTACTCATAGTGAAAACTTTAAGTCGGTGCTCGGCGGGCTTGACTTTGCTTACGCGGGCTTAAACGACAGCGTTTACCATAATATCCCCGTTGGATATTGCAGTGCTCAAGCAACTATGTGCTTTACTACGAGCGACGGCTCGGTTATATCCGATTATCAAATAATTGATAATTCGGTTGTATGGGCGGTATAAACTTAAGCGTTCATCCGCTGTTTTTCGTGTTCGGGTTTTACTACGCGCTCACTGGTAAGATTTTTATATTTATAATCTATACCGTGTGTGCGGTAATTCACGAATTAGGGCACTCTATAGTCGCTGCAAACGCGGGGTATAGGCTAAATAAAATAACGCTTATGCCTTTCGGGGCGGTGGTTTCAGGCAATATCGACGGCTTAAAGCCGCAAGATGAAATAAAAATTGCGCTGGCAGGTCCATTTTTAAACCTTGCAATCGGTTTATTCTTCGTTGCGACTTGGTGGATATACCCTGAAAGTTACGCATTTACCGATATCGTTGCCGAAGCCAACTTTTCTATGGCGCTCGTAAACTTTATACCCGCAGCACCGCTGGACGGCGGCAGGGTGGTGTCCGCTCTCTTAAAAGATAAATTCGGGGAGAAAAAAGCGCAAAAACTGGTTAAAATTTTATGCGTTGTCTTTTCAATTCTGCTGGCGGTGGGATTTATCTTGACTATGTTTAGTGAGCTAAATCTTTCGCTACTTTTGTTTTTGCTGTTCGTGCTTTTCGGTGCGTTTGGTAAGAATAAAGAGAATAGGTATATAAAACTCTATACTGCATTGACGGTGGAAAAGTTGAAGCGCGGTATGGATATAAAAAGGCAAGCGCTGCACCAAAGCGTAACGGTTAAAAAGATGCTTTCTATATTAGATATAAACGCCGTGAACGAGATAGTAGTTTACGACGACCAAAAAAGAGTTGGATATTTGACGGAAAGCGCAATATGCGACTTGATAGAAAAAGGCGATATGTATTCGCCTTTAAGTAAATATATATAATATAAAACGAAAAGTGGGGGTAAAAACCCTAAAAATTTAAGCAAAAAAACAGCCCGATTCGCAACATATTGTGGTCGGGTTTTTTAATTTTGCAAAATGTAGTAAAAGGTTTAAAAAAGGCGGGTTTTTGTTTAAAATATTTGCAAAAAACGCGTAAAAAACTTGACATATATATTATTATTTGGTAAAATAAATCAGCATCCCAGTTCAAGGGGTGTAATTTTTTGATGTTCGGAAGGTGCATTATGGCAGCAAAAGGCGCAAGAGCAAAGATTACTTTGGCATGTACGGAATGCAAGCAAAGAAATTACGATACTTTTAAGAATAAGAAAAACGATACTGAAAGATTGGAAATGCAAAAGTATTGTAAGTTCTGCAAAAAGCATACCACTCATAAGGAAGCGAAATAATAAATTTCGCACGATTATTTTAGCCCTAATGGGCTTAGAAAATTAAGGGGCAATCGCAATGAAACTCAATCAGTTAGATGCGAAAGGTGAATTCACTAAGACTAGTGAAAATACCGAAAAGCAAAAAGAAGTTAAAAAGGCGAAGAAAAATAAGCAACCCGGCTTTTTTGCAAAGCTTGGCGCTAAGATTAAAGATATTTTTGCCGAACTCAAGAAGGTTAGTTGGCCTTCTTTCGGTAAGGTTATCAAGCAAACTGGCGTTGTAATTGCAGTGGTTGTTGTTTTCTTGGTCATTTTAACCGCGTTCGATTTCGGCTTGTCCGAATTATTAAAGTTGATCACACCCTAATAGCAGGAGTTTGTAAATGGCAATAGAACAAGGAAGATGGTATGTTATTCACACTTACTCCGGCTACGAAGCAATGGTGAAAGACAGCCTTGAAAAGTTAATTGAAAACAATAACTTGCAAGAAAATATCTTTGAGATTAAAATTCCTACTGAAGAAACCTTGGAAGAAAAGGCAAACGGTAAGAAAAAGTTAGTCGAAAGAAAGAAATTTCCTTGCTACGTTTTCTTAAAGATGATTTATTCAAACGACATTTGGTATCTCGTAACTAATACGAGGGGCGTAACTGGTTTCGTAGGTCCGCAAGGCAGACCGTTACCGCTCACCGATGCTGAAGTTGCAAGAATGGGTCTTGAAGAAGTTGCTCTTTCAGTCGATTTCGCAGTTGGTGATACCGTTACCGTTGTGTCAGGTCCTATCGAATCTTTCAGCGGTGTGGTTGTAGAACTTAACGAAGCAACCCAAAAGGTTAAAGTTAACGTAGAAATGTTCGGCAGAAAAACCGACGTTGAACTCGACTTCGTTCAAGTTAAGAAAGTGGCTGTTGAAACTGAAGTTACTAAAGAAACGGCTCAATAAACATTATATATTATACGCGTATTACGCTAGGGCAAGGCTCGGCGTTATATAAAGAGTGGGAGTTGCGTTAAATTTAAACGCACTGGCGCAACGATATTACCACCAAATGGAGGAAACTATTATGGCAAAGAAAGTTACGGCTATCGTGAAATTGCAATTGCCCGCAGGCAAGGCAACACCCGGTCCGCCCGTAGGTTCAACGTTAGGTCCGCACGGTATTAACATTCCGGGATTTACCAAGGAATTTAATGCTAAGACTCAAGATCAGGCAGGTCTTATTATCCCTGTAGTTATGACGATTTATCAAGACCGTTCATTCACGTTCATCTTGAAAACCCCGCCGGCACCCGTTCTTATTAAGAAGGCGTGTGGTATCGAAAGCGCATCTGCTGTTCCCAATAAGAACAAAGTTGCAAAGATTACCAAGGCTCAAGTTGAAGAAATCGCAAAACTCAAAATGCCCGATCTTAACGCAAATACTTTAGAAGCAGCTGCAAGCATGATCGCTGGTACTGCAAGAAGTATGGGTGTAGAAGTCGTAGATTAATGAATTAGTGGGAGAGTAGCAATACTCGGACGTACCACAGGAGGTAAATTTAAATGAAACACGGAAAAAAATATATTGATAGCGCAAAAGCTATCGAAGCAACTAAGCTTTACGAAGTAGAAGAAGCAATCGGTTTGGTTCTTGACACTGCTAAAGCAAAGTTTGATGAAACTGTAGAACTTCACGTTCGTTTAGGCGTAGATCCCAAGCAAGCTGACCAACAAGTTAGAGGCGTGCTCGTTCTTCCCAACGGTACTGGTAAAGAAGTTAAGGTTTTAGTTCTCGCTAAAGGTGAAAAGGCTGACCAAGCTAAAGAAGCTGGTGCAGATTTCGTAGGCGCAGAAGAAATGATTCAAAAAATTCAAACCGAAAACTGGTTTGATTACGACGTAATCATCACCACTCCCGATATGATGGGTTTGGTTGGTCGTATCGGTAAAATCTTAGGTCCGAAAGGCTTAATGCCTAACCCTAAGTCAGGTACCGTTACCATGGACGTTGTTAAGGCTATCAAAGATACCAAAGCTGGTAAAGTTGAATACAGACTTGACAAGAACGCAATCATTCACTGTGCAATCGGTAAGAAGAGTTTCGGTAAAGAAAAACTTCAAGAAAACTACGAAGCACTTATGGAAGCAATCGTTAAAGCAAAACCCGCTGCTGCAAAAGGTCAATACGTTAAGAGTGTAGCTTTAGCAAGCACCATGGGTCCCGGCGTTAAAATTAACGCTAAAATTTAGTTGACAAGACTAAATTAAAGTGCTATACTAACATAGTAAATTAAATAGCCCAAGACAGTAGGTATTTGTAATTGTGATTTATCACAAACCCACCGAGGCGGAAATTTTAGTATAAGAACCAGTGTTTTTATGCCCTTGTATTCCGTTTTGGTGTGCAAGGGCTTTTTCATTAAAACAAGGAGGTAATCAAATGTCGGCAAATTTTGAAGCAAAAAAAGTAGTTGTTGAAGACATTAAGGAAAGAATTCAAAACGCAAAGTCAGTTGTTTTCGTTAAGTTTAACGGTCTTACCGTTGCTGAAGACACCGAACTCCGTCGTGAATTCAGAAAGAACAACGTTGAATACAAAGTATTGAAAAACACTTTGATTAGACGTGCTTTCAACGATATGGGTATTACTGATTTCGATGAAGACTTGAACGGTCCTACTTCAGTAGCGTTCGGTGCAGACGAAACAGCAGCATCAAAAGTTATCATTGAAGCAGTTAAAAAATATCAAGACAAAGTTTCTGTTAAGAGCGCATTCGTTGATGGCGCAAGAGTAGATGAAAAAGGCGTTAAGGCTCTCGCATCTATGCCCAGCAAGGAAGAACTTATTGCAAAAATGCTCGGTTCTTTGCAAGCTCCCATCGCAAACTTCGTTGGCGTACTTTCTGCTATGCCCAGAAGTCTTGTTATCGCACTCAATGCAGTTGCAGAAAAGAAGGCTCAATAATTTTGAGTTTAGACAAGCTGGATAGACGGCTAAAAACAAATTAAAAAAATAAAAAATTAAAAAAAATTTAAGTTGAAAACTTATCAATGGAGGATAGAAAAATGGCAGACATTCAAAAAATGATCGAAGAAGTTAAAGGTATGACCGTATTGGAACTTAACGAACTCGTTAAGGCTTTGGAAGAAGAATTCGGCGTTAGCGCTGCTGCTCCCGTAGCAGTTGCTGCTGCTCCCGCTGCTGCTGCAGACGCTCCTGCTGCAGAAGAAAAGACCGAATTCAAGGTAGTTCTTAAAGAAGTTGGCGCTAACAAAATCGGCGTTATCAAAGTAATTAAGGACGTTACCGGTTTAGGTCTCGTAGAATCTAAAGCACTCGCTGAAAACGGCAAGACCATTAAGGAAAGCGCATCTAAAGAAGAAGCTGACGCTATGATTGCTAAATTCAAAGAAGCTGGCGCTACCGTTGTTGCTGAATAATTATTATTTAGAAAACAAAAACAAACAAAAAATCCGCAAGAGATTATCTTGCGGATTTTTATTTTAACTACTAAACAACTTTGGTTAAGTTAAAGTTTTTATTGTGCGTGCTAAAAATGGCAAAAAAATATAACAAAAGAGAAAGTAAAGTGCTTATAAGCATTGACAAATCTTTATTTTTCAAGTAAAATAATAGTATATTATTTTAAAGTAGAGGGGTATGCCCTTAGAATAGTAAATTATTGCTCGGAGATTAGTATGAAGAAATTAAAAAAACTTCTCAGCCTTTTTATCGCAAGCGCTTTGCTTATCGTTTCTTGCTTTAGTATGGCAGGCTGCTCGGAAGACATTACTCAAATTAAACTTAACCTTTCCGTTTACAATTATGAACAAACGGAAGAAGAAGTTGACGTTGGATTTGAAGACGTTACTTTAACTATCGACCTTTACGGACACTTTGCTCCTAAGACGGTTGAAAACATCACTAAGTACGTTAAACAAGGTTATTATAACAACACCGTTTTCTACAAACAAACTACCTTTACTAACCAAGTTATGTTGGGGGACTTCCTTGTAGACGGTGCATCTATTAAAGCGCAAGAAAAGATTATGCCGCAAGTTAAGGGCGAATTTGAACGCGGTGGCGTTTCAGGTTCAAACCTTCTCGCTAAAAAAGGTTCTGTCGGTTTATGGAGAACTTGGTATGCGTACGACGGTTCTTACGACACCAGCAACGCTACTATGAACTCTGGTAGAGCAACTTGGTTTATCCCTGTAAGTGATTCTGATGCAGCGCTTTCTGGTTATAACGGTTGGTTCTGTATCTTTGCTCAAATCGACATGGAAAACGAAGACAACGCGCACGCTATTGATTTGATTTCTAAATCTTTATCTAGTGGCAAAGTAGAACAATATATCGTTTACTACACTGGCAAATACGATGCAAATCAACCTGACAACAACCACGGTTTAACCAAACACGTTGTTAAGGCAAGTGATTTTGTTGAAAGCACTTCTATTTTCACTGCTGAAGGTTCACAAGAAGTTTGCTATAACAAGCACACCATTAACGTTCCCGTTGTAGAAGTTGAAGGTGAAACTGCAATTGCTGCAAAAGTTGTTTCAGCATCTATCGCGTAAAACTTTAATTAAAAACTAAAGAAGTTAGGTTATCCTAACTTCTTTTTTTATTCGCATTTTATAATATTGCAAATTTTTCTATTCTCTAAGCAAAACTTAAAGTATTTTACAAAATACAAATTATCGCTTTTAGTGTATATTAACCCTATTTCTTCGCTACTTCTAAAGCGCGGCGGGGGCATTATACCTATAAACTTTCCTAAAAAACCGCCTAGGCGGGTTTTGTTTTGCAGCACGCTTCCGCACAAAAACTTATCCCACTCACACCCCGCCAAATATTCTTCTAAAAAACAGTAGGGGATAAGTTTTTCATTTAAGTTATCTGCATTAAAGTCGTTATCACAAGAACACTCTTTTCTTGACGAAACTAGCGCGCCGTTTTTGTATTCCCAAAAAGATTTTACTTGATGCTTTGCCATATCACAGAACTTTTCAACCGTGAAAAATTCTCCGTCCGTAGAGTATTCATCAACTTGTCTAAAGAAAATCTTTCTTATATTTCCACTGACTTCATAAACGGTTAAAAACTTATCGTCGTTTTCAAATAAAATACTTATAAAATGCCCGCCAGCAAGGTCAAATTCCTTTATTTTAGCCCCGTTAATATTGAAGTTGACCGTTTCCGCATAGAAATCTTTAGGCGTTTCAATGGAAAGTTTTAAGCCGTTTTCATTAAAGACGGTAACTAACGCGCGGCTAGATTTATATTGCTCGATAACCTTAAATTCACCACTAATAATTTGCGGGGAAAATTTTATTAAGTATCCGCCGTCAAGGTCGGTTAAAATTACGCTGCTTGGCGGGCAGCAAAAAAAGTTATTATCCAGCAAGAAGTTTACGCACGGCTGACAAGTTGAAACGGGACAAAGTTCAATAAACGGGGAAATATTGTCGATATTTATTTGTTTTAAGTCCTTCGATAAAATTCCACAAAAAGCGCCGTTGACTTTAATAGCGGCGGGTGTTTCGCTTGAAAAATAATAATACATATCTCTTATATCTATGTATAATTTTATTTTATTATGTCAATAAGATTATTACAAAAAAAGATAAAGGAGCATAATTATGGATAAAATTTACGGATATAAGGAAAAGGACGTTTTAGGGTTAGCCGAGTTTTTGAAAACGCGCGGGGGAGAATCTCTCTCAAAAGTGTTTGAAAGTTACGGCGAAAAGTTCGGCAAGGCAAAGGGCACGGTTAGAAATCTTTATTACGCGGTTGCCAAGCGCAGTGCGGAAGACAACGAGTTTTGTGAAAAGTATCTTGACGGCAAGCCTTTGTCGGTTGGTAAAATTATTGAGTTTGACGAGCAAGAAGAAAGCGCGTTGATAAAGAAAGTACTTATTGCAAGAACGTTTGGTAGGTCTGCAAGAAGTTGTATTATGGAACTTGCTGATGGTGATGCTAAGGTTGCACTTAGGTATCAAAACAAGTTTAGAAACGCAGTAAAACAAAAACCGCAACTTATCAAAAGTATTACCGAGCAGTTAGAGATGGAAGGTTACGATATAAGTAAACTTTCTGAAAAGAGCGAAAAACAAGTAATTTCTGAAGAAAACTTTGAAAGATTAAAAGAAGAAATAAACGCAATGGTTGCCAAAATTGCTATGCGCGAGAGAAAAGAAAATCAAGAGTTAAAAGAGCGCGTATCCGCCTTAGAAAAGGAAAATTTGCGCCTTTGCACTGCGCTTTACGGCGACCCTAAAGGTATAAACGCCATCAAGTTTTTTAAGACTGGTGGAGAAGAAAATATGCTTAACTAAATTCCCTTTATAGATTGCAAAAGAAACACGCCGACGGAATATTCCGTCGTCGTTTTAGTTTATTTAAGATTATTTTTTAACGGGATGATGATGCTTGATAAATCCAACAGCCTTTGCAATTTCCATAACGAGTATGGGGAAGAGTGAAAGACCAAGACCTACAAGGTATAACCACCAGTCAAGATACATCATATCAAATACGTTGTTTACACCAGGGATAAACATAACAACCGCAGTGAGCGCAGTACAGATAAGAAGTGATAAGTTCATAGTAGCGTTTGAGAAGAACCCAACTTTGAAGAGTGAGTGTGAAGATCTCATATTGAGCGCTTGAACGAGTTGGCTTAACGCCAAAATCATAAACGCCATCGTGCTACCTGCTGCGTGGTTAAGATGTCCTGCTTCGTGGGGCATGAAGTAAGCACCGAGCACGTAACCAACCAAAGTGGTAATAGTTAAAAGAATACCGTTTAAGAAAATCTTAGCAGCCAAGCCGTGAGCAAACAAACTTTCGTTCTTGGGGTTGGGTTTTCTAAACATAACGTCTTTTTCAACTGCTTCTTTACCGAGTGCAATTGCCGGCAGAGAGTCGGTTACAAGGTTAATCCAAAGAAGTTGGATAGGAATGAACGGATTGCCGAGTTCGGGGATAATTGAGCCTAAAATTACGGTTGAAATAAATACTACCAAAACTTCAGCAAGGTTGGTTGAAAGTAAGAAACCAACAACTTTCTTAATGTTTTCAAAAATACCACGGCCTTCTTTAACCGCTTCAACGATAGTAGCAAAGTTATCGTCGGTAAGAGTCATATCAGCAGCACCCTTAGCAACGTCCGTACCAGTGATACCCATAGCGCAACCAATATCGGCAGCCTTTAATGCGGGTGCGTCGTTTACGCCGTCGCCAGTCATTGAAACAACTTCGCCTTTCTTTTGCCATGCTTTAACAATTCTAATCTTGTTTTCGGGTGATACACGCGCGTAAACAGAGATGTTTCTAACTTCTTTATCGAGTTGTTCATCGCTCATTTCATCGAGTTCAGCACCAGTGATAGCCTTGTCGCCGTCAACGAAGATGCCAAGTTCTTTAGCGATAGCAGTAGCGGTAACGATGTGGTCGCCAGTAATCATAACGGGCTTAATACCAGCCTTACGGCAAGTAGCAACCGCAACTTTACATTCAGGTCTGGGCGGGTCGATCATACCAACTAAACCTACGAAGGTAAGTTCACTTTCAAGTTCTTCAAAAGTGGGGTTAGCGGGAACTTCTTTGAGTTCTTTATAAGCAATTGCTAAAACGCGGAGCGCGTTTGAACTCATTTCATCACAAGCAACCTTTGCCTTTTCAATATCACCCTTAACAGTCTTTTTAGCGATAACGTCGAAAGCACCTTTAACGATTGCGATGATTTTACCGTCGATAACGTTTACCGTTGTCATAAGTTTACGGTCAGAGTCGAAGGGGAGTTCTGCTTTTCTGGGGCTTTGTGCGTTTAATTCATCTTGAACGCCGCCAGCCTTGTGTGCTGCAAGAACGATAGCCGTTTCAGTGGGGTCGCCGATGTGCTTTTCAGCACCGTCTTCAAATACAACCTTACCATCACAGCAAAGTGAGCCGTAGCAAAGCATTTTGTAAGTCTCACCTTCAGCCGCGCCGTTAAAGTCGATAATTTCGCCGCCGTCAACGTAAGTTTTAACAAGCGTCATTCTGTTTTGGGTTAAAGTACCAGTTTTATCTGAACAAATAACGGACGCACTACCGAGAGTTTCAACCGCAGGAAGTTTTCTAATGATAGCGTTTCTCTTAACCATGCGTTGAACGCCGATTGAAAGAACGATAGTTACAACTGCGGGTAAACCTTCAGGGATAGCAGAAACAGCCAAAGAGATAGCAGACATAAATCCGCCGATAATGTTATCAAATGAGAAGCCGTCTCTAATGAGTTGAACGGCAAACATTACGAAACAAATACCAAGAACTAAGAAACCGAGCATTTTGCCGAGTTTAGCAAGTTTTTCTTGTAAGGGCGTTTTAGATTCTTCTTCGTTAGCCAAAATACCAGCGATTTTACCCATTTCGGTATCCATACCGGTTGCGGTAACAACTGCAATAGCAGTACCGTAGGTGATAGAGCAACCAGAGAAAACCATGTTAGTTCTGTCGCCGATAGGTGCTTTTTCTTTAACTTGAGCGTCAGCAAACTTTTCAGACGGAACTGATTCACCAGTAAGTGCTGATTCTTCTGATTTTAAGTTTACGCTTTTAATAAGTCTTGCATCAGCGGGAACGAAGTCGCCTGCTTCAAGTTTAATTATGTCGCCGGGAACGAGTTCTGCTGACATAACAATCTTTTCAACGCCATCACGGATAACGCGTGCGTGGGGAGCAGACATATTCTTCAACGCTTCAAGCGCCTTTTCCGCCTTGCTTTCTTGTGCAACACCCATAATAGCGTTAAGCAATACGATTGCAAGGATAAGGAAAGGTTCAATCATTTCAACAACGTCAAAGTGTCCAGTTGAAACGGTGGTGTAGATAGCAACGCCGAGTGAAACTGCTGCCGCAATAAGCAAGATAATAATCATTGCATCTTGGAACTGTTCAAAGAAACGTTGAATCATTGTTTTCTTCTTTTGTTCTTTGAGTTTGTTCTCGCCGTACTTTTCTCTGCGTTCGGCTACTTGGTTAGAAGTTAAACCGCTTGCCGCATCAACTTGTAGGTTTGTCAAAACTGTTTCTTGACTTTCATTGTGTGGTATCAATTTTGTACTCCTTTATATATTATTGTTTTTAAATTATATCAATTAAAAAATATATTTGTCAATAGCAAAAATAACTTTTGACCGAAATTTTTGTTGTAAAAGGTTAAAAACAAAAAAATCCAAAGTAACTTTTAGGCTACTTTGGATAAAATTCTTTGAAAAAACTAAACTCCGTATAGCCATTAAAAGTTATACGCAAGTCTCGTAAATTAAAACAAGCCAGGCTTTTTTATATTTGCCATGATGTTGACTTGTTCCGCTTTCGCGGTTACTACTCCCTTACGGATTGATATTATTTTATCATTATTTTAAAGAGTTGTCAACAATTTTTATTATGCTTGTTTTTTTTGTTTTTTGCGCCTATAATTTAATTGACAAGTGTCTGCGCGCAGTATATAATATAATTGCAACCAAAAAGGTAGCAATTAGGAGTAAAGATGAAATTATCGTCCAAAACAAAATACGGGCTTAAAGCTTGTCATTTTTTGGGGCTTAACTATCCCGATACCCCAGTTTCTGCGAGTACGCTAGAGAGTTACGTTTCAGTTTCAGGAAAGTATTTAGAGCGCATTATGCGTATGCTTTCAGGAAGGAACATCGTAACGGCAACGCGCGGCGCAAACGGTGGGTATTTTCTTGCCCGTCCACCAAAAGATATTACGGTGGGTGAAATCGTTAGGGCGTTAGAAGACGATATGGAAATTATAGAGTGTGTTAAAGAAGATAGTAAGTGTAAGTGTTGCCCGTCCGCTGGGGTTTGGAAAAGACTTCATAAGGGTATAAACGAACTGCTTGATTCAATGACCATTGAACAAATGATAAAAGGCGAATTACACTAAAAGGAGATTGTTGATGGAAAAAAAGCCAATTTATTTTGACCACGCGGCGACAACGCCTCTTTGCAAAGAAGCGTTTGAAAAGATGACGCCGTACTTTACTGAAATTTTCGGCAACCCTAACAGTCAACACGCTTACGGCAGAGAATCCGTTAAAGCGGTGGACGAAGCAAGGGATGCTATTGCTAAAATTATAAACGCGAAACCTAACGAAGTATATTTTACTTCAGGCGGAACGGAAAGCGATAACTGGGCAATGCGCGGTATTGCACATGCATATATGAATAAAGGCAAGCATATGATAATAAGCCCGATAGAACACGCTGCCATGCTTGCAACTGCAAAAGCGCTCAAAAAAGAAGGCTTTGAAATCGAGTTTATGAAAGTGGATGAAGATGGTTTGGTGGATTTAGAACACTTAAAAACCATTATTCGCGACGATACGATTTTCGTTGGCTGTATGATGGCTAATAACGAAGTGGGCACTATCGAGCCTATCAAAGAAATTGCTGAAATTGCGCACTCTAAAGGGGCAGTTATGTTCACTGATGCCGTTCAAGCGGCGGGCGTGCTTAAAACCGACGTTAAAGAACTTGGCGTTGATATGATGAGTATGAGTGGACATAAGATTTACGGGCCTAAAGGCATCGGTGCGCTTTACGTTAGAAACGGACTTAAGATTGACAGTATTTTAACCGGTGGTCATCAAGAAAGAATGAAACGCGGCGGCACTACTAACGTTCCCGCAATAGTGGGCTTTGCTGAAGCGTTCAAGATTGCCGATAGAGAAAGGGAAGAAAACTTTAAGTACGTAAGCAAATTACGCGACCATTTTATTGAACGCGTACTTGCTGAAGTTCCTTTCGTAAAACTCAACGGCTCAAGGGAAAAAAGACTTCCTGCAAACGCGGACTTCTCGTTTAAGTTTATTGAAGGCGAATCAATTTTGTTCAGCCTTGACTTAGCGGGTATTTCAGTTTCATCAGGCTCTGCGTGCTCGTCTGGTTCATTAGAACCTTCACACGTGTTGCTCGCTTTAGGACTTCCTGAAGAATTAGCACACGGGTCAATTAGATTTTCATTTGGTAAACACAACACTTTAGAAGAAGTTGATTATGCGGTTGACGTAATTAAAGAGTCAGTTCAAAGACTTCGTGAAATGTCGCCCTTATTCAAAGCAGAAGGAGAAATTAAGTATGTATAACGAAAAAGTAATGGACGTTTTCAAAAACCCCAAAAACGTAGGCGAAATAGAAAACCCCGATGGAATCGGCACGGTTGGTAACGCATCTTGCGGCGATATTATGCAAATCTCGTTAAAGATTGAAAACAATATCATCGTGGACGCAAAATTTAAAACTTTCGGTTGTGCAGCGGCTATTGCAACCAGTTCAACCGCTACTGAAATGATTAAAGGTATGACCGTTGAAGAAGCGTTGAAAGTTACCAACAAACGCGTCGTTGAAGTTTTAGGCGGACTTCCTTCACAAAAACTTCACTGCTCAGTTCTCGCTGAAGAAGCAATCAAAAAGGCTATTGAAGATTATATGAGCAAAAAGGCTTAAGCGCGAATAAGCGGCGTTATGCTGCATTACTCTTTAGCGAAAATAACAAATAAAATATCAGGGAGAAAAATCTGTGATAAAACTTGGCGAAAGCAAAGGGCTATCCACGGTGTTCGTGCTACTATCGGGCATCTTGTGGGGCATAATAGCAATATTCGTAGATGGGCTTAAAAGGGTAGGCTTTTCGTCGGTGGACTGCGCTGGTATAAGGTGCATTTTCACAAGTCTTTTTCTCTTTTTTATTATCCTAATAAAAGATCCAAAATTATTAAAAGTTCAGCCTAAAGATTTATTGCTTTTTATATGTTCGGGTGCATTTGGAATTTCGGTGTTTAGCCTTTGCTACTTTAGAGCAATACATATTTTGGGCGGGGCAAGCGTGCCGTCGTTACTCTTAAACACAGCGCCAGTTTTCGTGCTTATTATTGCGGCAATTTTCTTCAAGGAAAAAATTACGGTCAAGAAAATTATCGCACTAGTTTTAGCGCTTGTCGGTGTTGCGTGCGTTTCGGGGGTATTCGATACTAACAGCGGAGTTTCACTAGAAGGCGTTATCTTCGGCGTATTAAGCGGTTTAGGTTACGCTCTTTATAGCGTGTTTACTAAAAGTCTTTCAAAAAAATACGACGCTTTGGTTATCAACTTTTACTCATTTTTATTTGCTGTGTTTATAGTTGTGCCTGCATCTAACTTGTTTAACAACTTTACACTTCTCGGTACTTGGCAAGGCGCGGGCTACGCGTTAGGGTTAGTAATCCTTTGCACGATAATGCCCTTTATATTATACTCAACGGGACTAAAGAATTTAAGTGTGGGCACGGTGTCGGTTATGGCGATGCTCGACCCAATAACCGCAACGGTAATAGGCTTAGCCTTTATGGGCGAAGGCGTAACCGTGTTCAAAATTTTGGGTATAGTTTTGGTGCTCGGCGGTATAACTATTCTCAACTTAAAAGATAAGAAAGAAGAATAAATAGATAAAAAAAGAAAACGGTTACTAATTTTAGTAACCGTTTTTTGTTATAAAACTTTTGATAAAAATTCTTTTAATCTTTCGTTTTTGGGGTTATCGAAGAAGTTTTTGGGGTCGTTTTCTTCTTGAATTTTACCTTCGTTCATAAATAGAATTCTCGACGCAACTTCTCTCGCAAAGCCCATTTCGTGGGTAACAACCACCATGGTCATACCTTCGTTTGCAAGGTCTTTCATGAGTTCTAAAACTTCGCCAACCATTTCGGGGTCGAGCGCGGAAGTCGGCTCATCAAAGAGCATAACTTCAGGCTCCATAGCGAGTGCACGAACGATTGCAATACGCTGTTTTTGCCCACCAGATAAGGTAGACGGATAAACGTTAGCCTTATCTTCTAAGCCTATGCGCTTTAGTAATTCAAAAGCCTTTTCTTGCGCTTGTTCTTTAGTTTTAAGTTTAAGGTTGACGGGGGCAAGGGTAAGGTTTTCTAAAACGGTAAGGTTATTAAAAAGATTGAAGTGTTGGAAAACCATACCGATTCTAGCGCGCGCCTTGTTTACGTTAAGAACGTGCTTTGTATAGAAATCTTTAATAGCCTTTTTATAAAGTTTACCTTCGCGCTTTTTAAGCAAGTCGTTTTGCTTAATTTCTTTAATTGCAGCGTCCCTAACTTGTTCTTCGGTTAAAGATTTATCTTGAGCGTATTTTTCTTTTATTTTAGCAAAAGTGTTTGATAATTCAATAATATCAAAGTGAAGATAAGGGTCAACGGGGGTAAGAAGGTTATCGTGAAACCAAACTTCGCCGTAAGTGGGTTCTTCCAAAAGGTTTAAGCAGCGGAGCATAGTAGATTTACCGCTACCAGACGGCCCTAAAACAACCACTTTTTCACCTTTTTTAATATCGAGTGAAACGCCTTTTAATACTTCTAACTTGCCAAAGTTTTTATAAAGCCCTTTAATGCTAATGATGTTTGAACGGTCGTTTACAAAAAGGTTGTTATCTGTTGTCACTTGCTCTTAACCTCCTTTCGATGATCTTAATAATAATCGTTAAAATAACGATTACAATAATATATATTACCGCCATCATAAGATAGGGAATCATATACTCGTAGTTTTTGCTTGCAATAAAACTGAACGCTGTGAAAAGGTCGGTTGCCCCAACGAAAGAAACTACGCTGGTTTCTTTGATGAGCGTAATGAGTTCGTTACCAAGTGTAGGAAGTATGTTTTTAATCGCTTGGGGAAGAACAATGCGGAACATAGTTTGAAGATAACTTAAGCCAACGCTTCTACCCGCTTCAGTTTGCCCTTTGTCAACCGATAAAATACCGCCACGCATAATTTCCGCAACGTAAGCCGCACTGTTAAGTCCAAAAACGATTTCCGAAACTGCAAGTCCGTCAGCAGCGATATTAAATAGCGGAAGAATAAAATAGTACGCAACCAATAATTGGACAACGATAGGCGTACCCCTAAAGATAGCAATATAAATATCCGCGAGTTTAGAAAGAACGCGGAAAATTCTTTTGTTTTGGGGTAAAAGTTTAAAAATAGCAAGAATCGAGCCTAAAACAAAGCCAATTACAAAACCGATAAGCGCAATCAAAAACGTGTTTTTAACACCGAGTAAAATTTTGTCGGTAAACACGGGAGATTGCAAACTATCCCAAAACAGATTGAATTTTTTTACTAAAACTGAAAATTTCATAGTCTTTTTAAATAGCAGTAATTCCCCACGAAAGTAGTGGGGAATTAGCGCACTTTTTAATAATGTAAATAAATTATCGGTAAAAAATTAGTTAGCAGCGTTGAGTGCTTTAACGATAGCAGCAGCGGGTGCAGAGTCAACTACAACGTAATCAACGTTACCGTTAATAAGTGCTTGTGCTGCGAGCGCTGCGGTTTTGAAACCTGAAGGAGTACAAGTGATACCGTTAAATCCCCAGTCTTCATCACCGTTTACGTAGAAAGCACCAGTAGTACCGTTTTGATAACCAACTTTTGTTTCAGCAGTAAAGGTTGCAAGGATTGCTTCAACGTCTTCAACAGTTTCGCAGTTGTCGAAGGTGGTGTCGCCAGCCTTAGCGATAATAACTTGGCTTGCCTTATAGTATGAAGTAGAGAAGTCAATGATTTCAGCACGGTCAGCAGAAACGGTCAAACCAGCAGCAACGATAGCGTTGGGATATTTGTTTGCTTGTTCACAAATGGTGTCGAAGTCGAGCCATTCGATAATGCAAAGTTCTTTGCCGATAGCGCTAGCAACTGCAGCCGCAATTTCCATATCAACGCCGTAGTACTTGCCGTCGTTACCTACGTATTCAAACGGTTCAAACGGGGTGTTGGTAAGAACAACGAGTTGGTCTTTATTTTCGTCATAAGAGCCTAAGTTATAACCAGTGGGAGTACCGTCGCCAAAGTATTTGTCCATAATAGCGTCAAATTCGCCGTTTTCTTGAGCAGTGCTAAGGTAATTATTGATGCTGTTGAGAAGATCAGTGTTGCCCTTGTTTACGGCAAATGCGTAATCTTCATCAGAAAGGTTAATTTCAACAACCTTAAGAACGGGTTCAGATTCACCGTTATCGGGGTCAATACAACCAGTAAATGCAAATGCGGAACATAAAACAAGAACGCCGCAAAGCAAAATGCTTAATAATTTTTTCATAAAAATTTCTCCTTAAAAAGATTTTGTTTTTTGATTGTACGCTTATAATACATCATAAATTATAATTTGTCAACCGATTTTGAGTAAAAAAATAAAAATATTCAAAATAATTTGCATAAAAGTATTAAATATTGCATAAATAAATGAATATAAAATATTTTACCCGCATATTATGCGCATATTGATGAATATATGCAAAAAGCCCAAAACTATGGGTAAGTTTCGGGCTAATATATATAATGTTTATTTATAGTCAGTTCTACCTAAAAGATAGTCGATAGAAACTTCAAAGTAGTCGGCAATAATTTAGTTGAAATGATTTAAAATAATGTCATAAACGCCTTTACAATTTAAAATTGAGTGATATACTCCCAATGAAACGCAAAAGCGTTAAATGTATAAAATAAGGAGAGTATAAAATGAGCATAACTCAAAGTAACACACGTAACAGTTTTGTACTGACTTTTAATGATCCAAAGTACTTTGAATTTGAGAGTTATTACAAAGAAAGCACCACCGCACAAGATTGGTATAGAGCAGAAGATGACGATTACTTACATGTCGGTGAGTCGGGAAATAGAGTATATAAAACTGTAATTAAAATTAAAAACAGTTATTTCAATCAAGTTAAATCGCGTATACTTAACGCGAGGTTAATTTTGCCTATTAGTGAAGATCGAGATGTATATGAAGGATATTGGTTTTATGTATATATTGTTGATGATTGCAATCAGGTTGCATTTGATGATTATGTGGATTGCGGGAAAAGAGCAGACAAAACCGTAAGCATTGACTTTACAGACAGTCAAACACAATCTTATTCAGACGTAACTGTAGATATTTCGCCAAGCGATGACGTTTATTATAAATTTAAGAAAGACGTATCGATTGAAATAGAATATTTAGATGATGAAAACGTTAAACTTATAAAAAAAGAAATTGATATTGCTGGTGTAGCAACCGCTGAATTTGATGCTTGCAATATGGACGTTGTAACCACGTTTTGTGACGTAAGTCCGCAAGATACCCCAATGGGTATTGGAATTTATCATACATATTTAAGATCTTTAGAGGATAATTTAGTTGGTAACAGTTTTCGATTAAATGTAAACGAGAAGTTTAAAAAGCATTCAGATAAACATTATATTTATACAGATGGGCGAGGTATTATTCATCCGTTTAGAGAATGTTTTTATTATATGGATGATAATGTAAAGACTTATATCACGGATAAAACACTTGTGGAAGTAGATTCTAAAGGGGATCTATCATATACTTTAGATGACAAAAGGTATAAGACGGTATGTGAATATAAGTCGGATACTGGTTTAAGAGCAATAACTGAATTATCTGGCGTAAAGTATTTGAAGTTGTATGAACAAAGAACGGAAGAGCAAATACAAGTTGATACAAAGTTAGAACAATATATTAACGAATTGAATACTTTTGTTATTTACAACAAATCAACGGCAACAAAAATTGCCGGATATGAATTAAAAAATAAATTAACTACTCGAGATGGTGCTGTTGATTTTATAAACAAAGCCGAAAGTTCAACAAGTTACATAGTTTTACATGATGGAGAAACGGATACTTCGTTTAATTATTTAGAAACCGTTAAAAACTACATTAAAGAATATTTTGCGTTGTTGGAAGAAAAAGAATTATTAAAAATCCAAACCCCAATAAATTTTTTAACAGATGAATCTATTATCAAAGGATACAATAAAGACGGTGATTTAGTTGTTATCTACGACAAGAGAGAAAATTACGCAATAATTGAATATGAAAAATATTTTGTAGGTGATGGAACAAAATATAGAATTGCAAGAATATATGATAATTTTGAAAAACAAATTACGTTTGACTATGATGATTTAAATCACTTAACTTCTATAACGGATACGAAAGGAAGAAAGACGTACTTTAGTTATAATGAAAATAATTATCTATATTATATTTCTTCTGGTGAAAGAAAGAAAATTGCATTGGGATATGATTATTACAAAAATCTAGATTATGTTAAGAACGTAAAGACAGGGGTAAAAGCCGAGTACTTTAGTAGTGGTACGCGATTAGATAATATTTGTCATTATTCTACGTTAAATAATATTGGTAAATATGGGACAATTGAGTGTGATGAATTTATTTCAACTGTAGGAATAACCTACGAGCCTGGTTTCAAGTTTTCACCAAGCGTAAGAATTGATGATGCACAAACAAGTGAAGTTTTTGATTTTGATGAAGACGGCAATTGTTTAGCCTATACACGTGCAAGAAATGGAATTGTAGTTCAATCGGAAAAATATGAATACACACCATATTGGATAGGGGAGCAAAGACAAGAAAATCCAAAACTTATAATTAAACGCACCCCAGAGACCATGCTGAATTGGTTTTACTTGGATGAGTTTACTTTCGATGAATATGATACGGAAACAATTTACTTTAATCAGTTTGGCAAAATTGTTAGGAAAGAAACAACACCAATTAGAATATCATATATTGATGAATCTGTAAATGAAAATAACATAATTGAAAAATATACTTTTTTAACAACGACAGTCGAGTATTCGTACAATGAAGACAAAAAACCGATTGAAGAAAAGGTAACCAAAAGTTATTCATCTAACATAGAAAGAACGATATTAGATGAGTTTACAGTTGAACAAATTGAGCTCAAAACCGAAGTTTTTAATACCGTTTACCATTATAATAATTTTGGAGAAGTAGTACGCAAAGAAAGTTGGGTTAACGGAGAAGAATCAACTAATGGAAAGACCGTTCAAGATACCGTTTATGATAAAATTGGGAACATTGTAAAAACTTTTACCTACAACACTCTAGATACAAGTAGTAAGTTGTGCACAGAAAAAGCATATTCAGTAGATGGTAAAATGGTTGCAGAATTTGATGCTACGGGTGAGAGTGCGGTTGAGTATAATTACGTAGACGGCACCGATATGGTAAGAGAAGAAAAACTTCCTAACGGCAGTAAGTATGCTTATGGTAGAGATTTGGACGGCATTGTAACTTCTATTACACACAGCACGAAAGACGGTGAAGAGAATAGCACTCAGAAAATTTGCAAATACGGAAAAGTTGTAGAGGCAAGAAGTGGTAATAATACCGTACAATACACTTATGATAGTAACCGTGAAGTCAAAAAAGTTGATCTTAATGGGCAGACAAATTACGTTACTTATTCACGAGAGGAACAAAAGGAGTACGGTAAAGTTACTAAAAAGACTATAACAAAAACGGATAAAAATGGAGATGTTATCGTTACCGAATTAAATGGTTTAGGTCAAGTACTTAGCGTTAAGGTTAATGGCGTGTTTCAAGTAGAGAATACTTATAACAGAGCAGGCAATATTAGTGAGAAAGTTATAAATGACGGAGCCTCATATTCATACGTTTATGATGATCATGGAAAACTTTTAGAAGTTTCAAGAAAAAACGCATTTGGATATATAGAACGAAATAGTTGCGGTGAAACGTATAAGTATGATGAGTATGACAACGTTACAAGCAGAAAATTAAACGGCAGAGTTACGCACGAATATAGTTACGCTTACAAAACCGATTCTACAGGTGCTTTAGAAGAAGTAATCGTAAACGGATACTCAGTAAAACCGCAAACGGACGTTTTGGGTAGAAATACTGGTAAAAAAATTGTTATTAACGATACAATGCTTGCGGAAGAACAAATTTCGTATAAAAAAATAGGCGACCATGCAACGAACATGCCCGTTTCATTAAAATTTGGAAATTATAAAAATGATACTTACGTTGTTTCCGATAGTATAAAGTATACATACGACAATATGGGGAACGTAAACAAAATTTATGAAAACGGAAAACTTGTAGTTCGCTATACCTATGATGCGTTAAACCGCTTGATAAGAGAAGATAATTTACCCCTTGACAAAACCGTATTAATAATGTATGATAATTACGGAAACATCATTAAGCAAAAAACTTTTGCGTTCTCGTTAAAAGATGAAGAATTACTTGAAGAAAATTCTTCAACTGATAAAGATTATATATACGACGGCGATAAGTTAGTTTCATTTAACGGGCAAGCATGTGAATATGATGAAGTTGGCAATCCCACAACATATCGCGGAAAACCAGCATATTGGTGTTATGATAGACGCTTTGATGGTTATGATGACAATTTTCACAACTATGACGGTGCTGGGGATAGAACAACAAACTCTGGTGTTGAACTAACTTATGACGTTAACGGTAATTTGGTCAGAACAAGTGACGGATTAGAATTTTTCTACGATCATACGGGTATATCTTCAGTAAAGCATAACGGAATAATCTATTTCTATAGAAAAGACATTTTTGGCAATATAATTGCACTTATAGACAATATTTTGGGTGAAGTTGCCGTAAAATATATTTATGATGCTTGGGGCAACCATAAAGTAGTTGACGGTAGCGGTAATGAAATAACAAGTGCAACACATATTGGTAATTTAAATCCGTTTAGATATCGTTCATATTTTTACGATACTGGTGCAAAGTTCTATTATCTTAAATCAAGAGATTACGACCCTGAAACGGGTAGATTTTTAACTATCGATAGTATAGAGTATATCGACCCAAATTCAATCAACGGACTTAACCTATATGCATACTGTGCAAATAACCCCGTGATGAATATTGACCCGAGTGGGAATGCTTGGTATAATGTTGCTTGGGATTGGGTAAATACTATTGCTGGTTTTCTTGACCCGAAAAACACTATTTTAGCAATAGCGACTGTGATAGTAGCGACTATTGATGGTAGATTTGGTGAAATTGTGGAAGATTTTAAAAATGGTTGCTTAAATCCGTTTAATCAATCTGAAGAAGTTGCATTAAAATCTAGCGTTTTGAGTTTTTATAAGGGTAGTACGGTTGTTAAACAAGATATTATAGGAACTTGTAGTGCTCTTGGGACGATTTGGGCTGATTCTAGTATGGATATTATAGACTTGCAACATGAATATGGACATTCTATACAAGAAAGAATCTTAGGAGAAGAACTTTATTTTAGTCGTGTTGCAATACCATCAGTTCTTCATTATCATTTGGGTGATAATTCACCGTCAGTGTATTATTCTATGCCATGGGAAAGAACGGCTGATTTGCTTGGCGGTGTAAGTAGGGGTAACTATAAACGAGGTGCATTGGCGTGGGGTGTTGCTGAAAATATATTTGGCTTAATCACTATTCCGTTTTATTATTGGATGGGATATTAGATCAATTATATTAAAAAGGGTGGCTTATGAAAAGGTTATTTGCTATTTTGTGTTTGATGTGTTTGTGCATACCATTGGCTTCTTGTGATAATAAAACTTATTATTGGGAATTTTCTCAAGAATCATCACAAGTTGAGGCTTTGTATATAGTTGAAGCAGGGGGGCTGTATGAATATGAGATTATTAAAGAAATTCCTATTGAAAAGAAAAAAGAAGTTTTTGATGATATAAAAGAAATTGCTTATAAAAAATATGGAACAAATTTAGTAACGACACGAGGATGGTGTTTTGTCATAAAATATAAAAATGAAGATTATGACATAATCTCTTACATAGAGCCTGAGAAAGTTGTAAAAACTGATGAAAGTGATACAGGGTGGGATTCTCGTATTTCTTGGTACAAATGTGACCGAGGCGAATTATATGATGTTATAATTAAATATTTAATTGATTAACAAAAAAGGCCGTAGATGATTCTACGGTCTTTTTTAGGTATTGACATACAACCATTAGTGTGTTAAAATTTATATAAGATAAGTTAACAACAAATCCATAACAAGTGCAACGCATATTGGTAATTTAAATCCGTTGTATTATTTAGATTAATATCAAAAAGAGGGATACTATGAAAAAATTATTTGCTTTTGTTTTATCAATAATGCTTATTTTTTGTGTGGGTTGTGATAATAGGGACATAGGTGGTCGTTATGATTTGTATACTGTTGCTGTTAACTCCTTATTGGGTGCTGCTGGAACTTCTGTCGATAGACCAGTAGGGATTTGGTTGGAAGTAATGGAAGAGGACGACTATGGCAGAACTTTATTTTATTATCACGAAAAGAGTGAAGTTAGTACGCACAGCCTTGTAATTTGCCAAAAAAGCACGTCGGGTTATGCATATTATTATGAAGATATAAACTTTATAAGCAAAGCAGAAAATGATTTTACTGAACAAGAAATTGCTTTGTTAAAAGAGGCAAATGATTGGGGTAAAGAGATTGACGAATCACGTTTAATTTGTAAAGTAATTATTGAGGAAAAAGAATTTGCCCCTATTTACATTAATTATGATAAAATTAAATCCACGCTAGAGTCTATATATGGTCCTTTAAGCATTTCTGAGAGGACGGGGGGTGTTATTGATTTAACTTCTAATTTTAAGCAACAAACGATTTTATATGTTTATGCTCGACAAGTTTACAAGCAATATAATTTCGTAATAATCATAGATGAAGATAGCGACTTTGATGAAAATGCCATTTTAGAATTAGAACCAGAAGATTATCAAAATTATCAAGAAAAATTAAAAGCATTAAAACTTGCAAATAACTGGTATTAACAAAAAAGACCGTAGATAGTTCTACGGTCTTTTATTTTTAATTAAAAATTATTTGCATTCGTCTGCTTTGCCTGCGCAACCAAGAACGTTGATAAGTTTATGCTTAACGATTTCTTTGATGTTTGCACGTGCGGGTTTTAAGTATTCTCTGGGGTCGAACTTGTCGGGTTTTTCGTTGAAGAATTGACGGATAGTACCAGTCATTGCCAAACGCAAGTCAGAGTCGATATTGATTTTGCAAACTGAAAGAGCAGCAGCCTTTCTCAATTGTTCTTCAGGAACACCGATAGCATCGGGCATTTTACCGCCGTTTTCGTTTACCATTTTAACGTATTCTTGGGGAACTGATGAAGAACCGTGTAATACGATGGGGAATCCGGGGAGTTTTTCAGAAACTTTTTCTAAGATATCGAAACGGAGTGCGGGGGGAACGAGAATACCTTCTTCGTTTCTAGTGCATTGTTCGGGTTTGAACTTATATGCGCCGTGTGAAGTACCGATAGCGATTGCTAAACTGTCAACACCGGTTCTAGTAACGAATTCGATAACTTCTTCGGGTTTGGTGTAACTTTCAGCACCGTGTTCAACCTTAACGTCATCTTCAATACCAGCCAAAGTACCAAGTTCGCCTTCAACGGTGATGTATCTGCCGCGAGCAGCAACGTCGTGTGCGTAGTCAACTACCTTTTTGGTAAGTGCAACGTTTTCTTCAAAGGGAAGGTGTGAGCCGTCAATCATAACAGAAGTGAAGCCGCCGTCGATAACTGCTTTACAAGTTTCGAAGTCAGGACCGTGGTCAAGGTGCAATACGATAGGAATATCGGGGCATTCTTGAACTGCTGCTTCTACGAGTTTAACAAGGTAAGTGTGGTTAGCGTACGCTCTTGCACCCTTACTTACTTGTAAGATAACGGGAGCGTTTACTTCTTTGCACGCTTCGGTAATACCTTGAACGATTTCCATGTTGTTTACGTTGAACGCGCCGATAGCGTAGCCGTTCTTGTAAGCTTGTTCAAACATTTTCTTAGAGTTAACTAAAGCCATTTTATGGACCTCCAAAAATATATAAATATAATTATTTTATCATATGAAAAGTGGTTTTTTATTTTAAGCACCGCTTTTTGACAAATACTATTATATATCTTTTTTGTCAAATAATCAAACAAATTTTAATTCCAACGCAAAAATACTTTATAAAAAACTCGTTTGGTTGTATAATAAATATGTAATATCGCTTAGGCAGGTGTTTTATGCAAGATTTAAGAGTAAATCAGTTGGCAAAAAATCTTATAAACTATTCGTGTAAATTGAAAAAAGGTGAAAAAGTTTTAATTGAAGCAAAGGGTATCGACTATATGTTAGTTAATGCGCTCGTTAAAGAAGCGTATAAAGTGGGTGCTTATCCTTTCGTGGAAATTTACGATAACAGAGTTACCAGAGAACTTATGCTCGGCAACAGCGTGGAACTTGCAAAATTAAAGGCAAAGTTCGACAGTGCGCGCATGAGTGAAATGGACGCTTATATCGGAATTCGCGGTGGGGAAAACTGCAACGAACTCTCCGACGTGCCTGAAGATAAGGCTAAAATCGAGAGTGAATATTATTCTCATCCCGTTCATCACGAAATCCGTGTTAAAAAGACCAAGTGGGTTGTGCTCCGTTATCCCAACCAAGGTATGGCGCAACAAGCGGGTATGAGTACGGATGCGTTTGAAGAATTTTACTTTAACGTATGCAACCTTGACTATTCTAAAATGGACAAGGCTATGGATGCGTTGGCTGCGCGCTTAAATAAAGCGGATAAAGTTCATATTATTGCAAAAGATACTGATATAACATTTTCAATAAAAGGTATCGGAAGTAAGAAGTGTTCTGGTAGATGTAATATACCCGACGGTGAGATTTACACCGCGCCCGTCAAGGACAGCGTAAACGGCGTTATCACTTACAACGCTCCGTCAGTTGAAAACGGCTTTAAGTTTGAAAACGTTTCTTTAACCTTTAAGGACGGTAAAATCATCAAAGCAACCGCAAACGATAACCAAAAGGTAAACGCTATTTTCGATACGGACGAAGGTGCAAGATACGTTGGCGAATTTGCGTTCGGCGTTAATCCTTATATAAATAAGCCTATGGGCGATATTTTGTTTGATGAAAAAATCTCGGGCTCTATCCACTTTACGCCCGGTTGTTGCTATGACGATTGCTATAACGGCAACGTTTCTGCCGTGCACTGGGATTTGGTGCAAATTCAAACCAAAGAATACGGCGGCGGCGAGATTTATCTCGACGGCGAACTTATTCGTAAAGACGGACTGTTCGTTCCTAGTGATTTACAATGCTTAAACCCCGAAAATTTAAAATAACGGCGTCAAAATAATTGACAAAGCCTTGTTTTAGGGGCTATAATGTATAAGACAAAATTTGAAAAATTTTAAGAAATATATTATTTGGAGGACATTAACATGTCAAAAGTAACAAAAGTTGCAATTAACGGTTTCGGTCGTATCGGCCGTCTCGCTTTCAGACAGATGTTCGGTGCTGAAGGTTATGAAGTTGTTGCTATCAACGACTTAACTAGCCCTGAAATGCTCGCTCATCTCTTGAAGTATGACACTATGCAAGGTAACTACGTTGCACAAGGTCACACCGTTGAATCTACTGAAGATTCAATCATCGTTGACGGCAAGGAAATTAAGATTTCTAAGTGCGCTAACGCTGCTGAATGCCCCTGGGCTCAATACGACGTTGACGTTGTATTAGAATGTACTGGTTTTTACACCAGCAAAGAAAAGGCTCAAGCACACATCGTTGCTGGCGCTAAGAAAGTTGTTATTTCTGCTCCCGCAGGTAACGACCTTCCCACTATCGTTTACAACGTAAACCACAAGACCTTAACTAAAGAAGACAAGATCATTTCTGCTGCATCTTGCACCACTAACTGTCTTGCTCCTATGGCTAAGGCTCTTAACGATTACGCTCCCATCCAAAGCGGTATCATGACCACCGTTCACGCTTACACTGGCGACCAAATGATTCTTGACGGTCCGCAAAGAAAGGGTGATAAGAGACGTTCAAGAGCAGGTGCTATGAACATCGTTCCTAACAGCACTGGCGCTGCAAAAGCAATCGGTCTCGTTATCCCTGAACTCAACGGCAAACTTATCGGTGCTGCTCAACGTGTTCCTACCGCTACTGGTTCAACCACTATCCTTATCGCAGTTGTTAAGGGTAAGGACGTTACCAAAGAAGGTATCAACGCAGCAATGAAGGCTCAAGCAACTGAATCTTTCGGTTACAACACCGACGAAATCGTATCTTCTGACGTTATCGGTATGAGATTTGGTTCACTCTTTGATGCTACTCAAACCATGGTTTCTAAGATTGATGAAGAAACTTACCAAGTACAAGTTGTTTCTTGGTACGACAACGAAAACTCTTACACCAGCCAAATGGTTAGAACTATTAAGTACTTCTCAGAAATCTAAAAAAACGAGTTTTCGCAAAACCCCCTATCAATTTAGGGGGTTTTGCTTAAACAGTTTATAAACGGCGCAATACTTCGTTTACTGCTTTGCGTTTTGATTTCGATAACCAAAAAGGTTAATCTCATCCAAAACGCTGCGCGAGCCTTGTCTTGCTTGTTTCTAAACTGTTTTTTTATTATAGACGGCTGACTTGTTTCTAAACCGTTTTTCAAAAAACAGGCTTATAAACGGCGCAATACTTCGTTTACTGCTTTGCGTTTTGATTTGCGAATTCCAGAAAGGTTAATCTCATCCAAAACGCTGCGCGAGCCTTGTCTTGCTTGTTTCTAAACTGTTTTTTTTATTATAAACGGCTGACTTGTTTCTAAACCGTTATATTATTCTACAAACCGCATTAAATCAAAAAAGGAATTATTATGAGAAAGATTGATTTGAAAGTCGTTAGTGAAAAGGTTAGGGAATTATTTATCGACGCGTGCGAAAATATCCCCGAAAACGTTCTCAACGCATTGAAAAAGGCCGCTCAGGAAGAACAATCTCCCCTCGGCAAACAAGTTATTGAACAAATCATTGAAAACGCTTATCTCGGCAGAGAAAAACATCTTCCTATTTGTCAAGATACTGGCGTTGCAGTTGTATATCTTACCATCGGTTCTGAAGTATGCTTTGAAGGCGATATTTACGAAGCCGTTAACGAAGGCGTAAGACGTGCTTATACTGAAGGTTTCCTTAGAAAATCAGTAGTTCGTCATCCTATCGACAGAGTTAACACCAAGGATAACACTCCCGCTATCGTACATATCAAGATGGTTCCTGGCGACACTTTCAAAATCGACGTTGCTCCTAAGGGCGGCGGAAGTGAAAATATGTCTACCGTTAAAATGCTTATCCCCGCTGACGGCATCGAAGGCATTAAGAAACTCGTTGTAGACACCGTTTTCCACGCTGGTGGTAAACCTTGTCCCCCTATCGTAGTAGGCGTTGGTATCGGCGGCAACTTCGAAAAGAGTGCACTTCTTGCAAAAGAAGCGCTTTTCCGTGAAATTGACGACGAAAGTGCTGATCCTATTGCAAACAAACTTGAAAAAGACCTTTTAGAACTCATCAACAACACTGGTGTTGGTCCTATGGGCTTTGGCGGAACTAGAACTTGCCTTGCTGTTAAGGTTAACGTTCATCCTTGCCATATTGCAAGTTTACCCGTGGCTATCAATATTCAATGCCACTCTGCAAGACATAAATCTTGCACGCTTTAATGGGAGGTTATCATGATTGAATTAAAAAGCCCTGTAAACCCTGAAGAAGTTAAGAAATTACGTGCAGGTGATGCCGTTAAAATTACCGGTATTATCTATACTGGTAGAGATGCTGCACACAAGCGCCTTTGCGAACTTTTAGAAAAAGGTGAAGTACTTCCTATCGACGTAAACAACGCTTGTATTTATTACGTAGGACCTACTCCCGCAAAACCCGGTAGAGCAATCGGTTCTGCTGGTCCTACTTCAAGTTATCGTATGGACCCCTATTCAGAACCCCTTTTGAAAGAAGGCTTAAAGGTTATGATAGGTAAAGGACCTAGAGATAAGGCTTTCAAAGAAATGCTCCCCAAATACGGTGCAGTTTATATGTCAGCAATCGGCGGCGCAGCAGCATCTATCTCTGAAACCGTTAAAACTTGTGAAGTAGTTACTTACGAAGATTTAGGCGCAGAAGCAATTCACCGCTTAGAAGTTCAAGATTTCTACGCAATCGTAACTTACGACTCAGAAGGAAACGACCTTTTTGAACAAGGTATTGCAGAATACAAGAAATAAAGCGCCTTCCACGGCGTTATACTCTCAAAAACCCCTTGACAATATGCATGCTATTGCCTTCGGGGCATTTTGAAAGTCTAACTTGTGTTATGCACTTTATTAAGTAAAATACTTTTTGGGTTAAATAGAACACAAAACACAAAAACCTTTGCAGTTAAATGCAAAGGTTTTTTAATATTTAAGGATATTAAAAATTTTTATGGAAATAAATTTGATATTTGCTTTGATTTATGTTATAATAAAAACGAATAAAAAACAAAAGGGTATAAATATAAACTTATGGAAAAGAATTTAGACGTAACCGATTATATATACGAAGTATATAAAGAAAAAAGTTTTTCACTTGCGGCAAAAAAGTTTTTCGTTTCGCAGCCCGCGCTCTCTGCTATGGTTAAAAAGGTGGAAACAAGTCTTGGCGTAACTATTTTTGACCGTTCAACGTCTCCCATAACCTTGACGGAAGCGGGTAAAATTTATATTAAGTCTATTGAAGAAATGCACTCACTTAGAAAGCGTTTGCAAGAAGAATTAAACGACATAGGCTCACTTAAAACTGGTAAATTAGTTTTAAGCGGTGAAAACTTTGTTTCTTCTTTTATTATGCCCAAGGTTATAATGAAGTTTTCTGAAAAATATGCTGGTATAAAGATTGAACTTGTGGAATCAAACTCACCGGACCTTCGCCAACTTTTGCTTACCGATGCAATAGATTTACTTATTGCGCACGATTTTGACCAAAAGTTATATTCTTGCGAACCGCTTTTTGATGAAATGGTAATTTTAGCAGTGCCTAAGCATTTAGAAATCAACAACGGCTTAGTAGATTGCGCACTCACCATTGAAGATTTGAAAAACGGTAAGCACGATAGGGAAGACTGCCCCGCAGTAAACCTTGCCGCTTTTGAAAAAGAAGAGTTCTTGATTATGAAAAAGGGCAACGATATGCAGCGCCGCGCTCAAGTTCTTTGTGAAAAGGCTGGGTTTACACCAAATGCAAGAATTTATCTTGACCAACTTATTACTTCGTACAATATGGCTTGTTCGGGTATGGGGATTGCGTTCGTAACCGACACGTTGGCAACCAGTGCAAACAGCGAAAACTGTATTTATTACAAGATTAAAGGTGATGATACTACAAGACGTATGTACATAGGTTACAAAAAGAACCGTTATATTAGCAAAGCATGCGCAGCCTTTATAGAAATAGCAAAGGAAGTATTTGTAGATAAACTTCAGGGGTAAACATGAAAAACCGACTAGTTAGATTTTTGGCGTTAATTTTAGTATTCAGTATTTGTGTTTTAGGGTGTTTTGCATGTTCTTGTGCGGACGTTACGTATGACGAAAATGGGCTTGAATATAGAAAAACGAATTTTGGGTTTGCTTATAGTATTAGTGAAGGTACTTGTACGGATAAGCAAATTGAAATTCCCAAAACATACAAGGGTTTATCTGTATCAGAAATAAATAATCATGCGTTTATGTCTAACGAAAAATTAGAAACGGTAAAAATTTCTAAAAACGTTGAAAATATACGCTCGCAAGCATTTGAAAATTGTAAAAATTTAAAAAGCGTTGTTTTTGAAGAAGGTAGCAAACTAAAGAGCATAGGTGCTAGAGCGTTTGGAAGTTGTGTAAGTTTAACAACGATTAACGTTCCAGAAAAGATAAAAACTATAGACGGAAGCGCTTTTGCAGGTTGTGTTAATTTGGAAAGCGTAATTTTTGACAAAGAAAGTAAATTAGACAAAATAAACCACGATACTTTTTTTGGATGTGAAAAATTAAAAACTATACAAATTCCTAATAGGGTAACTTTAATAGAAAATCGTGCTTTTTATAACTGTAAAAGTTTACAAAGTATAGAAATTCCTAACAGCGTAGAATATTTAAACAAGCAAGCATTTTCTTGGTGTGAAAGTTTAGAAAGTTTGAAAATCGGAAGCGGCTTAAAAAGAATAGGAGAAGAAGCGTTTGAAGGTTGCTCAAACTTGAAAAACGTAGTTTTTGTTGCACCATACAGTATATCGGAAATTAAGTTCGCTGCATTTTCAAAATGTAGAAGTCTAGAAAGCATAGAAATTCCCGCAAGTGTTGAATTTATCAGTCCTTATGCTTTTTCTGGGTGCAGTAACTTACTAAACATATCGTTTAGTGGAACGGTTGCCGAGTGGAATAACGTGGTTAAAGGCGAAAGTTGGAATGAAACAGTGCCCGCCCAAACGGTTAAATGTATTGACGGTATAGTAGAAATTTAATAAAACGATAAATTAACCCCGCGTAAAAGACGCGGGGTATTATTTTTGCCTTTCGTTATAAAAAATTTTTATAAAAGTTATAAATAGTTGTTTATTTACTTGTAAATAATTTTTATAAGTGTTATAATCAAACTAATATAATACGTCGTTTAATTTTTAACGGCTAGAAAAGGTGAATTATGAAGACAATAGTTATTGGTGTAATCGGTGCAGACGTTCACGCAGTAGGTAACAAGATTATCGAATACGTTTTGAAGAACGAAGGCTATAACGTAGTTAATATCGGCGTTTTATCTTCACAAGAAGATTTTATCAACGCTGCTATTGAAACTAAGGCTGATTTAATTATGGTATCTTCTCTCTACGGTCAAGGCGAAATTGACTGCCGTGGTATGAGAGAAAACTGCATCGAAGCAGGTATTGGCGATATTCCGCTTTTCGTTGGCGGAAACATCGTTGTTGGTAAGCAAAACTTCGATGACGTAAGAGCAAGATTTGAAGCGATGGGCTTTAACAAAGTTTACGGTCCTGGTGTTCCTATTGAAGAAACTTTGCCCGATATCAAAGCACTTTTGGGAGAATAATTAGATGAGCCGTTATCTTATGATAGATTTCGGTTCTACTTTTACTAAGTTGACGGCGGTTGATACTGAAAAAGAAGACATCATAGCCACCGCAAGTCATTTTACAACTGTAGATACCGATATCACAATCGGGTATAACAATGCTCTTAAAGTTCTTGCTGAAAAGTTAGGGGAAGAAAATCCTAAGTTTGATAGAATTATCGGTTGTTCGTCAGCGGCGGGCGGTCTTAAAATGGCTGCTATCGGGTTAGTCCCAGAACTTACCGTGGAAGCGGCAAGGAGAGTATGTTTAGGTGCGGGTGCAAAAGTTGAACTTTCCTTTTCACACCACTTAACCAACGCGGACGTAGATAAGATTATTGAAAAAAAGATAGATATTATTCTTCTTTCAGGCGGAACTGACGGCGGTAACGACGAGTGCGTGCTGTTCAACCAAAAAATGCTTTGTGAACGCGGAATTAAAATCCCCATCATCTTTGCGGGTAACAAAAACTGCACGGATGAAATCAAAGCAATGGCTGAAAAATACGGCATGAACGAGTATTATTGTGAAAACGTTATGCCTAGACTAAACGTTCTAAACATTGACAACGCAAGGGATAGAATACGCAAAATCTTCTTAGAAAATATCATCGTTGCAAAGGGGATAAAGAAGATTGAAGGCGAAATCGACAGGTTAATTCTTCCTACACCCGAATCAGTGCTCCGCGCGGCAACGCTTCTTGCCGACGGTTATATGCACGAAAGTGGTTTAGGCGAAATAGTTTTAGTCGACATCGGCGGCGCAACCACTGATATGTACTCAATTTGTTCGGCATCAGCAAAGCGTAGCGACGTCGTTATTAAAGGTCTAGAAGAACCTTACGCAAAGCGTACGGTTGAAGGCGACCTTGGTATGAGATACTCTGCGCTCGGCGTGTTATCTTCTTTAACTGAAGAAGAAATACGAATGATTGATGAAGACGAAGGCGTCGACCTAAAAAAAGAACTTCTTTACCGCCACGAACACGTAGACACCGTTCCAAATACTCCAGAGCAAGTTAAGATTGACAGAATTATGGGTAGAATTTGCGTAGACAAGGCTATGAGTAGGCACGCTGGCAAAATGGAAGAGATGTACACGCCTATGGGCATGCTCTATAACCAGTTCGGGAAAGACTTAAGTAAAGTAAATTTCGTTATAGGTACGGGCGGCGTTTTAGTTCATAACGAAAACCCCGAAAAGATTTTAAGCGCAGTAGAGTATTCAATAAACAAAGGTTTAGAACTTAGACCGCGCTCGCCGAGATATATGCTCGACAAAGATTATATACTTGCTGCAATGGGCTTGCTTGCGGAAATTGACCCGCTACTTGCTCTTAAAATAATGAAAAAACATATTGTTAAAATATAAATGGTGAGATTATGATACAAAATAAAAAGATTAGCGAAAAAGACTTTTTAGCAGAAAGAGAACAAGTTTTAGCAACTTGGAAAACTGGTAAAGATTACCACCTTGATTTTGATGAATCAATACCTTTCTTAAAGAGTATCCCCGAAGAAAAGAACTTTGCGGAAAAACTTGCAAAGGCTAAAAAATTAAAATCAAGAACGCTCGTTCAACCGCGTGCCGGCGTGCCCGTTGTTAATAAGCACATTGAACTTTTACAATACTTGGAAGATGCTGGTGCAGACTTCTTGCCTAGTACCATAGACTCGTATACCCGTCAAAACAGATACGTTGAAGCGGATATGGGTATTAAAGAAAGTATTATGAACGACCGTGCACTTCTTAACGGTTTTCCGTGTGTAAACTACGGTGTTACCGGTTGTAAACAAGTTTTTGACGCGGTTAAAGTTCCCCTTCAAGCAAGACACGGAACTCCCGATGCAAGACTTCTTGCTGAAATTATCCACGCTGCTGGCTGGACTTCTAACGAAGGCGGTGCAATCTCTTATAACCTTCCTTATGCAAAGAGCATTTCTTTGGAAGATTCTATCAAATACTGGCAATATTGCGACCGTTTGGTAGGTTACTATGAAGAAAACGGCGTTCACATCAACCGTGAACCGTTTGGACCTTTGACTGGTACGCTCGTTCCGCCGTCAATCTCTAACACTGTTGGTATTATCGAAGCGCTTCTTGCTGCTGAACAAGGCGTTAAGAATATTACCGTTGGTTACGGTATGGGTGGTAACGTTATTCAAGACGTTGCTGCTATCCGCTCACTTCAAGAACAAACCGAAGAATATCTTGAAAAATTCGGTTATAAAGACGTTGTCGTTACAACTGTATTCCATCAATGGATGGGCGGTTTCCCGCATGATGAAACCGAAGCGTTAGGGCTTATTTCTTTCTCGTCAACCGTTGGCGCACTCTCTGGTGCAACCAAGATGATTACTAAAACCCCGCACGAATCAGTTGGTATTCCTACTAAGGAAGCAAACGCACAAGGTATCAAAGCATCTAAGTTTATCACTAGACTTCTTTGCGACCAAAGATTCCCCGACTGCAAAGAATTAAGAGAAGAAATTGAACAAATCAAGAAAGAAGTTGATTGCCTTATGGACGCTGTTTTGAAAGTTGGCGACGGCGACCTTGCTCAAGGTACTGTAAACGCTTTCGCTCAAGGTCTTATCGACGTACCTTTCGCACCCAGTAAATACAACGCTGGTCTTATTCTTCCCGTTCGTGATAACGACGGTTGCATTAGAATTTTTGAATTCGGTAACCTTGCATTTACTGATGAAATCAAAGAATTCCACCGCAAAAAGATTGAAGAACGTGCAGCCGCTGAAGGTCGTCCTGTATCTTTCCAATTTACCATTGACGATATTTATGCAGTAAGTTTAGGTAGGATTGTAGGGCGTACTTCATACGTTGAAATATAGTTTTAAGCCAAACAAACTGCGCAATACTGTGTTAACACCCTTGTCAATATGCATGCTATTGCCTTCGGGTGTTGCCTTGTCTTGCTTGTTTCTTTGTCTTAAAATACTGTTTGGCTTTCCTTGTCTTAAAATACATATTAAAATTAAAAACTATTAACTTACAAACAATCAAATTTTTAGAAGGTATAAATTATGAAAATTATTGACGTTATTCTCACAAAATCATATACGGGTTTCTATTTTGACGACCAAAAGGCTATTAAGCAAGGTGCTGGACACGACGGCATTTTCTATATCGGCGAACCTGTTACCGAAGGCTTTACAAGTATCCGTCAAGCGGGTGAAGCAATTTCCGTTCAACTCGTTTTAGAAGACGGTACAGTAGGTTATGGCGACTGCGCTGCAGTTCAATATTCAGGCGCAGGCGGACGCGACCCCTTGTTCTTAGCAAGTGATTTTATTCCTTTCATAGAAGAAAAAATTAAACCTATGCTTATCGGTGAAGACGTTTCTTCTTTCCGCCCTTTAGCAGAAAAATATGACAAACTTATCGTTGACGGCAAGCGTTTACACACCGCTATCCGTTACGGTATCACTCAAGCGCTCTTAAACGCTACTGCAAACGCTAAGAGAATTACTATGGCAGAAGTTATCCGTGCAGAGTATAACGTTGAAGGTAAAACTTACGAACCTATTCCCGTATTTACTCAATCGGGCGATGATAGACACGACAACGCTGACAAGATGATTATCAAAGAAGCAGACGTTCTTCCGCACGCACTTATAAACCACGTGGAAACCAAACTTGGCACTAAGGGCGAAATTCTTCTCGAATACATTGCATGGCTTCGCGACCGTATCTTAAACCACAGAGTAAACGCGGACTATAACCCCGTATTCCATATTGACGTTTACGGAACTATCGGTTTAGCGTTTAATTACGACGTAGATAAGATGTTTAATTATCTTTTAGAATGTGAAAAGACCGCTGCTCCCTTTAGAATTCGTATTGAAGGTCCTATCGATACTGGCGATAGAGAAGGCACACTCCACTATGAAAAAGTTCTCACCAAAATGCTTGATGATTGCGGTAGCAAACTTCAAATCGTTGCGGACGAATGGTGCAACACTTTAGAAGACATCAAACTTTTTGCTGACGAACACGCTGGACACGTTCTTCAAATCAAAACTCCCGACCTTGGCGGTGTAAATAACGTTGCTGAAGCAATCATTTACTGCAACCAAAAGGGAGTAGGTAGTTATTGCGGCGGTACTTGTAACGAAACCGACCAATCAGCAAAAACTACTACTAACATTGCAATTGCATGCCGTGCAATTCAATGCCTTGCAAAACCTGGTATGGGCGTTGACGAAGGTTACATGATCGTTAAAAACGAAATGAACCGTGTTATTGCAAGCGCAAATAAGCGTTCATAAACGGCGCAATACTACGTTTACTGCTCTGCAAAAACGACTTCAATAACCAAAAAGGTTAATCTCATCCAAAACAAAAAAGGGTATCCCGAAAAAGATTTTGCGAAGCAAAAGATTTTTTGGGAAGAGGAAGAACAATTGCAAAATCTTGCACTTTGTTTTTATCAAAGTGCTGATATTGCTTATTAGTTCTGACGACGAGCCTTGTCTTGCTTGTTTCTAAACGCTTATTACATAAACAAGCGTTAAGCGCAATATAGCATGTTGACAATAAAAGCAAATTATTATATAATATTAAAAAACTTGCCTTATACGTTTACAGTGTAAGGCAAAAAGTATATATGGAGATGAAATTATGAAGATAGGGGTCTGTGGCTCTCTTGAATCAAACGATGCACTTATAACGGTTAAACCTAGTGAAAAACAAGAAATCGTTATCAAAAGTATCGTTTACGATTTTTTCCACGAACAAATTGAACAAGTTATTAAAGACACCTTAAAAGAAGTTAATAAGGAAAATTTAAGCGTGCTTTGTGAAGATAAGGGCGCGCTTGATTACACCATAAAATCAAGACTTTTAACGGCGATTAAGCGTATGGAGGAAAAATAATGAGAAGAAGTTTACTCTTTATGCCGGGAAACAACCCCGCTATGCTCCAAAATTCCGACGTTTTTGAAGCAGATGCCGTTATTTACGACTTAGAAGATGCCGTTTCAGTAACTGAAAAGGATGCCGCAAGGGTACTTGTTGCAAACTTTATCGGTGCAAGAAAGGCAGCCTTTCCGATGGAAATAGTAGTTCGTATCAACGGACTTGACACTGATTTTTACGCTGAAGATTTAAATGCCGTAGTAAGCGATAAAATCGATACGATAATGCTCCCAAAAGCAACGCTTGAAACGCTTATTGAACTCGATAAGATTTTAACGGATATTGAGAAAAAGAAAAAACTTAGCAAAAAGATAGGGGTTATTCCTATTATTGAACTTGCTTGTTCGGTTTTAGAAATTGATCAAATTGCAAAAGCGCCCAGAGTTAACGGTATTCTTTTGGGGGCGGAAGACTTGACTTCCGACTTAGAAGTTTCAAGAACCAAAAAGGGTGATGAAATTTTATATGCCCGCCAACGCGTAGTTATGGCTTGCGCAGCGTATAAACTCGATTCTATCGACACGCCTTTTACCGACACTAACGACGAAGACGGACTACAAACCGACAGTAATTTTGCTTTGGGGCTTGGTTTTACTTCAAAAGCGGCAATTCACCCCAACCAAGTTGGCGTTATCAACTCTACTTTTGTTCCCACAATGGATAAAATTAAGTGGGCACTCCGCGTAGAACAAGCAAACAAAGCGGCTTTAGAAAAGGGCTTAGGCGTATTTAGTCTTGACGGTAAGATGGTTGACAAGCCCATTATTGAGCGCGCAAAGAAAATTTTAGTTAAAGCAAAGCGTTATAATCTCATTTAATTATTATGAAAAATATTTTAGGTAGAGAAGTTCCCCAAGGCTTTAAGGCATTTAACGGGAGCAGTGAATATAAAAAAGTACAATTTAATAGAATTTCTAAAAAGAAAACTTCTGACGGCGTTATTATGCTCGACAGTTACGCCGATTTATTCGATAAGTTGGGTATTACCGACGGTATGACCTTATCTTTTCACCACCATTTAAGAAACGGCGATTACGTTCTTAACGAAGTGTGCAAAGAGATTAAGAAAAGGGACTTGAAAAATATGGGCTTTGCACCCAGTTCAATTTTCCCCAACTATTCTTCTATGGTTGAACTTATTGAAAACGGCAATATCACCAGCATTTCAACAGACTACGCTAACGGACCTGTTGCTGCGGCTATTTCTAACGGCAAGTTAAAAGATTTGTTCGTTATGTATACGCACGGCGGCCGCCCCGTTGCAATAGAGAGCGGCGACCTTCATATTGACGTTGCAATTTTGGCAGTTCCCACCGTTGATAAAAACGGTAACGGTACTGGTGAAATAGGTAAGAGTGCGTGCGGAAGTTTAGGTTATGCGGTAAGCGACCTTATGTATGCGGACAAAGTAGTACTCGTAACCGATAATTTAGTTGATAATATAGAAAACCCTTTCCTTGACGGAAAATACGTTGATTACGTGTTGAAAGTTGATGCTATCGGCGATCCCGCGGGTATCGTTTCTGGTACGACAAAAATTACCAAAGACCCCGTAGGGTTAAAGATTGCGCGCCTTGCGGCAGCAGCGCTTGATAAAATCGGTTTGATTAAGGACGGCGTTTCAATGCAAACTGGTGCGGGCGGAACTTCGCTTGCAGTTGCATCTTTCGTAAAGAAAATGATGCAAGAGCGCGGTATTAAGGGTAGTTTTGCTTCGGGCGGTATTACTGGATATTTTACCGATATGCTTGAAGAAGGCTTGTTTGACGAACTTTATGACGTTCAATGTTTTGACTTGTCAGCAGTTCAATCAATTGCTAAAAATAAAAATCACCACGGAATGAGTGGCAGTCGTTACGCAAGTTGCTTTGACGATAACGTCGTTGACAAACTTGACTTTGTTATCTTGGGTGCAACAGAAATAGACCTTGACTTTAACGTAAACGTAACTACCGACTCACACGGACTTATTATGGGTGGCTCGGGCGGACATAGCGACACTGCACACGGCGCTTTCGTTACGGTTATCACAACTAATCTTATCAAGTCTCGTATGCCTATCATTAAAGAAAAGGTTACCACGGTAACCACACCTGGTGAAGACGTTGATATTTTGGTTACCGAACGCGGTATTGCCGTTAACCCCAAAAGACAAGATATTTTGGATAAATTAAGTAAAAGCGGGCTTCCCGTTTGCACTATTGAAGAGTTGCTTGAAAAAGCGTACGAAATCACTGGCACTCCTTCAAAACCCGTTCAATCAAAAAACCCCGTTGGCGTTGTGGTTTACCGCGACGGAACGGTTATCGATACTATTTATAAGATATAAAAATGGAATTAAAACAAGCGATTTTACAATCGGAAATAGTTGCGGTTAAATCTTTTCTATCAAAGTTTGATTTGCAGTATAGGGAAGATGCAACTTACACCGTTTATATGGAAGATAACGGCGATATTGTCGGCACGGTTTCACTTGTCGACAATCTTATCGTATGCCTTGCCGTTGATAAAAAGATGCAGGGTGAAAATCTTGCCGTAACGCTTGTTAATCACGTTGTAACAAAACTTCGTGAAGAAGGAATTTTCGGGTATAGAGTGTTCACTAAGCCCGAATACGAGTCAGTATTTATCAATATGGGCTTTAACCTTTTAGTTAAAACGGAAAAGTTTTGCGCGTTAGAAGGCGGTCAATCTAATATTTTAAACGAAGTTGAAAACTTAAAAGTAAAGGTAGTAATGGACCTAGGTGGGTTTTATGAAGATAGCGCAGCAATAGTTCTTAACGGTAACCCCTTTACACAAGGGCACTTATCGCTTTGCGAATACGCGCTTACAAAACACCGCCGCTTAATTATTTTCGTTTTAGAAGAAGATTTATCTGAATTTTCGTTTAAAGAACGCTTTTCACTTGCATTTTTAGCAACCCGCCAGTTTGGTGATAAAGTGTGCGTGCTTCCGTCAACTAAATACGTCGTTTCTAAAACGACTTTTCCCGATTATTTTCTTAAAACCGTAGATGAAAAAACCCAAGCGTTTGCAGAATACGACGCTTTGATTTTCAAAAACTTCTTTATGCAAAAGTTAGGCATAACAAAAAGATATTTTGGTAGCGAAAAAACCGATTATATGTCGGTATACAACTCAGTTATGCAACGCGTTTTAGGGGATAACGCCGAGTTTGTTGATAGATTTACAATCGACGGCAAAGAAATTTCCGCAAAAGAATTTAGAAATCTTATAAAGAGTGGTAAACAGAAAGAAGCACTTGAACTTATCCCCGTATCTTGCCGTGCGGTAATGAATATGATTCTTGCAGGTAAAAAATGGTAGACGATAAAATTTTGATTGCAAGAGAACTCCGTGCTCAAAAAATCAAGGAATTGTCGCAAAAAAGCGACACCGTTACCGTAAAATCTAACGTTCCCGGTTGGGAAAAGAATATAGATAGCGCGCATATTTTGTCGGCGTATTTTATAAAGCGCTGCGCAGAACTTGGCGTTTACGATATAGAACGCTTAGACGGTGCGGACGGTTTAACCTATTTTGGCAAGACGGCTGACGGAAAAGCCTTAAAAGAAAAGGCGGTTAATTTAGAACAAACGCACCCTATCGGAAGATTTATTGATATAGATATAACATTAAAAGGGGAAGAAAAGAGTTTGTCAAGAAAAGATATGCGCAAGTGTTATCTTTGTGATAGACCAGCCTTTATTTGCGGTAGGGAAAAAACTCATACTACCAGTCAGTTGTTGAGTTTTTTTAATGACAAAACTCAAAGTTATTTTGAAAATTTAATAGAAAACATAATTAAATATAGTATGCTTGAAGAACTTAACTTAGATGATAAGTTCGGGCTTGTAACTCCCACTTCAAACGGCTCTCATACCGACCTAAATTATTCGGTTATGGTAAGTGCAATAAACGCTGTAAATGCTAGGCTAAAAGACGCGTTCTTTATAGGGTTTAAGGCGGAAAAAACGGATAACCTTTTAGACAAGTTAAGACCTATCGGTATCGAGTGTGAAGATAAAATGCTATCGGCAACCGACGGGGCAAACGCATATAAAGGGTTTATATTCGTGGGTGGAGCACTGCTTGCGGCTGCCGGCTTTTGTCTTAAAAAAGGCAAACCGTTTAGCGAAATTTATAACGTATGTGCAAATATTTGCGCTGATTTATCAACACCCCTTTCAACTTTTGGTTTTTCTGCTTATAAAAACGGCTTTGGCGGAATTAGAAAACAGGCAAAAATGGGTTTTCCAGCCGTAAAAAAAGCAAAACAATTGCTTGAAAACAATTCACTTATTACAGTGCTTAAAAATATAGTTAAAAGTATTGATGATAGCGTCCTATTAAAGCGTGCAAAAAGCGTTGAAAGGTATGAGTATTTTAAAAACCTTATTTCAAACTGTGCTGATGGAAGGGAAAAACAAGTTACAAAAGAGTGTATTGAAAACAATATTAGCATAGGCGGTGCGGCGGATATTTTAATCGCAGCGCTAATGCTTAAAAAAATAGAAAAAACTTTTTATTTTGAGGGATAAAATGATTAAAGATAAGCCTTTGACCACTGACTTAGTGGGTGATAAAACGCTTAAAACTGATGAAAAGATAGAGTTTTTTGGTCAAGTTGATGAACTTTCCGCGTTTATTATGGAATTTACGCACCATATAGAAGACAAAAAACTTGAAATGGAACTTAGAAAAATAGTGAACATCTTGTCGGTTATGCTTGCTGAAGTTGCGGGCGGGTACGGACACGTTGGCGAAATGCACTTAAACGAACTTATGGAAGTTGTGGACGCTTATAATCAAAAAGCGGGTGCGTTTAAGGGTTTCGTTTTACCTGGTGAAACGCATATGGGTGCAAAAGCGCACATCGTTAGAACTATCGTGCGTAGAGCCGAAAGAGCGTACGCAAGGGTTTATGAAAAGTACGGCGGAAGTGCAATTATTCTCGAGTACTTAAACAAACTTTCTACTTTGTTTTTTGCTATTGCAAGAATTTACGATGAACAATAATTAAATTGAATTTTGGATATATCCAACGAAGTTGCGCTTTATAAACCAAGCGCAGAAAGCAAGGGAAGCACGGTGAAATTCCGTCGCAACAGTCATTACGGTTAAAGCCCGATAACTTGCTCGTTGGTGGGCGTTTTCTCTCTTGGGCAGTGAAGAAATGGGAAAATGCTAAATATATTGTGTGCGCCCAAGTGGCGCATTTTTTATTGCTTTATGCAAACGGGCTTAGCCCAAAATAATTAAAAGGAGAATAAAAAATGAAAAAATTAACTAAACTTTTTGCATTTATGCTTGTTTTAGTAAGCATGATGACTATGTTTGCCTGCCAAAACCCTACTACCGATAACGGAGATAGAGAACCGTCTGATGCGGACGTTATTATGACCGTGTCAGCCGCGGAGTTTGACCTTGAAGGTAAAACCTTGAAAGATTATATGGATCACCTTGTAGGTAAGGGCGAACTCACTTATACACTTGCCGACGGTATGATTACCGAAATTAACGGAACAAAGAACGGACTTAATTCTTACTGGATGCTCTACACCGACGATACTGAAAACTCTAACACCGCGTGGGGCACTTATGAAGTGGGCGGCAAAACTTACGCATCAGCAGCGGTTGGCGCTACTGAACTTGCATTAAAAGACGGCTGCACTTATATTTTTACTTATCAAACTTTTTAACAAATGAAAGCGACTAAAGATTTAACCATAATCGGTTTATACACTGCCTTGCTGATTGGTGGTCAAATAGCGCTTGCAGGCATTTCAGGCGTGGAAATAGTTACGCTTCTTATCACGGCGTTTGCATTTTACTTCGGTGTTATAAGGGGCACGGTGCTCGCAACGGTTTTTTCCGTTATGCGATGCTTTGTGTTTGGCTTTTTTCCTAATATTTTGATATTATACCTTGTGTATTATAACTTGTTTGCGGTTGTTATAGGCTTAATAGGTAAGGCAATGAATAGAGAACTAAACTTAAAAAAGCATATTTTAGTAGTGCTTGCAGTTGCCCTTTTAACGGTAATATTTACCTTGCTTGACAATATTATTACCCCGAACTTTTTCGGTTACACAAGTGATGCAGCAAAAGCCTATTGGGTAACTTCTCTAACCGCCGTAATTCCGCAAACGATATGCGCGGTAGTAAGCGTTGGGCTTCTCAATATGCCGCTAGTTAAACTCTTTGATAAACTAAAATTAAACAAATAAAAAAACGCTCCCTTTTTTAAGGGGGCGTTTTAACTTTATCTTTTAAGTAAAAGTAGCGTTTTGAGTGTTATTACCACACAAGCAGTTAAATGCGCCAGTCGTAGTCGAAAGTAGCGCTAATAGCAACAGCAACTGCGTGGTGTTTATAGTATTGTTACTAGTAAGCAACAACAAGAGTGCAATTAAAACTATATTGTTTGAACTCAAATTGTTTACCCCCTTATAAAAATAAAGTTTTTTACTATAAAACATAATATGCGACAAATATCTTGAAAATTCCAACCCCAAATTATTATACGATGTGTGTACAATCATTATGGAGGTTCATATGAAAGAAGTTTTATTAGACAGAAGATTACAATCTATGGTCACGGAATACGTGCCAAAAGGGGAAATTTTAGACGACTTGGTGTGCTTTTTCTCTATATTTTCCGACTATACAAGGCTAAGGATGATTTCCGCACTCGCTATAAGTGAAATGTGCGTAAGCGACATATCCGCCCTGCTTTGCTTAAACCAAACAACCGTTTCACACCAACTAAGGCTGCTTAAAAACTTAAACGCCGTAACAACCCGCCGCCAAGGCAAAGTGGTTTTTTATTCGCTTAGAAACGAAGTGCTTAACGACGTGCTTTTAAAAGGGGTGGAATTTTTAGGCTATTAAACCCTTGTAAAACACTAATTATTCTGCATAAGTATATTGACAACATTACAAAATGATGTTATAGTAAAACTAGAAAAACTAATTAAAAGGGTAATATGTTAAGTAAGGAAAAGAAGACAACTCTAATAGTTATAGCAGGCATATTGGCTGTTATTTTAATAATTGCTGGGATTTTATATTGCCCTAGAAAGCTTTCGAACAAATTACCTAATGAAAAAATAATTAGTGTAAATATAGAATACAAAAATCAAACTGAAAATGGGACGGTCAAACTTGCTCAAGATAAAATATCTGAATTTGAAGAAAAATTAAATTCTTTATGGTACGTTAAAAATATTGGTATTTATAAAGGAATTTTATCTTCACCAGAAACTTATATAATTGAGTATGAAAATTATACGGTTACAGTGTGGCAATATTATGCAATGGTTATACATAATACTGACCAAACTAAATCGTTTCACCTAAGTATGTGTGCAGTGTTCCCTAACAATATATATCAGGAGTTGAGAGAACTGTTTTCAAGTTAATAAAAAAGGCTTTCCCTTGTGGGAAGGCCTTTTAGTTTATTAAAAGTGGTGGAATTTTTAGGCTATTAAACTCTTGTAAAAAATATAAAAATCGGTTATAATAAAATAATGAACGTTATAGAAGAAAAGTTAAAACATCTTCCCGAAAACCCCGGCGTTTACGTTATGCTTGACGCTGACGGGCAGATTATATACGTTGGCAAGGCTAAAAACCTTAAAAACCGCGTAAGGCAATACTTTTTTAACGGCGCTAAAACCGACAAGGTTATGGCGATGGTTTCTAATGTTGCCGACTTTTACTATATAATCGTTCCAAGTGAAATTGACGCGTTATCTTTAGAGAATAATCTTATCAAAAAACACAAGCCTAGATATAATATTCTCTTAAAGGACGATAAGACTTATCCGTACCTTAAAATCGACTTGAAAGAACCGTACCCAACCTTTAGGGTTACCAGAAAAATCAAAAAGGACGGCGCAAAATATTTTGGGCCGTTTATGGGTGGCGTGTCGGTTAAGGGCGTTTTAGAGATAATTAACCTTGCTTTCGGGCTAAGGGTGTGTGATAAAAAATTAAATCCTGAAAAAGCGGTTAAACCGTGTTTAAATTATCACATAAAGAAGTGCTTTGCGCCGTGTGCGCTCTATATCAGCCACGATGAGTACATGCAAAAAGTTTCTGGCGCAATAGACTTTTTAAGTGGGGATATAGCCGATACTGAAAAGTTATTAAAAGAAAAAATGCTTGCCGCAAGCGAAAGGGAAGAATTTGAACTTGCGCTTAAATTTAGAGAAAATTTATCCGCGCTCGATAAGATTAAATTAAAGAGAATAACTTCGCTCAATAAGTTTATAAACGCGGACGTTGTTGCAACCAAGTCAAACGGTATTTATTCTACCGTAAACTTACTAATTATTAGGAACGGGCGCATGCTGGGCAGCAAAAACTTTGCTTTTGAAAGTGCGGCGCTATCCGACGGCGACGCTTTGGGCGAATTTATCTTGCGGTATTATAAAAAGGACTCTGATATCCCCGATGAAATAATTGCTGCTGAAGATATTACTTCCGCCGATACTATAAGCGATTATTTTAAGAGAGAATACTCAAAGAGCGTAAGTATTTTGTGCGTTAAGCAAGGTGTTAGAAAACAACTTGCCGATATGGCGGCGGTCAACGCTGAAGAGCATTTAGAAACTGCCGTAGACAAGATTAAGCATAAAAACGATATGACGGTTACCGCTTGCAAGGCTTTACAAGAAAAATTATCGTTAAAGAACTTTCCTAAGCGTATGGAATGCTATGATATTTCAAACGTGAGCGGTGTGGATAAAGTGGGAAGTATGGTCGTGTTTATCAACGGCGAGCCTGATTTTGATTCTTACCGTAGATTTAAGATTAAAACTTTTGAAGGCGCGGACGATTATAGGGCGCACCAAGAAATGATGGAGCGCCGTTTAGAACGCCTTAACACCGACCCCGAAAAGTTCCCAAAACCCGATTTAATTATTATCGACGGCGGAAAAGGTCAATTATCATCAGTAAAAGAAGTGTTTGATGCACATAATATTACTGATATAGACCTTATTTCACTTGCTGAAAAGAACGAAGAAGTGTTTACTTTAGATAGTTCAACCCCCGTAATTATGGAAAGGCGTGATTATTGCTTAAAGATGTTGCAGCGTATCCGTGATGAAGCGCACCGCTTTGCAATAACTTATCACCGCAACTTAAGGGGTAAAAGGGCGCTCAGCAGCGTACTTGATAGGGTAAAGGGCTTAGGTAAGGTTAAAAAGAAAGCCTTACTTGAAAAGTTCAAAGACCTTAGCGGAATTATAAGCGCAACCAAAGAGCAACTTAAAACCGTGGACGGCATAGGCGAAGTTCAGGCTACTAATATTATTGACACACTCACTAAAGAAGGTTTAAGATGAAATACAAATTATTCATAAGCGATTATGACGGAACGCTTGGCGTTGCACCTATAAACGATATTCATCCCGAAACGCTAAAAGCGATAAACAAGTTTATCGATAAGGGCGGTATTTTTGCCGTGTGTTCTGGGCGTGAAACTTCGTCCATTACTAGAATTTTAAGAGAACAAAACTTAAAAGGCATAGTCGTTTCTTTTCAAGGCGCAAGAATAAGCGATATTGAAAGCGGAAAAATTCTTTTTAACGGTGGGCTAACTATTCAAAAAGTTTTGGAAGTTTTAGACGCTGTGGACGGAAGGGGGCTTATCCCTTTAGTTTACTGTGATGATGAAATTATTTACGAAAAAAGCAACGAATACATCAAGCGTTACGAGCGCGCTATAAGGCTTGACGGCAGAGAAGCGGACGTAAGGGCGGAATTAAAGAAGTTAAGCGGCGGCGTTTGCAAAATCGTTTGGCTTGGCGAAGATGAAGTCGTAAACAAAACGGCTGAAGAATTGAATAAAGTTTATAAGGGCGTTGGCGTAAAGTTTAACAGCGGCGCTAAAAACCTTTTGGAAGCAATTAATCCCGACTGCGGCAAAGGCGTTGCGGTAAAATTCCTTGCCGATTATTACGGCGTTTCATTAGACCAAGTCATTGCAGTGGGCGATAGTACTAACGATATAGACTTACTAAGCGGGCCGTGGCACGGCGTTTGCGTGGGCGACGGTAGAGATGAACTCAAAGCGGTTGCGGATGAAATTACCGTTCCGTACGAGCAAAAACCCGTAAAGGTATTGCTTGAAAAGTATTGCTTAAACGATTGATTTACATAAGACAGGTGAAAAAATGACAGAAAAACAAGCACAAGAATTGATGGAAGAAATTATTAAGAGTGGCGCGGAAGAAGAAACCGAAAAGAAAGAGCGAACTCTCCCTTTAATTGCGCTCCGCGGTAAAGTGTTCTTGCCTAAAACGTTGCTTAACTTCGACGTGGGTAGACCTATGTCGATTGCTGCGGTTGATATGGCGGTAAAGAACAATTCGGAAATCTTTATATCTTCACAAAAGAGCGCGTTTATAGAAAACCCTAAGATTAGCGATTTATGCCCCGTGGGTGTGGTTGCGCGCATTAAACAAATTATTAAAGTTCAAAATACTGGAACGGTAAAGGTTAGCGTCGAATCTGTTTGCAGAGCAAGAATTAAAGAATTCCACGACAATAAAAAATGCTTTGTCGTAACCACGGTTGACAGTCCTTATATAACCGCTATCGACGACAGTGAACTTGACGCGTATATGCGCGTTGCTAAAAGAAATTTTGCTGAATACGCGGCTGGTGATAAGCGCATTTCTAAAGAAATGATTGCAACCGTTATGAACTTTAACGATGCAAACGAGTTTATCGACAACGCCGTTTCAGTGGTTAATTTTAAGGAAGAAGACGTGCAAGAAATTTTGATTCTTGACGACACGCTTCTTAGACTTCAAGCGTTTATTAGACTTTTTGAACGCGAAATTGAAATTGCTAAAATCGAGCGTAAAATTACCGCAAAGGTGCGCGGCAGCATTGATAAGAGCCAAAAAGAATTTTACCTTAGAGAACAGTTAAAGGCTATTCACTCTGAACTTGGCGACGACGCCGAAGAAAGTGATGAATTGTTAGAGCAAATAAGGGTAAAAAACCTTCCTGAAGACGTTTTGTCTAAGTGCGAAAAGGAAATCTCGCGCCTAGATAAAATCAACCCGTCATCACCCGATTATTCAATTATTCTCAATTATCTCGACTGGATAAAAGAGTTGCCGTTTACTAACGGAACGGTGGATACGGAAGACTTAAAAAAGGCGAAAGAAATTCTCGACAAAGACCACTTTGGCTTGGAAAAGGTTAAAGAGAGAATTGTAGAGTACCTTGCTGTATTGCAGTTAACTAAAGAAATTAAAGGACCTATTTTATGTTTCGTTGGGCCGCCCGGGGTTGGTAAAACTTCGGTTGCAACAAGTATTGCAAGGGCGCTTAACAGAAAGTTCGTAAGAATGAGTTTGGGTGGCGTTAAGGATGAGTCTGAAATTAGGGGACATAGAAAAACTTACGTGGGTGCAATGCCTGGCCGTATTATTTACGGGCTAAAAAACGCGGGTTCAAATAACCCAGTATTCTTGCTTGATGAAATAGATAAATTATCTTCCGATATTCACGGCGACCCCGCAAGCGCGCTTTTAGAAGTGCTTGACCCCGAGCAAAACACCACTTTCCGCGATAGATATTTGGAAGTTCCGTTCGACCTTTCAAAAGTAATGTTTATAACTACGGCAAACACGCTTGATACTATTCCTTATCCGTTGCTTGACCGTATGGAAGTTATTGAACTTTCTGGTTACACTAAGGAAGAAAAATTGCAAATTGCAAAGCAATATCTTATTCCTAAGCAGTTAAAAGCAAACGGATTAGGCGATAGAAAAGTAGAGATAACCGACGGCGGTATTATGGAAATAATCAGCGGTTATACTATGGAAGCGGGCGTTAGAAACTTAGAGCGTGAAATAGGTAGCGTTATTAGAAAGGTTGCAACTAAAGTTGCGCAAAACTCTCGCACTAAAAAGCAAGTTATTGATGAAAAGGCTATTGAAAAATATTTAGGTATAAAAAAACATATCAAAGATATGTCGCTTGAAAATGATGAAGTTGGTGCATGCACTGGCTTAGCGTGGACAAGCGTTGGCGGAACTACTTTGACCATTGAAGTTGGGCTTATGAAAGGCAAGGGCGAAATCGTTCTTACCGGTAAACTTGGCGACGTTATGAAAGAATCAGCGCGCGCTGCTATAAGTTACATTAGGTCAAACGCGGATAAATTCGGTATTGACGAGAGCGTTTTTGAAAACACCGATATTCACGTGCACGTACCCGAAGGCGCAACGCCTAAAGACGGACCTAGCGCGGGTATTACTATGGCTACGGCAATACTTTCAGCCTTTACTAAAAAGCCCGTTAAAAAGAGCGTGGCTATGACTGGTGAAATTACGCTCCGCGGCAAAGTTTTGGCAATCGGCGGCTTAAAAGAAAAGGCGCTTGCCGCTTATAGACAAGGTATAAAAGAAGTTATTATACCCGCATCAAATAAAAAAGATTTAGCGGAAATCCCCAAAGAAATTCGCAAAGAAATTAACTTTATCACCGTGGACAGCGTAGAACAAGTGTTCAAAAAAGCGATAAAGTTTTAAGGAGATACAAATGAAGATAAAAGACGCAACTTTTATCACTAGCGTTGCAAGCGCGGATAAGTTCTTAAAAACCGATAAACCCATTATTGCGGTTGCGGGTAAATCTAACGTGGGCAAAAGTTCGCTCATCAATATGCTTGCAAATAGAAAAAAACTTGCAAAAACTTCGGTTACGCCGGGTAGAACAAGGCTTATTAACTACTTTGACTTTGGCGAGTTTATCCTTGCCGACCTTCCTGGTTACGGCTTTGCAAAGGTAAGTAAAGAAGAAAAGAGAAAGTGGGGAGTTTTGCTTGAAACTTTCCTTTCAACGCAAAAAATCAACCTGCTTTTATCGCTCGTTGACATTCGCCACGACCCGACTGCCGACGATAAAATGATGGTTAACTATCTTTATCATTACGCTGTACCTTTTGCACTCGTTGCAACTAAGGCGGATAAACTTGGTAAAACTAAAATTAAGCCAAGGGTTAAAGAAATTGCAACCGAACTTCGCGTAGGAACGGCGGATATTACGGCAACCAGTGCCGAAACTGGTTTTGGCAAAGAAGAACTTCTAAAAATCATTGAAAACGCAATAAGTGTAAAAGAAGAAATAATAGAAGAAAATATAGAAGAATAACAAAAAAACCACCGAATTTTCGGTGGTTTTTGTTATTTATTTGGTATATAAAACGTCTGTTTAGGACCTGTGTCGTTCATTAAAATTCGCTTATCTTTAAGTTTAAATAAGAATAATAAAAACACGTATAAGTCTCCAGCACAGCCGCCAGTATGCAGAGCAAAAACGAAGGCTATTGATAAAAACACGGCGGGGTTTGGATAAAACAAGATAAGGGCAATTATGAAGATGATTGAAAAGAAAACAAAGGGTGCTAAAAGCGCAAATATTGCAGTTTTTCTTGTTACGTAAACGTTTGGGACACCGCAAAATGCGCAACTCCAACTAAGTCCAAAAGTAAGTTTTTGCCCAGTCGTTATTTTATAGACAAAACCGTGTACTAATTCATGTAAAACAAAGCATGCTATTAAGCCTAAAAACGCAAAGATAAGGCAAGACATAACATTTTTATAGAAAGTTTCGCCGTAAAAAGAAGATAAGTCGCACAAAATAAACAGCGGTATAAATATTAAAAGGAAGATAACAAACGCGACAACGTTCATTATTATACCTATTTTAGCGTTTTTTGCGTCGATAGAATAAATTTCTTTATAATCTTGGGGTAATTCTTTTGTAAAATTGTTTTCTTTAGCCATAATTTTAGTCTATTTTTTCGCCGTAGAGTTTTACGCGCATGCGGGGGAGTGCCGTTTCCGCGTTTCCTAAAGGTTCGTTTGCGTTGCGGTAATCGTGCTTATCGCAGAATTTTTGAAGGTCTGCTTGTAATCTTTCAATACTGCGCTTTTCTATACCGCCTAAAATACCTACGTATTCTTTAGCCATAAATGATGCGTAGCGAGAGTACTTTAAAAGTTCCGCGTAGTGATGCAAGCAAAAGCCTTTAGTGCCGAGCAACGTCTTCAAAAAATCGCGTTCGTTATAGAACATTTGCGCAACCGTTTTATAGTATTTTACCATACTTTCTTCAACGTAATAACAAATTGCACAAGTGTTGCTAGAATTCTCTAACGCCTTAGCGTTCTTTAACGCTTTGTTTAGGTTTTTTTCGTCGGTAATAAGCGTTTGAAGATTTTTTACACGCGTTTGAATTTGTAGGGCAACTGAAAGTTTATTAGGGCGCGCAAAAAGCATATCGAAGTGTTTTGCACAAAAACCTTCCTTGCCAACCTTAATGCGTGTATTATCTTCCATAACGGCGTCGTTTAAGAATTCGTGCAAAAATTGTTCTTCAACAATTTTTTGGATTTCGCACAGCGGACACTCGCAATCGGTAGAAAATTTTTCTTTAATTAAACCTGTATCTATATGATATTCCATAAATTTATTTTAACAAAATTTATAAAAATTTACAAGTAAACCATTGAATTTTTTTTCAACTTGCTATATAATTTACTTGTAAACTAAAGTGTTTAATATTTTACTATTTGGGGAATACCTATTATGAATAAAAAAGTTATTGATTTGTACGATTATTTTAATCTTGAAAAAGCCGAAGGCGCAGCGGGCATTTTGACTGCATACACTATTAACGAATATAATTTCTGTCCGTCAAGAACTCGCCCCGCAATGCTCGTTATTTCGGGCGGCGGGTATAGAGCAATTTCTCAAAGAGAAAAAGAACCCGTTGCTATCGAATTTTTAGCAAAAGGTTACAACGTGTTTATTTTAGATTACTCAATCGCTAACTATAAACATCCCACGCAACTTATTGAAGGGTGTATGTCTATTGCGTATATTCGTGAAAACGCTGCTGAACTTAAAGTAGACCCCGAACATATCGGTGCAATCGGTTTTTCCGCGGGCGGACACCTTTGCGGTATGCTCGCAACAATGTATAACGACCCTGAAGTTATTGAAGCGCTCGGTGAAAAGGCTAAACTTTGCCGTCCCAACGCGGTTGTTTTATCTTACGCAGTGCTTTCCGCTTACGGTAAAATTCATTCAGGTAGTTTCAATATTTTGTGTGGCGAAGATGACGACGGAACTATTCGTAAAAAAGTAGACTTACCCAGTAGAGTTACTGAAGATAGCGTACCCGCGTTTATTTGGTGCACTATCGGAGATACGGTCGTTCCGTGTGAAAACAGTTTCTTAATGGCTATGGCTTATAGAGAAAAGGGCGTGCCTTTTGAATTCCACACCTTTGAAATCGGTGGACACGGTTTGTCGCTTTCAACTATGGAAACGGCAGCACCTTCCGCACCGCAGCAAAATAATATTCCCGTTCAAGAATGGGTAAATCTTATGTTTACTTGGCTTAACGGTAAAGGGTTTTTAATAGATAACAATAAAGGAGAATAAATGTCTAAAAAGTTAGGCTTTGCATTAGGCGCAGGTGGAGCAAGAGGGCTTGCGCATATAGGTTTTATTAAAGCGATGGAAGAAGCGGGGATTGAAGCGGACTTCGTTACGGGGACTTCTATGGGTTCGGTAATCGGCGCGTGCTATTGTTCTGGCATGAGTGCTGATGCTATGCACAAAGAAATTTCTTCAATTTCAATGAGTGATTTGTTCGACCTTTCAATAAATCCGTTCGGCAACAGCGCGCTTTTAAGATCGCAAAAAATGCGCAAAAAACTTGAAACCTATTTTTTGCAACATCCGAAGTTTAACGACCTTCAAAAACCGTTCGAATGTGTTGCAGTGGATTTAAACACGGGTAACTTAAAAATTTTTAGCGGTGATGAAAATATAGTTGACGGCGTAACGGCAAGTTGTACCGTCCCTGGCATTTTTAGACCGTGTATTCAAGACGGCATGACGCTTGTCGACGGCGGAATTAAGTGCAGAGTACCCGTGAAAGAAGTTCGTGATATGGGCGCGGAAGTTATCGTTGCGGTGGACGTTCTTGGCGACGTTAGAACTCAAACTAAAAAACTCAACTTATTTACGCTTATGCTGCGCACTTATGACGTTATGGATGCCGAACTTACTGGTTATAAGATGAAAGAATATAAACCCGACTTATACTTAAAACCCGAACTCGGTAATATGGATATGTATAAGTTCAAAAATTTTGACTTTGCAATTAACGCTGGTTATGAAATCGGTAAGGCTAACGTTAAAAAGATAAAACGCCTTTTAGAAAAGAAATAATTTTCGGTAAAATCATAAAAAATCACGTATGTTGCGTGTAAATTGTTGATATTTTTTTGATATTGTGATATTATAATCAAGCGATTAAGCGTAAGTTTAATCGCTTGAAACGTTTTTTAAGAATAATATTTTAGTGCTGGTGTGGCTCAGTCGGTAGAGCAGCTGATTCGTAATCAGCAGGTCGCAGGTTCAAGTCCCGTCACCAGCTCCATAAAAAAAGAAAACATCCAAAAGGGTGTTTTCTTTTTTTACGCAACCGCAACGGTTGCGAGAACGAGCGAGCAGGTTCAATCCCTTAGCAGGGGACGGCAACCCTTTTGTCTTGTAAGTCCGTCAAGAAAGATGTGCAAGACATTTCCCCTAATAGGGGAATTACCCGTCACCAGCTCCATAAAATGCCCGTTTGATTACGGGCGTTTTTTCTTGTAAAAAACTAACGATTTTGATTGTTGAAAAGAGCCGAAAAATAAGGCGTTTTAACCAGGTCGAATTAACGTGCACTACTATTTGCACTACTATTTTTAGACAAAAGCAAAAAGTGCGGATAAATAGTGCGCGATTTTTTTGTTTTAATTTGTTTTAATTGTTGACTGAGTATTTTATTTGTGGTATTATGCATTTAAGCTTTATGATGCGGGGGAGATTGTATGTATAAATTGTCCGTTCCTTTTAAGTTAAATCAAGTGGAAAAATACGGCGCAGAGGTTTTGATTAAAAATCTCAAAGAGGTTAAAGCAGATTACGTTTTTTTAGCATTTGATTCTTATATTAAAGATGAAAATAGAGCAAAAAAGACGTTTGACGCGCTTGCAAAAGCCGTACCTATTTTTAAAGCAGCCGGCTTTAAGGTCGGCGCTTGGTTTTGTGGACTTAGAGTTGAAAACGACAAAGAATACACTCACATAACTTCGCCCAACGGCAAAGTTTCACGCAATCAAGTTTGTCCGTCTGATGAAGATTTTGGCGCGTTTGCGCAAGAATTTATTAAAAACGTGGCGAAATGCGCCCCTGACGTTATTTTGCTCGATGATGATTACCGCTACGGCTTTTTAGATTGTGGCTTGGGTTGCGCGTGCAAAAATCACCGCGCGTATATGGAACAAATCTTAGGCGAAAAATTGCCCGAAGAAGGACTTAGCGAACTTATTTTCGGCGGTGGAAAGAATAAATATAGAAGTGCTTACTTAAAGGCTAACGGTCATTTTTTGAAAGAGTTTGCAAAAAATGCGCGCGTGGCTATTGACAGCGTTAATCCCGATATTCGTTTAGGGCTTTGCGCGTGCATAACCACTTGGGATTTTGACGGCGTTTCGGCGGCAGAACTCTCGCGCATTATGGCTGGGAACACCGAGCCGTTCTTGCGCTTGATAGGCGCGCCTTACTGGGCGCATAATCGCAACTGGGGCAACAGATTGCAAGACGTGATTGAACTTACCAGAATGGAACGCACTTGGTGTGGTGAAGGCATTGAAATTTTAGCCGAAGGCGACACTTATCCGCGCCCCAGATTTACTTGCTCGGCTAACGCGCTAGAAGGGTTTGACACGGCTTTTCGTGCAGCGGGGGTTTTAAGCGGTATTCATAAATATATTTTCGATTATTACGCTGCTCCCGAATATGATAACGGCTATAAGTTAAAGCACTTAAAAAATCAATCGGTTTATAAAGCGATAGAAGAAAACTTTGCGGACAAAACTGCAGTTGGCGTGAGGGTTTACGAGGCTATGGCTAAGTTTGAAAATATGGAAGTTCCGCCCTATCACAGCGGTAAGGATAGCGTTCAAAATATGTTCTTTTCGCCCGCGGCAAAGTTGCTTGCCGCTCAGACTATTCCCAGCGTTTACGAGGGGCTTGGTACGGTCGGTATGGCGTTTGGTGAGAACGTTAAGTATATTGACGACGCTGCGCTCGATAACGGCTTAATTATAGACGGCGTTGCTGCCCAAATTTTGCAGCAAAAAGGCATTGACACGGGAATTCAAGAGGTTTTAGGCAGAATTAAAGGTTGGGAAGAGTTTGACCTTCATTGTAAAAATTATTTAAATCTGGGCGGTTCTTCGGCTTTTGAAATTTCCGTTAAAGATGGGGCTGAGGTGCTTAGTGAAATAGTTGTTGACGAGAAATTAGTGCCTCTTGCTTATACCTATCAAAACGCGAACTGTCAAAAGTTTTTGGTGTTCACGATTGACGCTTACGGCACGAGCGAGCACGCGCTAAAACAGAGTATTCGCGGTCAGCAAATCGCTAAGGCTATTGTGTGGATGGGTAAAAAATTGCCCGCCCAAATGCTCGGTAATCCCGATTGCTATATGCTGTGCAAGGAAAACGAGCGCGGAAAGGCTGTGTGGATAGGTAATTTCTTTGGTGACGAGTGCTTGAATACTACGGTTACACTCGACAAAGATTATAAAACGGTTGAATTTATAAATTGCACTGGTACGCTCGACGGCAATAAAGTTATTATCGATAATATTCACCCTTATGCATCAGTTGGTTTTTCAGTAAAATAACTATATAATAAAAACGGCGGTTTTTTACCGCCGTTTGATATTTTAAATGGGTTAAACGACTCGTCTTGCCGTTATATAATAACTCCATCTTGTTGCAGAAATAGGTTCTATTACGGCGTGGTCGCTTGCCGTGTGCAAAACGTAATTATTGCCGAAATATATCGCCACGTGTCCTATTCTTTCAACACCAACCTTGTTCTTGCGTGACGCGTTTGTGAAAAACATCAGGTCTCCGCGCTTAAGTTTGGATTTTTTAACCTCCACTCCGTTATAAGATTGCGCGCGGCTGGTTACGTCCAAAATAGTCTTATTCGCTTTGTAATAGATATATTGCACCAGAGCCGAACAATCAAATTCTCCTTTTACGAAATTCGAGTTTAATTTTCCGTTACCCCAGTGATAACGCTGACTACCCCAAACGTAGGGGTGGCCGAGAAGTGAACAGCCTATTTCTATGGCTTTTTCAACCGAATCTTGCTCGCTTTCTACTTCCATCACTGAGCAATAGGCGGCGTAGACGTAAGCGGTTTTTTCTCTAAACACCGTTTGATAATAGTTGCCTTTTTTATCAATTATTAACACGGCGTCGTTTTTGTCGAGAGTGCCGAGCACGCTTGCACTGGCATTTGCAGAACTTCTTACGCGCAAACCGTTAACCGATGAAACGGCGTAACTTTTGGTTTTGCGCTCTTCTTCGTCCTCTTCAAAAGAAGGCGCGTCGGGCGTGGGGGAAACTTGTACGGGCGGAATAATCTCCGCACCGTTTTGACTACGTGCACATCCGCTTAAAAGCATGATTAGTGACAGAATAAATAAAAGAATAAATTTTTTCATACGCTTAAATTATAAAGCATATAAAAAAGCAAAGTCAATAGGAGGTTGCTGGTAAAAGATTTGGTAAATTTTGCTTAAAATAATAATAGCGCGCACTTTTTAAGGTGCGCGCTTTCAAGTGTAAATATCGTTATTGTGTTTTGTTTTTAATGTTATTATAATCGAAAATCTTTATATTTTTGTTGTTTACAATGTTATATAATTCTTCGCAAGTAATCATAACCTATCTTTCCTTGTTTTTTATTAATTTTATCAATTAAAAATGACAAAGGGCTGTCATATTGTAAAAGATTTTTTAGGTTTATTAAAAACGTTTGTTGTAATTAGTATAGCGTATACATGATAAAAAGTCAATAAGTAGGAAAAAAGCACCCTTTTAGAGTGCTTTTTTAATTATTTAATTTTTAAATAATAGGTAGTTGCTGCTTTAGGATCTACTTCTTGCTGTATTTTATAACTTCTTATCATTAGCTCATATGTGCTTTGTGCGCCTAAAGTTGAAATTTCTCCAGTAGTCTTATCGTATTTACAATAATAATCATCAGAGCCCGAATAACCGCCAAGTCTATTTTTAGCATTATAGGTTATTTTATAAAAAATATAATTACTATCATCGTCAGTTACTCCATCTGCAGAATAAACTTGTAAAGAATCGGGATCAAACAAAGAAACTTTAAGATGCTGTTCTGCAGCGGCATAGTTATTTTTAATTTCTTGCGTTTTTCCACAAGCAGACATTGAAAAAGCAAGTGTAAAAATTAAAAGTGATAAAGAGATAAACTTAAATATTGTTTTCATAACAACCTCCAAAAATAAATTTATATCTATATTATACGGAACAAATTGTTCCAAGTCAAGTATTTTGGAACAATTTGTTCTAAAATAATAGTATGAACAATAATTTTGCAGAACAATTATCTTCTATAAGGATAGAGAACAATCTTTCTCGCGCGCAACTTGCTGATAAACTAAACGTTTCAGTAAGGCTTATTTCATACTGGGAAAACGGTAAGCGTGAGTGTGATTTTGATATGCTTATTAAGATTGCCGATTTATTTTCGGTAAGCGTTGATTATTTGTTAGGAAGAAAAGAATATTAAAAAAGACGGTTATGTGATAACCGTCTTTTTGTTTATTATTCAGTTTTGTCTTCGTTCTTTTCCGTGTCGGCGGTTGATGCTGTTTCGGGGATAATTAAAGGGGTTACCTTTTTAGCGGCTGCTTTTTCTTTTATTGCTACGATTATCGGTTTAATGTAACACATCGTAAGCGCAAATAAGATTAAGCAAGCGTAGTGAACTATGTAAACCAACCAACCGTATTTTTCGGTTAGGAAAGGAAGTGCGTTTTGCGGGGGAGATACAACGTACATAAAGTTAATTTTACCAGAGCCGTCGTCAATAATGCTGTTGATATAAATTGCAACAAACATTAAAATTCCAACGAATTTTAGAGAGTTAAAGTAATCTTTTACCGTTAGTTTGATTTCTTTTCTAGTGCAAATATTGAGCGCTAAAACGATAATTGCCGCGTGATAAATGAAGTATTGGAAAGTTATTACCCAGTTATTAAGCGATGATGAAGTTGCAATAAATATTGCTGCTAAACCGCCTATTAAGCAACTAGGATACATAAAACTCATTAAAAAGCGCTTTAAGTTTTCGTTTTTGGAGTAGTTTAATATTATCACGAACAAAATTTGAATAGAGCAAAGGTGAAAGGGTAGGTCGGTTTTAGGCAAAAGTCCGCCGTGAGTATCTTCGTTTATGATAATATAAGTGAATATTTTAAGTGTTTCTGAAATAATGCCTATTATAAGCATAGTCTTACATATGGTGTTGAAAGAAAATTTTTTCGATACGATAAACATTCCTACTATAAGCGCAAGCGTGCAAGCGATTATTATAAGGTGTTTAGTGCCAAAAATTGAGTGGTTTGAAAGTAGAAGATTTAACATAAATTTATTCCTTTATTTTTTATACGTCTATTATATTATCACTAACTCACTTATATTTCAAGTGCTTTTAGTAATTTAGTTGATTATCTGCATAAATCACGGGGTTCGCTATAACACGATAAATACAAAAAACAAACCCAACCAACAAAAGTTGATTGGGTTTGTTTGGTGATCCATCGGGGGAATTCCCCTTTTAGGGGAAATGTCGACTTTAGGTCGACAAAGGGGTTGCCGTCCGCCGCCAGGCGATCGAACGCCTGTGTGTAATATAGCGTCTATCGGGATATAATTTATCGGGGATTCGG
>JAZNYF010000008.1:0-3392 GCA_045594285.1 Christensenellaceae bacterium | reverse complement strand
CCGAACCGAACCCCGACCGCCGAACCGACCACCGCGCCACGGCGCCGCGCCGCGCCGAAACCGCCGCCGCCTTCTTTCAGGGCGGGTGGTGGGGGTGCGCCGTGTTTGCCGCCCGCGATGCGGGGGCGCGGCAGTTTTGGTTTTGTTTATTTTCTGCAGTTTGTTTAAGTTTGTGGTACCCCGCGCCCATTGGGCCGCAAGCGGCTTGCGGCAACAGGCGCACTGGTGGCGGGAATTACGGTATCGCTTAAACGCGGGTGTTGAACTTAAATTTTCAGTAATGTTTGGCGCGACAACTAAAAGCCGCGCGGCGTTTGAGCGCACATACGCAAACCCGCACCCGTTTTGGGTTCAATTCGGTTGGGACGCGGGTTCTAAATTTAAATTTTCAGTTATTTTTGCCGCGACAATTAAAAGCCGCGCGGCGTTTGAGCGCACATACGCAAACTTTTTGAGCGCGGGCGGGCTCAGGCAAGGCGTCAGTATTGCAAAAATTACAAAATAGTTTTATCGCCGCAGCCACCCCGCCCGCGCTATAGGAAATGTGGGCGGCGCCGCCCACAATTTGGGGATTGGGTGGGGGTTTGGGGACGGCTAAGAAGTTTTTTAATTAAGGTTCTCTTTCATCGGTTTGAACGCGGGTTCTTTACTTTTTTATGCCAATATCGAACTCTATTTTTTCGCTGGTTTCTGTATACGCTGTTACAATAGCTGTACTACTATCAAATTTTTGTCCATCTGGGGTCAAGAGAATTGGATTTGCTGTGCCTTGCCCGTTAATAAGTAAATTGGTTTTCTCTTTAATTAAAGCCTCAGTAAGTTCTTGTCGCGGGTTTGGGACTTTTAAGTAAACGGTTTTTTTACTGCCGTCTTCAGTTTTGGTATATTCAAGACCAATCCCCAAAATGTTTGAATTGGTTACAATGTCTGCCAAATCGTTCACCCCTTATCCTGCCATGACTTCATTTAAACTAACTGCTGTTACTAAAGTTGTGTCATCGTAAGTATTTGTAGTAAGTTGGTTGAGTGCTCTAACGGCGGTATCAACCTGTGCATATGTAGCCGCTGGGTTCACGGCGAACCCCTTACTAATGTTAGTTTCATAAGTATTCTCAAGTGTGTCAGTTGTTTTAAGATATATCGTGGTTACATTTCCAATAAAATCTGTACTCACCAATGTTAACTCCCCCTTAGAAAATGTATTGACGGTTGGTAACTGTATATATTGCGCTGTCGATTCCTATCCAGCTAAAACCGTTCTTACTTTTCATTTTGTCGGCAAGAGTTCCGCCGCGTTCGTTGTTAAAATTTATTATAATACTTTTGATTTGTGGATTAACTCCAGTTTGTGGGTTAATATTATCAATGGTAATTGTTGCTTTAGAATCGTCTGCAAATACTGCACGTATTGCAAGTTTTCCAACTGCCGCCATAATTATACACTCCATTTAACTTGCATAGTATTTGATAAACTGTCTTGAACCCCGTTCGCAAGGTTCAGAAAAAAATTCAAAACGTCGGTATTGTCGGTCAATGAATTGTCTGCTGAAACTTTATTGATTGAAAAACTTTTAACGCCTGCCGCTGTTGCATCGCTTGGCGCAATGTACCCGTCGGCGTCGATTGCAACGTTAACTTTGGTTGTCCCCTGGATTGCTGATGTATAACCGTCCTTTGCTAATGCCAATTTAATCACTCCCCAAATTTTTTTATTATTATATAAGATAAGAGACAAAAAATAAATAGTGGTAAAAAAGATTATTCTGACGCGGTTTGTTGACTTTTGCTTGTTCAAAGATTTTTGATATTTTGTTATGATTTTGCCTATATTCTGTTCTTGTAATTTTAGAACTTATTTTCTACTTAATGTTGACATTTGTTAAAAAGTTTGTTATAAATATATTGTAACAAATGTATGGAGGTCCTTTACCAAAAAGGCAGTTGAATTTTCAGTCAATTTCCCCAAAATTTTTTAGAAAGGTGAGTAGTTTGTATGAATAAACAACCGAATTTAATTCAAATCAAGAAACAGGAATATTACCAAGAAGTAAACCCAGATACTGGAGAGGTTATTGGCGATATTAAACAAGTTGACGTTATTGTTAAAGAAGTTCCTCGAACGGGGTTCGCAATTACTTATTTAGCAACTATTATTAATATGATTGATTCGATTGGCAACAAAAAAATGCAGGTCGTGAAGTATATCCTGCAAAAAATGGATTCAAATAATTTATTGTTGGAAACGGTTCGGGAGATTGCCGCTGGTAGTGGTTGTTCCCTCCAAACTGTAAATGATACGCTTCGTACTCTTGAGGCTTGCGGCGTCATCGCACGCAAAACGGGTGCGGTTATGTTATCTCCAAAATTAGTTCATAAAGGAAACGCAAAGAAAGAAAAATATTTAATGACGAAGTTTTTTGAAATTAATGACACTGAGGAATAATTTTTAGTTCACGGCGGCGGCAGTATTGAAAAATGCTTGCCGTCTTTTTTTATTAATTCCCGTTTAATTAACCATTTAATATGCTTTATTACGGTCGCTTTAGAAATGTTAGTTTCTCTGCAAATATCTTTAATTAAAATTGTTTGGTTGTCATGAATATATATGTATTTATAAATTTTTTCAATATTTTTGTTAAAAAAAATCATGGCTATCCCTTTTAGTTTAAGTGAAAATAATATGAAAATAATATGAAAAATGAGTGGAGGGGTTTATCTGGGGTGGGGGGTGGGGGTGTGGGCGGGGTGGTTGGGTTGGGTTGGTGGGTGAAACCCGCCGCCGTTCCACAAAAAAAGACGCCCCGGAAGGGCGCCGAAGGGAACGGGAATCAACCAACAAAGCCCAACACGGAACGCAAGCAAGGGGCAGAGAATTTTATACTGCGCATTTTCCCGCGGCTGAAATGTTTGAAAATCCCGGAATGACAAGCAACCCAACGCAACGAACCATGAGGGAAGCCGCCACCGAATGTACCGCGGGAAGAACAACCGAAAACGCGCCGCGCCTTGCGGAAGCGCCAAAGCACGCGAGCCAAATCCGAACGGGAAACGCCACGGAACACGAGTGTTTTGTCAAGTTTTCCGTTTGCGCGGCGAACCCAAAATATTAAAACCTCAAGACCCCGTTTACCATACCGAAATACCATGTTCAACAACTCCTATCATAATTTGTTCTAACCAAATTATAACAAAAGTTCAAAAAAAAGTCAACGAAAAAAATGGGACGATCGCGCCGCCCACCGAGCCGAACCCCGAACCGAACCCCGACCGCCGAACCGACCACCGCGCCACGGCGCCGCGCCGCGCCGAAACCGCCGCCGCCTTCTTTCAGGGCGGGTGGTGGGGGTGCGCCGTGTTTGCCGCCCGCGATGCGGGGGCGCGGCAGTTTTGGT
>JAZNYF010000007.1:0-7080 GCA_045594285.1 Christensenellaceae bacterium | reverse complement strand
AGGGGAAATGTCGACTTTAGGTCGACAAAGGGGTTGCCGTCCGCCGCCAGGCGATCGAACGCCTGTGTGTAATATAGCGTCTATCGGGATATAATTTATCGGGGATTCGGCGCCTGTGCGCCCTTCTCCGACGAACAGTAGCTGTCTACTGTTCGGTGCAAGCACAAATTGTCTTGCAACAATTTTCTCCCCATTCGAATCCCCTTTAGTTAAATAACATAAAAATAGACGGTAAAATTACCGTCTATTTTTCTGGTGATCCATCGGGGATTCGAACCCCGGACACCGTGATTAAAAGTCACGTGCTCTACCGACTGAGCTAATGAATCTGGTGCACCTTCAGGGACTCGAACCCTGGACCCACTGATTAAGAGTCAGTTGCTCTACCAACTGAGCTAAAGGTACATTAAGTTGTTTTTGGCAGGGGTGGCAGGATTTGAACCTACGAATGACGGAATCAAAATCCGTTGCCTTACCGCTTGGCGACACCCCTATGTCATTCATTATTAAATTTATAATGGGGCGGATGATGGGAATCGAACCCACGACCTCAAGGACCACAATCTTGCGCTCTAACCAACTGAGCTACATCCGCCATCTTGGTGCGCCTGAAGGGATTCGAACCCCTGACCCTCGGCTTAGAAGGCCGATGCTCTTTCCAACTGAGCTACAGACACGTTTAGAATTTATCTACCCGTTACTATTGGAGCGGGTGATGGGAATCGGACCCACGCAGCCAGCTTGGAAGGCTGGAATTCTACCATTGAATTACACCCGCATCACCGTTCCGTAGACAACGCTTAATTATTTTACCAAAATGATTTTTTAATGTCAACTGTTTACAAAATATTTTTTGAAAATTTTGAAGATTTTTATTTTGATTTAAAAAAACGATCTAAAAAACATCAAAAAAAGAAAAATCTTTGACATATTAGCTGAATATATGTATAATATACGAGTAATACAATTTAAACTGTAGGGGTTTTATGTATAAAGAAGCTTATAAAAAATGGATTGAAAGCAATCGTCTTACTGAAAAGGACGTTAAAGAACTTATTGAAATAGAAAACGATGAAAAAGAAATAGAATACCGTTTTGGTAAAGATTTAGAATTCGGCACTGCTGGTATGCGTGGGCTTATCGGCATGGGTACTAACATGATGAACGTTTACACCGTTCGCCGTGCAACCCAAGGCTTAGCCGAATACATCAAAACTTTAGGTAAGAAAGAATTAAAACGCGGTGTAGTTATATCTTATGACACGCGTAGAATGTCTTACGAATTTGCTTTTGCGGCTGCAACAGTTCTTGCGTCAAACGGCGTTAAGGCGTATATGTTTAGAGACGTTCATCCCGTACCTATGCTCTCTTACGCGGTAAGAGAACTTCAAACGATTGCGGGCATTATGATTACTGCAAGCCACAACCCCAAAGAATATAACGGCTACAAAGTCTACGGCGAAGACGGCGCGCAAATGTCGCCAGAAGCAACTGCTAAAGTTGTTGAATATATTTCAGCAATCGACTGTATGTCTGATGATATCGCTTGCGATAAAAAGGCGGAAAAGAAAATTGAAGCCGTTCCCAAAAAACTCGATAAAAAATATTACAAGACCATAAAGAAACTTTCACTCTCTCCAAAGGAAGTTAAGAAAGTTGGCAAGACCATAAAACTCGTTTACACCCCAGTTCACGGCAGCGGCTATATCCCCGTTACCACAATTTTGAAAAAAATGGGTATTAACGCAACGCTCGTTCCCGAACAAATTTGCAAGGATACGGAATTTTCTACCGTACAAGTGCCTAACCCCGAAATTAAAGAAACGCTCACCCTTGCTATCAAGATGGCGGACTTTAAGGATGCGGACGTAGTATTTGGTACTGACCCAGATTGTGATAGACTTGGCGTTGCTATCCGTGATGATTTGGGCGAATTTAAGACTTTGTCTGGCAACCAAACGGGAATATTACTTCTCGATTATATTTTAAGAAGACTTAAAGAAACTGGCAAACTCACTTCAAAAGGCTTTGTAGTTAAGAGTTTCGTTTCTACTTCTATGGCAAAACTTATAGCCAACGATTACGGCGTAGAACTCATTGAAACGCCCGTAGGCTTTAAGTTTATCGGCGAAAAGATTAAAGAACTTGACGACAGTGGCAAACGTGAATACATCTTCGGCTTTGAAGAAAGTTGCGGATATCTTCGCGGAACGCATTGTAGAGATAAAGACGCAGTCGTTGCAAGTATGCTCTTTGCGGAAATGGTTTGCTATTACACTTATAATAATATCGGTGTTTACGATAGGCTTCAAGAACTCTACGCAAAATACGGTTACGTTTTCGATACCAACGTAAGCGTTAACTATAGCGGGCTTAACGCTATGGCGGAAATGAACGCTGTTGTTGACAAGATGAAAACGGTTAAGGTTGAACAAATCGCTGACCTTAAAGTTACGGCTATCCGTGATTATTCTAATGCGCAAATAACCAAGGCTGACGGCACTGTTGAACAACTTGACAGCGCTAAGGTTAACGCCGTTTACTACGAACTTGAAGGCGGAAGTTTCATTTGTATTCGTCCGAGCGGCACTGAACCTAAACTTAAAGTTTACTACTCGTTAAAATGTGAAAACGAAAGCGTCGCTGAAGACAAGTTTATTGTCGTTAAACGCGCTTTTGAAGAGCTTATTAAATAAGGTTATACTTTATAAATGTTTTCTAAAGAAGAAATTTTAAATCAATTAAAAACACTCGGCGCGCCAAAAGGCAAGCCCGTTATCGTACACACTTCACTAAAAGCAGTAGGTGAAGTGCAAGGTAGGGGGCAAGGTCTTTTAGACGCGCTTATTCATTATTTTACTTCTGACGGCGGGCTTTTAATCGTACCCGCGCACACTTGGGCTAATCTTTACGAACTAAAGAAAGAAATCACGCTCGATTTAAGTGATACTAATACTTGCGTAGGAACTTTTCCTAATATAGCCGTTCAAGACGGTAGGGGTGTAAGAACGCTTAACCCCACGCACTCGGTTGTCGTTTTTGGCGATAAAGAAAGGGTGGAAGAATTTATTCAAGGCGAAGATAAAACGGACACGCCCACTGCTCCAGAAGGCGTTTACGGCAAAATTTTCGATATGGACGGCAGCGTGCTTTTGATAGGCGTTGGGCATAACAAAAACACCGTTTTGCACTGCGTGGAAGAAATGCTCGGCACTCACAACCGCTTATCGACCGATTTTACTAAAATGTATATAAAACTCAAAGACGGGAGCCTAATTGAACGCCATTGTAGGTATATGAAAGCGGACGGAACGGATGACGTTTCGCAGTTTTTCCCCAAGTATGAGCCCGCTTTTAGACACCACGGGGCTATTAAGGACGGGTTTATCGGCAACGCCAAAACTCAACTTTGTTCGGCTGTAAAGATGAAAGAAGTTATGGCTATGATTTTCGAGCGCAGTAAAGAACAAGAACTTATGATTGATGATAAACCCTTGAACAAAGAGTGGTATATGTAATATCCGCTTAAAACAAGGGGTATAAGAAATAATAATATATAAGTGCTTAAAAATATTAGATTTTTTTTGAAATTTAATATATAGTATATATGTAAAACAAATAATCTTTTAAGGAGATTAAAGATGAGTCGTTTATTCGGTACAGTTTCAAGGGGCGTAAGAGCGCCCATTATCAAGAGCGGGGACGATATCGTTCAAATCGTAACCGATTCAGTATTGCTTGCGTCTAAAGAAGAAGGCGTTGCTTTCCGCAATAGAGACGTTGTTGCTATGACTGAAGCAATCGTTGCAAGAGCACAAGGTAACTACGCATCAACCGACGATATTGCTGCTGACGTAAAAGCAAAACTCGGTGGAGAAACCATCGGCGTAATTTTCCCCATACTTTCTCGTAACCGTTTTTCAGTATGCCTTAAGGGTATTGCAAAAGGCGCAAAGAAAGTTGTTTTAATGCTTTCTTATCCGTCAGATGAAGTAGGTAACCACTTAGTTTCTTACGATATGCTTGATGAAAAGGGCGTAAATCCTTATACCGACGTATTGACTGAAGCAAAATATCGCGAACTTTTCGGACATAAAAAACACACTTTCACCGGTGTTGATTACGTTGAATATTATAGAGAACTTATTGAAGCGCAGGGCTGTGATTGTGAAATTATCTTCGCAAACAACCCCAAGGCAATTTTAAGTTACACCAAAAACGTTCTTTGCTGTGATATTCACACTAGAGCGCGAACCAAGCGTTTATTAAAGGACGGCGGCGCTAATATCGTTAAAGGTCTTGACGATATTATGAGTGAATCTGTAAACGGCAGCGGTTATAATGAAAATTACGGCTTGCTCGGCTCAAATAAGTCAACTGAAGACTCAGTTAAACTTTTCCCCAGAGATTGCCAACCTATCGTTGACGCTATTCAAAAAAAGATTTATGAAGCAACTGGTAAACTTGTTGAAGTTATGGTTTACGGCGACGGCGCGTTCAAAGATCCCGTTGGTAAAATTTGGGAACTTGCTGACCCCGTCGTTTCACCCGCATACACTGCTGGTTTGGAAGGTACTCCTAACGAACTTAAACTTAAATACCTTGCTGATAACGATTTCAAGGATTTAAAAGGCGACGCTTTGAAAGAAGCAATCAAAAACGAAATCGCTAAAAAAGATTCTACCGTAGTTGGTCAAATGGGTACTACTCCTAGAAGATTAACCGACCTTATCGGTTCGCTCTGCGACTTAACTTCTGGTTCTGGTGATAAGGGTACTCCTATCATTTGGATTCAAGGTTACTTCGATAACTACACCAGCGAATATTAAGATTATATTCACAAGTAATTTACAAAAGAAAACGACCGACTGAGTTTCAGTCGGGCGTTAAGTTTATTTATTATTATTATAAAAGTTCTTCGTTATAAATTGCTCTAATTCCGCCTATAAATTTGGGGCGAACTCTAGCGCAGGTTAAGTGTGCTTCGCCGATTTGTTTAACCGATAATCTTACGGGCACTGCAACTTTCTTTAAGTGCATACCTATAAAGGTGTCGCCAATATCCATACCAGCGTCCGCTTTTATATCTTCAACAACTATAGGGCTTTCAAAACTGTGGTAAGCCACGGTAGCAAGCGAACCGCCCGCTTTCTTTTGTGGAACAACGTTTACGGGCTCAGCAAAGGGGAGAGCGGCTTTTTCAATGACGATAGCGCGGTTTAGGTGTTCGCAACATTGAACTGCAAGGTAAATGCCTTGCGCCTTTAGCACACCGTAAATACCGTCAAAAATATGTTTTGCGGTGTCGGGGTCGGAGTTTGTGCCGATTTTACTTCCAACAACTTCACTAGTTGAACAGCCAACCACTAAAATATCACCTTTTTTAAGTTTTGCTATGCTTATAAGTTCTTTAACTGCATTTTCACATTGAATTTTTATATCCATAATATAATTCTCCTAACATCTTTAATTTTAGCACTAAAGGGTTAAAAATGCAACCAAATAACTTGTTTTTAGAAAAAACCTATATTTATATATAATGTTTACTTTAGCAGTCAAAAGTGTAGATTAAACCTACGTAAAAAACATTTAAAAAAATTTAAAAAAATCTTTAAAATTCTTTGTAAAACGCTTGACTTAAAAAATCATAAATGATAATATATTTAGGCTACCGTTTCGGGAGCAATGATTTTTTGCGAGTTTTAACAATGGAAAATTCGCCTTTGACCGCAGTCAAAGCACCGTAGATTGACAACTGCATAGAAAGAGAGAGATATGTCAAATATCAATCGAGAATAGACTTAATTAAAAGTACATTAAGGCAAAAGAGCAAAAATGACAAAAATTTTTAACGAAGGTTAATACGAAAACAAAACGTAGGAAACGATTCACGAAAATTTAGTCGAGTATAGTCAAGGAAGAATGTAAAAATTCGACGGAGATTGCTTATGCAATTTTAGTAAAGATCAAGCTACAAAGAGCATACAGGAGGATGCCTTGGTACATGGCGCCGAAGAAGGACGTGACAAGCTGCGAAAAGCTACGGGGAGTCGCAAATAGACTTAGATCCGTAGATATCCGAATGAGGGAACTCACCGTAAGTAATGTTACGGTATCATTACGTAAATACATAGCGTAATGAAGGGAACCTGGGGAACTGAAACATCTAATTACCCAGAGGAAAAGAAAGTAAAACAACGATTCCGAAAGTAGTGGCGAGCGAAATCGGAAGAGCCCAAACCATAGATAGTAATACCTATGGGGTGACGGACTCCATAATCCATTGAGAACGATAGTCGAACAGTGTTGGAAAGCACGGCGAAAGACGGTAAAAGCCCGGTAGACGAAATTGTTCAAGAGGAGGGAGTATCCAGAGTACGGCGGGACACGAGGAATCCTGTCGGAATATGCGAGGACCATCTCGTAAGGCTAAATACGACCATGTGACCGATAGAGTATAGTACCGTGAGGGAACGGTGAAAAGAACCCCGGGAGGGGAGTGAAAAAGAACCTGAAACCGTATGCTTACAAGCAGACAAAGCACCACACGAGTGTGATGTCGTACTTTTTGTAGAACGGGCCGGCGAGTTACGATGTGTTGCGAGGTTAAGTGGTAAAGCCACGGAGCCGAAGCGAGAGCGAGTTCTAAGTGAGCGTTAAGTAGCATGTCGTAGACCCGAAACCTGATGACCTATCCATGAGCAGGTTGAAGCAGCGGTAAAACGCTGTGGAGGACCGAACACACGCCTGTTGAAATAGTCGGAGATGACTTGTGGATAGCGGAGAAATTCCAATCGAATCAGGATATAGCTGGTTCTCCTCGAAATAGCTTTAGGGCAAGCCTGTCAAGAGATTAATGAGGGTAGAGCACTGATTTGGCGCGGGGGTTTCGCGACCTACCAACCCATATCAAACTTCGAATATCATATAATTGATTTGGCGGAGTCAGACAGTGACAGATAAGTGCCATTGTCAAAAGGGAAACAGCCCAGATCCACAGCTAAGGTCCCAAAGTATAGGTTAAGTGGAAAAGGATGTGTCATTGCACAGACAACCAGGATGTTGGCTTAGAAGCAGCCA
>JAZNYF010000006.1:0-308999 GCA_045594285.1 Christensenellaceae bacterium | reverse complement strand
ATTACGATAACGTCGGCGGCGATGAAGAGTGGGGAATTTAAGGGGGTAAGCAAAGATGAAAAGTTTAACTAAAAGAAACTTAACTTTGATAGTGCTTAGCGTTGTCGTAGCACTTTGCTCACTTACCTTTGCAGCAACCGTTAAGCCCGTAAGAGCGGAAGAAATTGCAAAACCTGAAACACTTCAATTTCAAGTAATGGAAGCCGCGTCTATCCGTATCGGTAAAAGTGCAGATAACGATGCTGATTCTACTTCAGGGCTTAGATTTAGAGTTCAAATGGACTATGCAACTGCAAGTTACGTTAAAGGTAATGAAGGTGTAAAATTAGGCTTTATTATCACACCTAAAGCGTTGTTTGACAAAAGGGCAGCCGCTGAAGATAGTTCTTACGGTATAGACGATTACATCAAGTCAATATCCAAATACGTTGGTAATGACAGAGAAGGTATTATCGTAAACGAAGAAACTATTTATATTGCTGATGCAAGTGATAATATCACTAAGTGGGAAAGTACTGCTGATGATGCACAAGCAATTGAAGGTGCATCATATTACGCAAACGGTGCTGTTCAAGGCATATTTAAGGACAATATTAACTTAGGTTTTACTGTAATTGCGTACATTTTGGACGGTGAAGAATATACATATAGCGTACCAAGTGCGGACTTTGAAAGAAGTTATACTCAAACCGCAACAAAGGCTTACTTTAGCGGCAAAAATGACCTTGAAGTAATTCAAAAGGCACAACACTTATCAAATTTTGGTAAAGAAGAAACTAATCCTTTAGCAATAACTGACGGTCAAGAATTATATAAAATTTCAGAAGACGTTTCAAACGAAAAAACTTACAATGGTTTCTATTTTGAACTTAGAGAAAACGTTGAAGTTGACTATGATTTTGAACAAATTGGTGCAACTTTTGGCGGTGAATTTATAAATAATACTAACGATAAAGTTGTAAGTATAGTTAATAACAAAGACTTGCAAGATGCATTTGCTGATGCAAGCGTTAACGTTGATTGTGTAAATAATACCAAGTTGTTTAATGCAACTGAGAAGGCTATAGACCTACTTACATTAAGTGGAAATGCAAGTGCAGTAGAGTTTGTTGAAAAAGAGAATCTACCACTAACAACCTATGACGGTGCTTCTGATATTGGTAATCAAACTAATAAACCTGCAAATGGTACAATTAAAAAGCGTATAAGTAATGCTAACGAAATAAGCATTAGACTTAATTACAGTAAGGAAGAACTGTTGGCGATGGTACAGCCTATTGGTATGGATGGCGAAACACCTATTTATTCGGATACTTACGGAAAGTATAACGCTGTTAGATTTAGCTATTTGGCTACACAAATAAATGAAACTAGTTTTATGGTAGACCCAAATGCAGAAAATGATAACGGTGTTTTCGATATAATAAAGGCAAATTCAAGATATGGCGGAGAAGTTTTGTCAGAGAATTGGGTAAGTCAAATTGTTGAAATAGAAGATTTTGTAAATGCAATATATACAAAAAATTCGGGTGTTGAATTACTTTTCGTTACGAGATTTGGCTGTTGGACAGATGAGATATTTGATTTTTATATTTGTGATATAGAACTCATTAAAGATACTACTACTATTTATTCACCTGAAATTTATAGTAATAAGAGTTCTGTTTTGACATCTTCGTATTCTAAGACATCAACAAGTGAAGACGGTCTTGTAACTTATTATAAATCATCTTGGACTTCTTCATCAGCAAGCAATCATCTATTAGAATATAAATCAGTTGAAAAAATACCTAAAGTCACTAGTTCCGATAAGGAAATAACTGGTAGTTATAACGGTATCGTAGGTATGCCAGTGAAAAAAACTGCCACGCAAACGGGGGTTTACGCTCACCTTAGATGGAATGCTGATGAACTTAGAGCGATTTATAACGAACATAAAGCAAAAGGTGTTGAATTAAAGGTTTCTATTACTTATATGGTGTTTACAAATAATTCAACTTGGGGTACTTACGGAATACAGGGTACGGGATTGCTTACAGGATCAAAAGGAAAGGTTAGAGAATGGAGAACGATGACCTTTGATTTTGAAACAGAATTTATGCCATATGTTGGAAAAGTGTCTAACTACTATAACAACGGCACAACAAGAGTAGTTTCAAACCCTGAATTAATCAAAGATGACTTGCTTTTCTTGCATGATAACTATGGTTCATCTGCAGTGCTCTATCTTGCAGAGATTAAATTTGTAGAGAGTGCAGCGCAATAAACAACTTAATTTAATCACACTTTAACAAACATAAAAGCAAAAGCGGTATATCCTTTTTAGGTGGACTGCTTTTGCTTTTCTTATCGTTAGGTTTATATTTAAATTTATATTTTCAATATAAACATTAAAACAGTTGACAATTATTTTTGGTTGTATTAAACTAATGTTTGAAGAATAAACTTGCGCTTAAAAAATAAATTAAAAGTGCAGGGTAAGGAGAAAATAATGGAAAAGATTTTCAAAGTTGGTTATGCAAGAGTTAACGTAAACCCGCCTATGGGTATTGACGTTACTGGTTACTATAAGGTTCGTAAAGCGGACGGTATCTTGGACGATTTGGAAGCAGTTGCTGTTGCTTACCAAATGGGTGAAAAGAAAATTATTATGATGACCATTGATAACTGCGGTATGCATAAAGAAGTTATCAATATGTTCAAAGAAAAGATTACTGAAAGAACGGGTGTTCCTGCTGAAGCAATATTTATTCAATTAACCCACACCCACACTGGTCCTAGAGTTGTACCCGAACCCCAAGACCAAATTCAAGCAGACTATAAAATTTTCTTAACTTCAAGAGTTGTTGACGTTGCTCAATTTGCTTTGGAAGACTTAAAGCCCGCTAAAATGGGTATCGGTAAAGGCGTTGCTAAAAATATCGCGTTTATCCGTCGTTACAAAATGAAAGACGGCACAACCAAAACCAACCCCGGCGTTAATAACCCCGACATCGTTGGACCTATCGGTGAACTTGACGACAGCGTAAGAGTTGTTCGTTTCGATAGAGAAGGCGGTGAAACGGTTGTAGTTGCAAACTTTGCAAACCACCCCGACTGTGTTGGTGGTAACAAGATTTCTGCCGACTGGCCCGGTTTTGTTAGAAGATTTGTTGAAAAGGCAATCGACAACACCAAGTGTATTTGCCTAAACGGTACTCAAGGCGACGTTAACCACGTTAACGTTCATCCCACCAAGGGCGACTTCAACGATATGTTTAACGACTTTGACGGTTGCTCACGTGGTTACGGCCATGCAAGACACGTTGGTAGAGTTATCGCTGGTGCGGTTATGCAAGTTTATGATAAAGTTGAATATCTCCCCGTTGACGATATTAAGTATTCATTAGATATCGTAAGCGTACTCGCTAACAAAGGTAAGCCCGAAGATATGCCCCTTGCTCATAAATATACTGATCTTCACCTTGCTGGTAGAGATGATGAAATTCCTTACAAGGCAATGATGCTTACCACCGTTGTTGCAGAAGCAATGAGAATGGTTGCTTTAGAAAATGCGCCCGATACTATTGAACTTCCCGTAGGTGCAATCGCTATCGGTAACGTTGCTTTCCTTGGTCTCCCTGGCGAACCCTTCAACGCTGTTGGCCGTGGTATTGCGGAAGCAGAAGGTTGGGATATGATTATTTCTACTTGCGACACTAACGGTGCACAAGGTTACTATCCTATGCAAGATTCTTATGATGAAGGCGGTTATGAAGCGCGTACTTCTAAGTTTAAGGCTGGTACTGCTGAACAACTCATCAAAGAAGGCAAAGAAATTTTAGGCAGACTTAAAAAACAATAATATAAAGAAAAAAGAAAAAGCACACTGCATTTCACTTTTCGTGAAGTTTAGTGTGCTTTTATTTTAGTCTTTTATAAACTCTACAACGTCTTCTATTTTACAATCTAAATAGGCGCAAATTCTATCAAGAGTTTTCATTTCTATGTTTTGATTAGCCCTTAGTCTACGGACGGTTTTGCTGTCTATGCCACATTCTTCTCTAAGTCTATAAGTAGACACGCCCTTTTTTTCCATCGTTGTAAATAATCTATCGAATTTAAACATTTTACTCTCCTAACTGTTGACGTTTTATATTATGGGGGTTATAATCTTTTTTATTAAGGGGATATAATCCCCATTTTTAATAAAAGGAGTAACTTTTATGGAATTGTGGAGAGAAATTTTGATTAGTGGTTTACAAAACGAAGGGTATAAGTTAGATTTTATGAACGATAAGGCGTTAAAAGAAATTATAGATAGTGAGAGTTACAAAGTTTTAGAACAAATCAAACAAATAATGGACGATGATAGTTTGATAGATAAAGATTGTTTTTTGAAAATTGAAGCAATATTATGCGTTTTAGAGCAAAATAATATATTTTGCAGTAGACACGATTTTGGTTAAACCATATAAAAACAGTAGCGTAAAATCGTTGACAAACTATATTTATTATGTTAAAATTAGTGCATAAAAGGCGTTGAAGAAGAGTATGCGTTATATACTGCTTTTAGAGAAGTGGCGGTCGGTGCAAGCCATTAAGCGGGGTTTCGTGTTGTAACTTCTGAGCCGAAAGGAAGAAAGCGTTTAAAATAAAGCGTTAGTAGAACTTTTCCGTGATTGCTGCGTAAAGGCATAAGAGTTGATGGACTCTGAGTGGCAGGAAACTGCAATTTGAGTGGTACCGCGGGTGCATTAAAAGATATAAGCGCTCGTCTCAAAGTTATCTTTGGGGCGAGTTTTTTTTGCCCATAGGAGGCTTTATATGGAACAAATGACAGGTCTTGACTTCAAGATTAAGGAAATGGCGGGGCGTATTCGTGAACTCCGTCAAATCGAAAACTTATCTATTGAAGATATGGCTAAGAAAACGGGTGTTACCGCCCAAGAGTACACCGAGTGTGAAAACGGTAATAGGGACTTAAACTTTGCCTTTATTTACCGCTGTGCTTTGGCGCTTTCCGTTAACGTTACCGATATTATTGAAGGTTACAGCCCGAAACTTAAAGGTTACACCGTTACGCGTTACGGTCAAGGTCAAAAAATTGCCCAAGCGCACGGTATGACTTACTTTAACCTTGCTTACGCTTTCCAAAACCGTATTGCTGAACCCCTTTACGTTCGCAGTATTTTCCGCGAAGACGCGCAAGGTAAAGATATTGAACTCACCACGCACGCTGGTCAAGAATGTGATATAGTTGTTGACGGCTACCTTATGGTTCAAATCGGTGAACATAAAGAAATTTTAGGGCCGGGGGATAGTATTTACTACGATTCTGACACGCCACACGGTATGATTGCTGTTAACGGTAGGGACTGTGTGTTCTATGCAATCGTTCTTAATCCCACGGGTGAGCCTATTCCCGAATTATCTGCCGATAAGCAAGTTATCAACAAGCCCAAAAAGGTTATCGTTAAGGACGAAAAAGAACGTATTTATAAAAACTACATTGACGTTACTGAAGATGCTGACGGCACTCCCACTTCAATTAAGTTTAAAAATACTGAAAAATTTAACTTTGCTTTCGACCTTGTTGATGCGTTGGCTGAACGCGAGCCCGAAAAACTCGCTATGCTCCATATCGCAAAGGATAAGACTGAAAGAAGATTTACTTTTAAAGATATTAAGAAAGAATCTGCACGCTGTGCTAACTATTTTAAGTCGTTAGGCATCAAAAAGGGTGATAAGGTTATGCTCGTATTAAAGCGCCATTATCAGTTCTGGTTTGCTATGCTTGGCTTAAATAAACTCGGCGCGGTTGCAATTCTCGCTACCAACCAACTTCAAGAACACGACTTTGAGTATAGATTTCAGGCGTCTGGCGCTAAGGCAATCGTTTGTACTGCTGACGGCGACACCGCGCATCAAGCGGAAATCGCTATGAAAACTTGCCCGAACGTTGAACATAAAATTATCGTTAACGGCACGCGTGAAGGCTGGCGTAACTTCGATGAAGAATACGTTATGTACAGCACGCACTTTAACCGCACGGATGATACCGCTTGCGGGGACGAGCCTATGCTTATGTTCTTTACTTCTGGTACTAGTGGTTATCCTAAAATGGCTATGCACAGCCATAAATATCCGCTCGGACACTTCCACACCGCAAAATACTGGCATAACGTTGACCCCGACGGCTTACACTTCACCATTAGTGAAACGGGCTGGGCTAAATCTATGTGGGGTAAACTTTACGGTCAATGGCTTTGTGAAGCGGCTACTTTCGTTTACGACTTCGACCGCTTTGACGCTGCGGATATTTTGCCTATGTTTGCAAAATACCACATCACCACTTTCTGCGCTCCGCCTACTATGCTACGCTTACTTATAAAGCAAGACATCAGTCAGTACGATTTTTCTTCAGTTCGCCATATGTCAACCGCTGGCGAAGCGTTAAACCCCGAAGTTTACAATCAATTTGAAAAACTTACCGGTCTTCAAATCAAAGAAGGCTTTGGTCAAACCGAAACCACGATGCTTATCGGTAACCTTATTGGCAAACCCCATAAGGTTGGCTCAATGGGTAAACCCGCACCTATCTACGATATTGATATCGTTGATGAAAACGGCAATTCAGTTGCTGTCGGTGAAGTTGGTGAAATCGTTGTTAACGTTAAAGACGGTGCTCCTTGCGGCTTGTTTATGGGCTACTATAACGATGAAGAAAAGACTAAAGAAGTTTGGCACGACGGTTTCTATCACACGGGCGATACCGCTTGGCGTGATGAAGACGGGTATTTCTGGTACGTTGGTCGTGTTGACGACGTTATTAAATCTTCAGGTTATCGTATCGGACCGTTTGAAATCGAATCGGTTATTATGGAACTTCCGTACGTATTAGAATGTGGCGTTTCTGCTGAACCTGATGAAGTTCGTGGTCAAGTTGTTAAGGCTAGTATCGTTTTGGTTAAGGGTACTGAGCCTACGGAAGAATTAAAGAAAGAAATTCAAACTTACGTTAAGGCAAAAACCGCGCCTTATAAGTATCCTAGAATCGTCGTTTTCCGTGACGATCTTCCCAAAACCGTTAGCGGTAAAATTCAAAGAAACAAATTATAATAGAAAAAAGGCTTTTGGAACTATCCAAAAGCCTTTAATTTTTTAATCAATTATTTTTGAAAATAGGTAAGTACTATTTCAGCGGTTATTTTTAAGCCGATAGGTACGCTTGAAATAAGAAGTTTTTCGCCACGAGTATGTGCGCCGTAAGCGATGTGGTTGCCCGCGCAAATTGCGGGTACGCCGAGCGACATAGGAATATTTGCGTCGGTTGAGCCAGAATCAATTTTGCAAGGAAGACCTGAGTACTTTTCGCTAACGCTAATCGCTAAATCGCACATCTTTTGGTGTTTTTCTTTATCAATTTCGCCACCGCAAGGTCTATCACCGATAAGTTCAACTTCAATTTCAGCCAAACCTTTCTTTTTAGCCTTTTCAACTTCTTCTTTAAAGAAGTTTTCCATATGCGCTAAACATTCTTTGTCGTCGCTGCGGTATTCAAAAAGCATTTTTGCTTCTTGGGCGATAGTGTTAACCGAAGTGCCACCTTCAACGATGCCTACGTTATAAGTGGTTTTACAGCCGTCCTTTTTAGGAACTTCACATTTATAAAGATTGCAAATCAAATCACTCATAGCAACGATAGCGTTTCTATTACCGAACGCACCGAAAGAGTGTCCGCCTTCGGTTTTAAAGGTAAGTTCATATCTATGAGAACCTACGCATCTGTTTACGATGTGGGTGTAACTTCCGTCAAAGGTATAAACTTCAGCCACTCTACCCGCGTAATCTTTCATAATTTGGCGGATACCTTTTAAGTTGCCCAAACCTTCTTCACAACTGTTTGCGATAAACATAATTCCGCAAGGTGCGGTTAAACCCTTTTGGAAAATATATTTTGCAACAATCATAAGTTTTGCTAAACACGCGGTGTCGTCGCCGATACCGGGGCAGTACATATATTCGTCATCTTTATGAAAGGGGAGTTCGGTCATATCGGGGAATACAACGTCGGTGTGTGCCATAAAGATAACGATGTCGTTTTTGTTTTCGCAACCAACGGGGCAAATAACGTTAAGCGCGCTGTCAACGATAACTTCGGGTGCGCCGTTATCTTCAAACCATTTTTTGCAAAATTCTACTCTCAATTCTTCCTTTCCGCTGGGTGCGGGGATTTTTGAGAGAGTTTCGATAAGGTCGAAAGTTTCTTGTTCGTGGTCTTGTAAAAATTTCAAAACTTCTTTACTTAATTCAAACATAGTAAAACCTCTATTTTTCTATTCGCGTAGATTATAACACATTGTCTTTAATTATTCAAGCAAAAACACTTTAATAAAAAAATAAAAAGCACCGCTTACATAAGCGGTGCTTAACTCTATCTTAAAAAAGCACACAAAAATAAACCGTAAGGCAAATTCTTATCGGTAGACGTAAAACAAGAGTAAATTTTAAGATAAAAATTAAAGATTATTCAGCAGGTTTAGCCTTTTCTTCTTCAAAAGCCTTTAAGATAACCGAAATAAGTTCTTCTCTAGTTTCGGTCTTAATGGGGTGGGCGATATCTTTATATTCGCCGTCGCCAGTCTTTCTGCTGGGCATTGCGATAAAGTAACCTTCATTACCTTCAATAACTTTGATGTCGTGAACAACAAAGCAATCGTCAAAAGTAACTGAAGCAACAGCTTTAAGTTTACTGTCATCTTTTTTCACAATGCGCACTCTTACGTCTGTGATTTTCATCTTAGTTTACCATCCTTAACATATATTATGTACATTTTATCACACAATTTACTTAATTTCAATAGGTTTTTTAAAAAAAACGCCAAAATTTTCAATTTTTTGCCTATTTTTTAACGTTTTTTCATAAAATAGCGTATGAGAAAAAATATTTTTAACGTTGAAAAAAACAAAATCTACATGCTCGGTATAGGCGGAATCTCTATGAGCGGTTTGGCTAAGCATTTAAGTGTGTGCGGCTATACGGTTAGCGGGTGCGATTTGGCTAAAAACTCGCTCACGGATGAACTTGAAGGGTTAAATATTAAGGTCGAACAAGGTAATGATTGTAACTTTACTTGCACGGATGCACTTATCTACACTTCAGCAATTGCGCAAGATAGCCAAGTGTTAATAAAAGCCAAAAAGAACAAAATACCAGTGTATTCACGAAGTCAACTGTTGGGTAAAATTTTAGACGGATATAAAAAAACGGTTGCAATATCGGGTAGCCACGGTAAAACGACTGCAACCGCAATGATTGCCGACGCCGTTATTTTAGCGGGGCTAGATCCAACCGTATTTTTAGGGGGAGAGAGCACTTCTTACGGCAATTATAGAAAGGGGGAAGAAAATAATATTGCTATTGCCGAAGCGTGCGAATACAAAAAGAGTTTTTTGGATATTAAACCCGATATATCAGTGGTGCTTAATATTGATAACGACCATTTAGATTGTTATAAGGACATGGAAGAATTATGCTCGTCTTTCGGTAAATTTATAAGTGGAAGTATTGCGGTTATAAACGCTGATGATGTGCGCGCGGTAAACGTAAGCAATATGACGAGTGTAACTTTCGGCATAAACAACTTATCAACTTATTCGGCGCAAAATATTAGGTTTAACGGCATCGGTTATTCTTTTACTGCACACGCGTTTGGGCTTAAAAAAGGCAAGGTGAACTTAAAAATAATGGGCAGACATAATATTTATAACGCTTTGGCAACGATTGCCGTTTGCGACTTGCTTAAAATTCCCTTTTATATCACGAAAAAAGCCTTAGAAAATTTTTGCGGGGTAAAAAGGCGGTGTGAATATATAGGGGATATACACGGTGTAGAGTGCTTTTGTGATTACGCGCATCATCCTAGAGAGATTTTAGCAACTTTAAATTCTTTTAACGAGCAAGGCGTGCCTTACGCGGTAGTGTTTCAGCCGCACACTTATTCAAGAACGAAAAACTTAATGCAAGAGTTTGTAAGTGCTTTAACTAGCAAGGAAAAGGTAGCCGTGTATAAAACTTACCCCGCACGAGAGCCGTTCGATATTTTGGGCGACGGAAAAACGCTTTATAAGAACTTAACGAAAAGCGGCAAAAACACCGCTTTTTATATCAAAAATGAGCAAGAACTCGAAGATTTTATTAAAAAAGTAAAAAATGAGTATAATCGAATAATTTTCTTGGGTGCGGGGGATATTTACGATATAGCAAAGTCCTTAAGAATAAAAGAGAAAAAAGTTTAAAATTATTCTAAAAAATGATTGAAAAATTTTTCGTTTTGTTGTATGATATTATTGTTAAAATTATAATAGGAGAAAATCGGCAAAATGGTACAAAAAAAGAGAAAAATTTCAATCCTTGGCACTGGTAACGTTGGCGCAACTATTGCTTACGCATTGACTTTACAAGGTGTTGCATCTGAAATCGTATTAGTAGACATCAATAAAGAAAAGGCTGAAGGCGAAGCGCTTGATATCGCACAATGCGCTGCTTGTGTTCCTTCAGTTAAAGTTTGGAGCGGTGAATATGAAGACGTTGCTGGTTCAGACGTTATCGTTGTAACCTTCGGCGTAGGTAGAAAGCCCGGTCAAACCAGACTTGACCTTGCTGCTATCAACATCGGCATCTTAAAGAGCGTTATGCCTAACGTTGCAAAAATTGCACCCGATGCACTTTACGTTATCGTTTCTAACCCCGTTGACGTATTGACTTACGTTACTATGAAGTGCACTGGTCTTCCCAAAAATCAAGTAATCGGTACTGGTACTTTACTTGACTCTAACAGACTTGCACAAGCAGTTGCTGCTTACTGCGGCGTAGACACCCACAACGTAAACGCTTACGTTTTCGGTGAACACGGCGATGCTTGTATGGCTCCTTGGAGTTTGTGCACCGTTTGTGGTATGCCCATTAAAGAATACTGCACCAAGATTATGAAAGTTAGCGAAAGTCAACTTGAAGAAGAACTTGAAAACATCTATAAAGGTATGGTTGCTGCTGGTTCAAAGGTTATTAAGGCTAAAGGCGCAACCTTCTATGCAATTGCAGCATCAACCGTTCAACTCATCAAAGCGCTCGTTTCTGACACGGATACCATTTTGTCGTTGTCAACCCTTCTCGATGGCGAATACGGCGCTAAAGACCTTTGCACTGGCGTTCTTTGCAAAGTTGGTGGCTGTGGCTTTAAGCAAATCGTTGAACTTCCGCTTCCTGAAGCAGAACAAAAATTGTTTGCTGAAAAGTTAGAATCTCTTGATAACACTTATAACGCTCTCGGCGTTAGAGAATAAGGCAAATAAGCGGCGTTATGCTGCGTTTGCTGAAAAGTGTTTGGACTTCAATGACCAACAAGGTCAATTTCACCCCAAACACTTTTCGAGCCTTGCCTAACTTGCTTCTTTACCTTATTTTAATTAAGTAAATAAGCGGCGTTATGCTGCTTGTTTCTATGCCATAATTTAGGTGTGAATAAGCGGCGAGTTATCACTTTACAACTAAATAACCTTAAAAGGGAGTAGTTGGCGTATTTTATTTACGGCTGCGCGTCGTCATCGCGAAAGTTTTTTCGGCGCGTAGGGTTACTTAAAAGTAATTTAACAAGATTTTTATCGTAAGGCTACGGTAGAAGTCTTGTTTTTTGCCGTCTAAATGGCAACAATAATATTAGGAAAAAATATTTAAGGGGTAAACTTATGAAAATTTTTATTTTAATTTTATTCGTTTTAACCTACGTTGGTATTATTGCGTTTTCAAAATACAAACCGCATATTACTGGTGTGGCAGCGCTTATCGCTCTTATTGCGTGTGCAATTGACGGATGCATGAGATGGTATGAACCTTTCTTTATGCCAGGTTTTAGTAGCGCAATTAACTACAACGTAGTTATGATGCTAGTTGGTATTATGATTACCGTAGGTCTTTTTTCGGAATCAAAAATGCCCAACAAGATTGCGGACAAACTCATTTCTAAGATTCCCAACGCTATGTGGATTTTAGTATTCCTTTCAGTATTGTCTGGTGTTATTTCAGCATTCGTAGATAATGTTGCAACCGTGTTGATGCTTGCTCCAGTAGGTCTTGCCGTTGCCAAAAAGACGGGGGTTAATCCTATTCCCGTACTTATCAGTATTGCGGTTTCTTCAAACCTTCAAGGCGCAGCAACTTTAGTAGGGGACACCACTTCAGTTATGCTCGCGGGTGAACTTGGGCTTAACTTCATGGACTTCTTCTTCTATAACGGTAAGATGTCTATATTCTGGGCGGTTGAACTCGGTATGATTTTGACCATTCCCGTACTCATTTTCATATTTAGAAAGAGCAATAAAAAGTTCAAAGTGGAATCAGAAGATATCAAAGTAACCACTCTTTTCCCGACTTTTATGCTTGTTCTTAACATTCTTTGCTTAGTTTTCTGCTCAACTATAGTAGAAGCACTCCCCGTAGGTTTCGTTAAAGATTTCCTTGGCGAATACATCAACGGTCTTCTTTGCTTAATATTTGGTATAATCACTATGATTCACCACTTAATCACCGCTAAAAAGACGGTTGAAGTTACTAATGAAGACGGCACAGTTTCTACCGTAAGCGGTAAAAAAGAAGCGTGGAAAACTATTTTCGGCACTATCGACTATACTACGGTATTATTCCTTATCTTCTTGTTCGTTCTTATCCGTGCGGTTGATAGAGTTGGTATTATTGCTGACATTGCAAACTTCTTCGGTTGGGTTGGCGAAAAGGGTAGCATCTTCTTACTCTACACGCTTATCGTATTCGGTTCAGTGTTAATTTCAGCGTTCATTGATAATATTCCTTACGTTGCAACCATGCTTCCTATCATTGCGGCGTTAGGTTACGAAGGCAAAGTATTTACTCTTTTGTGCTTTGGGCTTTTGTGCGGCGCAACTCTTGGTGGAAACATTACTCCCGTTGGTGCATCAGCAAACGTCGTTGCAATCGGTATGCTTAACAAAGAAGGTTATAACGTTAAGTCGTCAGACTTCTTCAAGATAGGTATTCCTTTCACCTTAGTGGCAGTGCTTGGGGGGTATTTATTTATCTATCTCGTATGGGGCATTTAAGAGCGAATAAACTTCGTTATGCATCGTTACTGTTTCGTGTTTGGACTTCAATGAACGGACGTTCTATTTCACCCCAAACACATAAAGGCAAATTAGTTGCTCTTTATAAATGACTTATAATTTATTTGCAAATATATTTTAACAATAATTCTTAAAATTATAATTTAGTTAAAAGCACGCGGTAGTTTTGACCGCGTGCTTTTTATATTTTAAAGATTAAACTTGTAAATAAAAAAAGGCAATTTTGCAAGTAAAACACTTATAAAATGAAGTTTGCAAAAAAAATTATCAATTTACATCATAAAGTGGTGTAATTTTCTTGACATCCTTAATATAATAATGTATTATAAATAAGCAATTTTGTGATGTAAAACAAAAAACATTAATCTAAAAAGGGTGCACCCTTTTTCTCTATCCTTTCGAATAGAGAAAAATTGCTCTTGATAGATTTAATGCATAAATTATTTAGGAGGTCAAGAAAATGACTAAAGAAACCAAAAGAAGGGTAGGTATTGTAGGCAATATCGTAGCGATAATCGTATGCTTAACAATGCTCCTTGGCACAACTTTCGCATGGTTTACTGATTCAGAAACCAACGGCGGCAACGTTATCACGAGCGGCTCGCTCAATTTAGAAGCATACTTTGCAAAAGGTACTGAAGACCCTGCAAATGCAAACTGGATTAACCTTGAAGGTGAAAACTCACAAGCAGTTTACAACTATGACAAATGGGAACCTGGTTACGTTTCAGCAAGACACTTTAAGATTGCAAACGAAGGTTCACTTGCGTTCAAGTACAAACTCGTAATCGTACCTAACGGAGCAGTATCAGCCCTTGCAGAAGTAATTGACGTTTACTACGTAAACCCCGCAGTTCAACTTTCTGACCGTGCAAACCTTAGCAGTGATCTTTTAGTAGGTACTCTTGCTGACTTAATCGCAGATCCTGACGGTGCTGCTTACGGTGTTCTTTTACCCGCTGGCGCAACCGCTAACAATGCAAATGAAGTTGTAGGCGAAACCACTGCTACCGTTGTATTCAAGATGCAAGAAACTGCTGGTAACGACTATGAAGATATGTCAATCGGTACTACTTTCGACATCAAAGTAATTGCAACTCAATACGCTTTCGAATCAGATGATTTAGGCGCTGATTATGATGTAAACGCACCGTTCCCTTGGAGTGGAGCAGTAGATACTTCATGGTATAACGATATCGATACCGAATTTTCTTTAGATACGGCTGAACAACTCGCTGGTCTTGCACAACTTGTTGATGCTGGCAATAACTTTGAGGGTAAAACTATTAAGTTAGATGCTAATATGGATTTAGGCGCAAAAGATAGCAATGGAAGCGCAGTTCCTTTCAACCCTATCGGACATTCTAGTCAAGGTAAATCTTTTAAAGGTACTTTTGACGGTCAAGGAAACACTATTTCTAACATGTACGAACAAAGTGATCTTAGTGCATGGCAATATGAAGGGGAATATTATGGTCTTTTCGCATACACCGAAGGCGCAACCATTAAAAACGTTACGATTGAAAAAGCATATGTTTCTAGCGGAAGAAATGAAGCAGCGTGTGTTGTAGGTAACGCAGTTGATACTACTTTTGCTGACATCAACATTAAAAATAGCACTTTAATTGCTTATAACAACTCAGCAGGTGGCGTAGCAGCAGAATGCTATGGAAAATGCTCTTTTACCAATATTATCGTTGATGAAGATACTGTTATAGGTCCTCTTTGGGGTACTTATGACGTTAGACTTGGTGGTGTTGTAGGTATGGTTCAGGCTGGTAATAATGTAACATTTAAAGATATTGTTATTGCTTGTCAATTAGATGCAATCAATGACGTTGCTGCTAACTATCAATACTGGTTATATCGTTACTGTGGTATGTTGATTGGTCATGTTGATGGTGTTAATGGTGTAGCAGATCCTACTGGATATGTTACCTGTGAAAACGTAACCGTTATTTATGACGAATGGGTTAACTATCATTACTGTGAAGATGCCAATCTTGGTGCAGGTAGTTATAATGGCCCTGGCGAATATAAATATGCTCGTGTAGAAGCAGGAACAGGCACTGATGGTATTGATTTAGAAAAATGCAATCATAATGATGACGAATCACACAACGTACTTATTGTGTTCGATCAACTTTTCGGTGGTGGTCAAGGCGTTGGAGGTCTTAAAACCTATGACGGTGTAACCGTAATTTATAGCCATATTAAATAATAAAAGGTAAAACTTTATTATAATAATTTTTTAGGAGATCAAAAATGACTAACGAAACCAAAAGAAGGGTATTATAGGCAATATTGTTGCAATTATCGTATGTCTTGCTATGCTTATGGGTACAACTTTTGCTTGGTTTACTGACTGCGTTTGTTGCTGATGGATACAAAGCGGTTGAAGAAAACGGTTGGTGGACTGTAACTGCTGAATAATTTAACAAAAATTATTAGTGCACAACAACAAATAGTAATAAAAAACACGCAATCATTTGATTGCGTGTTTTTGTTATTTTCTTGTGTTGTATTCGATAAATTTTCGGCTTGCAACCGATTGATAATGGTTCTTTTTGCGATAAAAATAAATATTTCTATTAGTGCCGATATCAAATAGGCGGTAGTAATACATATCGCGTTCGCTGTCGTCGTACTTAATCAAAGTGTCGCTTACAAAGGTAATGCCAAGCCCCAAGCACGCCATATTAAAAGCAGTAACTTGTTGGTCTAAGTGGAAGATAACCGACGGGGAAATACCGTATTTTTTGAATAATTTTTCCGCGCGCTTACCAGTATCGTTTTCGGGGTTAAGTAAAATAAAGCGTTCGTCCTTAAAAGTGGAAAGTTTTACGCTCATATTATCATCTAAGTGCTTATTTTCTTTAATATCTTGCGCGGTCATAGCAAAGTCCAAAACGCTTTCGTTAGACTTTAACGCTTTAGGCACGGCAAGAAGAAGTGTTTCGGGCGCGTAAACTTCGGATATAATGTTTTCATTTTCATTTATAGCGTTGTCGATAATAATGTCAAGGTTACCGCTGACTAACTTATTCATCAAGTTTTTAGTGCTGTCTTCAAATATTTCAAACTGAATTTGCGGGTGATTTTCGTTGAACTCGGAAATAAGCCTTGGCAAAACGAAAGAAGAAAAGAAACTACTTCCACCGATTCTAATTTTACCAGCCATAAGGTTGGTATGATCGGAAATGTATCTTGAAAAATCTTTTTCTTTCTCTTGAATAGAAAGGGCGTACTTAACGTATTCTTTGCCGATTTCCGTCAAAGAAATAGGGCTGGTTGAACGGTCGAATATAGGTGCGCCTAATTTATCTTCAATTCTTTTAATAGACGCGGACAGCGACGGTTGGGAAACGAACAGCCTTTCTGCTGCCTTTGTGAAGCCACCTTCTTGATAAACTGCTAATATATATTCCTTATTTCTAAACATATTTAATACTCCATAACTTGAAAGTGATAATAATTATGTTTTAATATGTATTTGATTATATCACAGTTTTATAGTATAATCAAGTTGTAAGCAAAAATATTTTATATTTTTTGGAGATTTTATGGAAAAATTTAGATTGGAAAGTGATTCTATCGGTCAAAGAGAAGTTCCTATCGACGCGTATTACGGCGTTCAAAGCCTTCGCGCTTATGAAAACTTCAAAATTAGCGGTATTAGAACTCATAAAGAGTTCATAAAAGCAATCGTTGAAATCAAGAAGGCGGCTGCTATCACCAACGGTGAAGTTGGCGTTATCGAAAAGAAAATCGTCAACGCTATGGTTCAAGCGTGTGATGAAATTTTAGCAGGTAAGTACCTTGATAACTTTATCGTTGACGCTATTCAAGGTGGTGCAGGTACTTCACTCAATATGAACGCTAACGAAGTCGTTTCTAACCGTGCTATTGAAATTTTAGGCGGTCAAAAGGGCGATTATTCAGTAGTTCACCCCAACGACCACGCTAACTGCGGTCAATCTACTAACGACGTTTATCCCAGTGCTGGTAAGATTGCTACTATCCGCTTACTTCAAAAGGCTATTGAAGCGCTTAAAATTTTCCACGAAGCAATCAATAAAAAGGCAGAAGAATTCAAAGATATTATCAAAATGGGTAGAACGGAAATGCAAGATGCAGTTCCTATTAGTTTTGGTCAATCTTTCAAGGCTTATGCAAACGCTATTAAGCGTGATATCGTGCGTTTTACCGACGCTATTGAACAACTCTCTATCCTTAACATGGGGGGTACTGCTATCGGTACTGGTATTACTGCGCACACCGATTATATCAAGAAAATCGTTCCCAAACTTGCTGAAATCACTTCTTTAGAACTCGTTCAAGCGGACGACTTGGTTGACGCAACCCAAAACTTAGACTGTTTCGTTTACGTTTCAGGTATCGTTAAATCTTGCGCGGCAACCCTTTCTAAGATGGCAAACGACTTAAGACTTATGTCTTCTGGTCCTAGAACTGGTTTTGCGGAAATTAACCTTCCTGCAAAACAAAACGGTTCTTCAATTATGCCGGGTAAAATTAACCCCGTTATCCCTGAAGTTATCAACCAAATTGCGTTTAACGTTATCGGTAACGACACCACCATTACTATGGCTGTTGAAGCTGGTCAATTAGAACTAAACGCTTTCGAACCTATTCTTTTCTACTGCTTATTTGAATCTTTAGAAACCCTTACCAACGGTATTAAGGTATTTAAGACCGACTGTATCGACGGGCTTACTATCAACGAAGAAAACTGTGAAGATGAAGTTGAAAGAAGTATCGGTGTTGTTACTGCGCTTTGTCCTTTCATCGGTTACACCAAGGCTGCATCACTTGCTAAAAAGGCTTTGAAGGAAAAGAAAACTATCCGTAGAGTGCTCCTTGAAGAAAAGGTTATCTCTGAAGAAGAACTTGAACGCATTTTAGATCCTAGAAAAATGATATAATTCGTATTCAACGCAAAAAAGGTCGTCATAATTTTGCGTGGAATAATAAAAAAGCAGGAGTTTACTCCTGCTTTTTGCTTTTTAAATTTAATTATTAGCCGTTTACTTCTACGCCTGAAGGTGAGAACATAAACACGTTTTTACCCATTTCATAAACACCGCCGCCAAGTGCGTAAATAGCGCCTGAAAGCAAATCTAAAACGCGTACAGCCGTTTCCGTTTTGAGTTCGGCTAAATGCACCATGGCGTTCTTTCCTTCCTTTAGGGCGTCGATAATCGCTTCAACGTCGCCATAAGCGGTAGGGCTGAAAACTGATACGGGTGCGCTTTTACTGTCGTTGAAGTTTACTCTTTCATCAAACGGAGTGCTTACTCTATCGTTTTTAGTTTTCGGATCTCTACCGAATAAATCAAATAATCCCATTATTTTTCTCCTTATTGTCTTTCGCCAAAAATCGTTCTACCAAGCCTTATCATATTACTGCCGTGTTTAATGGCGAGTTTGTAATCGTTTGACATACCCATTGAAAGGTACGTAAAATTATAACCTTTATTTTTGCACTCGTCGTAAAGAGCGCGCATTTTATCGAATAGGGAAGTGAGAAGTTTTTCATCATCCGACTTTGGCATCATCGCCATAAGCCCTTTTATACAAAGGTTTTTGTATTCTAAATTGATTTTTTCTATATTTTCCAAAGCGTTTTCTAATGAAAATCCGCTTTTAGAAAGTTCTCCGCCCACGTTGATTTCAATAAGAACGGCTTGTTTAACGCCCTTATTTAACGCCACGCGGTCAATTTCTTGTGCTAAGTGAAGACTGTCCACCGAGTGAATTAAATCAACCTTGCCCACTAAATATTTAACCTTATTAGTTTGAAGATGACCTATAAAGTGTTGGCTTGCCGCGGGGGAGATAAGTTCACTTTTTTCTCTAAATTCTTGAACCCTATTTTCAGCGACGACTTTTAAGCCGCAAGATATAGCGCTATTGATAACTTCAGCGCTCATAGTCTTACTTGCACCGACAACGGTTATATCTTCGCCTAAATTATTGCCGTCTTTTACTATTTCAAAAACTTCTTTTATTCTTTTTTCAAGCATTTTACTTGTTGTTTATAACGTCGCTCATATTGAACAAACCGACTTTTTTATCCTTAAGATAAATTGCTGCTTTTAACGCACCGTCCGCAAACACGCTTCTATCGGTTGCAAGGTGAGAAAGGGTTACCGTTTCAAACCCGCTTGCAAATATAACTTCGTGTTCGCCAACGATACCGCCACCGCGCACTGCATGAATACCTATTTCGTTTTTATCACGCTTGCCGCAAATGCCTTCTCTACCGTAAGTATAATATTTTTCGGGTGAAATTTCTTTAACGCCGTCAGCAAGCATAAGAGCCGTTCCGCTGGGCGCGTCCACCTTTTGATTGTGGTGTTTTTCAATAATTTCAACGTCGAAACCGTCAAGTGCTGCCGCAGCCTTTTTAACAAGGTCGATTAAAACGTTTACGCCAAGCGACATATTGCCCGAACGGAAAACCGCAATCTTTGTGCTTGCATCTTTTACAAGAGCAACTTGTTCTTCCGTATAGCCAGTTGCGCAAAGCACGGCGGGAATAGAGTTTTCAAGGCAAAACTTAAGTACGTTATCAAGATTTGCAGGCGAAGAAAAGTCGATAACTACGTCGACTTTTTCTTTTACCTTGCTAAAGCCGTTATAAACGGGGTAATCTTTAGAAGAAAAATCTTCCGCAATATCTACTCCGCAAACGGCTGTGATGTTTTCGTTTAATGCGGCTGCATCATAGACCTTTCTGCCCATTCTGCCTTTTGCACCGCTGATTAAAATATTTACCATATTAAACCTTCAACTTAAAACCAAAATCTTTCAAGATTTTAATCATTTCAATAGTATGTTCTTCTTCGAGTTCGGTAAGGGGTGCACGAACGATGCCGCTGCCCAAGCCGATGAGTTCAGACGCTTTCTTTACGGGGATGGGGTTTACTTCAGTAAACATAGCGTCGATAAGGGGAAGAAGTCTTTCTTGCAATTCGTAAGCTTCCTTGTTCTTGCCAGCATAGTAAAGTCTAGCAACGTCGCCAACTTCTTTAGGTGCAATGTTTGATGCAACTGAGATTAAGCCCATAGAACCGATGCTCATCATAGCAAGGTTAAGGTTGTCGTCGCCAGAGTAAAGCGCGGTTTTACCGCGGATAAGACGAGCGGTTTCGCAGATTTGTTCCATGTTGCCGCAGGCTTCTTTAATACCACCGATGTTTTTGTGCTCGGCAATTTCTTCCATAGTGCGCGGAAGAATATTCACGCCAGTACGCGCGGGTACGTTATAGCAAAGAACGGGAATATCTACGTTGTCGCAAATATCGTTGTAATATTTAACCAAGCCTTTTTGGGTGCACTTATTATAATAGGGGGTAACGACCAAAAGCCCGTCCGCACCTATTTTTTGCGCGAGTTGGCTCTTTTCGATAGCCTTTTTAGTGCAGTTGCTGCCAGAACCTAAAATAAACTTAACTCTGCCTGCAATTTTATCGAAAGAAAATTTAGCAATTCTTTCGTATTCGTCGTCGGTAATAGTGGGGGCTTCACCAGTAGTTCCCAAAACACAAATAGCGTCGATTTGGTTTTCGATTTGATATTCGATTTGTCTTTCGAGCGCATCAAAATCTACGCCGTATTTTGTAAACGGGGTAATAGCCGCCGTACAAGTGCCCTTAAATATTACTTTATTCATAGTTGCTCCTTAAAAATTAGTTATTGAATTTTGCCTTTGATAGCGCCGATTTCAATAGCCTTTTGAGCGATTTGAACAGCGTTAGTTGCAGCGCCTTTTCTAATGTTATCAGCAACGCACCAAAGGTTAATACCGTTTTCAACGGTGTCGTCCTTTCTAATTCTACCGATAAACACTTCGTCTTTATTTTCAGCGGTAAGGGGCATAGGATAGAGAAGGTTTGCACCGTCGTCTTGTAAAACAACGCCTTCAGCCTTAGATAAAACTTCCCTTACTTGTTCAACAGTACAGGGTTTTTCAAATTCAAGGTTAATAGATTCGCTGTGGCCGTAATAAACGGGTACGCGAACGCAAGTAGCGGTAACCTTAATATCTTGGTCGCCGAGAATTTTCTTGGTTTCAAAAATCATCTTGTCTTCTTCCTTGGTGTATCCGTTTTCTAAGAATACGTCGATATGGGGAAGGCAATTGCCGAAGATAGGATAGGGGAATTTTTGGGGCGCTTCGCCACAAATACCGCCCTTAAGGTCGTTAAAGCCTTTAACGCCTGCGCCTGAAACTGCTTGATAAGTTGAGTAAATAACGCGCTTAATCTTAAACGCTTGATGTAAGGGTTTTAAAGCAACCATTGCTTGAATAGTCGAGCAGTTGGGGTTTGCTATAATATTCTTATGCCAAAGAATATCGTCCGCGTTACATTCGGGAACAACTAGCGGAACTTCCGGGTCGCGTCTCCAAGCGCTTGAGTTATCGATAACCAAAATGCCGTGTTTAGCAAAAATGGGTGCGAATTCTTTACTTACGTCGCCACCGGCAGAGAAAAGCGCGATGTCGATGTTCTTGCCTTGTAAGTTTTCTTCTTTGAGCTCGATGATGGTGTGGGGTTTACCCATGAAGTCAACGGTCGTCCCTGCGGATTTAGCAGATGCAAATAAATAATAATTTTCTACTGGAAGGTTTCTTTCAGACAAAACTTCTAAGAACTTTCTACCTACCATACCGGTTGCACCAACAACCGCAACGTTGTACTTTTTCATAGTTAATATCTCCTATATAAACATAATATATGGATAGTTTAACAAAGTTAAGTAAAAAAGTAAAGGTTTTTTTAGCAAAAGTGTTAATTTTGTTTGTAAAATATTTAATTTTAATGTAAACTATAATAGAAAAGTTATGCAAACTTTTAACCACAAAACTATAACGCTTTGAATTAGAAGCGTTGGGAGAATGATATAATGGCTCAAGTTAAGAAAAAACGCACTATTTGGGATAGAATGGCGTTCGGCTCTGAAAAGTCGGACGGTTATGCAAGAGCGTCCTTGCCGTCAAACAGATGGGAACTCTTTTGGGATATTTTAAAGGGGAGATTTAGTAAACTCATTATTATAAATCTTCTCATCTTGCTCTTTTGCCTTCCAGTAATTGCAATCTTGTTTTTTAGATACGTAGGCTTAAGTAACTTCGGTGCAACCTATCCTTTCATGCAACCGTTTGGCGTGGGCTATCAAGCACCTATTAGCGTTCAGGGTATGAACGAAAATATTGCGCTCAGCGTAAACGTTCTCGCTTATGCATTTATGCCCTTGGCGGCGGTTATTGCTGCGCTCGGTTTTGCTGGCGGTGCTTACGTTATTAGAAATATGGTTTGGACGGAAGGTATCTTCGTTGCAAACGATTTTTGGTTGGGCTTGAAAAAGAACGCAAAGCCTATGATTGCAATCGGCGTTGTGTTCTCGTTAGTGTTCTATTTGACTAATATTTCCATTTCTATCATTGATTTGGTAATGTTGTCGTCGCCCCATCTTGAATGGTTGTTTATAATTTGTAAGGTTTTGGCGTATGCATTACTTGCCTTTTTCTCAATCATGACCTTGCATATGATTACCATGACCGTAACTTACGAATTGACGTTTAAGCAATTATTTAAGAATACTTTTATGTTTACTATAGCGATGTTGCCGCAAAACTTATTCTTTATTCTTCTTGCGGCAATACCTTTTATTCTTTTATTCTTTGAAGGCATTTTCTTAATTATAGGCGTTATAGTTTTTGCGCTCTTTGGCATATCATACGCGCTTTTAGTGTGGACGGACTATTGTCAATGGGCTTACGATAAGTTCCTTAACGATAAAGTCAAAGGTGCTAAGAAGAAAAGGGGTATTTACGATAAGGTTAAAGAAAGCGAATCAGACTCTCTCCGTCAATACAGAGAACAAATTGCACTAGCATCACAAAGTCAACTCAGTTCACGTCCTATTAAACCTATCACAGATGATGAACTCACTATTGCAGAACTCCCCGAATCTTTCAGCCGTGCTGACTTAGAAAAACTTCGTGATAGCAAGCAAGCCTTGTACGAAGACCACGAACGCTACGTTGAAGAGCATAAAAACGATCCCAAGTATCAAAAGAACCCCGAAGAACAAGAAATGTTTGAAGCGGCTCTCAAAGAAAGGGATAAGCGTATTGAACAGGCTAAGAAGGCGTTGGCTAAGCGCAACAAAAATAAGCGTAAATAAGCGGCGCATTTTAAGCGTTAACTGCTTAGCGTTTTGACTTGCGAATTCCAAAAAGGTCAATTTCACCCAAAATAAAAAAGGGTATCCCGAAAAAGATTTTGCGAAGCAAAAGATTTTTTGGGAAGAGGAAGAACAATTGCAAAATCTTGCACTTTGTTTTTATCAAAGTGCTGATATTGCTTATTAGTTCTGACGATCGAGTCTTGCCTAACTTGTTTCTTTCTCCTTATTTAAGATATTAGTAACAAGTTAGACGTCAACAAGCATTAAACTGACTTAACTATGTTCTAAAATGCTAGTTACTAGTTTATTGTTTAAATTTGAACTGCTTGCTTTTTTGCACTTATTAAACCATAAAAACAATTTTATAAAACGTAAAAAACGCCGAGAAAAAGGCGTTTTTTAACACTGATAAAAACTTTTGTTGTTACAAAAAAATGACAACGGAGGGCAAAATTTTGAACAAATTACTTAAAGCATTGATTTTTAATGATGAAATTTCTATGTCCGTTTTAGATACGACCGATATGGTTAACGAAGCGATAAGAATTCATAAACTTACGCCCGTTTGTGCGGCTGCGCTCGGGCGCACTCTTACCGTTTGTACTTTTATGTCAAGCAACTTAAAAAACCAAAAGGACAAACTTTCAGTTACCGTTCACGGCGACGGTATAGGTGGTAAAATTACCGTTTGTGGTAACGGCGACCTTGCTATGCGCGGGTTTATAGATAACCCCCAAGCAGACTTACCACTCCGTGCGGATGGGAAACTAGACGTGGGCGGATTAGTTGGTAAAAACGGTAGGCTTACCGTTGTGCGCAGTATGGGGCTTAAAGACCCGTATTCGGGCAGTAGTGAACTTATTAGCGGCGAAATTGCTGAAGATTTTGCGGCTTACTATGCGTATAGTGAACAGCAACCCACTGCAATTGCTTTGGGCGTAAAAATCGGCACAGACGGAACTTGCATAGGTGCGGGCGGCGTTATTTTGCAAGCAATGCCCGGTGCAAGTGAAGGTTCTTTAGTTATGGCGGAAGACGTTATAAGTCAACTTGGCAACGTTTCAACGCTCGTTCAAGAAATCGGTGCGGAAGGTATTATCGACAAGTTTATCGGTGAAGTAAAGTATACCGAATACCATCCCGAATATAAGTGCTTATGCAGTAGAGAATATATTGAAAAGGTGCTTATTTCTTTAGGGAAAGCGGAACTTGAAGACATAATTGCAAAAGAAGGTACGGTTAAAGTAGACTGCCAGTTCTGTGATAAAATTTACGAATTTACGAAAACTGATATAGACGGATTTTTTAAGTAAAAATGGATAGCGTATTACAGTTTGACAAAGGCGTTTCGAGATATCTTAAACGCGCAGCAGCGCTTTGCGAAAAGGAAGAATATTTAGGTGCGCTAAAATTCTTGTTTTCAGCAAAGGCGTTAGAGCCCGATAACGTGGACGTTATTGCGGCGCTTGGCGACGTTTACGCGGATATGTCGGCGTTAGAACTTTCAAATAAATACTGGTTTGAGTTTATGGATAAAGCGCCTAAAGAAAGGCAATCGGTTGCTTATGAAGAACTTGCTATAAACTACTTTTACCTTGATAATTACTGGGCGTCAAGTTATTATTTTCATAAAAAATTATCGGTGGACGGCTTTATCAGCAAGGAAGGTTTAAGTCAGGAAATCATTGACTTTTTCTCGGGTGAAGAAATTAAGAGAACGGCGTACAGAATAGTTTATCCGTTCGATAAAGCAGACTACACTTTTGAAATTAAACAAGCAAAGCACGCAATCGCTTTGGGCGGGTTTGAAGAAGGCGCGTCATTTTTAGAAAAGATACCTTTAGAGCGCCGTGATGAAGAGACTGCGGGTGAACTTGCCGTATGTTATTTTATGAGCGACCGACTTGATGAAGCCGAAGAAGTTTGTAGGCAATCTCTAGAGCAAAACGGACCTACGGTTACGGCTTTTTGTAACCTTTCAACCGTTTACGATATGAAAGAAGACTTTGATAATAGCGAGCATTATTATCAAAAGGCGTTGGAAGTTAGAAAAGGGGATACGAGTGAAGCGTATAAAATAGCCACTTGCGCCATTGAGCGTGAAGACCACAAGACCGCAAGCGAGTGCTTAAAGACTATTCTTGAAGATAGACCTTTCGAGCACGCCATGCGCTTTTTCTACGGGCTTGCGCTGGCAAATCTCGGCGACTTGATAGGTGCGGAGAGAGAACTTAGTAAAGCGCATCTAATAGACCCCGAAGATTATGCAATAAATTTTCACTTAAACTACGTTAAAAACATGCTTGACGGCGGCGGTGATTACCTAAATTTAACACCGTTTAAGTATGTAAAAGATATACCGGAAACACTTACGGAACAGTGGAAAAAGAAGATTAAAACGCTAATAAAAACACCCGAAAAAATATCATCCGCAATCAAGAAAAAAGAGTGGAAAGAAATTTTAGAGTGGGGGTTAAAATCTACCGATAGCGAATTTATGCGCGACTGTGCATTTGTGCTATCGTCCGCGTTTACGCCCTACTCTAAGGGTGTGATTTTTAAGGCAATGCTTAGCCCCGAAGGCAGAGAAGAATTAAAACGCGTGCTAATCTACGTAACGCTGGTAAACGGCGTAAAAGATAAATTCGGCGTGGTTGCAGGCGGGTTTTACTTAAAGGTTAAACCTAGAAAATTGCTTTGTGAAAGGGATAAAATTTTTGGCGGATTATACCTTTCAGCGTACGCGCTTTGCATGTCTAAAATGGCGTTTTTCGACGTGGAAAGTTTAGATAAAATTGCTAAAAATTGTGATAAAATTTACAAAAAATTTAAAGGTGAAATAACCGATTCGGACGCGACGAACGAAGATATTGCAGCGCTTATTTTGTCTGAGTGTAAGTTCAAAAAATACTCTGACGACTTCAGCGTTTTAAGAATTTTTTCGGTTACTAAAGATAAACTTACCGCATTAAAAAAGACGCTAAAAGGAGAATAAAATAATGGTTAAAATTATCGACGTGGACAGCCTTTTCGACAAGTATATAGAAGACTTTGTGTATTCTAATATCGGCAAGGTAAAACCTGAAGAAATCGAGAATAAAATCCCCGAACTTTACGTTAAGTTTGGCGATGAAAAATTAAAGGAATTAGATGGTAAAACCCCCAACACTTTTTATAGAGATTTTTCTGGAGAAGAATTGCTTTCTTGTCTAGAAACTCATCTTGAAAAAGACGTTGCTATCTCCGACTTTTTGTGCGAAGCAATCACTTCAAACCCTGCTAACGAAGACGCTTTAGTTAACGCGCTTAACGGGGATAAGAGCGAAGAATTTATTCTCTACGTTATCAACATGCTTGCGGATATGGAATCGGTTAAACCCGCCAAGCGTTATTTAGAGTTTATTTTGTGGGACTACAGCGAAAATATTAGAGAACTTGCAACCGAAAGATTAAGCACTATGGCAGAGAAAGTAAAAGAAGAAATACTTTTGCAATTTAATGAAGTTGACGAAGTTAAAAAGGCGTGCCTTACCGACGTTATTGCAAACTGCAAAAAAGACGATAGAGTTTTTGATATTTTGATTGCTGAATTTGCAAAGCATCAAGAAAACATCCCACTTTACGCAGCGTATCTTGCAAAGTACGGCGACGATAGAGCGCTTCCTTTCTTACTTACCGCAATAGAAAAAGAAAAGTTAACTTACGCTGACTTTGAAGAACTTCGTTTTGCGATTGAAGCACTCGGCGGGGAATACACCAAAGAACGCGATTTTTCTAAGGACAAAACTTTCAAAAAAATTAAGTTAACACCTAAGAGCGAGTAAACTTTTTCCCAGTATAAAAATTTAGGCGTTGAGCATAATAAGAGTATTCTTTTTTGGAGGAAAAATTATGGCTAAACGCAAAAAGAGCAAGAATAAAGTTATAAAACTTACGGACGAGCAGTACGGCAATTACATTATGGCGCTTAAAGACGAGCGCCCGCCCAAACTCGTAGAAGAAGCGCAAAAAAACGACTGATAACTCGCTAAAAATGAAAGATAAAAAATCTTCAACGGATAATGTTGGGGATTTTTTTGTTTTTAGACAATAAAAAGTTACTTTGCGCCTTAAAATTCTTGAAAAAGCCTTTAAAAGATGTTATAATAGTAAAGTAATTTTAAAAAGCATATACGCAGGTGAATTATGAAAAGAACAGTTTTGAAAGAAATTTTTGTTAACCCCGCTGAATTTGGCGGCAAAACCGTTACCGTATGCGGTTGGGCTAAGACTATTCGCGACAGCAAGTCTTTTGGTTTTATCGAACTTAACGACGGTTCTTATTTTAAGAACTGCCAAATCGTTTTCGATAGAAATAAAGTAAATAATTACGATGAAATTGCAAAACAAAACGTAGGCGCTTGCTTAATGGTAAAGGGCACGCTCATTTTAACGCCCGAAAATAAGCAACCGTTTGAAATCAACGCGGATGAAGTAACCGTGCTCGGCACTTCTTCACCCGAATATCCCTTACAAAAGAAAAGACACACCTTAGAGTTTTTGCGTACCATGCCGCATTTGCGTCCCCGCACCAACACCTTTAACGCCGTGTTTAAGATTAGAAGTGAAGCGGCTTTCGCTATCCACTCATTCTTTAACGAACGCGGGTTCGTTTACGTGCATACGCCCATCATTACTGGTAGCGACTGTGAAGGCGCTGGCGCAATGTTCCAAGTAACCACGCTCGACCTTGACAACGTTCCTATGGAAGAAGGCGCAACCGATTACAAGCAAGACTTCTTCGGTAAAAAGGCAAGCCTTACCGTATCAGGTCAACTCGACGTTGAAAACTTTGCTATGGCTTACGCAAACGTTTACACCTTTGGACCGACCTTTAGAGCAGAACACTCTAACACCGTTCGCCACGCAGCGGAATTTTGGATGATTGAACCCGAACTTGCATTTGCAGACCTTTCAGACGATATGGACTGCGCTGAAGATATGGTTAAGTATATCATCAATAGAGTTATGGAAACTTGCAAGGAAGAAATTGAATTCTTAAATAACTTTATCGATAAAGGGCTTATCGAAAGACTTAACAACGTTAAGAACAACGAGTTTAAGCGTTTAACTTATACTGAAGCAATTGAAATTTTGGAAAAGGTAAAAGACCAGTTCGACGCACCCGTATACTGGGGTTGTGATTTACAGAGCGAACACGAAAGATATATTACCGAACAAGTTTTCAAAAAGCCAGTATTCTTGACCGATTATCCCAAGGAAATCAAGGCTTTCTATATGCGCCTTAACGACGACGGCAAGACGGTTGCAGCATCAGACCTTTTAGTTCCCGGTATCGGCGAACTTATCGGCGGCAGTCAACGTGAAGAAAGAATGGAAATCTTAGAACAAAGAATGGCTGAATGCGGACTTAATAAAGACGATTATAAGTCATACCTTGACTTAAGAAAGTACGGCGGTGTCGTTCACTCTGGCTTTGGTTTAGGCTTTGAAAGAATGATTATGTACCTTACTGGTATTTCTAACATTCGCGACGTGTTGCCTTTCCCCAGAACGGTTGGTACTTTAGAAAACTAAGAGGTAAAATATGAAGATTTTAGTTGATGCATTTGGTGGCGATAATTCTCCCGTACAAATTATTCAAGGCGCAATCGACGCAGTAAACGCTAGAGACGGTTTTACCGTAGTTTTAGTAGGCAAAGAAGACGTTATAAAGGAAGAACTTAAAAAATACAAGTTTGACGCTAGCAGGGTAGAGATTATTCACGCGCCCGAAGTTATTACTTGTGAAGAAGAACCCACCGTGGCTATTAGAAAAAAGCCCGATAGTTCTCTTTGCGTGGCGTTTAAAGAACTCAAAGAAAACGATGAGATGAAAGCGTTCGTTTCAGCTGGTTCAACAGGCGCGGTTTTGGTTGGTGCAACCTTAAAACTAGGTAGAATTAAGGGGGTAAACCGCCCCGCGTTATGCCCGACGCTTCCCACCGCGGACGACAATCAAAAGGTTTACCTTTTAGACTGTGGCGCAAATGCTGACTGCAAGCCTATTAACCTTGTTCAGTTTGCACTTATGGGCACTGCTTATGCAGAGGCGCAAGGCATTGAAAACCCCAGAGTTGCACTTCTTTCTAACGGTACGGAAGATGAAAAGGGAAATATGTTAAATCACGAAGTTTTCCCCATCTTAAAGAACTTAAAAGGCATCAACTTCGTAGGTAATATCGAAGGTAGAGACATCTTAAACGGCAAGCAAGATATTGTCGTAACCGACGGTTTTGCCGGTAATATCGCATTAAAATCTATTGAAGGCGCTGTTGGCGTCGTTATGAAGATAATTAAGAAAGGCATTTATTCAAGCACAAAGGCTAAAATCGGCGGTTTGTTCTTGAAAGATACTTTCGGTACGATTAGAAATAAACTCGATTATCAAAACAAGGGTGGAGCACTCTTTATCGGTGTAAATAAACCCGTTATCAAGGCGCACGGCTCGTCTACTGCGGAAACCATTATGAACACGGTTTTCCAAGCGGTTGATTACGCTGGTTTTAACATTGCAGACAAAATTACTGAAAAGTTGGCGTTATATACCCCCGAGGTGTAAACAAATGATTTTTGATACTTCAATCGTTGAAGAAAAGTTAGGTTATTCGTTCAAAGATAAGATTTTACTTAGACAGTGTTTTACGCATTCGTCTTACGGGTACGAACACGGTCAAAAAGATAACGAACTCTTAGAGTTTTTCGGCGATTCTATTATGGAATTTGTCGTAACGGAATACCTTTACAAAAATGCTAGGGGCGACGAAGGGGACTTGACGCAAATTAGAGCGGAAATAGTTTCTAAAGCACCGCTTATGCGTTCGGTTAAAAAACTTGGGCTTGACGAGCATTTGTTGCTGGGTAGGGGCTTAAAAAATCGCATTACCCCGGAAGATAAAACTTGGTCAAGCATATATGAAGCAGTCGTTGCGGGCATGTACTTTGACGGCGGATTAAAAGAAGTTAAAAAGTTCGTTGAAAGAACGATAATTGCTGATTATTTAGAAAACGCTAAAAATAAAAAAGCGGTGGAAAATATTGGCGAAGCAAAAAACGAATTTCAAGAATACGTACAAAAAACCAAGATAGGCAGTGTCGGTTACGAACTGCTTTGGAAAAAAGGTCCGGATCATTCGCCGAAATTTAGAGTGGCTGCGCTCCTTAACGGTAAGATTATTGCCGAAGGCGAGGGCGCAAGCAAGAAGATAGCGGAAGCGCAAGCAGCCGCAAAAGCCTTAAAAATACTTAAACAAGGTGGTAACAAGTAGTGAATTTCGAAAAAGTTGAAATTTACGGATTTAAATCGTTTGCCGATAAAGCGGAAATCAAGTTCGGCAACGGAATAACCGGTATCGTAGGACCGAACGGTTGCGGTAAAAGTAACGTAGCCGATGCAATTCGCTGGGTGCTAGGTGAGCAATCGGCGAAATCTTTGCGTGGTTCTAGCATGCAAGACGTAATATTTAGCGGTACGCAAGGCAGAAAGAGTTTATCTTACTGTGAAGTTTCGTTGTACTTTGATAACTCTAACAGAATGTTCAGTATCGACTATAACGAAGTTATTATCACGCGTAAACTTTTCCGTAGTGGGGAAAGTGAATATTACATAAACAAGCAACCCGCGCGTCTTCGCGATATCGTTGAACTTCTTCACGAATGTGGCATCGGTAAAGAAGGTTATACCATTATCGGTCAAGGCAGGGTTGAAGAAATTATGTCGGCAAAACCCGAAGATAGACGACTTATCTTTGAAGAAGCAACGGGTATTGCTAAATTTAAGACAAGAAAGAACGAATCTCAAAGAAAGTTAGAGCGCACTCACGAAAACTTGGTGCGCTATACCGATATTTTATCGGAAATAGAAAATCAATTAGCACCGTTAGAGCGCCAAGCGCAAAAGGCAAAAGAGTTCAACGAACTTTCTGAAAGTTTAAAGTTCCACGAACTCAACACCTATATTGCTAAAGTGGACGGCGTAGAGAGTGCAAAGGGCAAAATTTACACTAGAATTAAGGGCTTAGATGAAGAAACAGCCCTTCGCCAACAAGAATTTTCAAACGCGCAAACTGAGTACGATAAGATTTTCTCTGACATCAACGAAGCCGATTCAAGACTTAGAAACTTAAACGACGAACTTTTGGAAAAGCGCGTACATATGGAACAAAGTTCGGGCGCAAAACAACTTTACGAACAAAAAATTTCTTACCTTTTAGGGCAAATTGAACGCGCTGAAAAAGAAATTAAAGAAAATATTGAACTTATCAAAGATAGTAAAGCCGCTTTTGATGCTAATTACGTTGATTTGACTAAAGATCAAGAAGAACTTGGAAAACTCTCTGATAAGGCTGAAAAACTTAGCAAAAAACTCTTATCTTTAACCGAGCAAATCACTCTCGGCGAAGAACTTGCCGAATCGAGCAGAAAAAAGGTTATCGAATCAATCGAATCTCTCTCCGACATTAAGTTAAACAAGGGCACGATGTCTATCGAAAAGGAAAATCTTCTCGCTAAGCGTGAAGAACTTACTAAGCGCCTTGATGAAGCGTCTGTTAAGAGAGAAGGTTTGTTTAACGAAAAGGAACGCGCGGATAACAACATTAACGAACTTGACCGTTCTGTTTTCGACTTGAAGAATAGAATTGAAAATAAAGAAGACGAAGTTAGAAACGGTAATGAAGAAGTGGCTAAAGCGGATAACGCAATTTATTCACTTAACTCAGTAGTTACCACTTTGATTACTAAGGATAACTTCTACAAAGCGTTAAAGGATAATTACGACGGCTATGCACCCGCTGTAAAAAATCTTCTCAACAAAGCAAAAGAAAACGGCGAGTTAAAAAAGCGCATTAAGGGTGTTGTTGCCGAACTTATCAAGAGCGACAAAAAATTTGATATTGCGTTAGAAACCGCGCTTTCTGCCGCTGCGCAAAACGTGGTTACAGCAACCCCCGACGACGCTAGATATTTAATCGAATACTTAAAGGTCAATAAACTCGGTAGAATGACCTTCCTTCCCATAACTTCAGTTAAACCTAGAGAGCAAAGCGCTGCCGTTACTAACGCGCTTAACGAAAGGGGCGCGCTCGGCGTTGCAAATAAACTCGTTTCATACGATAAACAGTATGAAAACGTTATTTCTAACCTTTTGGGCAACACCTTAATAGTCGACACTTTAGAAAACGCTACTAAAATTGCGGATAAATACCGTTTTGCGTTCAAAATGGTAACTCTCGACGGCGACGTTTTCAATACCCAAGGCGCAATGACTGGTGGTTCAAGAAGAACTGATACGGTTGGTTTACTTTCTAGCGATAGAAAGATTGAAGAAAATGCCGAACAACTCCGCATTAAAAAAGCGGAAATGGATAAAATTAAAGCGTCTAAAGTTGAACTTGAAAGAAAGCGCGACAAGGCGTTAGACGACCTTTCTATGCTCAACGACCTTTATAACGAAAAGCGTCAACAAATCTTAGTTGAGCGTGAAAAGCAAGGCGCTGCGGAAAAGGCGCTTATCGAAATCGGTAGAGAAATTGAAACGACTACCGACCTTATCGAAAAGGTAAACGAAAGAATTAGCAAAGTAGACGCTGATTTTATGGCTGTTCAAAGCGGCGGTGATAAACTTGAAACGGACAAGCAAACTGCAAAAATGAGTGCGGACAAGCACCAAGCCGAATACGACGCACTTAGAAAAGAACGCGACCAAATCGCTGAAGAATCTACTGCACTTCAAGTTAAAATTACCCAGTTGAAAGCGGAAATCAGTAGACTTGATGGTGAAAACAAGCGTCTTGGCGGCGTTATCAGCGATGCTGAACAAACCAATATTAACTTAAAGAAGAGCAACGAAGGCGCTGAAGGCATCATTGAAGAATTGCGCCGTGATCAAGAAAAGATTGCGCTTACTAAAGAAGAACAAGATTATATCAACGGTATTAGAGAAAAGATTGAAAACATCGAAAACAACAAACTTGAACTTCGCGATAGATTAAACAAAAACGATGAAAAGAAAAAGCAATTATCTCAAGCGATAACTGATCTTTCTGAAAAGAAACACGCGGAAGAAATTGCGCTTGCTAAAATCGACTCTGACCTTGAATACTTGCAACAAAGCATTTGGGAAGATTACCAAGAAACTTATGAAACCGCCGTTAAGCATCGTGAAGAAGGTTACGATGCCGTGGCTGGTGAAGCGGAAATCAATCGTCTTAGAAGAAAGCGTTCTTCTCTAGGCGCTATCAACGCAACCGCTATTGAAGATTGCAAAGCGTTGAAAGAGCGTTATGAAGAAATGATTACCCAAAAGGAAGACTTGGAAAAGGCTGAAAAAGACTTAAAAGAAGCAATCGATAAGATTAAAGCGGAAATGCTTACTCAGTTTGATGAAGGCTTTACCAAGATTAACGAAAACTTCCAAAGAATATTCAAAGAATTGTTCGGTGGTGGTAGAGCGATGTTGGAAATCGACTACACCGACGTTGAAGATAGGCTAGAAGCAGGTATTGAAATAGTTGCCGAACCCCCGGGAAAGAAACTTCAAAAACTTTCACTCCTTTCTGGTGGTGAAAAGGCGCTTACCGCTATTGCCATTTTGTTCTCTATCTTAAAACTCCGTCCTATGCCGTTCTGCGTACTCGACGAAATTGAAGCAGCGCTTGACGAAGCAAACGTAGATAGATTTGCAAGATATCTTCAAAAGTTTAGTGAAGAAACTCAATTTATCGTTATCACTCACAGAAAGCCCACTATGGAAATGGCAGACGCACTTTTCGGCGTAACCATGCAAGAAAAGGGTGTTTCTAAGATGGTATCGGTTAAACTTTCGGACGTATCGGATATAACGGGCGAACCCCTTTAAGGGCTTATATGCTGCGCAATACTGCGTTAACTGCTCTGCAAAAAAGACTTCAATTGAGGCGACGGTCTATTTCATCCTTTTTTGCGAGCGAGCCTTGTCTTGCTTGCATCTAAACCCTTAAAGCATTAGGAGAAGACTTGTCTTGATTGTAACTATGGCTTAAAGTATTAAGACTACTATTAAACAAATAAACACAAAACCTTAAAAGGAATTTTATGGGATTATTCAGTAAATTAAAAGCCGTTTTGACTAAAACTAGAGACGGAATTTCAAAAAAATTAAACGAACTTTTCGCAAAAGATAAAATCGGTGAAGATTTTTATGAAGAGTTGGAAGATATTTTGATTTCTGCCGACGTTTCAGTTAAAACCACTATGGAAATCGTTGATGAAATTCGCGACGTTGCCATTAAAGAAAAGTGCAAAGATAAAGAGTACGTAATTGAACTTCTTAAAAAAGAATTGTTTGAAACGATTGATTATGCTGACGGGCTACAAATTACTTCGCCCGCTGTTATTATGGTCGTAGGGGTAAACGGTGTGGGTAAAACAACCACTATCGGTAAACTTGCAAACAAATTCGTAAAAGAAGGTAAAAGCGTAACTATCGCAGCGGCGGACACCTTCCGTGCGGCTGCTGCCGATCAACTTTCCGTTTGGGCGGAAAGGGCAAAAGTTCGCATTATAAAGCATTCTGAAGGCGCTGATGCATCAGCAGTTGTATTCGATGCAATCGAGTCTGCAAAGGCTAAAAATACCGACGTTTTAATCATTGATACAGCGGGTAGACTTCACGTAAAAGCCAACCTTATGGAAGAATTAAAAAAGATGGATAGGGTTGTTAAGCGTGAATATCCCGCGGCAAACTATTATAAACTTATCGCCCTAGATGCAACTACTGGTCAAAACGCTTATAACCAAGTGGAAGTGTTTAACGAAGCGGTGGGTATTGACGGTATAATTTTAACCAAACTTGACGGCACGGCAAAGGGCGGCTTTATAATTTCATTATCGTATGAATTAGAAGTTCCCGTATGCTTCGTTGGAACTGGTGAAAAAATTTACGATATTGAAGATTTTAACGCTCAAGACTTTGTCGACAGTATGTTTTAATTAAGATAATAAAATAAAAACGAAAGGCAAAAATTTGATTTTTGCCTTTAAATTTTTTAAAAATCGGTATTGACAATAAGCAAAATCAATAGTATAATAAAGAAAAGTCATAAGAGACTTACAGGAGGAAACGAAAATGAAAAAATTTTTAACAATCTTAGTTGCGTCTATTCTTTGCGTTTGCTGCGTTGGTTTAGCCGCTTGTAACACTGCTGCAGGCACTTATAAAATTAAGTCTATGACAACTGCTGGCATTACCGTTGAAGTAGGTGAAAAGTTGGATGAAGATTACATCAAACTTGAACTTGAAAAAGACGGCGTTGCCAAGATGACAACCAAAACCCTTCTCGGTAGCGTTGTTAAAGAAGGTACTTGGGAACAAAAGGGTAAAACCGTTACCATTACCATAGGTGATGAACCCCAAGAATATACTTTAGACGGCGACACGCTTACATATACTTACGAAGATAGCGGTATGGTTTTGCAAAAAGTTGATTAATTTATAAAAAAATAAAGGCGACTGAAAAAACTCAGTCGCTTTATATTTTTAAAATATATAATGTATGCAAAAACGCTTGACATAGCGTGGAAAAATCTATATAATATCAAGGTGTAAAGCAAAAAAGGTTTACACCTTTCATTTTTATTATGGAAAAAGATTTAGAGTATATCGAACTTTTTGAAATTTATAAAGAACTTTTAACTGAAAAGCAAAGGGAACTTTTCTCATCTCATTATTTATTCGACTTATCTTTGTCGGAAATTGCAGAGCAAGAAGGGGGCTCAAGGCAGAGCGTATATAACGCTGTTAAAAAGGTTAAAAGTAAACTTGACGAATATGAAAAGGTGCTCTCGTTAAGAGAGAAAAACAAGTTGCTTAAAGAAGTTATCGACACTACTAATGATGAAAATACCCGCAAAGCGTTAATGGAGATTTTGTTGAGATAATGGCACTTTTTTCAGGTCTTTCCGAAAAATTAAATCATATCTTTTCCAAACTTACAAAGCACGGTAGACTTACCGAGTTGGAAATTAAAACGGCTATGCGTGAAGTGCGCATTGCGCTTTTAGAAGCGGACGTAAACATCTCTGTCGTTAAAGAGTTCGTTTCAAAGGTGAGCGAGCGCGCGGTCGGGCAAGAGATTATTAAAAATCTTAACCCCACTCAACAAGTTATTAAAATCGTTAATGAAGAACTTATCGCATTGATGGGTTCTACTGGTTCAAAACTTAACTTTGCATCAAACCCGCCCACGGTTATTATGATGGCTGGGCTTCAAGGCGCTGGTAAAACAACGCTCGTTGGTAAACTTGGTATGATGCTTAAAAAACAAGGCAGAAAACCCCTTTTAGTTGCGTGTGACGTGTATCGTCCCGCGGCAATCAATCAATTAAAAGTGGTTGGGGAAAAGGCTGGCTGCACGGTTTTTGAAAAAGGTCAAGGAAACCCCGTAAAAATTGCAAAAGAAGGCGTTGCGCACGCTAAATCTTTTGGCTTTGACACGGTAATTATCGACACGGCTGGTCGATTACAAATAGACGAACAGTTGATGAAAGAACTTGAAGATATCAAGGCGGAAGTTAATCCTTCTGAAATTCTTCTAGTTGTTGACTCAATGACTGGTCAAGTTGCCGTTGAAGTGGCGGACACTTTTAACAAACGCTTAGAAGTTACCGGTTTAGTTTTAACTAAACTTGACGGCGACACTCGCGGCGGTGCAACCCTTTCAATGAAAGCGGTTACAGGCAAGCCCATTAAATTTTGTTCAGTTGGTGAAAAACTTGGCGATTTAGAGCCGTTCTATCCCGATAGAATGGCAAACCGTATCTTAGGCATGGGGGACGTTTTGTCGCTCATTGAAAAGGCGCAAGAAGCGGTTACTGAAGAGCAAGCCCAAAAGATGCAGAAAAAGTTTAGAGAAAATTCTTTTACTTTAGACGATTATCTCTCTCAATTTGAAACGATGAACAAAATGGGCGGTATTAAAGAAATTCTCGGCATGCTCCCCGGTATGGGCATGGGTAAAATGAAGATTAGCGAAGCGGATATCGATGAAAAGAAAATGCTCCGCACCAAAGCAATTATCCAGTCAATGACGATGTATGAGCGTGAAAATCCGTCAGTTATCAACTCGTCTAGAAAGAACCGCATAGCAAAGGGTAGCGGCACTTCTATCCAAGAAGTAAACCGCTTATTAAAGCAGTTTGAACAGACAAAAGTGATGATGAAGCAGATGAAAAATAGCCGCATGTTTAAAGGCTTTTAAGCCATATTTGCGGCGTGATACACGTAAAACTTGTGCTTTTTCTTGGTTGTGTACGCCAAGTACACGCCCTGCGCAAAATGCTCGTTTTCCGCGTCTGACTTGCAACTATGTCTTAAAACAGTGCTCGAAAAAGAGTATCAATATTCAACGAGACTTGCCTAACTTGCTTATAAACCTTTAACTTTTTGTGGCTTTTAAGCGGTGTTATACTTCAAAATTTATTAAAATTAAAAAAAATTAAAAATATATAAATCAAACTTAAGGAGAACAAAAAAATGGCAGTAAAAATGAGATTAACCAGAATGGGTGATAAGAAGTCTCCCTTCTACCGTATCGTTGTAACCGATTCAAGAAACGCACGTGATGGCGCTTATATTGACAAAGTTGGTCACTATAACCCCACCGCTAACCCCGCAGAAATCGTTATCGATGCTGAAAAGGCTAAAAAGTGGCTTGCTAACGGCGTTCAACCTACTGATACCGTTAAGAACATTCTCGTTAACCAAGGCGTTATTCCCAAGCCCGAAAAACTTTCGCCCGCTAAAACGAAGGTTCGTAAGTCCAGCAAGTAATTCCGTTTTTAAGGAGAAACTATGTTAGAACTTATTAAATACGTAGTTACCCGTTTTGCTGAAAAGCCTGAAGAAATCGAATACGATGTTCAAGAAGCTGGCAAAACCGTTAACGTTACCATTACTCTTTCTGACAGTGATATGGGTAAGGTTATCGGTCGTCAAGGCAAAATTGCTAAGGCGCTCCGTACACTTGTTCGCGCTGGTTCACAGAAAGAAAACAAAAAGTATAATATTGAAATCAAGGAACGCGGGGAAAACATTTAATTTCCCCGTTTTTCTACCTTTTTGAAAAATGCAACAAAACTTAAAAATCGGGCTTATCGTTAAGCCGCAAGGCATTAAGGGCGAAGTAAAAGTTCAGCCTTTAACTGACGATATCAACCGTTTTAAAAACCTTAAAGAAGTTATCATTGACGATAAAACTTACCGTGTTCTAAAAGCCGTTATCGGTGGAGATACGGTCTTTTTGTCGTTAGCGGGTATTCCCGACAGAAACACTGCGGAAACTTTCCGCGGCAAGTTTTTGTGCGTTACTAGAGAAAACGCTCTTCCGCTTGAAGAAGGCAGATATTTTATAGTGGATATTATCGGCTGCAATATCGTTACCGAACAAGGTCAAACGATAGGCGAAGTTATCGATATTTTCTCCGCACGCACGGACGTGTTTACGGTAAAGTGCACCGATAATAGAATTATGCGTTTTCCCTTCCTTAATGCAGTTGTGAAAAAGGTTGATATTGAAAGTAAACAAATTACCGTAATTAAAGAGCGACTTGACGAGGTGTCTTGCTATGAAGATTGACGTTTTAACTCTTTTCCCAGAAATGTTTGCGCCCTTAAAAACCAGCATAATCGGTAGGGCAGTGGACAGCGGTAAACTTGAAATCAATATCGTTGATATAAGAGATTACACACTTGATAAACACAAAAAGTGTGACGATACGCCTTTTGGCGGCGGTGCGGGTATGGTTATGATGCCACAACCTATTGCAGATGCTATAAAGGCGGTTGACCCCAACCACGAAGCAAAAAGAATTTTTCTTTCACCCCGTGGCAGAGTGTTTAAGCAAGAAGTTGTTATAGAGTTTAGTAAACTAGATAGAATTTTGCTCCTTTGCGGACATTACGAAGGCGTTGACCAAAGGGTAATCGACTTATTTATTGATGAAGAATTATCTATAGGCGACTTTGTTTTGACTGGTGGAGAAATTCCCGCAATGGCGGTTGTAGATGCGGTTGCAAGATATATTGACGGCGTTATAAAGAGCGAATCTTTAGAGCAAGAAAGTTTTGCAAGCGGTATGCTTGAATATCCGCATTACACCCGTCCGCAAGAGTTTATGGGGTTAAAAGTCCCTGAAGTTTTAACCAGCGGACACCATGGCAAAATTGACGAGTGGCGTGCACAAAAATCTAAGGAAATCACTGCTAAAAATCGTCCCGACCTTTTAGAGAAAGGAGAATAGAGATGAAACATTTACAATGGTTTCCGGGGCACATGACCGCTGCTATGCGCATGATGGAAGAAAACGTAAAAGCCGTTGACGGCGTTATGATCGTTTTGGACGCGCGCGCACCGAGAGCATCTCTAAACCCCAAACTCGATAAACTTTTTACTAATAAAAAAGTTCTTTACGTGCTAAATAAAACCGACCTTGTTGACGCTAACGACGTAAAGAGAACTATTGCGGAATTTACTAAAGAAGGTAAAGAAACGGTTGCGGTAAGCGCTATGGATAAGCGTGCCGTTGACCTACTATATTCACGCATTTTTGCACTACTTAAAGATAAGTTAGAAAGAAATAAACTTAAAGGCGTATTTAAGCCTATAAGGGTTATGGTTGCTGGTATACCTAACACTGGTAAGTCAACCATTATCAACGCGCTTTGCGGCGGTAAAAAGACGGTTACTGGCAATAAAGCGGGTGTAACTAAAGGTAAACAATGGGTAAGACTTAGAGAACTTGAACTTCTCGATACACCTGGTACTATGCCCCCTGCGTTTGAAAATCAAACGCTTGCTAAGCACCTAGCCTATATAGGCAGTATGAACGACGCTAACATCGACTTTAGCGACCTTGCGTTTGAATTGCTTAACGAGTTAAAAGAAACTTACCCTGAGGCACTAAAAAACAAATACGGTATCGAAAATTTAGAACGCCCGACCATTGAACTTTACGACGATATATGCGTTCGTAGGGGTTTTTTGCGCCGCGGTGGCGAATATGATTACGAAAGGTGTGCAACCGCTATCGTAGATGATTTTAGAAAGGGAAGAATAGGTAAGATTATTCTCGACTGATATGGATAAGTTAGATTACGAAAGAAAGCATTATAATAACGGCTCAAAATGGGTTGCCGGCGTAGACGAAGTGGGCAGAGGTCCGCTTGCCGGCCCAGTGGTTTGTTGCGCGGTTATTATGCCCAAAGATGAAATTATTGAAGGCGTTGACGACAGTAAAAAATTGAACGAAAAAAAGCGCAACGCTTTAGCCGAAATTATCAAACAAAAAGCGGTTTGCTATCACATCGCTGAAGTTTGGCAAGAAGAAATTGACAAAATTAACATCTTAAACGCGGTTAAAAAGTGTATGACGATGGCAGTTGAAGGGTTAGAAATTAAGCCTGATATAACCCTTGTAGACGGTGTGGATACGGGTTTGAACATCAATGCGGAATACTTAATTAAGGGCGACGCTAAGAGCCATACGATAGGTTGCGCGTCAATCTTGGCAAAGGTTTATAGGGATAACCTTATGATAGAATTTGCCAAAGAATATCCCGAATACGCTTTTGAAAAGCACAAAGGGTATGGAACGAAAGTTCATATAGACAAAATCAAGGAGATTGGACCTTGCAAATTGCACAGAAAAACTTTTATAAAAAACTTTTGGGTAGAGCAGGCGAAAAGAGAGCAGGAGAATACTTAAAAAAGAAAGGCTATACCATACTTAAAACCAACTATAAAACTTATTGCGGTGAAATTGATTTAATCGCAAAGGATAATGAGTATATCGTTTTCGTTGAAGTAAAGACGAGATCGGGCGACGAATTCGGTGCGCCGAGTGAAGCGGTTACTCAAAGAAAACAAGAAAAATACTATAAGGTTGCGGCGGAATTTTTACAAAGAGAGAAAAAACTTGACGCGCCTTGTAGGTTTGACGTGGTGGAAATAGAAAATGGTGAAATAAATCATATAATTGATGCATTTTCTATGTAAAAACGCTTGCGTTAAACTTAAAAATATGTTATTATAATAGACGCTTTGGACGTTCCTCTTGCGTAAAAGATATTAAAAATGACAATGAACGTTAATTTAAACGGAGGTAAAAGCAAATGAATAAAATTATTGAAGCCATCAATCAAGAAAACGTAAAGACTAGCATTCCTGAATTCAACGTTGGTGATACCGTAAGAGTAATGATCAAGGTTATCGAAGGCGATAGAGAAAGATTGCAAGCATTTGAAGGTATCGTTATTGCAAGAAAGCACGGCGGTATCAGTGAAACCTTCACCGTAAGAAGACTTTCTTTCGGCGTAGGCGTTGAAAAAACTTTCCCCATCCACTCACCTAAGGTTGCTGACATCCAAGTTGTTAGACACGGTAAAGTTCGCAGAGCAAAACTCTACTACTTGCGCGCTCGTACTGGTAAGGCTGCTAAGGTTAAAGAAATTAAAAAATAGTTTTCTAAAAAAACGTAAAGAACTTACTGATTTTTCAGTAAGTTCTTTTTTTATGCTTTTATTCGTTTTACTTTTACAAAAAAATAATATATAATTATCGTGATATGCTCTATACATTATATATAGAGAGTGTTGTTTACAAAAAAAAGGGAAGGGCTTTTGCTCCAAAAAAAACAAAATGATTTCTAAGGTTTTAGGTTTTGCTCTGCAAGGTATAAAAGGCGTTGCCGTTGAAGTTGAAACGGACATCAATAACGGGCTTCCTGCTTTTGACGTGGTTGGGCTTGCGGACACCGCCGTTAAAGAATCAAAAGAGCGTATTCGCTCGGCGTTAAAAAACAGCGGTTTTTCCGTTCCTACAAGAAAGATTACCGTAAACCTTGCTCCCGCGGATATTAAGAAAGAAGGTTCTGCATTAGACCTTGCACTTGCGGTGGGCTTGCTTAAATCAAGCGGTCAACTCGTTGCGGAAACGGACGGCGTTGTGTTTATGGGTGAACTCTCTTTAGACGGCGGTTTAAGAAGAATTAACGGCGTACTTCCCACGCTTATCGCCGCGTTATCAGACGGTTATACAAAGTTTATTTTGCCTAAGGCGAACGAAGTGGAAGCATCTTACGTGCACGGTATAGAAGTTATCGCAGCACAAAGTTTAAAAGAAGTTGTAGACCATTTTTCAGGGCTTAAAGTTTTAGAGCCTATTAAGCATAAAGAATACGTAACTTCAGCAGTTCAAAACTGTTACGATAGCGATATGGCACTCGTTAAAGGTCAAAAGGTTGCAAAGCGTGCGTTGGAAGTTGCTGTATCTGGTGGACATAACGTGTTGTTCGTAGGTGCGCCCGGTACTGGTAAAACCATGCTTGCAAAGTGCATACCGACCATTATGCCCGACATGACCTTTTCAGAAGCGCTTGAAACAACTAAAATTCACTCGGTTGCAGGTATGCTTAAAGATTCTGACGGTATCGTTTTTGCGCGTCCGTTTAGAAGCCCGCACCACACGGCTACAACCGTTGCTATGACTGGTGGTAGCCACAACTTAAGACCGGGGGAGATTTCACTCGCACATAACGGCGTGCTTTTCCTTGACGAAATGCCTGAGTATAAGCGCACTACTTTGGAATCTTTGCGCCAACCCTTAGAAGACGGAATTATTAACGTTTCGCGCGCAACTGGCTCGGTGGAATACCCTGCAAACTTTATGCTTTGCGGCTCAATGAATCCGTGCCCTTGCGGAAATTACGGCAGTGCGGATAAAGTGTGCACTTGTTCACCCGCAATGATTGCAAAATATAAGGCTAAAATTTCTGGCCCGCTTCTCGATAGAATTGATATTCAAGTGGAAGTTGACAGTGTAAAATACTCAGAACTTACAGATGAAGAACTTGCCGAGAGTTCAAAGGATATTAGGGCAAGGGTGAATAGAACCCGCCTTATCCAAAAAGAACGCTTTAAGAACGACGGGATTTTAACCAACAGCGATATGGGTGAAAAGCACATTAAAAAGTATTGCAAACTCTCTAAAGAGTGTGAACAAATGTTAAAGAACGCGTACGACACTTTGCATTTATCACCCCGCGCAAGAAGTCGTATTATAAAGGTTGCAAGAACTATTGCGGATATGAATCTTTACGACGATATTCGCCCCGAACACATTTTGGAAGCGATAAGTTACCGCCATTCCGACGGAATGTTATAAGATGAAAAATTATTCTAAAATAGAAAAACTAGCCGTATTTTTAGACAGTTTTTTGGGACTTGAATATAAGTTTAAGTATCAATTGCTTTTAGACGCGCCCGAAAACCTTGATATAGAGAGTTATATTAAAGATTGTGAAAGGTATATTTCATCCGCGGTGGGTGAAAATGAATACCGTACGATTAAAAATTCGGCAACTAACGAATATATAGAAAATATATTTTGCGAACTTGAAAAGAAAAATATTTTTATAACCACTTACTTTTCCGAAGATTACCCAAGTGCACTACTAAATATTACTTGCCCGCCGCTCGTTTTGTATTATAAGGGCGACTTATCCGTTTTAAACAGCGACACTTTCGGTATAGTCGGCAGTAGAAAGAGTTTACCTATATCGATTAAGATTACTCAAAGATATGCATTAGAACTTGCAGGCGCGGGTTTCACTTTGATAACTGGTATTGCTGAAGGCGTTGATAAAACGGTGCTTACCACGGCACTTGATAACGGCGGGGTAGCCGTATCAATTATTGCTGGCGGGCTTGATAATATTTACCCCAAGAGCCACTCGGAAATAATTAACCGCGTTGCTGAAAACGGGTTAGTGTTAAGTGAATATCCGCCCGAAACTATCCCAAAACCCTTTCACTTTCCTGTAAGGAATAGGCTTATTGCAGGGCTTTCAAAAGGAGTACTGGTAGTGAGCGGTGGAAAAACTAGCGGAACGCTCTATACCGCGGAATACGCAAACGATTTTGGCAAAGATTTATTCGCTATTCCGTATAGCGTAGATATCCCTAGCGGAGCAGGGTGTAACGACCTTATAAAGAAAGGCGCGCTGCTTACTGACACCCCGCAAGACATCTTAGATTTTTACGGAAAAACGGCGAAAAAAGAAAACGTTAAATTAACCGATGAAGAAAAGCAAATCGTTGCACTCTTAAAAGACGGTTCACTTCATATTGAAAAATTATGCACTGCGCTTTCAAAGCAAGTGTTTGAAATAACTCCACTCCTTTCCGTGCTTGAAATTAAAGGGCTTGTCGTTAAGAGTGGAAACGTTTACGGGCTTACCCGTAATGATTTGGAGGATTAAATGCAACTTATTATCGTGGAATCTCCACACAAAGCAAAAACCATTGAAAAATTCTTAAAGGGCGATTATAAGGTTGACGCGTCTAAAGGGCACGTTAGAGATTTGCCCGTTAACTATATGGGGATAAGCATTTCTAACAATTTCGAGCCGCACTACGTTGTTGCGCCCGAAAAAAAGCAAGACATCAAAAGACTTGAAACTTTGGCTAAAAAAGCCGATAAAGTATATCTTGCAACCGACCCGGATAGAGAAGGTGAAGCAATATCTTGGCATTTAGCGGAAGTTTTAGGGCTTGACGAAAATGATGTTAACAGAATTGAGTTTAACGAAATTTCTGAAAAAGCCGTAAAAGCAGCGCTTGCAAACCCCAGAAAGATTGACAAAAACTTGGTCGACGCGCAACAAGCGCGCCGCGTTCTCGATAGAATAGTGGGTTATAGCATTTCACCCGCGGCAAGTTCAAGACTAAACGAAAACTTATCCGCTGGTAGAGTTCAATCGGTTGCTCTTAAAATGGTTGTCGATAGAGAGCGTGAAATTATGAACTTTAAGCCCCAAGAATACTGGAACTTAAAGGCGGACGTTCAACCTAACGGCAAGAGCGCGTTTAAGGTGTTACTTACCGAAAAGGCTGGAAAGAAGTATAAACCTTCTTCTAAAGAAGAAGCGGACGGTGTTGAAAGCGTACTTAAGAGTGCACAGTTTTACGTTAAGAACGTAAAGAAAGCCGTTCAAAAATCACACGCGCCCGCACCTTATATCACTTCAACCTTGCAACAAGACGGCTCTATTAGGCTTAACCTTACCGCACCGCAAGTAATGCAAATTGCGCAAAGACTTTACGAAGGTGTTGAAACTCCAAAAGGGCACGTTGCGCTCATTACCTATATGAGAACGGACTCGGTTAGAATTTCAGCCGAAGCGCAAAGGGATGCGCGCGATTTTATCGCTAAAACTTACGGAAGTGAGTTCGTGCCCGCTAAACCCAACGTATACCGCTCTAAAAAGGACGCGCAAGACGCACACGAAGCAATTAGACCTATCGACATCAACAAAACGCCCGAAAGCGTTCAAGGTATACTCGATAAAAATCAATTTAAGTTATATAAACTCATTTACGAACGCTTTATTGCATCGCAAATGGCTGAAGCAAAATACGACAGCGTGTCAGTTGACGTAGCCGCGGACGAATACACTTTCAAAACTAGCGGTAAAACTTTGTTATTTAAGGGTTATCTTGCCGTTTATGACGACACTAAAAAAGAAGAAGATGAAGAGAGTGGAAACGCACTTCTTCCCGTACTATCTAACGGCGAATTGTTAAATCTTCTTCAACTTAATAAAGAACAAAAATTCACAAAGCCCCCCGTGCGCTATACTGAAGCATCACTTATCAAGAGCATGGAAGACAAGGGCATCGGCAGACCGTCTACTTACGCAACCATTATGGCTAAACTTTCAGACAAAAAGCGTGAGTACGTTAGAAAGGAAAAGAAATATCTAGTTCCTAACGACATCAGTTACGACCTTATCGACTTTTTGGTTAAGTATTTTGCCGATATTATGGAAATATCTTTCACGGCAAGAATGGAAACCGCGCTCGACGATATAGGCGAAGGCGGAAAGGACTGGCATAAACTTATTGCCGACTTCTACGCACCCTTTAACAAGAAATTGCAAAACGCAAAACTTACCGACGTGGTTTGTGAAAAGTGCGGCGCACCTATGATTATCAACAGCGGTCGCTATGGCAACTATTACGCTTGCTCAAATTATCCCGCTTGCCAAAACATCAAGGCGGTAAATGAAAAGGTAACTATTCCTACCGATAAAATTTGCCCCAAGTGCGGCGGTATGATGGTTGAAAGGGAAGGTAAGTTTGGTAAATTCCTTGCTTGTTCAAATTATCCCACTTGCAAGCACACTGTTAGTATGACTGAAAGCGTTGGTATTTGCCCCGAATGTGGTAGAGAAACCAAGAAGATGACCAGTCGCGGCGGAAAAACTTTCTACGGCTGCTCTGGCTATCCTAATTGTAAGTTTATGAGTTGGGATATTCCCACTGGTAAAAAGTGCGAAGAGTGCGGACACTACCTAATCGAAGTTGACGGCGTAGTTAGGTGCTCGAATAAAAAATGTAAACACGGACAAAATGCAAAAGGTTAAAATAATCGGCGGCGGGCTCGCTGGTGCGGAAGCCGCTTATCAATTAGCAAAAAGGGGTGTAAAAGTCGCTCTTTACGACATTAAGCCCTTACAAAAGACACCCGCTCACAAAAGCGATAAATATGCGGAACTCGTTTGCTCTAACTCATTAAAGAGCAACGACGTTTACGGCAACGCGGCAGGATTACTAAAAGAAGAAATGCGCTTGCTCGGTTCGCTCGTTATAGACGCGGCGGATAAAACTAGAGTTCCCGCGGGCAACGCTTTGGCGGTTGATAGAGAAAAGTTTGCAGAATATATTACGAATAAGTTAAAGGAAGAAAAAAACGTCGAGCATATCAGTGAAGAAGTTACCGATATTGACACCGATGAATACACCATTATTGCAAGCGGACCTTTAACCACTGAAAAACTTTCTCAAAACATAAAAAATTTAGTAGGGGACGGGCTATCTTTTTACGACGCGTCCGCACCTATTATAGAATTCGACAGCATTGATATGGAAAACGCCTTCTTTGGCGATAGGTACGATAAAGGCAACGGCGATCATATCAACTGTCCTATGAATAAAGAAGAATATTTAGCGTTTATGGACGTGCTCCGCAACGCTAAAAGGGCGGAACTTCACGGGTTTGAAAACTCTGCGGTTTTTGAAGGCTGTATGCCCGTGGAAGTTATGGCTGAACGCGGGCTTGACACTCTCCGTTTTGGACCGTTAAAACCCGTTGGGCTTACCGACCCAAAGACTGGTAGATGGGCTTATGCTTGTTTGCAACTCAGAAAAGAAGATGCCGATGGAATTATGTATAATATGGTCGGTTTTCAAACAAATCTTTTATGGGGCGAACAAAAAAGGGTATTTTCACTTATCCCCGCACTAAGAAACGCCGAATATTTTAGATACGGCGTAATGCATAGAAACACCTTTATAAATTCACCTAAAGTATTAAACCCCGATTACTCTCTAAAAGAGCATGACAAGGTTTACTTTGCTGGTCAAATAACTGGTGTTGAAGGGTACGTGGAAAGCGCGGCAAGCGGCTTGATGGCAGCCTTATACTTAAGCAAAAAGTTAAACGGCGAAAAGGTGGAAACGGTCAGTGATAAAACCGTTCTCGGCTCGCTTGCAAAATATATTACTGCTGAAAATAAAGACTTTCAACCGATGAACGCAAACTTCGGTATACTTCCGCCTATGGATAGAATTATAAGGGACAAGGCGGAGAGAAAACGCGCTCAGGCTGAAAGAAGTTTAGCGGAAATTTCTCGTTTTAAGGAGGATATGGAAATTGAGTAATCAATTTATGGGCACTACGATTTGTGCCGTTAAAAAGGACGGAAAAACAGCGATTGCGGGCGACGGTCAAGTTACCCTTTCACAATCGGTTATTTTTAAGAACAACGCCGTAAAGGTAAGAAGAATTTACGACGGCAAGGTTATTTTGGGCTTTGCCGGCTCTGTTGCTGACGCATTTTCACTTTCAGAACGCTTTGAAGAAATGCTTAACAAATACTCTGGTAATTTGATGAGAAGCGCGGTTGAACTTGCTGAACTTTGGAGAACTGACAAGGCAAGAAAGTTAGAAGCGATGATGATTACTGCGGATAAAGACACGCTCTTAATCGTTTCAGGTACGGGTGAAGTTATCGAACCGGACGGCGGCGTATGCGCTATCGGCAGCGGCGGAAATTACGCGCTTGCAGCGGCACGCGCACTCCGTCAAGAAACCGATTATTCTGCCGAAGAAATCGTTAAAAAATCACTCAAAATTGCAAGCGAAATTTGCGTTTTCACTAACGACAATATCACTTGTGAAGTTTTATAAGGGGGAGAAAAATGAATTTAAGCCCTAAACAAATAGTTACTGAACTCGATAAATACATTATCGGGCAAGACGGCGCAAAAAAGGCGGTTGCTATTGCGCTTAGAAATAGATATAGAAGAAGTCAACTTTCCGCTGCGGAAATGGAAGAAATTACGCCCAAGAACATCATTATGAAAGGACCTACGGGCGTAGGTAAAACGGAAATTGCAAGAAGACTTGCAAAGTTAGTTGCAGCGCCTTTCGTTAAGGTTGAAGCAACCAAATATACCGAAGTCGGTTACGTTGGTAGAGACGTTGAATCAATGATTCGCGATCTCGTTGAATGTTCGGTTAGACTTGTTAAAGAAGAACGCTTTAACAAAGTTACTGAAAAGGCGGGCGCGGTTGTTGACACTAAACTCGTTAAAATTTTGGCTGAAGTTCGCCGTTTAGATAGGGGCGAAACTCCGCAAGATATCTTTGAAAAAAACATCTTAGAAGGGTTAAAGAAAGGATATTACGATAACGAAGTTATCGAAGTTGAAATTGTGGATAATCCTAAGCCTATGGAACTTGTTCCGGGCGGTGCGGAAATTTCAATCGGCTCAATCTTCGGCGATATGATGCCCAAGAAGAAAAAGAAAAGAAAACTATCCGTTAAGGAAGCAAGAAAAATTCTTTTACAAGAAGAAGCCGATAAACTTATCGATAACGATTCTGTTAATGAAGAAGCAATTCGCCGTGCGGAAAACGAAGGTATAATCTTTATCGATGAAATCGATAAGATTGCCGCAAAAGGCTCTAAGGGCGGCGGACAAGACGTTTCTAGAGAAGGCGTTCAGCGCGATATTTTACCTATCGTTGAAGGCTCAACCGTTATGACTAAGTACGGCGCTATCAAGACCGATTATATTCTCTTTATAGCAGCGGGCGCGTTCCACGTTTCAAAGGTAAGCGACCTTATTCCCGAACTTCAAGGCAGATTTCCTATTCTCGTTGAACTCAACAGTTTAACTAGAGAAGACTTTATCAAAATTTTAACCACACCCCAAAACGCAATCACTTTGCAATACGCAACCCTTTTGAAAGTTGACGGCGTGGACTTAAAGTTTACCGATGAAGCGATAAGCGAAATTGCGCGCATTTCAGAAGATATGAACGCAACGCGTGAAGATATCGGTGCAAGAAGACTTCATACGGTTATGGAAAACCTTATTGAAGAGATTTCTTTTGAAGCGTGCGGCGATAGTGAAAAAGAAGTGGTTATCGATAAAGATTACGTTATCAGTAAACTCGGTGGCGACACCAAAACTAAAGATTTGAAAAAATATATACTCTAAGGATTTTGTAAAATGATAAATATACCCAAAGGAACAAAAGACGTTTTGCCCCAAGAAAGTTATAAGTGGCAGTTTATTGAAAAAGTGGCAAGGGAAACCGCAAGGGTTTTCGGCGCGCAAGAAATTAGAACACCTACTTTTGAACATACCGAAGTTTTTCTTCGTGGCGTAGGCGAAACAACCGACATCGTTAATAAGGAAATGTACACCTTTTTAGATAAGGGCGATAGAAGCATTACCTTAAAGCCCGAAGGCACTGCTGGTATTGCGCGCGCTTTCGTTGAAAACGGGCTTGTAAACTCAGCGCTCCCCGCTAAATTTTTCTACATCACACCGTGTTTTAGATATGAAAGACCGCAAGCGGGTAGACTTAGAGAATTCCACCAGTTTGGCGTTGAATTCTTAGGCTCGTATTCGCCCGATATCGATGCGGAAACTATACTTTTAGCAAAGACTTTTTTGGAAAAGGCTGGCGTTAAAAATATAACTCTTTACATCAACAGTATCGGTTGCAAAACTTGTAGAAAAGAGTATGAAAACGCTCTAAAAGCATACTTGAACGAAAATTACGAAAAACTCTGTCCGCTCTGTAAGGATAGACTTAATAAAAACCCGCTTAGAATTCTCGATTGCAAGAACGACGAGTGCAAGAAGATTACCGAAGGTGCACCCAAGATTTTAGATTATATTTGCGACGATTGTTCTAATCACTTAGAAACGGTTAAAAAACTTCTCGATGCGGTAGGCGTTGAATATAAAATCAATCCCAACATCGTTCGTGGACTTGATTATTATACTAGAACTGTTTTTGAATTCGTTTCAGAAAATATCGGCGCGCAAGGCACTGTTTGCGGCGGCGGTAGATACGACGGACTTATTAAAGAACTCGGTGGTACGGATACGCCTGGTATCGGTTTTGCAGTTGGTATTGAAAGAATTTTATTGCTTTTAGAAAACACTGGCGTAAAGATTGAAAACCCCAACAAAGTTAAAATTTACTTTGCACCTATGGGCGAAGCCGAAGCAGTTAAAGCGTTTGAACTCGTTTCAACCTTAAGAAATAGCGGTATCGCTTGCGATTGTGATCATATGGGCAGGGGTATTAAAGCACAATTTAAGTACGCGGATAAAATCGGTGCGGAATTCGTTGCGGTTATCGGCTCAAACGAACTTGCTGAAGGTAAGGTTAAGATTAAGAAGATGGCTGACGGCAGCGAACAAACGGTTGAATTTGACCAAGTAAAGAGTTTTCTTGAAAAGGCTTAAAAACTATGAAAGAAATAGGGTTAGTTACAAAACTTGACGGCAAGTACGCCGTGGTAAAAGTGGATAAAAAAGACGAATGCAGTAAGTGTGGGATGTGCTTGTTTCCAAAAAACGCGTCTAGCATAGACTTCCGTGCAAAAAATAAGTTAGGGGCTGTAGTAGGTGATCAAGTTATCATTGAAAATAAAGAAAACACCAAACTTTTGGGCGCAATCTTAGCCTTTTTAGTTCCGCTTATCTTAATCGGTCTTTCCGCTGTCGTTACTTACGCGTTTATCGGTCAAGAAATTTATATGCTTGTCTTGAGCGTAATTTCTATAGTTTTGTGGTATACTATTTTGGCGATTATTGATAAAAAAATTAAAAATTCGGTTAAGTTTAGCCCCGAGATAATCGCTATAGAAAAGAAAAAAGAAGGAGAAGAAAATGACTGAAGTAAAAGAAGTTTTCACAATTGAAGAATTTGATACCATTATTAGTGATGACAAACCCACTCTCGTTGATTTTTACGCAACCTGGTGCGGTCCTTGCAAAATGCAAGCACCTATTCTTCACGAATTCGCTGAAGAAGTAGGGGAAAAGGCACAAGTAATAAAAGTTGACGTTGACCAAGTTGGCGAACTCGCTATGAGATACGGTATTATGTCTATCCCAACGCTAGTTGTGTTCAAAAACGGCGAATTAAAAGAAAAGTCAGTTGGACTTAATACTAAAGATAATCTTGCATCCATGATAATTAAACACATCTAATAAGCGTCTTCTACGGCGCAATACTCTCAAAACCCCATGCAATACTCTCAAAACCCATTGAGAATATGCGTTTATTAGAACGATTTAAAAAAACAAAACAAGAAAAAATCAACCTTAAAAACAAAAGGAGAAAACATAAAATGATTGATTTAACTTCCATCAAACTCGCAGACCCCGAAGTTTACGAAGGTTTGCAAAAAGAACTTAACAGACAAAGAAACAACATTGAACTTATTGCAAGCGAAAACTTCGTTTCTGAAAACGTTATGATTGCTGCTGGTAGTATGCTTACCAACAAGTATGCTGAAGGGTACCCCGAACATAGATATTACGGCGGTTGTCAATACGTTGATATCGTGGAAAAACTTGCAATTGAACGTGCAAAACAACTCTTTGGTGCTGAACACGCAAACGTTCAACCCCACAGTGGCGCAAACGCTAACTTTGCAGTTTACTTTGCAGTTTTACAACCTGGTGATACCATTATGGGTATGAGCCTTGCTCACGGCGGACACTTAACCCACGGTAGCCCCGTTGCCGTTTCTGGTAAATACTTTAACGCTGTTGGTTACGGCGTAAAGGAAGAAACCGGCGCAATTGATTACGATGATTTAGAACAACAAGTTTTGGAAGTTAAACCCAAAATTTTCGTATGTGGCGCAAGTGCATATCCTAGAATTTTAGATTTTAAGAGAATTAGAGAAATTTGCGATAAAGCGGGCTGCTATATGATGGTTGACATCGCGCACATCGCTGGTCTTGTTGCAACTGGACTTCATCCCAGCCCCGTACCTTACGCTGACTTTGTAACCACCACCACTCACAAGACTTTGCGTGGACCTAGAGGCGGTATGATTTTGTGTAAAGAAGAATACGCAAAGGCTATCGACAAGGCAGTGTTCCCCGGAACACAAGGTGGTCCTTTAATGCACATTATCGCTGCAAAAGCAATTGCTTTCGGCGAAGCGTTAAAGCCTGAATTTAAAGAATATCAAACTCAAATCTTAAAGAACGCTAAGGCTATGAGTGAAAAGTTCTTATCACTCGGTGTTAAGTTAGTTTCAGGCGGTACTGATAACCACTTGATGCTCTTAGACCTTTCTGATAAAGACATCACTGGTAAAGAACTTGAACATTTACTCGACGAAGTAAATATTACCTTAAACAAGAACGCAATTCCTTTCGACAAACAAAAACCGTTCGTAACCAGCGGTGTTCGTATCGGTACTCCCAGCGTAACCACTCGCGGTTTTAAGGAAGCAGATTGCGAAAAGATTGCTGAACTCATCACCGAAGTTATCAACAAGAAAGAAGAATGTTTTGATTACGTTCGCGCTGAAGTTAAAAAACTTATTGAAAAATATCCCCTTTATGAAGGAGCAATTAAATAACAATGTATAAATCCACGCTTAACTTACTTGATACGGAAATTGCTATCAAGTTTATAAAGGACACCTTTGAAAGAGATCTTGCAAAGGCGTTAAAACTTACGCGTGTATCCGCACCGCTTTTCGTTCAGCCGGAAACTGGGTTAAACGATAACCTTAACGGCTTTGAACGTGCGGTTAGGTTTGACGTTTTAACCTTGAAAAAAGAAGTGGAAATCGTTCAATCACTCGCAAAATGGAAAAGAATGGCGCTCGCCAAATACGGGTTTGAGCCTGAAACTGGGCTTTATACCGATATGAACGCTATCCGCCGCGATGAAGATTTGGACGCTATCCACTCGGTTTACGTCGATCAATGGGACTGGGAAAAAATTATTACCAAAGACGATAGAAGACTTTCTTACCTTAAAAAGACGGTTAAATCTATCTATAAAGCGCTTAAAAAACTCAGCGTTGCGGTAAACAAAAAATATCCCGCGCTCACACACGACTTACCCGATGAAATAACCTTTATTTCAACCAAAGAGTTAGAACAGTTATATCCCGAACTTTCAAGAAAGGAAAGGGAAAATGCTATCACCAAAAAGCACCGCGCAGTTTTCATTTATCAAATCGGTTGGAATTTATCCGACGGCGCTCCGCACGACGGAAGGGCGGCTGACTATGACGACTGGAAACTTAACGGCGACCTTTTGCTTTGGTATGACGTTTTAGGTATTGCGCTTGAAATTTCTTCAATGGGCATTAGGGTAGACGAAAAGAGTTTGGTTAGACAGTTAAAGAAAAAAGGCGAACTCGACAAGTTACATAACCCTTATTGTCAAGGAATATTAAACGGCGAACTTCCGCTCACTATCGGTGGCGGCATAGGTCAGTCAAGACTTTGTATGTTCTTCCTTAACAAAGCGCACATCGGCGAAGTTCAAGCATCAGTTTGGTCGGAAGAAAGCATAGAAGAAAACGCAAAGAAAGGAATTCATCTTTTATAATGCAATCGTTTGATAGGGTAAAACTGCTTATAGGGCAAGAAAAACTCGAAATTTTAAAATCTTCGTCGGTTGCCGTGTTTGGCATAGGCGGAGTTGGTGGCTACGTCGTTGAGGCGCTGGCAAGGTCGGGTGTTGGCAAAATTGCGCTTTTTGATAATGATAAGGTGGCAAAATCTAACTTAAACCGCCAAATTATCGCAACGACTTTTTCGCTTGAAAAAGACAAGGTTGAAGTTGCAAAAGAACGCCTTTTATCCATTAACCCTAACATAGAAATCGAGTGCCACAAGGTGTTTTATCTCCCTGAAAACGCGGACGAGTTTGATTTAACAAAGTATGATTATATAGTTGATGCGGTGGACACCGTTTCGGCAAAAATCGAACTTATCGAAAGGGCTTATAAATTGGGTGTAAAGGTCATTTCTTGCATGGGTACGGGCGGAAAAACCGACCCTACGCGCTTAAAAGTTGCAGATATTGAAAAGACTTCGGGCTGCCCGCTTGCACGCGTTATGCGCAGAGAATTAAAGCAAAGAAATATTAAAGGTATAAAGGTTGTATTTTCAGACGAGCCTAATTATTTAGACCAAACTCAAAGCGAGTTTGCTGAAAAAAAGGCAACTGGAAGAACCGTTCCCCCCAGTATGATTTTTGTTCCCGCAGCGGCTGGGCTTTTGCTCGCACGCGAAGTCGTTTTTTCTTTAATTAACGACTAACCCCTTAAACACATTTGGAGAAAAAGAATGAAATATTTAATAGCGTCGGATATTCACGGCTCAGCGTATTATGCTGAAAAAGTGGTTGAAAAATTTAATGAAGAAAAGGCTGATAAGTTAATTCTTTTAGGCGATATTTATAACCACGGACCTAGAAATCCGCTCCCCAAAGATTATGCACCATTAAAGGTTGCCGAAGTTTTGAACGGGGTAAAGGATTATTTAATAGTTATTAAAGGCAATTGCGACAGCGCAGTTGATACTATGATAAGCGAGTTTGAGTTTTTTGAAAACTTGCTTATTGTTGCCGAAAATAAAAGTGTGTTCTTGACACACGGGCATATTTTCAATAAAGATAGTATGCCAAAAACTAAGGTAGACGCTATAATTTACGGTCATTTCCATACTGGATTTATCGAACGAAATAACGGAGTTATTATTGCAAACGCGGGGTCAACTTCGCTCCCTAAAAACGATACTGCAAACAGTTATCTCGTGCTCGATAAAAAAACGCTTATATTAAAAGATTTTGACGGAAAAATTATAGATCAAAAAGAAATTTAAATTGTTAAAAACGTTAAAAAAACATAATAAATACAATTTTTAGTTTGTTTTTTACATTGAATGATTAAGTATAATAAAGTATACTTTACGCAAAGAATTTGATAAAAAAACATATACATTTAGGAGGAAAGATGTTATCAATTAAAGATTTGGTAAAAGTCTATTCTGCCAAAGGGGCAAGTGGCGTATGTGCGCTTAACAGTGTATCAATCGACTTCCCCGAAAAAGGTATGGTATTTTTACTTGGACGAAGCGGTTCGGGTAAATCAACCTTACTTAACGTAATCGGCGGTTTAGATAAGCCCACCAGCGGTGAAATTATCGTTAAGGGTAGAAGTAGTAAAGATTTTACTATGTCTGACTTTGACAGTTATAGAAACACGTTTATCGGGTTCGTATTCCAAGATTATAACCTTTTGCACGAGTTTACCGTTGAAGAAAACATTGCAATTGCATTAAGACTTCAAAATAAGCCAAACGATAAAGAAGCGGTTGACGCTATCTTAAAGCAAGTTGAACTTGATGGACTTGCAAAGAGAAAGCCAAACACTCTTTCAGGCGGTCAAATGCAAAGGGTTGCAATCGCAAGAGCGCTCATTAAAAACCCCGAAATTATTATGGCGGACGAACCGACCGGCGCGCTCGACTCTAACACGGGTAAGCAAATTTTAGACACGCTCAAAAAATTGTCTGAAACTCGCCTTGTAATCGTAGTTTCTCACGATAGAACTTTTGCTGAAGAATACGGCGATAGAATTATCGAACTCAAAGACGGCAACGTTATTGCGGATAAGACCAAAACGGAAACGGTTATCGGCGCTGAAGATAAAAACGTAACTATCGTTACAGACGAACTCATTACCGTAAAGGACTGGAAAAAGGTTACTGATGATGAAATTAAACAAATCGTTTCAGTAATGAGAGAGCGCGGTGGCGAAACGGTCATTACTTCTGGCAAAAAAGAAATGCCTGAAGTTAAAAAAGCCTTGGGTATTACTGATAATTCTAAAAAGGTTGGATTTAAGAAGACCGAAAAGGTTGACAAGCGTGAGTACGGCCCGAACGAAGCAAGTTTTATCAAATCTAAACTTCCCTTAAGCCACGCTGTTAAAATGGCAAGCACGGGCTTAAAGCATAGACCTATTAGACTTGTGTTTACTATCTTGTTGTCAGTTATAGCGTTTACGCTTTTCGGTGTGTTGTCAACGCTTATGCTTTATGACCCCGCTTACTCCGTATCAATGGCTATGGTTGACTCTACTTACGAGAGTGTAGTTTTGGAAAAGCAGTATGAAGCAACCGAGAGCACGATACTTATAAAGAGCAACGGCGATCACGTAGTTTCTACCGTTGAACAAACGAAACTTAGGGCAGGGTTTACTCAAGAAGAACTCGATAGACTTAACAACAACGATTTAGGCTTGAATTTTGCGGGTGTGTTTGACCTTGGTTATTATGATTATACCGGGCTTACTACTGGTACTTATAGAGATGCAACTCTTACCTTAAACAAAATTCAAATATCTAACACGTTATATAATAGATATTTTTCTAATAGGTCGCTTTGTGGTTTTACTGCTTGCGGTGAAAAATATTTGCAAGACAACGGTTTTACCTTAATTGCTGGTTCATATCCCGTTGCTGCGGATGAAATTGCCGTTTCAGAATATATTTACGAATTATATACTCAAGCAAAACCGCTTAATATTCAAAACGAAACTTACGCCTTCAAAAAACCCGAAGAAATGATAGGCAGCACTATCTATATCGGCACTGCAAACGCAGCACTTCCTTTCAAGGTAACTGGTATTTACGACGTAGGTGAAATCCCCGCTAAGTTTAAGGATCTTTATAATCCTTATATCCAACTTGACTCTAAGCAAGTTGCTGCATTAAAAGCGGAAATGGAAGACTTTATTGCATACAGTTTTCATACCGTAGGTTTTGTTTCAGAAGACTTCTATGAAACTTATAAATATAATCAGTTAAAAGTAAAATACGATATTTTATACGGAACTGAATTGTTAGCGGGCACGCCCGTTGAAGGTATACCTTATCCCGCGCTCGGTGATGATGAAAGCGCGTATACGCCCAGATCACTTGCTCAATACAAGCACGCTATAACGCTTTTGGATAGAAAAGGTAATGAGCAACCCTTTAACGTAACTGGTGCAAATATTTATATTCCCATAACTAACGTGTTAAAAAACCACATGACAGAGTATTATCAAAATATTCTTAAAATGTCAGGTGTGGACCAAAATCTTTTAAGCGCGCTTAAAACTTACAATACGAGTATTGCTTCAACTACCGTTGATGAGTATAAAACCATATATAAAGCAATGGTTGAAGAAGGCGGCAAGTATAGTTATGAAAAAGTCGTTGGTAGAAAGATGGAACTCTTTAGAGAGCACTGGACTTTGCGTAACTGTGTAAAGCAAACTCAAACCTTAAAGGTCGTAGGCGTGTTTATTCTTCCGCAAGGCAAATCTTACGAAGGTAAAGTCATGATGTCTGATTCTATGCGTGATAAGTACGCAATGCCGCCCACTTCGCTCAGTGTTTCTAACATAAACGAAATGGACAGTTATTCATCAGCATATACGCCCGTTGCTAAAAACGATATTTACGGTTATCTTTTAACCCGTACTGATAACGAACACGAACAGTCAATGTTTATGCTTGAAGAACGCTCAAACGGAGTAAATTACGTTATGAAAAACGATATTTACGAGCTTGCCGTTGAAGTTGCGGACATCTTTGATGAATTGCAAACTTGGTTCTTGGTTGTTGGTAGTATAGTTGGCGTGTTTGCAGCGCTTATGCTCTTTAACTTCATTTCAGTTGGTATTGAAGATAAGAAGAACGAAATCGGTATCTTGCGCGCGGTTGGTGCAAGGGGACTTGACGTGTTCAAGATATTTATTATCGAAGCGCTTATCATTACCACTATTTGCTTTATTCTATCAGCGGTACTCAGCGGCGTGTTCTGTTCAGTATTGAACGCCGTTGCAATAGAGACGGTAATTTCAATTTCGTTCTTAAATTATAGATTTATCAACGTATTGTTTATTCTCTTAGTATCGTTAGCAATTGCTATACTCGCTACGATTTTCCCTGTAACGAAAGCAGCAAGAAAATCACCCGTAGAAAGCATCAGAGCAATCTAAGGCTTTATAAACGGCGCAATACTACGTTACGGCTTTGCGTTTTGACTTGCGAATTCCAAAAAGGTTAATTTCATCCAAAACGCTTCGCGAGCCTTGTCTTGCGTGTTTCTAACCTTAAAAATATTGAAACTATTATTTAATAGCTTTAAAAGAAAAAGCAGTCGTTTATATCGACTGCTTTTTGTGTTGAAAATCTTTTAATCGGTCTGTTTTGTCTTATAATAGGGTATTTAAATAACGGAAAAACTATGTTATAATATATTTAAAGGTGAAATATGAAAGTTGTAAATTTTGGTTCTTGCAATATTGATTACGTGTATAGCTTAAACCACATAGTTCTTCCCGGTGAAACCGAAGACAGCTGGGCGTTAGAAATTTTCCCCGGTGGAAAAGGACTTAATCAGTCGGTTGCGCTTGCAAAAGCAGGCGTAGGTGTTTTTCACGCGGGTTGCGTTGGGCAAGACGCGAAAATATTGATTGACGCATTAAACGGTAACGGTGTAAATATTTCTTTACTTAAAAGGGCGGAAACCGAAAGTGGGCACGCAATAATTCAGTTGTCAAAAGATGGGCAAAACAGCATTATTCTTTATCGTGGAGCAAACGGGCTTTTGGATAAAGAATATATTGATAAAGTTTTTTCTACGCTAGATAGTGGCGATTTAATTTTATTGCAAAACGAAACTAATAACGTAGATTATATTATTGACAAAGCTTATGAAAAGGGCGTGAAAACTATATTTAACCCAGCGCCGTTTACCGAAAACTTAAAGAGCGTAGATTATAATAAGATAGATTATCTTATTGTAAATGAAATTGAAGCGCAAGGCATAAGTGGTAAAAACACGCCCGAACAAAACGTTATTGCTATAATAGAAAGGTTTAAAAATGCTACGGTTGTTCTTACAATGGGGGATAAAGGCGCGCTTTTTACGGATAACGGAGAGTTAAAACATCAACCGTCTATGAAAGTTGACGTGGTTGATACTACGGCTGCAGGGGATACCTTTATAGGCTATTTAGTTGCTGAAATAACAAAAAACGCGTCTATTCAAAAAGCTGTAAAAATTGCTACTGTTGCATCGGCGCTTGCCGTAACAAAAAAGGGCGCGTCTGTTTCTATACCGTCTCGCCAACAAGTAACTTTAGGGCTTAAAACGTTAAAGCCAAACTCTTCAAGCAGTTATAGAGAGCAAATGCTTAAGGAAAAAATTACAAGCTATATAAACGATAATTTAAGTACGGCAAATTTAACTTGCTTAAGCAAGGTTTTGGGTTATTCAATCGGGCATACGGGGGATATAGTAAGTAAAATTTTCGGCGTAAATTTTAGTTCGCTTGTAAAAGATATGCGTTGCGAACAAGCCTGTAAATTGCTATTAAACACAAACCTATCAGTCAGCGAAATTATTTATAAAGTCGGTTACGAAAACGAAAGTTTTTTCCGTAAGGCTTTTAAGGCTAAATACGGAAAAACCCCCTATCAATATTCAAAGGAGAAAACTAATGCAATTAACAATTGAAAACACTAAAGTTCCAAAAGGAATAGTAGACGTGGTTTTAGATACCGATACTTACAACGAAGTTGACGATCAATTTGCTTTGGCGTATATGTTAAAATCAAAAGAAAGGTTTAACGTTAAAGCTATTTACGCAGCGCCGTTTTTCAATCAAAATTCCACTTCGCCAAAAGACGGTATGGAAAAAAGTTATGATGAAATTCATAAAATATTACAGCTTGTTCAACAAAAGGTTGAAGTGTTTAAGGGGGCTGAAAATTACCTTGTTGATAAAAATATGCCCGTTATTAGCCCTGCGTCAAAAGATTTAGCCAAAAGGGCGCTTAAATATTCGCCCGAAAAACCACTTTACGTCGTGGCGATAGGGGCTATAACCAACGTTGCATCAGCAATTATATTAGAGCCTAAAATAGTTAACAATATAGTTCTAGTGTGGCTGGGTGGGCACGCGCACCATTATACGCACACGCAAGAGTTTAATATGAAGCAAGATATGATAGGCGCAAAAATTGTTATGACTTGTGGCGCGCCGTTTATTCAACTCCCTTGCAGGGGCGTTGTAGATGCGTTTACCATTTCACGCGTGGAATTTGAGTATTATTTTAAGGGTAAGACTGAGCTTAGCGATTATCTTGCAACTCACGCAATAGAGCAAATTAGCGCGCAAAGAAACAAAAAGGACTGGTCTAAAATTATTTGGGACGTTTGCGCTGTGGCGTATTTATTAAACGACGACGATAGATTTATGTTATCACGCATTATTCCCGCAAAAATTCCATCTACAGAAAAATATTATATCGAGCCATCACAAGCTCCGTTTATTAGGTACGTATATTCTATTAAACGAGATGAGATATTAAGCGATTTGGTGGAAAAATTAACGAAAAAGTAAACAAGTATAAAACGGCTTAAGTGGTTAAGCCGTTTAATTTTATAAAAACGCTTATAATCTTGACAAAATTATTGATTAGTTATATAATGATATAGTAAAAAGGTAATACGCGATAGAGCAATTGCTATATCATAAAGGAGATATATGTCTTACTTAAAAAAGTACGAATACATAAACGCTGTTTTAGAATTTGGTGGAATAACGCAAGCGGCTGCTCAATTAAAGATTTCTCAACCGACTTTTAGTAAGTACTTAAAGAAACTTGAAAACGACTTGGGCGTTGAATTGTTTGATAGAAGTAGATTGCCTATTAGATTAACTAAGGCGGGTGAGTGCTTTTATGAAGCGGGTAAGCGCATTTTAGATATAGATCGCCAATTAAATAAACAACTTGATGAAATTAAAGAAACTCAAAGTTTTAATATTAGAGTTGGAATTAGTCCTTCACGCTATCCGTATACGTTACCTAAAATTATGGCAGATTTTATGCAGAAAATGCCAAATGCAAGAGTTGTAGTTGTAGAAAAGTATGCTGGCGAACTTAATAGACGCCTTATTGATGGCGATCTTGACATTATTATAAGCATACTATCTGATGAAACTAAAGACTTTGAAAGGATAGAATTATTTGATGAAAACTTGTTGCTTGCAGTACCTAAAGATAAATGTCCTAAGTCAAAAGACGTAGGTGAAATTTTTTCTTCATTAACTTTTATACGCGGTGGGACACTTGCGGGTAGATGGCAAAAATTAATTGAAGAAGTTAGAGCAGATTATAACTTAAGTAAAAGTGAAATATTGTGTCAATCAGTTGAATCAGCGTTTGACTTGGTTAAACAAGGTTTGGGCGTAGCCATTGTGCCGTCTTATATGTCAAGAAATGAAACGAAAGGTGTTGAATTCTTGCCCTTAAACACAAAGGTCGATTCAAAAAGAAAAGTTTGCCTATTTTACAGAAAAGAGCAATTTATATCAAGCGTAGAAAAAGCGTTTATAGACTGTGTTATAAATGCAGAAAAAAAGTAAAAATAACAAAACAAAAACCCCTTGGTTAAAGTTAACCAAGGGGTTTTTATTTATAAACTTATTAAATTTCTTTAATGGTTTTTCTGGGGCATTTTGCAACGCAAGTTTTGCAGCCGTTACACTTGTCATAATCGATAACGGGCAAGTTGTTTACCATTGTAATTGCGCCTTGCGGGCAGTTCTTAGCGCATAAGCCGCAGCCGATACAACCAACTGAACAAGCACCCATAACGTCCTTACCGCGGCACTTAGTTGAACAAGCAACGAAAACCACCGCTTTCTTAGGGATAATTTCAATAAGATTTTTGGGGCATTTTCTTACGCACGCGCCACAAGATTGACAAAGTGCTTTATCGATAACGGCAACGCCGTCAATAACTTTAATGCCACCTTCAGAGCAAGCAGCCGCGCAAGTGCCGTCGCCAAGACAACCTTCGGGGCAAACTTTTGCGCCGCCGAGATAAGCGATTTGAGCGTCGCAGCCCTTATTGCCAACGTATTCAAACTTATTTTTAGCGTTGATGCCGCCAGCACATTTTACCACTGCAAAGGTTTCTTCCGCAGCAGAGAAGGGGATACCTAAAATCTTAGCAATTTGTTCTTTGCCTTCGTTTGAAGTTGCACCACAAGCGCCTAAATCAGCCTTGCCTTCAACAAGTGCCTTAGCGTAATCTGCACAACCAGCGTAGCCGCAGCCACCGCAGTTAGCGCCTGCAAGATGTTCGCTTATAGCGGGAATTCTTTCGTCTTCTTTAACGAAACAAAGTTTAGAAACGAGTACGATAAGCACTGCAAAAACGACAGCGAGAACTGCAACGATTGCAAGTACGATAGGAAGTGTTTCAGATAAAGACGGATTGTCAAGTAATAAATTCATCATAATCAATACCCCCTAGATAATAGCAAATACGTAGAACGCCATTGCGATAAAGCAAGCGGTAATCATTGCAATCGGGAAACCCTTGAGCGGTTTTGCGATAGGAAGACGTGCAACCTTTTCTCTTAAACCACTCATAACAACGATAGCGAGTGTAAAGCCAAGACCAGCAAAGATACCGTATAAAACAGCGTAACCCATATTCATAGCGCCTTCGGCAATACCGATAAGCGCAGCGATTTGAGCGTGGTCGATAACGAGTTCCGCAACACCTAACACCGCACAGTTGGTGGTGATGAGGGGAAGGTAAATACCCATTGCATTATATAGCGTGGGAGAGAACTTCTTTAGCGCCATTTCAATCATTTGTACGATAGCCGCAATAACGAAGATAAAGATGATAATTTCCATAAATTCGATTTTGAGCGGTACTAAGATATAAACGTAAATGGGATAGGTTATTAAGCAAGTAATTGCCATAACGAAGGTAACTGCAAGACCCATACCGAGTGCGCTCTTGAAATCTTTAGAAACGCCAAGGAAGGGGCAAATACCCAAGAATTGAACTACTACGAAGTTATTGATAAACATAGCCGAAACTATAATCATGATAAAATCTGCCATAATTATTTATCCTCCTTAACTTCTTCAGTAGCAACAGTTTCTTTTGCAGCCTTTGCTGCTTTTAACGCCTTCTTCTTTGAGATTAAAGAAGAGATGAAAGCGAACATTGCAATAAATAAACCGTAAGTAAAGAACGCACCTGCGCTTGATGAGAAGAACTCAATTCTAAACGCCCAAAGTTCAACGCCGAAGATTTTACCTGCGCCCAAAATTTCTCTAAACGCGCCCATAAGTGTAAGTGCCAAAGCAAAGCCGATACCCATAAACAAGCCGTCAGCCGCTGATGCGATAATACCGTTCTTGCTTGCAAAACTTTCTGCTCTTGCTAAGATGATGCAGTTAACAACTATAAGGGGAAGGTAAAGACCTAAACTTTCATAAAGGTCGGGTAAAAGTTTATCCATTACTATTCTCAAGATCGTAACGAAAGTCGCTATAATCAATACGAACGCGGGGATACGAACTTGGTTGGGGATAACCTTTCTAAGAAGAGAGATTATCACGTTAGAACAAATCAAAACGAAGGTAACTGCAAGTCCCATATAAACGCCGTTCATAGCCATAGTAGTAAGTGCCAAAGTGGGGCAAGTACCGAGAACGAGTTTTAAAGAAGGGTTGTTAGTAAGAATACCGTCGGTAGCAATCTTTTTGAAATTAGTTTTCATTATGCGTTACCTCCGATAAATTCAATATACTTAATTACGCAGTTTACAGCGTTGTTTGATGCGGTTGCTGAGTAAGTTGCACCAGAAGACGGGTTAAAGTTGTTTTGACCGTCAGCCGCTTTATCAGTGGTGAACAACTTATCTTTAAAGTTTTGTAATAAATCGTTTACGTGATATTTAGAGAAGAACTTACCGTCAAGGTTATTGATGAGTGATTGACTGGTGTTAGAACTCAAAATTACTTGTTCTAAAGTGTAAGTTCCGTTTTCACAGATAACTCTTGACCAAACGGTAACAGTACCGTTTTTGAAACCTTTATAACCAATACTTTGGAATAAAAGTTCATATTTTGCACTTTCCTTATCACCAACGATAAATATTTTGTTAATTCTGCCGTCGTCAGTAATGATTACGGCTTTTTCTTCTTCAGTTAAAGTATCGTCGTTAAATTCAGCGTTGTCGATATCGAAGATAGTTTCGTAATCAACGAGTTCGCCGTAAACTTTAATGATACCCCTTTGAGTGCGCTCTTCGGGGGTAACGTAGAGTACGTTACTTAAAACCGTGATGCTTGCGCCCGAGATAAGAAGAATTGCAAGTAAGCAAGAAATACATTTAAACCATATGCTCTTAAACATAATTATTTCTTACCCCCTTTTTGCTTTTGAAAGCCGAAAGGCTTAGGACGAACGAACTTATCGATAAGGGGCACGAAAAGGTTCATAAGTAAAATTACAAATGAAACTACTTCGATACCAGTTGCTTGACGAAGTCCAGCGGTCAAAAGACCTAATAGCGCAAAGTAAACGATATTGCCAAGCGTGGTGTTGGGTGAAGTGGTGTAATCGGTTGCCATAAAGATAGCGCCAAGCATTAAACCACCAGAGAGAATTGCGGGTAAGAAACAGTTAAAGTCAAACCCGTTTAAGCATACGGTAAATAGACCTGTAACCGCTATGTAGATTGCGGGGTAACCGATATTGATAATACCTAACACCGCAAGATAAATTCCACCGAGAATAAGTGCAACTTTGCAAGTTTCACCGATACAACCGGCAAGTCCAGTACCCAAGAGCAAATCAAGGTTTGAAAGGGCGGGGGCGTTGCCTTTAAGTAAATCGGTTAAAAGTGTTGCGTTAGTTTCAGCGTTTATTGAACTTGCACCAGAGAGCGAAGCAAAGTTAGGATTAACCCAACCGTTAGACATAAGAGAAAGGAAGGACATAAACACAAAAATTCTACCGGTAACCGCGGGGTTAACAAGGTTTTTGCCAGTTCCGCCGAAAATCATCTTAACAACGACGATTGCGAAAATATTTGCTAAGATAATTGCATACCAAGGAGTTTGCACGCCAACTGATAAGGCGATTAAAAGCCCTGTTACCGCACTGGTATAGTCAAACCCAGCGTAGATTTCCTTAAGTTTTTTACCGCAAATCAAGTGGTAAACTACTTCCGACAAGATTGCAGAAGTGAGTGAGAGTGCAATTAAAAGCGCAGCGTTTAAGCCAAAGAATACGACGCCGGCAACGCACGCGGGGAGCAATGCTATGCAAACGTGGCGCATAATTTGTTTGGTCGTTCTAACCGCTTTTACGTGGGGAGAAGAAGAAAATTTCAATAATTTATCTGCCATTTTGTTTCATCTCCTTTATTTTTGCTTTTGCCATTTGAATGCTTTGTACGAGTGAGCGTTTCGCGGGGCAGTTATATGCGCAAGAACCACATTCGATACAGTTCATAGCGCCGTATTGTTCAGCACTTGCATAATCACCGGCGAGCGCAAAACTTTCGATATACATAGGCATAAGGCGCATCGGGCAGTTTTTAGCACAAACCGCACAGTTAATGCAGTTGGTGGGTTCAGACACTGCCGCTTCGCTCTTAGTTAAGAACAAGAAACCAGAGTCGGTTTTTCTGGTGTAAGCAGTGGTGTTCATCATCGCTCTACCCATCATCGGGCCACCAGCGATAAGTTTAACCGTTTCGCCCTTAGTGCCGCCGCAGAATTCTATGATGTCTTCTAACGGAGTACCGATTTGAACGCGTAAGTTCATGGGGTTTTCAATACCGTAACCACTCACGGTTAAAACGGTTGAAGATAAAGCCTTGTTGTCTTCGATTGCGTGCTTGATTGCGATAACGGTTTTAATGTTTTGAACGCAACAACCAACGTCGAAAGGCATCTTACCGCACGGAACTTTTCTACCAGTGGTGCAGTAGATAAGGTGTTTTTCACTACCCATCGGGTATTGCTTTTTAAGAACTACAACGTCTAAGTCGTGATATTTTGCAAACGCTTCGATAGCCTTAGGTTTATTTGCTTCGATACCGATAACGATTTTTCTAATACCGAGTGCCATAGCGCAGTATTTAATACCCCTATAGATATCTTCGGTATTTTCAATCATCAAACGATAGTCGCAGTTAAGGTAAGGTTCGCATTCCGCACCGTTGATAACTAGCGTATCGAGTTGGGTTGTGGGGGAGAGTTTAACCGCTGTGGGGAAGCCCGCGCCGCCAAGACCTACGATACCTGCAAGCCTAATTCTTTCGATAATAGTTTTGGGTTCGAAGTCGCTAATGTTGTCGAAGAAAATTTCTTCTTCTCTGCCGTCGTTTTCAATAACGACGTATTTCATCTTTTGTCCGTTACCCGTAACGATATCTTCTATAGCGGTAACCGTACCGCAGATAGAAGAGTAAACGTTTGCGGAAATTACGCCGCTTGCTTGACCTATGAGTTGTCTTTTGGTAACGGTGTCGCCAACGTTAACGATAGGGATAGCAGGCGCGCCGATATGTTGAGACATGCTTATATACACCTTTTTAGGTGCGGGCATCTTAACAATTTGGCTTTCCGAACAAAGTTCTTTCATATCCTTAACGTGTATACCGTAAGGATAGTTTTTGCCTTTTCTAGTGCTCAATGTTTTTCTCCTTGTCATTTTATAATTATATTATAACACTTTGCGCTCATCATATAAAAGCACAATTTTATGTTTAATAACTGATATTAGTACGATCTTAAGATATGCGCGCGTGCGCACGCGTATTAAGCGGTAGTCAAAAACAATTTTTTGGGTAATTTTTTAACCGCAAGGTATACTGTAAAACCTATTACCAAGCCAGATAAAATTGCAATCAAACTAAGATAGGGTAAATAATATAGGTATTCGGGTACGCCCGTAATCAAACAAAACACCAAGTTTTGCACGGTAGAGTTTATTACCGCGCCCGCAACCGACGCGGCGGGTATGCTTACCTTTTTTACTATAAAAAGAAGCACGCACTCTATAACGAGCGAAACAAGCCCCGCGGGCAGTGAATACATCATAGAAGATATATTGCCTGAAAATAAACTGCCTATTAAAATTTTAAGTATTAAACAGCAAAAGCCGTATTTATAACCGACTAAAAGGGTGCAGATTAGAATAAATACGTTAGATACGCCCATTCTTGCGCCCGGCAAAATAATCGGGGGGAAAAGGCTCTCTAGCATAAACGCAAGCGTTGCAAGTGCGGTTAAAACTGCGGTGTAGGTGATTTTTTTCAAAGTCAAACTTTTCATATCAGCCCACCGTCGGCGGAGTAAGTCCGCTGCCTTTAACTATTTTAAGTGTATGCGGTGCGCAGTAGATTGAGCCCGCCGCGGTAAGTTTAGGCGCGTAAACGCAGTCTTTTGACGCTGAGCAAGTGCTCTCTATAACCTTTGCGCTGTTTTCAGCCTTGTTAAAAACTATTTTATTAAAACCGACTTTATCGATGGAAGTGTACACGGTTATAATATATTCGTTGCCTTTAATTTCACTCTCAACTAAGTGCGCGTAATCTTCGCTTAAGTTTAAAGGGTTGTCGCTTTCACAGTCAAAGGTTAAAACAACCTTGTCCGCACTGTATACGCTAAAGGTTGAAAAATCATCTTTAGCGCAAGACTTAGGAAAGAAAAATATAAGAAAAAGACAAACGATCGCTAAGGCAAGACCGATATATACAAAAATATCCGATTTATAGAATAATTTTTCATCTTTGGCATATCTTGCCGCGCTTAATTTTTGCTTAACATCTTTCACAACGAATTTCTCCTATTTTATTTTACTAAAAAGGTTGTTTTTTGTCAAATATACGCGCGCGTGTGTTTATACAAATTTAATTATATAAATTATAATTTAATCTTAACAAATCGCTTGCAATTATGCGCAGAATTGTTTAAAATAAAAGGGTAATGAACAAAACTTATCTTCTTCCCAACGAACTTAATATTAGTCTAACTTGCGCGTCTGGCGTGGAAAAGGTGCTTAAGAGCGAACTTAAACGCTTAGGGTACGAAGACGCCCCCGCTGTAAACGGTGCGCTTAAACTCAGCGGCTCGCCTTTAGATATCGCCCGCCTAAATATTTTTTTGCGCACGGCGGATAGGGTATATATTACAGTTGGTGAATTCGGTGCGGAAGATTTCGACACCCTTTACGAAGGTGTTAAATCTATTAGGTGGGAAGATTATTTTCCAGAAAACGCACGCGTAACCGTAAACGGCAAGTGTGTTAAGAGTAAACTTTTTGCAATTTCTTCTTGCCAAAGCATTATAAAAAAGGCAATTGTTGATAGGCTTTGCGCTAAGTACGGCTTGAATAGGCTTTATGAAAACGGCGCGGAATATCACTTAGAGTTTTCAATTTTTAAAGACCAAGTAACGCTCAATATCAACACTAGTGGTGCGGGGCTTCATAAGCGCGGTTATCGTGATATGGTGGGGATTGCGCCCATTAAAGAAACGCTTGCATCCGCGCTGGTGCTTCTCAGTGATTTTTATAGAGAACGCCCGTTTGCAGACCTTTTTTGTGGTTCGGGTACAATCGCCATCGAAGCGGCAAGAATTGCGCTTGATATTGCGGGTGGCGTGGGTAGAAAGTTTGCGTTTAACGACTGGGTAAACTTCGACCAAAAACTCTACGACCAAGCGTTTAGCGAAGCAAAGGACAAAGAAAAACGCGACCGTAAGTTAGATTTTATGGCATCGGATATAGATCCAAAGGCTATTAAACTCGCCCAGCACCACGCGGAAAGAGCGGGGCTTAAAGATAAAATTCAATTTTGCGTGTGCGACGCAAAGAACTTCAAAACCGACCTATCAAACGGCACTATTATAAGTAATCCGCCGTATGGCGAGCGCGTTTACGATAGAAAGGAAGCGGAAGAGTGTTATAAGTCGCTTGGCAAAGTTTACCGTGAACTCGATAACTGGTCGCTGTTCGTTATAACTTCGGCAATGAATTTTGAAAGACACTTTGGCAAAAAGTGTGATAGGGATAGAAAACTTTATAACTCTAACAAAGAGTGCAGATATTTTTTTTATTACAAAAATAGAGTATAAAAGGAGAAAATTATGATTGTAAACCCTACTAACGACAAGTACGATATTATCATTTTAGCAGGTCAATCTAACGCATCTGGTTGCGGAATAGGACCTACTACTATGCTTTGGTCAGTTGACGCTGACTTGATGATGATGAAGGGTTCGTTCCTTCGCGACGATGGTAACGAATTTGAACGCGACGCTTCAAAACTTCGCTATTCAGCCGAATATAAAATTGATTTTGCTGACGAAAGACACGCTGAAGGCTATCGCCGCGGCGTTTTAGCCCTTCCGTTTGCAAAGCGCTATAAGGAAGAATTCTTAGAAGAAGGCAGAAAAGTTTTAATCGTTGACACTGCTCGTGGCGGTACGGGTTTTTGCTCTAAACACTGGACGCTTGACGGTGGACTTTACGTTCGTATGGTGGATATGGTTGAAAGCGCGCTTATGATGAATCCTGAAAATAGGGTTGTTGCTCTCCTTTGGCACCAAGGGGAACTTGATACTAATAGAAGTTCAAACTATACTGAAGAAGAACTTTACGACGTGCATTATAAAAACGTTTCAACGCTCGTTAAAGACGTTCGCGCAAGGTTTGGTGAAATGCCTTTCGTTTGCGGCGGTTACGTAAAAGAGTGGTCTGAAAGAAATCCGCGCGCAGCCATTACGGAAAAGGCGCAAGCGGACGTTGCAAAAGATTTAGGTAAAGGCGAATTTTGTCAAGGCAACGACCTTTTGAGCAACGAAGTTATTAACGGAAAAGAACATTTCCATTTTAATAGAGAATCAATTTATATTTTAGGCAATAGATACTTTGACGCTTACAAAAAAATCGTAAAAGGGGAATAATATGAACGTATTAGTTACTGGCGGTGCGGGCTATATCGGCTCACACACTTCAGTCGAACTATTAAACGCGGGACACAGTGTTGTTTGTGTGGACAATCTTTCTAACAGCAAGTTAGAAGCGGTTAAACGCGTGGAAAAAATTACTGGCAAAACGGTTAAGTTTTATCAAGGCGACGTTCGTGATAGAGAGATTTTAGATAAAATTTTTACTGAAAACAAAATTGACGCGGTTATCAACTTTGCGGGTTATAAAGCGGTTGGCGAAAGTTGCGCAAAACCATTAGAGTATTACGATAACAATATTCAAGGAATGCTCTCTTTGGCGTTTGCTATGCGTGATCACGGGGTGAAAAACCTTGTTTTCTCATCTTCTGCAACCGTTTACGGCAAGCCCAAGAGCGTTCCTATCAAAGAAGATTTTCCGCTTTCTACTTCTAACCCTTACGGCAGCACTAAACTCTTTATAGAGTACATCTTAAAAGACCTTTACGCTGCGGATAATTCTTTCAATATTGCAATTCTTAGATATTTTAACCCAGTTGGAGCGCACGAATCGGGCTTAATCGGGGAAGACCCCAAAGGTATCCCCAACAACTTATGTCCGTATATCACTCAAGTTGCGGTTGGTAAGCGTGAACATTTGGGCGTTTTCGGTAACGATTACGCAACGCCCGACGGTACTGGCGTAAGAGATTATATCCACGTGGTAGACCTTGCTAAAGGACACGTACTTGCGGTTGATAAACTTAAAGAAAACCCTGGTTTATTGATAGTAAACCTTGGCACGGGTAAGGGATATAGCGTGCTTGAAATGGTTAAAGCGTTTGAAAAGGCTGCTGGTAAACCTATCCCTTATAAAATTATGCCGCGCCGCCCTGGCGATATTGACGAGTGTTATGCCGACCCGTCTTACGCTTATGAAGTTTTAGGCTTTAAGGCGGAAAAGAATTTGGATGATATGTGCGCTGACGCTTTGCGTTGGCAAGTTAAAAATCCGTCTGGTTACGGCGAATAATAATTAAAGAATATAAAAACGGTGATTTTTGCAAAAAATGTAAAAATTGCCGTTTTTTGTTTTGTAAAATTATTGCAAAATGCGCAAAATAGTGATAAAATAAGAATTGTTAAAAGGCTGTTTTTACAAAAAAGGAGAAAAACGATGAATTTTAGTTTTGTTAAGGTTGGCGCTTTTTCGCCCGAAATTAAGGTTGCCGACGTAAATTTTAACACTAAACAAATTATTGACACTGTATGCGAAGCGGAAAAACAAGGCGTACAAGTACTAGTTTTTCCAGAACTTTCCATCACGGGGTCAACCGTGGGGGACTTGTTTTATTCGGACACTTTGCTCGATAGTGCAAAGGCTGGTCTAAAAGAAATTGCTGCGGCAACTCAAGGCAAAAATATTATAGTTTTCGTTGGTTTGCCTTTTAAAAACGACGGGCTTATTTATAACGTTTGCGCTGGGATAGCGGACGGCACTATTTTGGGGTTAGTTCCTAAAACTTATATGCCTGATAGCGACGCGGTTAATCAAAAAAGATATTTTGCGACCGAAAACTCTGGCGTTTGTTTTGTTAGTCTTGACCGCATTGAAAGTGAAGAAGATATTATTCCTTTTGGCAAAAGCATTATTTTTGCCGATCAAAAGGTTAAGATTGCAGTTGAGTTTGGCGATGATTTAACTTCTTTATCAGCACCCACGGTTACGCACGCGGTAAACGGCGCAAATATCGTGGTTAATTTATCAGCGCTTGCGGAATTTTCTGGTGCGGCAGAGCAAAGAGTAGAAGCAATCAAAGCGCAATCTAAAAAAGCCGTATGCGCTTACGTGTTTGCAAACGCGGGCTACGGCGAATCTACTACTGACATGGTGTTTTCAGGTCAAGGCGTAATTTGTGAAAACGGCGATATGCTTTCACAAAGAAAACCTTTTGAAAACAAATTATGCACGGCGGAAATCGATTTATCAAGCATAGAATTTGAACGCGCAAAGATTTTTAACCAAGATTTATCTAAAATAAAAACCGAGCCGTATTTCGTAGGTTTTTCAATTGAGTTATCGGATAAATTTACCCGCGTTTATGAAAAATTCCCATTTATAAAGCAGGGTGAAGAAGAATTTTTAATCGAGATTGCGGCACAAGGCTTAAAAAAGCGCATGGAACACATCCACGCTGAAAAAGTTGTTATAGGTATATCGGGCGGGTTAGACTCAACGCTTGCGCTTATCATAGCATCTAAAACTATGCAACTTTTAGGTAAGTCAAGTAAGGATATAATAGCAATAACTATGCCGTGTTTCGGCACGAGTTCAAGAACTTTCGATAACAGCGTAACATTATCAAAAGCGTTTGGTGCAACCTTGAAAAAGATAGAGATTACGAAAGCGGTTAAACGCCACTTAAAAGACATTTCTCACCCCGAAGATTTGCACGACGCTGCTTATGAAAACTCACAAGCGAGAGAGCGCACACAAGTTTTGATGGACTATGCAAACTCTTGTAACGGCATCGTAGTGGGCACGGGCGACCTATCGGAACTCGCGCTCGGTTGGGCAACTTATAACGGCGACCATATGAGCATGTATGCAGTAAACGGCTCTATTCCCAAAACACTCGTTCGCCATTTAGTAGATTTTACTGCAAACAACGGAAAGGGTAAGTTTAAGGCTGTGTTGAAAGATATTTTAGATACACCCGTAAGCCCTGAACTCATACCGTCTAAAGACGACACCATAGGTCAAGTAACCGAAGACATCGTTGGACCTTACACTTTGCACGACTTCTTCTTGTATAATATTGTTAAAAGGGGATTTACACCGTCTAAAACCTATTATGCGGCAGTAAACACCTTCAGCGGCGAATTTGATAAGCAAACGATCTTAAAGTGGCTTAAAACTTTCGTTAGAAGATTTTTTATGCAACAATTTAAGCGCTCATGTCTACCTGACGGCGTAAAGGTAACCGAAATTTCACTTTCTCCGCGTGGAAGTTGGCGTATGCCCAGCGACGCTGTAAGCAAACTTTGGTTAGACGAACTTGAAAATTTGGACTAAAAAAACATTATATATAATATATATAGAAAGAAAACGACAGTGTTTTGCTGTCGTTTTTTTGTTGGTATAAAAAAAATTAAAAAAGTTTAAAAAATTTTTAAAAAACTCTTGACAAATAAGGACTTATCGATTATACTAATAATAGTAATCATTACTGATAACGATTTTCAAAGGAGGTTTAAGGCTAATGCGTTACTCAAGGCAAAGAGAAATTATATACGACATTATAAAAGGCAGATGTGATCATCCCACAGCCGATATGATTTATAACAGCGCAAGAGAGATTGAGCCCAACATCAGTTTAGGCACGGTTTATAGAAACCTTAAACTTCTTGCGGACGAAGGCGATATTATTACTTTAGAAACTGAAGATAAGCGCCTTCACTACGATGGAGATACTTCTCGCCACTCGCACTTTATTTGTAGCGACTGCGGAGCGATAATCGATTTATTTAAGCCCGCCGAAACTCCCAAAGAAATTAAAGAGATAGGCTTAAAAGTAACGGGTGAGAAGTGTATCTACTACGGAAAATGCACTAAATGCATATAAAGTGCGTATAACTTGCTTCTACACACTTTAACAAAAAGTTGAATTAGCCCGAAAGGGTAAAAAATAAAATTAAAAATTATAAGGCAATAAAAGCCAAAAGGAGATTTGTTATGAAAAAATTTGTTTGCACAATTTGCGGTTACGTACACGAAGGGGACGCTGCTCCCGAAAGATGCCCCACTTGCATGGCACCTGCTACTAAGTTTAAAGAACAAGCAGCAGAGCGCGCATGGGCGGCTGAACACGTTGTAGGCGTTGCACAAGGCGTTGACCCTGAAATTATCGAAGGACTTCGCATGAACTTCCAAGGCGAATGCACCGAAGTTGGTATGTACCTTGCTATGGCAAGAGTTGCTCACCGTGAAGGTTATCCTGAAATCGGTCTTTACTGGGAAAAGGCTGCTTATGAAGAAGCGGAACACGCAGCAAAATTCGCTGAACTTTTAGGCGAAGTTGTAACCGATTCTACCAAAAAGAACTTAGAAATGCGTATCGACGCTGAAAACGGCGCAACTGCTGGTAAGTTTGAACTTGCTAAAAAGGCAAAAGAACTCAATCTTGACGCTATTCACGACACCGTTCACGAAATGGCAAGAGACGAAGCACGCCACGGCAAAGCGTTCGAAGGCTTGTTAAAGAGATATTTTAAGTAATTTGGAGAGCGAAAAATGAAATACGTTTGTAAAGTTTGCGGATACGTTTACGATGAAGAAGCAGAAGGCGTAAAGTTTGACGCACTTCCTGAAGATTATGCTTGTCCCTTATGCGGAGTAGGCAAAGACGAATTTGAAAAAGAAGATTAATAGGTGAAGATATGAAAGAAAATTACACCGTTTGCAATTGTGCAAAAGTTACTTATCACGATATAGCAACAGCATTAGAAACCCACACTAAACTTGAAGACGTTGAAAAGGTTTTCAAAGACGTTCAAAACGTTACCCACTGCACCACTGGATGCGGCGGATGTTATCAAAAAGTATTGGACGTAATAAGTGAAGTTTTGATGGGTTAAAGTTTTTCCTTAACATATAAAAAAGAAAAAAAGTCGGTATGTGAGCCGACTTTTTTTTGTTGGAAAAAGTTACATAGTATAAAGGTGTATAAACTGTGCTAAAATACACTTGATTTTTTACGGAAAAAGTGTTATTATATAGTAGATTAACTATAAGGGTAATAATATATGAAAAAGAACTTAGTTAAAATTTTAGCGTTATGTTTAAGCACTCTTATGGCATTTTCACTTTTCACCGCGTGTGATTGTAATGAAACTGCTGAAAAGAAGTGCGAGCACGTTTATGAAAATTACGTTTGCACGCTCTGCGGATGTGATTATTATACGGAAGGCTTAGAGTACGCATTAAACGAATTTGGAACGGGGTATATCGTTCTTGGCAAGGGCACTGCAACTGACTTAACTGAACTCTATATTCCTGCAACGCATGAAAATCTTCCCGTAACCGATATTAAGGAAGGTGCGTTTAAGGGCGAAAAGGGTATTAAGGTATTAAATATTGCAGACGGCGTTAAAACTATCGGCGCGCGTGCTTTTTACGACTGTACTAAAATGGAAAAAGCGCGTATTCCGTCAACGCTTTCTGAAATAGGTGAAAGCGCTTTCGTAAGTTGTATTCGTTTAAATTATACCACTTACGGCAATGCAAAATATTTAGGTAACGAAGATAACCCGTTTTTTTATCTTTGCGCAATAAATTCTCGTTCAATTTTAAATATTGATATTGATATCCGTTGTAGAATTATTAATCACGACGCGTTTGAAGACTGTGAATATTTAACCTATACTGAAAAGAACGGCTTTTATTATCTCGGTTCGGTTGCAAACCCCTATATTTACCTTGCAAAACCCGTGTCAACCGACCTTCATTTTGTAGAAATAGATTATAACTGTTCTATCATTAACCCCAAAGCAATATCTTCGCTTGATGAAGTTATCGACATTACTTCACACGTGGGTAACGGATATTTCCGCGTAGAAAACGGTTGTTTGATAGATAATATCAATAATATGATAATTGCTGGTTGTGATAGTTTTAAACTTGAAACGACGGCAACTGCTATCGGACCTTACGCTTTTGCTTTTAATACGGTTGAAAAATTAGAAATTCCCGCAAACATCACTTCAATTAGCGTTGGTGCATTCAGTAATTGTTTATTCCTTACTGACGTAGAGATTGCTAGTAGCGTTAAAAAGGTTGGCGAAAACGTTTTCGACGGCTGTGTAAACTTAGAAGATATTGTTTTGGAACACACTCAAATGCCTACTACTTGGCACGCCAACTGGAAAGGTACTAACGACGCAATCGTTTCTTGGAACGGTGATAATTAAAATATATGGAGAAAATTATGAAGAAATTATTTACTCGTATTATGACGGCAATCCTTTGCCTTTCAATGCTTTTTTCACTTGCAGCGTGCGGCGGGGAAGGACACACCCACGTATTCGATCAAGAAAAAGTGGCAAGTCAATATTTAAAGAAAGGCGCAACTTGCAAAGATGCTGCAACTTATTTTAAGTCGTGCACTTGTGGTGAAATGGGTACGGATACCTTTAAGAGTGGTGCTGCTGATTTAAACGCACACGACTTTAATAACTATACTTGCACCATTTGCGGTCAAAACGAAGGTTCAACGCAAGACTTAGGTTTGGAAGTCAACGCTGAAGATACTGGCTGGATAGTTACTGGTTTAGGGGATGCAGACGCAACCGACGTTGTTATCCCTGAAAAGATTGACGGGCTTCCCGTTGTTGCTATAGGCGAAAGAGCGTTTGAAAACACGGCTATTAAAACTGTAAAACTCTCTAAGAATATCAAAACTATCGGTTACGGCGCATTCCAAAACTCTACTTTAGAACAAGCATTTTTAAACGATGGGTTAGTTACTATTTGTGGACAAGCATTTTCATCACTTGCAAACTTTAACAAAATCGTTATCCCTGCAAGCGTAACTGAAATGGAAAGCACCGTTTTTGCAAGCGTAAATAAAGACGCAACCATTTACTGTGAAGTTGCTGCAAAGCCTGCAAGCTGGTCAATTAGTTGGAATTCTCAATGCAACGCTAATATCGTTTGGGGTTCTACTGGTAACTAATTTTATGAAACACGTAAAAAACCTTGCATTTTGCAAGGTTTTTTCTTTTAATTTAGCACAAAACATATAATAAAACCTTGATTTTTGTATAATTTTATGATAAAATAAATACATAATAAAATAGGGAGAAAAAACAATGAAAAACTTTTTAACTAAACTCTTAGCAATGACGCTTGCTATCTGTGCGTTGTTTACGCTTACCGCTTGTGGCGACACTGGTGCTGGTGGCGGCGGTGGTGGGGACGAACCCGCACACGTTCACGATTATATCGACCACGTATGTTCTTGTGGGGACGTTGAACAATATACCGAAGGCTTAAGGTATAAAGAAATTTCTAACGGTGTAACCATTTTAGGTTTTGAAGAAGGTGCAGAAGTACCTGAAACAGTTTATATTCCGCAAAAGATTAACGGCAAAAAGGTAATTGCTATAGGTGGTAGCGCGTTTGAAAACTCAACCTTTAGACAAATAGTTCTTCCTGAAGGACTTGAAGTAATTTATTCTAATGCGTTTACTAATAGTATGCTTAACGCAATAACTTTCCCCGCATCGTTAAAACAAATTTATCCTAACGCATTTGATACCAAAAACTTAGGCTCAGCAATCTTCTTGAATACTAATGGTTGGTACGTTACGAGACACGCACCTACTAGTAAACCTGCGAGTGGTGTTAAAGATGATGAATACTTTGCAAGCAAAACTGCACTTGCTGATAGATTGACCAACTGCGACACTTCTAACCAAGGCAATCCTAAGCCCGGTGCTTGTTTCTGGACTAGATTTGAATAATTTAACTTTAATTTAATTAAAGCGAACGAAAAGTATTTTCGTTCGCTTTTTTTAGTACAAAAAATATAATAAAGTCTTGATTTTTGTATAATTCTATGATAGAATAAATATATGATAAAATAGGGAGAAAAACAATGAAAAACTTTTTAACTAAACTCTTAGCAATGACGCTTGCTATCTGTGCGTTATTTACGCTTACTGCTTGTGGTGATACTGGTGCTGGCGGCGGTGGTGGGGATGAACCCGCACACGTTCACGATTATATCGACCACGTATGTTCTTGTGGGGACGTTGAACAATATACCGAAGGCTTAAGGTATAAAGAAATTGCTGGCGGCACTATTAGTATTTTGGGTTTTGAAGAAGGAGTAGAAGTTCCTGAAACAGTTTATATCCCGCAAAAGATTAACGGCAAGCCCGTTGTTGCAATCGGCGCAAACGCATTTAAGGACGCAACCTTTAAGTTTATAAGACTTCCTGATGGACTTCGTTATATTTACAACTACGCTTTTGTTGGTAGCAATCTCAATGCAATCACTATTCCTGCATCAGTTGAACAAATTCACGTTCAAGCACTTAACGCTCCGCACCTTGGAACTGTTAACTTTACTCAAACCGAAGGCTGGTATCGTGGTCGTCATTACATGGCTTCACCCGACCCTGCAAATGCAGTAAAAGCGTCTACAATGGCAAATGCACAAGGAATCGCAAAAACTTTAACCGATACTGATAGAGCCGATAACGGCGGTAACTTGGTTTGGTATCGTATAGTTAAATAATTTAACTTTAATTTTAATTAAAGCGAACGATTACTATCGTTCGCTTTTTTCATATAATTGTGCTAAAAACACAGTCAAATATTAAAATTGTACATTGACCGACTGTTATAATTATGTTAAAATGGATTAAATGATAATAGGAGATAATGATTGATGAAAAAAATTATTGTTAAAATTATTGCTTTGGCGTTAAGCCTTTTAGCAATTTCATCACTTGTTGCTTGTGGTGATACTGGCGCTGGCGGTGGTGGTGGAGATTACGCTTATAGAAGAGTTAGCGCAAATTATCTTGCACAACCGGCAACTTGCACCACTCCCGCAAAGTATTATTTTTCTAACAAGGCTGGCGAAAAGGGGACGGAAACCTTTGAAATGGGTCCTGCATACTGCAATTATATAGACCACGTTTGTACTGTTTGTGGTAAAGCAGAAGTTTACACCGAAGGCTTAAACTTCTTCGTTAATAATAACGGACAAGCGGTTTTAAGGGGTAAAGGTACTGCTACTGAAACCGAAATTATAGTTCCGCAAAAGTTTGAAAATAAGCCGGTTGAAATTGTTTCTGCTAACGCGTTTAAAGATAGTGATATTAAGTCTATTAAACTTCCTGAAGGTTTAAAGAGAATTGAAATGGGCGCATTTGAAAACGCTGATAATTTAGCAACAATATCAATTCCGTCAACCGTAGAATTTGTTGGAGCAACTGCGTTTTACGGTTGTGAAAAATTTGACAAGATATATTTTGTAAACCCTTATCACTGGTATAGAAATAAGTTCATCACCGCTGGTAAAGATATTGATGAATGTTATAAACCTGAAAAGTTTATAGGAAATAAGGCAGTCGACGACTGGGCTTCTGAAGTTAGAAAAGAAAAAACTTACTCTTTCTTCCGCGTTTACGAATAATATAATATTATAGTACTAAAAAACGAATGGATATTTTCCGTTCGTTTTTTGTTTATAATTAAAAAGTATAAAAAACACAAATAGAAATTAAAAAACACAATTGACAAAGCGTTTAAATATGTTAAAATAATTATATAAATGTTATAAGGGGATAAAAATGAAAAAATTATTATTCAAAATTATTGCTTTAGCGTTGAGCCTTTTAGCATTGTTTACGCTTACCGCTTGTGGCAATACTGGTGCTGGCGGCGGTGGTGGAGATGAACCCGCACACGTTCACGATTATATCGACCACGTATGCTCTTGTGGGGACGTGGAAGAATATACTGAAGGCTTAAAATATATTATTGGTAAAAATAATACTTGCACGATTTTAGGGTTTGAAGAAGGTGTGGAAGTTCCCATGCACGTAATTATTCCTACTAAGATGGAAAATAAGCCCGTTAAAACTATTAGTGCAAGCGCATTTGAAAATGCAACTTTTACAAAAATTACTTTACCTGAAGGGCTTGAAATGATTATGACTGGTGCTTTTAGAAATTCCGCTCTTACGGTTGTAACTATTCCAAGCACGGTAAAAGCAATTTACGGTGAAGCGTTCTTTACAAAGAGTATTACTAACGTAACTTTTGTAGTAAAAGATGGTTGGTACTGGAATAAGTTTATTTCTTCTAATCCTTCTGACGACCAAAAAGTTCCAACTTCAATTACCGGCAGTTCTACGGCGGCTGCAACTCACTTCAAAGATTATAACGACCGTCATCAAGATGGTGGAGCAAATAAAACTTGGTTCCGCGTTGATAAATAATAAAATTCATACTTTTACGGCAAGAACGATGCGTTCTTGCTGTTTTTTCGTAGAATTGTGCTAAAATGATAGCCAAATATTAAAATTGTACATTGACCGACCATTGTATTTATGATAAAATTATCTAGATAAAAAAAGGAGATGATGTTAAATGAAAAAAATTATCGTTAAAATTATTGCTTTAGCGTTAAGCATTGTTGCCGTAACTTCACTCTTTGCATGTGGTGATACTGGTCATAAACACTCTTTCACCGTAAAGAGTGCAAGTGCAGATACGCTTGCGCAACCAGCAACTTGCACTGCCGCTGCTAAGTATTACTATACTTGTGAATGTGGTGAAAAGGGAACTGATACTTACGTTTTAGGTAGCCCCGCACACGATTATATTGACCACGTATGTAAATTCTGTTCTGCTGAAGAAGTTTACACCCAAGGTTTAAGATACGCTATCAATAAGAATACTGGTTTTTGCACCATTTTAGGTTTTGAAGAAGGCGTTTTCGTTGAAAACGTTGTTATTCCTACTAAGATGGAAAACGCGCCCGTTAAGTTTATCGGGCAAGATGCGTTTAACGGCGTGGCAATTAAGAGCGTTACTCTTCCTGATGGTCTTGAAGAAATTTATACTAGAGCATTCTATGATACTTCAATCGGCGTTGTAACTATTCCCAGCACCGTGCATCATATTTATCCGCAAGCCTTTATGATAAAAGGTCTTGAACGCGCAATCCTTACGGTAACTTCTGACTGGGTTATCAATAAAGCGTACAGCAAGAGCCCTTCTGATGATGATTATAGAAGTGAAAGCGTAATGGCTAACGCTGAAACGGTTGCAAAGATGTTTAGAGATCACGATGCAAGCCGTGGTAACGGTGATGGGGACTTCCACTGGTTCCGTATCGCTAAATAGTTTTTAACTGACAATTTAATTTATAACTTAAAGCCCTTGGTTTTTTACCAAGGGCTTTCTTTTGTGCTCGTCATAATTATATTTTGGCGAGCATATTTTTATTTAGTAGCAAAATTATTTGTATTTTGACAAAGTAATACAAAATTCTCTTTAGGCGGTATTATATAATGCTTATTACAGCAATAAAAAAGCGTATATTTTTAACCACTACTTGCACGCTTTTAGCGGGAGTAATAATCTTTATTATTATATTTAGTGGTGGGGCTATTGAAGTAAGCGCCAAAACAAAAGAATTGCCTATTTATAGGGTGGAGAGAGAAGATAAAAAGTTATCCATTTCTTTCGACTGCGCGTGGGGCGTTGATTACACAGATAAACTGCTTGAAATATTGACGGAAAAGGGCGTAACTTGTACGTTTTTTTGCGTGGAATTTTGGACTAGGAAACACCCCGATTATATTAAGAAAATTAGCGATGCGGGGCATGAGATAGGCACTCACTCGGCAACTCATCCGCATATGAGCAAACTCTCAAAAGAAAAAATGGAAAGTGAACTTATAACTTCTACAAAGGCTATTGAAGATATTACTGGTAAAAAAGTTGAAGTTTTCCGCGCACCCTTTGGCGAGTATAACGACCTATTATTAAACACTGCCAAATCCCTTAATTTATACACTATTCAGTGGGACGTGGATAGTTTGGACTGGAAAGATTTATCCGCAAACGAGATCTATAAAAGGGTAACGGAAAGGGTAAAGGGTGGTTCGATAGTGCTTTTCCACAATCAAGGCAAGCACACGGCTGAAGCACTCCCTAAAATCATCGATTACTTATTAAATGAAGGATATACGTTCGTGCCGATAAGCGAACTTATTTATAAAGATAATTATCAAATTCGTTCGGACGGAACGCAAGTAAAAAATTCGTAAGAAATTCTTTGGAGGAAATTTATATATGAACATTATGCAAGAAAAAAACAACAGAGTTTTCATCAGTGGTGAAATCGTTACCGAAGCGGAATTTTCACACGAAGTTTACGGCGAAGGCTTTTACGAGATGAACGTGCTCGTTAAAAGACTTTCAGGACAAGGCGATATTTTACCCGTAACCGTGTCAGAGCGACTAATTTCAGACGGCGCTTTGCGCGTAGGTGTTACTATTAACGCTCTCGGTCAGTTTAGAAGTTATAATAAGTTGGTTGACGGAAAAAGTAAACTTATGCTTACCGTGTTCGTTAGAGAATTGCTTGAAGATATGCCTGTTAGAAACCCAAACAGTATAGTATTGACTGGTTACATTTGTAAGCCGCCTATATACCGCACAACGCCGTTTAACCGTGAAATTGCCGATATTTTGATTGCTGTAAACCGCTCTTATAACAAGTCGGATTATATTCCGTGTATAGCGTGGGGCAGAAACGCGCGTTTTGCTAAAAACCTTGCCGTTGGAGAAAAGATTGCAATAAGCGGAAGAATTCAAAGTAGAGAGTACCAAAAGCGCGTTACCGATGACCAAGTAAAAACTTTGACCGCGTACGAAGTTTCAATTTCAAAATTAGCCGCTTATGAAAATGCGGACAATTTTGACCCAGATGAAGAATTTGAACTTCTTAAAATAATACCCGATAGGGAAGAATATACCACCGTTTACAGTGATTGAGTTTTATTAAAAAAAGAAAAGCCAGCCTAAAAAATAGGTTGGCTTTTTTGGTTTTAGGTTTTTTTATCGTTTTTTCTTTTTCGTAATAAAGTAAGTTAAAGTTCCAGCAACGACTGCGGTTGCACCTATGATTAAAAGCATATTTCTAACCATAATTTGCGGTTCGTTACTAATTGCGCTTTCACTTATATATCCACAATAATCTTGACCGTCTATTTCCACTTTAATAAACGCAACGCCGTTTTCTTTAGACAAAACTTTTACCTTGCTGCCGTTTGCAATAGTTTTAATTGCAGTGGTGAGTGCAGCGTCTTCATAAAGGGTAACTTCTTTTACCGTTTCCAAAATGTAATTTTCGGGTTGTTCTTCATCTGCAAGCATTAGTGCGGTAAAGTCTACGGGTACGAAACAAGTGCGTTCAATGCCCGCTATCGTTACGGTTGCGTAATAGAAATCTCTACCCAAAACGCTTATTTTTGCAGTGGGGTAAAGGCTTGTATTTTTAGCAAGTCTTACGTTTTCGCCGCTTAAACTGAACTCACCGTCTTTAGTTACAAGCGGCATAAAGTAAGCGTTTACGTCAGTTGAAACTATAACTTCTTTAGGAGCGGTTAGTTCTTCCGCGCTGTAGTTTCGCATATCCGCTTTATTTACAAGCGCCAAACCGTTATTTCCGTAAACGGCACACATCGTAAGCGTGCTGCTAAAGCGCACGTCGCACACGTAAACGTATTCGCTCTCTACTTTAGTTAAGCCTTTGTATGCAAGTTTTTGCTCATTTTTATTAACCGCGTACACGTTAGCACCGTCTCTAATTTTAACAAGCATTAAACGGTCTATATCGGCGTTTTCGCCACTCGTTATATAAACGCTGTCTGCGACTGCTGCTTTATCGAGTGCGTCGTTGGTAATACCGCCGTTAGTGCATAAGTACTCTTTACCCTTAAACAAAAGGAAAACTTCACTCTTTTCATAGTTAAGTGCAAATGAACTTAAAAGGTCGCCGTCGATATAGGCTGCGGGGGTAGCGGTTTTTATGGTTGAAGAACCGTCAAACACTCTAACCGCGCCGTTAGTCAACATAAACACCTTGCCACCAAGGTCGGTTTGCATTTTTTGAACGCCAGTTACTGCAAGCCCAAAATCTAACGCGTATTTATTTTCATCATCTAGCGAATATTTTTTAACGCCGTTTTGGTCGGCTAAATAAATATTATCCATTACGTCAACGGCTATTGCGCTGAAATGGCTTGAGTTAGACTGATTGATTAGTTCTTTTAAAGTTGCGCTATTATCCTTTTCATCAATTGCGTATACGATTGATGAAGTGCTTGTGTGTACCAAGAGATAGAAAGTTCCGCTTTGATAGAACATATCGTCAACTAAAACGCTAGAGACTGGCAAAGTAACTTCGGTTTCAGTCGCGCTTTCTAGGTTAAGCATTTTTATTTTAGTTGCTGTGGTTGAATAAAGTATTTTAGAAGTACCAAGCGTAAAGTATTGAATGTTCTTTTCAACGTTCTTACCCATTATAAAGTTAGCGTAATTATCTTTGGAATAATCGCTTTTTGATGCGTTTTTAATAACGGTAATTTTATAGTTGTCTAAAACCGCAACAGTGTCGCCTTGTTTTTCAACGTCAGTGGCGTTAGGTGAAATTCTGTTGTAAGCGGTTTTGTTTTTAGCAATAGCAAAACCAGTAAAAGTCAATTCGTTATTTAGAACAGCAAATTCTTGAACGGTATTTTGCGTGCTGTCGGTTACGATTAAGTTTCCATCGTTGAAAGAAATTCCGCTAGGGGTGATAAGGTTGCCCAAGTCGTAATCGGGCGCACTTGCAATTAGTTCGTGCATATGCCCGTTTGCAATTTCTAATTTATAAACGTTGCTGCTGCCGTTGATTAGGTAGTAAACGTTTTGATTATCGGCAATCATCTTATTCGGTACGTGGTCGGAAATTTTAACCGCCGTATCTTGCGGTGCGGTTGCATCAACCATATATATACCGTCGTTTACAAAGAAGATTTTGCCGTTTTCGTTCGTGGCAATAGGCTTGTCGCCGTCAAGGGTAAGTTTTGATAGATAAGTGTATCGGCCACCTGATTTAGAATAAATTGCGCCGTCCGTGCCGTACGCGGTTACTAGATATTTTGAACTAATATCAAAATAGTTACCACCGATAACGTTGTTGTTAGTATCCAACATTGCACTCTTTATTGAAAGGTTGTGCACGGGGATTTGGTATAGGCTGCCGTTGTCGGAAACGATTACCGTTGCATTGTCGAGTTTTTTAACTTGCTTGATAGAAGTAAAGTTGGTAACGGGCGCTTTATACTCTCCGCCGACGTAAACTAAAAGTGATGCGTCGTGAACGATTGCCGTATAATTTTTGTCGTGAACGGCGTCAACGGGGGAAGTGAGCGCTTTATATTCTAAATCACTTTTGGGTAGGTGAATAGAAGTATTTGCCGCACTTACTGGTTTAACGAAATTAAAAAGCCCAAAACTTGCCGCAGACATCGTCAGGGCAATAATAAGCAATGATATTATAAATTTTTTACCGCTAATAAAACTCAACTTTTTCATAACATATATTTTATCACATAAAACGCAAATTTACAATACATTTAAACACTTTTCTTGTATAAAATTTGCGCGCGTGTACGCGTAAAAAGAAAAAGAGCCCAAAAAAAAGCGGCACTCTTTTACAAAATTTTTTATAATTTTCTTTTATTTGCCAAAAAGGCTACAAAATAGTAAAAAAACGCATTTAATTTTTTCTTTCGACAATTTAAGTCATAAAATTATATCTATCAATTTTTATCGACAAAAACGTTTGTTTTTCTTCTTTGTTTTTTTGTGAAATTGCCTTTTAAAGCAGAAAAACTTTGTTTATTATGTCAATAAGTGTCATATTAAACCGTTATTATTCAACTATAAAATACGAACAAATGTTCGTTTTGTTGACATAAAATATTGACTTATGCATTTTCACAAAAGTATAATGGCGCTAATAAATTATGCTTAAAATTCGGGCAAACAAGGAGAGATAAAAATGAACGTTAATTATGCTAAAACCGCGCTTTACGCGTATTCTAACCTGCAAAATATTGCAGATCAAATTGACGATATCGTTGAAAAAAAGGCGCTATCGTCTATGTGCGATTATTCTTTGGCAATTACTCAATGTGAAAGAATTGTTGAGTACACCCAGCAAAAAGATACGCTTTTTGCACTTAAAATAAGAATTGATGAAGTGCTTGAAAAATTAGATTTTGAACAAATCGACTTAATTGAGTACAAGTATTTTAAGCGCAAACCCAAAGAGTATTTTGACGGTTTTGACTTTGAAAGCAGGGCGTATTTTAGAAAACAAACTAGACTTATTGAAAGGGTTTCAGAACTTTTTGAAAAAAATGGGACTACGGATGAGTGGTTTGAACAAACTTGTCTTAAAATCGACTTCTTTAGAGAACTTCTTAAAAGAACTATTGCGCACGAAAATAGTTATTCTAAAAAGAGCATTTACAAAAAACCCACTACTGCAAAAGTTACTAGAGAGAAGATGCGTTTATCTGCATAAAAAAATTATTCGTATTCGTTATCATCGTAATAGGTTGCGGCAGCCTTTCTATCGGGGTGCTTTGATAGGGCAAAGAACAGCGCTACTACGCCCGCAAATAATATACATATAATTATTGCAACTTTTAGCCCAAAAAAGGCGTTATTAGATTGTTGCTGCGTGTTTTCGGTAGGCGGTAAAATGGGTTCTTCTGGCACTAAAAAGGTAAGTTCGTTGGGGTGGTTGGGGATAGAAAAGGGGTAAACGTCCGTTTCTTTTATATAACCTAAACGGTCGTTATAACTTACGAAATACGCTTTTCCGCTAGACGTATTGGTGTGTCCGTAATAGTTTAACTTGCGGTTTTCAAATACGTATTGAGATTGTTTATTAAGCGCTGCATCTTCATACAAAACTGCGGTATTTACCGTGGTTAGTTGCAACACAACGAAGGGGTTTTGAACGCTTAAACCGTCAAAAAATAGCATTTCAGTAGGAACGTAGCCGTCGATAGCGGCGGTGTCGCCGTCGCCGTAACACTCAACGTGAGTAAATTCTTCGCCCGATTTTATAACTTTTACGTAATAGGTGTAAGGCAGAAAGAATAGCGGTTCTATGGAAGATTCGGTCTGGTAAAAAGGGGTGTCTTCGGTGATTACTCGCGCAAAAAGTGCGTCAGCGTGCGCGGGCGTTATCTTAAAACTAAAACAGCAAAGCGTAAAGATAACCGCTAATATTAAAGATATAACGCGTTTCATAGTACCCCCTATTGACAAGTTAAGTAGTGTAATTATAGGGCAAAGTAAAAACGCATATATAGAATAATTTGGCAAAACTAAACTTATATTGTCAAAAATGCTTGTGGTGTTTTATTTTATCCGTTGTAAAAACGCGGGCTTTGTGGTATAATAACTTTATAAAGAAAAAAGGAAGGGTTGGGGTTATGCGCACGATTTTGCACAGCGATTTGAATAACTTTTACGCGTCGGTTGAAGTAATGAAAAACCCCGACTTAAAAAGCGTTCCGCTTGCCGTTTGCGGTAGCGTGGAAGATAGGCACGGAATAGTTTTGGCTAAAAACCAAATCGCCAAAGAGTTTGGTGTTAAAACTGGTGAAGTTTTATGGCAAGCAAAGAAAAAATGCCCTAAACTTATGACCGTTACCGCTGATTTTCCGTCCTATCTAAAGGTGTCTAAAGCGGTTAGGGCTATTTACGAGCGCTTTACCGACCACATTGAACCTTTCGGTATTGACGAGTGCTGGTTAGACGTTACCGACAGCCTTAGAATTTTCGGCTCTGGCGAGCAGATTGCCGAGCAAATTCGCAAGGCGGTTAAAGAAGAAATAGGGGTTACGGTCAGTATAGGTGTAAGTTTTAACAAGGTGTTTGCTAAACTCGGCTCGGATATGAAAAAACCCGATGCAATCACCATTATTTCACCCGAAAATTATAAAAAAACCGTGTGGAATTTGCCCGCGGAAGAATTGCTTTACGTAGGCAAAGCAACAAAAAACAAACTAAATTCAATAGGCATACACACCATCGGCGATATTGCTACTACTGATGAAAGTGTTTTGACGCGGCTACTCGGCGTGTGGGGGCATACGCTTAAAGTTTTCGCTAGCGGAGAAGATGATTCGCCTGTTGCCGATAAGCGCGCGGAAGAAGGGGTGAAAAGTATAGGTAACAGTCTTACTTCTTACCGTGATTTATATACTTTCGAGCAGGCAAAAACGCTTATATTACTGCTTGCGGAATCGGTTGCGGCAAGATTAAGAGAAAGTGGCGTGGGCAAGGCAAGTACTGTTAAACTTTCAATTACCGATAACTCGCTTAAAAACTTCGGTAAGCAAGTTAAACTTAGCGTTCCAACAAGTTCTACTTCAGATATAGCAAACGCTTGCTATAAAATGTTTACTGAAATTTATAAGTGGGAAAACCCCGTAAGGGCGCTTGGCGTTGCGGTAAGTTCGTTTAGCGTGGGGGCGGAGCAGTTGTCTTTTGATTTTGACGGTGTGTCGGAAGAAAAAAAAGATAGACTTGATGTGGCAGTGGATAAAATTCGCGCAAAGTACGGCAATCATTCGGTTAAGCGCGCGGCAGTTTTGCAAGACCAAAGGTTCGCTGAAACGGATATTAAGGGCGAGCACATTATAACACTTAACCCTGATTTAGACGGTAAATAATGATTATAAAAGATATAAAACGCATATACTTGTTGTATGCGTTTTTCTATTTGGAACTACCGCAGAGTTTTGGCGGTTATCGGTGCTGTTATTATGGTTTTGGTAATAGCACTGTCCTTAGTAAATTTAATAGAGAAAAATTTATTCTATCCACTTAAGTTTAAGACTGAAGTGCTTGCCGCCGCAAAAGAAAACGGGGTGGATAGCGCGCTTATATTTGCAGTGATAAAAGTTGAAAGTGAGTTTGACGAGAGCGCGGTTAGCAATAAGGGTGCGTTTGGGCTTATGCAAATAACAAAAAGCACCGCCGATTATATTGCAAAACTTAAAGGCGAAAAAAGTTATGATATAATGGATGCAAAAACAAATATCAATTTTGGAACTTTTTATTTAAAATATTTGATAGATAAGTTTAATAATATTGAGTCTGCAATTTACGCATATAATGCTGGGGAAGGAAAGGTTAGGGAATGGCTTAAAAATAAGGAATATAGTGATGACGGTGTTTATCTACAACTCGTTGCTTATAAAGAAACGCTTGAATATGGTAAGAAAATTAAAAAAACTTTTTCAAAATATAAAAAATTATATGGAAATATCCTTGACAAATGATTAAATTTTGAGTAATATATAAAGGCTGAAACGCGTGAGGGTGGCGGAATTGGCAGACGCGTACGTTTGAGGGGCGTATGGTTATCCGTGTGGGTTCAAGTCCCATCCTTCACACCAAAAAAACACAAGCACAAACAAGTGCTTGTGTTTTTTTTGTTTACAACTAAACAACAAAAGATATTAGCATTGTGCCGAAAACGGTACAGTGCTTTTTTATTAAATTTAGGTACAAATAACTATAAAATGAATATATTCAAATAATGACGAAAAATATTCATTATTTTAATTGGTTAAAAGTTGACATTAAAACTTTACAAATGTTATAATTATTTCGAATTAAATTTAAAATGGGGCATAATGTGAATGAAAAGTGATTTAGTGAAGAAAATTGAACTTTTGAAAAAGGAAAAAAATGCAGTTATTTTGGCTCATTATTATTGCTCGGATGAAATTCAAGAAATTGCCGATTATATAGGAGATTCTTTTTATCTTGCAAAGATTGCCAAAGAAATTAAGGAAGATAAAATCGTTTTTTGCGGGGTTTCTTTTATGGGAGAAAGCGCAAAGATTATTAATCCGCAAAAGACAGTTTTAATGCCTGATATAACCGCTGATTGCCCGATGGCGCACATGGTAAAAGACGGTGAGATTGAAAGGCTTAGAAAAGAATATGATGATTTAGCAGTCGTTTGTTACGTAAATTCCGTGTTGAAACTAAAAACTCAAAGCGACGTTTGTGTAACGTCTTCTAATGCGGTAAAAATCGTTAAAGCACTTCCGAATAAAAATATATTCTTTATACCCGACCAAAATCTTGGGCGTTACGTAAAAGAGCAAGTGCCTGAAAAGAACGTTATCTTAAACGACGGTTTTTGTCCGCGACATAAGGTTATGACGGCTGAGCAAGTTAAAGAACAAAAAGCACTTTATCCTAACGCGCTCGTTCTTGCTCATCCCGAATGTACTAAAGAAGTTTTAAATCTTGCAGATTATATCGGCAGCACGGCGGGCATTATCAGTTTTGCTAAAAATAGCGATAATAAAGAATTTATTATTTGTACGGAAGTAGGTGTTTTATATCAACTTCAAAAAGATAACCCAGATAAGAAGTTTGTGTTTGTTAATCCTATGCCCATATGTGAAGATATGAAGAAGAATACGCTTGAAAAGGTTATTGAAGTACTTATCAGCGGTAAAAATGAAATTATTATTGACGAACAAGATAGAATTAAAGCGTTAAAACCGCTTGATAGGATGTTGGAACTAGCAAAGTAGAAATGAAAACGGATATTCTAATAGTAGGTAGCGGTGCTGCGGGACTTTTTACTGCACTGAGTTTGCCAAAAGATAAAAACATAATAGTAATAAGTAAAGACAAGGCTGAAAAAAGTGATTCGTTTTTGGCGCAAGGCGGTATTTGTGTTTTAAGGGATAAAGATGATTACGATTCCTTTTTTGAAGACACGATGCGCGCTGGCCATTATGAAAATAGGAAAGCGTCGGTTGACGTAATGATACGCTCTTCACGAGAAGTTATTGATGAAATCGTTTCTTACGGCGTGCGCTTTGAAAAGGACGGTCAAGATTTTGCTTACACCAAGGAAGGTGCACATTCTAAACCGAGAATTTTATTTCATCAAGACGAAACAGGCAAAGAGATAACTTCACATCTATTAGATGCGGTAAAAAATCTCAAAAACGTAACGCTTATTGAAAATTACACAATGGTTGACGTCATCAGTAAGAAAAATACTTGTTACGGTGTAATCGGTCGAGATAAAGACGGGGAATATTCAAAAATTTTTGCCGACTATACGGTGTTTGCAACCGGCGGTGTTGGTGGGCTTTACGAACATTCTACTAATTATCGACACATTAAAGGTGATGCGCTTGCTATCGCTTTAAAAAACAATATAAGAATAGAAAATATAGACTATATTCAAATACATCCCACTACTTTTTATGAAAAGACAAACGGAAGAAAGTTTCTTATTTCAGAGTCTGTTAGAGGGGAAGGTGCGATACTTTTAAACGGCAAAGGCGAAAGGTTTGTTGATGAACTTCTTCCGAGAGACGTCGTTACAAAAGCCATTTTTAATGAAATGGAAAAGGAAGGAAGCGAGCACGTTTGGTTGTCAATGAAACCTATTCCCCAGAAGGTGATTAAAGAGCACTTTCAGCACATTTACGAATATTGTTTGGATGCGGGCTATGACGTTACCAAAGAATGTATACCCGTCGTTCCAGCGCAACACTACTTTATGGGTGGTATAGACGTTGATTTAGACAGTAAAACTTCTATGGATAGGTTGTACGCGGTGGGTGAAACTTCGTGTAACGGTGTTCACGGAAAAAATCGTTTGGCAAGCAATTCATTGCTTGAGAGCCTTGTTTTTGCAAAACGAGCAGCGAAAGACATTATAAAAAATTATACGAAAGCGGAAGAAATCGAGTTTGAACTTCATCCCACGCTTTATCAAAATTTTGAAGAAGAATACAAAAGGGCTGTGTTAGCGGCTATAAAAAAAGGGAAGAAAACTATGAATAATATAAGCATGAAAGTAAATGCAGACGATTTAATTTTAAGCGCGCTTAAAGAAGACATTACAAGTGAAGATATTACCACAAATTCAGTTATGCGCGAATATTGCTTGGGTGAAGTTGATTTGATTGCAAAGCAAGACGGTATAATTGCTGGGCTTGACGTTTTTGCAAGGGTTTTTGAACTTCTTGATAAGGATACTAAGTCTGTGTTTGTTGTAAAAGATGGTGATGAAGTTAAAAAAGGACAAAAAATCGGGTTTGTTCGTGGGGATATTAGAGTGTTGCTTTCAGGTGAAAGAACCGCGCTTAATTATCTTCAAAGAATGAGCGGTATTGCTACTTACACAAAGGCCATTGCAAAACTTTTAGAAGGTACTTCAACCAAACTTTTAGATACTAGAAAAACCACTCCGAATATGAGAGTATTTGAAAAGTACGCTGTTAAAGTGGGTGGTGGTTACAATCATAGGTATAATTTAAGCGACGGCATTTTGCTTAAAGATAATCATATCGGTGCGGCAGGTGGTGTAAAAGAAGCAATTAAAATGGCTAAAGAATACGCACCGTTCGTTAGAAAAATCGAAGTGGAAGTTGAAAACTTAGATATGCTTAAAGAAGCCTTAGAAGCAGGGGCAGATATTATTATGCTCGATAACATGTGCATTGAAGATATGAAAACTGCCGTTCAACTTTGCAAGGGTAAGGCTGAAACAGAGTGCAGCGGCAACGTTACTAAAGAAAACGTGGCAAAACTAACCGATATTGGCGTTGATTATATTTCAAGTGGTGCACTTACTCATTCGTCGCCGATACTTGACTTATCGCTAAAAAACTTGCACGCTGTGTAACAAAAGGGAGAGCATGATGAAAGCAAAAGATAGAAAAAAAGATATAGCAGCATTATTGGCGTCTGAAAAGCGTGCGATTACTGGTGATTTTCTTGCAGAAAAGTACGGCGTGTCAAGACAGATTATCGTTCAAGATATTGCATATTTAAGAAAACTTGGTTATACGATAGTTTCTACGCATTATGGGTATTTGCTTAAAAAATCACCCTTGTTAGAGCGTGTGTTTGAAGTTTATCACGATAAAAATAGCACGGAAGACGAACTTTTGACGATAGTTCAATGTGGCGGTACTGCTGCCGACGTTTTCATTATGCACGACGTTTATGGTAAAATTTCCGCTCCGCTTAATATTTTGACGGAAAAACAAGTGAAAAAGTTTATTGAAACGGTTAAAAGTGGGTCTTCAGCCGAACTTATGAATATTACTGGTGGTAGACATTTTCACACGGTACGCGCGGAAAATAAAGCCGTTTTAGATAAGGTTGAACAAGCACTTAAAGAAAAAGGATATTTAGTCGAAAAATAAATTTTGACAACAAAAAAAGCACGGACAGCATCCGTGCTTTTAATTTTTAAATAAATCATTTTAATTTTGTACCACAAAGAGAACAAAAGTTATCTGTTTCCGACACTTTATTTCCACAATTCGTGCAAAAACGCTTTGCAGTAGTTGGGGGTTGTTCTTGCGCGGGGGTGTTAATATATTCGCCATCGTTGTTAATAGCCAAGTTTTCATTATGGCGTAAGGGTTTTTGACATCTTGGGCAATAAACGAATCCGTCCGCAAACCATGGGCGGTAATCTAAATCGTAGTCGGTATATTTTATTTCTGCTTTGCAGTTTTCACATACGTGGCGGTAAGTAAGTCCGCTATGCCAGTTTGCTCTCTTAAATACGCTCATAAAACAATCCCTTATAATAAAATCATCGTAATTATTCTATCAAATAATATATTTATTGTCAATATTATTTTAAATACAATGTTCAATAGTTAAAACTAAACAATATTGACTGTTAATTGCCGTTATTTCTTTTTCAAGAATATTTTTTATTTCATCTTTGGTCATCTTGCTGTCGTAGGGGATAGCAAGGTCGAAAAGCACGTTAGTCGTGTTTACGCCAAACACCATTCTAAAGTCGTGAATAGAAAAGGTCGGGTCTATCTTACAAACGATTTCTTCAACTTGCTTTTTTAATGTATTTACACGCTCGTCGTCGGTAACTATCGGGTCTAAATGCCCGGTAAGCATTATTCCAGTGCTTTTTAGAAAATCCTTTTCAATGTCGTCAATAAGTTCGTGTGAAGTCAAAACGTCTTGAGCGGCGTCAACTTCCACGTGAACGCTTGCAAAATACTTGTTAGGACCGTAACTGTAAACGGAAATATCGTGCACACCCAAAACACCAGGGTAGGAAAGAATTTTTTGTTTTATATCAAGTAAAAGTTCGTTGTCAGGCGCTTTACCGATTAAAACTGAAAATACTTCTTTAAGAATATTAACAGCCGAAAAACCGATAAAGATAGACACCGCAACGCCCGCGTAACCGTCTATGTTGATATTAAATATTAAACCAACGATAAGCGAAACAAATACGGTTGAAGTAGATATGCAGTCGGTTAAACTGTCAACCGCTGCCGCTTTTAAGATGGAAGAATTTAACTTCTTTGCAACCGTTTTATAGTAAAAGTATAAGCCCAGCTTTGCGCATACGGATAAAACGAGCGCAAGCACTATCCAAATAGAAAAACTAACTTCGGGCGGCGCAATAATTTTATTTACCGATTCAATCGCAATGCTTATTGCAATAAGTAAAATTATAAATGCAACCACGATAGAGCAAATATATTCGATGCGCTCGTGCCCAAAGGGGTGTTCTTTATCGGCGGGCTTTGACGATAACTTAAAAGATATTAGCGAAATTATACTGCTTCCGCAATCGGTAAAGTTATTTAAACCGTCCGCAAAAAGAGAAATTACACCAAATATTAGCCCTACTAAAACTTTTACGCCCGCAAGCAAAATATTAACTAAAATACCAACAATGCTTGCAATATTACCGCTGTTAGTTCGGTTTTTATTATCAATATCTAACATCTTTGCTCCAAAAAAAGTTTGATTTTAAGTTATTATAGCAAAGTAAAGTTTGCTTGTCAATTAAGAAAACAAAAACCCCCGCATTTTTATACGGGGGATAAAAAGTGGCGGAGAGGAGAGGACTTCTTTCTTGCTTTTTGCAAGGCAAAAGAGATTAACCCCAACTTAGTACCTTGCAAAAATCTTCGGTCACCGCTAAAACGGTAGGTGTCTACCGTTTATTAACGCTGTTTCGAATCCTCTCCTAAAACAACAATATCAACCAAAATAAAAGCGCCACCAAAAAGGTGACGCTATTATTTTGGCGGAGAGGAGAGGATTCGAACCTCCGATACGTTTCCGTATACACGCTTTCCAAGCGTGCACATTCGACCACTCTGACACCTCTCCGTCTTTGGTCTGCACAATATTGTAATATATTTTTAAAATAATTGCAACTTAAATTAAACTAAAACTGCCAAAAATATTTTTTAAACTTTGCTTAATTTTAATGCAAAAAATTTTACTTTGTAGTATAATATAGAAAAAGGCGAAACCGCGTTTGAGTTTACGGCTTGCCGCAGCATACATTATATATAATATATATAGTGGCAAAACACTACATCTTGATTTAAAACTAAATCTTTACAAAAGTGAGTTTTCGCTTGTATTTGACAAATTATTTGCTAAAAAGTCTTCTCTTTCAAAGGGAAGGCTTTTTTGTATAAACCACAAGATGTTGTGTTTTAAGTAAAAAAATTTTACAAAATATTGTGATAAACCGTTGACAAGACAGCATATAGTGTGGTATAGTAATTACACTCACAAATTATCACTAAAAAAATCAACAAACGGAGGAAATATTATGATCCAAGTAAGGAAAAGAGACGGAAAGTTAGTCGAATTTGATATGTCAAAAATTACGACTGCACTTTCTAAAGCATTCAATGCAAAAGGTGTAGATTACACTGCCGATATTCTCAATATGTTAGCACTTCGCGTAACGGCAGATTTCTCTAAAAAAGTTAAAAATAACGTTGTAACCGTGGAAGATATTCAAGACAGCGCCGAAGTTGTTTTAATTCAAGCAGGTTACGTTGATATTGCTAAGAGTTACATCCTTTATCGTAAACAACGTGAAAAGGTTCGTAATATCAAATCAACACTCGTTGACTACAAAAAGGTTGTTGACGATTATTTGAAGGTTGCTGACTGGCGTGTTAAAGAAAATTCAACCGTAACTTATTCAGTAGGTGGTCTTATTCTTTCTAACTCAGGTGCGGTTACCGCAAACTATTGGCTTTCTGAAGTTTACGATGACGAAATCGGCGACGCTCACAGAAACGCTGATATCCACATTCACGACCTTTCTATGCTTACTGGTTACTGCGCAGGTTGGTCTCTCCGTCAACTTATTAAAGAAGGTTTAGGCGGCGTTCCCGGTAAGATTACTTCTTCACCCGCAGGTCACCTTTCAACCCTTTGTAACCAAATGGTAAACTTCCTTGGTATCATGCAAAACGAATGGGCAGGTGCTCAAGCGTTCTCATCTTTCGATACCTATCTTGCACCGTTCGTTAAGGTTGACGGTTTAACCTATAAGGAAGTTAAACAATGCATTCAATCTTTCATTTACGGCGTAAACACTCCGTCAAGATGGGGTACTCAATCACCGTTTACCAACATCACGCTTGACTGGGTAGTTCCTAACGACCTTGCTGAAATGAACGCTATCGTTGGCGGCAAGGAAATGGACTTCAAGTATAAAGATTGCGTAGAAGAAATGGCTATGGTTAACAAGGCTTTCATTGAAATTATGATTGAAGGCGACGCTAACGGTAGAGGTTTCCAATATCCTATTCCTACTTATTCAATCACTTCTGACTTTGACTGGAGCGAGACCGAAAACAACAAGTTATTGTTTGAAATGACCGCTAAATACGGCACACCTTACTTCTCTAACTATATCAATAGTGATATGGAACCGAGCGACGTTCGTTCAATGTGCTGCAGACTTCGTCTTGACCTTAGAGAACTCCGCAAAAAATCAGGTGGTTTCTTCGGTAGTGGTGAAAGCACTGGTTCAATCGGTGTTGTTACCATCAACATGCCTAGAATTGCATATCTTTCTAACACTGAAGAAGAATTCTATGAAAGATTAAAGAAGATGATGGATATCTCTGCTCGTTCACTCAAAGTTAAGAGAGATACCGTTACCAAACTCTTAGAAGCAGGTCTTTATCCCTACACCAAGAGATACTTGGGCACTTTCAACAACCACTTCTCAACCATCGGCTTAGTTGGTATGAACGAAGCGTGCTTAAACGCTAAGTGGATTAAGAAAGATTTAACTCAACCCGAAGCACAAAACTTCACCAAAGACGTTCTTAACTTCATGAGAAATAAACTCTCTGACTACCAAGAACTCTACGGCGACCTTTACAACTTAGAAGCAACCCCCGCGGAATCTACTTCTTTCCGTCTTGCTAAGCACGACAAGAAGCGTTATCCCGATATCATCACCGCATCTGATAACGATGCAACGCCTTACTACACCAACAGTTCACATTTACCCGTAGGTTATACCGAAGATATCTTCAGCGCGCTCGATATTCAAGACGAATTGCAAACTCTTTACACTTCAGGTACTGTATTCCACGCGTTCTTAGGTCAAAAACTTCCCGACTGGAAGGCTGCTGCAAGTTTAGTTAGAAAGATTGCTGAAAACTATAAACTTCCGTACTACACCATGTCTCCCACTTACTCAGTATGTGCTGACCACGGTTACATCGCTGGCGAAGTTTACGAATGTCCTACTTGCGGTAAGGTTACCGAAGTTTATAGCCGTATAACTGGTTACTATCGTCCCGTTCAAAACTGGAACGACGGTAAGAGAAAAGAATTCGACGATAGAAAGGTTTATAACATCGAAAATTCTAAGTTCACCGCTAAGGAAACCGCTTGCGAATGCAAGAAGGAAGAAACCGAAAAAGTTGAACTTGACGGACCTGTTCTTTTCACCAGAAACGGTTGCCCCAACTGCAAAACCAGCAAGATGATGCTCGATAAAGCAGGCGTTAAATATTCAATTGTTAACGCGGAAGAAAACAAAGAACTCACCGTTAAACTCGGCGTTAAAAAAGCCCCCACTTTGTTAGTTCCTAACGGCAACGGCTTTGACGCTTACGACAACGCAAGTGAAATTAGAAAATATATCGAGAGTAGAAACTAATTATGTATGACTTAATAGTTATAGGCGCAGGCGCGGCAGGCATGACCTCCGCGCTCTACGCTTTAAGAAACAGTAAAACAGTGCTCGTTTTAGAGAGCGAAAGTTTAGGCGGTCAAATCGCAAACTCACCTAGACTTGAAAACTATCCTTCAATCAAAGAAATTAGCGGCGAACAATTTGCGGACAACTTGTTTGAACAAATTACCGCACACGGCGCTGAACTCGAAATTGAAAAGGTTGTTGGAATTGAAAAACTCGGCGAAGGTAACTTCAAAGTTAAGACCGAATATAACGAATATTATTCTAAAAGTGTTGTAATCGCATCAGGTGTTAAGCATAAACATCTCCGCACCAAATCTGATAGGGAAGACTTGGTTGGTAGGGGCGTTTATTACTGCGCTATTTGCGACGGCGCGTTCTATAAAGGTCAAGAAGTAATCGTTATCGGCGACGCAAACACCGCGCTTCAATACAGCCTTCTCCTTTCAAGTTATTGCAAAAAAGTGTATATTTACACTCTCTTTGATAAATTCTTTGGGGATAAAGCGCACGTAAAAGCGCTTATGGCAAAGGATAACATCGAATGGCGTCCTAACACCAGCGTTATCGATTTTATCGGTGAAGATGAACTTAAAGCAATCGAGTATAAAGATGCTGACGGCAATATTAAAACGCATGAAATCCCTGCTGTTTTCGTTGCTATCGGTCAAGTGCCCGATAACAAGGCTTTTGAAAACGTAGTTGACCTTGATAACATGGGCTACATTATCGCTGACGAAACTTGTAAAACCAAGACTGAAGGTGTTTACGTAGCGGGGGATTGCCGAACTAAAACCGTTCGCCAAGTTGCAACCGCAATTTCTGACGGCGCAGTCGCAGCGACCAACGCTTGCCTTTATATCGAAAGTTTAGATTAATTAATTAAACCACGGAAAAAGAGATTTTTACCGTGGTTTTTTTACTTTTAAACTATATAAGTTAATTAAATAATTGACAATATTTGTTATCCGTGATATACTCAATATAACTATGGGTTTTTATTGACTTTGTTCAGTAAAAAACAAATAAAAAAATTACGGGTGGTTATTATGCAAAAAGAAACTTTAAGCGCAGTAAAACAAGCATATCAAATCGAAGCGGAATGTATTACTAACATGCTCGCTTATTTAGATGAAGAACAGTTCTCAAAGGCTGTTGAACTTCTTAAAAACGCACCCAGAATCGGTACTTGCGGTTGCGGACACTCAGGTATCATTTGTCAACACTTAGCACACCTTATGTGCTGTATTGATCAACCTGCAAGATTTATTTCTCCCGCAGAAGCAGTTCACGGAGCAACTGGCTTTTTACAAGAAGGGGACGTTATGGTTTTCGCATCACGCGGCGGTAAGACCAAAGAACTTCTTCCTATCATTGATATTTGCAAAGTAAAGGGCGTAAAGATTATTTCTATTACTGAAAATATGGAATCACCCTTAGCCCTTAACGCTGACGCTGTTATTAAGCAATACGTTAATAGAGAAACTGATAAGTATAACTCACAAGGCACTACTTCAACCACGGCACTCTGCATGATTTGCCACGCTCTTCAAACCGCTCTTATCGAAGAAACTGGTTTTAAGAACGAACAATTTGCACTCATTCATCCGGGTGGGGCTGTAGGTGAAAGATTAAATAAAAAATAAATTTTTAAGAGCGAATAAGCGGCGTTATGCTGCGTTACTGCTTTGTGTTTGGACTTCAATGACCAGACGGTCAATCTCATCCCAAACAAAACAGGGTATCCCGAAAAAGATTTTGCGAAGCAAAAGATTTTTTGGGAAGAGGAAGAACAATTGCAAAATCTTGCACTTTTGTTTTAATAAAAGTGCTGATGTTGCTTATTAGTTCTGACGAGCGAGCCTTGCCTAACTTGCTTCTTCACACTTAAATAGGTTAAGAACAAGTTTAACTTGCATCTATGTCTTAAAAATTCACTCTAAACGGGTGTGTATAAAATTATGGAAAGATATTTAAGATTCCCTGGTGGGAAAGCAAAAGCGTTCACACTTAGTTATGATGACGGTGTCATTTTTGATAAGCGCATGATTGAAATTATGCGTGCAAACGGTGTAAAGGGAACTTTTAACCTTAACAGCGGTTTGATGGGCGGGGGTAGAAGACTAACCCAAGAAGAATGTGTTGAACTTTACACAAATTCTGGTATGGAAGTTGCCGTTCACGGTTATAAGCATTTTTGGCCAAATGCACTTCATGGCGTAGAAATTTATAAAGAATTTTTAACCGATAAAGAAAATTTGGAAGAAATGTTTGGTGGGGTTGTTCGCGGTATGGCTTACGCACAAGGTAGGTATACTGATGAAGTTATCGAAGTGTTGAAACAAATCGGTATAGTATATTCTCGCACAACTGAAAGTACGGAAAACTTTAGTATCCCAACCGACTGGTTGAGATTAAAACCTACTTGTAAACATACTTCGCCAAGGTTAAAAGAGTTTATCAATTTGTTTACTGAAAACGATCCTAACGCGCTCAAGTGTAAGCAACCATACTTATTCTACGTGTGGGGGCACAGTTACGAGTTTGAAGATGCTAACAACTGGCAAATTATGGAAAACTTATGCGAAAAAGTTGGTAACCGTGAAGATACTTGGTATGCGACCAACATTGAAATTTACGATTATATAAAAGCGTACGAAAATCTTCAATTTTCAGCATCTGGAAAAGTTGTTAAAAACGATTATGCTATTGACGTTTATTTCCGCGTTGGTGGAAGAACTGTATGCGCAAAAGCAGGCGCAACAACTGAAATCTTTTAAGATATAAAGTTTAAGGAGAAAACTTATGAATAAAAATTACAAGATTACTGAACCCTTCTTTGAATACGGTCCTAAGTGCTATATGTACGGCGAAACGCTCGTAGAAATGGCTAAAGGACTTGATAAACTTGCTGAAAAATACGACGTTGACGTTATTTTAGATATCCCTGATACTGAAATTTACAACGTTGCTAAAAACGTTAAGAGAGTTCACGTATACTCTCAACATATGGACAGCATTCCCGTTGGTCGCGGTATGGGTAGAACCCTTCCCGAAGCGGTTAAGGCTGCCGGCGCTGTTGGCGTAATGCTCAACCACGCTGAAAGAAAACTTACATTAGAAGAAATTGAAGCGGCTATTAAGCGCGCAGATGATTTAGGTCTTGCTACTATGGTTTGCGCTGACTCTATTGAAGAAGTTAAGGCAATTGCAAAACTCGGCCCGAACATCTTAGTTGCTGAACCCACTGAACTTATCGGTACTGGTAAGCCCGCTGATAAAGAATACGTTGACGAAGTTATCAAGGTTATTCGTGAAATTAACCCCGAAATTAAACCTTTCCCGTCAGCAGGTATCACCAAAGGTCAAGACTGCTATAACATCATTAAAGCAGGTGCATCAGCATCAGGCTGTTCATCAGCAATCGCAAAGGCTGAAAATCCTTTAGCACTTGCTGAAGAAATGATTGCGGCTGTTCGTAAGGCGTACGACGAACGTCAAGGCAAATAAACTGCGCAATACTGCGTTACTGCTTTGCGTTTTGACTTGCGAATTCCAAAAAGGTTAATCTCATCCAAAACGCTTCGCGAGCCTTGTCTTGCTTGTTTCTTTGCCTTGACGAGCAATAGTTATATATTTAGGCAAAATTTAAAAAATCAAAAAATAAAAATAAAAAACATTTTATAAGGAGAATTACTATGGAATTCAAAGTATTTCAAAAGGAAATCGAACTTCAATCTAAGGGTTGGAGACCTACTTTCCACGACGTAACCAGCGACGTTTTAAAAATCGTTGCAGAATCAGGCATTAAGAACGGTACTGTTGCTATTGCATCACACCACACCACTTGCTCTGTTATGATTCAAGAATGCTCACACGACTTCGACAAGTATGACTTAGAATATCTCCAACACGATATCTTAAAGATCATGCAAAAACTCGTTCCCGATTATTCTGAAACTAACGAATATATGCACCCCGGTCCTATCCACGCTCAATTCGGTAGATACGTAAACGAACCTGGTGATAGAACTTCTCTTAACACCGATGGTCACCTTCGTTCAGTATTCTTCGGCAGAAGCGAAACCATGACCTTGAAAGACGGCGTTTTAGACGGTGGTGAATTCGCTCACGTTTACTTCATTGACTGGGACCAAGTTCGTGCACGTCATCGTCAACTTAACGTAACCGTTATGGGTACTACTCAAGAAAAGATTAACGACAGAAAATACAACAATGGTGAAGTAGTTGATACCACTACCCGTAAGTTCACTCCTGAAGAAAAGGGTTATGACGTTCACTACGACATTCAATGGAAGAGATAATAAGTAAAATACTTGTGAAACACGGCGCAATACTTTGTTAAAGTCCTTGTCAATATGTATACTATTACCTTCGGACTTTGCCTTGTCTTGCTTGCGTTTGACAACTATTTTTATGCATAATTATCAGTTCAAAATCAAGAAAAATGGTTTTGACAAATAAAAAATAAACTTCACAGCCGAAGATTTTCGGCTGTGATTTTATGTAAACTATAAGGCAAATTATGGATTTTCAACTTTTTTTAACAACCTTCGAGCAAGCATTTATTTTGATTGCGTTTATTTTAATAGGTTACTTTTTCCGTAAAAAGAACATTATTACCGACGGCGGTAGAAAAGTTTTGGCTAAACTTTTAGTTAACCTTTTCGCGCCTGCTTACTCTATTATAAGTTTATCTTCAGTCGTAAACGTTCAAGATATTGAAAAGTATTTGATTATGCTGCTTTTTGGTGTGCTCATTACTTTTGTGGCAATATTTTTGGCAATTCCGTTTTCACGCGCGTTATCAAAGGACAAGTATCATAGAAACGTGTTTATATATACGTTTGCTTTTGGCAACATAGGGTATTTTGGATATCCGTTAGTTGACGGTATTTTTGGTGCTCAAGCAAAAGCGTTGATGATTTTGTTCTGTGTGCCTATGTGTGTTGCAATCTATTCGTACGGCTATCACGTTTTAACGCAAACACCCGAACAAGCAAACGGCTTGATAAAGAAGGAAGAAAACGTAAGTTTTATAAAGAAAATTTCTTTCCTTTACTGTCCGCCTATGATAGGTGTTTACGTTGGTGTTGCTTTAGGGCTTTTATCAAGCGGATTAGGTTTTGAAATTCCTAAGTTCTTAACTAAACTCGTAACTCCCGCGGCAAACTGCCAAAGCGCGCCCGCAATGTTGATTACCGGTGCAGTGCTTGCAAGCGTGCCTTTTGGTAAACTTTTCACTTCATTAAGACCTTATTTAATCGGTTTAATAAGACTTCTTATCTATCCCGCAATCGTTGGTGGAATATTCTTTATTATTCACCTTTGCGGTTGGAGTGGTGAATTGTTTAGTAGAATTGCTTTCCTTTCAATTCTTGCCGTATCAATGCCTGTTGGTATGAACACGGTTGTGTACCCAGAATCTGTTGGTATAGACAGCACGGAAGGAGCAAAAAACTGTTTCGTTTCATACATAATGGCGCTTGTAACTTTGCCTATTGTATTCTCAATAGCGCAAAATCTTTTGGGCGTAACGTTCTAATTAAATTAGGATAAACAAATAAAAACGCGTTCTATGCTTGAACGCGTTTTTTGTATTCAGTCGGCGTAATGCCTATTAGTTTTTTGAAGGTTTTAGAAAAATAGTTAGGGGTATCAAAGCAAAGTTGCTCGGATATTTCTCTAATAGAAAGAGTGTTTTCTTCTAAAAGTTCTTTAGAGCGTTTAATTTTAAGTTCTAAATAGTATTCCATAACGCTCTTATTAGTAGCAGCCTTAAACTGGCGGAACACGTAGGCCTTGCTATAATTTATAGCCTTGCTTATATCTTCAATAGTCAGCCTATTGTTAAGGTTTGCCTTTAGAATTTTAATAATTTCTTCCGCAAGTTTATTATTTATTTCCGTTTCTTGTAAGAACACCGCGTTGCCGTCTTCAGTTTCGGTCATAGAGCGCATTACGTCAATAAGCAAGGTTTCAAGATAATTTTTTATCAACTGTTCGCCCCCCAAAGTTGGGTGGGGAAGAAGGTGCATGATATCCGTTTCTAAATCGTAAAAAGTAATATCGTAAGTACGTTTTGCAATCTCGATAATCTCTTTAATATACTTCATCTGCCTATTAGAGAGTTTTATCTTTCTATCAGAGAAAAAGCGCATGGACTCAGACCCGCATTCAAAAGACATAACGAATACGCCCGCATTTTCATAATCATCAACCGTTAAAGAGTGGCTTTCATTAGGTTTATGAAAAAAGATTTCGCCTTCGTTTAAGGTAATAATCTTTTCATCCGCAGTGCAACTTGCCTTTCCTTTAACCGCACACATAATTTCCCAAAAATCATGCTTTTCAGTAGGAAAATAAAAGCGTTTTTTTGGTTCTAAATAGTGGATAACAACCACTTTGTTAACGAGTAGAAAACTTTTAATTTTATGCTTAAAAAACTTTTTCATAATTAGAGTATACTGCAATATTTTATTTTTGTCAAGTAGATTATTTTACTCTTTTTGTATACTTAAAACCATTGTAATTTATATTTAGTTATTATAGAATATAATAAAAATGAGATAATAGGAGTATTTTTATGAGAATTCTTGCAATAGGTGCACATCCAGATGATATTGAAATTGCTTGTTCAGGCACTCTTGCTAAGTGCGTTCAAAGGGGCGATACTGTTATCGTTTGCCACGCATGCAACGGCGATAAGGGGCATGAAATTATTAAACCCAAAGAACTTGCTATTATGCGCGCAAAGGAAGCAAAAAATGCTGGCGCACTTGCTGGTATTGAAGTTATTTGGGGTGGTTTTAACGACCTTGACGTTTATGAAAACAATAAGGAATCTAGAGATAAGATGGTTGACGTTATCAGATACGCTAACCCCGACCTTATTATAACCCATACTCCCGACGACTATATGCCCGAACACGTTTCAGTTTCACGCTTAGTGTTCGACGCAAGTTTTGCTGCAACTTGTCCTAGTTACGAGTGTGATAAACTCACTTATAGCAAAAAAGGTGATAGAGCAAAACTCGTTCCTATCTATTATATGGACTCTTTGGCGGGCGTAAACTTTAACCCGACTATGTACGTTGATATTACCGATACTATCGACCTTAAGATTAAAATGCTTAATTGTCATGAAAGCCAAATCGTATGGATGAGAGATCATGACCACATTGATTTTGCCGACATGGTTAAAACTTGTTCACGCTATCGCGGTTATCAATGCGGTGCGGACTACGCTGAAGGCTTTACTCAATGTCAAGTATACTTAAAAGGAACAACTAAAAGACTTTTACCCTAAATTAAAGGAAAGATAAGGAGAGAATTATGAGTATTAAATGGTGTGTAATCGGCGCGGGCGGTATTGCTGATAGAAGAACTATCCCTGCACTTCTTAGCGACGATAACAACAAACTTGTTGCTATTATGGAAAAAGCGGAAGCACTTTGCAAGTCGCTTGGTGAAAAATATAGCGTTCCCGCATATACCGATGCAGAACAAATGTTAAAAGAATGTGATTGCGATGCGGTTTATATCGGCACGCCCGTATTTTGTCATTACGAACAGGCTATGCTTGCGTTAAAGTACGGCAAACACGTGTTTATTGAAAAACCCGTTGCGCTTGATTCTAAGCAAGGCAAAGAATTAGTTGACGCATTCAAAAAAGCGGGCAAACTTATCTTCGTTGGATATATGATGAAGTATCATAATCTTCACGAAAAGGCTCGCGAGATTATAAAAGAAGGCGGAATTGGCGATGCTAATAGCGTTCGTTTGCAATTCACTTGCTGGTATCCCGACATTAAAGGTGCTTGGAGACAAAATAAGGCGCTCGGTGGCGGCGGCGCTATTATGGACCTTGGAGTTCACTGTATCGAACTTGCTGAATATATCTTGGATGATGAAATTATTGACGCTAAAGCGATGTATTCTACAAAGACTTTCTCTTACGAAGTTGAAGACGGCGCAGTCGTTATTTTCAAGACAAAGAAAGGCACGCTCGGTCATATTGACGTAAACTTCAATATTCCCGATGCGGCGTCTGAAAGCAAACTTGAAATTTACGGCTCTAAAGGTTATATAATTGCAAAAGGCACGCTAGCCCAAGAAGAAGTGGGTGAAATGGCGCACCTTTACGCTCCTCAAGGCGATTACGATGCAGCACAAAGCCGCGTAACTAGTGAACCAGTTACGTATAACGGTGGAAATGGAAACCTTTACTTAAAGCAAATCAACAACTTCTGCGAACATATCAAAAAGGGTGATATTGATTATTCTTACGCCGATAAAGCCGTTCACGTTCAAGAAATTGTGGACAAAGTTTATAACGAAAAATAAAAAAATTAACATAAAAACTCTAAAAGGAGAACAAAAATGGATTTTAATTCAACAGTAAAAGGTAGTTTATTAGAAGGTTTCTATCCTGAAGGATGGGATTTTGAAAAGATTGACGCGTGCTGTGCAAACGCACCCGAATCAATTACTGAAAAGCAAGATTTCTGGAATAAAGATTTTACCCCTATTTCTTGTGATAACGTTGCTGAATTTGACGTTAAGATGGGACACGAAATCGCTAACGAAATCAAAAAAGCAAACGAAAACAATCAAAAAATTGCGTTTATTCTTCCCGTAGGTCCTATGGGTATGTATAAATGGGCTGTTTACTTCCTTAAAGAATGGAACGTAAGTTGCAAAAACGTATGGTGCTTTAATATGGACGAATGGGCAGACGGCGAAGGCAACACCATCACTGGCGAAGCATCTTTCCAAAACGCTATGGAAAAGGCTTTCTACAATCCGCTTGGCGAACTCACCGTTCCTAAGGACCACAGAAACTTTGCTACTAAAGATAATCTTCCCACTTATCCTGAAAAGATTATGGGCTTAAAGAAAGAAGGCGCAAAACTCGTTCTCGTTTACGGTATCGGTAGAATGTGTCATATCGCGTTCTGGGAACCCCAATTCGGCAGCGAATTCAAGAGCGATGCTGAATGGATTGAACAACCCTATAGATTAGGTGCAAAACTTCATCCTATCACTATCGAACAAAACGCGCTCACTTCATTTAAGTCAAGAACTTCACTCGTTCCTTGTAGAGCAAACACTATCGGACCTGGTCTTATGTTTAAGGCTGACTACGCTATCGGCGGTGCTGACGGTGCGCTCGGCCGCGGTATGCAATGGCAAGGTATGAGTTTATGGATGACTTTGCGTTATAAACCCACTAGATTTGTAACTTCTTCATTCATTCCCACTATCCCTGGAAAATTATTCTTCCTTAAAGAACTTGCAGGTCCTTTAGCACCTGAAATGAACTAGTTTTTAGGACAAACAAGGTGATAAAAATGAAAAAATTCGTAATGTACGGAGCGGGGAATATCGGCCGTGGTTTTATCGGTCAATTGTTCTCTAAAAGCGGTTATTCGGTTGGTTTTGTAGATATCAACAAAGAAGTTATCGCAAGATTAAACGCTGACAAATGCTATCCCGTAGACATAGTTTCTAACGACGGTTTGGTCGAAGATATCGTTGAAAATGCTTACGGTATCGACGGCACAGACATTGAACTCGTTTCAGAAGAAATTGCAAGCGCTGACGTTATGGCAACCGCTATCGGCGTAAACGTTTTAAAGTTTATTGCAAAACCTATTGCACTCGGCTTGAAAAAACGCTTTGAAAGAAACGCAAAGCCCTTTAACATCATTATTTGTGAAAACTTAATCGGCGCGGATGCTTTCCTTAAAGGTTTAATCAAAGACCAAATCCCCGAATATGCTGATAGAATTGATAAGGAAATCGGTTTTGTTGAAGCAAGTATCGGCAGAATGGTACCCGTTGTTCCCGAAGAAAAAAAGCAAGGCAATCCCTTGCGCGTATACGTTGAACCGTATAATATTCTTCCCGTAGACAAGGATGCTTTCAAGGGTGAAATCCCCGAAGTTAAAAACCTTTATCCTTACGCTCCGTTTAATCTCTTTATTCAAAGAAAACTCTTTATGCACAACATGAGCCACGCAACTTGCGCATATCTCGGCGCGCTCCGTTCTTATACCTATATTTACGAAGCCGTTGCGGATTTTGATATTAAGTACGTTGCATCAAAAGCGCTTGTTCAATCAGCAACTGCCGTTGCTAAAGAAAACGGCGCGGAAATAGACTTTCTTATCTCTCACGCGGAAAATCTTCTTTTTAGATTTAAGAACGTTGAACTCGGTGATACGGTAGAGCGTGTTGGTAGAGATACCATTAGAAAACTCGGTTCAAACGATAGACTTATCGGTGCAATTAATCTTTGTGAAAAGCACAATCTTCCTTGCGAATATTTGTGCTTGGGCGTTGCGGCTGGGCTTCACTTTAAGCCTGACAGTGATGCAAGCAGCGTAGAAGTTGCTACCTTTACTAAAGAAAACGGTGTGAGAGCAGCGCTTGAAAAATACTGCGCTTACACTGGTGAAAGGGTTAGCCTTATCGAAGAACTTTACGCTATGATTGCTGAAGGTAAATCTATCCCGGAAATCGTTGAATACTGCGCTGATAAAAGCGGAAAAGAAATAAGGGTGTAATTATGGAAAGAAAAGGTATTGCGCTTGCCGGTAATATCCTTACCGACAACGTTAAAATGGTGGGCGTTTATCCCGAAAAGGGTATGCTTGCAACCATTACCAGCGAATCACTTGCCGTAGGCGGATGCGTTCCTAATACCGCTATTGATATCAAAAAAGTTGATACGGGTATGGAAATTTCTGTCTTTGGTAGGGTTGGCGACGACTATAAAGGCGAATACGTAGTTGGAGAAATGAAAAAGGTTGGAATAAACGTAGACGGTGTTAAGGTTTCTAAAACCGCGCCCACTAGTTATTCTGACGTTATTACCGTATCTGGCACGGGGGAAAGAACTTTCTTCCACAACCGCGGCGCTAACGCTGAGTTTTGTCCCGACGACGTTGAATTAGAAAAGTTAAACTGCAAAATCTTGCACGCGGGCTATATTATGCTCCTTGACGCGTTTGATAAACTTAACGCCGATGGTACTACTCCTATGAGTAACTTCCTTAAAAAAGCGCAAGATATCGGCATTAAAACTTCTATCGATTTAGTTAGCGAATCAAGTGGTAACTTCTTAAAAGTTGCATCCGCAGCGCTCCCTTATTGTGATTACGTCATCATTAACGAAATTGAAGCGGGGCAAATCGTAGGCATTTCTCCGCGTGATGAAAAGGGATGTTTAATCGACAGTGCATTAGAGCAAATTGCAAAAAAACTTTTCGCGTTTGGCGTTAAAGAAAAAGTTATTATTCACTGCCCAGAAAAGGGCTGTTGCTTGGATAAGAGTGGCACTTACACGGTTGTTAACTCACTTAAACTCCCCAAAGGGTTTATTAAGGGTAGCGTTGGTGCGGGCGATGCTTTCTGCGCAGGTTCACTGTACGCAATCTATCAAGGATATACCGATAGTGAAATTTTATCGTTTGCTAACCTTGTTGCGATCAGTTGCTTATCCGCACCTGATTCAGTAAGCGGAATACTGCCTAAAGAAAAATTACAACAGTTAAAGAGTAGTTTATAAAACTTCTTTTATATAGTTAAAGGCTCTGTCGCAAAAAACGGTCGATAAAGTTCGCCAAAAAACTTACGCAATACGGCGTTAAAGCGCTTGACAATATGTAAACTATTGCCTACGCGCTTTGCCTTGTCTTTCTTGGTTTTTTAATCGCCCTTTTTCATCAACCGTTCATTGTTCCATAGCCTAGTTAAAAAATTGATTAAAATGAAAAGAGACTGAGTTAGGTCTCTTTTCATTTTTTACACGGCTATATTTATTTGCTTTTTAAGTCGTGTTTGTGTTACAATAAAAAAAGATGATCGATTTAACGGAGAAAGTAATGAAAAAGTTTAAAACTTTACTTTTATTATTCTTAACCTTTTTCAAAATCGGGCTTTTTACTTTCGGCGGCGGTTACGCTATGATTGCCGTTATGGAAAGAGAGTTCGTTGAAAAGAAAAAGTGGACCACTCACGAAGATTTTTTAGATTTAATTGCTATTGCAGAATCAACCCCTGGTCCTATCGCTATAAATAGTGCAACCTATATCGGTTATAAGGTTGGGGGAGTGCTCGGCTCTATCTTTGCAACTTTCGGTATGGTTTTGCCGTCGCTTGCAATCATTTTAACAATTTCACTTTTCTTCGACGCGTTCTTAAAATTTAAGTGGGTGCAATACGCTTTCCACGGAATTCAAGCGGGCGTTGCGTTTATCATACTCTCAGCGGGCTTAAAGATGTTCAAGAGTTTGAAAAAGAACGCACTCAGTTTAACACTTTCTATTTTAACGGTAATTGCGCTTGTGTGCATAACACTTTTTGCCGTAGATTTTTCTTCCATATTCTTGATTTTAATCGGTGGGCTAGTAGGGCTTATCGTATATTTAATCGCATATTTTAAGCAAAAGAAAAACCCTTCTAAAACGCGCGTAGTTAAAAAAGGGGGTAAAAAATAATGGAAATCTTTGAGATGATGCTTGAATTATTTTTGACCTTCTTTAAGATCGGCGCTGTATCTTTCGGTGGCGGGTACGCTATGATTCCGCTCGTTACGGAAGAAGTGATTGCGCACGGCTGGATGACTTATGAAGAAGTTATGAATTTTATCGCCGTTGCGGAATCAACTCCCGGTCCTATTGCAATCAATATGGCAACTTTTGTAGGCGCAGAGCAAGGCGCAACGCTAGGCGGTTTTGGGGTTAGGTTATTAGGCGCTTGCAGTGCAACGCTCGGCGTAGTTTTACCGTCGTTTATCATAATTTTACTCATCGCTGCACTCATAAAAGGCTTAGTTCGTTTTGAAGGCGTAAAGGCGTTTTTAAACGGCATAAGACCAGTTGCAGTTGGGCTGATTATCGGCACGGCAATTACTATGTTTTTATCGGTAATTCTTTCCTTGCAAACGCTTTATGATACAGTCGTTTTCGACTGGAAAGCACTGATAATTTTTGCTCTTATTGCACTGACGCACGTCGTGTATAAAGAAGTAACTAAAAAGAAAATTTCACCCATTGTACTAATTATAATTTCCGCGCTTTTAGGCGTGCTTATGTACGGTGTGTTTTAATTAAATAAAGGAGATAGTTTTTATTATGGGCGACGCATTTTTACCTATGTTAATAAACGTTGTAATCTTTCTTGCACTTGCTATACCTGGGTTTATTTTGGTTAAATGCAAACTTTTAAAGCAAGAAGATTCTGGCGTTTTGTCTAAATTACTTATGTACGTCGGTATGCCGTTTTTGATTTTATCAGGCACGCTCAGCGTAGACTTTAACGGCGAAACCATTACTAATCTTTTGTGGGCGGTTTTAATTTCTACCGTTTTAACACTCGTGTTCTTCTTTATTTCCGCACCCATGGCAACTAAATATAAGGGCGAAGATAACGGCGATAGACTTTGGAGTAAAAAGGTCAAAGGAATGGAGCGCTTTTGCGCAATTTTTTCTAACAACGGTTTTTTAGGTATTCCGCTTGCTATTGCAGTTTTTGGCGGAGAAAGTTTAGTTGCAACCTATATCGTTGTGGTAAATATCGTAAACAACACCCTTATCTATATGATAGGAACACCGCTCTTATCTGGTGATAAAAGCAAGGTTGACTGGAAGAAAATACTCTTTAACCCCGTACTAATTGCCTTTATTATCGGTATCATCTTAAACCTTTGCGGCTTAAAAAAGGTTTTCCCCGAAGCGCTTAAATATTCCGATTACTTAAAAGGCATCGTTACGCCTATTTCAATGACTATTCTTGGTATGAAGATGGGCGGAATTAAGTTCTCAAAACTATTTTCTTCTTGGAAGATGTATTACGTTTCTTTTATCAAACTCGTTCTTATGCCAGTGGTTTGCGTAGCGATAACTATGCTCCTTGACTTAATTATCGGTTTTGGCGTTGATATGGTAAACACTATGTTCATAGCCTTTGCAATGCCCACCGCAGCACTTTCAACGGCAATAGGGGACAGCGTTAAGGGGGACGTGGAAAATGGCACGATTTACACGCTTGGAACAACTGTTTTATCAGTTGCAACCATTCCGCTTTTGTACCTTGTGTTGTGTCTTATTTTGTAAAATAAAATTTTTTGTTTTTTATTTAGTTTACATTTAAAAATTAAAATAGTATAATATTTTTATAATATTCGTTTTGCGCGTAGGCGCAAAACGCGCGGGTGTAGTTTAATGGCAAAACAACAGCTTCCCAAGCTGTGGTCGTGAGTTCGATTCTCATCACCCGCTCCAAATAAAAAAGTGTGCAAGTGGCACACTTTTTCTTTTTTACACATTTTTTTATATTTTCTTGACATCTTTTTTTGCTTTCTATATAATAAAAAGTAATCTTTTAATGGTGATAAACATAGTTTATTGCACATAAGATAAGGTTTAGTAAATGAAAGATTTTAATTACTTAATTCAAAATTTTTTTACGCATAAAGATTTTCTTGCGCCCGCAAACCAAATTCCTGGCACAATGTTTACGCCCCTACATTTTGTGTTTGCTGTGGTGCTCTTATCGCTTGTAATTTTAGCGTGCGTTTTTGCTACTAAAAGAAAGCATTTATTAAAGAAAATCTATATAATTTTATGGGCAGCGGTATCTATCGTTGAAATAATTAAAATCACTTATGAAAGCACCACTGGTAAAACGATAGGGGTGGACTTAAAGTGGGTATTACCACTCTATCCGTGCAGCCTTTATATGTACGCAATGCCTTTTGCTATTTGGGGTAAAGGGAAGGTTAAGTGGGCGGCGTGCGGTTACGTTTGCACTATTGCGCTTATGGGCGGGGCGATAAACTTTGTTTATCCTATGACTGTTTTGCCGTTTTATTCTTGCATTTCGTTTATAGGTATGCACACCTTTTTATACCACGGTATACTATTATTTACGGCTGTAACAATGCTATCAACAGGTTATCACACGTTCCGCGGCGTAACAAAATGGTGGCAGCCTTTTTTGGCATCAATACCAGCACTTATTTTCTCAATTCCTGCAAATATCGTAAGTTATGCGGTTGATGCGGATTATATGTTTTTTAGGGGAAACAGCGCCTTTTTACCCGCAATTTTTGGGGGAATATCCGACGGGTGGACAACCGTTATTATATACGTTTTATACATAATCGTACCCGCGGCGTTTTATCTTCCGTCTTTTATTGCGTATAAAAGGAAAGAGCGTATAGAAAAAGATGTCAAAAAAAGGGCTTAAAAACGCGTAATATTCAGTAAAAACGAGCGCAAAGATATTGAATATATTTGACTTATATTTAAAATAATATTATAATATAACGGCAGACTTAAAACTGTTTGCCGTTTTGTTTTAAAAAACGTTAAATAAGTTAAAAACACCTAATGTAAAAGGAGAAATAAACATGGAACAAAAAATCACAGCAAACACCACTATTTTTGAAGCAATTCAATTAAACCCTAAGGCTGGCGAAATCTTGATGTCTTTCGGTATGCATTGTTTAGGTTGCGCTCTTGCACACGGTGAAACCGTTGGCGAAGCAGCAGAAGTTCACGGCGCTGACCTTGATAAGATGCTTGAAGAACTCAACAAATTCTAATTTTTAGTTTAAGAAAACATTTTTAATAACGGCTTTTCTAAAATTAAGCGGCAAAAAATATCCTATCGGTTAAATTTGCAGAAAAAAATTATTGACCGAATAGGGTATAATATTGTATAATTATTTAGATAAGCTTGTTAAAACTATTAGGGATAAAACCCTTATCGGAGGCAGAGATGAGTAAAGGCAAATCAGCAACTCTATTGTCCATCATCAGCGTAATCATTGCAGCAATCTTGGTTATGTCTTTTATACGTTTTCCCGTTGGGATTAAAAACTATAATTCACTTTTGGGCGCAGTAGAGTTGGATTACGACTTAGGGGGCGGTGTAGCGTACACGCTCACCCTTTCTGAAGAAAATGAAAATGAAGTAGAAGATATTGATCAAGTTATTGACGTTTTGGAATATAGACTTGGTGAACTCGGCTACAGTTCTTATACCGTTAAAGCGTATAAGAGCACCAAAGAAGGCGTTAAGGATTACGCTATTAGAATTGAAACTAGAGCAAAAGATACTTTAGCAGCAGATATTCAAACTATCGTTGCTTACGGCGATCTTAAGTTCTACGGTGGCGTAAGTGAAACGGAAATCAACACGGAAATTCTTACCGATATGAGCGTTATTAAGAACGCTACTTATAAGGGTGAAGTTTCTGCGGGTGCACATCAAATCGATATTGAATTTACCGATGAAGCGCGTGAAGAACTCTTGAAGTTGGCTGCATCTGAAGCGGCTTACTACTTCAAGATTTCTCTTGACGACGGACACGACCACGATGGACACAGCCACGACGCAACTGAACTTCTCGCAGTTCAATTGACCAGCGAATCTTTCGTTAAAAACGTTATGTCGCTCTATGCATCTGAAGAAAGTTCTGCAAGACAATTAGTTCTTCATATGCAAGGTTACGGTCTTCCTTTTAGATATGACGTTGACTCTGGCGAAGCAATCACTTCTCCTTACGGTGAAGACGCTGGCACTAAAGCCGCAATCGCAATTATCGCGCTTGCAGTTGTGCTTATGGTAGTTCTCGTTATCATCAATAAAGGTTTTGGTATTAGTACCGCGCTTTCAACCTTACTCTTTATTATTGCAGAAGGTTGGCTTTTAATCGGTGTACCTAACATCGTTCTCAATATGGGCGGCGTTTTAGGTATTATGGCTTCAACCGTACTTTGCTTTATCGGTATGCAAATCCTTGGAAAAAGCGTTAAGGATGCATACAATACTGGCAAAAAGACTGTTAAAGCATCAATCAAGAAAGGCTTTAAAGAATCACTCGTACCCACTATCGGTATCAACGTTGTTGCAGGTTTAATCGCACTCGCGTTGTTCTCTTTGGCAAAGGGTATGGTTCAAGGCTTTGCAATTACCTTTGGTATCGGCGCAGTAGTAGCACTCGTTGCAACTACCGTATTCACTAGAATGTTCGACGCACTTCTCTTACCGCTCTATAACAAGAAAGAAAATTATCTTGGTAAAAAAGACGCGGTTGAAGAAACTGAAAGCGTTCAAGAGGAGGCGTAATCATGAAAGTTTTATCAAAGAAATTTAAGTTGTTTATCGCTATAACTCTTGCTGTTTTAGTTGTTGGAATGAGCCTTTTGGGATTTTTGAACTTCAACCAAGCAGTTGACTATAAGAACGGTTATGAAGTACGCGTAAGCGTAGAACATAAAGCGGGTAACGCTTTTGAAGTTATTGAAAGCGCAACTGAAGAATACTTAGCATCTAAGGGTATTAAAGCGGCTGAATACGCAACCCAAAAGATTAACGAAGGTAAAGTAGTTATCTATAAGTTTGAAAACGACGTAAAGATTAACGAAGACGACCTTGAAAAGTTCGTTCAAGCAAAACTTGACGCTCAACCTGAAATTAAAGAAATTACCGCAACTGCGGAATATAGCGAAGTTAAAGGTTATGCTAATTTTGAAGCGGGTTGGATGTTGCTCGGTTTAGGCGTTGGCGTTTTAGTTGCATTTATCTATGCGCTCATTATGGAAAAACTTTCAGGCGCAGTGGCAACTTTAGGCGTTTCAATCATTTCAGCACTCGTATATACGGCTTTAATGGCTATCACCAGAATTCCCGCATATCCCGCAATCGGTTCAACCATTTGCCTTGCTGCAGCAATAGGAGCAGTTCTTGCAATCTATACCGCATCTAAGTGCAAAGCAGAGTTCAAAAAGACCGCCGCTGCAAAACCCGACGTTTTCGCCATTGCAGAAAAGGTTATGAAGAAAGAACTCAAAAACTATATTATCTTTGCAATTGCAGTTGTGCTTGCTGCGCTTTGCGTTTGCGTATTCTTCAATGCTTATATGGCAATTGTTGGTGCCCAAATCGTACTTGCTGGCTTAAGCGCATTAGCAGTTTCTTACTTTGGTGCACCGCTCGTTTGGGCGCTCATTAAAGGTTGCAAAAAGAGCAAGAAAGCATAAAATCAAATAAAGGGCGTTAGCGCCTATAATAGAAAAGGTTAAGGCGGAAAAATTTTCCGCCTTATTCTGTTTAACACGGTATAAAAAATGAAAATTGTTTACGGCAAAACTTTGACCGCGGAAGAAACGCGCGTCGTTAATAACATCGCAAGCGAATGTGGTATCTTGTTTGATACCGCACGTCTTTTGTTTTGCCGCAATATCGATACCGTTCAAAAGGCAAAAGCCTTCTTAAACCCAGGTAAATACGCGTTTAACGACCCGTTTTTGCTCGACGGTATGGCTGATGCTGTAAACCGCATAAAAAAGGCTAAAGATTTAGGCGAATCAGTTTTAATTTTTGGCGATTATGATGCGGACGGCGTTTGCGCCACCACCGTTTTATATTACACTCTTAAAGATTTCGGTATCACGGCAAGAAAGTTTGTTCCCGAGCGTGAAGATAATTACGGCTTAAACTTAAACACAATAAGCGAATTCAATAAAGAGCAAAAAATCGACCTACTTATTAGTGTTGACTGTGGTATAAGCGACGGGGAAAAGATAAAAGAACTTGAAAAACTCGGTATTGATGTAATCGTTACCGACCATCACGAGCCGCCTGAAGTTTTACCTGAGTGCATTAAGATTAACCCCAAAATCCCCGGTCAAAGATATCCCTTTAAGGAACTTTGCGGTGCGGGCGTCGCGTATAAACTAGGCTATGCGCTCGTTGGCGAAAAGGCTAACGAATATCTTGACTTCGTTGCGCTCGCAACCGTTGCCGACAGTATGGACTTGGTTGAAGAAAATAGAGATATCGTTGTTGAAGGCTTAAAACTTTTCAACGATAAGAACCGTCTTAAACTTCCGTTTAAGAATATAATAGGTGATGCGAATAAGCAAATCACCGCGCAAACTTTAGCGTACACCATTGCACCCAGAATTAACGCGGGCGGAAGAATGGGTGATGCTGCAACCGCTCTTAAACTCTTTACTTGCGAAGATGCTGTTGAGAGTTTTGACCTTGCGGTTAAACTTGAAAATTACAATACGATGCGCCAAGCGGAATGTGATAAAATTTACCGCGAAGCAAGGCAAAAAATAATCGACCAAAAGGCTGATAACGACAGCATTATACTTGTGGCGGACGAAGGCTGGAAAACGGGTTTTATCGGCATTGTAGCCGCAAAACTTGTGGAAGAATTTGCTCGTCCAGTGATAGTGTTTGCGGGTTGTGAAGGCTATTTTAAGGGCTCTGCAAGAAGTGTGGAAGGGTTTAACGTTTACGATGCAATTTGCTCCGTAAAAGACCTTTTATTGACTTACGGTGGGCACTCTCAAGCGGCGGGCGTTTCGGTTTCTATAGAGAACTTTGAAAAATTAAAGAGTGAACTTAATCTTTACGCTGGTCAATTGAAAAATACGATGGATACCGAGCAAAAGATTTACGCCGAGTGGGAAATTTTAGAGCCTATTAGTTTACGATTTGCGAAAGAATTAGACTTGTTAGAGCCTTGCGGGGTTTCTAATAGAAAACCGCTTTTTATAACTAGCGTTTTTGGAGTGGATTCTAATCCGTTAAAGGTTGGCTCACCGCACTATGCGTTTAAAACGAGCGTGTTTGAAATGCTTGATTTTAACGGCGAAAGAAACGTTGCACTGCTTTCTTTTCCGATAGAAAAAAAGGTTGTTTTTGAAGTAAATTTATCCACTTATAAAAATAAAGAATCGCTTAAAGGTTACGTAAAAGGTGTTTACACCGAGTATGAAGAAAGCGAGCAAAATCAACCGTATTACTTATATAATGATTTAGAAATTATCGCAAGCGGCAAGGCAAGGGGGAGTATTCACCACCTTGACGAATTAAGCGTTGATAGAGAAGATTTTAAGCGTGTTTTTTCGGCTCTAAAAAAACTTTCTGGTAAATATTTTAAGAACGCCGTTCAATTTGCTAAAAAATATCTTGGCAATGAAAACGTTTATCAATCAATATTCGTTATCAAAGTTTTTGTGGAACTTGGAATTTTTTCAATCGTAAATAATAAGTTCGTTTTCAATGAAAATGAAAAAAACGCGTTGACAAATTCTAAACTGTATAGTAAAATTTATTCGTTAAAGGTAGATTATGATTGATATTTTAACAAGACTTGAAAAGACCTATAACGGTAAAGACTACGCGCTACTTAAGCACGCGTATGATTACGCACGCAAAGCGCACGTCAACCAAAAGCGCGCATCGGGGGAAGAATATTTCATCCACCCGTGTACCGTTGCGGGCATTTTGATAGATTTAGGGCTTGACGCAGCAACCGTTGCGGCAGCCTTTTTGCATGACGTAATTGAAGATACGCCCGTTTCTGAAGGTGATATTAGAAAAGAGTTTGGTGATGAAGTTTTAGAACTAGTAGTTGGTGTAACCAAACTTGAAAAAATTCAGTTTACTTCGCGCGAAGAAGAGCAAGCGGAAAACTTCCGCAAAATCTTCGTTGCGATGGCTAAAGATATAAGGGTTATCATTATTAAACTTGCCGATAGACTTCACAATATGCGCTCGCTTAACTTCCTTTCAAAAGAGCGTCAACAACGCATGGCAAGAGAGACCCTAGAAATTTTTGCGCCCCTTGCACATAGGCTTGGTATTTCACAGATTAAGTGTGAACTTGAAGACTTGTGCTTAAAGTACTTAGAGCCCGATTTTTACGAGTATTTAACTACTAATATTGAACAAAGATTAAAGGCTACTGGCAGCGGCGTTGAACAAGTGGTTAGCGAAGTTAAAGAAGTTCTTGACGAGTCTAACATCAACGGCGAAGTTTTCGGTAGAAGAAAGCACTTATATAGCATTTATAGAAAGATGAAAGAGCGCAACAAAACGCTCGATCAAATTTACGACCTTGTTGCAATTCGTATTATCGTTAATTCGGTAGATGAGTGTTATGAAATTTTCGGTAAAATCCACAACAAGTGGAAGCCCGTTCCAGGTAGAATTAAGGACTATATTGCAACGCCTAAGCCAAACATGTACCGTTCACTTCACACCACGGTTGTAACCAACTTTGGTAGAGTGTTTGAAATTCAAATCCGTACTTACGAAATGAACCACGCGGCTGAATACGGTATCGCGGCGCACTGGAAATATAAAGAAAAGAAGAATATTGCTGACGACCTTGACACAAGACTTACTTGGATTAGAGAAGTTATGGAATGGCAAGGCGGGTTAAAGGACAGTAAAGAGTTCTTGAACTCATTAAAGGGTGATATATATAGTTCGGAAGTTTTGGTGTTTACGCCTAAGGGGGACGTTATTTCACTCCCCAAAGAAGCAACCCCGTTAGACTTTGCTTACAGCATTCACTCAGCAGTAGGTAATAAGTGTGTGGGTGCAAAAGTTAACGGCAAAATGGTACCATTAAATACCGTTTTGAACGTTGGCGACGTCGTTGATATCGTAACTTCACAAAACTCAAAAGGTCCGTCTTGGGACTGGCTTAAAATCGTTAAGAGTTCTTCTGCACGCGTAAAGATTAGACAGTTCTTTAAGCGTGAAATGAAAGAAGAAAACGTTAAGACTGGTAAACTTATGCTCGATGCTGAAGCAAAGCGTAGGGGATTTTCTTTATCAGAACTATTAAACGACGACGCTTTCTTGCACTTGGCAACAAAGATGTCCTTTAACGGTCAAGACGAAATGTTTGCATCTATCGGTTACGGTGCAGTATCAGTTAATCAAGTAATTGTTAAACTTATCGATTATCATAGAAGAAGTTTGCCCCAGCAAGAAGTTACTAAGTTCTTTAAGACGGGTAAAAAGGGTGAAGGCGGCGTAAAAGTTAAGGGTATGGCTGGGCTTTTAGTCCGCTTTGCTGGCTGTTGTAACCCCGTTCCTGGCGATGAAATCGTTGGGTTTGTTTCACGCGGTTACGGCGTAACCGTTCATAGAAAGGATTGTCCCAACTTAAAGCACACTGAAGAAGATAGACTTATTGAAGTATCTTGGGCAGACACCAACGATAGCGTTTATAACGCTGGTATTAGAGTAGTTGGCGCAACGCAAACTGAAGTTTTAACAACTGTTGCAGCCGTCGTTGCACAACTTAAACTCGATATCGTGTCTACTAACGGTAGAATTGATATTAAAACTAAGCAAGCGGTTGTTGAATTCCATATTAGGCTCAACAGTAAAGATGAACTTAACAACCTTATCACAAAACTCAGTCAAGAACCTAAGATTGCTGACGTATATAGGACGACTAACTGATGAAACTTTATCACTTACGCTCAGGTCCGCTCAACGTAAACACTTATTTTTTAGTTAATGAAGATACTAAAGAAGCGGTTATCGTTGACGGGGGCGAAAATTATAAAAGGGTTAAGCAAGTTGAAGAGCAACTCGGTGTAAAGATTAAAGCCGTGCTTCTTACTCACGCGCACTTTGACCACGCGGGTAACGCTAAAAAACTTCAAGACGACGGCGCTAAAATTTATATCGGTAAACTAGATGCCCATAAACTTTTAGACGGCGGAAATTTAGCACACCACTTCGGTAGAAAATTTGATTATTTAACCGCCGATAAAACGCTTGTTGACGGCGAGGAATTTGCCGAATGCGGTATAACCTTTAAGGCGTTAGAAACCCCTGGGCATACTGACGGCTCGCTTACTTATCTTACTGAAAATATGCTCTTTACCGGCGACACTCTCTTTTTAGAGTGCGTTGGCAGAACTGATTTTCCAACAGGGGATAAAGATACTTTAGTGCGCTCGGTTAAAAAACTTTTTGCGCTTGACGGCGAATATACCGTATACCCCGGGCACGATGAATTTACAACTCTTTCTCACGAGAGAAAGTTTAACCTTTTCGTAGACTATGATTGATACTAATTTAGAATATTTAGAAAGCGAATTAAGAGAAGTTGTCAACCTATTTGATAGTGCTGATGTCATCAAAATCCGACACCGTTTCAGTGAAAATGATACCAAATTCGTTAATACCATAACGCTTGACGGCAAGGTGTACGCTTATGGAAACTTGGTAAAAAATATTGACGGAGAGATTGAAAGAAAGCGCCTTGTTAAAAGGTACGCTAAACTTTCGCTTTACAAAGGCTTATCTAAGCATTTAGGAAAAGAATTGCCGTGGGGCGCACTTACGGGCATAAGACCAACGAAACTTGCTTATCAACAAATTGAAAAGCAAGGGGACTTTACCGAGTTCTTTATTGACACGATGAAAGTTAGTCCCGAAAAAACTGCGCTTACTAAAGCGATAATTGATACCCAAAAAGGAATTTATGAAAAGAACGACGCTAACACCGACTTTTTCGTGTTTATTCCCTTTTGTCCGTCAAGATGTAAGTATTGTTCTTTTATAAGCGCGGATATTAAGAGCGCACAAAAGCACGTGGATACGTATGTGGACACGCTAATCGATGAAATAAACTTTAGCAAAAAATTCGTTAAGAATTTGCGCAGTATTTATATCGGCGGGGGAACGCCCGTTGCGCTTTCCGACGAACAGTTGGAAAAGGTTTTATGCGCAATTGATAGCGTGAACACTGGTGTTGAATATACCGTGGAAGCGGGTAGACCTGATAGAATTACTGAAAGTAATCTTAAAATACTTAAAAAGCACGGCGTTACTAGAATTTGCATAAATCCGCAAACCTTTTCTAACGTAACGCTTGAAAAGTTGGGTAGACATCACACTGCGGAGCAACTCATAGAAAAATACAACCTTGCTAAAAATTATTTTTCTATCAATATGGACTTGATTGCTGGTTTAGAAGGTGAAACCTTTGAAGATTTTAAAGCGAGCATAGACAAGGCTATTGAACTTTCACCCGACAACATTACTGTTCATACCCTTTGTATTAAAAGGGGGTCGTATCTTGCGGAAACCGAAAGCAGATTATCGGGCGAAGTCGTTTCACAAATGGTTGATTATGCGGCTGAAGCACTCAAAAACGCGGGGTACGCGCCGTATTATATGTATAGACAAAAATATATGGCTGGTAACTTAGAAAACGTAGGTTACACAAAGCCGAATAAAGCGTGTGTGTACAATATCGATATTATGGAAGAAATTGCTTGTAACGTAGCGTGCGGCGCAAACGCTATAAGCAAAAAGGTGTTTAACGGCGGCGAAAGGATAGAGCGCGCAGCATCGCCAAAAGACGTTGTAACTTACCTAAATAAGATAGAAGAAATCAAGCGTAAAAAAGAGCAACTGTTTTCTTTAGAGTAAAACGTAAAAACGAAATGACCACTTTAGAGCGGAATTTACGCAAAAAAGTGGTCGTTTTAATTATAAATAATTAATAATAGCGTTAAAAACAGTTTACAAAAGCGAATTTATTTGGTATACTAAGTAGGCTGATACTTTAGGCAAAGTTTAGCGGTTCTCCACCCTTTGCTTTGTTTAAAGCGAATTATTCCATTAATTATAGGAGGTAAAAACATTATGGAAAAGGCAAAAAAGGCAGAGATTATAGCAAAGTTCGGTCGTCATGAAGGCGACACTGGTTCAGCAGAAGTTCAAATCGCACTTCTCACCGAAAGAATCAACCACTTGAACGCGCATCTTCAAACCAACAAGCACGATAACCACTCAAGACGTGGTCTTATGAAAATGGTTGGTGAAAGACGTAGCCTTTTAAAGTATTTGCAAGAAATCGATATCGAAAGATACAGAAAGATTATTGCAGATTTAAATTTGAGAAAGTAAGAATTAGGGCGGCATAATTTTTTTGTCGCCCAATTTTTCTTATTTTCAAACTTTTTTAACTTGTAATTTAGTGCAAAGCTAGGTTAGCTTTGTTTCAAAAAATATATAGAGTTGTAATAGGAGAGAACAATGACAGAAACTTACAGAGTATTTAAGACCACCGTTGGCGGCAGAGAACTCGTAGTTGAAACCGGCAAGTATGCTGAACAAACTAACGGTTCTTGCGTTGTTAGATGCGGTGAAACTGCAGTTATGGTTAACGTAACCATGGCAGCATCCCCCAGAGACGGTATGGATTACTTCCCCTTAGGCGTAGATTTTGAAGAAAAGATGTATTCTATCGGCAAAATTCCCGGCGGCTTTAAGAAAAGGGAAGGTAGAGCGTCTGATAAGGCAATCTTAACTTCAAGACTTATCGACAGACCTATCCGTCCGTTATTCCCCAAAGGCCTTTTTAACGACGTAATCGTTATCGCAACCGCTTTATCTGTTGAACCCGACGTTCAACCCGAAGTTTTGGCTATGATCGGTAGTTCAATTGCAATCAGCATTTCAGACATTCCGTTTGCTGGTCCTACTGGTAGCGTAGTTGTTGGTATGGTTGACGGTGAATACGTTATCAACCCCGACGAAGCACAACGCGCAAAGAGCGTTTTAACCTTAAACCTTGCAGGTACTAAGGATGCTATCATGATGGTTGAAGCAGGTGCAAACGAAATCACTGATGACGAAATGGTTGGCGCAATCTTATTCGGTCATGAAGAAATTAAGAAACTTTGCGCATTCCAAGAAGAAATCGTTAAAGAAATCGGCAAACCCAAGAAAGAAATGGAACTTTATCACGTTCCCGAAGATATCGACGCAGCAGTTAGAGAATTTGCTGATAAGATGCTTGACGACGCACTCGACACCTTTGACCGTCATGAAAGACAAGAAGGTCAAGACAAGGTTGAAAAGGCGTGCCTTGAACACTTTGCTGAAATCTATCCCGACAAAACCAGAGAAATTAAAGATGCTCTTTACTATATGACCAAAGAAAAGGTTAGAGCAAAAATCACCAACACTGGTATCCGTCCCGACGGTAGAAAACTTGATGAAGTTAGAAAGATTTGGTGTGAAGCAGGCGTTCTTCCCAGAGTACACGGTTCAGGCGTATTCACCAGAGGTATGACTCAAGTTATGTCAACTTGTACCTTAGGTATGCTTTCTGAAGTACAAAAGTTAGAAGGTCTTGACGGTGAATCTGCAAAGCGTTATATGCATCAATATAACATGCCCGGTTACGCATCAGGCGAAGCAAAACCCTTAAGAAGTCCTGGCCGTCGTGAAATCGGACACGGCGCACTTGCTGAAAGAGCGTTAGAACCCGTTATCCCCAGTGAAGACGAATTCCCTTACGCAATCAGAATCGTTTCAGAAGTTATGAGTTCAAACGGCTCAACTTCACAAGGTAGCGTATGCGGTTCAACCCTTGCACTTATGGATGCAGGCGTTCCCATTAAAGCCCCCGTTGCTGGTATTGCTATGGGTCTTATCAAAGACACTGAAAGCGGTAAGGTTTCAATCCTTTCAGATATTCAAGGCTTAGAAGACTTCCTTGGCGACATGGACTTTAAGGTTGCTGGTACTGAAAAGGGTATCACCGCTATCCAAATGGATATTAAGATTAAGGGTATTGACGAACAAATTCTTCGTCAAGCAATCGCTCAAGCAAACGTTGGTAGACAACATATCTTAAACAAGATGCTTGAAGTTATCGATCAGCCCAGAGCAGAACTTTCTAAGTACGCTCCCAAGATTATTTCTTTCTACATTGATCCCGAAAAGATCGGCGACGTTGTTGGTAAGCAAGGTAAAGTTATCAACAAGATTATTGAAGAAACTGGCGTTAAAATTGACATTGATGACGACGGAAGAGTTAACGTTGCTTGCGTTGGCGATGCTGCACAAGCAGAAAGAGCAAAAGCAATTATTCTTTCAATTGCTAAAGATCCTGAAGTTGGCGATATGTTCATCAGTGAAGTTGTAAGAATTCTTCCCAAGGTTGGCGCATTCTGTGAACTCGCTCCTGGCAAGGACGGTCTTATCCACATCAGCAAGATGAGTGAAAAACGCATCAACTCAGTTGAAGAAGTTCTTCACATCGGCGACAAAGTAAAAGTTGAAATCATCAAAATCGGTGAAAAGGGTATTGACCTTAAACTTTTAGAAATCGTTGAATAATTTTAAGCCATATATACTGCGTTGCAGGTCGTTACTGCTTTGTGTTTGGACTTCGATAACCAAAAAGGTTAATCTCACCCCAAACACTTCGCGAGCCTACTGCAACTTGCATCTATGTCTTAAAACAGATTAGAAAGTTATATCTAACTTGTTTCTAAATTCTTAACAAGAGATTTAAACTTATAAGGCTAAAAATCAACAAAATAATAAAAAAGGTGCACACCGTTGCACCTTTTTTTAACCTATTGAAAGTAATTTTACCATAACTTATAAGCATACAATATGCATAGAGGTATGGCAAAATGAAAAAACTAACGAATAAATGGACTTTATTTATAAATCTTGCGCTGGTGCTTATTCTAGTCGGGGTATACGCTATAAGTTTTATACCCGAAACTAGCGTGCCAATTAGTAGCGGGGCGGGCGTTCAAGCAATATATAACGGCAATAGAGAAAGTAACAGCGTTTCGCTTATGTTTAACGTTTACGAAAATACAAAAGTTGTAAACGGTATACTAGATGAACTTAAAAATCAAGGTGTAAAGGCAACCTTTTTCGTTGGCGGTTGTTGGGCGGATGATAACGGTGAAACCTTGAAAAGAATTATAAATGAAGGTCATGAGATAGGTAATCACGGTTATTTTCACAAAGACCATAAAAAACTTAGTCTTGACGGAAATCGCCAAGAAATTTACTTGACAGGCGAAATAGTTAAAGCGCTTAGCGGCGCAAAACCAACGCTATTTGCACCGCCATCGGGCAGTTTTTCAAACACGACCTTGCAAGTTGCAGATGAGTTAGGTTATAAGGTTATAATGTGGTCAAAAGACACTATTGACTGGCGTGATAGTGATAAGAATTTAATAGTTAGCCGCGCAACAAAGAATTTAGAAAGTGGTGATTTTATTTTAATGCATCCAAAAGAGCACACTTTATCCGCACTGCCATCAATAATTGAAAAGATAAAGGGTGCTGGGTTTAACTTTTATACCGTAAGCCAAAACCTATCGGCGTAAATACATTATATATAACGGAGAAAATATGATTCATTATAAAGAGTTTGACAACGGCTTAAAACTTGTCATAAACAAAATGGAAGGATTCGTTTCCGCATCGGCGGGCGTACTAGTAAAAACTGGTAGTTTTAACGAAAGCGAAAAAGAAAACGGTATTTCACACTTTATTGAACACGTGATGTTTAAGGGAACTTCTAATCGCACCGCGTTTGAAATTTCCGACCATATAGATAGAATAGGCGCGCAAATCAATGCGTTTACTTCTAAAGAAATGACTTGTTATTACACAAAGTCAACAGGTGAACACTTGGAAAAATCTTTAGAGATTTTGTCTGATATTTTCTTTAATTCTACTTTTGACCCCGTAGAATTAGAAAAGGAAAAGGGCGTTATTATTGAAGAAATCAATATGAGCGAAGACACGCCCGAAGAATTACTTCTCGATATTTTGGCGGAAAGTTATTACGGAAATAGCGGGCTTGGTCAAACCATTTTAGGTCCTGCAAAAAACATTAAGCGTTTTACCCGTGATGACGTTTTAAATTATATGGACAAGTATTACACGGCTGATAACGTTGTTATATCGCTTGCTGGCGACGTGGATATAGATAGGGCGGAAAAGTTCGTTGAAGAAAACTTCGCTGCAAAGTTTAGAAAAACAAAAAGCGCACCGCAAGTTATTGCCGGCGAATTTCAAAACAAAAACCTTTATAAAACGAAAAGCATTGAACAAACGCACATCGGTTTTGCAATGAAAGGTTTTTCGATGCACGACGATATGACCGACGCTTTTTCTATTGCAAACACAGTTTTGGGCGGCGGCATGAGTAGTAGACTTTTTCAAAAAATACGTGAAGAATTAGGGCTTTGCTATAGCGTTTACTCCTATGCGTCGCAGTATAAAGACAACGGTATTTTAGAGATTTACGCGGGCGTAAACACCGAGCAGCGCGACCTTGCCGTAAACGCCATTATTGATGAAGTTAAACGCTTTAAGAAAGAAGGCATTACCGAGCAAGAATTTATCCGCGGCAAAGAACAAATGAAGAGCGCGTTTATTATGGGGAGGGAAAGCACCGCAACACAAATGATGCTTTACGGTAAGTATATGATTTACCTAAATAAACTCTACGACGTAAACGAGCGCTTAAATAAAATTGAAAAAATCACGCTGGACGACGTAAGGCGTGCAATAGATGCGTCGTTTGATATTGAAAGTGCGGCAACAGCAACCGTTGGGCCAAAACGCTCTGCATTAAAAATTTAAAGTAAAAGGACTTTTCCAAGTGGGAAAGTCCTTTTTTCGTTCCTTTTTGAATATATAATTATTATGAGAATTGCACGAATAATATTAGCGGTGATAATAATTTTTTCTTGCACTTTCACCGCATTTATAGGTAAAAATAAGATAGCGGAAGGGGTGGAATTAGAAGAAATTCCACAGTATAAAGGTATAATAACTTTTTGGCAAATAGATACCTTTGAAGGTGGCGTTTCATCGCGCAGACAGTTTTTGTTAAAAACCGCATCAATGTACGAAAAAAACAATGACGGTGTGCTAATTATGGTTACAAACCATACTTTAGAAGGGGCGGAAAACAGCCTTAAAAACGGCAAATATCCCGATATTATATCTTTCGGTGCGGGCTTAGAACTTAGCGGTGCAAGCACCCTTTTAACCGATAAAAAATTTGCAGGCGGAATGATAGGGGATAAAACCTATTTCGTGCCGTGGTGTAGGGGCGGCTACACCTTGATTTCTAACCCGAACTTAACTGAAGAATTAAAGCCGAGCAAAATTGATAAACTTCTCGTTTCAACTTCGGCTTATACTCAGCCGCTTATTGCACTATCGCTTGAAAATATAGTAGCGGACGAGATAGAAGTTAAATCACCTATGGACGCATATATAAAATTCGTTGCGGGTAAAAGCCCTTATTTTTTAGCAACCCAGCGCGATATACATCGGCTTAATAATCGCGGTATGGAATATAACGCAGTACCGCTAAATAATTTTTGCGATCTTTATCAATACGCTGCCGTTACAGCAACTGACCAAGTAAAAAATTATTACGCTAACAATTTTTTAGAGTTTATATTGAGTGAAAGCGTGCAAAAAAGGTTAAGTGATATAGGTTTGTTTTCGTGTTTTAATCAAGTAGATTATGCGGACGAAACGCTATATAATATGCAAAAATTAAACGATTTTTCAACAATTTCCGCGTTTACACAAAAGAAAAAACTGCTTGAACTAAAAGAATTATCTTTGCTTTCAGCAAAAGGGGATAGCGGGGCTTTAAATAAAATAAAAAATATACTAATTTAATCTTGATAAATATTTTAAAATATAGTAAAATGATATAAGGAGTTATATGGGTTTTAAACAAGAACTTATTGACTTTTCGCAAGTAAAGGTAACTTTTGGCGAACAAATGAAAAAGCATACTTCTCTAGGTGTGGGGGGAAACGCTGAATATTTTGCTTATATAGACACGCTTTACGGCTTAAACAAACTGCTGGCATTAGCAAAAGAATATAGAGTACCTTTTAAGGTAATCGGCAACGGCACTAATATTTTAGTGGCTGACGGCGGTTTTGAAGGGCTTATAATATCACTTAAAGGCTTAAACGACGTGTTTTTTGCACGCGATTTCGTTAAGGTTATGGCTGGCGCAACCATAGATAAACTATCAAAGTTTTGTATCGACCATAAACTCAGCGGTATGGAAGCATTATCCGGTATACCCGCAACGGTTGGCGGTGCTGTCGTTATGAATGCTGGCGCTTTTGGCAATAATATTTCCGACCACGTAGTTTCAGTGCAAACGCTTTGTGGTGGAAAGATAAAAACTTACGATAAAAACGAGTGCAAGTTTGGTTACCGCAAAAGTAGGTTTTTGGGCAGCAAAGAAGTAGTCGTATCCGCAACCTTTAGTTTTCGAGAAAGCGCAAGGGAAGTTATTTGCGCATCGGTTAAAAATTACGCGGAGATTAGAAAAAGTATACAGCCGCTCGGAAGAAGTTGCGGCTCGGTTTTCAAAAACCCAAAAGATAAAACTGCGGGATATTTAATAGACTTAGCGGGGTTAAAGGGACAAAAGATAGGCGGCGCAAGCATATCGACCGTGCACGGCAATTTTATAATGAACGAAGGCAAAGCAACTGCAAACGACGTGTTTTTGCTTATCAATTACATAAAAGACAAAATAAAAAAAGAGTTCGGCATAACTTTAACGGAAGAAGTCGAACTAATAGGGGAATTTTAATGGTACTTACGTCAGATTATCATACGCACACCGTGTTTAGCCACGGCAAAGGTAAAATAATCGACAACGCAATAGCGGCAAAAGAAGTTGGTTTGAAAGAAATTGCAATTTCAGACCACGGTTTTGCGCACCCTGCTTTTGGTGTAACCGCAGCAAAAGTTCCCAAAATGAAAGAATTAGTAAAGGATGCTAGTGAAAAAACGGGCGTAAAGGTACTTTTAGGTATAGAATCAAACATAATCGGCACAGACGGGACTGTTGACTTAAAAGAAAAGTTTTACGACGACTTCGACGTGTTTTTAGCAGGTATTCATAAGTTCGTGCTCTATAAGTTTGGTAGCATATTTTCGCTTGCAATTCCCGACCTTTTCCACACTTACCTAAAGAGTAAAAGCGTTCCTAAGAGCGTGATTGACACCAACACGAAAACTTTTATCAACGTTATCAAAAATAACCCCGTTGACGCTATAACGCACCTTAATTTTTGCTGTTTTGCTAACGCTGTAGAAGTTGCAAAAGCGGCGGCGGATTACGGCACTTATATCGAACTCAACTCAAAGAAAGTGCATTTAACCGACGATGAATTAAGTGATATTTTAGCAAAAACAAACGCTAAGTTTTTAATAAGTTCGGACGCGCACTCGCCTAGTAGAGTGGGTGAAATTTCACTAGTTTGCGATATGGTTAAAAGATTAAACTTTCCTTTAGATAGAATTGTAAATATCGACAGAAAAATCCCCGACATGCGCTTTAAGGCGTTTAAGGAGAATAGATAATGAGTTTCGTTGATAGCGTAAAAAAGGAAATCTTTTCCAAAAATATAAAAGAGCGCCACTGTAAAATAGCCTTTATTGCGGGGCTTGTTAGGGGCTCGGGGCTAATTTATGAAAAGGACGGCGAACTCGGGCTTGAAATAAAGGTTTCAAGCGAAGAGTTAGCGTCTTACGTAACCGAGTACTTAAAAAGCCTTTTTGATTATGAAGTTAGGGAAGCTTCAGTTGCCGAAGATAGACTTAACAAAAAGGACAAGTTTATCTTAAACGTAACTGGGGATAGACTTCTTGAAATATTACAATCTCTCGACATCGTAACCGAAGCGGACGGCGAACTTGCAGTAAACTTAAAGTTTTACGGGCGCTTAACCGAAAAAGAGTGCTGCCTTAGAGCGTTTATAAGGGGGTTGTTCGTTGCGGCGGGACACTGCACGCTGCCTAGCGAAAATGAAAATTCTAGCACTGGGTATCACTTAGAACTTGCATTTTCACACTACACACCCGCGCTTGAAACAAGTGAAAAGTTGGCTGAATTCGGGCTGATGCCAAAGATTATTAGGCGCAGAGAAAGTTTCGTGCTCTACATTAAGAGCGTGGAAGAAATTAAGGACTTTTTAGCGTTTTTACCCGCACCTGTGTCCGTGCTTAAAATTACCGATTTAATTATAAATAGAGAAATTTCTAACCAGTCTAACCGCCAAAAAAACTGCGACATATCAAACGTAAATAAGCAAGTAGAAGCGGCTGCAAAACAAATTACAGCAATAGATAAGATTATAGAAACTATCGGGTTGGAAGGCTTAAAGGAAGAAGATAGAAAGGTTGCAGTGGCTAGAAAAGATTACCCGGAAGAAACACTTACCGAACTTGCGGAAAGGTTGGGGGTAACGAAGAGTTGCTTAAACCATAGACTTAGAAAATTAGTAAACATTGCAAATGAACTTTAAAGGGGAATAAGATGGCAGATTTCGTACATCTACATTTACACACAGAATATAGTTTATTAGACGGTGCAACCCGTATAGATAAGATTTTTAAAAGCGTAAAGGAAAAGGGTATGGATACCGTAGCAATAACCGACCACGGTAATATGTTCGGTACTCTATATTTTGCGCAAGAAGCAAAAAAAGCGGGAATAAAGAGCATTATCGGTTGCGAATTATACGTTTGCGACGATTATCTTGAAAAAACTGGCAAACAAAACTTTGACCACTTAATTTTGCTTTGCAAAAATAAAAAGGGTTATAAAAACTTAATTAAACTTGACTCTATTGCGTACGTTGACGGTTTTCACTATAAACCGCGTATAGACTATAAAACGCTTGCAAAATACAGTGAAGGTTTAGTATGCTTATCCGCATGCCTTGCTGGTAGAGTTGCAAAGCGCCTTTTAGAAGGTGATTATGACGGTGCAAAAGAAACCGCGCTATACCTTAAAAGCGTTTACGGCGAAGATTTTTACTTAGAAATCCAAGACCACGGCTTATTAGAACAAAAGAAAATAAACCCGCTTTTAATTAAACTTTCTAAAGAAATTGACGTTCCGTTAGTAGCCACTAACGACGTGCATTATTTAGAGCGCGCCGATGCGGAAATGCAAGACGTTTTAATGTGCATTAGTATGAAAACCACCATTGACGACCCTACAAGGTTAAAGATGGAAAGCGACCAGTCATACCTTAAAACGCCCGAAGAAATGTCGGCTTTATTTGCGCATATTCCCGAAGCGCTTGAAAACACGGTTAAAATTGCAAACAAGGTTACTGAAGAAGTATTTGACCTTACACCCAAAGGCGATCCTATTAAGGATATGTCTTTAATTCCTAAGTACACACCCGATGATGGAAGCACTTCAAAAGAATACCTTCTTAAACTTGCAACGGAAGGTTTGAAGAAGCGTTATCCAGTCATCACAAAAGAAATTCAAGATAGATTTGATTACGAGTTTGACGTAATTAGTTCAATGGGTTTTTGCGACTATTACCTTATCGTTTGGGACTTTATCAATTATGCAAGAAGCGTTGATATCCCAGTAGGTGCGGGGCGTGGCTCTGGCGTAGGCAGTATCGTTGCTTATTCAGTGGGAATAACCGACGTTGAACCATTGCGTTATAACTTGATTTTTGAAAGATTTTTGAACCGCGAACGCGTAAGTATGCCTGACTTTGACGTAGACATATCCGATGCTCGCCGCGGCGAAGTAGTTGAATACGTAAGAAATAAATACGGCTCGGATAAGGTTGCGCAAATCGTAACCTTTGGTACGCTTGCCGCAAAACTCGCTATAAAAGACGTTGGTAGAGTTTATAGAGTTCCTTATGCTGAAACGGACAAGGTTACCAAACTTATGGACGCAAAGTATAGTATCGAACAAAATTTTGGGTTCAAAAAGACCAAGGACGGCGAAGACGTAGGCGTAAAAGAACTTATCGAGATGTACGAGCAGGATGAAACCGTTCGTAAGGTCGTTGATATGGCAATCCGCGTAGAAGACTTGCCCCGCCAAACTGGTATGCACGCTGCGGGCGTCGTTATTTGCGAAAAGCCTATAATGGACAACGTTCCCTTGCAGAGAAACGGCGACGACGTTACTACCCAGTTCGATATGATAGAAGTTGAAGCGCTCGGTATGTTGAAGATGGACTTCCTTGGACTTAGAACGCTTACCGACGTTCAACTCGCTTGTAAATACGTAGAACAAGACTTTGGAAAACACCTTGATTTCCACGAATTGGGTTATGAAGATAAAGAGACTTACGACTTAATCGGCGCGGGCGAAACCGACGGCGTGTTCCAGTTAGAAAGTCCCGGAATGAAACGATTTATGAATAACCTTAAACCGTCTAATTTCGAAGATATTATAGCGGGGATATCCTTGTATCGCCCAGGGCCTATGGATTCTATTCCGCAATATATAGAAAATAAGCATAATCCCGAAAAGGTTACTTACGACCACCCCTTGCTTGAGCCTATTTTGAAAAATAGTTACGGCGTGTTGGTTTATCAAGAACAAGTTATGCAAATTTGTCAAAACCTTGGCGGTTTTACTCTCGGCCACGCGGACGTCGTTAGAAAGGCGATGGGTAAAAAGAAAGTCGAGATTATGGAACAACAAAAGAGCATCTTCGTATACGGCGGTATAAACGAAAATACTGGTATGCCCGTTGACGGCGCTATTAAAAGGGGCGTGCCCGAAGAAGTTGCTATTAGAATTTACGATAATATGAAACCGTTTGCTAGATACGCGTTCAACAAGTCGCACGCAGCGGCTTACGCAGTTTTAGCGTACCAAACGGCATACCTTAAACGCTATTACCCAGTACAATTTTTCTGTTCGCTCTTAAACAACAGAATAGATAAAATTGAAGAACTTTCTAAATACTTAACCTATATTAAAGGTAAGGGTATAGAAGTATTTCCGCCCGACGTAAATAAGAGCAAAGCGTACTTTGCTTGTGAAAACGGCGGTATGCGTTTTGGTTTAGTAGGGCTTAAAAACGTAGGGCTTGGCGTAATAAACTTAATCGTTGACGAAAGAGATAAAAACGGTGATTTTAAGTCGTTTGAAGATTTCATCAACCGTACTACTGCGCTCGGCATAAACAAGCGTTTAGTAGAAAGTTTAATCCTTGCGGGCGCATTTGATAACTTCGGCGTAAACAGAAGAACTTTAATGGCTGTGTTTGGCGATTATATGGATAGAGTTTCCGCCGCAAACAAGAAGAAAAACGATATGCAAATAAGCCTTTTCGGCACTATTTTGGATGAAGACGAAGGCTTGGAAATCGAATATCCTAGGATGAGTGAATATTCTTCAAAAGAAAAACTCACTTTAGAAAAAACCGTGCTCGGTATTTACCTTTCAGGACACCCGCTCGCCGATTACAGAGAGCAGTTTGATAAGTTCTCGTTTAACACCAGCGTTCTTTCTTTTTATGAAGAAGACGAAGAAGGCAATAAGCATTACACCGACTTTAAGGAAGACGAACGCGTGGTAATGGGCGGTATTATTTCCGAATTTAAGCGTCTTGCAACAAAGAGCGGTCAAAATATGGCGTTTATAAAGGTTGAAGACCTTTACGGGCAGATTGAAACTATCGTATTCCCCAAAGTTTACGATAAGGCGCGCGACGTTTTAAATGAAGAAAGCGTAGTAAAAATCACTGGTAAACTTCAACTTAAAGACGGCACTCCGCAAATTATTGCAGAGCAAATAACGGCTTTAGAGATTAAAGAAGACGAGCAGCCCGCTGCTGAGCAAGAATTTATGGGCGTTATTATCCCCGATGATAAAAAGGACAAACTCGACGATATCTTAGACGTTTTGTCTAGTTATGAAGGTAATATTCCAGTAATCATCGCAATGGGTGGCAAAAAGTACAACGCGCACTGCTCGGTTCGCCGCTGTGAAGGGCTTATGAGCGAACTTAAAAACTATATTGCTGACAGCGATATAATTTTCTTCAAAAAGAAACAGTAAAAAATTACAAAAAAGATAAAAAACTCGTGTTATAAATTTGTCAAAATTGCGCTAATATGCTACAATATTTTACAATACGACTTAATGCGAAGATAGGAGAAAACTGATGGATAGAATAGCAGTTTTAACAAGTGGTGGCGACGCCCCTGGTATGAACGCTTGTATTAGAGCAGTTGTTCGTGCGGCGCTCAATTATAAAATGGATATTTACGGTGTTAATAGGGGATACGCTGGTTTGATTAAGGGTGAACTTACCCGCCTTAACACTCGTTCAGTTTCAGGTATTATTCACAAAGGCGGCACTTTCTTAAACACCGCAAGATGCCCGGAATTTAAGGATGAAGAAGGTTTAAGAATGGCTGCGGAAGCCCTTTCCGCTTACGGAATTGAAGGCTTAGTAGTTATCGGTGGCGACGGAACTTTACGCGGTGCTAAAGACCTTTCTGAAAAGTTTGGCATCAAAGTTATGGGTATACCTGCAACTATTGATAACGACCTTGCTTATACCGATTATACCGTTGGTTTTGATACTTCTGTAAACACCGTTTTATGGGCAATCAACAACCTTCGTGATACCTTCCACTCTCACGATAGAGTAGGCTTGCTTGAAGTTATGGGTAGAAACTGTGGGGATATTGCGCTCTACGCTGGCGTTGCTGGTGGTGCGGAATACGTGCTCGTTCCCGAAATTCCTTACGACCTTGATAAAATTTCAGCATCAATAAAAAAGAGTCATCTCCGCGGTAAAACTTCAAACCTTTTGATTTTGGCTGAAGGTGCAGGGGATGCTGATGAAATTGCAAAAATTATCGAACAAAAGAGTGGCGCGGGTGTAAAGGTTACCAAGTTCGGTCATATCCAACGCGGTGGCTCACCCCAAATGTTCGACCGTGTTTTAGCCGCTCGTTTTGGCTTTAAGGCAGTTGAACTCTTAATGCAAAACGCTGACAGTTGTGCTATCGGTATTCGTGATAATAAAGTCATAACCGTTTCATACGAAGAAGTGGCAAAAGCACCTCCTAGGTTTGATAAAAGGTTATATGATATTGCCCACATCTTAAACCTTTAAGGGTTTATAAACTTCGTTATACTGCGTTACTGCTTTGCGTTTTGATTTCGATAACCAAAAAGGTTAATCTCACCCAAAACGCGTCGCGAGCCTTGTCTAACTTGTTTCTAACCCCTTAAATAGGGAATGACTGGCTTGCTTCTTCACTCTTAAAATCAATATTAAAGGTTTTAATTAAAAAATAAAGCAATTACTAATTGTTTTTAGGGTGTTTATGTGTAACATAATCACTTAAAAAGTAAGTAAATCACTTAGAAAAAATACAACTCATATATACAAGGAGAAAACAAAATGAAAGGATTGAAAGGCGCGTTGATGTTTGCGCAATCTGGTGGACCTACTTCAGTTATCAATGCAAGTGCTGCTGGTGTATTCATTGAAGGTTTAAATTCTGATATGATTACCGAAGTTTACGGCGCTGCACACGGTATTAGGGGTATTTTGAACGAAGAATTCTATGATATTTCTAAAGAAGATATTAAAGAACTAGAACTTTTAAAATACACTCCGTCATCAGCACTCGGCTCTGTAAGATATAAACTTAAAGATGCTTCAGTTGACGATACCGATTATAAAAGACTTTTAGAAGTATTCAAAAAGTACAACGTTCGTTACTTCTTCTATAACGGTGGTAACGACAGTATGGATACTTGCAACAAAATAAGTAAGTACATGGCAAAGTCAGGCTATGAAATGAACGTTATCGGCGTTCCCAAGACCATTGATAACGACCTTTACGGCACTGACCACTGCCCGGGTTTTGCTTCTGCTGCAAAGTATATTGCAACTTCTATTATGGAAATCAACCTTGACGCTAAGGTTTACGATACCCCGATGATTTGCGTTATCGAAGTAATGGGTAGAAACGCTGGTTGGCTTACCGCTGCTGCAAAACTTGCAAACCTTAAGGGTTTAGGTGCTGACCTTATTTATCTCCCTGAAATTGCGTTTGACGTTGATAAGTTCGTTGCTGACGTAAAAGGCGTTATGGCAAAGAACAACAACAAGTGCATCGCAGTCGTATCAGAAGGTATCAAGAACGCTGAAGGCGTACTCGTATGTGAAGCGTTAGGTCAAGCGGGCGCACGCGACAGTTTTGGTCATGCTCAACTCGGTGGCGTTGCTGCAACCCTTGCTAACATCGTTAAGGCTGAAACCGGCTCTAAGGTTAGAGCAATCGAACTCTCTTTAATGCAAAGATGCGCTGCACACTGTGCAAGTGCAACCGATATTGAAGAAACTTTCGGCGCTGGTAAGGAAGCAGTTAAGGCTGCCGTTAACGGCGAAACCGATAAGATGGTATGTTACGCAAGAAAAGAAGGGGATAAGTACGAATGTGAATATAAACTTCTTCCCTTAGAACTTGCTGCAAACACTGAAAAGACCGTACCGCTCGAATGGATTACCGATAACGGCACTAACATTTCAGACGAATTCATTGCTTACGCACTTCCGCTTATCCAAGGTGAAACCGAACTTCCTAAAGAAGACGGACTTCCTAGATTTGCAAGATTAAAGAAAGTTTTAGTTAAATAATTTTAATTGAAAAATAAAAACACCCGCAACCTTGTGTGCGGGTGTTTTTTGCTTATTGATTTAATGATTTTACAGTTTCTATAATTAGGTAAGCAACCTTAGTTATTTCGCTATCGGGGGCAGAAGAACAAAGTTTTAATTGTTCAACAACCTTTATAATCAAAGTTTCATCGTCGTCGTTGTTTTGGGCTATAAGGTTATCCAAAGTGAGCGCCGTTTTAGTTACTTTATCCTTATCGATATAATTTTTAAGTAACCCTTCAATTAAAAAGGTGGTGGGCGTAAACCCGATTGACTGCCCGCGTGCAAGTTTATTTGCCGCCGAACATATTAGCGCGGAAAAAGATCCGCTTATAACGCCGGCGTAAAGCGCTTCTTCTCTAACGATAACTTCGCCTAACGACACGGCGTCGTAAACAATATACGCCAAAATCGAAACGAAAAAGGGGAAATACCCCTTTAATTCTTTAGGGAATTTATCTTGCAAAAACGCGCTTAAAATCATATTTGCCGCAGCAACTGAAAGGGCAATTATGACGGTGGGTAAACTGTATGATAACAAAAAATCTTTAATAATTACGAAGTCCATAATTCACCTGTTAACAGGGAGAAGGAAAAGTTTAATTCTTCTCTATTTTGGTGATTGACTTCAGCCTTTCGTAAAACGAAATAAATCGTAAATAATAATAAGCCTTAATACTTTTTCTCCTCCCAAAATTTTTTTCCAAACGCCGAAAAGAAGTTTAGCATAAAAAGCGGATAAGTCAAGCGGGTTATGACACTTTTTTTTGGACTTGCAAAAAAGAATTTATATAAAAATAAACGCGTAATTATAACAAAAAGGAAGTTGGAGGATATTATGTTTTTAGAATTTTTACGCTTTATTTTTGCTAAAATAACCTTTTTTGCTGGAAGCGTTATAGGTAACAGTTCATTTCCAAAACCGCTATCTAGCGAAGAAGAAGCCGAGTGTTTGCGCCGCATGAAAGACGGGGATAAGGCAGCAAAAGATAAACTTGTAAGTCACAATATGCGCTTAGTTGCGCACGTGGTTAAAAAGTATTCGGGTGCGGCTGATACCGATGATTTAATATCGGTTGGAAGCATAGGTTTAATAAAGGCAATAAACACCTTTTCACCAGAAAAAGGCGCGCACCTTGCAACATATACCGCGCGGTGTATTGAAAATGAAATTTTGATGTTACTACGCTCTAATAAAAAGCATAAAAACGACGTATATTTAAGCGACCCCGTAGGCTCTGATAAAGACGGAAACGAACTTGCGTTGATGGATTTACTTTGTGAAAAGGAAGACGCCGTTTTCGAGCAGGTGGAAAAGGGGATAGAGCGAGAAAAATTTTTGCAGTTTATTAAAGGACAACTGACCGAGCGAGAGTACACGGTTTTGGTTTTAAGGTTTGGGCTTAAAGGTGAAAAGACTTACGCGCAAAGAGAAGTTGCAAGGTTTTTGAAAATTTCACGCTCGTATATATCGCGCATAGAAAAAAAAGCGATTGATAAACTAAAATTAGCCGTAAAAAAAGGTCAATTTTATTGCTAATTTTTTGGTTTTTCTATTGCAATAAAACCCCTTATGTGATACAATAAATGACAAGGAGATTTTTTATGGAAACTAAGATTGCAGTCGTTGCTATAATCGTATCTGATAAAAACGCGGTTTCGCGCATAAACGAACTCCTTCACAACTTTGGGGAGTACATAATCGGTAGATTAGGGCTTCCGTACAAAGAGAAAAACGTAAACGTAATCAGCGTGGTAATGGATGCACCGCAAGAGATTATCAACAGTATGTCTGGTAAACTCGGCATGATTGACGGGGTTAGCAGTAAAGTGCTTACCACCAAGTAAAAAGGGGAAACTTATGAGTAAAGCCGATCAAATTTTTATTGAAAATTGCAAAGAAATTATTGAAAACGGATTTTGGGATACCGATCTTCCCGTGCGCCCCGTGTGGCACGACGGTACACCAGCACACACCGTTAAAAAGTTTTGCATTGTAAACCGTTACGACTTGCGTGAAGAATTCCCCATACTAACCTTGCGTCGCACGGCGTTTAAGTCCGCTATTGATGAAATTTTGTGGATTTGGCAAAAGAAATCTAATAATATAAACGACCTTAACAGTCATATTTGGGACAGTTGGGCGGATGAAACTGGTTCTATCGGTAAGGCTTACGGATATCAACTGGGAATTAAGCATAAATATAAAGAAGGCGAATTCGACCAAGTTGACAGGGTTTTATACGACTTAAAGCACAACCCTTCTTCAAGAAGAATTATGACAAACATATATAACTTTGAAGACTTGCACGAAATGCACCTTTATCCTTGCGCGTATTCAATGACTTTTAACGTAAGCGGAAACGTTTTGAACGGTATACTTCACCAACGCTCAAACGACGTTGCCGTTGCTAACAACTGGAACGTCGTTCAATACGCTGCACTTCTTATGATGTTTGCACAAGTTTCTGGGCTTGTTGCTGGCGAACTCGTTCACGTTATCGCTGACGCGCACATTTACGATAGACACATCCCCGTCGTAAAGAAAATGATGGAAAATCCGCAATATCCCGCGGCAAAGGTTAAACTTAACCCCGAAGTTAAAGATTTCTATAAGTTTACCGTAAACGATTTTGAACTTATTGATTATCAGTATAACAAAATTGATGAAAAGTTTGAGGTTGCAATTTAATGAACGCCATCGTTGCAGTAGATAAAAAGTGGGGCATAGGCAAGGATAACGACCTTTTGTTTTCAATCCCCGAAGATATGAAGTTTTTTAGAACTACAACTTCAGGAAAGGTCGTAGTAATGGGCGCAAATACTTTGCGTTCTTTCCCAGGCGGAAACCCCTTAAAGAACAGAACGAATATAGTTTTGTCAACGACCATTAAGCGTGATGACTGCGTGGTTGTGGACAGTTTAGATAAACTTCTTCAAGAGATAAAAAAATATCCTAAGGATGAAGTTTATTTGATAGGCGGTGCAAGGCTTTATAAAACACTTCTTCCGTACTGTGAAAAGGTTTTGGTAACTAAGGTTGACGCGGACGGAGATGCTGAAGTTTTCTTTGATAACTTGGATAAAAACGAGAACTTTAAGTGCGTTTACGAGAGTGAAACTTTAGAGACAAACGGATATAAAATTAAATTTACCACTTATGAAAATTTGAGTGTGAAATAATAAATGATACTTTACCATATAAGCGCAAAATTCCGATTGCGCACAAAAAAAATTAATAAAAATATTTAAAAAAACAAGTAAAAAGATGACTAACTGCGGTTTTTCCGTTAGCCTACTTTTTACTTTTTTTATTTTTATAAATCGATTTTTTATAGGCAGGGGTTAAAAATGACTATCGCAAAAAAGGCTAATCACGAACTAGATTTAACAAGCGGCAAGATAATGAGTAAACTCATCATCTACGCAATTCCCTTTATTTTTGCAAACATTTTGCAAATACTATTTAATACTGCGGACATCATCGTTTTAGGTGCGTTCGTTGGCGACGACGCCGTTGCCGCCGTTGGCGCAAACACGGCTCTAACCGGTCTTGTAGTTAATATGTTTATAGCCTTTTCAACGGGGTCTAGCGTGGTTTTGGCACGCTACGTTGGTGCAAGAGATTTAGAAGGCGCAAGAAACACAATCGGCACTTCTATCTTTATTGCAGTGGTTTCCGGTTTTATATTAACGATAATAGGCGTTTCACTTGCAGACGTTTTCTTAGAAGTTATGGGTTGCGACCCTGAAATTAGGTCAATGGCTGCAACTTATCTTAGAATTTACTTTTTAGGTATGCCTATAACTATGTTATATAACTTCTGCGCATCAATTCTCCGCGCGGTAGGCGATACCAAGCGTCCGCTAATATTTTTAGCAATCGGCGGAGTGGTAAACGTAGCGCTTAACGTATTCTTCGTAACCGTATGCGGGATGACGGTAGAAGGCGTTGCAATAGCAACGGTAGTTTCTCAAGCAATTTCAACCACTTTATCATTGATAGTGTTATTTAAGGGTACTGGTTACGGCTGTTTAAAACTCAAAAAAATAAAGATTTTCAAAAAACAATTTGTTGAAATTGTTAAAATTGCAATCCCTTCTGCACTTCAATCTTTAGCATTTAATATTTCAAACGTGCTTATTCAATCAAGTATAAACGCGTTTGGTAAAGAAGCAACGGCTGGCAGTGCAGCAGCAACTCAGTTCGATGCGGTAATTTATAACATCGGGCACGCGGTTGCGCTCTCTTGTATGGCTTTCGTAAGTCAAAACATGGGCGCTAAGCGTATGGATAGGGTTAAGAAAAGTATTACAAGTTCACTTTTCCTTTGCACTGTTTTAACCTTTGGCGCGGGATTTTTGTTCTACTTATTGCGTTATTTCCTTTGCGGATTAGTCGTTGACGGACCGCAACAATTAGAATATGCAACCACAAGACTTACCATAATGTGTTTGTTCTATTTCCTTTGTTGCGATATGGACGTTTTATCCTTCTCCGTTCGTTCACTTGGAAAACCTACAACTGCTATGATAGTAAGTATTATCGGTGCGGTTGGCGTAAGAATTTTAGCGTTAGAAGTGCTTAAATTGATATTCCCGGGAGTGTTCGGTGCGCTTTTCTTTGCATACGTGATTTGTTGGCTGTTTACGATAGGTTTATACTGTTTCGTATTGCCAAGGGTTTATAAACAAGCAAAAAAACAAGTTGAAGGCGAAAGGCAAGAAGAACAACCCACAACTGAAAACTAAACTATAAATAGGTAATAAAAAAACTCCGCTCTTTTTAGAGCGGAGTTTTTAAGTTTTAAATTATTATTTAACTTTAATAGTGTAAGCGTAAGGAGTGCTACCAGAAAGTCTATCAAAACGAATTCTAACGGTATTTTCACCTTTCTTTGCAATATAGGGGATAGTGATAAGTTTTTTACCTTCAACCTTTTCGCCAAGGATAATTTCCTTATCGCCAACGGTAATCTTAAGGTCAAGCGTTTCGCCTGATGCGCCGCAAACGACTTCGATAGTATTTTCAGCGTTTTCTTTTATGTTAAGTTCATAACTGAACCAGCCGTGCGCGTTGATTAAACTCCACGCAAGGCCTTTTCTGTTACCGCAAATTCTAACGATTTCTTCATCAACGAAGATGGTATCACTGAAGTTTACTTCTTTTTTAAGTTTATGGCTTTCAGTTGCTCCACCGCAAATGATAAAGTCGGTAAGATTTTCTTTTACAAGTTCATTATAAACCTTTTCTTCATAAGCAAAACTTCTCTTAGTTTCGTCGGTGAAAAGACCTATCATATCGTTTTTGTTAAGGTCAATATCGAACGGGAAGAACTTTTTGCCTAAAAGTGCTAAACCTTCAGCATTAAGTGCATCTAACTTATCAAGGCTGTTAAAGAGTAAGGTTTTATATTCTTCTTTACCAGTTTCAAAGTATTTAGCGTAACCCATGTAAGAATCAGTAATAGTTCTCCAAAGTCTAGCAACCAAGTCAAGGTTTGCAAATTGACGGTAAAGTTTAGCGTATTCGTCTTTATCGAGTTTACTTTCTAACGCTTTAATCTTTTCAAACGCATCTTTTGCTTCTTTTACAGCAGCATCTTTTTCAGCAATAACACCGTCAAGCGTGCCGCGTTCCCAGTTTTTAGGAATAAACCATTCGTCTGAAGCGATGCAGAATTCATCTTTCATCATTTCAAAATAGAAGTGGTTTTTGCTGTGGTTTAAAGTGGGGAAGCGAGAAAGTTCGCTATAGTAATAACCTTGAAGGTAAATAATCTTCTTTAAGATGCCTTCAGTGGTATCCATAATTGCTTTTAGTTCAGGTGCAACTTCCTTGCCGTATTTTTCTTCCATGAACTTCAAAATTTCCGCATCAACGTCAAGTCCGTTCAATACTGCGTACATAATAACAAGGTTAACTTCATTAACTTCGCCAAACGGATGGTTACCGCCGCGGTCAATACGAGAGATGTATCCGCAGGGATTAAACTTTTCACAGTATTCAAACTTTTCTTTGATGTGGTCTTTAAGTAAAAGGGGAAGTCTACCTTTACCAAAGTATTCACCGAAAATATCCGTTTCAACGCGCAAGGGGTTGTTTTTAATCTTGTTGAAGAAACTGTTATGCGGTGCGGTCAAACTCCAGTCGAATTGAGTCCACTTGTCCATAATGACAAGGTCGTGTGAAATTTCTTCATAAGCCTTGGTCATCATAACGTAGTCTTCTTCTAAACTTGCAAAGGGGCGAACGATAAGTTCCTTGCCGATAGATTTGCAAGTTTCAAACAAAATTTCAGTAACGTACTTAACTCTACCAACCTTATCGAGTTTTTGGTTTTTTAACTTAAGGAGCGGAACTTTAGTTTCGTGAAGGGTTAAAACAACGCCGTCCATATAGGGGTATGCGTGGAAGAAATCTAAAATTCTATTAGCAAGATAATCTTTAACGATGGGGTGAGTTACTTCAATATCACCGTTTTCATTTAAAATTTCAGGGAAGGCTTCCTTAAAACCGTTAGGAAGGTCGAGTTCGTGATGCCAAAAATAATTTTTAATGCCGTGTTCGTGCGCTTTTTTGGTGCACTTGTTAACAACGTCAAGACAGTATTCAATATATTCGCTGTTCTTATCGCAGTTGAATTGTGAGTACTTACGACTGTACATCATACCGTCGCAGTTACCTTTAACGCCGTCGTGAGTAGGTCCGATAAGTTCAAGTTCGTTATAACCGTACTTGATAGCGTAATCGGTTACGTGCATATAGTAATCACCGTCAACGACAACGGGGTTAAGAAATGATAAACCTTTATTCATTTTACGAATGTTTGCGTTCGAAGTTGCCATTATACTTCTCCTAAAAATAATATTATTTTTATTATACAATAATAATTTTTTATTTTCAATAAAAAAAGCGTAGTTTTGTAAAATTATTAAACAATATATTAATGTTTTAGCCTTTCCGCCTTTTAATTTTAAGGTCGGAAATTTTTTTGTTTTTTGTGTCATAAAGGACTTGAATTATAAAAAAGGGGTGTTACAATGTGCCCGAAATCTGCAAGAAGGTTAGTTATGCGTGATATTGTTGAAAGGTTACTTGAAATTGAAAACGAACAAAATAAAAGGCTAAAGGAAGATAATCTTTCGGCGTACAACGCTGGGGATAAGGTGCATTTGAAGCAAATGGCTTTCCATAAATGCCCAAAAAGAAACCGCTGGGTTTTTGGCGGCAACAGAAGTGGTAAAACCGAGTGCGGCGCGGTTGAAGCGATATATATGGCGCGCGGAATTCACCCTTTTAGACAAAATAAAGATAACGTTTTCGGTTGGGTTGTATCCCTTTCCCAACAAGTCCAGCGCGACGTTGCACAAGCAAAAATACTGCATTATCTTAACCGTTCTTGGATACAAGACGTAACGATGCTGTCGGGTAAAAAGGACAGTTTAGAATACGGCGTTATCGACCAAATCCATATTAAAAACGTGTTTGGTGGAACTTCAATTATAGGATTTAAGTCTTGCGACCAAGGCAGAGAAAAATTCCAAGGCAGTTCGCTTGACTTCGTGTGGTTTGACGAAGAACCGCCCAAAGATATTTACGACGAATGCAGAATGCGCGTTTTAGATAAGTGCGGGGATATTTTCGGCACGATGACGCCTTTGAAAGGCTTAACTTTTATACACGATGAAATTTACTTAAACTCTCTAAATTCACCAGAAGTATGGTATGAATTTATGGAGTGGGCGGATAACCCTTACTTAAATAAAGAAGAAGTTGAAAGTTTAACTTCAACTCTATCTCCCGACCAGTTAGAATCGCGTAGGTTTGGTAGGTTTAAGGCGTCAAGCGGGTTAGTTTACCCAGAGTTTGATGAAAATATCCACGTTTTAAGTTCGCCCATAAAAATTCCAACAGAGTGGCAAGACACTATCTCAATTGACCCTGGCTTAAATAACCCATTATCAGCGCACTGGTACGCAGTAGACTATGACGGCAACGTTTACGTTGTTGCAGAGCACTTTGAAGCGGGGAAAGATATTGATTACCACGCAAATAAAATAAAAGAAATTTGTGCTAATATCGGTTGGAAAAAGGATAGGTACGGTAAGATTTCCGCGCTTATAGATTCGGCGGCAAACCAAAAAACGCTCGCCAGTTCTAAGAGTGTAACCGAACTGTTTTATGAAAAAGGTATTAACGTAAACCCTAAGGTTAACAAGGATATGTTCAGTGGAATACAAAGGGTAAAAGAGTATTTGCACGGTCAAAATAACCGCCCTAAAATATACCTATTTCCCAACTGTGTAAACCTTATCCGAGAACTAAAAAGTTACCGCTGGGGCGAAGGGGACGTGCCTAGAAAGGTTGATGACCACTCTCTGGACGAACTTCGATATTACCTAATGACTAAACCTGAAAACTCTCCCTTAAAGAAAGAGAAAACGCAGATTCAAAAGGACAAGGAGCGACTTATCAGGAAGATTATGAATGAAAGAAAAAAGTAAAAAAACCGTAAATAATTCTAAGGAAGATTTGCACAGCGCGCTCGTAAAAAAAGCGCTCGGTTACGATTATAAAGAAGTGGTTGAAGAGTACGTTAGCGGAGAAGAAGGGGAAGTTAGATTAGCCAAGAAAAAGGTTACTAAAAAGAACGTTCCGCCTGATATTACCGCCATAAAATTATTATTAGAAAATCAACCAAACGTTTCAAGTATGACCGACGAGCAGTTGGAGTTAGAAAAGGCGCGACTGTTAAATTTACTTAAGAATAACGGTAAGGAGAAATAATGCAATTAAACAAATTAAAAGATGAAATCAAGCGCGAAAGAGAGCGTTACGAGCAAGAGTTGGTAAAAGAAATTACCGCTGATTTTGAACGCCGTAGAGAGAATAGAAAGGCGTTAGAGCGCCAGTGGGAACTCAATATGAACTTTCTTGCGGGTAACCAGTATTGCGACTTAAACGCGCGTGGCGAAATCGAAAGTGAAGACAAGTCGTACTTTTGGCAAAACCGTGGTGTGTTTAACCATATTGCGCCCATTATCGACACAAGACTTGCAAAGTTTTCGCGTATTAAAGCGGAAGTTTCCGTGCGCCCTAAGTCTGATGACGACAAGGACGTTGCCGGTGCAAATTTAGGCGAAAAACTTATTGAGTTTTCGTTTAAGAACGGTGATTTTGAATCGGTTATGAAAAAGGTAACCACTTGGAGCGAAACTTGCGGTACGGGTTTTTATAAAATCTTGTGGAATAACGGCGGCGGCAGCATAGTCGGTGAAGTAGACGGTCAAAAAGTACACGAAGGCGACGCGGCAGTCCTACCCGTTTCGCCCTTTGAAATCTTTCCCGACTCTCTTTATACTGAAGAAATTAAAGACTGCCAAAGCATAATTCACGCAAGAGCCGTTTCCGTAAGTGAAATAAAGGCTAAATACGGTGTGGAAGTAATCGGCGAAAAGGTTAGCGTTTATACCTTAAATAAGGTTGGTGCGACTATGAAAAACAGCGATGACACGGTTGATAACGCGGTGGTCGTTATAGAGCGTTACGAAAGACCTAGTGAAACTTACCCTGAAGGTAGGCTTGTCGTGGTTGCGGGCGGAAAACTTTTATACGAAGGAAAACTTCCGTATTACGACGGCGAAGACGAAAGAAAAATTTATCCGTTTGTAAAACAAACGTCGCTTATTCTTGCGGGTAACTTTTTCGGCGTTAGCGTAATCGATAGACTTATTCCTATTCAGCGTGCGTTCAATGCTGTAAAAAACCGCAAACACGAGTTTTTAAATAGGCTTTCTATGGGTGTTATGACGGTTGAAGACGGTTCTGTGGACGTGGATGATTTAGCCGCTGAAGGTTTATCACCAGGTAAGGTTTTGGTGTATAGACAAGGCTCTAAAGCGCCAGAGATGATGGCGGATCTTTCTATGCCTGACGACTTTAATCAAGAAGAAGAAAAACTTATCAACGAATTCGTTATAGTAAGCGGTGTAAGTGACGTAACTTCAAGCGCGTCAAACGCGGCGCTTTCAAGCGGTACTGCGCTACAAATATTGATAGAACAAGATAACGAGCGCTTGCTTATGACTGCGGAACAGATTAGAAAGTGTATTTTAGAAGTTGCAAAGCGCTTGATTTGGCTATACGCTCAGTTTATTTCGGGAGTAAAGGCTATCAAACTAAAAGACACCCAAAACAAAACCAAAATTTATTATGCAGATAAAAGCGCGGTTAACTCTGACGACGTATATATGGACGGCGAAAACGAACTTTTATACACCAATAGTCAGAAAAAAGAGATAATATTTAAACTCTATACCAGCGGGCTTTTATCGGACGGTGAAGGTAAACTTCGCCCCGCAACAAAAGAAAAAGTTCTTTCACTTCTAGGGTATAAAGAACTAGATTATCAAAAAGGTCTTGCCCACCTGCACGAAGAAAAAGCAATGAAAGAAAATGAAAATATGCGTAAAATTACCCTTCCAACAGAAGAAATTGACGACCACTCTATTCATATCGATGAACATACGAGGTACGTACTCAGTGAGTATTCATCTTTGACGGAAGAACAAAAACAAAGGTATTACGTGCATATTAGCGAACATAAATCAAAAATAGAAACAACTGAAGGAGAATAAAATGGAAAAACTAAATAATGAACAAACTGCGCCGACGGCGCAACCCACAGCGGTGGAAGAAGATGGCGGCGCTACGGGTGGCGAAGTCTCATTAGGCAAGTTTAAGGACGTTGCCGCTTTGCTTTCAGCATATCAATCTTTACAATCTGAATTTACCAAACGCTGTCAGAAGATTAAAGAATTAGAAGGCGCGCTTTACAATGCCGACAAGGAAACTTCCCCGACAAAAGAAAGCGAGTTCGAGCCCCAAAAAGCAAGTATTACCGAAGACGAAAAACAAGATATTTTAAAGGAATATTTGCAAGGGGTAATGGACAAAAAGCAAAAGGCAGTTCTTTTAGACGGGGTAGGCGTAGGTGTAAAAACGCCCGCAGCACGCCCCAAAACCATTTCACAAGCAGGAATGCTTGCTAAACAATTTTTAGATAAATAAAAGGAGAAAAAATGGCAGTAACTTTAACTAACGCGGATAAAGCGTTAAAATCTTATTATCTCGATGCAATTAGCGAACAACTTAACGACAATTTAAGCCCGTTCTTTTCAGCAATTGAAAAGACGACCAACAACGTATACGGTAAAGAAGTAAGAAAACTTTCTATCTTCGGCATCAACGGTGGTATTGGCGCGGGCACTGAAGACGGCAACCTTCCCGAAGCGAAGGGTAATAATTACGCTGAAATCGTTTCAACCTTAAAAAACCTTTACGGCGTAATTGAAATTTCAGACAAGGCGATTAGAGCGTCTGAAAATAATTCTGGTGCGTTTGTAAATCTTTTGAACGCGGAAATGGACGGACTTATTAAGTCAAGCAAAATCAACTTTTCAAGAATGCTTTTTGGTGACGGCAACGGCTACGTTGCAACCGTTAATAGTTTTGACGGCGACTATTTCATGGTTGACGACACTGCGGGTGTGCTTGAAGGTATGGTTATCGACGTTAGAAAACCTGACGGTAAAATTGTAAGCGAACTTAGCAAAAGAACCGTTAAGACGGTTGATAGAAAAGAGTCGGCTGTTTTTATTTCAGGAGACGCTGTCGATGCTGAAGTACCTGAAGGTAGTTATTTGTGTATTCACGGTGCTTACGGTAATGAAATCACTGGTTTGAAAGAAATTTTTGATACTAGTAGCGAATCTTTGTACGGTTTAGATAAATATGAAAACTCTTGGCTTGTTCCTTACGTGGAAGAAGAAGTAAGTACACTTTCCGTTGAAAAAATTCAAAACGTACTTGATAAGGTTGAAGAAGCAACTGGCGACCAAACAAACCTTATCGTATGTTCTTGGGGTGTAAGACGAGCATTACAAAAACTTTTTGCTACCAATAGAGTTGTTTTAGACACTATGGAAGTTAACGGTGGTTATAAAACCATTAGTTATAATGGAATTCCTATCGTAGCGGATAGATTTTGTCCTAAGGGTTCTATGTATTTTTTGAACACTAACGACTTTACTTTGCATCAACTTTGCGACTGGCAATGGCTTGCCGATGACGACGGCAAAGTATTAAAGCAAGTTCCGGGTAAACCCGTTTATACCGCGACTTTGGTAAAATACGCAGAACTTATTTGTAGCCGCCCGTGTGGTCAAGCAGCACTTTTCGGCATTAACGAACTCTAATACTTTTAACTTTTTCAGCCGAGCAAAATTGCTCGGCTGAACTTTTATAAGGAGAAAAAAATGACAGTAAAAGACGTATTAAAAGCAACTTGTGCAATGGTTAATAGGGAAGACGTTTTAGACTACTTAAACGATAAAAACACCGTGCCTAGTGAAGATACTTTAAGCGCTGTAAACATCATGACGGCGCTCAGTAATTTGGTGATAGGCGAACTTGCGGGCACTTTTATCCCTATGGTTAAGAGTGAAAGAGTAGTAACTACTGATAAAAAGGTTAAATACGCCGACCTTAGCGAGCGTTGCCTTAGAATTTTAGCCGTATATAACGATAAAAACGAAAAGATTTTTTATAGACATACGCCAGAATATATGATTGTTGATGAAAATTCGGTTACGGTCGAGTATGAGTTTAATCCCCCTAACTATTCTTTAGAAGATGAAATAGGTTATAGCGAAGAAGATATTTCAACCGCTACGCTATCTTACGGGCTTGCGGCTGAGTATTCGATTAGTCGCGGAAGTTTTGATGAAGCGGTTATGTGGCACGAGCGTTACGTAGACTCGGTTTCAGCAAAGCGAAAAATTAAAAATTCCACCATAAAATCAAGGAGTTTCGTATGATTAAGACGATCAAAAGCGTGCGAACAAGTCCTAAAAAACGTCGCGTAGATAATTTCTTAAAAGAAAGTTGTATGCCGATAAACTTAATCGCTAGTTCTAATGGTGTTTTTGATGGTTACGGCTTAAAAAAGACAAGCTATAAAACGCCCACGGAAGTTCAAATAGTAAAGATGTTTAAAGCTGGTGGGCGCATTTTTTCGCTTTGTGAAGACGGCTCTTTATACGAGAGCAAAAGTAGCAGAGTTGAATTTATCGGCGAAGTATATAATATCGATGCAAGTATTTTGGAAATAAAGGTAAACGGTCAAAGTGATATTCTAGTTGCGCGTGACGTAGACGTTTTTACGCTAAACGGCTACGCTAGTTTTGATGAGTTTCCGCAAACCAACGCAATTACTTACCATAACGGAAGATATTATATGGCAGATTATTACAACGTTTATATCACTGGCTTATATAACGTTTCAAACTCTACTTCAAATTTTAACATAGAAACGAAGATTTGGTTAGATGAAAAATCGGGTAAGATTTTAGGTTTTTGCCCGCGTTTAGACGGTGTAATTGCCGTTTGCGAAAAAGCCGTTTATAAAATTGTTTTGGCTGAACAAGTTTCTAACTACAAAGTGCAAAAAATCAACTTTGATAGCGTTAACGCAGTTGATAGAACTTTTGCATTTGACGGCGAAACTTGCGTCTTTATAAACGGTGGTAAACTTACTAAGTTAGTAGGTGATAGTTTGGTGGAAAAAGCAAGTATTTTAGATAGAATTTCATATAAAAATGCAGGTATTGCAAAGTTAGATAACGGTAAGTATTATTACCCTATAACAGTTACGGATAAGGGTAAGTATTTATTCGTTTATGATTTTGCAAGCGAAAAAGAGACGCTAGTTTCATTGAAAGACGACGGCTTTGCATGGGGAGATATGGTCGTTCAAGACGGAGCAATTTATACTCTAAACGACGCAGTTTTGTGTAACAACCAAAGAAATCTTATTTTCAATACGATGGATTTTGATGATTGTGATTATAAAACTTTGTGTGGTGTAAGTTGCTTCATTGACGGCAATGCAACCTTAAAAATAAAAAGCGCAGAGAGTGAAAAAACTTATCCGCTTTATTCGGGGTATAATTCGCTTATTTTTAACTTATCTTCGCGTAAATTCACTTTTGAAATTAGTTCAAATAGCAAGTTAAGTATTAGCGATTTTGCAGTTAAATATAGATTAAAAGGAGAGTAATATGCAGTTTAATTTACCTACTACTAAAGATCAGATGTATCAAATATTAAACGATATATTTTACTATTATAGAATACGTAGACCCAGTTACGATGAATTGATGTTGCAACCGTTAGATTTAGAAAAAATGACGTATACTCCGCTTGACGAAGATCAATTAGTTGCAAAAGCGTTTACTAAACTCGGGGCAGAGCATGAGCGTGAAATTTTTATGCGAAAAGCCGAACTTACTTCAAAGATTGAGCAACTAGAAAATCAAATGGCGCTTGCGGAAGAAAATATGAATAAAAATATTACTAAAATCAATGAAATGTATGATGAAAGTCAAGATAAACTCGCTAAGCAAACGTTTAATACCGGCTTAGAAAACTCAAGCATTTACATTGACAAACTGACCTATTTAGAGAACGAAAAAATATCTAAAGCCGCAGAGATTATGGATAGTTACGACAGTAAAATTGAGCAATACCAAGCCTTGATTGACGAGTACACGAGTGAACTTAACACTGTTTACGACTATTATGGTAATATTCATGAAAAAGAAATAGAAGCAACGGTTTTAGAACTTAAAGAAGAAGAAAAAACTAAGGAAAACGAAGTTTTTAAGTATAACAACGCTATAGAAGAAAAACTTCAGCGCTACGACAACGATATTTTAAAGGTCAACGCATCGTTAAGAATTAAATATATGGAAGTAAACTCTGGTGAATTTACTAAAGATCAACTTATAGAAATGGGGTATTACGACGACGCTGTAAGATGTGTGTGTGGTTACTATGATACCTTAGACAGCGTTACCGCCTTTCAAACCTTGTCTACCGATAGAAAGGCTGCAATTTATCTTGATGATTATTATCAAAACGTTGTGTATATGTACGGCGTAAGGTCAGGACTTATCGGCTAAGTTTAATTTGATGTAAACCAAGTAAAATATTGATGAAATCATATCGGTTTATGTGTGATATAATTAGCAAAAAACATCAGTAAACTAGTAGAGAATTATATAAATTCTCGCTATAAATAAGCAAAAGAAAAAACGCTCTAATTTTAGAGCGTTTTTTCTTTTTTAAATATTAGAAATTAGTGTTTTCAGGGGTGATTATTTTACACTTTGTATCGGCAATTTTTTCCACGTATTCAATAGGGGGTGTCTTTTCGGTTATAAGGTAATCAATGTCGTTAAAGTGGAAGTCTGTGCAAAGGAATGTTTTGTTAAACTTTGTGCTGTCTACAAGCATTGCAACTTTAGTAGAGTTTTTTCTCATTTGTTGTTTGAGTTTTGCTTGTTCAATGCTGGCGTCGGTAAAGCCGTTTTCTAAATCAAGTCCAGAACAAGAAATAAGGGTTATATCCGCGTGTATTCTCGAAATGTAGTCCATAGTGTCAGTACCCAAAATAGAGTTTGAGTGATTTTGAATTTGCCCGCCCGCAATATAAATCTTAACGTTGTTCGTCTGAGAAAGAAGCATGGCGTTTCTAAGCCCAGTGGTAGTAACGGATAGGTAATTAAAGTTGTTTAGCATAGGAATTGCAAGTCCAACGGTTGAACTTGAATCTAAAAAAACCGAATCGCCGTTTTTTATAAGTTTAACGGCAAGGTTTGCAATAGTTCTTTTAGCCTTTTGGTTTTCTTGCTCTCTAATGGCAAAAGCGGTTTCTTCCGCGCTTGACTTAAAGGGCATAGCCCCGCCGTGAGAGCGCTTGATTAAACCTTGCTTTTCCATACTGCGCAAGTCTCTTCTAATGGTAGCGCCTGAAACGTAAAGTTCAGCGGCAAGTTCTTCAACCGTTGCGGATTTATTTTTGTTCAAAATCTCCAAAATTTCTTCTTGGCGTTCAATTGTGAGCATAATTTTACCCCTTTTCAGCATGATTTTACACAAATGTTGCTCATTTGTGTTCAGTAATGTTCATATTTTATCATAAAAATTATCTTTTTGCAACTTATTTTCAAGGGGTTACAAAACATTATATATATGATATAATATTTATACCGAATTTTAGGAGAAAATTATGAAGACTAAAGCAGTTAGACTTTACGGTGAAAGTGATTTGAGACTCGAAGAGTACGAACTTCCCGAAATTAAAGAAGATGAAATTTTGGCACGCGTTGTTTCAGACAGTATTTGTATGTCAAGTTACAAGGCTGCTATCCAAGGTGCTAACCATAAAAGAGTACCTAACGACATCGACGTTAACCCCGTAATTATCGGGCACGAATTTAGTGGCGATATTATAAAGGTTGGCGCAAAATGGCAAGGCGAATTCAAAGAAGGTATGAAGTTTGGCGTTCAACCCGCGCTTAACTTAAAAGAAAACCCCTTTAAAGCAATCGGTTATTCATACCACAACGTTGGTGGCGACGCAACCTACGTAATTCTTCCCAACGAAGCAATTGAAGCGGGCTGCGTAATACCGTTTGACGGCGACGGGTACTTTAAGGCATCACTTGCTGAACCTATGTCTTGCATTATCGCGGGCTATCATGAAAATTATCACAACGTTTACGAAACCCACTCACACGAAATGGGTATTAAAGAAGGCGGCGCTGTTGCAATTTTAGCGGGCGTTGGTCCTATGGGTTTAGGCGCGGTTGACTACGGTATCCACTGCGATAGAAAGCCTTCGCTTATGGTTGTAACAGACATCGACCAAGCAAGACTTGATAGAGCGGCAACTCTCTTAACCGTTGAAGACGCAGCAAAGAACGGCGTAAAACTCGTTTACGTAAACACCGCAACCGTTGAAGATCCCGTTGAATATATGAAATCATTAAACGGGGGCAAGGGTTTTGACGACGTGTTCGTATACGCACCCGTTCCCGCACTCGTAGAGCAAGCGGATAAGATTTTGGGCGAATTCGGTTGCTTAAACTTCTTTGCCGGTCCTACTAAGGTTGATTTTAACGCAAACATCAACTTCTATCACGTACATTATTCTTTCCACAGAATAACCGGCACTTCAGGCGGCAATACCGACGACCTTATCGAAGCGCTTAAACTCTCTGGTGAAGGCAGAATTGACCCCGCTATCATGATTTCACACGTAGGTGGACTTGACAGCGCTATCGAAACCACTCTTAACCTTCCCAACATTAAAGGCGCTAAAAAACTTGTGTATACTCAAGTTTCAATGCCGATGACCGCAATCGTTGACTTTGAAGAACTCGGCAAAACCGACCCCTTCTTTGCGGAACTCGATAGAATTTGCAAAAAGAACAACGGTATTTGGTCAGTTGAAGCGGAAAAGTACTTGCTTGAAAACGCAAAGAAAATCTAATTTAAGCGTTTTCCACAGCGCAATACTCTCAAAAGCCCTTTGACAATACATGCTATTGCCTTTAGGGTATTGTTGAGCGTCTTGCTTGCGTTAAACACTTAAATCTAATCAGTTAATAACAGTTTTACTGTTTAATAAATTTACAAAAAAATAAAAGTCATATAAAGGAGAAAAAAATTTATGGCAAAACCCGTATTGATGCCTAAAGCAGGCATAACGGTAGAAAGTTGTATTCTTACCGAATGGAAAGTAAAGGTTGGCGACACCGTTAAGGTTGGCGATATCCTTTGCTCTTACGAAACGGATAAGTCTTCTTTCGATCTCGAATCAGAAGTTGAAGGCGAAGTTCTCGCACTTTTCTGTGAAGCAGGCGATGAAGTTCCCGTACTTACCAACATTGCAGTAGTTGGCGCTAAAGGCGAAGACGTTTCCGCTTTCGCACCCGAAGGCGCAGCCGCTCCCGCAGTAGCAGAAGTTGCAGCACCCGCACCCGCAGCTGCTCCCGCAGCACCTGCAGCAGCACCCGTAGCCGCAACCACTAATGCAAAACCCATTACCATGCCCAAGGCTGGTATTACCGTAGAAAGTTGTATTCTTACCGAATGGAAAGTTAAGGTAGGGGATAAGGTTAAAGTTGGCGACGTTATGTTCTCTTACGAAACCGATAAATCTTCTTTTGATTTCCAAGCAGAAATCGAAGGTGAAGTTCTCGCACTTTTCTGCGAAGCTGGTGATGAAGTTCCCGTACTTTCAAACGTATGTGCAGTTGGTGAACACGGTGATGATCCCGCACCTTTAGCACCTGGTGGCGCACCCGTAGCCGCAGTAGCAGAAGTTGCAGCACCCGCTCCCGCAGCAGCACCCGCAGCCGCTCCCGTTCAAGCAGCAGCACCCGCGCAAAGTGCTGACGGTAGAATTTTTGCTTCTCCTAGAGCAAAGAACCTTGCAAATAAACTCGGCGTTGATTTAGCAACCGCAACCGGCACTGGTCCTAACGGCAGAATTATCGAACAAGACGTTCGCGCTGCATCAGTTGCACCCAAGGCAGAAGTTGCACCCGCAGCAGCACCCGCTAAGGCTGAAGCACCCAAGGCTGCACCCGCAGCAGAAAAAGCATCTGACGATCTTAAGGCTTACAAAGATGAAAAGATGTCTAACATTAGAAAAGTTATCGCAAAGAATATGGTTATGTCACTCTCAACAATGGCACAACTTACTCACACCATTTCTTTCGATTGCACCAACATCATGAACTTCAGAAAGTTCTTGAAAGAAAATGCAGAAGTATTAAAACTTCCGCCCATCACTATCAACCACATCATCATTTACGCTGTATCTAGAGTTCTTAAGAACCATAGAGATCTTAACGCACACCTTATCAACGGAGACACCATGCGTTATTTTGAACACGTAAATATGGGTATTGCTACTGATACTCCCAGAGGCTTACTCGTTCCCACACTTTTCGGTGCTGACACTATGAGCCTTTCTGAAATCGCTGTTAAGTCTAAGAAACTCTCTCAAGACGCTATCGACGGCAAACTCGCACCCGAATTCTTAACCGGTGGCAGTTTCACTATCAGTAACGTAGGTAACATGGGTATTGAAAGTTTCACACCCGTAGTTAACCCCCCGCAAACTGGTATTCTTGGCGTAAACACCTTAGAAACTAGAATTAAACTCGGTAAGGAAGGCGAAATTATTCCTTATACCGCAATGGCGCTTTCACTCTCATACGACCACCGCGCACTCGACGGTGCTCCCGCATCAAGATTCTTGAAAGAACTCAAAGAATTCTTGGAGAACTTTAGCGTTAATCTTATGGGCAATTCAATTTAAGCCCTTTTAAGGGGTGATATGCGTCGTGATACGCGTAAAATTTGCGCTTTTATTTAGTTGTGTACGGACGTACACGCCTTGCATAAAATGCTCATTTTCCACGTCTGACTTGCATCTGACCCCTTAAATGTAATTAAATAGTTAATCAAAAATAAAGTCTACACGCTTAGATAACTATTGCAACATAAGTTTAAAACAATAAAAATAAATCTTAAAAATATTTAGGAGTACATTATGGAAATTTTAGATTTAATCGTAATCGGCGGCGGCCCTGGTGGTTACCTTGCAGCAGAACGCGCAGGTCATGCGGGCTTAAAGACGATGGTATTCGAAAAGAGAGCGTTTGGTGGCGTTTGCCTTAACGAAGGTTGCGTTCCCAGCAAAACTTTCTTGAACTCAGCAAAAGTTTTCGACTATGCTAACCATGCTGAAAAGTACGGCGTTAAGGTTGAAGGCAAAACCGCTGTTGACCAAAAATTCGTTGTAGAAAGAAAGAACGGCGTTGTTAAAATGCTCGTTAGCGGCGTTGAAGGTCAACTTAAGAGAAACAAAGTTATTATGAAAAAGGCTGAAGCCGTTATCGAAGGTAAGACTGATGAAGGTATCGTTATCAAGTCTGGCGAAGAAAAGTTCATCGCTAAGCGTCTTATCATCGCAACTGGTTCTATGCCCGTAGTTCCCCCGATTCCTGGCTTAAGAGAAAATCTTGAAACTGGCGTAGTAATGACTAATAGGGAAGTATTAGATTTGACCGAAATCCCTGAAAAACTCGTTGTTATCGGCGGCGGCGTTATCGGTTTGGAAATGGCAAGTTATTTCTCATCAGTAGGTAGTAAAGTTACCGTTGTTGAAATGCTTAATAAGATTGCTGGTCCTACTGAAAATGAAATTTCAGCAATTTTACAAAAGACCTTGGAAAAGAAAGGCGTTGAATTCAAACTCGGTGCAAAAGTTACTGGTGTTGAAAAAGACGGCGTTATTTATGAAAAGGACGGCAAGACCGAAAAGGTTGCAGCAGATAAAATTCTTTGCTCAATCGGTCGTCGTGCAGTTACCCAAGGTATCGGCTTAGAAAACATCGGCGTTAACTTAGAACGCGGCGCAATCGTTACCGATGATCAAATGAGAACTAACGTTGCAAACGTATACGCTGTTGGCGACGTTAACGGTAAAATTATGCTTGCACACACCGCTTATAGAGAAGCAGAAGTTGCAGTTAACACCATTTTAGGCAAGAAAGATAGAATGCGTTACAACGTAATTCCTTCAGTTATCTACACCAACCCCGAAGTTGGTTCAGTAGGTGAAACTGAAGAAAGTGCAAAACAAAAAGGTCTCGACGTTAAGTGCGTATCAATTCCGCTTACTTATTCTGGTAGATATATTGCAGAAAACACCGACCTTAACGGTATTTGCAAACTCGTTATCAATAAAAAGACCAACACTTTAATAGGTGCACACGTAATCGGTTCATACTCAGGCGAATACATCGTTGCAGTATCAGCAATGATTGATTTGGAAGTTGACATCGAAAACATCAAAAAACTCGTGTTCCCGCATCCCACCGTATGTGAAATCGTTAGAGAAGCGATTTTCAGTATATAATTTAGTAAATAATAATAAGGAGATAAAAAGATGCCTAAGAATTTAGTTATCGACCCTAATTTTGTCAGAGCACCTGGCAAAATTCAATTTACGGATATCCCCGTAAACGTTTACAACAAGACGATTGAAGACGAAAAGAAGAACTTCAAGAAAGCAGACTTCGTTCGTATCTTCAACGACATCGCAATGCTTCGTGAATTCGAAAGCATGATCAACGAAATCAAGATCAAAGGCGAATACCAAGGCTTTAAGCACTCATATCCTGGTCCTGCGCACCTTTCAATGGGCCAAGAAGCAGCAGCAGTTGGTCAAGCATACATTCTTGATATGGACGATATGACCTTTGGTTCACACCGTTCACACAGTGAAGTTTTGGCTCGTGGTCTTGCTTCAATCAACAAACTCCCTGAAGACAAACTTTATCAAATCATGAAGGACTTCATGGGTGGTGAAACTCTCGCTCCCGTTGAAAAACTCAACAAGACTGGCGACGTTAAAGACCTTGCAGTTGACTTCCTTCTCTACGGTTTCATGAGTGAAATCTTTGCTCGTCGCACTGGTTTCCACCGCGGTATGGGCGGCTCAATGCACGTATTCTTCTTACCGTTTGGTATTTACCCCAACAACGCAATCGTTGGTGGCGCTGCTCCCGTAGCACTCGGTGCAGCACTTTATAAGAAAGTAAACGACAAACCTGGTATCGTTATCTCTAACGTAGGTGACGGCGCTGTTGGTTGTGGTGTTGTTTACGAATCAATGAACTTCGCATCTATGGACCAACTTCGTCAACTTTGGGAAAAGAAGGGTGGACTTCCTATTTTGTTCAACTTCTTCAACAACGGTTACGGCATGGGCGGTCAAACCAGAGGCGAAACTATGGCTTACGACTTCCTCGCTCGTCTTGGCGCAGGTATTTCTCCCACTCAACTTTATGCTGAACGTGTTGACGGTTTCAATCCGCTTGCAGTTATCGACGCAATGAAGAGAAAGAAGAAGATCTTAGTAGACGGCAACGGTCCTGCAATGCTCGACGTTGTAACTTATCGTTACGGCGGACACTCTCCTTCAGACAGCATGAGCTACAGAACTATCGAAGAAGTAGAAAACTGGAAGCAATACGATCCTATGATCACTTACAGAAAAGCGCTTGTTGATGCTAAGATTGAAAGAGACGGCAAGTTCGACGACATCGTTGCATCTATCAAAGAAAGAATGCTCAAACTCTGCAAACTCGCTGCTGATCCCGTTGAATCACCCTATCTTGATTTCAAGAAAGATCCTTACTACGTTGAAGATCTTATGTTCTCTAACGGTGCAGTTGAAAGCATGAGTGATAGAAAGGTTGAAATCGGCAAAGACGTTAAGATTCCTATGGAAGAAAACCCCAGAGTAAAACAAATCGCTGGTAAACAACGTTATGCGTTCGACGAAAAAGGTCAACTCGTTTCTAACATGAAGAGATTTAATATCCGTGACGGCTTGTTCGAAGCAATCATTGATAGATATTATAAAGATACCACTCTCACTTCATACGGTGAAGACGTACGTGACTGGGGTGGTGCATTCGCAGTTTATAAAGGACTTACCGAAGCACTTCCTTACCACAGACTTTTCAACTCTCCGATTTCTGAAGCAGCAATCGTATCATCTGCAGTAGGTTACGGCCTTTGCGGTGGTAGAGTTATCGTAGAACTTATGTACGCTGACTTTATGGGTAGAGCAGGGGATGAAATCTTCAACCAACTCGCTAAATGGCAAGCAATGAGTTCTGGTATCTTAAAGATGCCCGTAGTACTCCGCGTATCAGTTGGTTCTAAGTACGGTGCACAACACTCACAAGACTGGGTAGCACTTCCTGCACACGTTCCTGGACTTAAGGTTTGCTTCCCCGTAACTCCTTACGATGCTAAGGGTCTTATGAACTCAGCACTTAACGGTACTGACCCCGTAATCTTCTTTGAAAGTCAAAGAATTTACGATAAGGGTGAAGAATTCAGAAAAGAAGGCGTACCCGAAGGTTACTATGAAATCCCGATCGGCGAACCCGATATCAAGAGAGTTGGTAGCGATATCACTATTCTTACTATCGGTGCAACCCTTTACAAGGCTATGGAAGCGGCTAAGATTCTTTCTGAAAAATACGGCGTAGAAGCAGAAGTTATCGATGCTCGTTCAATCGTTCCGTTCAACTACGAAAAGGTTGTTGAATCAGTTAAGAAGACCGGTAGAATAATCCTTGCATCTGACGCTTGCGCTAGAGGTTCAATCCTTAACGACTTCGCAAGAAACATCTCAGAACTTTGCTTCGATTATCTCGATGCACCTGCAGTTGTTTGCGGCGCTCAAAACTGGATTACTCCTCCGTTTGAATTCGATGCAGAATTCTTCCCGCAAGAAAACTGGATTATCGACTACATCAACGATAAGATTATGCCCCTTAAGGGACACGTTTCAACCATCAATACTTCTGATGCTGAAACCTTGCGTAAAGCAAAGAAAGGTGTTTAATACTTTAGTTAAACAAAACGAAAAAGGCTTTGGATATCCAAAGCCTTTTTTTATTTATATTTACTTGCAAAAATAGTTGGTTTTATTATATAATATTGTTATGGAATTTAAGTTTTTAACGCACGACAATCACGACGCTTATTTTAACTTAGCAAGTGAAGAATATTTGTTAAAGCAAACGGACGGGTATTATTATTATCTTTGGATAAACGACCCTGCCGTTATCGTTGGCGTTAACCAAAACACCTTGCAAGAAGTAAACCTTGCGTTTACTGAAAATAATAATGTAAAAGTTGTAAGAAGGTTGACGGGCGGCGGCGCTGTTTATCACGATGGGGGCAACCTTTGTTATACGGTAATTGCACCTTATGATGAAAATGAAAATAACTATAAAAAGTTTACTGCACCCGTTATTGAATACTTAAACGAACTTGGTGTAAACGCGGAGTTTTCTGGTAGAAACGATATAACTATTGACGGTCAAAAAATATCGGGTAACGCCCAAACCGTTTATAACGGAAGAATAATGCACCACGGCACGATTTTGTTTTCTTCTGATATGGAAGTGCTATCTCACGCGCTCAACCCTTCAAAATTAAAAGTTGAAAGCAAGGGTATAAAGAGCGTTAGGGCAAGGGTAACCAACGTTAGCGAACACTTAAAAGAAAAAATTACTATTGAAGAGTTTAAGGCTGGGCTCAAAGAAAAGTTTAAAAAAATAGCAACTGAGTATAACTTTACCGATAAAGATTTAGAGTGTATAAACGCCTTAGTAAATGATAAATATTCTACTTACGAGTGGAACGTAGGCCGCTCGCCAAAAGCTAAAAACAAGTTTGAATATAAATTTCCGTTTGGTATTTTTACCCTTAACTTTGATGTAGAAAAGGGCAAAATTTTTAATGCGCAAATCTTTGGAGATTTCTTTGCGTTTAGTAGTGTTGACGAGTTTAATAATAAACTCAACGGCGTGCCTTATATAAGGGAAGAAGTAGAAAAAGCGCTTATCGGAATTGAAAGGGTTATAAAGGGCGCTTGTGCAAAAGAAATTGCAGATAAAATGTTTATTGAATAACTATTTTTGTCCTTCAATATTTACTGTAATTTGAACCTTCATCTTTGATAATAAATCATCTTTATATTGACTGTACTGCTTATGGTTAGAGCGGTACAGTTTTTCATTTAAGCCTAAAAAATCACACTTGGTTTCGATTGATTTTTTAACTAATTCATCAATTCTATCACGCATAATATCACGCGTTTTATCAGTTAATTCCTTAGGAAGTGGCTTATTCTCATATAATCCTTCAGTAGAGCCTTCAACCGCGTGGTCGCTGATTTTGCAGTATAGTGAAAGGCTAATGGAAAGCGTAGGAATATTGCCTTTAACAAACTTAATTTTATGCGTGTTTCCAGTTACGGATAAAAGGTAATTACTCTTTTTGCCACTACCATCAAAAACGTCGTTAATAGGCAGAGTTGTTCCTTTAAAATTTTCCGTCAAAGCGTTCAAGGTTAAAGTTAAATCAGAGTTAAGTTCGCCCACGTAATACCCGTTCTTAAATAGTGCGGTTGAGCGCGCATCGTATAAAATTTTTTTATCGTTTGAACTTGAGCCGCTCTCTTTGCTAGAACTTCCGCTTTGTGATTTTGTTCCGCTTTTGTTATCGCTTGCACCATCTTCACCAGACGATACCATTTTTACTAAAGGCATATATGACGAGTTGTTTTTTGAATAGTGCCCAACGCAAAAAGTCTTGATGTCGGTCGATGCAACGTCGTTGTCAAACCCTTGGGTTTTAAACATAATTTTTTGAAGTGCAAACGCCGAGATGTTGTCTAGTGGGGTAGATGATGATAAAACTTCTTTAGCGTCTTTTTCAGTAAGCGCAACCAGTGCCGAATCTTGTACTCTAAGCGTTTTTGCAAAATAATCAAGCGCTTCGATAACGTTTGTGTTAGTTAGCGAGTTTCCAACGAGAATTAAATTACAAAACGCAAGTTTAGGGAACCACCCCGAAACGTCCCCTAAATCTTTAAGTGCAGCACCCACAGTCGAGCCTTTGCCCGTTAGTTGCGCCTTTAAGTTTTCACTATTAGTATCGGTTGCTTCGGGCACGGCGATTTGTGCGGTTACTAAATAATCGTCGTTTTCTTTATCGATTGCAATAGCAGTAATTATCGAAGTTTTTTCCACGTCAATAAGTCCAAAGTCGTTAGAGAAAAAGAATAAAAAGGCAATAACAACTAAGATAATAGCGATTTTAGCTTTAAACGTTTTTCGCATACTTTTTCTCCTTTTTCACAAGCGCTAATAAAAATAAAGGTAAAATATTACCAAGAATAAAGAAAAACGCACTCGCGTAAGTTTTCATAAAGTTTTCAATACTTGCAAAGTTTCTCGTAAACACAAGCAAAATAACAAGTTGCGCCCCAACAACGACGATGGGTGAAATCCATTTTTTGGTTATATTAAAAATTTTATCTAAAATTTTGCACGCAAAAAATAGCGGCAGTGATAGCGCAAAAATATTTGAAACTAAAATAAGCACAATTCCTAAATAATCAAACCTACCTATATTGTTTATAACCGCGGTGTATTTTGAAATTTCCGTAAGCGCAAACCTTTGCCTATAAGCGATAGAAGTAAATACCGAGTAAAAAGTTATCATAAATATAACGATCATTATAACGGATATCAAAAAAGATATTGCAATTTTTATTCCATCACCTTTTTCAAGTCTAAAATTGCCTATAAAAAACATTAAATACGGAAGGTCGCAAAACCAATTGAGTGCTGAATAACTCGCCTTGAAAATGCTATTAAACCCGTTAACACCGATAGGTAAAAGTGCAGAATAATCAGCATTTGGGATAGATAGAGAAATAAGCACTATAAGCCCTAAAACGCTAAAAGCCCAAAGCACGTCCGCTGCGCGGCCTAACACTCGTAGCCTTTTGCAGCAAAGGTAAAGTGCAACTGCAAAAAAGGGCAAGAAATAAAACTTGCTTGGCATAAGCGTATAAAGGGTAAGTTCAACGTAATCTTTTTGCTCGTTTAGCGGTACTATTGCTTTTAGAAAGAAAAATATGAAGTAAAGGATAAACACTGCGCGCGCCCAAAATTTACCTAGGTTGTTTTCGATTAAAGTAAACAAATCACTCTTTGTGTGTGAATACGCGTAAATTATTGCTAGCAGCCCGATAAAATCAACCGCAAGAATAATAAGCGTGCTTATCCATAAGTCGTTTGATGCAAAACTAGACAGAACGCTTGGTGCCGTGAAAATTTTTACGATAGGAAAAAACGCTATTATAAAAAGGCAAACTTGCCTACTTTTAAGTTCAAGTTTCATAAATTCTCCTAATTTTAGTTATGCCCACTAAGTCGCTTTTTGTTACTCGTCTTTATCGACTTAGGTCTATAAGTCATCTCTTGAAGAAATCCTTTATAAAATCCGTCTTTTAAGTCTTCTTTAATCAGCGGGGAAAAGGGCGCGGCCACTGGTGAGCCAAAACTTTCAAAAGATATAAGGTAAATAAAGAGCGCGGATATAGCAAGCAACATTCCGTAAAGCCCCGTCGCGCCCGCAATAATCAAGAATAAAATTCTCAGTACGGAAAAGGTTTGTTCTAGTTCGGGTACGGTGTATAAACATATGCCAGACAGCGCCACAATCATAAGTGTCGGCGCGGAAATTATACCCGCAGTAACGGCTGTTTCGCCAAGTACAAGACCGCCTACGATAGAAACTACCATGCCCACGTATTTTGGCATGCGCACGCTCGCTTCGTTTAGTATCTCGAAAATCATAAGCGTAAAGAACATCTCGTAACTAGGTGATAGCGGTATCCCTTTAATACTGTTTACAATCGTAAGCAAAAACGATAGGGGAATAAGTTGCAAGTGGAACAGTTCGGCAGCAACGTAAAGCGCGGGTAAAAAGAGCGCAAAAAGCACGGATAGCACTCTAATCGAGCGGGCGGCGGTTGCGCTGTAAGGCGAGTTATAATAGTCGCTTGCGCTTTGAAAATCTTCTACCAATAGGTAAGGTACTGACAGCGCTATAGGCGAGCCGTCTACGAATATAGCGACTCTGCCTTCTAATATTTTCGCTGCCAAAATATCGGGCTTTTCCGTATTGCCAACTTGCTTAAAAAGCGAAGTTTTTCGCTCTACTAAAAGTTTAGAAACGTACGACGAATCAAGCACCGCATCAATATCTATTTTCTTTAGTTTTTCTTTGATGTTTTTTACTAACTTTATGTCAGCAATAGTCGATATATAACACAGCGCAATAGGCGTTTTAGAGTACTTCCCAACCGTCAAATATTCAAACTTAAGGTCGGGGGTTTTTAACCTTCTTCTCATAAGCGAAACGTTCACGGGTAAGCACTCCACAAACCCTTCTCTAGGTCCTTTAATAACGGTGGACGTGGGCGGCTCGCTAATAGCCCTTTTCTCAAAAAATTTAAGCCCAAAAGAAAAGGCTGAATTAAGCCCGTCAACAAGTAAAATAGCGTTGCCTAAAAGAGTGTCGGTAATCACTTCATCAGCGGTATATAAGAACTTTTTTTCGGGCGAGTGGAAGGCTTGAAAAAGCGTTTTTTCTTCTACCGCGCCATTAAATTCTTGCATAGGGCGCAGTATAAGTTCACCCACGTTGTTTTTGTCTATTAAATCATTTACGAATATTAAAAGAGCATCAACGTCTTTAATTTTAAGCGATAAAAAGGTAACGTCGTCGGAAGACAACGCGCCTTTAAGATGGTCGGTGTTTTGTTGTAGCGATTTTTGTAGTTTCATATTATAAAAACTTCTTTAATCTTTGTTCGTAATCTTCTTCTAGTTCAAGCAATCTTTCCACAAAAGACAAAATGTTTTCATCAAGGTTAGTGCCTTCGTTTTTCATAGCGGTGAGTTCGTTTATACCCATAACCGTGCCGTTAATCATCATCTCAGCAACTTGGTTTTTGCTGTTGTCGAACATGGTTTTCATCTTGATGCTGCTCCAAAGCATAGCCTTTTTCAAGGGGTTAACGTCTTTTGGTTCAATGCCGTTATCACGCATAAATGAAGAAATTTCACCTATAAGTTTTTCATAGCCTTCATATTCTTCTTGAAGTTCGTTTTTTATGCCTTCGTCTTCCACTTCAGGTATAAGATCTGAAATGCTTTGAAGCGCTATGTGCGCGTTCTTGTAAACGTCGGTTATTGCCTTTTTGTTGTAATCATTAAATTCCATTTTAGTTCTCCTTTTATAAATAATGTAAAAATAGTTTGAGAAAAGGTAAATTTTTTATGCTAAAACGTTTGACAAAACGGGGCAAATGATATAGAATATTCGAGTAGCCGCTCGAAAGGGGTTTTATAAGTATGCAAAAAAGCAGCGCCCAAAAAAATTATTCGGCGAGACTGGTTAGCAGGAGGTATTGAAAATGTACGCAATCGTAGAAAACGGTTCAAAGCAGTACAAAGCAGAAGTTGGTCAAGTTATTAGATTTGAAAAACTTTCAGCAAACGTAGGCGACAAAGTTGAGTTTGAAGTTTTGATGGTTTCAGATGAAAACGGCATCAAAGTAGCAGACGAAGCAAAGGCATTTAAGGTAGTAGGCGAAGTTCTTGAACAAGGTAAAGAAAAGAAAATCGTTGTTTTCAAGTACAAAGCTAAGAAGAATGAAAGGAAGAAACAAGGCCACAGACAACCTTTCACCGCAGTTAAGATTCTTGAAATCGTTGCGAAGTAATAGGGAGGGTTAAATATTATGATGTTCTTATTTAGATTATTTGCGCACCACAAAGGTGGCGGTAGCACTAAAAACGGCAGAGACAGTAACGCTAAGAGACTTGGCGTTAAAAGAGTAAACGGTCAAGACGTTCTTGCTGGCGGCATCATCGTACGTCAACGTGGAACTAAAATTCACCCCGGTAACAACGTAGGTATCGGTAGTGATGACACCTTGTATGCACTTATCGACGGTGTTGTTAAGTTCGAAAGAATGGGCAGACACGACAAGAAGGTAAGCGTTTACGCTAAAGAAAACTAAAAACACATAAAAAGCGAGCAAGTTGATGCTCGCTTTTTTGTTAAACGGCTTATAAACGGCGCAATACTGTGTGATAAACAAAATTTATCAATTTATTATAATCTATGAAACAAATAGTTTTTAACAGCGAATTTTTTAATATAAAAGATACTTTAGAGTGCGGTCAAATTTTTAGGTTTACGCCTTTTAACAATGGGTATCTAGTATATTCTATGGATAAGTGTGCTTACGCTTATTCTAAAGATAATAACACCGTTATTGAGTGTGAAGAAGTTGATGAAGAATATTTTTATAACTTCTTTGACCTTGCGCGCGATTATAAAACAATATATAACGCGGCAAAATCTAACGGTGTTAAAATTCTAAGCGATGCTTGTGAACAAGGTAAAGGGATAAGGATATTAAAACAAAATGCGCTAGAAATGCTTTTTTCATTTTTGATTTCGCAAAATAACAACATCCCAAGGATAAAGGGCAGTATCGACAAACTTTGCTCATCTCTTGGTGAAAAAAAGGTATTTAACGGTCAAGAATATTTTGCCTTTCCGACGGTGGAAAATATGGCGGAGCAGAGCGTGGAATTTTACCGCCAAATAGGGCTTGGGTACCGCGCGGAATATATTTTAAGTTTAGCAAAAACTATTAAAGGCGGGCTTGATATAAATTTATATAACAAGTTATCAACAGTAGAATTAAAGAAAGAACTTATTAAACTTTACGGCGTAGGGCCAAAGGTTGCCGACTGCGTTTTGCTTTTTGGGTTTAACAGAACGGATTCTTTCCCCGTGGATACTTGGATAGATAAGGTTTATAGGGAAGATTTTAATGGTACGGAAAAAGCGCGTGAAAAGGCCAGCGAGTGGTTTGTTGATAAATTTAAAAATAATTCAGGATATTTTCAACAATACTTGTTCCACTATAAAAGAAATTTGCTTGTAAAAAAACAAGACAAATAAATAAAAGTCAATTAAAATAATTGTCAAAAAACGGCTAATGTGTTATACTAAATTAAGTGAATTATAAAATAATATTGGAGGGCATAGATTTATGCAGTATTCAACTGAAGTTAAAGAAATGACCTGCGTTTGCAAAGGACCTAAACACGGTCCCGCTCCCATTCCCGAAGAAGGCAAATGGGTAGAAGCAAAGGAAATTAAAGATATTTCCGCATATACGCACGGTGTAGGCTGGTGCGCACCCCAACAAGGTGCTTGTAAACTTTCATTAAACGTTAAAGACGGTATTATTGAAGAAGCGCTCGTAGAAACCATCGGTTGCTCAGGTATGACTCACTCAGCAGCAATGGCAGCGGAAATTCTTCCTGGTAAAACTCTTCTTGAAGCGTTAAATACCGACCTTGTTTGCGATGCAATCAATACGGCTATGAGAGAATTATTCCTTCAAATCGTATACGGTCGTTCACAATCTGCTTTCTCTGAAGGCGGCTTGGTAATCGGCGCTGGTATGGAAGACCTTGGTAAAGGCGCTCGTTCAATGGTTGGTACCATGTACGGCACTAAGGCTAAGGGCGTTAGATACCTTGAAATGACTGAAGGTTATTGTACGAGAATGGCTCTTGACGAAAATGACGAAGTTATCGGTTACGAATTCGTTTCACTCGGCAAGATGACAGACTTTATTAAAAAGGGTATGGAACCCAACGAAGCGTATGAAAAGTCAAAAGGCACTTACGGACGCTTTAAAGCAGAAGACGGCGCGGTTAAATATATCGACCCGCGTAAAGAGTAATAAGGAGGGCAATTATAATGGCACAATTTGAAGGTTATGAAAGACGTGAAGCCAAAATTCTTGCTACCTTAGCTGAATACGGCATTTCTTCTATTGACGAATGTAAAGAAATTTGTGATAAGTACGGTATTGATCCTTACACTATCACTCAAGAAACTCAACCCATCTGCTTTGAAAACGCTAAATGGGCATACACCGTTGGCTCAGCAATCGCATTAAAGGCTGCTGAAAAGACGGGGGATAAGAGCGCTGCAACCGCTGCTGCTAACATCGGTATCGGTTTACAATCTTTCTGTATCCCTGGTTCAGTTGCTGAAAACAGAAAAGTAGGTTTAGGTCACGGCAACTTAGGCAAGATGCTTCTTTCTGAAGAAACTGAATGCTTCTGCTTCCTTGCTGGTCATGAATCTTTCGCTGCAGCAGAAGGCGCAATCAAAATTGCACTTAACGCAAATAAGGTTAGAGTTAAACCCTTAAGAGTTATCCTTAACGGTCTTGGTAAAGACGCTGCTTATATCATTTCAAGAATTAACGGCTTTACCTACGTTGAAACCAAGTTTGACCCCGCTACTGAAGAAGTTAAGGTTTTGGAAGAAAAACCCTTCTCTAAAGGCGCAAGAGCAAACGTAAAATGTTACGGTTCAGATAGCGTACCCGAAGGCGTTGCTATCATGCGTTTAGAAAACGTTGGCGTATCTATCACCGGTAACTCAACCAACCCCACCAGATTCCAACATCCCGTTGCTGGTACTTATAAAAAGTGGGCTATCGAAAACGGTAGAAGTTACTTCTCAGTTGCATCAGGCGGTGGCACGGGTAGAACCCTTCACCCCGACAACATGGCAGCAGGTCCCGCATCTTACGGTATGACCGACACCATGGGTAGAATGCACTCTGACGCTCAATTCGCAGGTTCATCTTCAGTTCCCGCTCACGTAGAAATGATGGGACTTATAGGTGCTGGTAACAACCCGATGGTTGGTATGACAGTTGCATGCGCAGTTGCAGTTCAAGTAGCACTCAACAAATAATTCATTTAAAACTAAAAAAGGCACGCTTTAAAAGCGTGTCTTTTGTTTTGTAGTGTTTAACAAATGTTTTTATGTGTGTTTATGTTACGCATAATGATATTAAATCAATAGTGAAAGCCTGCTTAAAGCAGGCTTTTTTCTTTTTCTATTCCCAAGTTTCAAAACAGTACTTTCTATAACGCCTTGGAAAGAAACTATCTTGCTGAGCCTGGTGTGGTCGCTCTTTAATATTTACTGCACGGAAATATTTTCTCCACAAATTTTGCAAATATTGTTCTTGCTGTGATGCGTTAAACGATGGTAAAAGTTCAGTATAATCTGTCTTAATGGTAACGCCGTTAGAAATGGCAATAACGTTTCTTTTAACGTCGTGTATTATAAAAGGCGTATGACCTAAGCGCTTTAGAAAGTGTGGGGCAAGGAGTGCCGTTATATCGTTATCGGGGGAATACCTTGCATAAAGCACCCCGTTTTCCGATTCAGTAAAGCGCAAAAAACCGCTTACTATATGGCGTTCGTGTAGAACTTTTTGAACAAGAAAAGAAAAGTCTGAAACAGCCTTTTCACTTAAATTTTCCGAAACGTCCGCACGCTCTTTCAAGGTTAAATATCCATAATTAAATGCAATAGACAGCGCGCGTGTGTCGCAAGACATCAAACATATTTTAATATGGTAAATAATATCGTCGCCACCGTAAGAGTAAAGCGCATTTTTAACCCTTTCGCAATTTTCTCTATTCGTGGTAATTCTTATGTTGACCGCATCAAGCCTAGGTTGAAATGACAGCGCATTTTCTACGGCATCGGGCACGATTTTTTCAGTAAAACTCATAAATAGAGCGGATAAAATTCCGTCGATATTATTGTCGATAGTAAAAATCTTCATAATTCACCAGTAAGCGCGGATAGGGCAGTCGGGTTGCTAAACATAGACAGTTGAGTTGCCGTAGCGCCGACTTCCGCACCTATAAGCATATTTTTAATTATAAACTCATTTTTTCCGCCCAAGAATTTACCCTTACAGGTTATAAAGTGCACGGCGCGCTTTAATACTACGCGCAGTCTTTTAAGGTCGTCAAAATCGAGTTTAGCATGTTTTCTTGCTTGCATTATTCTATACGCGCTCTTTACACCAACGCCGGGGATACGAAGTAACATTTCCGGGGAAGCCGTGTTTATCTCCACGGGGAAAAGATGCGGGTTTTTTAATGCCCACGCGCATTTAGGGTCGTATTCGGTGGATAAAAACCCGTCTTCGCCAGTGATTTCATCCGCGGTAAAACCGTAAAACCTAAGCAGCCAGTCGGCTTGGTAAAGCCTATGTTCTCTGAGCAAGGGGATTTGTTCTTGCGGAAGAAGGGAAGTGTCAAAGTTGGCGGGGTTATAGGTAGAAAAATACACGCGCTTTAACTTATAGTTTTGGTACATATATTCTGTAAGTTTCAAGATGTGCGCGTCGCTCTCAGGCGAAGCGCCAACAATCATTTGCGTGGTTTGCCCAGCGGGTAAAAAGTCCTTACGGCGAATAGACGGCGCTGCAAAATATTTATCTTGCGCAAGCATTTTCATAGGCGTAATAATAGCGGTTTTATCTTTTTGCGGGGCAAGGAGTTTAAGGCTTTTTTCACTGGGAAGTTCAATGTTAAAACTCATTCGGTCAACCAAAAATCCCGCACTTTCAATAAGTAACCTATCCGCGTTGGGGATACCTTTAAGATGAATATATCCGTTAAAATGGTACTTTTGCCTAAGCAGCCTAACCGTTTCGTACAAAAGTTCCATAGTATAGTTGGGTGATTTATAAATGGAAGAAGATAAAAACAGCCCTTCAATATAATTGCGCTTGTAAAACCCCATAGTAAGTTCACAAATTTCTTCTGGAGTTGCGGTTGCTCTCGGCACGTTATTAGAGCGCCTTGAAGTGCAGTAAGCACAGTCGTAACAACAATCGTTGCTTAGGAGAATTTTAAGGAGAGAAATACATCTGCCGTCTGGGGTGAACGAGTGGCAAAGTCCACCCACGCAAGCGTTACCGATACCGCCCAAAGAATTTTGCCTTTTAGAGCCGCTTGAAGAACAACTAACGTCGTATTTAGCGCTTTCAACGAGTATAGATAATCGCTTTTCGTCTAACATAAATCTCTCCCTAAAACATGTATGGTAGTGTTATTATAACACATAAAAAAACAAAAAGCAAACAAATGTTCGTATTTTAAAAAATAAAATAAACGGTAATTTTTACCAACAAAAACTACCGTTTAGATACAGTTTAATTATGAATTAAATAGAAAAGCGGGTTATACCCCTAAGATTTTAGCGGAAATATTAGCAGGGATAACGTCTGGTTCTTTAAGTTCATCTTGTTTAATATCCGCCATTTTACAAACGTAAGATAAAACCTGTCCGCCAAGCATCCTAACACCGTTTTCGGTATTCCAGTGCGCTTCATCACTTCTATATTCTTTTGGCAGTGAAGTGGTAAGGGTATAAAGGTCGTTGATAACCGTGTCAGTATCAGATAATGCGTCTATTGCAATCTTGTTATATTCTTCGATTTCCTTGTTGTAACGATGATATTTTTCGCCATAGGCTTCTTCAACGATAGAACAAGTGGTTGCAAAAACCATTTTAGCGTGGGGAAAGATTTTTCTTAAGCGCTTGTCAACTCTCTTAATAAGGTCGCCGTAAAATTCGGGCGGGGTAAGCGGACCGTCGCCGTAAATATGCAAAACGTCCCAAGAACCAGCGTTCCAGTGAACGACGTCCACGTCGTCAGGCCACTTGCCGATGCGTTTCCATTCGTGTGCAAAACGCAAAACGAACTGCGCAAAGCGGCAGTTTTCTTCGGGGTAATAAACTTCTGCAACGCCGTCAAGCGCACTCTCAACGTATTTTTGATATCCTAAGCGAATAGAATCGCCTATTAAAACGACTTTTTTCATAATTCTCCTAAAAAGAAAGGGTTGAAAACCAACCCTTTGCATTTTATTTATAATTATTTAAATATCAATTACTTAATAACTCTAACCTTGATGATGTTTTCAACTTTAGAGATATGTTCGATAGCCTTTTCAGAAACTTCGTTGTCGATATCGAGCATAGTTACGGCGTAATCACCCTTGCTTTGATTGATAAGGTTAGAAATGTTAATACCTTCGTTACCAACCGTGCCAGTAATTTGAGCCAAGATGTTATGAGTGTTTTTATGAAGAATAACTAGTCTGTAAGCGGTAGTTCTAGGTGCAGCACAAGTGGGGTAGTTAACACTGTTAACGATGTTGCCGTTTTCGATATAATCGATAAGTTGTTTAGCAGCCATAACCGCGCAGTTGTCTTCGGCTTCTTCGGTAGACGCGCCAAGGTGGGGAATACAAATAATATTTTCTTCACCGATAAGTTCGTCAGCGGGGAAGTCAACGACGTATTTAGCAACCTTGCCGTTTTTGGTTGCACTTAAAATTGCATCGTTATCAACGAGTTCGCCTCTAGCGCAGTTGATAAGAACAACGCCGTCACGCATCTTGCGGATAAGACCAGCATTGATGATACCCTTGTTTTGTGCGGGAATATAGGGGATATGGATGGTGATGAAATCACATACCTTAGCAAGTTCTTCTAAATCTTTTTCAATCTTAACTTTTGCAGAAAGTCTAAGCGCAGCGTTTACAGACAAGAAGGGGTCGTAACCGTGAACGTCCATACCTAGTTCAATAGCAGCGTTAGCAACGAGCGCGCCGATAGCGCCAAGACCGATAACGCCAAGTTTTTTACCCATAATTTCGTGGCCAGCAAAGTTAGCCTTGCCTTTTTCAACTAACTTACCAACTTCTTCGCCCTTGCCTTTAAGGGTTTTGGTCCAGTCGATTGCGCTTACGATATTTCTTGAACTCATAAAAAGTGTAGCGAGAACGAGTTCCTTAACGGCGTTAGCGTTAGCGCCGGGGGTATTGAAAACTACAACGCCTTTTGCAGCGTAATCTTCAATAGGGATATTGTTAACACCAGCGCCTGCTCTAGCGATAGCGATAGTGTTTTCATCTAAGTTATAATCGTGCATCTTAAAACTGCGGAGCATAATGCCCAAGGGTTTTTCCACGTCGCCAGCCACGTTGTAAGTAGAGTCAAACACGTCGTTAATAACGGGGCTAATTGCGTTTAAGGTAAGAATTTTTTTCATAATTACTTATTCTCCAATTCGAATTTTTTCATAAAGTCGATAAGCGCTTTAACGCCTTCGATAGGCATAGCGTTGTAAATTGACGCTCTCATACCGCCGGTAACTCTGTGGCCTTTAAGTGAAACGAGCCCAGCCTTAGTTGCTTCAGCAACGAACTTAGCGTCGAGTTCTTCACTGGGTGAAACGAAGGGAACGTTCATGATAGAACGGTCTTTAACAGCAACCTTGTTGGTGTAGAAAGACGAGTTATCGATAAAGTCGTAAAGAAGTGCAGCCTTTTCTTCGTTAATCTTTTGCATAGCCTTAACGCCGCCGAGTTCTTTAAGCCATCTAAATACTAAGAGTGACATATAAATGGGGAAGCAAGGGGGAGTGTTGTAAAGGCTGTCGTTCTTATCTTGAATAGCATAGTTAAGCATAGTGGGGCAGATAGGAGAAGCGTTGCCGATTAAATCTTTTCTAACGATAACGATAGTAAGACCAGCGGGAGCAATGTTCTTTTGTGCACCAGCGTAGATAAGACCGAATTTAGAAACGTCAACTTCTTCACTTAAAATGCAAGATGACATATCAGAAACGATGGTCGCATCGGTTTTGGGTAAAGAAGTATATCTAGTACCGAAAATAGTGTTGTTGTAAGTGGTATGAACGTAATCAATACCTTCACGGAAAGTAACCTTGTCCATATCGGGGATATAGGTGTACTTATCTTCCTTAGAAGAAGCAGCAATAGCCATATCGCCGTATTTTAAGCCTTCTTCATAAGCCTTAGAAGCGAAGTTGCCAGTAAGGATATAGTCAGCCTTGCCGTTTTTCAAAAGGTTAAGGGGAACAGCCGCAAATTGTTGGGACGCGCCGCCTTGAACGAAGAGTACCGAATAGTTTTCGGGAATATTCATGAGTTCGCGAAGAAGCGCTTGTGCTTCAGCGTTGACAGCCATAAAAGGCTTACCGCGGTGACTCATTTCAATAATACTCATGCCAGTTCCGTTGAAATCTAAAAGTTCTTTTTGTGCTTGTTCCAAAACGGGAAGGGGCAAAGTTGAAGGGCCTGCTGCAAAGTTATAAACGCGCATAATGTATCTCCTTAAATAAAAATGTTGTCGTATTTTAATATTATTTTTAATATTATACTCTTATATAGAAATTTTTTCAAGTAAATTTACACCGTAAAATATAAATTATTTCAATGTGTTCTAATTTACTGTTTACTTTTTTTGGAAAAAAGTGTATAATACAAAAGAACACAAGCAAAAAACCAAAGGAGGCGACTTGAATTATGAAGAATAAAAAAAGCGGACAAGCGCCCGCAAAAAAAGCCCTTCTACAAGTGAAAAATTCCAAGAAAAAAGTTGCTTTAACTAAAGATAAAAAAGTAAAATCAAAAGATCAAAAACCCGCAAAAGCATTAAAGATTAGGTTTTTGGGCGGCGTAGGTGAAATCGGTAAAAACATGACCGCGTTAGAGTTCGGTAAAGATATTATCGTAATCGACGCGGGGCTTACCTTTCCCGGCGACAATATGCCAGGCGTTGATTTAGTTATTCCAGACGTAACTTACTTAAAGGAAAACCTTTCAAGAATAAAGGGTATAATCATCACCCACGGTCATGAAGACCACATCGGTTCACTTCCGTATATCTTAAAGGAAATTTCCGCACCCGTATTTGGCACTAAACTCACTTTAACGCTCATTGAAAACAAGTTAAAAGAACATAAGTTAGACGGTGTTAGTCTAAACTGCATCAAGCCGTCAACCACGGTTAAACTTGGCTGTTTTTCTATTGAATTTATCAACGTCAACCACTCTATTGCAGGTGCGGTTGCGCTCTCAATAACAACCCCGGTCGGCGTAGTTTTTCACTCGGGGGACTTTAAGATAGACTATACCCCTGTAAACGGCGAAACTATGGACTTAGCAAGGATTGCCGAAATAGGTAAAAAGGGCGTATTGCTACTTATGGCAGACTCTACGAACATTGAAATTGAAGGGGTAACCATAAGTGAATCAGCGGTTAAAGAAACGCTCGACCACGTGTTTTCAGACAATATGAAAAAACGCTTGATTATAGCAACTTTTGCATCCAACGTGCATAGGCTTCAACAAATTTTAGACCTTGCTAAAAAGCACAAAAGAAAGGTTGCGTTTTCTGGTAGAAGTATGATAAATATTGCGGACGCTGCATCGAGAATAGGCGAACTCAATATTCCAGACGGTCTAATAGTTGACGTAGAGCAAATCAAAAATTATAAGGATAGTCAAATAGTAATCGTATCAACTGGCACTCAAGGCGAACCCATGAGCGCGCTCACGCGTATGGCAAGCGGAGAATTTAACAAGGTAGTAGTAGGTAAAAACGACACGGTCGTTATCAGTGCGTCGGTTATCCCTGGTAATGAAAAGATGATTTATGGGGTTATAAATAACCTTTATAGACTTGGAGCGGAAGTTATTTACGAATCGTTAGAACCTATCCACGCGTCAGGGCACGCTTGTCAAGGCGAACTAAAAACGCTTATATCTTTAATTAAACCCAAGTTCTTTATCCCAGTTCACGGCGAATATCGCCACTTAACTAAACACGCGCGCTTAGCACATAGTTTAGGGGTTAAAGAAACGAATACTTTAATTGCTGAAATAGGCGATACGGTAGAACTTACCCACAAGGAAATGAAACGCGGCGAAAAGATAAAAGCGGGCTCACGCTTTGTTGACGGCGTTGGTATCGACGGGGAAGATAGTTTCGTTCTTCGCGATAGAAGACATCTCTCTGAAGACGGACTTGTGGTCGTGGTTGTTGGCGTAGATGAATTTAGCGCGGAACTGTCTTCAGTTGAAATTATCGGCAAGGGTTTAGTGTTTAGTGAAGAAATGATAAACGACGCTAAATCACATCTCGTTCACGTGCTCACTTCTATCGACTTAAGAAAGGTTAACGACGAGAGTGAACTTGCTGCAATTATCCGCAGGGGATTAAAGAATTATATATTTAAGGCGACAAAGAAGAATCCTATGATTTTACCTGTCGTTATGGTGGTATAATTTGTTAGACATAATACGAGAAAAAAGGCGAGTTGCCGGGCTTAACGGCGAGCCGATTTTAAGGGATGAATCGTTTGAACTTCTTCTAAAACTAGTTAAGGAAAAGAAGTCGAAACGCATATTAGAAGTGGGCGTAAACTTAGGCTATTCTGGTATAGCGATGTTGCTTACTAATAAAGATGCGAACCTTACTGGCATAGAAATCAACGAAGAAAAAGCGGCGCTTGCAAGAGAAAATTATAAAGAATTCGGCGTGGACAAAAGGGCAAAAATATTCCTTGGGGACGCGTCTGAAATAATACCAGTTTTAACTGGTGAGTATGATTTAATATTCTTAGACGGGCCTAAAGGGCATTACTATGAATATTTACAAAACTTACTCGGTGTGTTATCAGTGGGCGGAATTTTATTTGCGGATAACGTTCTCTTTAGGGGGTACGTTGGCGGCAAGGTTAAAACACCGCACAGATTTAATACTACGAAAAACAGTATGGAAAAATTTTTAAGTGCTATCACGACTTCGCCCGACTTAAAAACGGAAATTATTGATTTGGAAGACGGTGTTAGCATAACGGAAAAACTAAGATGAGCAAAATCGAATTATTGTCGCCCGCGGGCGATATGTCAAAACTTAAAACCGCACTTTACTTTGGCGCAGACGCCGTTTACATCGGGGGAAAGCACTTTAGTTTGCGCGCTTTGGCTGGAAACTTTACCGATGAAGAAATTTTACAAGCGGTATCCTTTGCACACTCACTCGGCAAAAAGGTATACGTAACCGTAAACATTTTCGGTCGAAACGACGATATTGAACAGGCTGAAAAGTACTTTAAGTTTTTAGAAAGTGCAAATATTGACGGTGCAATCATATCTGATACTGGGTTAATTTACCTTGCAAGACAAGTTGCGCCTAATCTTCCTATAAACATTTCAACTCAAGCAAACACCTTAAATTATAAAACGGTGGAATTTTGGAAGAATTACGGTGTAAAACGCGCAATTTTAGCAAGAGAACTATCTTTGGAAGAAATTGCACAAATACATAAAAGAGTGCCCGATATGGAAATTGAAACCTTTATCCACGGCGCAATGTGTATTTCATACAGCGGAAGATGTTTGCTCTCTGATTATCGAACTGGCCGTTCAAGTAACCGTGGAGAGTGTGTTCAAGCGTGCAGATGGCATTATGAAATTCGTGAAAAAGATTCCGAGTGTGGCTTTATGGAAATGCAAGAAGACGAACGCGGAACTTATATAATGAACAGTAAAGACCTTAATCTTTTAGATTATATTGCCCAACTCGATAAGGCGGGGGTATGCTCGTTTAAGATTGAAGGTAGAATGAAGTCGGAATATTACCTTGCAACCGTTGTAAACGCTTACCGTAGAGCGCTTGACGCTTACTATGAAGAAGGCGAAAATTATAAAGAAAATCCGCTCTATCAAGAAGAGTTGAAAAAGACCGCGCATAGAGAATTTACCACTGCGTATATAAGTGGTTATAACGATAGAACTGTAAATTATGACGACAGCCAAAGTAAAGGCACTCATAAATTTATCGCTCAAGTTTTAGAAGGGAATAACGGTAGAGATTACGCCCTTATTGAAATGAGAAATCGTTTTAAGGTAGGTGATGAATTAGAAGTGTTATCACCAAGTAATTCTTTCAATAAAATTATCACGGTCGACAAAATGACTGATGAAAAAGAAGTGGAAATATTAGACGCTAAAATCGTTCAGCAAAAAATTAAACTCCACACTTCCGTTCCGCTATCCGCTGGTGATATTTTAAGAATAAAAATGTAATATACTTCACATAATCATATTAAAAAACCCTTGCAAATTGCAAGGGTTTTTGTGTTTTTATAAAATTAAGTGTTATGGGCGGATAATTTATGCTTTGCGCGGTAATAAGTTTGTATACTGTTAAAGCCCGCTTCAAAAAGAAGGTCGGTAATTTTTCTTTTTTTGTTCTTTTTTAAAGCGTTTTCAACGTACTCTAAGCGCAGTTTGTTTACGTAGTCAGGCAGCCCCGAATTTAGGTAAGCGTGAAAGGTTCTTGATATATGCTCTGGGGTATAACCGAACTGTTTTGATAGGGTAGAAAGCGAAGTATCGCCCTTAAAATTGTCGTTAAGATAGGTTAAAAGTTTTTGCATAAACGCCGTTTCATCACGCTCGGTTGCAGTTGAAAAGGAAAGGTGCTGTTCTATAAGGTCAACGATAAGCGCGGTTGCACTTGCCCTAACCGTTTGGTTTTGTTCTTCTTCTACGATAAATGTTTTAGCAAGCGAGTAAACCTTTTCACAAAGACAAGTATCACTAATTATAGGGTTAATTATTCTCTTACCAGTTTTGCGCTCGCAAAAAGAAGAAAGCACCCAAGTGGGAATAATTAAAACTAACCCTTTAGAATTTGGTGAAGTAGGTTCAGAGTAGGCGTGTATATCGTAACTATCGAAAAAAATAATATCTCCGCCGTGCAGTGTGTAAGCCTTACCGTTAGAACTGACGACGTATTCACCACTATAAACTATAAATATTTCAATAGTGTTGTGGAAGTGTGCGGGGAAGGTAAAACTACTGCCAATTCTGTATTCAATTTTCTTCTTGCCGTCTTGCAAGCGTTGATAATAACCTTTCATAGCATATATTATATCAAAAAATGAGAACAAATCAAGGGGTTTTGTAGTTTTTTTGGGTAAAATTTCGTTGTACAATAATAAAAAACGATAAAAAGGCGGACTTAATATGAAATATTCGGTTAAAGATTTTACTCTTGAAGAAAAATTAAAACTTTTAACGGGTAAAAGCGATTGGACAACGCAAGATCTTGACGGAAAACTTCCTTCGCTTTGGCTTAGCGACGGTCCTAACGGTTTAAGAAAGATTGAACTTAACTCCGTATCAACTGAAGACGGCGGAATTATTACCAGCAAGCAAACTTTGCCAGCAACCGCAATGCCAACTTTATCAGTAGTTGCAAACACTTGGAATAAAGAAATGGCTTACCTTGACGGCAAGTCTATTGCGGACGAGTGCATTGAGTACGACGTAGACGTACTGTTAGCGCCCGGCGTTAATATTAAAAGAAACGTTCTTAACGGTAGAAACTTTGAATATTTTTCAGAAGATCCTTTCCTTACCGGTAAAATGGCGCGCGCTTTCGTCGAAGGCGTGCAAGATAAGGGTGTAGGAACTAGTGTAAAGCACTATCTTGCAAATAATAGTGAAAACGATAAAAACAGTATTTCAAGCGAAGTCGATGAGAGAACTTTAAGGGAAATTTATCTTCCAGCGTTTGAAGAATGTGTAAAGGCAAAGCCTTGGACGGTAATGGCTGCTTATAACCGTGTAAACGGCGTGTACGCTTGCCAAAATAGAAAGATGTTAAAGAAAGTGCTTCGTGACGACTTAGGTTTTGACGGGCTTATCGTTTCCGACTGGAACGCAATTCATAACCATGTGAAAGCGGTTAAAGCAACTTGCGACCTTCGTATGCCGTATAGAGAAGTAGCGTATACGGAACTTTTAGAAGCATTTAATCGCGGAGAACTCACAGAAGAAGAAATTGACGCGTGTGCTCAAAAGGTATTAGACCTTATTGAAAAGAAGGAAAATGCGGTTAAAAACCCGCCCGAATATACAAAACAAGAGCGTCATCAAAACGCAGTTGAAATTGCAAAAGAAGGTATGATTCTTCTTAAAAACGAAGATAATATCTTACCCATTAAAAATCCTAACAAGTTATGCGTTTTGGGTAGATTTAACGCAGCACCGGTATTTGGCGGCGGCGGTTCTTCAAGAGTAGTATTAGAAGGCGGGGTAAAACCCTTGTCAACTTTACTAGAAGAAAAATTAGGCGTAGAAGTTTACTCGGGTAGGGTAATTAGAAACGACGTGCTCACAGCAACGGGATATTTTGATAAGCACTTACCGCACGCGTATGATTCTGACGTAACCTTGATTTGCGTAGGGGAACAACCCCCGATGGTATCTGAAGGGTTTAATAGAGAGAGCATAAAACTTTCACCCGCGCAAGAAGATATGATACTTAAGACTAGCAAAGTTACCGATAATATTGTAGTTTTGGTGTATGCGGGCAGCGTAATCGATATGAGCGCGTGGATAGATAAGGTTAAAGCAGTGGTGTACGTAGGTTATGCGGGCGAAGGCGTTCAAGAAGCAGTGTGCTCGGTTATCACTGGCGAAACCGTTCCTAGTGGCAAAACTAATGAAACTTTTCCGTTGTCTATAAAAGATACCGTAACTAAAGGCGAATTTGACGACGGACGCTCTGACTGGTATAAAGAAGGTATATTCGTAGGCTATCGTCATTACGACAGGGAAGGTTTAGACGTTTTATATCCCTTTGGACACGGGTTATCTTATGCTAACTTTGAATATTCTAACTTAACGATAGAACAAAAAGGCGAAACAGATTTTACCATTTCATACGATATTAAAAACACTTCAAATATCGATGCGAAAGAAGTTTCGGAGGTTTACGTAAAAGATATGTTTGCTATTATTGCTCGCCCCGAAAGAGAACTTAAAGGCTTTTCTAAGGACTTAATAAAAGCGGGTGAAACGAAGAGAGTAAGCGTTGACCTTGACTTTAGATCTTTTGCGTATTACAGCACTACTTACGATAACTGGGTAATTGACGGTGGCACTTATGAAATTCAAGTAGGCGCATCTTCAAGAAACATAAAATTAGTTGGTAAAATTAAACTAGCGGAAAATATTAGCAAGTATGAAGAAAGAATTGCTAAAGCACACGCAAATTACGAGTGGTAGAGAAAAATTATGAAAAAGTATGACGTAGTAATAGTTGGCGGGGGTTTTGCTGGTGTAGCGGCGGCAGTAGCCGCTGCAAGAGGCGGCGCAAAAACGCTTTTAGTGGATAAAGGAAACGCTCTGGGCGGGGCGGCGGTTAATTCTTTAGTTATGCCGTTTATGCCTTTCTCAACCGAGATTGACGGAAAAAGGGTAGAACTTTCACAAGGAATATTTACCGAAATTAGTTCAGCGTTAAAAGAGAAAGGTTCTTATGAAATAAGAAAGTTTAGTGAAGAAGTGCTTAAACTTGTGTTGCAAAAGTTAGTGCTGGGCGCGGGCGTAGAACTTTTATATCACGCAACCTTATATAGTGTAAATAAAGAAAACGATAAAATAACTTCGTTAAATTTTGCAACCAAAGGCGGTCCTATGGAAATAGCAGCCGATTATTATATCGACGCTACTGGCGACGCGCAGTTGGCGTATTTAGCGGGTTGTCCTACAAGGCTTGGTAGGGACGGCGATAACCTTTGTCAACCTATGACCCTATGTTTTAGAGTAGGCAACGTAGACGTTGAAAAGTTTATGGCAAGCAGACCTAACTTCCAAATCATATATAAAGACCTTCTTGCAAAAGGCGAACTTATTAACCCCAGGGAAGATATTTTGGTGTTTAGAACTATGATTCCCAACGTATTACACTTTAACACCACAAGAGTAGTTAAGAAAAATCCAGTAGATGCTTTAGAAGTAACTGAAGCGGAAATCGTTGCACGCGAACAAGTTGTGGAAATGTATGAGTTCGTAAAGAAGTACGCAGACGGTATGGAAAACAGTTTCTTGCTCAGTACCGGACAAGAAATAGGGGTAAGAGAAAGCCGTATGATTATAGGTGATTATATCCTTACCGAACAAGATTGTAGAGCGTTTACTAAGTTTAATGACGGTATAGCAGCGTGCAATTACGATATTGATATTCATAACCCCGAAGGCAGTGGAACAAGCCACTATTACTTCCCGCAAGGCGAGTTTTACACTATACCTTACCGCTCGCTAATACCTAGGGGTGTAAGCAATATGTTAGTTGCGGGTAGATGCATTTCATCCGACCACGGCGCGCAAGCATCTTATAGAATTATGCCCACCGTTTGCAGTATAGGTGAAGCCGCAGGCACAGCGATTGCTCAAGCGGTAAAAAATAAAACTTCGGTTAGAGAAGTTGATAGTGCCATTTTGAGAAAAACCCTTAAAAATAACGGTGCTTTCATCGGTTAGACCACACATAATTAAACTAAAAAACCCTTGCAATTTGCAAGGGTTTTTGTTATTTATCAGTAATTGAAAATTGAGTGGGTAGATTGCCGTCTAATTTCTTTCTTTTGCATAGCAAAGCATTAAAAACTGGCGGCATAAGCGGTATTAAAATCTTTCTATATAGTTTAGGCTCGCGGCAAAATTTAAGGTGCTTTACGTCAACCGCTAAATAATGCAAAATCTTTCTAATGATAGCGCCGTTGTTAAAAGTGCCGCCGTTAAACTTAAAGAATTTAATATAGTAAATAAGTTCACAACAAATTGCAAGACGCATAACGTGCGCGTGGTGAATTATAGCAGGGAAGTCGTTATAAGCATCCTTAATAATATTGTTTAGACTTATAAACGCGCTCAATTTATATTCGCTAAACGGTTGATGAACTAAACTGTTTGAGCGCTGCACGTAATAGTACGTGGGTGTTTTAACAAGCACGGTTTTATTCGCTTGCTTAAAGAATTTATAATTGAACAAAGAATCTTCGTTATAATGGCAATCTTCTTCAAAACGGATATTAAATTTTCTTAAAATTTCACCAGAATAGAGTTTATTCCACGCGCAAAACTCAAACTTGTTTTGGCATAGGTATTCTTTAAGCGCGCCCAACTTATCAAATTTTTCAATTTTATAATTTTGGGGCTTAATAAACTTATTAGGGTTGTATTTTGCATTTTCACGCGCCCTTTTATATTGAATAATAGAAGCGTCAGCACCGCTACTAATCAGTTCGGTTACCAAAAGTTCAATATGGAAAGGGGAAACAAAGTCATCAGAATCCATAAAGGTAATAAATTCTCCCTTAGCAATATCAATACCAGTATTGCGCGCGCAAGAAACGCCTTTATTTTTAGATTTTAAGGGAATTACGCGGCTATCTTTTTTTGCGTAAAAAGACAAAATCTTAAAAGTATCGTCGGTGCTAAAATCATCAACGGCGATAATTTCAAGATTTTTATAAGTCTGCATGCAAAGGCTTTGCAAACATTTATCTATGAAGTTTTCCGCATTGTAACAGGGTACGATAACCGAGATAAGCGGTAAATTTTCTTTTAACATTATTTAAAAAGACCTTTAACTAGTTCAATAACCATATCTTTCATAACGAAGTAATCGATATATTCGTGTTTATCGAAAACGAATTCGTGTGAAAATGATTGAATAATATCCATAGCAAAATGGATTTTTTCCAAAGAATTTTCTATCTTGATTCCAAGATGATTAAGTTTTTCAGAAATCTTTAAGGTGATATCGTCTTCTAGAGCAATAAATTGCGCGCCAACCGCTTCATCAGAACCGGCAAGAGAGTGCAACGCCTCGTGAATTTTGCGGTTATTCTTGTGCGTTTTAATAGCCATATCAATAATTTTAGGAACTAACGCATCAAAGTCAACGGGGAGAGTAAGTTTGTCAAACAATCTCAAAAAAGGCGCAAAAGCCTTATCGATATATATTTCCAAAACGCTAATTAAAATATCACGCTTATCTTGAAAATAACCGTAAACGATACCAGTAGAAACGCCCGCGCGTTTAGCAATTTCCGCAGTGTTAGTGCCGTAATAACCAACTTCAGAAAAAAGTTCGTAACCAGCGTTTATAATCTTATTTTTCTTTTCAATAGAGCGCTCTTGGCGCGGTTGTCTAACTACGTTTTTCATAACAAAATATATTTTACACTATCGCTTAGATATTGTCAAGTAAAAAATTTTTTAAAAAGTTGAAAAAAGTTTCACATTATAGTTGACAAGGGAGAATATAAATGATAATATAATAGCGTAAAAAATGAAACTTATTTCACATTTTGGAGGGCGTATGGTAAAGACTTTAGATAAGTTTGCTATCGGAGAAAGCGGAAAGGTTATTTCCGTTAGTGGCGAAAGAAAGATTAAAAGAAGACTTTACGATATGGGCATCACCAACGGGGCGGATATTTATCTTCGCAAAAAAGCACCGCTTGGCGATCCTATTGAAGTAACGGTTAGAAGTTACGAGTTATCGCTTAGAAACTCTGAAGCGGCTTGTATAACGATGGAGGTTACACCCAATGTATAGATTTTGTTTAGCGGGTAACCCCAACAGTGGTAAAACTACGCTTTTTAACGGTTTAACTGGTTCAACCGCACACGTGGGCAACTGGCCAGGCGTAACGGTTGATAAAAAAGAAGGTATTTATAGAAAGTGTGCAGAACCTATTGCAATCGTCGATTTGCCAGGTATTTATTCACTTTCACCTTATACTCAAGAAGAAGTTATCGCAAGAAATTATATTCTTGATGAAAAACCCGATTGCGTTATCAACATTATCGATGCAACCAACTTAGAGAGAAACTTATATTTAACTACGCAAATTATGGAAATTGACGTTCCCGTAATACTTGCGCTCAATATGATGGACGCGGTTAAAAAGCGTGGGGACAGTATCGATGCAGCCGAACTTGAAAAAAGACTTGGACTTCCCGTTGTGGAAATTTCCGCATTAAAGGGCGAAGGCTTAGACAAGTTGATGGAAAGGGCGTACGAAACTTGCAAAAAGAAAAGAGAAGGCAAAACGGTTATTGAAAACACTGCCTTAAAGCACCTTATCGGCGACATCAAAATTGCACTCGAAGGGCACGGGGTAAAGAACCCTATGTTCCACGCGGTAAAACTCGTTGAACTTGACGAACTTGAAGTTTTAATGCATAAAGAAACTGTCAACATGGTTGAAGCGTTTAAGAAAACTCATAACGATAAAACTTTTGGCGACGACTTTGAAGCGCTAATAGCCGATGCAAGATATAAATACATAACCAAGTATTTTTCACCGACCTTAAAGAGAAAGAACGAAGAAAAATTCGTTGTAACCCCGTCTGATAAAGCGGATAAAATTTTAACGCACAAAATTTGGGGCTTCCCGATTTTCTTAGTAATTTTATTTGCAATCTTCCACTTGACTTTTTCGGAAAACTTTTTATTCTTAGGCGGAGTTCTTCCCGAAGGCTTCGGTAAGTTAGAAGGCACGCTTTTTGAAGGCGTTTTCGTAGGGGATAGCGGTATCAACTCACTGGGCGTAATGCTGATGGGTGTAGTTGAAGTATTGACTGGATTAGTATCAGAACTCGTTGGCGGTTGGCTTAGCAGTTCACCCGAATGGGTAAGCGGTCTTATTTGCGACGGCGTGCTCGGCGGTATCTTTGCAATCTTAGGCTTTTTACCGCAAATTCTCGTACTTTTCTTGTTCTTCTCTATCTTAGAAGATAGCGGTTATATGGCAAGAATTGCCTTTATTTTAGACCGCGCACTTAAAAAATTCGGGCTTTCAGGTAGAGCGTTCTTGCCTATGATAATGGGCTTTGGCTGTTCTGTGCCCGCAATGATTAACACTAGAACACTCGCTGATGAAAAGGAAAAACTTGCAACGGTTAGGGTAATACCTTTCTTTAGTTGTGGCGCAAAACTTCCTATTTTGACGGCAGTTGCCGGCGGTATCGTAAGTTATTTTGGCGTAGGCAACGTTGACTTTATCACTTACGGTATGTATATTTTAGGTGTAGTAACCGCGCTTATCGCAGTAATCTTGATGCGTGAAACCACCTTAAAAGGCGAGACCCCGCCCTTTATCATGGAACTTCCCGCATACCACGCACCCCAAGTTAAAAACTTGCTAATGCTTCTTTGGGATAAGGCAAAGCACTTTATTCAAAAAGCGTTCACCATTATTTTAGCATCTACTATCGTAATTTGGGTAATCAGCCACTTTGACTTTGGTTGGAACTATCTCACTGATGAACAAATGGAATTAAGTATTTTGGCGGGTTTTGGTAAACTTGTTCAACCCTTGTTCACTCCCGTAGGTTTCGGTAGTCAATTAAAGGCGTTTGGTTGGGTATTTGCAGTTGCTGCAATTACTGGGCTTATCGCAAAGGAAAACGTTGTATCAACTCTCGGCACGCTTGCTGCATGCATAGGTGCTGCTGCAATTGACGTAGAAGTTGACGGCGGCGTAGGCGCTGTTTCAGCAATGATTCAAGCAACAGGCGTAACGCTTCCCGCGCTTCTTGCGTTTATCGCGTTTAATATGACCACGATTCCTTGCTTTGCTGCAGTTGCTGCGGCTAAAGGTGAAATGGCAAGTAAATCTAAGTTTAACTGGACGCTTTTGTTCTGGATTGCAACTTCATATATCGTATCTTCAGCAGTATATCTAATCGGCACTGCGTGGTGGACTGCATTTATCTATCTAGCAGCACTAATAGTTGCGTTCGTAGTAATAAAACTTTATAATAAAAAGCGTTTTGCTAAGGAGAAATAATGGAACCTATTGAAATCATAGTAATAATCGCTGCGGTACTAATAGTAGGCGGAGTAATAGTAAAATCAATAATCGATAAGAAGAAAGGTAAAACTTCTTGCGGTTGTGATTGCTCTAGTTGCTCTGGCAGTTGTTCTTGCTGTGTAAAAAAATCTAAAGACGAAAATTCTAAATAGATTATAATCATAACAAATCACTAATCTGTTGTTAAACCCCGCATTTTTTGTGGGGTTTAACTTTAAACAAGTTTAAAAGTTAAGTTGAAAATAAATTGTATTTGTGCTATACTAATTTTTAAGGATATCTTTGGAGAAGATTATGAATAAAAAATTTACCGTTGGTGGTATGACTTGTGTTAACTGTTCAAGCGGAATTGAAAGAAATATTGCAAAACTTGACGGTGTAAATAGTGTAAGCGTTTCGCTTATGGAAAAGGTTATGACCGTCGATTTTGACGAAAATATTTTGTCTGCGGAAAAAATTATTGCTGTCGTTGAAAAATTAGGGTATACAGCAGAAGTTTTCGGCAGTAAAAAAGTGGATAGGTTTGCCGATGCGAAAAAACTAAAGCAACGCTTTTTCATATCGCTTTTAGTGCTCGTTCCATTGATGTATTTTTCAATGGGGCACATGTTGTCGCTACCAGTACCGAAAAATGAAATAAACTTTGTAATTCAGTTCGTTTTGGCAACAATAATACTCATTTTAAATAGAAAATTCTTTATAAACGGCGTAAAGGCAGTTATGAACGGCTCGCCCAATATGGATACGCTCGTATCATTGGGCTCGGCGTCAGCGTATATTTACAGCATAGTCGTAACGGTTATGATGTTTTTAGGTAAACTCTCGCCCGAGCACACCTTTTTTGAAGCGTCGGCAATGGTCGTTGCGCTCGTAACGCTCGGTAAATGGCTGGAAGAATTATCCAAGATAAAAACGGGGGACGAGATTGAAAAACTAGGCAACCTTCTTCCCAAAACGGGAACCGTGATAGAAAACGGCAAAGAAAAGGTCGTTCTCACTTCAGAATTGAAGAAAGGCGATATAATTTTATTAAAAGCAGGGGATTATGCAAGTGTTGACGGCGTAATCGTTGAAGGTAACGCAAGCGTAGATAAGTCGGCAATAACTGGCGAAAGTCTACCGGTAGAAGTGAGTGTGGGCGATATAGTTAGTTCGGGCAGTATCTTAAAGAACGGATACCTTCATTTACAAGCGGAAAAAGTTGGTGAAGAAACTCTTTTTTCTAAAATCGTGGAAATCGTAAGAAAGGCTGGTGCAAGCAAAGCACCTATTCAAAAACTTGCTGATAGAATATCAAAAATCTTCGTACCAACCGTAACGGTAATAGCGGTTATAACGTTTATCGTTTGGATAGTAATTAGCGGGGATTTTTACAAGGCGTTTAACTTTGGAATAAGCGTTTTAGTAATATCTTGCCCGTGCTCTTTAGGGCTGGCAACTCCGGTTGCGGTTATGGCGGCAACTGGAAAAGCAGCGTCTTACGGAATACTTTTTAAAAATGCGGAAAGTCTGCAAAACGCTTGCAAAATCAACTGCGTACTTCTCGATAAAACTGCAACCATTACAGTTGGAAAGCCAAAGGTAACCGATTATCTTAACTTTACCGACGAGCCTAATTCAACCATCTTCCCAGTAGCAGCAGCACTTGAGTCAAAGTCATCACATCCGCTTGCGGAATGCGTTAAGAATTACTGTGGCGAAAGTGATAAAATCGTTACCGATTATTCTTATATAACCGGCAAAGGCATAATAGGCACTGTTGACGGCGTTAAGTATTATTTGGGTAATCGTGAACTTTTACCTTTCAATTTAATAATGAGTGAAATTCCAGTTAGTGTTACCGAAGGTAAAACCGTGCTGTATTTTGCTGATGAATATCAACTTGTTTCAGTGTTTGCCGTCAGTGATTACTTGAAAGAAGATAGTGCTGACGCAATAGCAGCGCTGCACGCTAAAAATATTAAAACGGTAATGATAACTGGTGATAACGAGAGTGCAGCAAAGAATATTTCCGCTCAAGTTGGGCTTGATGAATTCGCTTTCAACGTACTTCCGCAAGACAAGTATGAAATAGTTGAAAAGTATAAAAAAGAAGGCTATTTCGTAGCGATGGTTGGGGACGGCATAAACGATAGCCCCGCGTTAAAGAGCGCGGATATCGGCGTTGCTATGGGCACTGGTACGGATATTGCAATAGACAGTTCTGATATAGTAATTGCAAACGGCTCGCTCTCGGCACTCTCAAAGACTGTGGAAATATCTTCTAAAGCGCTTAAAATAATCAAACAAAACCTATTCTGGGCGTTCTTTTATAACGTTATAGGAATTCCTATTGCGGCGGGCGCATTAAGCGTTTTTGGCGTGGTTTTAACGCCTATGATAGCATCCGCACTTATGTCGATTAGTTCGCTCTTTGTAGTAACTAACGCTCTCAGGATTTCGGGTAAGAAGAAAAAAGAAAAGCCCGAGTGTGATGGTTCGTGTGGCGCGCTTATAGATATTAAAGTAGGCATTAAAGGTATGATGTGCAAACACTGTCAAGGAAAGGTTACCGATGCTTTAGGCGCAGTTCAAGGCGTTTACGGAGTAAAGGTTAGTTTAGAAGAAAACCAAGCGACCTTTAAGGCGGATAATACTCTTACTGATAACGATATAATCTCAGCAATAGAAAGCGTTGGGTTTACGGTAACTAACATAGAAAGATAAATAGTGAATATAAAAAACGCGCTGACTGTTTTGTCAGCGCGTTAAATTTTTTTATTGTAAAATTACCGTAATAGTCATTGAAACTTCGGGGATAGAAACAGCGGAAATTTTCCACTTGTTGCTATCGGCAATACTCTTTGCAATTGCAAGACCTAAGCCGCTTCCGCCCGACTCGCGTGAGCGGGAAGAATCACCGCGGTAAAATCTTTCAAAAATCTTGTTTGCATCGGCGGCGGCTATGTGGCTGCCACTGTTGGTAACGATAAGAATTGTTTTATTGTTATCTTTTTTTAGCGTTACGGTAATTTCGCCCTTTTCATCGGCGTGTTTAATTGCGTTGTCAAGCAAGATGTTTACAATCTTTTTAACGCTTTGCTTGTCGCCGTTATATATTATATCGGGCGCAACTTCAACGTTTAACGTCTTGCCTTTTTCGAAGGCAACCGCGTCAAAGGGTAGGGCGGTCTCTAAAACTTCATCGGAAATATTGAATTTTTCAAATATAAGTTTATTGTTGCCTTCATCAAGTTTAGCAAGCGATAACATATCTTCAACAAGTCCGCTCATTCTAGTGGTTTGTGATTTTATGTTGCTTATCCATTGAGAATTATTGTTTTCTTGCGCCAAAACGTCCACGTTTGCGGAAATAACCGATATAGGCGTTTTTAGTTCGTGGCTGGCGTTTGAAATAAACTGCTTTTGTTTATCGAAAGAATCTCTTAAAGGTTTAAGTACCCACCAAGAAAGTTTCATCATCAATAAAAAGAGCAAAAAGTAGATAATAACCATTGAAAAAAACGTACTTATCGCGTTTTGCCTAAGTGATGCAAAAGAATCGGACGCGTCCACCGCAACTAAAAGCGCGCGGTCGGGGGTGCTTGTAAACACTTTATAATACACGTTGTCGATATGTCCAGACTTATGTATTTTTGATAATATTGCCGTTATAATGTCGTTTGCTTGTTCTTGAGTAAAAGTTCCGTCGTCAAACCACACGTTTTTAATTTTATCGTTTATACTATCGCCGATGGGGTTGAGCGTAACTATAATACTGTTAGAATGAACGCCCGCGCCCCCAGGCATATAAAAACCGGCAGCAGTGTCGTTTATTACGTTTTCAACGTTGGCAACCGTGTTGGTAAAAGACGTGTAATATACCGTTACGAAGATTATAGAGAACACGCCGAACAGTATAGACATAATAATTGCAACGAATCTAAGTTGCGCTTTTTTAATCATTTTTAACCCCAAGGGTATACCCGATACCGCGCAGTGATTTAATCTCAGTTTTAGCACCGACAGCGTTTAGTTTTTTTCTTAAGAACGAAACGTAAACTTCAATGGTGTTGTATTCGGCTTCAGTATCGTAACCCCAAATTTTTTCAATAAACTTTTCTTTGTCAATGCTCTTGCCTTGGTTTAAAATAAGCATTTCTAAAATTTGAAATTCTTTTTTGCCTAAAGAAATACTCTTTTCACCCTTTACAAGTTTAATGGTATCGCGGTCAAGTGAAATATCGCCGTAAATTAAAACGTCTCCGGTAAAGGTCGCTTTACGGCGGAGTAAGGCACGTATTCTTGCAAGCAGTTCGTTTGTGTCGAAAGGCTTTGCAATATAGTCGTCCGCACCAAGGTTAAGCCCGATAATTTTATCTGAAATTTCAGACTTTGCCGACAGCATAAGTATAGGTGTATCACACTTGCTCTCTCTAAGCGTTTTCAGTACTGATAATCCATCGATTTTAGGCATCATTATGTCTAACACAATAAGGTCGTAAACGCCAGATAATGCAAGGTCTAAACCATCTTCGCCGTTATAGGCGCAGTCAACAGCAAAATTATTCTTTTTTAATATTGATGAAAGCGCGTCGGTAAGTTGTCTTTCATCGTCAACAAGTAAAATTTTCATATTTTAATTATACCATATAATAATTGAATTTTTCTTTAAAAAATAAAAATTAAATAATTTTCAAAAACTTTTATCTTTCAAGATTTTTTTAAGTTTCGGGTGTTAGTATGAGATTGTAGAAAGGAAACTTTCTCGTAAATAAAGCCCACACTCTCAATAAACTTTTTCCTGGGGTAGAACGTCGCTTGGTCGGCGTTTTACCTTTTTTTAAGAATATTTTGTAAATATTAAAAAAATCGCCATCATTAGTGGCGAATTTTTATTTTTTTATAGTAATGGGATTGTTGCAAGATAAGCAATATCCGCGCGGTCTTTAGCATCGCCTTCAGCAAGAACGAATAATTTTTTATGAACTATTCCGCCCGCCTTTTCAACTAACGCTTCTAAACCTTTAACGCTCTCTCCAGTAGAGATAACGTCGTCAACGATGCAAACCTTTTTACCTTTAATCAAATCAACGTCGTGCTTAGAAAGGTAAAACTTTTGTTCTTTACCAGTGGTAATTGATGATCCGTAAGAAATATCAATACCGTCTTGCATATAGAGTTTATGTGATTTTCTTGCAACTGCATAGTAGGGGTGGTTAAGTTCACGCGCAACCACGTGAGTAAGTTGTAAGCCCTTTGATTCCGCAGTAATTAAAACTTCACTATCAGCGGTAAGTTTAGCAAGTTCTTTGCCGCAGTGTTCTGTAAGCGCGGGGTTGCCGTGTAAATTAAAGAAAGCAATATTTATACCGCTGGGTAAGGGTAAAATAGGTAAATCGGCAACAACGCCTTTAATATCAACTTTAAAAACTTTACTCATAATAAACCACCTTTAATATTTATTAACAAGATAATTTTACCACAAAAAATACTGATTGTCCATTGTACAATCATATATTTTAAAATAAAAGCATATTTTTTACAGTAATAAATCGGAGGCGGGGATGACTTTTCACGATAAAAACGTAGGGCAAGTTTTAGAAGAATTAAACTCTAACGAGCATTTTGGCTTGAACACAAATAAGGTTATAGAAAATAGGCGCTTATACGGTCAAAATATTTTAACCGAAAAAAAAGGGCGCAACTTTTTCCAAAAGATAATAGACGCTCTAAAAGAGCCTATGCTTATTATTTTGCTGTTTGGTTTAATTTTAACTTTCGGCACTAATTTAGGCAAGTTTTTAAAGTCGGGCGAAGGGGACTTTACCGAGTGTATAGGGATATTGCTTGCCGTAACGCTATCCGTTTCCATAACGCTAATAATGGAAGGCAGTTCGCAAAAAGCGTTCAAGGCGCTTAGTAAAATTTACGAAAAGATTATCGTTAGAGTCGTGCGCGACGGCGTAACGCTATCCATACCGCAAAATCAAATAGTGGTCGGCGATATAATACTACTTGAAAGTGGCGATAAAATCGTTGCGGACGGTAGGCTTATCGATAGCAACGCCCTTTCTGTTGATGAATCGGCGCTAACTGGTGAAAGTTTACCTGTGAAAAAGTCAGCGACAACAACGCTTAGTAGCAAAACGCCGCTTGCTGAAAGGGTAAACTGTGTGTATTCTGGCACTTTCGTGTCGGGTGGCACTGGTAAAATGGTTGTTACGGCAACGGGCGATAATACCGAAATGGGCGGGCTTGCGGGCGAACTTACCGCTAAAACAAAACAAACGCCGTTAGAACAAAAGTTAAGCAAACTAGGTAAAGTTGTAACCATTGTAGGCGCGGTTACCGCAACGCTGGTGTGCACAGTGTCTGCGGTAAGGTTTATTATGCAAGGCGCGTTTACCTTTTCAACTCTGCAAGATTTATTCATTTCTTCAATAGTTTTAATAGTGGCAGCAGTTCCCGAGGGCTTGCCCACGATAGTTGCCGTATCACTTGCGCTAAATATGGTAAAATTAGCCAAAGAAAACGCGCTTATAAAGAAGATGTCGGCAACCGAAACAACGGGTGCTGTAAGCGTTATTTGTTCGGATAAAACGGGCACTTTGACCGAGAATAAAATGAAAGTTATCAGCATTTGCAAAAATAAGGCTTGTGTTGATGCTAGTGGTTTTACCGATGAAGTGTTAAAGCAAAACTTCGTTTGCAATTCTACTGCAGAAGTAAGCATAAAAAACAAGCGAGTAGTTTACCGCGGAAGCGCAACTGAAGGTGCGCTAATCAAAGCGTATATAGACAGTGAAAAGGGGGCTAATTACAACAAATTTAGAGATAAGTTTAAGGTTGTTGAAAGGCAGCCCTTTTCAAGCGAGACTAAGTTTATGACAACGACCATAGATTTAGGCGATAAACACCGCGTACTTCTTAAAGGTGCACCCGAAGTAGTTTTAGATAAGTGTAATTTAAGTTTAGAACAAAAAAGTAAAATAACTGCCGAGATGTTAAAGCATCAACAAAAAGCGCGCAGGGTTATTGCTTTTGCACACAAAGATGCGGGCGGCGGTTTTACTTACGACGGTTTTGCCGCTTTAGCAGACCCAGTTAGAAAAGACGTTTTTAAAGCCGTTCAAGATTGCCGTAGCGCAAGCATAAAGGTAAAAATACTTACTGGTGATAATTTTGAAACGGCGTTTGCCGTTGCAAAAGAGTTGGGGATTGCGCAAAACGAAAGCCAAGTCGTAACCGCAAAAGATATAGAAAACCTATCTAATGAAGAATTAAAAAGTATATTAACTAAGATAACCGTAATTGCCCGCAGTACGCCCATACTCAAATTGCGGGTTGTAAAAGCATTAAGGAGTATGGGTGAAGTCGTTGCAGTTACCGGCGACGGCATAAACGATGCGCCCGCAATAAAGCAAGCGGACGTTGGTATCGCTATGGGTATAAACGGTAGCGACATTACAAAGGAAGCGGCGGATATAGTACTTCTTGACGACAGTTTTTCAACCGTTGTTAAAGCGGTTGCTTTTGGTCGCAACGTGTTCAAGAACTTACAGCGCTTTATAGTATTTCAATTATCGGTAAACTTATCGGCGCTGTTATTCGTAACAGTGTGCGCGTTGACTGGGATGAGTGCACCGTTTAACACCCTTCAACTGTTGTGGATAAACGTTATAATGGACGGTCCACCAGCACTAACTTTAGGACTTGGGGCTGAAGACGACGACCTTATGAAGTTAAAGCCCGTAAGCCGCAAAGAGAGTATTATAAGTAAAAATATGCTGGTTAAGATTATATTCAACGCGCTTTTCGTCGGTGCGGTTATGTGTGTGCAGTATTTTACCGACTTTTTAAATGTTGGCGCGGCTAAAATGAGCGGAACGATTTTTACGCTGTTTATAATCTTTCAATTGTTTAACGCCTTTAATTCTACTCAACTCGGTTCAAAAAGCATATTTAAGGGCATAGGTAAAAACAAGATTATGGCGGTTACTTTTTTAGTAGTGTTAGTAGTGCATTTTTGCATAGTTCAATTCTTTCCGTCTGTTTTCGGAGTGTGCTCGCTTGGCGCTTTAGAATGGGTTAAAACCATTTTGACCGCATCGACGGTAATAATTGTTTCAGAACTAGCGAAAGCCGTATATAGAATATTTGGTAAAAATAAAAGAAAAAAGGTTGCTTAAAGTAAAATCGGTCAAAGCGTAAATAAAAATCAATTTGGAGCGTAAACTAAGAAATATGACCAGCATAACTGTAACAGAAAAAGAAAGCGCGGGCGAAAATTTACTGTACGTGCAATCGGCATCGAGTGAATTATTCTCACACGCCGATTGTTCCGCTCGCGTTGCACGCACGGGCGGGAGAGTAGAACTAAAGGTAAATTGCCCTGAGTTTTATTCCGACCTTATAAAGACTGAAATAGCCGATAAGGTATCGGAGATTATCACCATAAAATATAAGATAGATTATTTTAAGAAAAATCTTAAAGTAGGCGGACTTACGCCCAACGAAAAAGAAATTTTATACGCAAGCCTAATCGCTGCCGATTTAGAAGATGATAAAAGGTACACTTTTAGCAAATTAAAATCTTACGATAGTATTGCAATAGACGGGGTATATAACTTTTGTTTAAGACCGTTAAAGAAAAAGTGGCAAGACGTTGTAGAGTGTATACCGCAAATATTTTTAAGTTCACAATTAAAAGAGTTTATTTCGTATTTGCTTGAAAATAAAAAAAGACGTGTGTTTATTGATGAAGGCAGGGTGTATGATAGCCATTATAGAAGGCTTAACCGCAGCGAACTTTTAGGTGGGGAAAGCGTTAAAATCGTTAGAGAAGTACTGCTTAGTAACTGTGGTGAAGTAGATATTTGCGGCGAAATCCCAAAAGACGACGAGTATTTTTTAAAGGAATATTATAGAGATAAAATAGTATTTTCAAATAAATTCATAAATTAAATAAGAATAAACTTTTCACCAAAACAGTTGACAAAAAAGATTAAAAGGTTTAATATATAAGTAACCTAAATAGTCCAAATGTTCGGACAAGTAGTGCTTTATAAAGTTTTTCAGAGAGCGGGCGGCGGCTGAAAGCCCGTAAACAGTAAAGTTATGAAACCACCGTGCAGGGCAAAGTAGCGCAACTTTATTGCGTATATTAAGTGGTCATTCTTTATAAGAGTGGCAATTAAGGTGGAAACGCGGAAATTTATTTCGTCCTTAAAGCAAAAGTGCTTTAAGGATTTTTTATTTTAGGAGGAGCAAAAATGAAGATTACCTTAAAAGACGGTTCAGCAATCGAATACGAAAGCGCTATAACCGTAGGTGAAATTGCAAAGAACATTTCTGAAGGGTTGTTTAGAAACGCTGTTTGCGGCAAGGTTGACGGCGAACTCGTTGACCTTTCACACCTTGTGGAAAAAGACTGTGAATTACAAATTATTACCCTTAAAGATAAAGAAGGGTTAGACGTATATCGTCATACAACTTCACACGTTTTGGCGCAAGCGGTTAAAAATATTTTCCCGACTTCAAAACTCGCTATCGGTCCGACCATTGAAAATGGCTTTTATTACGATATTGAGTTTAAAACGCCCATTACGCAGGCTGACCTTGTAAAAATTGAGCAAGAAATGAAGGATATTATTAAGAGCGACCTTCCCATCGAGCGTATCGTTTACGGAAAGAGAGACGCTGTTAAGAAATTCAAAGACTTTTCTGAACCTTACAAGGTTGAACTCATCAACGATTTACCCGCAGGTAGCGTAATTTCTTGCTACAAGCAAGGTGATTTTATGGATTTATGTCGTGGACCGCACCTTCCTTCAACCGGCAAGATTAAAGCGTTTAAACTCACCAGTGTAACTGGTGCTTACTGGCGCGGGGATGAAAAGAACAAAATGCTTACCCGTATTTACGGCACGGCGTTTGCTAAAAAGAGCGAACTAGAAGAATATCTTGCAGCAGTTGAAGAAGCAAAGAAGCGCGATCACAATAAAATCGGTAGAGAACTCGGCATTTTCTTAACGGAAGAAGTTGTAGGTCAAGGCTTGCCTATTCTAGCACCTAAGGGCGCAAAAATTATGCAAATCTTAACCCGCTTCGTAGAAGATGAAGAAGAAAAGCGCGGCTTTATGATTACTAAAACTCCGTATATGGCAAAGAATGACCTTTACCGTATTTCAGGGCACTGGGATCATTATAGAGATAAAATGTTTATTATCGGCGATGAAAATTCACCCGAAGCGTTGGCTCTCCGCCCGATGACTTGTCCGTTCCAATATCAAATCTATAAGAACGGTTTAAAGAGTTATAGAGATTTACCTTGCCGTTATAGTGAAACCGCAACGCTCTTTAGAAAAGAAGCGAGTGGGGAAATGCACGGACTTATCCGTGTTCGCCAATTCACGCTTTCTGACGGACACATCGTATGTACGCCTTCTCAAATCGAAGAAGAATTCAAGCGTTGCTTAGAACTTTCTTATTACTTCCTTGATTGTTTGGGAATGAGAGATGACGTGTCTTTCCGTTTTAGTAAACGTGGCAAGGCAAATAAAGATAAATATATCGATAACGACAAGGCTTGGAACGAAACCGAAGCACTCATGAAAGAAATTCTTGACGATATCGGTATTGAATACGTTGAAGCAGATGATGAAGCAGCCTTCTACGGCCCGAAACTCGACGTTCAAGCAAAGAACGTTTACGGTAAAGAAGATACAATCATTACAATTCAACTCGACTTTGCTGCAGCACATTCTTTCGATATGACTTATATTGATGAAAACGGCGATAAGCAATATCCCTTCGTTATCCATAGAAGTTCAATAGGTTGCTATGAAAGAACTCTTGCAATGCTTATTGAAAAATACGCTGGTGCGTTCCCGTTCTGGATTTGTCCCGTACAAGTTAAAGTTCTCAGTTTAACTGAAAGAACTGCTGAATACGCTAACAAGATTGTAGAAGAATTAGCAAAGTACGGCTTGCGTGCTGAAGCGGATAATAGAAACGAAACAATCGGCTATAAGATTAGAGAAGCAACCTTGGAAAAAATTCCTTATCAATTCGTTGTAGGGGATAAAGAGCTTGCTGATGAAACCGTTTCAGTTTCAAGCAGAAAAGAAGGCAAACTCGGCGTAATGAAACTGGATGAAATTATCAAAAAACTCGTCGACGAAGATCGTTCTAAAAAAGCATAAAAACAAAACTAATAAAACCCTACTAAACTTAGTGTTTAGTAGGGTTTTTTAATGCGATTATATCACACATAATCAAATTATTAAACAAATAAAACAAGCAAAAACGCAAGAGATAAACGAAGAAATTAGCGATATTATAATGGGCAGGGTTAAGTTCTTTGTTTTTGCACCCGCAAAGTATACTGCTGCTATGTAAAACACCGTTTCACTACTGCCGTATATAACTGACGCGCAGCGTGATAGGTAACTATTAACTCCGTGTTTTGTGTAAATTTCAGACAGCACCGCGAGAGAGCCGTTACCCGAAAAAGGTTTAATTAAAACGAGTTTTGTAAGTTCTTTGGGTATGCCTAAAAATCTAAAGAAAGGCGATAAAAATTCAGCAACTGCGTTAGATAGTCCGCTTTGCTCAAACAGTTCGGTTAGAATAAAAATAGTTACCAAGTATGGGAAAATGCTTACCGCAAAAGGCAAGGCTGATTTTGCGCCGTCGCAAAATGCGTCGTACGGCTTGACCTTCTTAAAAATAGCGTAGACGAATATGACTAAAAACAGTATGGGGATAAAGTAAGCGGACATATTTTACACCCTTTTTTTAACGAAAATTTTAACTAATAATACGCCTATAATAGTGGACAAAAGCGTTGCTAAAATGGTTGGTAAAATTATATCCGCGGGGGACGACGCACCCATAGATGATCTTAGCGCCAAAACCGAAGACGGTATAATTTGAATACTGGTTGCGTTTATAACAAAAAACATTGCAATAGCGTACTCAGTGTTGGGGTGCTTTTCAAGTTCATAAATTGACTTTATTCCAAAAGGCGTTGTCGCGCCACTCATCCCTAAAATATTAGCGGAAATGTTTAGCGACATAAAGTCGTTAGCCTTTTCTGGAAGTGGACCAAACAAGAATTTGTTTACGGGTTTTAACACTTTAGCAAACTTATTTGATAGTCCGCTTTTTTCTAAAAGGGAAAACACACCCATCCACACGGCGTAAATTACCACCATTTTGAGAGTAAGACTAAGCGCCTTTTCGCCACCAGAAAGCATTGCGGTAAGCACGCTCTCGGGCGAAGAAAACAGCAATACTATGCTTGATAAAATAAAAACTAGTCCAAAAATTACGTTCATATTAAAACTTTATGCTTTTATATTGTTGAAAATACCGAAAAAATGTGGTAAAATGTACGGTATATAGAATAGTAACTTTATTTAAAGTAATTAGTAGGAGAAGTTATGAAAGAAAAGTATTATATAACTACCGCAATCGCATACACTTCAGGCAAGCCCCACATCGGCAACACTTACGAAGCAATCTTGGCGGATAGCCTTGCGCGCTTTAAGCGCTTTGAAGGGTATGACGTATTCTTCCAAACTGGAACGGATGAACACGGTCAAAAAATAGAAGAAAAAGCAGCGGCAGCAAACGTTTCACCCAAAGAATTCGTTGACGGCGTTGCTGACGTTATTAAAGGTATTTGGGATTTAGTTGGTGTTTCATACGATAAGTTTATTAGAACGACCGACGAATACCACGAAAAACAAGTTCAAAAGATATTCAAAAAACTTTATGAAAAAGGGGATATCTATAAAGGTTCTTACGAAGGTTGGTACTGCACGCCTTGCGAATCTTTCTGGACGGAGAGTCAACTCGTAGACGGCAAGTGTCCCGACTGTGGTAGACCTGTTAAAAAATCACAAGAAGAAGCGTACTTCTTTAAGATGAGCAAGTATGCTGATAGATTAATGGAATACTACAATGAACACCCTGAATTTATTTTGCCCGTTTCAAGAAAGAACGAAATGGTAAATAACTTCCTTAAACCGGGGCTTCAAGACCTTTGTGTTTCAAGGAGTACTTTTAAGTGGGGTATTCCGGTAGATTTTGATCCCAAACACGTTGTATACGTTTGGCTTGACGCGTTGACTAACTATATCACTGGTGTTGGTTACGATGCTGACGGCGCACATCAAGAAAGTTATACTAAACTTTGGCCGGCGGACGTGCACGTAATCGGTAAAGATATTATAAGATTCCACACTATTTACTGGCCCATTTTCTTGATGGCGCTTGATATTCCGCTCCCTAAAAAGGTTTACGGGCACGGCTGGTTGTTGCAAGACGGTGGCAAGATGAGCAAGTCAAAGGGCAACGTAATTTATGCTGACGACTTGGTTAACTTCTTCGGTAAAGATGCCGTTAGATATTACGTTTTAACCGCTATGCCGCAAGATAACGACGGGCTTATTTCTTGGGAATCGGTTATAGACGTTATCAATAGTGATTTAGCAAACGTTTACGGTAACTTGGTAAGCCGTACTATTGCAATGAGTAATAAGTATTTCGGTGGGGAAGTTGTAAACGCTAACGTAGTGGAAGAAGTTGACGCGGAATTAAAGGCTGTTACCACTTCAGCAGTTGAAAAGGTAACTGCAAAGATGAACGAATTTAAAGTTGCTGACGCTTTAGCAGAAATCTTTACAGTATTCCGCAGAGCAAATAAGTATATTGATGAAACTATGCCTTGGGCTTTGGCAAAAGATCCCGAAAAGGCTGATAGACTTAAAACAGTTCTCTATAATCTTACTGAAAGTATTATTATCGGCACTTCACTTCTTGCGCCCTTCCTTCCCGATACCGCGCAAAAGACCGCAAGCATGCTTAACCTTAAACTTCGTGAATACGCTGAACTTAAAGAATTTGGCAAGATTGACACCGTTAAGGTTACAGATAAGCCGGAAATTTTATTCGCTCGCTTAGATGCTGCAAAGGTTATGGAAAAGGTAAACGCTATGATTGAAGAAAGAAAAGAAAAAGTGCAAGTTGAAGAAGAGAAAAAGGAAGAAAAGAAGGCGGAAGTTAAACTTCACGACCACTCTGAAAAACCCTTAATCGATATTGATGATTTTGCTAAAGTTCAAATCAAAATTGCGCTTGTTACCGCTTGTGAAAAGGTTGAAAAGAGTAAAAAACTTCTTAAACTTACCGTAAAAGTTGGTGAAGAAGTTAGAACTGTTGTAAGCGGTATTGCGCACGCTTATACTCCCGAACAATTAGTGGGTAAAAAACTTGCTATGATCACCAACTTAAAACCCGCAAAACTTTGCGGAATCTTTAGTGAAGGTATGATTATTTGCGCTGAAGATGAAAACGGAAAACTTGCATATCTTACCCCCGAAAACGATATTGCAGACGGAAGTCAGGTATTCTAATGTTTATCGATACGCATTGTCATCTTCACGATGCAAAGTTTCCCGACGTTGATTTAATAGTTAACAACTATCTTCGCGACGGCGTTGAAGCGGTTATAAATATGGGTTGTTGTGCAGCAACCAGCGTAATGGGTAAAAACTTAGCGGAAAAGTATCCGTCAGTTTATTTTGCAACTGGTTGTCATCCTAGCGATAGTGGCGGCTTTGACGATAAAGAGTTTGAAACAATACGCTCGCTTGCATCACACCCCAAATGTGTTGCGGTAGGGGAAATCGGGCTTGATTATTACTGGAAACCTTTTGATAAAGAAAAGCAAGCCGACTGCTTTATAAAGCAAATTGAGTTTGCAAAAGAAGCAAAACTTCCTATATGTATTCATAACCGTGATGCAACTGGGGATATGTTAAAGATACTAAAGGATAACAAAGATAAACTCACTTACGGCGGTGTTATGCACTGCTATGCTGGCAGTGTAGAAACTGCTGCGGAAGTCCTTAAACTTGGGCTATATATTTCTTTTGCAGGTCCTTTAACCTTTAAGAACGCACGCTCGCTTTTAGACGTTGCAGCGTTTGTTCCAGAAGATAAATGTTTAACGGAAACTGATTGTCCGTATCTTGCGCCGCACCCACTTCGCGGCACTGTAAACGAGCCTAAAAACGTAACGATTACTTCAGCGTTTTTAGCGCAGTTGAAGGGGAAAGAAGTTACGGAATTTGCGAAAATTTTAACTAACAACGCAAAAAATTTATTCTATAAAATGAAATAAAGTCGAAAAAATTTTCGACTTTATTTCTTAAATAATTTTCTCACCTCATTAGTAAAATGATTGATAGTAAAGATTTCTCTTTACAATATTATAGTGTGTTTATCACACAAAATCATACTTAAAATCGATAGGTAAATAATGGAAAAACCCTTAAAACAACTTTTAATTGAACACGGTCTAAATCTTAAAAAAGCATTCGGTCAAAATTTCTTGACCGATAATTTATTACTTGGCGATATCGTTGATAAAGCGGGCGTAAAAGATACTGACACAGTCTTAGAAATCGGCTGTGGTGCGGGTGCACTAACACGCCACCTTGCAAAGCGTGCAAAAAAGGTTGTTGGGTATGAAATAGACACTAGATTAAAGCCCGTCTTGAAAGAAACCGTTGGCGAATTTTCTAACGTAGAAATTGTTTTTGGCGACATTATGAAGCAAAAAATGTCTGACGTGGAAAACAAGCTGGGCGGGGATTATATAATGGTTGCAAACCTTCCGTATTATATTACTACGCCTATCGTTATGCAGTTTATTGAAAACGCTAAAAACATAAAGGCTATGGTTATAATGGTGCAAGAAGAAGTCGCGTATCGTTTAGCCGCAAAGGCAGGTACTTCCGACTACGGTGCAATAACCGTTGGCATAAACTTACGCGGAAATGCGGAAGTAATTATAAGAGTTCCAAGGGAGAAATTCACCCCCGCTCCCAACGTTGATTCAGCGGTTGTTAAGATTGAAATTGAAAAGGATAAGTTTGACGGCGTTGATTTTATTGCTGTTAGAAACTTGGTTAGAATAGGCTTTCAAAACCGCAGAAAAATGCTTGTAAATAATCTTATGAACGGGTATAAATTATCGCGTGCTGACGCTGAAAACGCGCTTATTTCTTGCGATATTTCTACTACTGCAAGGGCGGAAAATTTAACAGCGGAAAATTTTGTTTCGCTTGCTAACTTTCTTAAAAATATAGGTGTAAAATAATGAGTAAAAAACAAAGGATTGTGCTTGCAAGTGGCAATGCGCATAAAATTCGTGAAATCTCTCAAATGCTCCCCGAATTTGAAGTTGTGGGTTATAAAGAATTAGGTTTTATCGACGAGATTGTTGAAGACGGAAAAACCTTTTATGAAAACGCTTTGATTAAAGCAAAAACGGTAAGCGAAAAGTTAAACTTGCCCGCACTTAGTGATGACAGCGGAATTTGTGTTGACGCGCTCGGTGGAGAGCCTGGAATTTACAGCGCCCGCTATGCTGGAGACGGTGATGATAAACATAACAACGCACTTTTATTAAAGAATATGGAAGGCGTTGAAAATAGAAAGGCAAAGTTCGTGTGCTGTATGGTTTTATATAAACCTAACGGTGAAATTATTACGGCAACTGGCGAAACACTTGGCGAAATTATGCACGAAGAACACGGCGAAAACGGCTTTGGTTACGACCCATTGTTCTTTAGTTATGACTTGAACGAGTGCTTGGGCATAGCGCCTGCGGAAAAGAAGAATAAAATAAGCCACCGCTTTCGCGCTATCGAAGCATTAAAAGATAAACTTAAATGAAAACTGCAATAGTCATTTCAGACACTCACCGCAACTTTTCCGCTTTGGAAAAGTTGTTGCCAAAAATGATGGAGAACGATTACGTTTTTCATCTTGGCGACCATGAAAACGATATTTTAGAATACCGCAAAGAATTAAAAGATAAAATTCACTCGGTAAAAGGTAATTGCGACGGTGGCGGTAAAGACGAAATTTTAGAAATAGAAGGGGTAAAGATTTTGCTTACCCACGGGGATAGGTATGGTGTAAAGCGTTCGCTTTTTCAACTGTTGCTTCGAGCAAAAGAAGTGGGGGCTTCCGCCGTATTTTACGGGCACACTCATATCCCTGAAATTGAAGAGATTGACGGAATAACTTTTATAAACCCTGGTTGTATGACTAATTATAGTGAAAACACTTATTGTTATGCAGTGTTCCATCAAGAGAAAGTTATTGCAAAGATTATAAAGGTATGAAATATGAAAATTTACGAAAGTATTGAAAATTTAATAGGGAATACTCCGCTTTTTGAACCAAAAAACCTTGCCAAAGTCGAAGGGCTTAAAGCAAGGCTTTTAGTCAAGTTAGAATACTTAAACCCCGCAGGCAGCATCAAGGATAGAGCCGCGCTCTATATGATAGCGGATGCGGAAGAAAAAGGTTTAATAAAAAAGGGAGCAACTATAATTGAGCCTACAAGCGGTAACACTGGTATAGGTATTGCTGCAATAAGTGCTAAAAAGGGGTATAAAACGATTCTTACTATGCCCGACACGATGAGTGTAGAGAGAAGAAAATTATTAAAGGCGTACGGTGCGGAAATTGTTTTAACCGACGGCAAACTCGGTATGAACGGCGCGGTTGAAAAGGCTAAAGAAATTCAAAAGAATACGCCTAACAGTATAATATTATCACAGTTTGATAATCCAGCAAATACCATGGCGCATTATAAAAGCACTGGTCCTGAAATTTGGATTGATACCGACGGCAAGGTCGATTATTTAGTTGCTGGTATAGGAACTGGCGGAACTATAAGTGGAACTGGTAAATATTTAAAAGAACAAAACTCTAGAGTGAAGGTTATCGGTGTTGAGCCTGCAAGTTCTCCGCTTATTACTTGCGGAAAGGCTGGCGCGCATAAACTTCAAGGCATAGGCGCAAACTTTATCCCTGAAAATTTTAATAAAACCGTGTGTGATAGCGTGTGCGCTATAACTGATGAAGATGCGTTTAAATATGCAAGAATTATGGCAAGCAGTGAAGGTATACTCGTAGGCATATCATCTGGCGCAGCAATAGCGGCGGCGGTAAATATTGCAAAACAAGAAGAAAACGCTGGAAAGATAATAGTAGCGATTTTACCCGACACTGGGGATAGATATTTATCAACAGAACTATTTAGTGAATAATAAAAATAAAAAAGCCACCTAAAACTAGGTGGCTTTACATTTGCAAAAATATAATTATGCTCTTTCTACTTTACCGCTCTTAATGCATCTGGTGCAAACGTATTCTTTAGAAACGGTACCGTTAGCGCTCTTAACGCTGATTTTTTGAAGGTTTGCTTCGTACAACTTGGGGGTTTTACGGTTAGAGTGGCTTACCAAATTACCAGAAAGTTTGCCTTTACCGCATACGCTACATACTTTACTCATATTAATATCCTCCGCTTTTGGAATAATTTATTTTTTCACACCAAATACTCTATCATATTCTCAATTAAAAAGCAACAAAATAAAGGGTAAAAATTAAATTTTAATAGAAAAAAATCGGTTAAAATCAAAAATTTTCAATAAATTATATTAAAGGGTTGCAAAAAGTTCATAAATATTGTAAAATAGATATAACGTTTTATAAGAGGTTATTATGTCGGTTAAAACAAACAACATTTACGGCAAGATCTTAATATCAGACAAAACGATTGCTCGCTTTACCAAACACGTAGCAATGGATTGCTATGGCATAGTTGAGTTTTCGGCTAGAAATATCGTTGACCTTGTGCTTAGTTTCGTTAATAAAAACTATGACGTTAAGGGTGTAAAAGTCCATTCCGTTGGGGATAGGATTTTTATTGACGTGTCTGTAATCGTTAAGTACGGTGTATCAATCAAAGCTGTTGTTGAAGCGCTTAAAGAATCTTTGAAATATAAGGTTGAACGCTTTACGGGTATGATTTGTGATACCATCAACGTAAAAGTTGCTGGCGTAAAAGCTTAAAGCGTAATAAATTCGTTTGATCGCCCATTAGGGCAGGAGATATATATGCAAAAAACAATTAACGGTGCAATGCTCAAGTCAATGATTTTGACAGCAGCAAAACTTCTTGAAGTAAATAGAGTAAGTATTGACGCACTCAACGTTTTCCCCGTACCGGATGGTGATACTGGTACAAATATGTCGCTTACAATGCAATCAGCGGTAAAAGAATTAGTCGCTTGTCGTTCTAATAAGGTTGCCGATATTGCTGAAGCAATTAGTAAAGGTGCGTTAAAAGGCGCAAGAGGTAACTCAGGCGTTATTTTATCTCAAGTAATAAGGGGTATGTGCACCATTCTTAAAAAGAATGAAGAAATTGACACCAAGATTTTCGTGCACGCTTTGAAAAACGGTGCGGAAATTGCATACGGCGCGGTTAGTAAACCTAAAGAAGGAACTATGCTTACCGTTGCAAGAATGGTTGCCGAACACGCGCAATCAATTCGCGTAAAACATAAAGATTTTGAAACTTTACTTCCCGAAATTATCTCTGCTGGTAACAAAGCGGTTGATCTTACGCCTTCACTTCTTCCCGTGCTTAAAAAAGCGGGTGTTGTTGACGCGGGTGGTAAAGGGCTTATGTGCCTTTACGAAGGTATGTATAAAGCGCTCATGGGTGAAAGCGTAACCGAACCCACTGTTCAGTCTGAAGATACTTCTTCTGCTGATGCTTTGATGGAACATGCGGACATTATGAGTCTTGGCGATATTGAATTTGCATATTGTACGGAATTCTTTATCATCAACTTAAATAAAAAGACTACTACTGCGGATATCGAAAGACTTCGTGAGACTTTGATGACTATGGGTGATAGCGTTATCGTTATCGGGGACTTGGAATTCGTTAAAGTTCACGTTCATACCAACGAACCTGGTAAAGCACTTACTGAAGCGCTTAAACTTGGCGAACTCGATAGACTTAAGATTGAAAACATGCTCGAACAAAACCGCGAACTTATGAAGAAGTATGAAGCGGAAAAGAAAGACATGGGCATGATGAGTATCTCGGCGGGTGATGGTATCACCAGCATATTCAAGGATTTAATGGTTGATGCCGTAATTGAAGGCGGTCAATCAATGAATCCATCGGCTAACGATATTGCAAACGCGGTTAGCCGTATCAATGCGGAAAACGTTTTCGTTTTCCCGAACAACAAAAATATTATTCTTGCCGCTGAGCAAGCAAAATCATTAGTGGATAACAAGAAAATTCACGTTATTCCTACAAAGAATATCCCGCAAGGTTTTGCAGCAGCACTTGCATTTAATCCCGAACTTTCAGCAGAAGAAAACAAGACCAACATGGTTCATGCGCTTGACTCTGTTACGGTTGGTCAAGTAACTTACGCTGTTAGAAACACCAAACTTTACGGCTTTGACCTTAAAGTTGGCGATATTATGGGGCTTGATAATAAGAAAATACTTGCTAAAGGTAATGACGTAACTCAAGTTACAATAGACCTTATCGAAAGATTACGTAGCGGTGAAGAAATTATCACTCTTTACTACGGTCAAGACGTTAAGGAAGAAGACGCCATAGCACTTCAAGAAGCATTGATGGAAAAGTATCCTGAATGCGACGTTGAAATTCATTACGGTGGTCAACCGATTTACTATTACTATATTGCATTAGAATAAAATTTGGGGAAAGAGCAATCTTTCCCTTTTTTATAAAGAATTAGGCTTTTTCACCTCATCTAATTGATTTTTGACGGAAATTATATTAACAAAGTCTTGTGTGGAAAGGAAAAATGGAACTTACAAGAATATACGGAATTAGCGATAAGCGCAGTGAAGAACTGAATAAAATTGGTATTTATGATACGGCAGATTTGTCGCGTCATTTTCCGCGTGCGTATCTCGATCTCCGTCAACAGCAGTTCTTAAAATACGCTTATCATAACGATATCGTTTTAACGGCTGGTAAAATTGTAAGTATGCCGTATACTAGAAATTTCCGCCGTGGCGGGTTAGTTAAGACCGTGTGTGAGCAAGAAGGTTTTATATTTTCAGTCGTTTGGTTTAATCAACCGTACGTTTTATCTAAACTTAAAGTTGGTGAAGAATATCTTTTTTACGGCAGGGTGCAGAGTAAGTTTGGCGAAGTAAGTTTAGTCAACCCGTCTTTTGAACCGTGTGATAAAAACTTTAGGCTTAAAGGTATAGTTCCGCAGTATTCCTTAAAGGGAAGTTTAACCCAAAAAGTTATGCGTGATGCCGTTCGACGCGCGGTTGAACTAGATAGACCAAGAAGTATAATCCCTAGTGATTTGCTTGCTAAATACGGTTTGACTGACCTATATTCCGCCTTTAAGGAAGTTCATAATCCCACTGATTTTGAAAGTGTAAAAAAGGCATCGGATAGAATTGCCGTTGAAGAATATTTTGCGCTTATTTCCGCGTTTAAGTTTATTAAAGGCGGTAGGGAGCAAGTGCGCATAAATAAGTATAATTGCTCTGCTCAAGACTTGTTAACCTTTATATCACAGCGTTTTCCGTTTGAGTTTACCGATGGTCAAAAGTCGGCGGTAAATGAAATTTTTGCCGATATGACTGGCGGTAAGGTTATGAATAGACTTATGCAAGGGGACGTTGGCAGTGGTAAAACTGCGGTTAGTATGTGCGCACTTTTTATCGCGGTAAACAGCGGTTATCAAGCGGTTATGCTCGCACCTACGGAAGTTTTGGCAAGGCAAAATTACTTAGCAGTACAAAAGGCATTCCCTGATTATAATATAGGCTTAATAACCGGCTCGATGACGGCAAGACAAAAAACAGAAATGAAACAAGCCTTAAAAGAAGGCTTGATAAACATAGTTGTTGGAACTCACGCGTTGCTTGAAGATGACGTTGAGTTTAAAAAGTTATCTCTTTGTGTGTGTGATGAACAGCAACGTTTTGGCGTTGCGCAAAGAAGTAGTTTGCTTAATAAGGGCGTTACTCCCGACGTATTAGTAATGAGTGCAACGCCTATCCCAAGAACGCTTTCACTTATTTTTTACGGTGATTTAGACATTACAACCATTAAAGATAAGCCAAAGTCAAGGATAGAAATTCAAACTAATATCGTTCCAACTGAAAAATATAACGATATGTTAAGGTTTATCGAGCGTGAAATTAAAGACGGCAAGCAGGCATACTTCGTTTGCCCTAAAATCGATGGTGATGAAGAAGGCTCGGTTATAAGTGCAACCGAACTCTATGAAGATTTGAAGGAAAAATTACCGTCTATTAAAGTTGGGCTTTTGCACGGCAGAATGAAAGATAAAGAAAAGAACGCCGTTATGCAAGACTTTAAGGATAAAAAAATAGAGTTTTTAGTATCCACAACGGTAATTGAAGTAGGTGTTGACGTGCCAAACGCATCGGTTATGGTTATATATAACGCGGAGCGTTTTGGGCTTTCACAACTGCATCAATTAAGGGGTAGAGTGGGTAGGTCTGATATTAAAAGTTATTGTTTCTTGCTAAGTCGTGCAAGCAGTGGCATTGCAATTGAACGCTTGAAAATCATTAAAGATAATTCAGATGGCTTTAAGATTTCAGAGTATGATTATAAACTTCGTGGCTCTGGCGATTTTATGGGCGATAAGCAAAGCGGAAAGTTTATGACCGAACTCGGTGCGTTGAATTATTCAACAGATTCAATTTTCCTTGCTAAAAAGATAAGTGATGAAGTTTTTGAAACTGGTAGGTCGCTTGACAATATCAAACAAGTTGCAATAGAAAAATATCAAAGATTAAAAGATATAACGCTTAACTAACAAAAAACCCTTTGCAAAAAGCAAAGGGTTTTAATTTATTTAATAGTTCTATATTTTGACCAAAAAATAGTTAGAATTTGAAGGGGGATACCTATCAAAAATACTTGCCATAACTGATTTGGTGGAGAAGGTAACATAAATAGTAGTGATAGATAAACCGCAAGTATTACCGACCAAACTAAGCAAGAAATTATAATTGCCGTTGTAATTTTCTTTTTCCAAACTGAAGTCAATACCAAAAGCACTATGCAAGTTATGGGGAGTGCGTAAATAAAAGCAATCCACGTGTGCGTTATGCCAGGTATAATGATGTTAAGAAAAGCAAATGCAACAATAGCGACAAGCCATACTAGCATAGTAGAGCAAATAGCAATGATTTGGCGAATTTTACCCCTAACGTTATCCTTCTTGGTAACTACTTTAGTGGGTTCGGAAATAAGCGTGTCTATGGTAACGTTGTAAAAATCAGCAAGTTGTTTTAATACGTTAAGATCGGGCACGGATTCGCCACGCTCCCATTTTGAAACTGCTTTATCAGAGTAATTGAGTTTTTCAGCAAGTTCCGCTTGGGTAAGGTTGAAGTGCTTTCTATATTTAACTAAATTTTCAGCAAGGTTAAGTTTTATATCCATACGCTTATTTTATCACACGCTTTATTAAAAATCAAGCATTTTTACAGCATTTTGCTCGTAGTCTACTTTCAGTAGAATAACGAAATAACTACTCTACCGTTAGAATAAACAATTGTAGAACGATAATTTGTAATAGTTACTTGATTTTTAAGCAGGTAATATATTAAAATAAATTAGTAAAAAATATCTTAACAAAATTGTCGAGGTGCTTATGAAAATTGCAATTTCAACTGAATCAACAGCGGATTTAACTAAGGAACTTATAGAAGAATTTGATTTAAAAACGATTGCGTATGAAATTCAACTTGGCGATAGAAGTGGGCTTGACGGGGAAATTACTTCGAGTGAAATCATTGAGTTTGTAAATCAAACAAACACTCTTGCAAAAACGGCAGCAGTAAACGAGTATAGATTTAATGAATATTTTGCAAACTTGCTTAAAGAATACGATGCCGTAATTCACTTTTCATTATCATCTGAACTCAGTGTAACTTATAATAACGGGGTACGCGCTGCAAACAATTTTAAGAACGTTTATATGGTAGATACGCGTTCTTTATCGACTGGTATAGGGCTTTTGGCTATTTATGCAAAAACTTTAGTTGATCAAGGCTTAAGCGCTGAAGAAATTTATCAAGCGTGCTTAAAGAGAGTTCCTTACATTCAAGCAAGCTTTGAACTTAAACGCCTTGACTATTTACATAAGGGTGGACGTTGCAGTGGACTTGCGCTTTTCGGGGCTAACTTGCTTAAAATTCGCCCGCAAATAATCGTTAGCAACGGTAAAATGATTCCTGGCAAAAAGTATAGGGGTAAATTTGACCACGTTGTAAAAAACTATTGTCAAGATGTTTTAGATGCTTTTAACAACCCCGATTTAACTTTAGGTTTTGTAACTTACACAACCGCTGATGATGAAATAATTAAAACGGCAAAGCAGTATTTAGCCGATCGCGGATTTAAGAGAATATGTGTAACTAGGGCGGGTGGAACAATCACAAGTCATTGTGGTGAAGACTGCTTAGGTATTTTGTATATTAACGATGGAAATTAAAACAAAGCAACGACAAATCGTCGTTGCTTTTTCATATTCTTACGCCGTTTATATGAAGCGCATAAAGGTTATAAAAATTAAAGTAATCTAACGGCGCGTCAAGTGCATCACGCGTGTGAGAGCAAACGTAAACTTTACCGTTTTCAATCTTGCTGATTATCAGCGTATGAAATTTATCCCCGTTTTGCCGTTCTAAAACTAATCCATCTCCAACGCTTGCGTTCGTTAGCGGAACAACGGAAGCAAAAGGTCCGCGTCCATTGTTGTTTAATAGAAAATCATAGAAAAACTCCACGCCGCTCCAAGCGGGTGCGCGGTTATTTAGCGTTGTATAATACCAGCCGTTTTGGGCAAAATTCATAACTAAACTTCCCGCATAAACGCACTGAGAAGCAAAGTTAGTGCAATCTCCGCCAAGACTGTCGAAATTATAATAGAATGGGTTGCGTGATAGCGCCCATTTTCTTGCATAAAGAACAGCAAGTTGTCGATTATATGCCTTTACCATAATATATTATACGTTTTTAACCTAATAAACCGTGCATACTTGACTAAACTAAAGTTAAATGTTAAAATATAACGGTAAAAGAAAAATGCGCTCTTAAAAGGGGACGTTATGGTAAAAATTCTCGTAGTAGACGATGATAAAAATATTCGTAAACTTATGAAAGTCGTGTTGGAGCACGAAGGTTTTTCGGTTATTACCGCCAGTGACGGCGGTGAAGCGCTTGCCGTGCTCGATAAAGAAATAGTTGACGTTATAATAGTTGACGTTATGATGCCTAAGGTTGACGGTTATGAGTTTACTGAAAGCGTGCGCTCGTTTAATTCTAAAATTCCAATTTTGATGGTTTCGGCAAAGCAGCTTGCCGACGATAGAAAAAAAGGTTTTATTGCGGGTGTTGACGACTTTATGGTTAAGCCTATCGATACCGAAGAACTAGTTCTTCGCGTAAGGGCGCTTATGCGTAGAGCAAAAATCAACGATGAAGGTAAAATTATCATAGGTGACGTTATAGTTGATAGCGAATCTTTTACCGTAACAAAAGGGGATAACGTGCAACTTCTTCCGCAAAAAGAGTTTATGTTGCTCCATAAATTACTCTCATATCCGGATAAAATTTTTACAAGAATTCAACTTATGGATGAAATTTGGGGGATGGATAGTGAAACTGGTTGGGAAACCGTTACCGTGCACATTGCAAGATTAAGAAAAAGATTTGAAAGTTTTGCTGAGTTTGAAATTCAGTCTATTCGTGGGTTAGGTTATAAGGCGGTAAAGAAAGTATGACCAAAAAGACAAAGACAAGAGATTATAAAAACAAATCAAAAGTTTTGCTTATATTTTCAACGTTAGTTTTCTTTGTGCTTATGGTAACCATGGTTATCGTTGGCTTTTTGATGTACTTGATGTTTAATAGAGAAGTTATCAATATGACCGACGTCGATACTATTTGGTTTTTGGGCGTGTTCTTTTTTGCATCAAGTATAATTATAGGCACGCTTATAAGTTTTGGTATGGGTAGTATCGTTCTAAAGGAAGCGGATAAAGTAGTTGAAGGTATGCAAAACTTAACTCGTGGTGAATACGAAGTTAGAGTTCCGCCAGTAAAGAGTGGTTTTTCAAAAGAGTTGGTTGATAATTTTAATATGCTCGCCGATGAACTTGAAAATACTCAAAGTTTAAAATCTGACTTTATTAACGACTTTGCACACGAGTTTAAAACGCCTATCGTTTCTATCTCTGGTTTTGCAAAAGTTCTTAAAAAAGATAACTTAACAAAAGAACAGCGTTTAGAGTACTTAAACGTAATTGAAGAAGAGGCGGAAAGATTGTCGCTTTTATCAACTAACGCGCTCAACTTTACTAAGGTTGAAAAACAAAACATTTTATCGGGGGAAAGTTCTTTTAACCTTTCCGAACAAATTAGAACGTGCTTATTGATTCTTGAAAAGAAGTGGGCTACAAAAGAACTTGAATTAAACGTTGACTTGGAAGAAACGGTAATCTTTGCTAATGAAGAAATGCTAAAGCAAGTATGGATAAATCTTCTTGATAACGCTATAAAGTTCGCCGATGAAAAAACTCCACTCTACGTTTCGCTTAAAAACGTAAAAAGTGGCGTTGTATTTTCAGTAAAGAATAAAGGTTTGGAAATTGCTGAAGAAGAAAAAGAAAAGATATTTAATAGATTTTACCGTACAAAAGTTGCTAAAGGCATTGAAGGTAACGGTGTAGGTCTTGCAATAGTTAAAAAAATAGTCAACCTACATAATGGCTCGGTTGACGTTGATTGTGTTGATGGTTTTACTGAATTTAGGGTAACACTTCCAGTATCATTTAATATATAACGTTATATATAGTAATAAAATTTTACTACGTAAAAAAGGCTTTCGTTTTCACGAAAGCCTTTAATTTTTTTATAAAGGTAATAGTAAATTATTCAGCTGCTTCAGCTTTTTTTGCTCTGGGTTTTCTGGTAGCAGGTTTTTTAGCGGGTTCAGCGTCGTCTGCTTTCTTAGCGGTTGCTTTTTTAGCAGCGGGCTTCTTAGCGGGCTTTTCTTCTACTACGGGAGCAGCTTCAACGGGTTTTTCTTCTACAACAGGTGCAGCAACGGGTGCGGTAGCAAGAGCAGCATCAACTTTCTTAGCAAGTTTAGCTTTCTTGTTTGCAGCGTTGTTAGCGTGGTAGATGTTCTTAGAACAAGCAGAATCGATAACAGAGAAAGCTACAGAAAGAGCAGCCTTTGCTTCTTCTAACTTGTTTTCTTTAATAAGAAGGTCAACCTTCTTAATTTCGGTCTTAACTGCTGAGCGGATAGCCTTGTTTTGTTCAGCCTTTTTTGCGTTTACTAAAACTCTTTTCTTTGCAGATTTAATGTTGGGCATTTCGTATGCACTCCTTAGTTACTTTTAATATCGCTAATAATTTTAACACAAAATTAAAGTAAATGCAAGCACATTTTAATGGGAATTTTACCTTTTTAATTAAAATTCACTATTTTTATCTAAAATTTCATACAATTTATTATGGAGAAAGGTTACGTTGCCGTTTTAGATAGCGGTGTGGGCGGAATTTCCGTGCTTAAAGAATTAATTAAACGTTATCCAAACGAGCAATATTTGTACTTTGGCGACTATTATAACGCGCCGTACGGAAACAAAAATTTACGCCAGTTATTAGATATAACAAAACGCAATATTGATTTTATAAAAAGGTATCCTATTAAACTAATCGTGCTTGGCTGTAATACGCTTAGCGTAACTTTAAAAGAAGATATAGAGTGTTATGCGGGGGTAAGGGTTTTTGGTGTTTATCCGCCCGTTGAAACCACTTTTAACCACGATGATAAAACACTGCTGCTTGCCACTGTAAAAACTGCAAAACAGTATATTGCAAGCGATAATCTTCACGTAGTGGGGCTTAAAGATCTCGCTCACGATATAGAAAATAATATTTCTAGTTTAACTAGTGTAAATTTTAGTTCGCATTTAGAGTGTTCCGTGGGTGATTTTTGTAACAAAAAGAACTTTTATAAAACGGTTATTTTGGGTTGCACGCACTATGAATTTATAAAAAATCAAATTTTCGACCACTTTTGCCCCCAAAATATGATAAGTGGGGTAAATTTTTTAGTAAAAAACTTATCAAACACCCTAATAAGTAATAAAACATTAGTAAATCACAACTGTTTTGATGTGTTGTTTATAGGGGATAACGCGCGCGTATATAGGAATGCTTTTGGTATGGGTGGTTAATTTGAGCAAAAACGTGTAAAAAAATTTCAAAAATATACAAATTTTTTTAAAAAAGTGGTTGACAGTGGTCAAAAATTATGCTACAATAACAGTACAAAAATTAGGAAGGGGTATGCTTTTTAAATGTCCGGTAAAAATTACTCGCATCAATTAGATGCTAAAAACCGAATGAGAATACCGGCTAAACTGCGTGAGCAACTCGGTGAAGGCTATGCAATCACCGTGGGCACGGGCGGTTGTCTTTACGTATATACTGCAGAGCAGTTGAAAGAAGTAAAAGCAAAACTTTCTAATATCAACGCTTATAGGGAAAAACAGTTAAAGGCAGCGCGTTTTATTCTTTATAATACGTGGGAAGCCGAAGAAGACAAGCAGGGCAGAATTCTTCTCCCTGAAAACTTAAGAAAGTTCGCTAAGATTGAAAAGAACGTAAAAGTTTTCCAAGGTCCTAACTGCATTGAAATTTGGAGTGAAGAAGTTTGGAACGAATACTTTAACGACGTTAATTTTGAAGAACTTGCTGATGCGCTTGAAGCATTAAATTCCTAATAAGATGGCTGAACTTAAACACGTGTCCGTAATGTTTGATGAATGCATGGACGGGCTTAACATTAAAAACGGCGGGCTGTACTTTGACGGAACGCTGGGCGGTGGTGGACATTCTCACGGAATCTTGAGTAGATGTGCCCCCGACGGTAAATTGGTTGCAACAGACCTTGACGATTACGCAATTCAAAGGGCAACCGAAAGATTAAGTGAATTTGACGGGAGATTTACTCTCGTAAAAGATAATTTCAAAAACTTTGCTCAAGTTAAAGAAAATTTAGGGATTGACGCCTTTGACGGAATACTTCTTGACCTTGGCGTTTCAAGTTTTCAACTTGACGATAGAGCCCGCGGGTTTTCTTATATGGCAACCGACGTAAAACTCGATATGCGAATGGGTAAAGATAACCCCTTAACCGCTGAAACGATTGTAAATGAGTACAGCGAAAGGGAATTAAAAAGAATTTTAACGGTGTACGGCGAAGAAAGATTTGCTTCTTTAATTGCAAAAAACATCGTTGAAAGTAGAAAGGTAAAAAGAATTGAAACGACTGGACAACTTATCGAGATTATCGAAAAGAGTATTCCTAAGAAGTTTCAAAAAGACGGGCATCCCGCAAAAAGAACCTTTCAAGCAATAAGAATAGAAGTAAACGGCGAGCTTGACGGACTTTACGAAACGGTGCTTACGATGGCAAGATCACTCAAGAGTGGTGGCAGAATTGCAATTTTAACGTTCCATTCATTAGAAGATAGGATAGTTAAAAACGCGTTCAAAGAATTAGAGTGTGATTGTATTTGCGATAAGAGTTTGCCAGTATGTGTGTGTGGCAAGAAAAAGGAAGTTAATATCATAACTAAACATCCAATAACCGCAAGCGAAAAAGAATTAGAAATTAACGGAAGGGCAAGGAGTGCAAAACTCCGTATTGCCGAAAAAGTATAACAAAGTATAGGAGAAAAGGTATGGTTACAGCAAGACGTTCAAGTGATGTGAACACAACTTATGAATCTGCAAACGGTGGCGTTGCAGTATTAGAAAGACCTTGCGAAGTGGTTGAAAACGCTACGGCAACTTATTCTGATCAAGAATCTAGAATCAAGAGTAATCTTGATAAGCTTCTTAATTACGATAAGTATGCTCCGACAGTTTCAAGCACGGCGGAAGAAGCAGTGTCTAAAGTAGTTGCTCAAGCATCTACTCTTGCAGATGAAGACATTAGACCTACTTCAACTACTATGCAATTTGGCGAAGACATTGATCAAATTACTAGAGATATGTCACGCAGTGCAGCAGTTGCACAAGATTCTTATCAAATCAACAAAAAGGGTAAGGTAGCCGTTATGCTTTACGCCTTAGTAGTAACCGTTATTTTAGCGCTAATAATTTTAAATACAGGTGTTTTGGCATCATTGTCTAGCACCGCAGAACAAAAGGCTGCAGAATTTTCTGCGATTAAATCAGAAGCAAGTGCGCTTGCCGCTGAAAACGAATATTTGCAAAGCAACGAACGTATCGTTGAAGAAGCAATGAAATTAGGTATGGTTCAAAAGTAATTAAAACCGACCACCCCGAATACACTTATAATAAACTGTAAGTGGGGTAACAACAATTAAAAACGATTTATCTATCACGATTTTACGAAAGAGGTTATTCGCAATTATACTTGCGGTAACCTTTTTATTTTTGTCCGTTTTAGGCAGAGTGTTTTACGTTCAAGTAATTTGGGGTGAAGAACTTCAAAAAAAGGCAATAGATCAGTGGACAAGGGAAATACCTATAATTGCAGCCCGTGGGAAAATTGTAGATGAAAACGGTGTACTGCTTGCTGATAACGATGATACTTATACGGTGTTCGTTAGAAAGAAAGCGGTGAGTGATTTTGACAAATTGTCAAGCGCATTATCTAATATTTTAGGGCTAAGTTATGAATACGTCTATAATAGATTGACTAAAACCACGTCTAGTGAAGTAACTATAAAAAAGCAAGTACCAAAAGAGCAAATTTCACAGTTATTAACTTATGATTTTAGTGGTCTTTATGTGTCGCGTGATAACTCAAGAACCTATCCTTATAACGAGTTTTTGACTTCGGTTTTGGGCTTTACTTCTACTGACGGTAAAGGTCAGTCTGGGCTAGAACTATATTACGATAAATATCTATCGGGGATAAACGGAGAAATTCTTTATGAAACGGATATCGTAGGCGTTGAAGTTGACGGTGGTAAAGCGAGTTATATCCCAGCAACAGATGGTCTTAATATAAAACTTACGATTGATTATGAAATTCAGCAGTTGTGTGAACACGCAATGGAAGAAGCCATGGAAATCCATAAAGCAAAATCGGCACAAATGCTTGTCATCGATCCAAGTAGCGGCGCAATTAAGGGGCTTAGCATAAAGCCGTCTTATAACCTAAATGAAATTCCAAGAGATGATTTAGCAGCGCTTAACGCACTGTCAAGGAACAATTTGTTTTGCGACGTTTACGAGCCTGGTTCAACTTTTAAAGTATTAACTGCCGCGGCTAATATTGAAGAATATTTGCAAGGGAACAAAAACGCTTATGCACCACATCACGTTTATTCTTCATCAAGGTATCGTTACATTGATGGTCAAAAGGTAAAGTGTTGGAATAACCATGCTAACGGTAGGCATTCAGCGCTTACTTTGCAAGGTGGACTAAATAACAGTTGTAACCCGATATTCGTTGATATTGCTTGCGCTTTAGGTAAAGAAACAATGTATAAATATATTGATTTATTCAATTATGGTAAGGTTACTGGAGTAGATTTTAACGGTGAGTCGCAAGGAATGGTGTTGCCTGTAACTTCGGTGCAAAACGTAGACTTAGCAAGAATTGCGTTTGGTCAAACTATTGCCGTAACTGGCTTGCAACTTGCTGCAGCAACTAGTGCGGCGATTAACGGTGGTGTTTATTATAAACCTTATCTAGTTAGCGAAATTTATTCAAACGACGGAGTGTTTAGTGAGAAAAACGATCCCGAACAAAAGAATAGGGTTATAAGTGAAAAGGCATCTAAATTGCTTAGCGAAATGCTTGAAAAGGTTGTTTCAGAAGGCTCTGGAAAACAAGCCTATATTGAAGGTTATAGGGTTGCGGGTAAAACTGGTACGGCTCAAAAGTATGAAAATGGAATAATTGCCCAAGGCAAGTACGTGTCAAGTTTTGTTGGATATTTTCCAGCAAATGCACCAAAGTATCTTGCTCTTGTGATTATTGACGAGCCAAAGGGTGAGTATTACGGTTCAACCGTTGCAGCGCCTTACGCAAAACAAGTGTTTGAAAATATTATTAAAGTTAAAAACATTCCTTCTTGTTTTTGACTTGTTGGAGTAATTATGCAATTATCGAAATTGATTGAAAACGTAGAAGTGATAGACGTTATCGGAGATGTTCTAACAGACATAAAGAACATTGTAATCGATAGTAATTCAGTAACGAACGGTAGTTTGTTTATTTGTATAAAAGGCGAAGAATTTGACGGTGCAAGTTTTATAAGAACTGCTGAAATGTATGGAGCAAAAGCAATCGTTTCAGAAACAAAAATTAACACTAATTTACCGCAAGTTATTGTTAAAGACGTAAGGGCTGCAATGAGTTTAATTGCTAAAGCGTTTTATCTTAATACTTGCGATAAGATGAAGATAATAGGCGTTGTTGGAACAAACGGCAAAACTTCAACCGCACATTTAATAGGTAAAATATTGAATAAGTGCGGGATAAAATGCGGCGTCATAGGCACTCTTGGTACTTATTTTGGTAACGTTTCTTTAGAACCCACGCTTACCACGCCCGATCCGATAATACTTCATAAAACCTTATTTGAGATGTATTCTAGTGGGTATGATACTGTTGTTATGGAAGTTTCAGCCCACTCAGTTTATTATAAAAAAATTTGTGGAATAAAATTTGCAGTAGGGGTATTTACAAACTTTTCACAAGACCACTTGGATTTCTTTAAGGATATGGAAAGTTATAGGCGAGTAAAAAAGAGTTTTTTCGACAAAACTTTGTATGATTTTGCCGTTATAAACGCCGATGATAATCTTGGTGCTCAACTATTAGGTGAACTTGATAGAGTTGTTTCTTACGGTATAGACAATCCCGCGGATGTTTTTGCAATAGACTTAAAGCAAACCAGCACTAAAACGGAATATTTAATAAACCTATTTGATTGTGTTGGAAAGGTTAAAAATCGCTTAATAGGTAAGTTTAACGTGTATAATACTTTAGCTGCGGCAACCGTTTGCGCGCTAATCGGTGCAAAACCAAGCGAAATTTTAACAAAACTCAATTCCTTAAGTGCGATAGACGGAAGATTGCAGTGCGTAATTGATAAAGAATACAAGGTGTACGTTGATTATGCACACACGCCCGACGGGCTTGAAAACGTGTTAAAAGAATTAAAAACCAAAACAAAAAACAGGCTTATAAGCGTGTTTGGGTGCGGTGGTAATAGAGATCAAACTAAGCGCGCAAAAATGGGCGAGATCAGCGCTAAATATGCTGATTTCACAATTATAACTTCAGATAATCCTAGATATGAAGAACCTATGGATATAATTTATCAAATAGAAAAAGGCGTGCTTAAAATTTGTAATAGTTACGTTCTCGTTCAAGACCGCTTTGAAGCGATTGAATATGCAATAAATATGGCAAAGGCTGGCGACGTTATAGTGGTGGCTGGAAAGGGTAGTGAAAATTATCAAGAAATACTTGGCGTTAAGCGTTTATATAATGATAAGAGTGCCATTGAAGAAATTATACGGAGAAAATTAGATTGAAAACCTTATTGATAGCATCGCTTTTGTCTTTTGGGCTGAGCGTTTCTTGTGCGTTCGTGGGCTTGCCTATACTTAGAAAAATAAAGGCGGGGCAAACGGTTTTAGGTTACGTAAAGGAGCATAAACATAAAAACGGCACACCCACAATGGGTGGGCTGCTTTTTATCTTGCCTTCGGTTGTTATATATTTTATCGCTGGACAAGCACGTATCGCCAACGTTGCAGTAGTTATAGGGCTTGCTTTTATGCTGGTGGGCTTTATTGATGATTTAATAAAAATAAAATTAAAACATAACGAAGGATTAAAGCCTTATCAAAAGATAATCTTTCAACTTGCAATATCTCTAATTGCGGGCGTTTTTTGCTATCAAAACGGAATAACCGTTTTTCATTTGCCCTTTATTGCAAAAAGCATTGACTTAAAATGGGGAACTATCCCGCTTGTTGCCGTGATTTTTATAGCAACTACTAACTGTGTAAACCTTACTGACGGCTTAGACGGACTTGCTAGTAGCGTAAGTATTATATATTTTATAATGATTACGGTTTTAATAGGGTTACAAGTGGCGTTTATGCCTGACATATACCTAAAACAAGGCGAATATCAAAGTTTAAGATTGTTGTCAATTTGTTTGAGCGGTGGGCTTTTAGCCTTTTTATTGTTTAACGTAAATAAAGCGAGTGTTTTTATGGGGGATACTGGCTCGTTGTCGCTTGGTGGATTTATTGCGGCGATAAGCATATTTTCATCAAATAGTTTTTTTATTCCCATAATAGGAATAATGTTTGTACTATCTGGCATATCGGTAATAATGCAGGTGTTGCATTATAAAAAAACGAAAAAGCGAATATTTTTAATGGCACCCTTGCATCATCATTTTCAATTGAAGGGCAAAAGCGAAACGCAAATTTCATACGGATATTTAGTAGTAACCGTTGTGTTTGGCACGCTTTCGTTAATAGCCTACGCGTGAGGTGTTAATTGTACGTAAAAAACCAAAAATTTTTAATTATAGGTGCATCAAAAAGTGGTTTTGCGGTTGCAAAATATCTTGTTGATAACAATGCCTTTTGTCGTGTCTATGAAGAAATGAAGTCGGCAAAAGCGGTTCAAGCAATAGACAGGCTCAAAACTTTGGGTATTGAAAACTTAAGTCGAGAGCAGGCAGAAAATACTATTAAAGAAATAGACGTCTTAGTTTTAAGTCCAGGCGTACCGATAAATCACGAATTAGCAGTAAAAGCCAAGCAAATGGGTAAAAGAATTATGGGTGAACTGGAGTTTGCTTACGCAGCGATGGTGCCGCCTATAATAGCAGTAACTGGTACTAACGGAAAGACGACAACCGTTACGATGATTGATGAGATTTTAGAAAGTGCTGGGGTAAAGCGAGAGCTTGTAGGTAACGTTGGCGTGCCGACTACGGCAAAACTAAACGAAATTGATAGGGAAACCGTTTGTATTACGGAAGTTTCAAGTTTTCAGTTAGAGAGTATAAACTCATTTTGTCCGCATATATCTTGCGTACTCAATATTTCACCCGACCATTTAGAGCGCCACTACACGATGGAAAATTACATATACCTAAAGAAACGAATATTTAAAAATCAAAAAGAGAGCGAATATTGCGTATTAAATTTTGACGACCAAACGGTAAAGAATTTTTATACGGAATGTAAGGCAAAAATCGTTTGGGTATCGGTTAAAGGTAAGGTTGACGGAGCGTATCTTGACGGGGGAAAACTATATTATAATAATGAATATATTTTTGATGCTCAAGATCTTATGCTTGCGGGCGAACACAATATTCAAAACGCGCTTTTTGCTATTGCGTGCGCAAAATTGTTAGGCATAAACACCACGGAAATTGCAAGTGCATTAAAGGGGTTTAAGGGCGTTAAACACAGAGTGGAATTCGTTAAAGAAAAATACGGTGTAGAATATTATAACGATTCTAAAGCAACTAATACTGCATCCACTATCGTTGCGCTTGACTGTATGAAAAAGCCAACCGTTTTAATACTTGGCGGAAGTGAAAAGGGTGAAGACTATAATCTTCTTTTTGAAAAGATTAAAAACAGTATAGTTAAACGAGTAATAATTTGCGGTGCGTCAAGGTTTAATATGTTTGAAGCGGCAAAGAAGAACGGCGTTGAAAATATAACGCTAACCGATGATTTTTTTGTTGCCATTAAAATTGCTAAACTACTTAGTTGTGAGGGTGATGCGGTATTGCTAAGTCCTGCTTGCGCAAGTTATGATTTATTCAATGGTTTTGAAGATAGGGGCAACGCCTTTATAAATGCAGTGGGGGAATTGTAATTGAATAAATTACCACTTAAAAAATCGGCAAAAGGAGATTTTCTTTTGCCGATTGCCGTATTTATACTTGCTGTGATAGGAACGGTATTTATTTATTCAGCAAGTAATTATTCTGCTAACAAAACTTATGGCGATGCTTTTTACTTTGTAAAAAAGCAAGCGATAGGCATTTCTTTGGGCGCTGTTGCCATGGTTTTTACTTGCCTTTTTGATTATAGAAAAATAAAAAAATTTACGCCACTCGTTTGTATTTTGTCGTTTGTGCTATTAGGGCTTGTTTTTGTGCCGGGGATAGGCGTGGAAAATTATGGAGCAAAACGCTGGATAGGGTTTGGCGGTGTAACACTTCAACCATCTGAAATATCTAAGTTTGCACTGATTTTGTTTAGTGCTACGGTTTTATCTAAAAATCCTGAAAAAGCGCGTACATTTAAAGGGATTTTACCAGTTTTAATATTTGGCGGAATTACTTGTGTGTTTATAATTTTAGAGCCGAATATGTCAATTACGGTATGCGTTGCGCTACTTATGGTAACAATGCTTTTTGCTGCGGGTATGAAAATTTGGCATTTAATGGTTATGTTAGTGCCAGCACTGGTTTTAGGCGTCGTTTTAATAATAGCCGAGCCTTATAGGTTTAGTAGGTTAATGGCGTTTATAAACCCTTGGTCAAACCCAAAAGGGGAAGGTTATCAACTTTTGCAGTCATTGTATGCGTTAGGTTCTGGTGGCTGGTTTGGCGTGGGGTTATTTAAGTCAAGGCAAAAATATTCTTTTTTGCCGTTTGCTGAATCAGATTTTATTCTATCGGTAATCGGCGAAGAAATCGGCTTTGTTGGACTGGTGATGTTCTTTTCTTTACTCGGCTTTATAATATTTAGGGGGCTAAGGATAGCGTCTAAGGCTAAAGACGTGTTTGGATATTTACTGGCGGTTGGAATAACTATGATTTTTGGTATTCAAGTTATAGTGAACGCTTTGGTAGTAACGGGCAGTATACCGCCGACTGGGTTGCCGTTGCCACTAGTATCAAGCGGAAATACTTCAATTATTATTTTTATGGCTGAAATGGGTGTGCTTTACAACATATCTACGAAAGGAACGTTAACTTTTTAAGCGAGTTTTCCATAAAATGAAATATCTTGGGTAAGGAGAGTTTTATGGAAAAGTACGAAATTATCGGCGGCAAAAAATTATATGGCGAAGTTGAAATTGACAGCGCAAAAAATTCCGTACTGCCCATAATTGCAGCGTCCGTGCTCGTCGACGGCGACGTGCTTATAAACAAATGCCCTAAAATTAACGACGTTATAAGTCTTGTGGAAATTTTAAGGTCGATAGGGGCAAAGGCGGAGTTTGTTAACGGTGGGCTAAAATTAAACTGCGACAACTTAAATAAAAGTGAAATAGGTAAAGGGGCTGGAGAATTGCGCGCGTCCGTGTGTATGTTGGGCGCGCTACTTTCGCGTTTTAAAAAAGTCAAAATAGCACACCCTGGTGGGTGCAGCATAGGTAAACGCCCCATTGATATACACGTAAAGTGCTTGAAAGCGTTAGGTGCAACGGTTTTGGAAGAAGATGGTTATATCGAGTGCAGTGCAAGTGAGTTAAAAGGCACAAATATAACGCTTGATTATCCGTCGGTCGGTGCTACTGAAAACGCTATATTGGCATCGGTTTTTGCCAAGGGTGAAACGGTAATTTTTAACTGCGCAAGAGAGCCTGAAATTAAAGATTTTGTCGATTTTTTAATTAAAGCAGGGGCAAAGATTTACGGTGCTGGAACTAGTGTGGTTTCAGTAAGTGGCGTGCGTAGATTAAAAGGGGTAGAATTTACGCCTATGTCTGACAGAATCGAAGCGGGAACTTTCTTGATTGCAACTGCTGTTTCGGGTGGTGAAGTATGTATAAAGAACTGCGATTTTAAAAATATTTTAAATTTAATAAATAAACTTGTTAATTATACTTGTAAAATTACTAAGTTTAATGATATAATATACATACAAAGTGGGAAGGGTGGTAAGCCGTTTAGTTTTGCAACTGGACCGTACCCGCTGTTCCCGACGGATTTGCAACCGCAAGCATCGGTTTTGTCGTGCGTGTCTAACGGTCGGTCGGTTATAAGTGAACGGGTTTTTGAAAACCGTTTTTCACACTTTGAACATTTGAAAAAAATGGGTGCAATAGTTGACTTGGATGGTAGTGTTGCGCACGTGCACGGTGTGCGTAGGCTTACGGGTGCGCACGTGTGCGCGAACGATTTGCGCGGTGGTGCTGCGTTGGTGCTTGCAGGGCTTAATGCCGAAGGCTTGACCATAGTTGACGGTGCACACCACGTCAAGCGTGGTTATAATAACTTTGATGAAAAACTCCGTGCGTTAGGTGCGGATATTAAACTTACGGAAAAAATATAATGAGTATTAAGGCTAAGAAAATTTCCATAATCGTAATAGCGGCAGTGTTTGCGCTCGTGGCAATAGTTTGCACGATCGGGCTTTTTTCTATCAAAAAAGTCCAGGTTAACTATGCAGTTTCAAAGGGTGCAAATACTATGGAAATTCAAACCACGCTCGATGAGTTCTTGGGAGATAGCCTAGTGTTTTTGAGCATTGACAAAGTAAAAGACGCTGTTGATGCTTATCCGTATTTTGAAGTTACTTCAGTGGACAAGCAATTTCCAAACGTGCTTAAGGTAAGTATTCGTGAAAGAAAAGAAACTTACTTCGTAAAGAGTGGCGATAATTACGTGGTAACAGCACAAGACGGGTTTGTTTTGCGCGTTGCAACGGAAGATGAAGTTTTGCATAATTCTATCCGTGATAAGATTCATCTTAATCTTGAAGGAATTAGTGTTGAAAGTGCTGTCGTTGGTTCTATTATTAAAACCGATAACGATGCTTTAATTAAAACCGTTTTTGAAATTGCGGATAGCGTAGAACTTATCAACTGTGTTGAAAGCATAACGGTTACTAAATACAACGTACCAGGTGCGGACTTAACTTTCAAAACTTATTCGGGCGTTAGTATAGAAATTGCTAAGTTTGAAGTTAAAGGCGTAGAAATGGCTGTTGAAGCGTTTAATGCTTACAACAACGCTGAAAGCGACTACGTTAAGATGTATAGTTTTATAAAAGCATACTTGGTAAACGGCGAAATTAACGTCGTTTGGGCAAGTGCTAAGCAATAAGGTGTATTATGCAGAAAAAAGAAGTTGCCGTTGTTGATGTTGGTTCTTCATGCGTAACGGCGGTTATTGCGGAACGCGGTATCAATAAAACCTTCGTTATAAAAGCACGTTTTAGTTATGACTACGATGGATTTAACGACGGCGAGTTTTTTGATATCGAAAGGTTTAGAAATATTTTATACACCATTGCTCTAAAGATTAAAAAAATATCTAAAATTGAAACGGTTTACGTAGGTGTGCCTGGAGATTTTACTAAAGTTTTCGTTAGGGAAGGACAAGTTTCTTTCGCTAAAAAGAAAAAGGTTGCCGAAGAAGACGTCAATGCACTTTTTGAATCGGCATATAAGCTTAGTTCGGATAAATTCACGCTTATAAACCGCTCGGCAATCGTGTATGAACTAGACGATATGCGCCGTATGGCAAACCCCGTAGGTGCACTCGCAAGCGCGCTTAAAGGTAAACTTTCCTTTATCGTTTGTGATAATTATTTCATGGACGCGGTAAACAGAGCGTTTAACGGTGCTGGTATCAAAAAGGTAGAGTGTGTTTCAACCGCACTTGCTGAAGCATTGTATCTTATCGATGCGGAAAATCGTGATAGAACGGCAATACTCGTTGACGTTGGATATATCAGTACGAACCTTGCGATTATTCAAGGCGACGGTATCGTTTATCAAAAATCGTTTGGTTATGGCGGTGGATATATTACCGCTGCGCTAACTGAAAAGTTTGAAGTTTCGTTCGACGTTGCTGAAACGGTTAAGAAAAAGGTTAGTTTAAGCCGTTTTTCGCCCAACTCAGCCATTGATTTAATCGGTGATGAAGACGAACACTTTTACTCGGCTGAAGAAGCCAAAAATGCCGTTATTACAAGTCTAGATTCGCTTTGTGATAACTTATCAAAGGCTATTATTAGTTCGGGATATAGACTTCCTGACTACATACCTTTCACTTTTACAGGTGGTGGTATCGCTTATATTCGCGGCGCAAAAGAATACGTCGCAAATAAGTTGAAACGCGCGGTTGAAATGGCTGCGCCTAGAGTTCCGCTAATGGATAAGCCGACCGAGTCGTCGCTGTTATCGATTATGGAACTTGCATTAGAACAGTAAAAAATTAAATTTGAAAAATTATAATTGAAAAATAAAGGAGATTAAAGAATATGTTTGGTCAAGAATTTTCACTTAACAATTCGGCAGTAATCAAAGTTATGGGTGTTGGTGGCGGTGGCTGCAACGCGGTTAACAGCATGGTTGAATCCAACGTTTCAAGCGCAGAATTTATTTCTGTTAACACCGATAACCAAGCGTTGCTTTTATCAAAAGCACAAAAAGTTTTGCAAATCGGCGCAAAACTTACCAAGGGTTTGGGTGCAGGTAGTGATCCCAGTGTGGGTGAAGCTGCTGCAGAAGAATCTAAGGACGAAATTGCTCAACTCTTAGAAGGCACTGATCTTTTGTTCATTGCTGCTGGTATGGGTGGTGGTACTGGTACTGGTGCTGCATCTGTAATCGCTAGAATCGCAAGAGAAATGGGCATCTTAACTATCGCAGTTGTAACAAAGCCTTTTTCATTTGAAGGTAGAGTTAGAAATACCAACGCAAACAAGGGTATTGCTAACCTTAAAAAACACGTTGATACTTTGGTTGTTATTCCTAACGACAAACTTTTACAATATTTACCCGCACAAACCGGTATGCTCGATGCATTTAAGGTTGCGGACGATATGTTAAAACAAGGTATCGTAGGTATCGTTGACCTTATTGCTACTCCTTCACTCATTAACCTTGACTTTGCTGACGTTAACACCGTTATGCGTAACCAAGGCTTGGCACATATGGGTATTGGTCGTGCTAAGGGCGAAAATAGAGTTATCGAAGCCGTTAGACAAGCAGTATCTAGTCCGTTGCTTGAAACTACTATCGAAGGCGCAAGATCAGTTATTATCAACGTTACTGGTGGTAAAGATCTTATGCTTAACGAAGTTAGTGAAGCCGCTGAACTCGTTCAAGGTATTATTGATGATTCTGCAAATATTATCTTCGGTGCTACCATTGATGAATCTATGGTTGATGAAGTTAAGATTACCGTTATTGCAACTGGTTTTGCAGCATTAGGTGAAGGCGAAGCTCAAAAAGAAGAAAAACCTGCCGTAAGTATTAAGCCCGAAAAGAAGGCTGAAAGTTTCGTTCCGCCGCTTATCCGTGAAATTGAAGCTACTGAAAAGCGTTTACAAGACCAAGCAGAAGCACAAGTTGCAGTGGAAGCTGCACCTGACTTAAACAAAATCGAAGAAGAACTCGAAGCAGAACCCGAAAGAAAGGGTATTGAACTTCCCGCGTTTATGAAGAAATTGTTTAAGAGATAATTGCTATAAATAATACGAAAACCCCGACGGAAATCCGTTGGGGTTTTTATTTGTTTCAAAAGGGGATGTGTTTTTTAATAGTAAATTTACAAGTAAATAATACTTACATATTTAATCAGTTTATTTTTCTACTGCGTTGCTTTCGATGGGCGTAATAATAGGTTTGCCGTCTTTGTCTAATAACACGGTAAGCCCGCCAGAATACCCGCCAGAATGGTATAAATAATTAACGCCAGTTTCTTTATCAACCCAAATTTCAGTAGAGCCAGCGCCTTGACTATAAATTTTAATAAATCTTTTCTCTTTTGCCATTATTGTAAACTCCAAATTATTTTGTTAGTAAATTTATTATACTTTACTTATAAGAATAAATCAAGCACGTTGTTAAAAAAACAAAAAAAGCAAGTGAATTTCACTTGCTTTTATTTGCTGGTCGGAGTAGCGAGACTTGAACTCACGGCCTCTTGCCCCCCAGACAAGCGCGCTACCAACTGCGCCATACCCCGATTGCTTAGATATTGTACCACAACTTTTTTTAATTTGCAAGCATTTTTAGGGGTAAATATTAGACTATTTTAAAAAATAATGGTACAATATTTAAAAGTTCACAAAAAGTGAGTGTTAACCATGAGAATTAGAAGAAAAAAACATCTTAAAGAAAGACTTTCATTAGTAAGCGACTATATAATCGTTGCCGACCGTGATATAGCTAACGTAAAGGAAGCAGTCAAGGATAAGCGTTTGTACGACTATAAAGAAATGTTTGGTAATGAAAACCCAGTAGAACTTGAAATAGGGTGTGGGAAGGGTGGCTTCGTTATTGAAAAGGCAAAGCGTAACCCGAACGTAAATTATCTTGCTGTTGAACTTTTAGAAAATATTATAGTTATGGCAGCCGAGCATGCAAAAGGGCTTGGACTTAAAAACGTAAAGTTTATAAACTGTGGTGCAGATTATTTGCCGCGCTATATCCCCGAAAAGAGTATAGATAATATTTATCTTAACTTTTCACCGCCTTATCCGCAAAAGGTGCACGAAAGGCGTAGGTTTACTTGTGATAGGCTTATAGAAACTTATAAGGGCTACCTTAAGCATGGTGGTTGCGTTTACCAAAAAACAGATGATAAACCGTTTTTTGATTTCTCATTTGAAAAGTTTACTGCTAACGGCTTTGAAACTGAGGACGTTTCAATTAAAATCGACAAGGGAGAAATGGATAACGTTCAAACTGAATATGAGAGCAAATTCCGTGCGCTAGGCATGAATATATACGCTTTGATTGCGAAACTGGTTTAATTAAATTTTAATAAATACTTAAAAATCACGCTAAATTTGGTGTGATTTTTTTATTTTATAATTAAATAATTAATAAATTTGAGTAAATTCTCTTTATAGTTTATTTGTATTCTACTATCAGTAGAGTAATATTTTTCTGTTCAAAAAACGGTAGAAAAGGGTAAAAATCGGTGGAAACAATGTCAATTTATTTTCAACCTAAACTTGAATTATCTTCTACTTAATTCTCTTGTAAATTGCTTTAAATGTATGTAAAATTAGGCGTGTGCAAAGGATGTTTGCATTAGAAACAAACGAGAGGAAATCAAATGACTTCAACTGTTAAAACAATCAACAATTCTGAAATTCCTATTTTTTACGCTTGCGACGACGCTTTTGTTAAATACACGGTCGTATCAATTAAATCATTACTGGACAATGCTGATAAATCTAAACGTTATCACATTTACGTGCTTAATGCTGGCATTAGTGATGAGATGAAAAATGAAGTTTATAAACTTAAAAACGATTACGCTGATATTGAATTTATTTGCGTTAAAGATCAAGTTGAAAAGATTGGCACTTCATTGCCACTACGTGACTATTACTCAAAAACAACTTACTTTAGGCTTTTTATTGCTGAAATGTTTCCTGAATACGACAAGGCTATTTACATTGACAGTGATACCGTTGTGTTAGGAGATATAAGCGAGTTTTATGACCATAACTTAGGTGATAAGTTGGTGGGTGCTTGTCACGAACAAGCTATGGTGCAAACCGAAGTTTACGGCAATTACGTTGAAAAGGTAATGGGTATAAGTAGGTACAATTACTTCAATGCTGGGCATATTTTAATTAACTGTAAAAAATTCCGTGAAGAAAACGTATTAAAACAATTTATTGATTTATTAAAAGTTTATACGTTTACAGTAACTCAAGATGAAGATTATCTTAACGTAATTTGTCATAATAGAGTCTTGTGGATTTTTGACGGCTGGAATACTGAAGTTTACGGCGAACTTCCCGTAAGTGAAAGTGATATTAAAATGATTCATTACATCATGGTTAATAAACCTTGGCATTATCACGAATGTAGATTAAAAGAGCCGTTTTGGAAATACGCAAAGCAAACGGACGTGTATAATTTGATTTTAGATGAACTCAATAATTATACAGACGAGTGTAAAGCGCGTGACAAGGCTGGTGCAGAGCGCCTTGCTAAAACTGCTGAAGAAGAAGCAAATAGAGAAGATACTTATATCAAACTTGTAAGCGGTAAAAGCGTTGATAGGCTTAAAATTTTAGAGAAGATTAGAGTATATGAAAGGGATAAAAAATTCGACGTTGACGTTGAAGACGACCCCGAAACTATTCCGCTTCTTCCAGACAAGGTTGATTATCTTGCTGAAAAGTTTTCTACAAAACTTTTTACTAAAATAGCAAATAAAAAAGCAGTTCAGTTTTATGAAAAACAAATTAAAGACGGAACTTTTATAATTAAATCTGTAAACGGTCTAGAAAACTACCGCAAAGTTCAAGGCGGGGCAATGATTACTTGCAATCACTTTAGTGCTTATGATAATTACGTAGTTTATAGGGCGATAAGAGACGAATTAAAAGGGAAATATCTTTATAAAGTCATTAGAGAAGGCAATTATACAAACTTTAAAGGTTTATACGGCTTCTTTTTCCGTCATTGCAATACCTTGCCGCTTAGTAGCAACGTTGAAACTATGAAAAAGTTTATGAAGGCTGTTTCAGTGCTATTAAAGCGCGGAGAAAAGATTTTAATTTATCCAGAGCAAGCAATGTGGTGGAATTATAAAAAGCCCCGCCCGTTAAAGAGTGGTGCTTTTAAGTTTGCGGTTAAAAATAACGTTCCTATTATTCCGTCGTTTATAACGCTTGAAGAATCTGGCAAAATTGGCGCTGACGGGTTTGATATTCCCGCGCATAACATTTGGTTTTTGCCGCCCATATATCCTAAAAAAGACTTGAATGATAAAGAAAACGTTGAGTACTTAAAAAATGAAAATTTTAAGGCTTGGAAAGAACTTTATGAAAGAGTTTACGGCGTTCAATTAGAATACGCTAATAGTTAATTATGACGTACTTTTTGATAATTTTAATTGCAATGATTATAATAAGCGCAGTTGATATTGTGTTTTTTTGTGCTCCATACGGCATTGAATGGTGGTACGTTGTGGTTGCCGTAATAATTTCAACTGTTGTAGAAATTATGATAAGCGGACTTATTGCGTTTGTCGTAAGGTGGTTATTGCCACATAAGTGGTTTGCTGTTGATAAGAAGTTTTATGCCGCAGGAAAAAAAGAAAGTAAGTTTTATGAAAAACTCGGCATAAAAAAGTGGAAAGATAAGGTTTTAGAACTTGGAAGTTTCACAAATTTTCATAAAAACAAGGTTCAAGAGCCAACCAACAACGAGTATATTGAAAGGTTTATAACCGAAGCAAATTACGGCGTGTTAATACACGCGCTCAGTATTCCACTTGGCTTTTTGGTAATCTTCATTTATCCGTTAAAATTTTGGTTTATGTTTGGACTTCCGGTTGCTTTAGTCGGTGCATTTTTGAATACTTTGCCAACCTTCATTTTAAGGTATAATTTGCCAAAACTATATTCTTTACATAAGTATAATATGTTAAGAGAAAAACGCACGAAAAACACTTAATAAAAACGTTTACAATTTTACGTATCCCCGAAGAATTTTCTTTCGGGGATATATTCTTATTGCTTTACATTTCTCAAAAGTTATTATATAATATATATAATAAAAGAAAATTAGCGGAGAAAAAAATGAAATTTATTCATTGTGCGGACTTGCACCTTGATTCAAAAATGGATAAGTTGTCTTTGGATAAGGCAAAGGTTAGACGTGCGGAAATGGTTCGCACGTTTGAAAATCTTTGTGATTATGCAACCGCTAATAACGTTCGCGCGGTAATTATTGCAGGGGATATGTTTGATACTGCAAAAGTTACTGTAAAAACGCGCAATGCCGTTTTGTATGCGATTGAAAACAACCCCCAAGTCGATTTTTTATACCTTGCGGGAAACCACGATGAAGATAATTTTATTTCTAGTTTAGAAATTATTCCTGAAAACTTAAAAGTTTTTGGCGAAGAATGGACTGCTTTTAAATACGGCAACGTTTGTATTGCTGGCGTAAAGTTTACGCCGTATAACGTTAACGCTATTTATGACACTATTAACTTTGACCCTTACAGCGTCAATATTGCGGTTATGCACGGTCAAATTACTGGCTACAAGGGCGAAGAAAAGGCTGAAATAATAAGTTTACCGAGATTAAAAGATAAAAACCTTGATTACCTTGCATTAGGGCATATTCACGAACGCGTGTTTGGGCAACTTGATTTGCGCGGTAAATACGCTTACTGTGGCTGTTTAGAAGGTCGTGGTTTTGATGAAACTGGGGATAAAGGTTTTATTCTAATTGACGTTGACGGGGATAGTCTTTCGACTGAGTTTGTAAAGTTTGCATCAAGGCGCATTTCTACTTTTGAATACAGTGTTGAAGGTAAACTTGATTATTTGATGGCGCGCGCGGAAATTATAAACTCTTTAATTTCCAGCGTCGATCAATCTTCACATGTTAAAGTAGTATTAAAAGGTGAAAGAAAGGCTGATTTTGGCATTGACGTTGAAGATTTAACCTACCGATTAAACCAAGTCTTTTTCTATGCGAAAGTTGTGGATAAAACCACTATCGTAATTGATGAAACTGACTATGCGCTTGATAAATCTGCGCGTGGCGAATTCGTGCGAGCCGTTTGGGAAAGTGATTTAAGTTTAGAAGAGAAAACGAAAGTCTTAACCGTTGGGCTAAATGCGTTAAAAGGGGAAGAAGTATAATGAAACTTATTAAATGTTACGTATCTTCCTTTGGTAAACTTAAGGATTTCACTTATGATTTTAACGATAATCTCAACACGATAAAAGAAGATAACGGTTGGGGTAAAAGCACTTTTGCAACCTTTATAAAAGCTATGTTTTACGGCTTAAATAGTAGCAAAAAAAGCGTTAGTGAAAACGAGCGTGTGAAGTTTAGACCGTGGAATTCAACTGAAAAATTCGGTGGTTACGTTATATTTTCATGGAAAGATAAAGAGTATAAATTAGAAAGATTTTTTGGTAATAAAGAATCTGAAGACACCGCTTTATTATACGACGTGCTCACTGGCAGGGTGCTCTCAAATGATAAAGACTGGGGTAAACGCATTTTTCAAATCGATGAAGAAGGTTTTTTGTCTACGACTTACTTTTCTCAAAAAGATTTTGCTGCAAAAAGTAACGCAAGTTTAACCGAAAAGTATAATCAAATCAGCGGCATTGACGATAGTTTGGCAGTTGATAGAGTTATTCAAAAAATAGACGATAAAGTTAAGAAGTATGAATATAGCGGAAATAGGGGGCTTATACCTGACTTAAAGAAAAATATTTTCCGCGTTGATGAAGATATAAAAAAGGCGGAAAGTTCGCTTGAAACTTTAAAGACTATAAATAACGAAATTGAATTATTAAATCAAGAAGTTAAGTCGCTTGAAGGAAAATCTGCTAAGCTTTATGCTGAGATTGAAAATGCAAATAGGGCAGAAGCAGCTACTTTAAAAAGAGAGCAATATAACCGCTTAATAAACGAAAAGAACGCACTTATTGAAAAGCAAAATTATGCTTTGGAAATATTAAACGGTAACAAGGTTGATAGAGAAGTCGTTAATAAGTTATTATCACTTAACCAAGAGTTATACGGGCTAGACGGTTATATTAGTAATATCGAGCGTGATGTTGAAACCTTATCTAAAATAGCGCCGCAAAAAAAGAAAAAGAGTTTTGCAAGTAGCGTTGTTTCGTTTATTCTAACGCTAATTTTACTTCTTGCTGGAATTTTTACTTCTAGCATCGAAATTGTGCCTTACGTTTTATACGCTATGTCAGGCATAATGTTTGTGCTTTCATTAGTGATTACTTGGCGAAACGTTAAAATGCAAAAGCAGCCTATTTTAGATGCTAATGCGCTTTTGCTAGAAGATAAAATAAAGCAATTAAATATGCTTATTGAAAAGAAGACTGCGTATAAAGATGAGATTGACGCGTATATTTGCGCGTTTAATTTAGGTCAAGTTAGCGATAGGGCAACTGCGCTTTTAAGCATACTTAAAGTGTGGGAAATTTATTTGGAAGTTTATGAAAAATTACAAAGTGTTGAACTTGAACTTGACGGTGCAAAGGCTGATTACGGTGGCGATATAAGTCAAAATATTGCCTATGATTTGAACGCGTTAAAGGCTGAATACGATAGGGTAAATATTTTCATAAAACAAAAGATTGAAGAATTGAATAAAAAGAAAGCCAGCGTGGCTTGGTATGAAGATATAGCAGGTAAATTTGCTGATTTAGAGAGTGAAAAGTCGGAGCTAAGTGAAAAACTTGTAGGTTATGAAGAAGAAAGGAAAATTTTAAGCCTTACTTCTAAATTCTTAAAACAAGCGGATGAAAACCTTAAATTGAAATATAAAGCGCCGTTACAAGAGAGTTTGAATAAGTATTTTGGGTATATTAGCGGTCAAGAAAAAGCCGTTCATATAGACGTTGATTTCAACGTAACTGTAGATGAAAAAGGACAAGAAAAAGTTATTGATTATTACAGCAAAGGCTATCAAAATTTGTTTGAATTTTGCAAGCGTTTTGCGCTAGTTGACGTGCTATTTGTGGGCGAAAAACCCTTTATAATACTCGACGACCCCTTCTATAACCTTGATGACCAAAAACTGTCGTCGGCAATTTCATTAATAAAAAAAATGTCTGGCGAATATCAGATTTTATATTTGGTTTGTCATGACAGTAGGAGGGCAAGTTGAATTACAAATTAAATTTTGAGTTAGTTCCCGATGGGTGTTGGTACTCTAATCTTAGGACCATTTTGTCTAAGACGCAATGGGAATTCATTAGAAAGGACGCAATTTCACGCGCAAACGGTAAATGTATGATTTGTGGAAGAAAGTGCGCTAATTTTGACGTGCATGAAAGATGGCGTTACGACGAAGAAAACGGCGTTCAAATATTAGAAGACGTTGTTGCGATATGTAAAGATTGCCATTCTGTTATTCACTTTGGATTAACTCAGTTAAAATCTAAGAGAATTGAGTATTATGAAGACCATTTTATGAGAGTAAATAATTGCAGTTACGCTGAATTTAAAGCGGCGCTTAACCAGGCAAATATTGACCATCGTAGAAGAAATCTCGTTCCCGAGTGGAAAATTAATTTGAATTATTTAAGAAGATATATAGGCGATCAACTTTTATAAACGAACAAACGATTAAATTACTTAGAAGGAAGACTTACGTTATGGAAATAATCGATGCACACGCACATATCTATCCCGAAAAAATTGCGGAAAAAGCAACCGTTGCAATAGGTAATTTTTACGATATTGAAATGGAAATGGCAGCCGGTACTGTGGATAGACTTATTGAAGATGGTAAACAAGCGGGGGTTACCGGGTATTTAGTTCACTCAGTTGCAACCACCGCGCACCAAGTACACGCTATAAACGAGTTTATCAAGCGTGAAATGGACGCGCACAGTGAATTTATCGGCTTTATGACGCTTCATCAAGATATGACTGAAGAAGAAGTGGTAAGTGAAGTGAAGTGGGCTAAAGAAAACGGCTTTAAGGGTGTAAAACTTCATCCCGATTTTCAAAAGTTCAATATTGATGATGAAATTGCTGAAAAGTTTTATAGAGCGGTTGGTGAAAACTTTCCTATATTATTTCATACGGGAGATAATAGATACGAATATTCTAAGCCGTATAAACTAGCAAAAATGGCGAAAAAATATCCTTTAGTTACTTTTATTGCTGCGCATTTTGGCGGTTATCGTTGTTGGGATGACGCTTACGTTTATAAAGGATTAAAGAACGTATATTTTGACACTTGCTCTTCTTTAGCGTTTATCACTGCAGAAAAAGCAAAGAGTATAATAGATATGCTCGGTGCTGAAAGATTCTTTTTTGCAACAGATTTTCCTATGTGGGATGCTAAGCGTGAACTTGAAAGATTTATGCAAATTCCGCTCACTGAAAAAGAGCGTGAAATGATACTTTCGGGCAACGTAAAAAAATTATTAAAACTTTAAAAACCGCTATTAAAACACTTGACTATCGGTGTTTGTGGTGCTATAATAATTTCAAATTTAATCAAACGCTGTGAAGGAAAAAGACGCTTTGTTTTAATATAGAGAGTTGACGGTTGGTGCAAGTCAATGCGAGATAATGCGTTACTCATTCCGGAGCGGAAACGGCGAACAGTAAGTAATCGTTTACGGGTAACTCTGTTAAAGGTAAATAAGTGATTGCTTTTACAGCAATAACGATGGGTGGTACCACGGCAAGTTAAGTCGTCCCTGACCGAATTCGGTCGGGGATTTTTTATTTGTCTTAAAAGTCGATAAAAACCCTATATTTTACTACTTATTTACTTGACAATCGCGTATGCGTATTATATAATGTTTAATGAATATATATTTAAACGTTATTTCGTACGGTAACTGTCAGTAGTCGTTTTCGGTTAACCCCGTCAAAAGTTTTATGAGTGATTACAAAAGATTTTGTAATAATTTGGGTGGTACCACGGCAAAATGTCGTCCCTGACTGTTTCGGTCAGGGATTTTTTGTTAAATAACGTTTTAGGAGATGTAAAAATGAAAAAGATTACCGTATCAGACGTAACCTTAAAGGTTGTTCAAGAACAAGAACTTTCTCTTACTTTTAGAGAAAAACTCGCTATTGCTGAAATGCTAAACGCTGCACGCGTTGATGCTATTGAACTACCTGTTCTAATCAACTCTAAAGAAAACGAAGTTATATATCGCACGATTGCTCAATCTGTAAAGGACGCTGCAATCAAAATTGCAGTGGGTGATACTGTGGACGGCGTTAAGGCCGCCGCTGAATGTGTAAGCGCTGCTAAAAAGGTGTGCTTACAAGTTGCTATGCCAGTTTCAACTGCGCAAATGGAATATTTTTATCACTTAAAAGCACCTGCAATGCTCGCAAAAATTAGCGAACTCGTTAAAGCCGCTAAAGAAATTAGCGACCACGTAGAATTTGCTGCACTCGACGCGTTTAGAGCGGAAGAAGGGTTTGTTTGTGAATGTGTAAAGGCGGCAGTAGAAAACGGCGCTTGTTGTGTTTCAATTGCTGACGACGCTGGTGAAGCGTTCCCTGAAGATTACGCAAAGATGGTTAAAGATATCAAAGCTGTATGCGACGTTAAGGTTTTCGTGCAACCTTCAAACGCACTTTCAATGGCATCTGCTTGTGCTTTGGAAGCAATTAAGGCAGGGGCTGACGGCGTTAAGACTTCCACTTGTGGCGATTATCTTTCAATGTCTGTCCTTTCTGATATTTTCCGCGCTAAAAAGTTTGATTTGGATGCTGAATGTGCCGTTGACGTAACCAACGTTAAGTCAATTTCCGATGCTATTAACGGCGTAACTGGTGAATACACTACAAAAGAAGAAAGCGTAAAAGTTTCTCAAGCGATCGACGCAACCGCTTCAATGAGTGAAGTTTGTGCTATCGTTAATCAATTAGGTTATGAACTCTCTGACGCCGATGCTGGCAAGGTTTACGAAGAATTTAAGAAAGTAACCGCTAAAAAAGAAAGTATCGACACTAAAGAACTTGAAGCGATTATTGCAAGCACCGCTATGCAAGTACCTTCAACTTATCACCTTATCAACTACGTTGTAAACAGCAGTAACGTTATCGCTGCAACTGCAAACGTAACCTTGGAAAAAGACGGTGAAAAGTTCACTGGCGTTTCTACTGGCGACGGTCCTATCGACGCTGCTTTCCACGCTATTGAACAAATTATCGGTCATCACTATGAACTCGATGATTTCCAAGTACACGCTGTAACAAAGGGTAGAGGCGCAGTAGGTTCTTCAATCATACGTTTGCGCGCTGACGGAAAACTTTATCCTGGTAACGGCGTTTCAACTGATATTGTCGGAGCATGTATCCGTGCTTATATCAACGCACTCAATAAAATAGTGTACGAGGGCAAGTAATTATGAAGTTCTCGTTTCCCGATAAATTTGTAAACACGTCAAACTTCATCGAACTTTGCAACGTTGCGCAAAGTTACGGCTTTGACGGTATTGAAGTTTTTGACGTTTCTAAAGAAAAGGCTCAGCACGCTGATAGTATTTTCCGCTCGTCAGTTACTGCTGATGCAAAAAGAAAACTCGTAAATAGACATATCGCTATTTCAGCGATTACTTATCCCGAAAGTATTACCGATAAAACCGATTGTGAAAGCGTATGTAAGTACGTTGAATATGCAGTTTTAGCATCGGTTGAAAACGTAATCGTTAAATTTGACACCATGCTTGATGATTGCGTGATGAAAGAAGTTTTATTACCCGCAATCAAAATGGCGGAAGAAAACGGCGTTTCTATCCTTATTGAAACTGTTGGTCCTCTCGCTAATACTGAAAAGGTTTTGGACGTTATTAACTTTTTCGGCACTGCAGCGCTTAAAGTTTGCTGGAACATCCGTGAAACTTTCTTTAGTGCTGGAGAATCTGCTGATAAGACAATCCAAACGCTCGGCGCTTATATCGGTTTCGTGCGTATAGGCGACAAAAAGGACGGCAAGGCTGTTATTATCGGCGACGGGGAATTGCCCGTTAAAGATTTTGCAAACGCACTTCGTTCTTTGAATTACGACGGGTTTATTTCGGTAATGGAATCTGATGATATTTCTTCAGCCGACATCATTTTAACTCACTTTAAGAGTTATATGACTTCTAAATCTAATGAAGAAGTAAAAAAACCCGTATATTATAACCGTTCAAAAACGGGTACGCATCCTTGGAAGAAGTACGACGTTTTAGATTTGACTTTCTCTGAAGTTCTTGATGAAATGGTTGCGTGCTATCCCGACCAACTTGCGTTTAAGTACACTACGCTCGATTATACTAGAACTTATTCACAATTTAGAGACGACGTAGATAAGGTTGCCGCAGCGCTTATTTCACTCGGCGTTCAGCCTGGTCATCACGTTTCTATTTGGGCAACCAACGTTCCGCAATGGTTCTTGACCTTCTGGGCAACCGTAAAAATCGGCGCAGTACTCGTTACAGTAAACACGGCTTACAAAATTCACGAAGCCGAATATCTTTTAAGGCAATCTGACACGCACACGCTCGTTATGATTGACAGTTGCAAAGATTCTGACTATAAGGCTATTATTGAAGAACTTTGCCCCGAACTCAAAAATATTAAAGCGGGTGCACCGTTATATTCAAAGAAACTTCCGTTTTTGAGAAACGTTATAACAGTTGGTTTCGATATGGACGGTTGCTTAGAGTGGAAAGACTTCGTAAAGCGTTCTGAACTTGTTCCGCAAGAAGAAGTTCGCCGCAGAGCGTCTAAAGTTAAGTCTGACGACGTTTGTAACATGCAGTATACTTCAGGTACTACCGGCTTTCCAAAAGGTGTAATGTTGACGCACGGTAATATCGTAAATAACGGTAAGATTATCGGCGATAGAATGGATATTTCAACTGCGGATAAAATGATGATTCAAGTTCCTATGTTCCACTGTTTCGGCATGGTGCTTTCAATGACTAACTTGATGACTCACGGCGGAACTATTTGTCCTATGCCGTACTTCTCACCAAAATCTTCACTCGCTTGCATTAATGATGAAAAGATTACTTGCTTTAACGGCGTTCCCACGATGTTTATTGCAATGTTTAATCACGCTGACTTTGCTAAGACCGACTTCTCACATATGAGAACCGGTATTATGGCGGGGGCTAACTGTCCGCCCGAGTTGATGCGCCGCGCCGCTGCGGAAATGAATATGACTGAAATCATAAGCGTTTACGGGCAAACCGAAGCATCACCTGGTTGCACGATGGGTGAAGTTAACGAAGATATAGACCACCGTGTAGAAACTGTCGGCAGTGCGTTCCCTGGAGTTGAATGTAAAATTATCGATCCCGAAACTGGCGAAGAACTCCCGGACGGTGAAAACGGCGAATTCGTTGCACGTGGTTATAATATCATGAAAGGGTATTACAAAATGCCCAAAGCAACCGAACAAACTATTGATGCAGACGGCTGGTTGCACAGTGGGGATATTTGCTGTAGAACACCTGACGGTTACTATAAAGTAACTGGCAGACTTAAAGATATGATTATTCGCGGTGGCGAAAACTTGTATCCTAGAGAAATTGAAGAATTCTACTTAACTCATGAAAAAGTTCGCGACGTTCAAGTAGTTGGCGTGCCTGATCCTAGATATGGTGAAGAAGCATGCGCTTACATCATCTTAAACGCTGGCGAAGTTTCTGATGAAAACCAAATGAGAGAATACGGCAACGCACACATGGCAAAGCATAAAGTTCCAAGATATTTCGTGTTCGTAAAAGAATTCCCCATGAACGCCGCTGGTAAGATTTTGAAGTATAAGATGCGTGAAGACGCTATCGAAAGATTAAATTTAGCAAAATAATATATAGAGGTAAAATTATGCAAGAAATTAAAATTGAAAAGGCAAAAGTTCTTAAAGAAAAGCCCGATTTTACTAATCTCGGCTTTGGCAAGTATTTTACCGACCACATGTTCGTTATGCAGTATTCGGATAAAGATGGTTGGCATGATGCGAAAATAGTTCCGTTTGACTATATTCCTATTCATCCCGCATCAACCGTGTTGCATTACGGTGCGGAAATTTTTGAAGGTATGAAGGCTTATAAAACGGCTGACGGCTATCAAATGTTCCGTCCTATCGAAAACGTTAGACGTATGAACGATTCTGCTGAAAGATTATGTCTTCCTACTTTAGATGAAGAATTTACTCTTAAAGCACTTACTGAACTCATCAACGTTGATTATGACTGGATTCCCGATCAACCGGGCACTTCACTCTATATCCGTCCCTTTATGTTTGGTAATGATGAATCTTTAGGCGTTCACGCAGTTCATAACGCTACTTTCGTAATTATCTTATCACCGGTCGGCAACTATTATAAAGAAGGTCTTAACCCCGTTAAGATTTGTATTGAATCTGAAGACGTTAGAGCAGTTCGCGGTGGTACTGGTTATGCTAAGTGTGGTGGTAACTACGCAGCATCTTTAAGAGCGGGTAAACGCGCTGAAGCCAAAGGTTTTTCACAAGTATTGTGGCTTGACGGTGTAGAAAGAAAGTACATCGAAGAAGTTGGTGCAATGAACGTTATGTTCAAAATCAACGGTGAAATCGTAACCCCGATGCTTACTGGTTCAGTTCTTCCTGGTATTACCAGAAAGTCAAGCATTGAAATCTTAAGAGAATGGGGTTATAAGGTAACTGAAAGATTGATTTCTGTTGACGAACTTATGGCTGCTGCTGAAAACGGCACTTTAGAAGAAGCGTGGGGTACTGGTACTGCTGCGGTTATTTCTCCCATCGGTCATCTTTTCTATAAGGATAAAGATTTCGTTGTATCAAATAACCAAATCGGTGAACTCACCCAAAAACTTTACAATGAACTTACCGGTATTCAATGGGGTAAAAATCCCGATAAACGCGGCTGGTGCTATAAGGTAGAAAGATAATGTTTGATAAACGCGTAACCGTTATAATGGGACATTACGGAAGTGGAAAAACTTTCGTTGCGGTAAATTACGCGCTTGCACTTGCAAAACAAAATAAACCCGTTAGTATTTACGACTTAGATATAGTTAATCCGTATTTTAGAACGGTTGACGCTTTAGATACTTTAGAGAAAAACGGCGTGGAATTAGTCGTTTCGCCCTTTGCGGAGACAAACGTAGATATTCCCGCAATGAATGCTAAGTCGTATAAAATGGTGGACGATAAAGATAGGTTTGCAGTTGCAGATATCGGTGGGGACGACAGGGGAGCGCTCGCTCTCGGAAGATTTGTTGATAAGATTAAGGAAGAAAATAATTACGACGCACTTTTCGTGCTCAATTGTTTTAGACCTGAAACCCGCACGATAGAAGGTGCGCTAGAGATTAAAGCGGAAATTGAACGCACGGCAAAACTTAACTTTACGGGGATCGTAAACAACGCTAACTTAGGGCTTGAAACTACGGTTGAAGATATTTTGCAAGGCTTAAAAAAGGCGGAAGAATTTTCTTCAGTTACTGGCTTACCCATAAAATTTACAGCAGTAAGGCGCGACCTTGCGGCTGACGAAAGAATAAAACAATTAAAACAAGTACTACTAATCGATCCGATTAAATACGGAGATTGGTTGTAGAAAAGGAGAAAACATGGCAAAAGTTACTTTTGACGTAGAGCGTTGCAAAGGTTGCGGTCTTTGTGAAACCGTATGCCCCAAACAAATCATCGCGCTCTCCAAAGAAAAAATCAATGCAAAAGGTTACCATCCGGCTGAAATTACCGATCAAGAAAAGTGCATAGCGTGTGCTTTCTGCGCAACTATGTGTCCTGATACGGTTATCACGGTGGAAAAATAGAGGTGAATTATGGCAGAAAAAGTGTTAATGAAAGGTAATGAAGCACTTGCGGAAGCGGCTATAATGGCAGGATGCAAATATTATTTTGGTTATCCTATCACTCCGCAAACCGAAGTTGCTGCTTATATGGCAAAACGTATGCCTAAAATCGGCGGTACGTTCTTGCAAGCTGAATCTGAAGTTGCCGCTATCAACATGGTTTTAGGTGTTGCTGCTTGCGGTAAAAGGGTTATGACCAGTTCATCAAGCCCAGGGATTTCATTAAAGAGTGAAGGTATTTCTTACCTTGCTGGTTGTGAACTTCCCGCGCTTATCGTAAACGTTCAACGTGGTGGCCCTGGTCTTGGTGGTATTCAACCTTCACAATCTGATTACTTCCAAGCATTAAAGGGCGGTGGACACGGTGACTATAAACTTATCGTTTTAGCACCCGCGTCTATTCAAGAAATGGTTGACTTAACTTTCAAAGGTTTTGACCTTGCTGATAAGTATAGAATGCCTGCAATGCTTCTTGCTGACGGTACTATGGGTCAAATGATGGAACCCGTTTCTTTAGAACTCGGCGAAGTTAAAGAATACGCTAAGCCGTGGGCAACTTCTGGTAAAGATACTCACGAAGGTAGAAATGTCGTAAACTCTTTATCACTTAGCCCCGCACAACTTGAAGAATGGAATATCAATAGATATGAACGTTATAAAATCGTTGAACGCGACGAAGTTATGTATGAAGAATTCATGATGGATGACGCTGATATCTGCGTAGTAGCATTCGGTATTGCAGCGCGTGTTGCTAAGAACGCTATTATGGACGCAAGAAAGCGCGGTATTAAGGTTGGTATGCTCCGTCCTATCACGCTTTGGCCGTTCCCCAAGGATGCGCTTAAGAAGGCTGCAGGTAAGGTTAAGTCGTTCTTATCTGTTGAACTTAACATGGGTCAAATGGTTGATGACGTTAAACTCGCTATTAACTGTTCTAAGCCCGTATACTTCTACGGTAGAACTGGTGGCGTAATTATGACACCGGATGAAATCGTAGCAAAACTTGAAGAAATTGAAAAAGGAGAAGCAAAAGAATGGTAGTATTTGAAAAGACCAAAGGTTTAACCGACGCTCCCTTGCATTACTGCCCGGGTTGTACCCACGGTATTATTCACCGTTTAGTTGCTGAAGTTTTAGAAGAACTCGGCGTAACGGGGAAAACCGTAGGTATTGCATCAGTTGGTTGTTCTGTATTCTCTTATAATTATTTTAACTGTGATATGATTCAAGCCGCTCACGGTAGAGCACCCGCCGTTGCAACTGGTGCTAAGCGTGCTTATCCCGATAACGTTGTATTTACATATCAAGGCGACGGTGACCTTGCTGCTATTGGTACTGCAGAAACCGTTCACTCAGCCGCTCGTGGTGAAAACATTACCGTAATCTTCGTTAATAACGCAATTTACGGTATGACTGGTGGACAAATGGCTCCTACCACTTTGCCGCAACAAGTTACTCAAACTTCACCTTATGGTCGTGACGTAACCGTTGTAGGTTATCCCGTTAAGGTTTGTGAAATGCTCTCACAAATAGAAGGTGCAACTTATCTTGAAAGGGTAGCGGTAAACAACGTTAAAAACATTAAAAAGGCAAAGCAAGCAATTAAAAAGGCTTTCCAAAACCAAATCGACGGAAAAGGTTTTTCTCTCGTTGAAGTTTTGTCAACCTGTCCTACTAACTGGGGTTTAACTCCTAAAAAGGCTTTAGAATGGCTTAACGAAAATATGGAAACTTATTATCCTTTAGGCGTTTACAAAGACAAGTATAAGGAGGAAAAGTAACATGAGTAAAACTACTAAAATCCTTATTGCTGGCTTTGGTGGTCAAGGTGTATTGTTCGCTGGTAAGGCTTTGGCATATACTGGTTTAAAAAACGGTATGGAAGTAAGTTGGCTTCCGTCATACGGTCCTGAAATGCGTGGTGGTACTGCTAACTGCAGTGTAACTTTATCTGACACGCCTATCGGTTCGCCTATCGTTGATAAACCCGACGTACTTATCGCGATGAACCTTCCTTCACTTGAAAAGTTCTATAACGACACAGAAAAGGGTGGTTACGTTATTTATGATAGTTCTCTTATTGCTAAATCTGGAAATAGGGAAGATATCACAACCGTTGGTATTCCTGCAACTAAACTTGCAAGCGATAACGCTTTAGAAGGTCTTGCAAACATGATTATCATGGGCAAGGTTATCAAAGAAACTAACGTTTTAACCTTAGAACAAATCAAGTCAAGTCTTGCGCAAATGGTTCCCGCTAAAAAGGCTGAACTTTTAGAAAAGAACGTTAAGGCTATTGAACTAGGATACAATTATTAATATTTAAGGAACGCATTTCGAATCAACTAGGTGTCGAAAGGCGTTCCTTTTCTATAAAGACTTTTCATAATTATTTGCTTGAATTTTAGGTGCTATCATGTTTAAAAATAAAAATGAAGTTAATATGCTGTCTGGTTCTATCTTTAAGGGGTTAATGGCAATCACTATCCCTATAATGATAATGAACGTTTTACAATCACTTGTCGGCGTTGTCGATATGAGTATGCTAAAAATGCTCGGCAAACCCGATGCTGTTGGTGCTGTTGGGGCAAGTAGTACGCTTGTGTCTTTAATCACGGGGCTTTTAATAGGTATATCTTCTGGCTCAAGTGTAGTCGTTGCTAGATATATCGGCAAAAGAGATTCCGAAAGTGTTGAAAAGGCGGTAGGCACGGCTTATGCTTTAGCGCTTGCTGGCGGTATCATTATTGCCGTTATAGGCGTATCTCTTGGAGAAGTGTTTATAACTTGGATGAACTGTCCAATAGAACTTTTTGACAAAGCAGTATTATACTTCCGCATATATTTTTGTGGCATACCTATAATGATGATTTATAACTTTAGCGCGGCAATACTTCGCGCTATGGGGGACTCTAAGCACCCTATGTTGTATTTGTCTTTAGGTAATATTTTGAAGATTGCGCTCAATGCTTTCTTTGTAGTCGTATTTGATACGGACGTAGTTGGCGTTGCGCTTGCAACTATAATTTGCCAAACTTTAGCGGGCGTTTTATCATTTATAGTTATTCTTAAAAATAAAGGTATAGTTAAGTTTAAGATTAAACACTTTAGATTTTACTCTAAACACGTTAAAGAAATCTTATATATCGGTATACCCGCAGGTCTTCAACAAGCACTTTATTCACTTGCAAACGTAATTATAACTTCTACTGTAAACGCAGAAGGTCCTTCAGCAACTACTGGTATATCTATTGCAAATCACTTTGATGGCATCTTATATCAAATTGCCGTTGCACCGTCGCTGGCAACTATGTCTTACGTAAGTCAAAACGTAGGCACGGGCAACTTGAAGCGCGCAAAAAAAGCAGTTGGTGTATCAATGCTTATTTCAATAATGTTTGCCGCAACTTTAGGTGCGCTTTCTGCAATATTCTCTAAGCAATTAGCATCGCTGATGAGCGACGTACCCGAAGTTATCGCTTACGCACAGCAAAAGATGATAATAATTTCAAGTACTTACTTTATTTGTGGTATAAATGAAATTATGGGAGCAACACTCCGCGGTATGAATAACCCGATAGTTCCCACGATAAGCACTTTCTTGTTTATGTGTGCACTAAGATTTGTTTGGGTGTTCGCACTTTATCCTTTCTTCAAAGGAAATTTAACTTTCTTATATCTCGTTTGGCCAGTAGGTTGGATTTTATCAATTTGTATGTTAGCCATTGCGTTTATATTTACGTATAAGAAGTTAAAGAAAAAATTTGTAGCCAACAAAATTGCTGAAAATGCAAACTAAAAAAAACGGAGCGTTTTGCTCCGTTTTTTTTGTAAAAGCCGCTGTGTCATAAAGCCTACTTAAAAGCATATATTAAAGTATAAAACCAAAAAGGAGGCTTAAATGTCGTTTTTTTGTAATTTTCAGTCGGATAGATGTCCGGGGCAGATAAACGGTAATCCCATAAACGGCTTGTGTGAAAAAGTTTGTATTCAAGCGAAAAAGGTATTCGACGCGTGCATGCAACAAACACAACTTACCGACGTGGTATTAAATATTACTAACCTTACACCCACAACTCCTACATATCCGTTAACTTTCATAAGCGCAAAGAGTACGGTTTCACAAGGTGTTATAAGTAATTTGCTTATTGATCCTCTTCCAGAGCGTCAAGGCTCGGCAAGAGTGCGTGCGGACGTAACTATTCCAGTATCGGTTGCATACACCGATGCAAACGGGGTAGAAGGCGTTGCAACTTCAACGGTAACTGTTACTAAGGACGTTATATTAAACGTTCCATCAGCATCGATTATGCCGTATGCGGTTGAAGCAATAGTATCGCTTGTGTCAACTCAAGGTTCTTATACTGGTGATAACGAGTTTACTATTGATGCTTGCGTGTCCATCATACTCAAAATAGTTATGGAAGTAGAACTACTTGTTCCGTCTTACGGATATGCGGCAATTCCGCCGTGTCAAGATTACACGCAAGAAGTTTGCGCGGGATTTTTTGAACTACCAATGTTCCCACAGTAACCTATTGATTTAATCAAAACTAAAAAGCACCTACAAGGGTGCTTTTTTTAACTGTAAACATAAAATGCTTGATAAATTATTTTCAGTATGGTATTATTGATTTATGAAAATTTTTGCAATAAGTGATCTTCACTTATCAACAAATACCAACAAGCCCATGGATGTTTTTGGGGGTAACTGGGTTGGTTATATGGATAAAATACGCGCCGACTGGCAAGAGAAAGTTTCTGATGACGATTTGGTTTTAATCGGTGGGGATATCAGTTGGGCAATGAATTTGGAAGATGCTCAAAAGGATATTCAAAGTCTTGTTGATTTAAAGGGTAAAAAAATATTCATTAAAGGTAATCACGACTACTGGTGGAGCGGAATAGGTAGGGTAAGAGATATTCTCCCCGAGAATTTTTACGCACTTCAAAACGACTGTATTAGGTTTGACGGCGTTGTGATTTGCGGTTCACGCTGTTGGAGTGTGCCTGGTGCGCCAGATTTTAACGAGCAAGATAGAAAAATTTATTTAAGAGAAACTGAAAGATTAAAACTTTCGCTCTCAGCGGCAAATAAAATTAAGCAAGAAGGGGATAAGTTATTAGCACTTATACATTATCCGCCGTTTAACGTGCGTAGAGAAGACACGCTATTTACTGAAATATTTGAAAACAACGGCGTTGACAGCGTAATTTACGGGCATCTTCACGGCAAAACTGTTCGTGCGGACAAACTTGTTATTAAAAACGGCGTAAAATATTACCTTACTTCGTGTGATCAAGTTGATAATAAACTTACGGAGATAATATTATGACAAAAGATAATAAAGTTTTAACCTACTTAAAAGAACTTCCTAAGCGCTATTTTATCACAGCGTTTTCGGGCATGGCGCAAGGACTTTTCGTAACCCTTATCGCTGGCACTATTCTTGCAATGATTGCTGGTTGGTTTGGTGATAATTTTGTAGGTAATACATTATTATATATAGCAAATATAGCAAAATCACTCATGGGTGTAGGTATCGGCGTAGGAATTGCTCACGCTTTGGGTAAGAACAAGTTGCTTATCTTTTCAGCGGGTGTTGCTGGTATGGTCGGTGCGTTTGCGGATAAACTTATGCCCGGTGCTGCCGATATGGTTACGCTCACTTTAGGTGCTCCTGGTAATCCTATCGGTGCATACGTTGTAACTATGCTCGTTGTAGAATTAGTTTCTTTATACGCTGGAAAAACTAAACTCGATATAATCTTAATCCCTTTAGGAACAATGTTTATATCTTTGGCGGGTATTTTTGTTTCTTATCCGTTTATTTGGCTTGTAAATCAATTAGGCGTTTTGATTGCCCTTGCAACTAAAGCAACGCCGTTCTTTATGGGAATAATAGTTTCAGTGGTAATGGGTATAGTTTTGACTTTGCCTACTTCGTCCGCTGCAATTTGGGTTGCAGTCGCATCACCAGTTATTACTGCCTTTTCAAAGGGGGAAGTATCAGTTGAAATTTATGATGCAATGCTCGTTGCAGGCGGTGCAGCAACTGTGGGTTGCGCTTGCCATATGGTTGGTTTTGCAGTTGCATCTTTTCGTGAAAACGGCTTTGCTGGTCTTATTGCGCAAGGCGTTGGTACGAGTATGCTTCAAATACCCAACATTATGAAAAAACCCATAATTATGCTTCCGATGATAATTTCAAGCGCAATTTTAGGTCCTATTTCAACTTGTGTGTTTAACCTTAAATGCGGCGCAAGCGGTGGTGGTATGGGTACTAGTGGACTAGTTGGTGTATTCGACTTATTTAAGTTTACAACACTTGATTTTTGGGGCGTTTTCGGAATAATAATGCTTATGTTTGTGCTGCCCGCAGTACTTAATATTGTAATAAGTGAATTTATGAGAAAGAAAGGTTGGATAAAATTTGGAGATATGAAACTCCCTGAATAACAAAAAAGGCGGACTTTTCGCTCTTCCCATAAGGATTTTTTTGACAACATAAAAGGATAGCAAGATTTTGCTATCCTTTACTTTTTGCCATATAAAAACACACGACTTTCATTTGAAAGTATAGTGCGCTATACTTTACAATCTCTTTATAAAATTTTACTCACCATGCATAGTCTAAATAATGGACTTGCCGCTTTTTAGTTATTCGAATCTTTTCTTCAAAACACGATAATGATTTTCATTTGATTTATCGCCGTTATTATCAGGAAAAAGGCAATACGGCAAACTGTCCGTATTACGGTGTTTTATAACACAATCACAACACTTTCCGTGATTAGGACACGTTTTCTTTGGGCAAATACATTCTTTTACGTTCTTACAAGACATCTTACTTCCTTTCCTTTATAAGCGTTTCAATTTGTTCAACCGATAACATTCTACCCATAGCGACAACCTTTCCGTCAATCACAATGGCAGGGGTACTCATTACGCCGTATTTCATAATTTCCATTGTATCGGAAATGTTTACGGGCATTTCAATACCACAATTTTTTGCAGCAATCACGGCGTTTTCGTGATTTTGTTTTGACTTTTTGCAACAGTAACCAAGAGTAATAAGTTTCATAATATGAATCTCCTTGAATTTTATTAAACGAATAAGAAATTAAGAGCGTTAAAGGCAAAGCCTATTATCATAACGCCGACAACGACAATAAAGATAAACCAAAATAAAAGTTTAGGTTTTACTGCTTTGGAAAGCATAATCATTGACGGCAAGGAAAGCGCCGTAACGCTCATCATAAAGGAAAGAATTGTACCAACGCCAACGCCTTTTGCAAACAATGCTTCCGCAACGGGAATTGTACCGAAAATATCCGCATACATAGGCGTTCCAAGAATAGTAGCAAGCGGAACGGCGTACCATTTATCACTACCTAAAACCGCTTGAATCCACTCGGTAGGAATAAAATTGTGAATGGTTGCACCGATACCAACGCCGACAAGAATATAAATCCATACCTTTTTTAACGTGGAAAACATTTGGTCTTTTGCATAAATCAATCTATCCTTTTGCGACATTTCTACGCCGTCCATTTCTGCAATCGAGTATTCTAAAATATAATCTTGCACGTGTTTACCCACGCCCGTCTTTTCAATAATCGTGCCACCGATAATCGCAAGCACTAAGCCGACGAAAACGTAAGCGATTGCAATAGGGAAACCAAACACGCTGACAAGCAAAATAAACGCACCTAAATCAACGAGTGGGCTTGAAATCAAGAAACTGAACGTAACACCGCTTGAAATTCCTGCACGGGTAAACCCCATAAAGATAGGAATAGAAGAACAAGAGCAAAACGGCGTAACCGTACCAAGCAAAGCCCCAACCGCATTTGCGCCGATTCCCTTAAATCGACCAAGTATTTTTTTTGTTCTTTCGGGCGGGAAGTAGCTTTGAATATAAGATATAAGGAAGATAAGCAAGCATAAAAGCACAACGATTTTTATTGTGTCATATACGAAAAACTGTATTGCTTGCCCCCAATGTCCCGACATAAAGGTTTCACCAAACATAGCGATAAATGCCATACCGATTAAAGCGTTTAGCCATTTCATACCAAGAATTTGGTCAGTAATAAAATCCCCAACGGCTCTTATTCCGTTTATTCCGCCCACAAGTAATGCTATCCCCACCGTAAGAACGACAACGGCAATTATGCCTATAAGCCACCATAACCATTTGCGTTTTTTAGTTTCCACAATATAACTCCTTATATTTATTTTTATCTATATAGACAATTATCTATATGATAAGCAAAAAATATATGCGAACTTAATCGCACGTATTTTTTTTGCAAGTATCTTCGTTTGTTCTTCCCGTTCTACATTTTGTATCGCCGAGAAAATCAAGCATTTCATTAAGTTTACAACAAGCAAGCGTGTAATAAGTCCATTTCCAATCCTTTTCCGCTTTTACCAAACCGCAATCGCAAAGCACTTTCATATGATGAGAAAGGGTGGGCTGCGTGATATTGAGTTGCTCCAAGATTTTACAACCGCAAAGCGTACCACCACGTAACATTTCAAATATTTTTATACGGGTATCGTCTGCTAACGCTTTTAAGATTTTCGTACATTCTTCTCTTTCCATTATACGCACCTCACATTGATTATTATCAATACTATTATACACATCACATTGATACTTGTCAATAGGAAAATGGGTGTTTTTGAAAAAACTTATAAAAATTTTCAAAAGAAAAATCAGACTCCGTATAGAATCTGATTATTTCTCCGCTTGAAAGAGCAATTTCCTATAAATTTTTAATATTTCAAAAAATCCCTAAGAGAATAGCACCTTGTTTCCGTCTTTTTTCTTTTTATGGTTTTAACTATCTAAAAATGGGCATAAGTTATAAAAAAGGAGTATTATTATGGCAGAAGTTCAAAACGCATTAGATAGTGAAAAAATTACTTTGGAAGACCGCAAAAAACTAACCATGACTGGGGTTAGCGCAGTGGAAGGTTTTTCACCGCAATATATTAAACTTACCGCATCGGGCAGTAGGTTAACGGTCGTTGGCGAAAATATCAAAATTTCAACCTTCAATAAGGGTACTGGCACGCTTATTGCCGAAGGCATTTTTAACGAGTTTAAGTATAATCAAAAAAAGCAACCGCTTATAAAGAAACTGTTTAAATAATGTTTGTTTCAAGCGGACAATTTTACGTATTTTTGGCGTGCTTTTCTTTTGGTGCTGCAAGCGGAATTTTATTATCGATATCGAGCGCGATTAAATATTTTGTAAAGAATAAAATTATTAAAATAATTTTAGACGCTGTATTTTTAACACCTATAGGAATTTTATTTTCATTATATTCTCTAAAACTTAACTTTCCAAGTTTAAGGGGGTATATGATAGTAGCAATTTTTATAGGAATGCTTGTATATTTAAAAAGTTTTCATATAATACTTGCAAAATGTGCAAAAAACATTTATAATAGAATTATAGAAAAAAAGGTAAATTCTAAAGATGAAAAAACAAAAGTTAAACTTAACCGAAGAAAAGGCAAAAAAACTCGTCGTGGCAGGCACGGTCGGGGCTGTTTTGCTGTTGTCAATTTTCGTGATGTTGTGGATTTACCAAGTGTCGTCAATGATATATCTTACAAACAGAATTGACCATTACAACGAACAGATTGCATACTATGAACAACTCATTGAAAAGGGTGAAAGTGAAAAAGAAACTTTCATGCTTCGCAAATGGATTGAACGTGAAGCAAGGGCACTCGGTTTTGTTTACGAAGATGATATTCCGATGAATTAGTATGAAATACGGTGTTATCGACGTCGGTTCAAATTCCGTAAGGCTTATGATGAGCGACGGTGTAAAAACTCTTTATAAAAGCGTTTGCACTACTCGCCTTGCCGAAGGTATGACCGATGATAAAAAACTTAGTTTAATAGCAATAAATAGAACGGCGGATGCTATCTGCCGTTTTGTTGATAAAGCCAAAGTTGACGGCGCGGATAAAGTTTACGCTTTTGCAACCGCTGCGGTAAGGCAGTCTTCAAATAGTCAAACTTTTTTAGATAAAGTTAAATCTTTATGCGATATTGACGTTGAAGTTATCTCTGGTGAAAGGGAAGCATATCTCGGGCTTATCGGTGCGTTAAACGGCGCAAACGGCGGCATAATTGACGTTGGCGGTGCAAGTACGGAAGTTGCCGTTGTGCAAGATAAAAACACTATTTATTCTAAAAGCGTACCGCATGGTGCGGTTAAATTAAAAGATGATTGCGGGCAAGATTTGCCCAAGGTAAAAGATAAAGTTTTATCAGTAATTTCCGAATTTACTGACACGATAAAAACCGAGTATTTTACTATCGGTGGAACGGCTACTAGTATTGCTGCAATGCTGCAAGAATTAGAGCCTTACGACCCTAATAAAACACACGGTTATAAAATTACTCTTGGTGAATTAAAAGCCCTTACGGACAAACTTTACGAAATGACTATTGATGAGCGTAAAAAGTTAAAAGGACTTCAGCCAGAAAGGGCGGAAGTTATTGCTGGTGGGGCGTTAATTTTGCTTGAAGTAATGAAGAAAATAGGGCTTGAAGTGATAACTGTTAGCGAAAGTGATAACCTTGAAGGTTATCTAAAGCAAATTTTGGAGAAATGATGAGTAGAAGAGCAAACGTTATAAATTTTGTTGGTAGTCTTGGATTAACGCTAGTTGCGTTTTTCGGCGTTGTTTTTTATTGCAGCACTGAGTATTATGAAGATTTATTCCAAGCAATGCTTAAGTTTATTGTAGGTGCACTCGCTTGCGGCTTAGTACATACTTGTGCGCATGAACTTGCGCATTTTATTGCGGGTAAGTTGAACGGCTTTACTTTTTCGTCAATGACTATTTGGTTTTTTAAGTTCGCAAAAGTTGGTAAGAAAACTAAGTTTAGTTTAGTTATGATGGGTGAAGAAGCAGGGTATACCGAGATGATCCCAACCCGTACTGAAAACATGGCTAAGCGCTTAAAAAATATGTCGCTTGCAGGTCCTATTACTTCTTTAGTTTTAGCGCTTGTAGGTATTATTCCGTTCTTTATCGAATCACTTGGCATTTGGGTATTTTGTATTTGGGCAATGATGTTACCTATCGGTATTTATATGAGCCTTGGTGCGCTTCTTCCCGCATCTACTGACGGCGTTCGTAACGACGGTGCGGTAGTTTACGGCATTAAGCATAGCGATGACGTTAGTAAAGTTACCATTAACTTGCTTAAAATTCAAGCGGAAACCTATAACGGTAAAACGCCTTCTGAAGTTGATGAAAGTTTGTATTTTGACCTTCCACAACTTCCCGAAGACGACACTAACTTCGTGATGCTCTTAAACGCAAGGTATTTATATTATCTTGATAAGGGTGATTATGAAAACGCTAAAAAGGTAACGGAAAGGCTAGTTGGGCTTACGGATGATTTGCCAAAGTACTTTGTCGCTCCCATTATGGTTGATGCGCTCTACAATGCTTGCACGTTTGATTTTGATGATAAAAAAGCCGATGAAATTACCGAAGATTATGAAAAATTCTTAAACAACGTTAACACTGCAACTAACGTTAGGGCAAAATTGGCTTATTTGCTATACGTAAAGGGCGAAAAAGAAGCGTTCGATATCTTTTACAAGAAGGGTATAAAAGAAGCCGACAAATGTCAAATTAAGGGCTTGGGGATTTTAGAGAAAAAACTTTTCGATAAGATGAAGGCTGATTTAGAACAAAATGCCAACGCTTAAAAGAAAAATAATTTAATAAGATTGATTGTTGCCACCGGGTAACTATTAACACTCATAACGCACTCGTTAGGTCTTTGAAGAGTTGTGCCGTGGGTGTTTTTTTATGCAAAGGAGAACTTATGAAAAATCCGTTTAAAACGCTTGAAAAAAAGGAATGGGTAATATATCTAACGTCGCTTACAATCGTTATTGCATCAAACTTTTTCGCCAAAGAAATTGACGTAATAAATTTGCTTGCAACGGTTCTTGGCGTTACTGCGCTAATCTTTATTGCTAAAGGCTTTGTACTAGGGCAAGTGCTATGCGTTATCTTTGCCGCCTTGTATTCTATAACGTCTTTTAAGTTTAGATATTATAGCGAAATTATAACGTATTTAGGCATGACTGCACCCATTTCAATCTTTACAATTATAGTATGGATTAAAAACCCGGCAAAGAAAGGCGAAAGTGTAGTAAAAATCAGACGTTTTACAGGTAAAGAATGTCTGACAACATTGCTGCTTACTGCACTTGTAACTGTTGTTTTTTATTTTATTTTAGAGTGGCTTAACACTCCTAATTTAATAGTCAGTACAGTATCGATTGCAACAAGTTTTTTAGCGTCTTATATGATGCTTAGAAGGGTTTCTTTTTATGCGATTGGGTTTGCGCTAAACGATATAGTTTTAATCGTTCTATGGTCTATTGCAAGTTTTCAAGATTTAACTTGCCTAGCAATGGTCGCTTGTTTTTTAATGTTTTTAATAAACGACCTATACGGCTTTATAAGGTGGAAAATGCGTGAAGTAGAGCAAGGTACAAATAAATAAAAAAGAGCCGATCGGCTCTTTTAATTTTTTAAATCCAAATCGTTATAACAGTTAGGGCAAATGCTATAAGTTTTGTCGGCGCATTCTTCACAAACGCTGTAGCCACAGTTGGGGCATTCTTTATAAATTCCGTCCATTTTTGTGCTGCATTTTTTGCAATTTTTCACGTAATTTTCTCCTTTGGATTTGCACTATTATCTTGTGTAAATTTACTTAAAATATTCATTTATGAAAAAATACTCGAAAATTAGTGAAAAAACCCCCTTTAAAACTATAAATAGTTTTAATTTAGCATTTATACGCTTGTAAAAAAATTTAATTTATGGTATAATTTATATACAAAAAATTTATCGTTTTACGGGTGTGAAATGGAAGAAAAAATTAAACAAGAAAATTATGGCGAAAGTCAAATACAAGTCCTTGAAGGTTTAGACCCCGTTCGTAAAAGACCGGGTATGTATATCGGTTCAACCGACGTTAGGGGACTTCACCATTTAGTTCAAGAAATAGTTGACAACTCCGTTGACGAAGCGAACAACGGGCATTGTGACACTATCACCGTTCAAATCAACGGCGACGGTTCTTGTACGGTTAAAGATAACGGTAGAGGTATACCTACTGCAATTCACCATACTGAAGGTGTTTCCGCCGTTCAAGTTGTTTTGACCAAGCTTCACGCCGGCGGTAAATTCGGCGGTGGCGGATATAAAATTTCAGGTGGTCTTCACGGCGTAGGTTTATCAGTTGTAAACGCGCTCTCTGAATGGCTTGACGTTGAAGTTTTCCAAGACGGCAAACATCACAAGCAAACTTATAATAGGGGTATTCCGCAAGCGGAACTTAAAGTAGTTGGCGATGCTGACTTTACTGGTACTTGGGTTACCTTTTTGCCTGATGATGAAATTTTTGAAACGGTTGACTTTAATTACGATACGATCAAAACTCGTTTAAGAGAACTTGCATATCTCAACAAAGGCTTAACCATTAAACTTATCGACAAGCGTGCTGAACGCGAACAAGAAGATACCTTTTTCTATGAAGGCGGTATTGCGCACTTTGTTGAAGATTTAAGCAAGAATAAAAAGCCTATGTTTGAAAAGCCCGTTTACTTTGACGTGTTCTACGGTGATACTGAAGTTGAAGTTGCACTTCAATATACCGAAACTTATAACGAAGTAATTTACGCGTTTGCAAACAATATCAATACAGAAGAAGGCGGCACTCACTTAGAAGGCTTTAAGAGCACTTTAACAAGAATAATCAACGATTTTGGTAAAAAATTGAACGTGTTTAAGGGCGATGAAAAGGTTTCTTCAGACGACTGTCGCGAAGGCATAATTGCTGTAGTTTCAGTTAAACTTACCGATCCACAGTTTGAAGGACAAACAAAAACCAAACTTGGCAACAGTGAAATGCGTAACTACGTTACCAAGGCTATGAACGAACACTTTGGCACTTTCTTAGAAGAAAATCCTGCAAAGGCAAGGGAAATTTTATCTAAGTGCATTATGGCGCAAAGGGCTAGGGAAGCCGCAAGACTTGCTCGTGAAAACACTAGAAGAAAAGGCGCGTTAGAGTCAACTACTTTGCCTGGCAAACTTGCTGACTGTTCTGATAAGAACCCTGAATATTGTGAAATTTTCATAGTCGAAGGGGACTCTGCAGGCGGCAGTGCAAAGCAAGGTAGAGATAGACGTTTCCAAGCAATTTTACCGCTCCGTGGTAAGATTTTGAACGTAGAAAAAGCAAGACTTAACAGAATTTTAGAAAATGAAGAAATTCGCAGTATGATTACTGCGTTTGGTGGTGGCATACACGATGATTTTGACGAAAGTAAACTTCGTTATGATAGAATTATTTGCATGACCGACGCGGACGTAGACGGTAGCCATATTAGAATTTTACTTCTCACTTTCTTTTTCCGCTTTATGCGTCCTTTAATTGAAAAAGGACACGTATATATTGCACAACCCCCGCTTTATAAAGCATCAAAGAATAAGGTTGATAAATACCTTTACAGTGATAAAGAACTTCAAGATTACCTTGCTGAAGTAGGTAAATGCGATATTCAGCGTTATAAAGGTCTTGGTGAAATGGACCCCGAACAACTTTGGGAAACCACTATGAACCCCGAAACTAGAACCATGCTTAGGGTAACGATGGAAGATGCTGTTGAAGCAAATGAAACGTTTACTCAACTCATGGGTGATGATCCCGAACTTCGCCGTATTTTCATTGAAAACAACGCGAAACTCGTAACCGATCTCGACGTATAAAAATAAAGGAGAAAAATTATGGCTAAAAAAGATATCAGCGCAGAACTTTCTGCTGAATTTAAAGCGACGCTTGAAAAGACCAAACTTATCAACGTTGAAGTCAATAACGAAGTAAAAAAATCCTTTATTGCTTACGCAATGGCGGTTAACGTATCTCGTGCAATCCCTGACGTTCGCGACGGTATGAAGCCCGTTCATAGACGTATTTTATATGCTATGCACGATATGGGCTTAACTTCCGACAAAGGCTACAAAAAATGCGCTAAAATCGTCGGTGAAGTTTTAGGTAAATACCACCCGCACGGTGACAGTTCAGTTTACGATGCGCTCGTTCGTTTGGCGCAAGATTTTGCTATTAATTTCCCGCTCGTTGACGGCCACGGTAACTTCGGTTCAGTGGACGGCGACAAAGCAGCGGCTTATAGATATACCGAAGCAAGACTTTCTAAACTCTCTAACGAAATGCTTAGAGAAATTGACAAAAACACCGTTGATTTCTATCCCAACTTTGACGATACGGAAATGCAACCAGTTGTTTTACCATCAAGAATTCCTAACATCTTAGTTAACGGTGCGGACGGTATTGCGGTTGGTATGGCAACTAATATTCCGCCCCACAATTTAGCGGAATGTATTAACGGTTGTATCGCGCTTATGGATAACCCCGAAATTACCGTTGAAGAACTTATGGAATATATTCCCGCGCCTGATTATCCCACCGGCGGTGTTTTGATGGGCAGAGCGGGCATTAGACAGGCTTATAGAACGGGTAAGGGCGGCTTCGTTCTCCGTGCTAAGTGCGAAATTCAAGAATTTAACAACGGCACTAGAGAAAGAATTGTTGCAACCGAACTTCCGTACCAAGTAAACAAGGCTATGCTTATCAAGAGTATTGCTGACCTTGTTAAAGATAAGAAAATTGAAGGCATTAGCGACGTTCGTGACGAATCTGATAGACACGGACTTAGAATCGTTATCGAACTCAAGAAGGACGCTAACGCACAAGTTGTTCTCAACACTTTATATAAACATACTAACTTGCAAGTTAAAGACGGTATAATCTTGCTTGCACTCGTTGACGGTGAACCTAAGGTTTTAGGCTTGAAAGAAATTTTAGAGCATTATATTGCTCACCAAGAAGACGTTATCGTTCGCCGCACTAAATACGACCTTGCTAAGACAGAAGAGCGTGAACATATCGTTAAGGGCTTAGTAATCGCACTTGCAAACATTGATAAAGTTATTGAAATCATTAGAAGATCAGCGGATAAAAACACCGCTTGTGTATCTTTGATGGAAGAATTCGTTCTTACCGATAAGCAAGCAAACGCAATTTTGGAAATGAGATTGCAACGCTTGACCAGTATGGAAGTAGAAAAACTTCAAGAAGAACTTATCGAACTCGATAACACTATTAAAGACCTTAAAGATATCCTTGCAAACGAATCGCGCGTTAAGGCTATTATTAGGGCTGATATGGAAGAAATTAAGGATAGATATCCTTCTCCCAGAAAGACGGAACTTTCTTACGATTACGGTGATATTGATGAAGCGGATATGATCCCTGTTGAAGATATCGTGGTAAGTTTAACTCACTTTGGTTACGTTAAACGCGTTCCCGTATCGGAATATAGAACTCAACGTCGCGGCGGCAAAGGTGTTACCGCACATAAACCTAAAGAAGAAGACTTCGTTGATAATATGTTTATTGCATCAACTCATGATGATATCTTGTTCTTTACCGATAAGGGTAAGGTTTACAGCGTTAAAGGTTATAATATCCCTGTTGGCACTAGAACTGCAAGGGGTAGGGCGATTGTAAACGTAATCCAACTTGGCGATAATGAGAAAGTTCGCGCAATGATTCAAGTTAAGGCGGATGCTCAAGGCTATATCGTACTTGCAACTAAGAACGGCTTAATTAAGAAGACTTCTTTAGAAGAATTTGCTAATATTCGTCGTGGTGGTAAGATTGCAATAAGCATCGTTGAAGGGGATGAACTTATTTCAGTTCAACTCTCTAACGGTGAAGACGATATCTTAATGGCATCACGCGAAGGCAAGTGTATTAGATTTAGTGAAAAAGACGTTCGCCCGATGGGTAGAGATACTCAAGGTGTTAAGAGTATGACCTTAAACGACGGTGATTACGTTGTAGATATGTCAATCATTAAAGACGGCTATGAAGTAATTACTATGACTGAAAACGGTTACGGTAAGCGCACGACTATTGATGATTATAGATTGCAAATCCGTGGCGGTAAGGGCGTTAAGGCAGGCGTATTTAACGATAAGACTGGTAAACTTGTAAACCTTAAACTTGTATCTAGCGAAGAAGATATTATGATTATAACCAGCAACGGCACTATTATTAGAGTTGCTGCTGCGGAAATCAGCACTATCGGTAGGGATACTCAAGGCGTAAGAATTATGAGAATTGACGATTCAACCGTTTCTAAGATAGCAATTTCACCTAAGAGTGAAGCAGAAGATGACGGAGAAGAAATCGTTGAAGAATAATTAACCAAAAAAACCGCCCGTGATATTTGATTATGGCGGGCGGTTTTTATAAAAGTTTTATCAAAAAAGAAAAAAATTGTAAAAATTTATAAAAATTTTGTTTTTAACTGGGTTTTTATATTGACAAATACTTTTTTATTTTATATAATAGTTAAGCGTTTGAGAGATAACGCTTATGCTGATATGGCTCAGATGGTAGAGCACATCCTTGGTAAGGATGAGGTCACCGGTTCGATTCCGGTTATCAGCTCCAAAAACCCTTGTCTAAACGGCAAGGGTTATTTTTTTAGAAATTACGGGGTGTTTTATGAAAGTATTATTGCTTAACGGAAGTCCTCATGAAAATGGAACAACTTATTCAGCTTTAAGTGAAGTAGCAAAATCATTAAATGAAAACGGAGTTGAAACGGAAATTGTTTGCGTGGGGAATAGAGATACCGCCGCTTGCACCGTGTGTTGTGCTTGCACGAATACTCATAAGTGTATTAAAGATGATTTTGTTAATGAAATCATTGAAAAGATAGAAAATGCGGACGGCTTAATCGTTGGCAGTCCAGTATATTACGCGGGGCTTAACGGTACGCTTAAATCATTTTTAGATAAAGTATTTTTTGCAAAGAAATCATTTGCATTTAAGCCCGCCGCTGCGGTTGCCGTTGCGCGTAGGGCTGGAACGACGGCAACACTTGATATTATAAATAAATACTTTATGATTAGCAATATGCCGGTTGTAACTTCTCAATACTGGAATATGGTGTTTGGTAGCAACAGCGAGCAAGCGGAAAGCGACGTTGAAGGCATGCAAACAATGCGCATTTTAGGCGAAAATATGGCTTATATGATTAAATGTATAAACGCTGGTAAAGAATTAGGTGTAAAACAACCCGAAGAACAAGTACATATAAAGACAAACTTTTATAAATAATAAAAAGGCTTAAAGCAAACGCTTTAAGCCTTTCTTTTTAAGGTTTTTAAATATTCTTTTGTATCTTTATCAATTCTATAACTCTCAATAGCCTTTTGAATTGCTTTATTGTGAACAAATTTTGTTAATTTATCGTTTAATAAATAGGGCAAAGTAAAATCGTATTGTTTAACAAGTGCCACGCTAAACAGCCAAGCAATTGCCATATCCACATAAAAATGCTCGCCACATCTTGCGCTTACAAGCCTTAAAACTTCTTCGCTAAAGTTCTTATCGAGAAAGTAATTAAGTAATACCACAACGCCAAATCTAACGGTGTAGGGGTGAGAAGATTTTAAGTAATCTTTAACCTTTTCTAGTACGAATTCGGGGTGCTTATTTATAATTTTTAATGAAGAAACAAAACTGTCGCACACTGCCCAGTTGTCAACTTGCGGCAAGAACTTTTCTACTTCAATAAACGTTTTATTAACGTCTAAAAATAAGGTGTTTATTATCAGTGCGTGTAACATAAACTCATCGTAAAAAGTATGTGTTTCACTAATAAAATCTAAAGTTTGGGTAGGAAGATTTTTTAGGGCGGATTTTGCTATTGATTTTATAACGGGAACTCTAACGCCTATAATAGGATGAGTATTGTCTGGGATAAGTTTTGAGTGAAATTCACGGTAAGATAGGTCTTGATTTTCAAGTAAAAGTTTAGTTAATTCGTTCATTATTTTAAAGTGTTTTTGAAACAGCGTCAATTGCTTTAATTACAACGTCGGGGAAACCTTCGCCAACCGTTTTAAGGTTTCTATAGAACTGTTCTTGTGCTGTTCCACTGCCAACAACGTCTGAAATGCCTTTAATCATAACTAATGGAATATTGTTAGCCGTGCAAGTTTGTGCGATTGCACCGCCTTCCATATCTCTAATGCTTGCACCCATTTCGTTGATATTGTCGATGTCAATTTGATTATCAGTAAATCTATCTGAACTAGCCAAAACACTTTTTTCAAGAGTTTCAAGCCCACATGTATAGGTGGGGAAGAAAACGGTGTCGTAATCTTGAATATAACCAAGCGGAACGCCGTCAAGTTCGCGAAGATCAAAGTCAAACTGCGCACACTTTGTAACAACGTAATATTTAAGAATTTCAACGCTTTTATTTGTGCCGCCGCAAGTGCCGAAGTTTAAGATGAAATCGGGTGAATACTTATCAATAAGAAGTTGGGTGGTAATTGCAGCGTTTACTTTGCCTATACCGCTTATAGCAATAATAGTATCTTTACCAGCTAATTTGCAAAAATAAGCCTTTTTATCCGCCATAGTAATTTCTTTTAAGTTCTCAACTTTTGTTAATAATTTTTCTGCTTCAGAGTAAAGAGCAACAACAATACCAACCATAATAATCTCCAAAAATTTTATAAATATATTTTACCATTTATGAAAATTTTTGTAAAGTTAATCTTTCACAAAAAAATTTTTCTAAAAATAATATGAAGGGTATGATCGTTTTTTGTGCGATAATTGGTAGACATGTTTTTTAATTTAAGTGTTAAACTTGTAAAATATTGTGTAAAATTTTAAAATTCACCCCTAAATTTTAAAAACATGTAAACTGTAAAAATGTATAATTTTTGCCGTATTTTATATAAAAAGTGGCATTTTATGCTAAATTTTATTTAACAAAAGTCATTGACAAAGCGTAAAATATGGTGTAAAATTAAAAACGTGTTGTAAAGAAAGTTAAAACACGTTAAAGTTTGGGAGTTTTTATGAAGTTTAAACACGGAAAGAATTTATGTATTAAAGATAAGCGCTCGGTTTTTATTGAGAAAGGCGTAACTATCGGCAATAACGTAACAATTTATGAAAATTGCAGGATAGAAGGCACTTCCGTTATTAAAGACGGCGCTATTATTATGCCCATGTGTTATCTAAAGAACACTATTATAGGTGAAAATACAGTTGTAACTAGCAGCAACTGTGAAGATGCTGTTGTTGGAAAAGATTGTTCGATTGGACCTTTTGCAAGGCTTAGACCTAAGGCTGAAATTAAAGATAACGCAAAGATAGGTAACTTTGTTGAGATTAAAAACGCAGTTATCGGCGAAGGAAGTAAAGTTAGCCATTTGGCTTACGTAGGGGACGCTGATATTGGTAAAGATTGTAATATCGGTTGTGGTGCTATCTTTGTAAACTATAACGGACGCTCTAAAAATAGAACAACTGTTGGTGATGAGTGTTTTATAGGTAGCAACTGCAACATTATTGCACCCGTAAATATTGAAAGTAAATCATATATTTGTGCGGGAACGACGGTTACCGATGATATAAAAACTGACGACTTTGTTATCGGTAGGGTTAGACAAGAGATAAAAGAAAACAGAGCGCATCTTTATTTAAAGGAGAAAAAGTAAAATGGGTTTATTTTTTGGTACTGACGGCTTAAGGGGCAAGGTTAACGAAGATTTAAGTTATAATATCGCTTATAAAATAGGTAATGCGCTTTCAATATTAAAAGAAAAACCTAAGATTTTGATAGGCTCTGATACGCGTGTTTCAAATTCTTATCTAACACTTGCAGTGGCTGGTGGCGCTATGAGTGGCGGGGCAAAAGTAGTCGACGCGGGCGTTGTTCCTACTGCTGGCGTTGCTTATCTTACTAGAACGCTAAATTTTGATTACGGTATCGTTATAAGTGCATCACATAACAGCGGCGAATATAACGGCATTAAAATATTTAATAGTGATGGTTATAAACTTGGCGATAAAGAAGAAGAAAGGGTAGAGCGTTGCTTTATTAGAGAACGCGTAAACGCTTACCCTGATATCGGTACTTACGAGCAAGATTTAAACCTTGTGAAACTCTATAAAGAATACCTTATAAGCGCAAGTGAAAATTCTTTAGAAGGACTAACGATTGTGCTTGACGGTGCACACGGCGCTGCACATAGAATTGCGCCCGACGTATTTAGAAAACTAGGTGCAAACGTAATTGCGGCAAACTGCACTAACGAAGGCGAAAAAATCAACCAAAACTGTGGCGCGCTTTACCCAGAAAACCTTGCTAAGCGAATATTTAGATATAAGGCTGATATCGGTTTTGCGTTTGACGGGGATTCGGATAGACTTATGGCTGTAGATGAACTAGGAAAAGTTGTCGACGGCGATAAAATTATTTGTGGGCTTGCAAAATATTTCAAAAAACTTGGTAAGTTAAAAAAGAATACTGCAGTTGGCACAAGCCACACGAATATGGCTATTGAAAAGAACTTGAAAGAAGCAGGCATTGACTTTATCCGAACGGATATCGGTGATAAATACGTTCTTGCAAAACTTTTAGAAAAAGATTTGTCTTTAGGCGGAGAACAAAGTGGGCACGTAATTATAAAAGATTTGGCAACTACTGGCGACGGTATATTAACGGCAATTATAGTTGCAAATATGCTCGTTAACGAAAAGACTACGATGTCTAAAGCACTTCAAGTTGAGCTTTATCCTCAAACGAATAAAAACGTTATCGTTGAAGATAAGTTCAAAATTATGAACAGCGAAGAAATGAGCAAAGCACTCGTTAAATATAACGAAGAACTTGAAGGCAAGGGAAGGATGATGATCAGAGCATCTGGTACTGAACCTAAGGTTAGGGTAATGGTGGAAAGTCAAGACAGCGACTTAAACGAAAAGATTGCAAACGTTATGGTTGCATTGATTAAGCGTATTGATGCGGAAGTTTAATTGAGAATATAGTAAAAAAACGGCGATACTCTCGCCGTTTTTTTGTTATTTTTAGTCGAAAAGAATTTTTAGATATATTTTAACTTGTAAATTATATTTACAAAAAAAATTTTATGTGTTATACTTAATGAAATAATACGCCAAAATTGAGTATTATAGGATATAATCAAAATTGTTGAAGAAGGGGCATTATGAACCAAAGAAATTTAACGTTACTTACAGACTTATATCAACTCACTATGATGAACGGATATCTTAAGCACGAAAGAAATGAAGAGATAGCCGTTTTCGACGTATTTTTTAGGCAAAACGATATGATAACTTATTCGCTCGCTTGCGGGTTAGAGCAAGTTGTTGAATACATTACAAATCTTAATTTTGGTGAAGAAGAAATTGAATATCTTGATAGTCTTGGAATTTTCAGTAAAGAATTTTTAGACTACTTAAAAGATTTTAAGTTTACTGGTGATATTTACGCTGTGCCTGAAGGTACGGTCGTTTTCCCTGGTGAACCTATACTTACCGTAAAAGCACCTATAATGCAAGCGCAACTTATTGAAACGGCAATTCTTAACATAATGAATTTCCAAACTCTTATTGCAACTAAGGCGGCAAAGATTTGTTACGCGGCTAAAGGCGATTCTATTTTAGAATTTGGGCTTCGCCGTGCGCAAGCACCCGACGCTGGTATTTACGGTGCAAGGGCTGCCGTAATAGGTGGCTGTAACAGTACTTCTAACGTGCTTGCTGGTAAGATGTTTGATATTCCCGTATCAGGCACACATGCACACAGCTGGGTAATGAATTTTAAGGATGAATATACTGCGTTTATGGAATACGCTAAAGTTTATCCGGAAAACACACTATTACTCGTTGACACTTACGATACTTTGACTAAGGGCGTGCCTAACGCAATTAAAGTATTCGATTACTTAAAAGAGAAAGGCTATAAACCCAAAGGAATTCGTCTTGACTCTGGCGACCTTGCGTATTTATCTAAAAAGGCAAGAGAAATGCTTGATAAAGCGGGTTATCCCGATGCAAAGATTTGTGCATCTGGCGACTTGGACGAGTATTCAATTAACTCGCTTAAAAACCAAGGTGCAAAAATTGATATTTGGGGTGTTGGTACTAGATTGATTACCAGTGCCGATATGCCCGCGCTCGGTGGCGTTTATAAACTTGCAGCAATAATCGATAAGGACGGCACCGTTACGCCTAAGATTAAACTTTCAAATAATACCGCAAAGATTACTAACCCTGGCTTTAAGGATATTTATAGGGTTTACGATAAGGCTACTGGCAAAGCTGAAGCCGATTTTATTTTCTTGCGCGGTGAAAAGATTGATACCGATAAGCCTTTAACGCTTACGCATCCCAGCGAAAGATGGAAAAAGATTACCTTTGAAAATTACGAACTTAGATCACTGCAAATTGATGTTATTAAAGATGGTAAGGTTGTTTACAACATGCCTACTCTTAAAGAAATTAAAGAGTACACAAAGAAAGAACTTGATAGTTTTTGGGATGAATACAAAAGACTTGATAGACCGCATTTATATAAAGTTGACTTATCTGACGGGCTTTATGAATTAAAGAGCGATATGCTTGAAAAAATAAGAGGCGCGAAAGTAAACGCCTAAAGGGAGAGTATTTTGGAACTCAGTAAGGGAAAGTATTCCAAAAAAGAAGTGTTAATTTTAATCAACGCTTATAGGGGAGAATACGAAAAAAGAATTAAAGCTCAAGAAGAAGTTATTAAAAAACTTAATCAAGAAATTAGAGCCTTTAACGCGCTTAACGAGAATTTAAGTCAAAAGGAAAAGTTGGTTTTGTCAATGCTGCTTAGGGCGGAAAAAACCGCGTTTGACTTGGAAGAAAAATCAAAGCGAGATTATTTAATTGCGCTTGAAAAGTTAAACGAGTTTGTTTCTAAGTGGGATGATTATTTTCAAATGCTTGAAGAAAAATATCCGCTTTATCCGCCCGTACAAAAGGCGCTTCGCTTAAAAGAACTTGTTGGCAGCGAAGTTAAAGACGCAAAAGAAGTAATAGAAGAGCTTGAAGGCATTATTGACGGCGGAAAGGGTAAGAAGTTTAATCCGCAAGAAAAGATTAACGATTATATTGCTGCAACTGGTGATAACGGCTTTAATCTTGATGAAGTGCTTAATCCAGGAGAATTACAATTGGAGGAGTTATGCAAGGAACTGGGGCTAATAGATTCAAAAGACTAATCTTAGAATGCATACCCATATTGTTGATGCTTATGTGTGTGGTTGCCGACCAAGTAACCAAAAGCCATTTTGCTGAAGTTTGTGCAGAGAAAGATATTACCGTAATTGAAAACTTTTTTTACCTTACGTATACGGTAAATACTGGTGCTGCATGGAGTTTTCTTGCGGGCGTTTCTTGGGGACAAATCTTCTTTAAGATTTTAACTGGGGTTGCGCTAGTTTTGTTCGTTTTATTCTATATTTACGCTTTCAAAAAGAATTACACGTGGCTTAAATACGCTTTGGCTATCGTCGTTGGTGGAACGGTTGGTAACTTTATAGATAGGCTTATGTTTAACGGTGTAACCGACTTTTTAAGTTTTATCTTCGGAAATTATCGTTTTCCAGTGTTTAATTTAGCGGATACCTTTTTGACAATCGGCGTAATTATGCTAATTATACATTTCTTGTTCTTGGATGAGAACGCAGTTTTTAAGAAAAAAGAAGATGCAGATGAAGTTTCAAATAACGAATAACGACGGTTTAAGAATTGACGTTTACCTATCTCAAGCGCTAGATTTTACTCGTTCGCGCGTAAAAAAACTGTGTGATGACGGCTTAGCAAAAGTAAACGGAGTGGTTGTTAAATCAAATAAAGTTCTTAAAGACGGCGATGTTATCGAAGTGGAAATACCGGAAAATAAAAACCTTGATGCAGTGCCTGAAGATATTCCGCTTGATATTATTTATCAAGACGATGACGTTGCCGTTATAAATAAGCCGCAAGGCTTAACCGTGCACGCTGGTAACGGAACGCACGGTTGTACGCTTGTCAACGCGCTACTTTATCACCTTGATAATTTGTCGGGTATAAACGGCGTGAATAGACCGGGTATCGTGCATAGAATAGATAAAAACACTTCTGGTCTACTTGTCGTGGCGAAGAACGATAACGCGCACGTTGCGCTTGCAAAACAACTTGAAGATAAAACTTGTTCAAGAAAGTACGTTGCGTTGCTTGAAGGCGTTGTAAAAGAAGATAGCGGCACAATTTCAACCTTTATAGGTAGAAATCCTAAAGATAGAACTAAAATGGCCGTCGTGTCAAACGGGCGCGATGCCGTTACTGATTATAAAGTTATCAAAAGATTTACAAATTATACTCTTTGTGAGTTTTCGTTGCGAACCGGCAGAACTCATCAAATAAGAGTTCATGCAAAACATATAGGACACCCAGTAGTTGGGGATAAGGAATATGGGTTTAAGAACCAAAAGTTTAATCTTGATGGACAACTTCTCCATGCAAAAGAACTCAAGTTCGTGCACCCAACCTTAAATAAGGTGGTAAGTTTTTCTTGCCCGATACCAGATTATTTTGAAAAAGTATTAAAAACTCTAAAATAATATTATGGAAATTAAAACAGTATTACTTGATTCAATTGCAATCAGCCGTGCGTTAAAGAGAATTTCGCACGAAATAATTGAAAATAATAAGGGTGTTGATAATATCGTGCTTTTAGGTATTGCGCGCGGCGGAATTCCCGTGTGCGACCTTTTGGCAGAAAATATTTACCAAATAGAAAACGTTAAAGTTCCCGTTGGTAAACTTGATATTACGCTATACCGAGATGATTTAACTGAAATTCCCGCTGAAGCAAAGGTAACTGGCAGTGAAATCAATTTTTCAATTATCGATAAGGACGTTATCCTTTGTGATGACGTGTTATTTACTGGTAGAACAGTGCGCGCAGGCATTGACGCTATAGTTAAACTTGGTAGACCACGCACGGTTCAACTTGCAGTGCTTATCGATAGGGGGCATAGAGAACTTCCTATACGCGCTGATTACGTGGGTAAAAACGTACCTACTTCAAGAGATGAGATAGTTTCTGTAAACATTGACGGTGTAAATAATAACGCCGTAATCTACAATAAAAAACAATAAGGACGTGAATTTAAGTGGCTAAACCTTTAGTAGCAATAGTTGGCAGACCTAACGTTGGTAAATCAACGTTTTTTAATAAGGTTGTCGGTAAAAAAATATCAATAGTAGAAAATTTTCCTGGTGTAACTAGGGATAGACTTTATGCTGACGCAGAATGGTGCGGTCAGTACTTTACGCTTGTAGATACTGGCGGGCTTGAATTAAAATCAACCGACCAAATGTGGCGTCATATCCAAAAACAAGCGGAAATTGCAATAGAAACCGCTGACGTTATCATTTTATTTACCGACGCAAAAACTGGGCTTAACGCATCTGATGAAGACGTTGCAATGAAACTTAGAAAATCGGGTAAGCCCGTGGTGTTGGCGGTAAACAAACTTGATAACTACGACCCTGAAAAATTATACGAGTTCTATAACCTAGGCTTGGGTGAGCCTTTTGGTATTTCAGCTGAACACGGAACGGGTATAGGCGAACTTTTAGATGACGTAGTTGATAAATTTGATAAAGAAGGCGAGAAGGAAGACGACGATTCAGTTAAACTTGCCGTTGTTGGTAAGCCTAACGCTGGCAAATCAAGCCTTTGTAATAAATTACTAGGGTTTGATAGGACGATTGTGTCTGACATAGCGGGCACTACAAGGGATGCTATCGACACGCCTTTTATGTATAAAGATAAAAAATACACTCTTATTGATACCGCTGGTATTAGAAAGAAGAAAAGTGTAGAAGAAGACTTGGAATATTACAGCGTTCTTCGTGCACTCGGTGCAATTCGCCGTGCAGACGTTTGTATTATGATGATCGACGCTAATGAAGGAGTTACCGAGCAAGACGTTAAGATTTGTGGTTATATTCACGAACAAGGCAAGCCTTCAATAATTGTTATGAACAAGTGGGATTTGGTTGAAAAAGATACAAATACAATAAATAAATTCAACTTTGACTTGTCTGAAGCGCTTAAATTTATGGATTATATTAAACCTATTTACGTTTCGGCAAAAACTGGACAAAGAACGGATAAAATTCTTGATTTGTCAGTTCAAGTTCTTGAAAACGCTACTAGAAGAATATCAACTGGTCAACTTAACGACTTAATTTTAGATTGCGTTCGTGCAAACGAACCGCCGTCAGTTAACGGTAAGCGCTTGAAAATTAAGTACGTAACACAAATGGGTGTAAATCCGCCGACCTTTATTTTATTCGTAAACGACGCGTCGATTATGCACTTCTCGTATAAGAGATATTTGGAAAACTGCATAAGAAAGGCTTATGATTTTTCTGGTACGCCTATTAAAATTATGGTAAGGGAAAATAACGAAGATGAGTAATTTTTGGTTGCTTGTTATTTTGTCTATATCAAGTTATCTTATTGGCAACTTAAACTGGGCTTTAATTATTGCTAAAACAAAAAAAGTAGATATTAGAGCAGTGGGTAGTGGTAACCCTGGAACACTTAATATGAGCCGTAACTTAGGCTTAAAAGCGGGGCTGTTAACTTTCTTTTTAGATATTATGAAAGGTGCACTTCCTACTTTAGTCGCTTATTTTTTAACTAAAGACCGTCTTTTTTACGGCACGGAATTTGTTGTAAGCGACCTTGCAATATATTTATGTGGATTATCTGCCGTGCTCGGTCATATTTATCCCGTATTTTTAAGGTTTAAGGGCGGAAAAGGTATCGCGTCGACTATTGGTGTATTTTTGGTTTGTTCAAGTCTTTACGGCTGGGAATGGGCGGTTTTAATAATAATGGCGCTAGTTGCCGCAGGCGTATTTATTTATATAACTGAATTTGGTGCGATGGGCTCTTTTATTGCAATAACACCCCCGGCAATCGGCAGTGCTTTAAGATTGTTTTTTGCATATAATACGGTAAATAATTCGCTTGTATATTATATCGTTGCAAATCTTTTAATACTTGCAATATGTTTATTTACTTGGTTTGCGCATAGACATAATATAGAACGCATGCTTGCGGGTGAAGAACATCCCACGTCTATTAAACAAATGGTCGTTAAAATGAAACTAAAGAAAGCCCAAGAAAAGCAAGAAGCGGAAAAAGTAAAATAATTTTCATAATTAAAAAAAGTCTCTCATATATTACTTGTGTAATGTATGGGAGGTTTTTTTATGGAAAAATACAATATCTATAAAGATATTTCTGCGCGAACTGGCGGGGATATTTATATAGGGGTGGTTGGGCCGGTACGCACGGGTAAGTCAACTTTTATCAGTAAATTTATGGAGCAGTTGGTGCTGCCTAACATTAGTAATAAATTACAAAAACAAATAGCGACAGATGAAATGCCGCAGTCGGCTGACGGAAAAACTATTATGACAACTCAGCCAAAGTTTATTCCCGCAAACGCCGTAAAAGTTCAGTTTAAAAATAAAGCGTCAGCAAATATCAGACTTGTTGATTGCGTTGGATACTTGGTTGACGGTGCAGTGGGGCATGAAGAAGATAAAAAACCCCGCTTAGTTAAAACGCCTTGGGATGATAAGGAAATTCCTTTTGAAAAAGCGGCGTTTATCGGCACGAAAAAAGTAATCGACGAGTATTCAACAGTCGGGGTTGTGGTAACAACCGACGGCAGTTTTGGCGAAATTGCGCGCCATAATTATATTGCGGCTGAAGAAAAAGTTATTGATGAATTAAAGGGATTAAATAAACCTTTTATCGTTGTGTTAAATACGAAAACACCTAATGCTGACGTAACGCTTAAACTAGCAAGCGAGTTGGAAAGAAAACACGGTGTACCAGTACACTGCGTGGATGTTTTAACTATGACTGCGGAAGATATAAGTGCAATTATGGAAAAGGTGCTTCTTGAATTTCCTATGTGTTCGTTTGACGTTAAAATTCCGTCGTGGATGCGCGCGCTTCCGTGTGATAGCAACGTTATTTGCGAAATGATTGAAAGAATTAAAGATGGCTCAAAATCAATCAAAAAAATGCGAGATTATTCTGCGCTTGATTCAATTTTTGATGAGAGTGATAATTTTGACGGCGTAACCTTATCAGAATTAAAGCTTGACTGCGGCAAGAGCGAATACGAACTAAAAGCAAAAGACGGTTTGTTTTATAAAGTTTTATCACGCGAATGTGATGAAGAGATTGAAGACGATTATCATTTAATGAGTTATATTAAGTCATTTGCCAGCGAGAAAAAGCGTTATCAAAAAATAAAAGACGCTTTGTTAGATGCTGATGAAAACGGTTACGGCGTTGTTTTGCCTACCGTTGATGAAATGGACTTGGAAGAACCGGTTTTAGTAAAACAAGGCGGTAAATACGGCGTAAAATTAAAAGCTTCAGCACCCAGTTTACATATTATGAAAGTTGACGTTGAAACTGAAGTTGCGCCTATAGTTGGCACGGAAAAGCAAGGTGAAGACTTAATTAACTATATTATGACAAAGTTTGAAGATAATCCAGCAGGCATTTGGGAAACGAATATGTTCGGTAAATCTTTGCACGATTTAGTTAACGAAGGTTTGGCGGGTAAACTTACTGCCATGCCCAAAGAAGCGCAGCACAAAATGAGAAAAACTTTAACTAGAATAGTAAACGAAAGCCGCGGCGGAATTATTTGTATTCTTTTATAAAGTATAATTAAACACTTGACAATTTTTAAACAATGTGTTAGTATATTAGCAAATACTAATATAGGTGCTTTATGAAAAAGTGTACTTCAAGTCAACACAACGGAATAAAAGAAAAGTTAAACGCGTCGGGGGAATATGGGGCGCAAGTTGAAGCGGTTAGTAAGATTTTTTCTTTACTTGGCGATAACAGTAGAATGAAGATATTACTTGCGCTTATGGAAGGTGAACTTTGTGTTTACCATATTTGCGAAATTACCGGTGCAAAACAGTCAGCAACATCACAGCATCTTAAAAAACTTAAAGACGGCAAGATTATTAAGTCTAGAAAAGAAGCAAACCAAGTTTTGTATTCTATTGCTGACGAGCACGTTGTTACAATTATAAAAACGGCGTTAATGCATAGGCATTGTTAATTTAAGGCGGCATTTTGTCGCCTTAAAAAATGAGAGATATATTAGTGATTACTAATTTAGAAGGAGAAAACAAATGAAGAACGAGCGTAATAATTTACGTGAATGCGAGCATGACCATGATAATCAATCTCACGGGGCACAAGGACTTTCATGCGGTTGTGAACACTGCGAGACAAAGGCAGCCGAAGTTGTAAACTCGAAATACGGTGTTTTTAGTGCATTTAAGTTTGATTTTATTAAAATAGTTTTATCGGCAATATTGATTATAGCAGCTTGTTTTATTTCAAACGAGTTGGTAAAACTCATTTTATTTATATGCGCTGCTATCGTTTGTGGTTATGAACTTTTTATTAACTGCGTTAAAAATATTTGCAAAGGAAAAATTTTTGATGAAAATCTTTTGATGACTATTGCGTCGGTTACTGCGTTTATTCTAGGCGAATTTTTTGAAGGCGCGTTTATCGTTACGCTTTTTTCACTTGGTGAAATGCTTGAAGGCATTGCAACGGGTAGTTCTCGCAAAAAAATTGCTGGGCTTGCAAATTTAAAGAGTACGGTCGTTCATCTTATAGAAAAAACTGGAATAAAAGATGCTAAGCCAGAAGACGTTGAAGTCGGTTCTTTTATTGAAGTTAGAAAAGGGGAGCGCGTTGCGATTGACGGCGTATTAATGGGTGCACCGGTTGAACTTGACGTTAAGGCGATAACTGGCGAAAGTAAACTTATGCTTGTCCGTAATGGAGAAACAATTCTTAGTGGGGCAATAAACGTTGGCGACGCTTTCGTTATTAGAACTCAAAAATTATATAAAGATAGTAACGTTGAACGCATAATTCAACTTGTGGAAGGCGCAACGTCAAAAAGTGCAAAAAGCCAAAAATTTATAAGTGCGTTTGCAAAAGTTTATACACCTATAATATTCATTCTTGCTGCAATAATTGCTTTTATAGTTCCGCTATTTGACAATATGAGTTTTGTTAAATGGATATATAAAAGCCTATCGTTTTTAGTTGTTTCTTGTCCGTGTGCGCTAGTGATTTCCGTTCCATTAGCATTCTTCGTCGGCATTGGCGCACTTGCTAAAAACGGTGTTTTGGTAAAGGGCAGTAACTTCATTGAAAAACTGGCGAAATCAAGCGTGTTTGTGTTTGACAAAACCGGTACTTTAACAAAGGGTGAGTTTGAAATTGAAGAAGTAAAGACCTTTAACGACTTTAATCGTGATGAAATATTAAATCTTATTTATCCACTTGAAATTAAGTCAAATCACCCCATATCAAAGGCAATAGTAAATAGTATTAAAAAGAGTGAATACGTTGTAAAAAACGAAAGTGAAATTGCTGGTCGTGGTCTATTTGGCATTGTTGAAGGCGAAAACGTTTTAATCGGCAACGAACTTTTATTGCAAGAAAATAACGTAGATATTATCAAAAGTGATTATGTGGGTACTGAAATCTACGTTGCCGTTAATGGGAAACACGCTGCAAGTATATTATTAAAAGATGCTGTCAAGCCTAATAGTATCGTTGCACTGAATAAACTTAAGAAATTAGGCGTTAATAAAACCTATATGCTGTCTGGTGATAACAAAATAATTGCTAACGAAGTAGGTAACAAGGTTGGAATTGACGGCGTGTATGCTCAGTTGTTGCCAGAAGATAAATTGAAAACTTTTGAACAAATAACTAAAAACGATAACGGGGTAAAAGTTTACGTTGGGGATGGGATTAACGATAGTCCTACGCTTGCCGTTGCAGACGTTGGTGTTGCTATGGGTGCGTTAGGTAGTGAAATTGCAATGGAAAGTGCCGACGTTATCATTATGAACGACGATTTAATTAAACTTCCGTTTGCAGTTAAATATTCGAAAAAAATCAAGAGTGTTGTAACGTTTAATATCGTGTTTTCAATAGCGGTTAAAGTTTTAATAATGTTGTCTAGTGTGATTTTTAGCGTTCCTATTTGGCTTGCAATGTTTGGCGACGTTGGAGTAATGCTTTTAGCCGTTGTAAACTCATTGTGTTGCTCAATAAATAAAAACTAACAGATAAAAAAGGGTGAATAAGAATATTCACCCTTTTTTTATTTTTTACTTTCTTTAATTAAAAGCCTTTCTAGTAAAGCGACAAAAGCGTACATAAGCGTTGCTAAAGCGCAAAGAACAACCGTTGCCGCCATAACTAAGTCAAGTTTGAAAACCTGACCGCCGTATACTATTAGATAACCAAGACCTGCCCTTGAAACTAAATATTCGCCCATAATCGAGCCAACCCAAGCAAGCCCGACACTTATTTTTAGCATGCTAATTAAAGTGGGGAAACTTCCAGGGATTACTAACTTAATTAAGGTTTGAAATTTTGTTGCACCCATTGATTTAAGCAATAAAATTTTGTTCTTATCAGTTGATAAAAAACCGTTGAGCATTGTCATAATAGCAACGATTACGCCTATTAAAATAGCCATAAAAATTATTGCTTTGCTGCCGCTTCCGCACCACACGATAATAATAGGGCCTAGCGCAATTTTGGGTAAACTGTTTAATACAACGATATAAGGCTCTAATATGCGCCTTAAACGCTCCGACCACCAAAGTATTAGTGCAATAACGAAACCAACGCCAACAGCAATTATAAAGCCTAAAATCGTTTCATATAAGGTTACCATCATGTGATAAAAAAGATTGTTTTCTATCCATAGGTCTTTAATTGTTAAAACTATTTTTGATGGGCTGCTTGTTATAAAAGAATCGATTACGCCAAAATGAGCAAAAAGTTCCCAAAGCCCTAAGAGTAGGGCAAGGATAATAAAGCGCATAGAAAATATAAAGATATTTTCTTTTTTTACTTTTTTAATATATAGAAGATGTTTTGGTGAAAATTGAGTGGTGTCTTTCTTCATTAGTGTAACTCCTTCCATATTTTTTCAAACCAAACACTAAATTCTTTATGCTCCCTTTTCTTTAATGGGGTTGTTCCTTCAATAGTTGGTTTAAAAATGCATTTAACCTTTGCTGGTCTATCGGTTAGGACTATGATTTTGTCTGACATAGAGATTGCTTCAGATATGTCGTGAGTAACTAAAACGGCAGTCTTTTGCTCGGATTTAATTATTTTATAAACGTCGTCGCAAACGGATAGGCGTGTTTGTGAATCAAGCGCGGAAAACGGCTCGTCAAGAAGTAAAAGTGATGGGTTAGAAACTAGCGTTCGAATAAGCGCAGCGCGCTGTCGCATACCACCCGATAGTTGAGACGGGTATTTTTTCTTGAATTCGCTCAATCCATATTTTTCTAGTAAATTGTTGGCAAATTCTTTTGATTGAAAATTGATATTCTTTTTAATTTCTAGCGGAAGATAAACGTTTTTTTCTATCGTTCGCCACGGAAAGAGATGGTCTTTTTGCAACATATACGCTAAATTGTCGTGTGAAGGGTTAGTTTCACCGTTTATTAAAATTTCGCCTTCAGTTGCTTTTATAAGTCCGGCAATTAAAGATAATATTGTTGTTTTTCCGCAGCCAGACGGTCCAATTATTGATGTGAATTCGCCGTCTAAACAGTCAAAACTTAAGTTTTCAACCGCTTTAATTTCATCACTAACCGTGTAATAGGTTAGAGAAACGTTTTTCAGTTCAAGTAATTTTTTCATTTTTTTCCGCCGTAAGTTATAAATTTTTAACCGAATACTTCTTTTGCAAGTGAATTATCAACTAGTTTACTAAAGGGAACTTTAGTTTGTAATTCGCCTGCGTTTTGCATAATGGTTTGTAATCTTTCAAAACTTTGTTCAGTTGCTTGTAAATTAGTTTTCCAAGCGTCTATTGCTTTGTAACTCTTGATAGACGTTTCAATTGAAGTAATAGACGTTGAAGGGAATTGCTTAACTATTGCTTCAGCAACTTCGTATTCGGTATGTGATGCCATAAATTCGTGCGCTTTCTTTATTGCTCTTAAAAAGCCTTTCACGGTGTCTGCGTTATCTTTTAGGTAACTGTCTAAAGCAATAAAAGAAGTATAGGGGATTTCGCCCGCCTGAGCGCCAACACTTGCAACAACGTGCCATTTTCCGCTTGCTTGGTATTCTGAAGCAGTGGGTTCAAACACCGTGCAGTAATCTGCTGTTCCACCCAAAAACGCACTTGTCATAAGGTTGAATTGAACGTCAAAATTCAGTGTAAAATCCTTGCCGTTTTGCATATTAAGTTCGTTTAGAACGTATTCAAAGGTCATCGCGGGGACGCCGCCTTTTCTACCTGCAAGAATTTCCTTTCCTTTTAAGTTGTTCCAGTCAAAATTCGGCTCGGCAATTCTTGACACTAAGAACGAGCCGTCCTTTTGGGTAAGTTGACCAAATACTTTCGGTGCATCTTTTTTGCCTTGGTTTTGAACGTAAATAACGGTTTCGGGACCCATTAAACCTATGTCGGCAGTTCCAGATAAAATTGCGGTCATAGAGTTGTCAGCACCGCCGCCGTTAGTAAGTTCAATCGTTATGTTTTCTTCACTAAAGTAACCGTTTTCAATCGCTAAGTATAAAGGTGCGTAAAAGACCGAGTGGGTTACTTCGTTAAGCCTGATAGTTCCCGCATCTTTTTCTTTACACGCTGATAAGGGGAAAAGAAAAAGAATAAGGGATAGAAAGAGTGCTATAATTTTTTTCATTTATTTCTCCTAAGAAAATTTTTATAATTTATTGTATGAAAAATTTTTTATATTTGACAATGCTGTCGATAATGATTGACTTTAGGAAAAATATTATATATAATATTTGGGTATAGTAAAAAGGAGAAATAGCCTTATGGATATGGCAAAAACTTACAATCCTTCAGAGTTTGAGAAGGATATTTATCAGGAATGGGAAAGTAACGGGTACTTTAAGGCTCACGTTGACGCTAATAAGTTACCGTTCACTATAGTTATACCGCCGCCCAATATTACTGGTCAGTTACATATGGGGCACGCTTTGGATGAAACTTTGCAAGATACCCTTATTAGATTTAAGCGTATGCAAGGTTACAGTGCGCTTTGGCTCCCTGGTACCGACCACGCATCTATCGCAACTGAAGTTAAGATCGTTGAACAAATGGCTAAAGAAGGCATTACTAAAAACGATATCGGTCGTGAAGGTTTCTTAGAACGTGCTTGGGCTTGGAAGGAAAAGTACGGCGGAAGAATTATTGAACAATTAAAAACTTTGGGTTCTTCTTGCGACTGGTCGCGTTTAGCGTTCACTATGGATGAAAAGTGTTCACGCGCGGTTAAGGAAGTTTTCGTAAACCTTTACGAAAAAGGTCTTATTTATAGGGGAGATAGAATTATCAACTGGTGTCCCGAATGTAAGACTGCGCTCTCAGACGCGGAAGTAGAATACGTTGAAGAAGACAGCCACCTTTGGTATATCAAATATCCCGTAAAGGATAGTGATGAATTTATTACCGTAGCAACTTCACGTCCGGAAACTATGTTAGGTGATACCGCAGTTGCCGTTAACCCCAAAGATAAGCGTTACGCTAATATGAAGGGTAAATCTTTGATTTTACCTATCGTAAACAAAGAAATTCCTATCGTATTCGACGAATACGTTGAACTTGAATTCGGTACGGGCGCGGTTAAAATTACTCCCGCACACGATCCCAACGACTTTGAAGTTGGTATTCGCCATAACTTAGAAGTAGTTAGAGTTATCGCTGACGACGGTTTAATGAATGAAAAAGCAGGCAAATACTGTGGTATGCCCGCTTTAGAATGTAGAGAAAAAATCGTTGAAGAATTAAAAGCACTCGGTGTTTTAGAAAAAATTGAACCCTTACACCACAATGTTGGTCATTGCTATAGATGTAACCACACCGTTGAACCTATCGTAAGTAAACAATGGTTTGTTAAGATGGAACCGCTTGCAAAACCGGCAATTGACGTTGTAAGAAAAAAGAGCGTAAAGTTTACGCCCGATAGATTCTCTAAGATTTACTTCAACTGGATGGAAAACGTAAGAGACTGGTGTATTTCACGTCAACTTTGGTGGGGTCATCGTATTCCCGCATATTACTGTCAAGATTGCGGCGAAATGATGATTTCTAAAGAAGACGTAATGGTATGTACTAAATGCGGTAGCCATAATATTAAGCAAGATGAAGACGTTTTGGATACTTGGTTCTCATCAGCATTATGGCCGTTTTCAACACTCGGTTATCCCGATAAAACTGAAGATTTGGAATATTTCTATCCCACAGACGTTTTAGTTACTGGTTACGACATCATTTTCTTCTGGGTTGCAAGAATGATTTTCTCTGGCTTAGAACACATGAAGCGTATTCCTTTCAAAGACGTTCTTATCCACGGCTTAGTTCGCGACTCTCAGGGTAGAAAGATGAGTAAATCTTTGGGTAACGGTATCGATCCCACTGAAATTATTGATAAGTACGGCGCTGATACTTTAAGATTTTCACTCATTAACGGTGTTGCTGCTGGTAGTGATATGCGTTTTTCTGATGAAAAGATTGAAGGTGCGCGCAACTTTATGAATAAGATTTGGAACGCATCTCGTTTCGTTATAATGAACGCTGAAGATAAACAAATTTCAGACATCAAAGATTGTAAACTTTGCGCTGCTGATAAGTGGATTATCTCTAAACTCAATAAAACGGTTAGAGAAGTTACCGTAAATATGGAAAAATATGAAATGGGCGTTGCACTTGCAAACCTTTACGATTTCGTATGGACTGACTTCTGCGACTGGTATATTGAACTTACCAAACCCGTTCTTTACGGTGAAGATGAGAATAAGCGTAACGATACGGTTAGCGTATTAGTTTACGTTCTTGGCGAAATTATTAAACTTTTACATCCTTTCGTACCGTTTATTACTGAAAAGATTTATAAGAGTATTCCCGGTGCAAACGGCCCGCTTATGCTTGCTGATTTCCCGAGATATAATTCTAAACTTAGATATCCTTCAAGTGTAAACGAAATTGAACCTGTAAAAGAAATTATTAAAACCGTTAGAAATATTAAGGCTAAAGTAGGGGCTGCTCCTTCTAAAAAGGTAACCCTTTACGCAATTACGCAAAATAAAAAGCCGCTTAAAAACGGCTCTGTGTATATTATTAAACTTGCGGGTGTGTCTGATATTCAAATAATTGAAGATAAAACGCAATTACCTAAGCAAGTGGTATCACAAGTAATTGACGGCTTTGAACTTTTCGTTCCGCTTGGTGATCTTGTTGACTTTGAACAAGAACTTGAAAGACTTAAAGGTGAACTTAATACTGTTGAAAAGGAAATTGCACGTGCAAACGGAAAACTCTCAAACAACGGTTTCTTAGAAAAAGCACCTAAAGCGCTTGTTGATTCTGAAAGGGCAAAACTCGATAAGTATATCGATATGCGTAAAAAAATAAAAGCACAAATTGCTGACTTAAACGGTTAATCGTTAAAGATAACTTTTCTTAAGTCTTCAGTATTGTTTCTATAATGAAAAGTATTTATGTTGAACCTTGCGGCTCCCGCAAGGTTCTCTTTTATATCGTCAATAAATAAGCACTCGTTTGGGGTGAGATTATGTGTGGCAAGTACGTGTTTATAAATTGCTGGATCGGGTTTTAATAGACCTAAATGCGCAGAGTAAATTATATCGTCAAACTCTCTAAAGAAGGGAAAGCGATAATCGCGCTCGATAAAGTGGCGCGTCATATTTGATAAAATATAAAGTTTATATTCTTTTTGTTTTAATTCTCTAATTAGTTCGATTATTTCGTGGTTAAAATACATATAATATTCCCAGTTGTCAAGCACAGCCATTGCAACATCGTGTAGGTGAGCGGGAAGAGAATTTAGAACGTTTTTATTGTATTCTTCTAAAGTGATGGTGTCTTCGTCAAGTCGTTCCCACTCAAAGAATAGTTTTTCTTTTAAAAGGGCGTAGTCTTTTCCGTTATAAAAATGTGAAAGTAAGTCGTCTCTATTAAATTTTAAGATAACACCAGTGATGTCGAAAATAATGTTTTTAAGCATTTTGCACCTATTTACACTTTCTATTTGCAATTTATTTTATTTGTAAATGTAATAAAAGTCAAATCATATTGCGCTTGTCTTGCAATAAAATGGCAATTTTTTACATTTTTATACTAAAAAAAGCGCTTTTTGGTATTGACAAACACAACATATTGTATTATTATGTTAATATATTATATAATAAATATATAAATTAAAGGGGTAAAATTATGAACTACAAAAACGTTGCTTGGCGCAAACAAATGGAGTTAAAGCTCGATTACAACAATATGATGAAGGAATACGTTGGTGAAAAAGAAGGTTTTTCAGCAAAGGATATTTCTGACAGTAAAAAGATTGTTGCTGATGCTTATGACGTTGTTAAGCGTAACCGTGGCACAGGCATGATGGGGTGGACGGAACTTCCGTACAACCAAAAAGAAATTGTTGCGGATATTATTACAACTGCAAAAGATATCAAGAAAAAGTTTGATAACTTTGTAGTACTTGGTATCGGTGGTTCTGCGCTCGGTCCTATTGCCGTTTTTCAAGCGCTTTGTCATTTAAGACATAATGAACTTCCTAAGTCAAAGAGAAAATTCCCTAAACTTTACGTAGAAGATAACGTTGACCCGGAAAGAATGGTTGCGCTTCTCGACGTATTAGATTTAGATAAAACTATTTTCAACGTTGTAACCAAGAGCGGTGCAACTAGCGAAACAATGGCTCAATATCTTATCATTATGGATATCTTGAAAAAGAGATATGGTGATAAGGCTAAAGACCACATGATAGCAACCACTTCAGCAAATAAGGGTAATCTTATTAAAATTGCAAAGCAAGAAAACCTTAAAACTTTCTATATTCCAGACGGGGTAGGCGGAAGATTTTCTGAATTATGTCCAGTAGGTTTATTGCCCGCAGCAGTCGTTGGTATTGATATTAAAGAATTGCTTGCTGGTGCAGCACATATGGATAAACTTTGCAAGGTTAAAGACGTAAAGAAAAACCCCGCGCTTATCTCTGCGCTTTTAGAGTATCTCGCAATGCAAAGGGGCAAGAATATTTCAGTTATGATGCCTTATGCAGATAGCCTTAAATATATTGCCGACTGGTATTGTCAACTTTGGGGCGAAAGTTTAGGCAAGGCTGTTGATAATAATGGTAATGAAGTTTTCGTTGGTCAAACGCCCGTTAAAGCACTTGGTGTAACCGATCAGCACTCACAAGTTCAACTGTATCGTGAAGGTCCGTTTGATAAGGTTATAACTTTAATCGGTGTGGAAAATTATAGAAAAACCGTTGATATTAGCGATGGTTACTCTGATATTCCCGACGTATCTTTCCTTTGCGGTCATACGATGAACGAACTTATCACCGCGGAAAGAAAGGCTACTGAATACGCGCTTACAACCGCTCATAGATTAAATTATACTATTACTTTGCCTGAAGTTAACGCTTTTACTATTGGTGAACTTTTATATTTGTTTGAAATGGAAACAGCGTTCTGCGGTGCAATGCTTAACATCGATACCTTTAATCAACCTGGCGTTGAAGGTGGCAAAAACGCAACTTACGCGCTTTTTGGTAGAAAGGGTTATGAGAATACTAAGGCGGAAATGGATGCCGCTCCCGCTAAAAATCAAGATTATATTTGCTAATAATTTATGAAAAAAAAGATTGATGCAAAAAAAACTAATGATATGGGGTTGCCATTATATCTTTTTCATCAGGGTACAAACTATAATACTTACGATTATCTCGGCGCGCATTTTTGCGATATTAACGGTCAAAAGGGTGTGGTGTTCCGTACTTGGGCACCGCACGCAAGTAGCATTTCAGTCGTAGGTGATTTTAACGATTGGGATGATACAAAAAACGTTATGACGCGCATAAGCGACGGTGGGGTTTTTGAAGCGTTTATTCCCGACGTTAAAGTTTACGATAATTATAAGTTTGCAGTTAAGCGCGGCAAAAACACGGTTTTAAAAGCCGATCCTTACGCATTTCATACGGAAACGCCCGCGGGTACAGCGTCTAAGGTTTATAATTTAGACGGCTACGAGTGGGGGGATAGCGAGTTTATTAAAAACAAAGTCGCACCGTATAATAAACCCATGAACGTTTACGAAGTAAACCTTGCTTCGTGGAAACGCCACACGGACGGCAATTATTATACTTATCGTGAACTCGCAAAAGAGTTAGTTGATTACGTTGTCGATATGGGCTATACCCACGTGGAATTTATGCCTATTTCTGAGTATCCGTTCGACGGCTCTTGGGGGTATCAAGTAACTGGGTATTACGCGCCTTCGTCTAGGTTTGGAACACCTAAAGATTTTATGTATTTGGTTGATAAGTTCCACCAAAAAGGCATTTCAGTAATAGTCGACTGGGTACCAGCGCATTTTCCTAAGGATTTACACGGTCTTTACGAGTTTGACGGCTCGCCTTGTTATGAAAATCAGGGCTGGGATAGAAAAGAACATAAAACTTGGGGCACGCGCCTTTTTGACTGGGGAAGAAATGAGGTTCAAAGTTTTCTCGTGTCTAACGCCGTGTTTTTATTCGAAAAATACCACGTTGACGGGTTAAGAGTTGATGCGGTTGCATCAATGCTCTATCTTGACTACGATAGAAAAGAAGGGGAATGGATCCCTAATGAATTTGGTGGCAATCAAAACTTAGAAGCTATTGCATTTTTCAAAAAACTAAATACTATTATTTTTGAAAAGTATCCTAATGCGCTTATGATTGCTGAAGAATCAACTGCGTTTTCAATGATAACTAAGCCTGTAAGTGATGGTGGGCTTGGGTTTAATTATAAGTGGAATATGGGCTGGATGAACGACGTTTTGTCGTACGTTCAATGTGATCCGTATTTTAGGTCGGGCATGCACGACAAATTGACCTTTTCAATGTGCTATGCTTTTAGTGAAAATTACGTTTTGCCTATATCACACGATGAAGTTGTTCACGGAAAGAAATCGCTTCTCGATAAAATGTTTGCGCATAGGTTAGAAGATAAGTTTTCATCACTTAGAGCATTTTGGCTTTATATGTATGCGCACCCTGGAAAGAAGTTATCTTTTATGGGTAATGAGTACGGTCAGTTCAAAGAGTGGGATTACAAGGAAGGACTTGAGTTTTTTATGCTTGATTATGACTATCATAATAAGCTGTTTAAGTTTAACAAAAAGCTTAATCACTTCTATAAAGATTGTTCTCCGTTATATGAAATTGAAGATAGTTGGGACGGCTTTGAGTGGATTGCCGTTGACGAAAAGGCTAATAACGTTATAGCGTTTAGGCGTAAAGATTTAAGCGGTAACGAACTTGTTGCAATCATAAACTTTTCGGGTGCGGATTATAACGAATACCGTCTAGGGCTTGATAAAGGCGTTTATAAGGCGGTTTTGTGCTCGGACGATAAATGCTTTGGCGGAAGTGGAACACTCAAGAAAAAGACCTTTAAGACGGTGAATAAGGGCGCACATGGTAAAGGCACTTCAATTACAATTTCGTTGCCAAGGTTTAGCGGAATGTATTTGGTAAAACAAGGTAAATAATATAAGGAGTTACTTGTATATGATAAGGAAGAAAAAATGTGTTGCAATGCTTTTAGCAGGTGGACAAGGCAGTAGACTTTATGCTTTGACCACGAATATCGCAAAACCTGCGGTATCTTTTGGCGGTAAGTATAGAATTATAGATTTCCCGCTTTCAAACTGTATCAATTCTGGTATTGATACGGTGGGCGTACTTACTCAGTACCAGCCCTTAATTTTGAATAATTATATAGGTAACGGTCAGCCTTGGGATATGGATAGAAACTTTGGTGGCGTTCATATTTTACCGCCTTATCAAGGAAAAAACTCTTCCGACTGGTATAAGGGCACGGCAAACGCTATTTATCAAAACTTAAGATTTATTAAACAGTATAACCCTGATTACGTTTTGATTTTGTCGGGCGACCATATCTATAAAATGAATTATTCTTTAATGGTTAACTTCCATAAGCTTAGCGGTGCGGACTGTACTATTGCAGCGATAGACGTGCCCATTGAAGAAGCGTCAAGATTTGGTATTTTGAATACTAGAGAAGACGGCTCTATTTATGAATTTGAAGAAAAACCTAAAAAACCTAAGTCAACGTTGGCGTCAATGGGTATTTACGTGTTCTCAACAGATAAACTTTGTAAGTACTTAGAAGAAGATAACGCTGACCCTGAATCTTCAAACGACTTTGGTAAAAACGTTCTTCCAAAGATGCTTAATGCGGGCGAAAAGATGATGGCTTATAAATTTGACGGATACTGGAAAGACGTTGGAACTATCGATTCGCTGTTTGAAGCAAATATGGACTTGCTTGGAGATAATCCTAAATTTGACGTTGGCGATTCTTCTTGGAAAATTCAATCAAGAAGCCCGCTCGCTCCGCCGCAATATATAGGTGAAGGTGCAAAAACTGATAACAGCATCATTATGTCGGGCTGTGAAATTTTTGGTACGGTTGAAAATTCAGTTTTGGCAAGCGACGTTATCGTAAAGAAAGGCGCTGTAGTTAAGAACAGTATAATTATGGGGGACTGCACGATTGAAGAAGATGCAGTAATTGAATATTCAATACTTGACGAAAACGTTGATATAGGCAAAGGCGCGAGTGTTGGTTGTGCAAAATCTGAAGGCAAGGGCATTGCCGTTATTGGCAGAAACGTTAAAGTTGGTGCAGGCGCAAAGGTTGAAGGTGGTAAAATTATCGACCAAGATTTAGTAAAGGGGGAAAATTAACATGAAAGCAGTTGGTATTATTTTTTCTAATATTCACGACGATGCTGTTCCCGAACTTGCTAGAATTAGAACGCTCGGTTCAATCCCGTTTGGTGGTCGTTACCGTTTAATCGACTTTCCGTTATCAAATATGGTTAACTCTGGTATTGATACGGTTGGTATTATCACGAAGAGCAATTATCAGTCTTTGATGGACCACGTTGGTAGTGGTAAGGACTGGGATTTGGCAAGAAAAGACGGTGGTGTAATTATTCTTCCGCCATTTGGTGATACTTCAAGTAGTAGTTTATATACTTCACGCTTAGAAGCATTAAAGGGGATAACGAGTTTCCTATTCCGTGCGGACGAAGAATACGTCGTTATGACCGACTGTGATTCTATCAGTAGAATCAATTATCGTGACGTAATTGAATATCATATTCGTAATAAAGCGGATATTACGCTCGTTTATAAAAAGTATGAAAACGGCACTTATTCAGCTAAAAACGCCACTACTTTTGATATTGAAGACGGTAGAATTATAGGCGTAAATTATAAAGAAAAACTTAACGATAAATATTCAAACGTGTTTACTAACATTTTCGTTATGAAAAAATCGCTTTTGCAAAATATCGTTATGGATAGTATTTCACACAATAAACGCCACTTTATGACAGACGTTATTGCTGAAAACGTTGACGCGCTCAAGATTATGGGGTATGAACACACCGGCGTTTATGAAGCAATAACTTCACTTCAAGCGTATTATGACAGCAATATGAAGATGCTCGATGCTAACGTTAGACATGAAGTTTTTGGTGATAGAAGCGTGTTTACTAAGATTAGAGACTCTGCGCCCACTAAGTACGGCAACAGTGCAATCGTTAAAAATTCTATGATTGCTGACGGCTGTATTATTGAAGGCGAAGTTGAAAACAGTATTTTATTTAGAAACGTTAAAGTAGCAAGGGGAGCGGTTGTTAAGAACAGTATCGTTATGCAAAACACCGTTCTTGGTGAAAACAGTTCATTAAACTGCATTATTGCTGATAAAAACGTTACTATCCGTGATAGAAAGGTGCTTTCAGGCAGTGAAAATCATCCATTCTATATCGGTAAAGGCATAATGATTTAAGGAGAAAATAATGGCTAGTACTAAAACGACAACAAAATCTACTACTAAAGCAAAAACTACTAAGTCGGCTGAAGTAAAAACCAAAAAAACAACTAAAAAATTACCGGAAATAAAGGTTGCAAAAAAGAAAAAGATAGTTTTCTTAGGCTCGGAAGCAGCACCCTTTATTGCAACTGGCGGTTTAGCGGACGTTTTAGGCTCACTACCTAAAGCGCTTGTTAAAAATAAAGATCTTGACGTTAGCGTAATTTTGCCGCTATACAGTAGCATCAGTCAAGAATTTAGACCAAAATTTAAGTTCTTAACTGATTTTAAGGTTTCAGTTGGTTGGCGCTTGCAATATGCAGGAGTATTTTATTACGAATATCAAGGCGTAAAATTCTATTTTATTGATAACGAATATTATTTTAAGCGTGAAGGTAATATTTATGGATTTTATGACGACGGGGAAAGGTTTGCATACTTTTCACGCGCGGCGCTCGATACTTTGTCAAGATTAGATATTTATCCCGACGTTTTGCATTGTAACGACTGGCAAACGGCAGCGGCAATCATTTACCTAAAGGGCATGTATTACGGCGATGAAAAGTTTAATAAAATTAAAACCGTATTTACCATCCACAACATTGAATACCAAGGTAAGTTTGATATGTTTACCTTTGGTGATTTGTTTGGGTTTAGCGATGCGTTAAAGGAAAAAGTTGAGTTTGACGGCATGGTTAACCTTATGAAAGGTGCAATTGAAATGTCTGATATAGTTTCAACGGTTAGCCCAACATACGCTGAAGAAATAAAAACGCCTTTCTTTGCACACGGTTTAGACGGAATTATCAATAGAAACGCGCAAAAAGTATACGGTATATTAAACGGCATAGACGTTGATTATTATAACCCTGAAACTGATAAATACTTATTTGCAAACTATACTGATAAAGATTTGTCTGGTAAAGCGGTTTGTAAGGCGGAACTTCAAAAAATGCTTAATCTTCCAGTAAGGGACGACGTGCCGATTATAGCAATTATATCTCGACTTGTGTCACATAAAGGGCTTGATATTGTTAAGGCAGCAATTGAAGATTTGCTTACTCAAGACGTGCAAGTAGTAATACTTGGTAAAGGCGAAATAGGTTATGAAAATTACTTTACGCATTTATCACATTGTTACAGTGGAAAGTGTGTAACTGTAATTGCATTTAACCAAGATTTATCAAGAAAAATCTATTCAGGTGCAGATATTTTCTTAATGCCGTCAAAGATGGAGCCGTGCGGGCTTTCACAAATGATTGCAAGCCGTTACGGCACAGTTCCAGTAGTTCGTGAAACTGGCGGGCTTAACGATAGTATTAAAGCGTACACGGGCGTTAAAGGTAACGGATTTACCTTCCACGATTATAACGCACACGATATGCTTTACGTAATAAATGAAGCGATTAGGACTTTTAAGGATAAAGAAAAATGGTTAGACGTTCAAAACCGTGCAATGACAACTGATTTTTCTTGGAAAGTTCAAGCTGGGGAATATGAGAAACTTTACAACAAATAATTTACTTTACAGGAGCAAACAATTATGACAGAAAAAGAGGCAGTCGGACTTATAAAGAGTAAACTTTCAAAGTATTTCGGCGTTGGACCTAAAGAAGCAAACAAAGAACAAGTTTATAAAGCACTAGTTATGTGTATTAGAGATATTCTTCTTGAAAAACGCAGTGCATTTAATAAAAAATACCGTGAAAAAGGTGGTAAAAGAGTTTATTATCTTTGCATGGAATTTTTGCTTGGTCAATCACTTAAAAACAACACTTACAACTTAAGTATTCAAGACGTATTAAACAGTGCTTTAAAGAAAGAATTTAATTGTTCTTTAGAAGAATTATACGATATGGAGCCAGATGCGGGCTTAGGTAACGGTGGTCTGGGTAGACTTGCTGCGTGTTTTATGGATGCGCTTGCAAGCCAAAACTATCCCGCAATGGGGTATTCAATAAGATACGAATACGGCTTGTTTAAGCAAAAACTAGTCGACGGTTGGCAAATGGAACTTCCTGATATTTGGCTTCCTGGTGGCGAAGTTTGGCTTACTCAACGCCAAGATAAGATTTACAAGGTTAAGTTTGACGGGCACTTGAAAGAAAACTGGACGGAAAACGGCTTAAAAATAGATCACTTTGACGCTAAAGAAGTTGAAGCGGTTGCTTACGATATGATGATTTCAGGCAAAGATAGTGAAGCCGTTTCAGTTCTTAGACTTTGGAAGGCGCAAAACATCCGCGACTTCGATATGAAAACCTTCTCGCAAGGCGATTATATCCGCAGTATGCAAGAAGATAACGAAGCCGACCTTATTTCAAAAGTATTGTATCCTTCTGACAACCACTTTGAAGGTAAATCTTTAAGACTAAAACAACAATATTTGCTCGTTTCCGCTGCACTTCAAGATATCGTGAACGATCATGAAAAGAGATACGGTTCACTCGATACTTTGCCCGATAAGGCAGCAATTCACATTAACGACACGCACCCCGCACTTTGTATTCCCGAACTTATGCGTATTTTGATGGATGAAAGGGGATATTCTTGGGATGATGCGTGGAGCATCGTTACTAGAACGGTTGCTTACACGAATCACACCGTTATGAGTGAAGCTTTGGAAAAGTGGAGTGAAGATTTAATTGCAAGAAGATTGCCGCGTATCCACATGATTTTAAGAGAAATCAACCAAAGATTTTGTGCTGATATGTGGAATAGATTCCCTGGTGACTGGGATAAGATTGACAGAATGAGTATTTTCTCTCATAGTCAAATTAAAATGGCAAACTTAAGCGTTGTTGCATCACACACCGTAAACGGTGTTTCAGCACTTCATAGTGGAATTATAAAGAATAGTATTTTCAAAGATTTTTACGACGTTTATCCCGAAAAGTTTACAAACGTTACTAACGGTATTGCACATAGACGTTGGCTTTGTCAATCTAACCCCGAACTCTGTTCACTTCTTAACGATTGTATAGGCGACGGTTACGTTATGGATGCAAGTAAACTTATCGATTTTAAGAAGTTTGAAAACGATAAGACGGTACTTGCTAAACTTGATGAAATTAAACGCATAAAGAAACTTCAATTCTGTGATTTTGCAAGCAAAAAGCAAGGATTTAAGATCAATCCCGATTCGCTTTTTGACGTTCAAGCAAAAAGACTTCACGAATACAAGCGTCAATTACTAAACGCGCTCTATATTATTTCACTTTACAACGATTTAAAAGAAAACCCCGATCTTCCTATACAACCGAAAACCTTTATTTTTGGTGCAAAGGCAGCGCCCGGTTATTACTTTGCAAAGCAAATTATTAAGCTTATTTGCTGTTTGAGTGAAGATATTAGAAAACACCCCAAAATTAACGAAAAATTAAACGTTGTTTATATGGAAGATTACTGTGTTTCTATGGCTGAAAAACTTATGCCTGCAACTGAAATTAGTGAACAAATTTCTCAAGCGGGTAAAGAAGCGAGCGGTACTGGTAATATGAAGTTTATGATTAACGGTGCGCTTACTATCGGTACACTCGACGGGGCAAACGTTGAAATGAGAGAAGCGTGCGGGGATGATAATATCTTTATATTTGGGCTTACAACTCAAGAAGTTGATAGGCTTTGGGCTCAAGGTTATAATGCGTCTGAATTCTACGTAAATAATAAGAAGTTAGAAAGGGTTATTAACGCGCTTAACGTTGGCTTCAACGGTCAAACCTTTACTGATATTGCTCAGTATTTGCTCACTGGTAGCCCAGTTGCTGATCCGTATATGTGTCTTGCAGACTTCGGTGCGTTTAGCGACGTTCATGCTAAGGCAGATAAAGTATATCAAGATAAAATGTTATGGGCAAAAAAGAGCCTAAATAATATTGCAACCGCAGGTATATTTGCTGCGGATAGAAGTATCCGCGATTACGCTAATACAATTTGGAAACTAAAGAGTATTAAATAAATGTATTACAACCCACTAGACGTATTTTATAAAAGTCATACGGGTGCCGTGCCTTTCAATAAACGGTTAACTATCAGAGTCAAAGGTAATTTTGACTCTGTAGTTTTGCTTGTCCAAAAAGATGGTGAAACCATTGATAACCGTTTTGAAATGCTTAAGGAAAACGATGCGTTTGTGTGTGACATAATGCTGCCTATAGGGTTGTATTTTTATTGCTTTGACCTTGGTAACGGCTATTTTTTAGGACAAAACAACAATATGCAAGGAGAAATCACTTCAACTCCTACGCGTTTTCAATTATCTATATTTGATAGTGAATTTAGCGCGCCTAGTTGGCTTAGTGGCGGTGTAATTTATCAAATTTTCCCAGATAGATTTTATAGGGCGAACAAAAATTCAAGTGTATCTTCAGATAAGATTTTGCACGATAACTGGGATGATATGCCTATATATGAACCAAACGAAAAAGGACAAGTTGTAAACAATGACTTTTTTGCTGGAGATTTACAAGGTGTAATAGAAAAACTACCGTATCTATATGAACTTGGTGTTAGCGTTATTTATCTTAATCCTATATTTAAAGCGTTTTCTAATCACCGTTACGATACTGGCGATTATATGCAAATTGATGGATTGCTCGGTACGGAAGAAGATTTTAAGTCGTTAATAAATAAGGCAGACGAATACGGTATTAAAATCGTTCTTGACGGTGTTTTTAACCATACTGGCGATGACAGCGTTTACTTCAATAAGTATGGTAAATATAATTCTATCGGCGCGTATAACTCTAAGGACTCAAAGTATTTTGGTTGGTATAATTTTAAGTCGTATCCTGACGATTATGAAGCGTGGTGGGGTATAAAAGTGTTGCCCGCGGTCGATGAATCAAATAAAGACTATATCGACTTTATAACGGGTAAAAACGGCGTTATTGAACATTATACAAAGATGGGCATAGGCGGCTGGAGATTAGACGTTGTTGATGAACTTCCTACGAATTTCGTTAGAAGCATTCGTTCGGCTGTTAAACGCAATAATAAAGATGCGGTTATTATAGGCGAGGTTTGGGAAGACGCATCGAATAAAATTGCTTACGGCGTGCGTAGAGAGTACTTTTTAGGCAAAGAACTTGACTCAGTTATGAACTATCCGTTAAAAAACGCTATAATAAATTACGCTAGAAACGGCGACGCTAAATTACTTAGTTTTACGGTTAAAGAACAAATCGACCATTACCCAGAAAGCGTTCTTAATTCATTAATGAATATTTTATCAACGCACGATACTTGTAGGCTTATTACAGCACTTTGTGGGGCTGATATGAGTGGCAAAACTAAGGCGGAAATGTCCAAGGCGAGTATTCCAAATAACGAGCTCTTAAACGCTATAAATAAGGTTAAAATCGCGTCATTACTTCAGTTTACACTTTGCGGTGTGCCGTGTATTTATTACGGCGACGAAGCAGGCATGCAAGGCTATATCGATCCGCTGAATAGAAGAACTTATCCTTGGGGCAAAGAAAATAAAGAACTTATTTCTTGGTATAGGTTTTTAGGTAATATTCGCAAACAATATTCTTGCTTTGCTGGTGGTAAGTTTGTAGAAATTTACGCTGATAACGGTGCATTTGTGTTTGAAAGAGTTGATGATAACTCTGAACTTCTTATTGCCGTAAATCTTTCAAAAGAACCGCTTTCTCTATCGTTTGACGGAGTTTTAACCGATTTAATTACTGGTAATGAATTTAACGGCAGTATAAACTTAAAAGAAAACGACTATATAATTTTAATAAAAAAATAGTTAATTTTATTTGTAATTGGTTGACAGTTATAAAAAAAGGTGCTATTATAAAACAAATAAATAAACCGTTGAGGTAAAGTAGTAGGTTTCGCTTTAGTCTTTAGAGAGTTTGCGGGTGGTGAAAGCAAACGGCGGGCGGTTCTGAATGGATTACTGAGGGCAGTGGCGAAGTAACAGTAGTCATTGACGCGGGCTTAGCGTTAAAATGGCAAGATATGATGGTATCTTAATAAGGCAAACATTGTTTGTAAAAATGGGTGGCAACACGGATAAATTCGTCCCATAAAGGCGTTTTTACCGTGTTTTTCTTTTGTTTTTACCGTTTTGCTAATTAACATAAGGAGACAATTATGAAAGACAAAAAAATTCCTACAAAAATATTCCTATCAGAGAGTGAACTTCCTAAGTACTGGTATAACATGAATGCGGTTATGAAAGACAAGCACGAACCTGCATTAAATCCTAAAACCTTAAAGCCGTGCACTTTAGAAGATTTTAGCGAAGTATTTTGCGAAGAACTCGCTAAACAAGAATTAAACTTTACTGATGAATACATTGAAATTCCTGAAGAAGTTCAAGATTTTTACGCTATGATTCGTCCGTCGCCTTTAACTAGAGCATATTGCTTAGAAAAGGTTTTGGACACTCCCGCTGAAATTTACTATAAGTTTGAAGGGAACAACACTTCAGGTTCTCATAAACTTAACTCTGCAATTGCGCAAGCGTATTATGCAAAAGAACAAGGTTTAACTTCACTCACTACCGAAACTGGTGCTGGTCAATGGGGTACTGCGCTTTCTATGGCGTGCGCTTATTATAATATGGATTTAACCGTGTTTATGGTAAAATCTAGTGCAGAACAAAAGCCGTTTAGAAAAGCCGTTATCGAAACTTACGGCGGTAAGGTTATTCCTAGCCCGTCTGAAACGACTAAGGTTGGCAAAAAGATTTTAGACCAATTCCCTGGTACTGGTGGCTCGCTAGGTTGTGCTGTGTCTGAAGCGACTGAAAAAGCGCTTGAAACACCCAATTGTAAGTACGTTTTAGGTAGCGTAATGGACCACGTTGTTCTTCATCAATCAATTATCGGTTTAGAAACCAAAATTGCTCTTGAAAAATACAACATTGAGCCTGACGTTCTTATTGCTTGCGTGGGTGGTGGATCTAACTTCGGTGGATTTATTGCTCCGTTTGTTAAAGACGTTATTAACGGTACTGCAAAGTATAAGATTATCGGTGTTGAGCCTAAATCTTGCCCGTCGCTTACTCGCGGTAAATATGCTTATGACTTCGGTGATACTGGTAAAATGACTCCGCTCCTTAAAATGTGCACGCTCGGCAATGGTTTCATGCCCGCAGTTAGTCACTCTGGTGGACTTAGATACCACGGAATGAATCCTATCGTTTCTAAACTTTATCACGATGGTTATATCGATGCAGTTGCCGTTGAACAAACAAGAGTGTTTGAAGCAGCCGTTACTTTTGCTAAATCTGAAGGTATTCTTCCTGCGCCTGAATCTTCACACGCAATTAGAGTTGCTATTGATGAAGCACTTAAATGCAAAGAAACTGGCGAAAAGAAAAAGATCGTATTCTGCTTGACTGGTACAGGGTATTTTGACCTTGCAGCATACAGCGCGTATAATGCAAATACTATGAGCGATTACGTTCCTACGGAAGAAGACTTGGAGAAAGGTTTTGCTTCGCTTCCCATCGTGGAATAATCAAATTTAATTTTTTGCTAATAATACTTGCATTATGTTGCAAAATATATTATAATAAATATATAAAAAATTTGGAGGAAACTTAGATGGCAACTGTCGATAAGGTAAAAGAACTTATTGCTCAGCAATTAAACAAATCAGTTGATGAAATCACTGAAGATAAGGATATTGTAAAAGATTTGGGTGCTGACTCACTTGACGTTGTTGAAATGCTCATGAGTTTAGAAGAAGAATTCAACGTTACCGTTCCTGAAGAAGATGCAGTTAACATTAAAACTGTTGGCGACATCGTTAACGTGATTGAAGGTAAATAATAATTGAATAAAAAACGCCGTTGTTTTTAGCAACGGCGTTTTTGTTTTTTGATTGTATTATGAATAAGAAAAGCCTACTAAACCTAGTAGGCTTTTTATATTATTGATTTTTGAAAATTTTAGAGAAAAATTTATTTACGTCGATTTTATTAAACGCATTTCTTAATACGAATGCAAGCGGTATATTGATTATTATAATTACGGCTGTGATTACTAGGTGATGCCAGTATTCAGATAACGGTAACATAACGGTGAGTGAGAGTAGGTTGCTAATTTGACCATTAAATGAAAGGTAAGTCAGCGTCAAAATGATTAGAGTTGTAAGAGTAAATAAAATCGTTCTAAACTTATTGAAAGGTCTACACGTCATGAACAAGTTGATTAAACCAACGTAAGTTAAAACGTAAATACCCATTGTTTCATAAACCATTTGTTCGGGTGAGTACATATTGACGAAAATTCTTGCCGCTTCAACCATTAAAACGCTTAGAACCATCAAAACACCTGCAGGTAATGATTTTGCAATGACTTTGTTTATAAAACTACCTTCAACGCGTGAATCGTTGGGTTGGAATGATAATAGGGTTGATGGAATGCCCGCTATGAAAACTTCAAACATAATCATATTTGATAGTTTGTAGGGGTAAGCGGTCATGTACGGTAAGAATAAGGTTATAACAGCCATCAACATCGTGAAAATTGTTTTCATCAAGAAAAGTGATGCGGAACTTTGTACGTTGTTGATAACGCGTCTACCTTCATGAACGATTTTGGGCATTGAATTGAAGTTGTTATCCATTAACACTATATGTGAAACGTTGCGTGCGGCATCGCTGCCAGCGGCAACTGAAATAGCACAATCGGCTTCCTTTAATGCAAGGATATCGTTTACACCGTCTCCAGTCATAGCCGTAACGTGTCCAGCAGCCTTTAACGAGCGAATAAGTATTGCTTTTTGCTCGGGTGAAACTCTGCCAAATACCGTGTATTTATTAGCGGCATCTTCAACTTCTTTTTCACTTAAACCTTCTAAACTTATGTAGTGTTCAGCGTTGGGGATACCTACGCGTTTACTAACTTCAGAAACGGTTAAGGGATTGTCGCCCGATATAACTTTTACTGCAACGTCGTTTTCTTTAAACCATGCAATCGTTTTAATTGCATCTTCACGAACGTTGTCTGCAATAATAAACAAACTTAACGGAGTAAAATCTCTAGGCAAGAAGTTTTCGGCAAGCGGGGTATCGGTGTGCGCAAACACAAGCACTCTTAAACCGCGCTTAGCATATTCGTTTACCTTTTGGGCAATTTTTGCATACTCATTGTTAGTTAAAACAAATTCTGGAGCGCCAAAAGCAAACGTGCCTATATTTTCAAAAGTAACTGCTGACAACTTTCTTGCTGAGTTAAACGGCAAGGTAAAGGTGGGTGAATAAGTATCGTTTTCGTTAAAGAATTGTTTTAGTGCTAAAGCAGTTTGGTTATCGGCTTTTAGTGCGTTTAGCATTGAGCCCATAATTTTTTCAGCATCGTAATTGCTTTCACATAACGGAACGACTTCACTAACGGTCATGTCGCCGTTTGTAATCGTACCAGTTTTATCAAAACAAATAGTATCAACACGCGCGAGCATTTCTAGAGAGTATAAGTCTTGAACTAGCGTATTGTGCTTTGCGAGTTTAATAATGCCAACCGCAAGTGCAACGCTGGTTAATAAGAACATGCCAGACGGTATCATGCCGATAACGGGGGTAGACGTTTTATAAATTGCCGTTGCAAAGTCTTCGGTTATAGATGTTTTAAGTATCCAAGCAATAGCGATAGGAATAATCAAACAAATAATAACTTTGATAATGGTTTTAAGCGAACTCATTATTTCAGAGTGCGGTCGCTTATATTGTTTTGCTTTAGCAGAGAGTGTTTCAACGTAATTTTCCTTACCAACCCTTTCCGCTCTAGCATAACAAGTACCTGAAGTGATAAAACTACCGGCAAGCAACATTTCACCAACACGTCTTTTAACAGCAATAGATTCACCGCTGATTAAAGATTCGTTTACTTCTATATCGCCGTCAAGAATAATGCAGTCAGTGGGGATTTGATTGCCTATGCCAAGTTTAATAATATCATCTAAAACAATATCTTCAGCGCTAATCTCTCTAAGTTCGCCATTTCTAACAACCTTAGTGGTTTTGTTAGACATAATAGACAGTTTATCAACGCTGTGTTTTGCTCTAATTTCTTGAATAATACCGATTGTAATATTCGCAATATAAAATAAAACGAAAAAGAAATCGGTTATCTTAACCATATCACTAATGCATAAAAGCGCAACGAAAACAGTCAAGCCTAAAAGGTTAAATACCGTGCAAATATTATCGACAAAAATACTCAAGTATGACTTTGAGTACTTTTTGCTTACGAGATTGCGCATTCCGCATTCCATTCTCGCATTTACCTGCACGTCGTTAAGTCCTTCAGTGATTGAAGGACTTAATCTTTTAGGTATTTTGTTTTGTGCGCTTTGTTTTTTCATTATATGCCTTATAAATTAGTGATTAAACGATGATGTTAACGAGTCTCTTAGGAACAATGATGAGTTTTTTGATTTGTTTGCCATCAAGTTCAGCAGCAAGCTTTTCATCTTTGAAGATGATTTCTTTAACTTGTTCTTCGGTAACTTGGTTGGGTAACATAATTTTAGTACGCATTTTACTGTTGATTTGAACAGCAACTTCAACTTCATCAAGAACGAGTGCGCTTTCATCACATTCGGGGTATTTAGTGTTGAAGATTGAACCTTTGCCACCTAAACTTTCCCAAATTTCTTCAGCGAAGTGGGGGGCGCAGGGTGCAAGAAGTTGAATTAAAATCTTAAATGCATTTTTAAATACGGTTACGTTCTTTTTGCTTTCTAAACCGTCGTATTTAGTTAGTGCATTAAGAAGTTCCATCAAACGCGCAACTGCGGTGTTGAATGAGAATGATTCCATATCTTTATCAACACACTTAATAGCGTAGTTTGCTGCGTAAAGAAGGTCTTTTTCAGCCTTTTCAATTGCGTTATTCTTGGATGCGGGGGTAGCGTTAATCTTATCAGCAAGTCTTTCAATTCTATCAAGGAACTTGGTGATAGCCTTAATGCCGTCATCACTCCAAGGACCGCCTTCGGTATAAGAGAAACCAAACATAAGGTATAAGCGGAGCACGTCAGAGCCGTATTCTTCTACGTAAGGATCGGGGGCGATGATGTTGCCCTTTGACTTACTCATACGCATTCCGTCAGGTCCTAAAATAATACCTTGGTGAACGAGTGATTTAAAGGGTTCGTCAAAGTTAAGATAACCCATATCGCGGAGTGCTTTAGTGATAAAACGAGCGTAAAGCAAGTGCATGCATGCGTGTTCAGCACCGCCAACGTATTTATCAACGGGAAGCATTTTGTTGATTGTTTCGGGGCTAAACGGTTCTTTAGAATTATCTGCATCAGGGTATCTTAAGTAATACCAACTTGAGCATACGAAAGTATCTAAGGTGTCGGGGTCTCTATGAGCGTCGCCACCGCAAACTGGGCATTTTACGTTCATAAAGCCTTGGTGCTTAGCAAGGGGTGATTCTCCGTCGGGTGCAAACTCAACGTCATAGGGAAGTTTAACGGGGAGATCGTTGTAGGGAACGGGGACTACGCCACACTTATCGCAGTGGATAACGGGGATAGGTGCGCCCCAGTAACGTTGACGAGATACCAACCAGTCGCGAAGTCTATAGTTGGTTTTGTGTTCAGCCTTGTTTTCTTTAACGAGTTTATTGATAATGGCTTTTCTAGCTTCTTCACTAGTCATGCCGTCAAATCCAGGGCTGTTAACGATGATGCCATCTTCAACGAAGGGAAGTTCGTCGTTTACGTTGCCAACGCCTTTGATGACGCGGGTGATAGGAAGATCGTATTTTTTAGCAAAAGCAAAGTCTCTTTCATCGTGTGAAGGAACGCCCATAACTGCGCCAGTGCCGTAAGAATATAAAACGTAATCAGCGGCATAAATAGGAACAATTTTGCCGTTAATGGGGTTGATGGCGTTGTGTCCAATATAAACGCCAGTCTTTTCTCTAGTGGTAGAAAGTCTGTCGATTTCGGTGGTTTTAGAAGTTTCTAAAATATATTCTTCAACAGCTTTTTGTTGCTTTTTGGAAGTGAGCTTTTTAACCAAAGGATGTTCGGGTGCAAGTACTACGTAAGAAACACCGAAAAGCGTATCGGCACGGGTGGTAAACACCTTGAATTTATCACCGCTTTCAGCAGTAAATTCGATTTCGCCACCAGTAGATTTACCAATCCAGTTCTTTTGCATGAGTTTGGTTTTGTCAGGCCAATCGATATCGTTTAAACCTTGCAATAATTCTTCAGCATAATCGGTAATTTTAAAGAACCATTGAGTTAAATCTTTTTTAACTACAACGCTATTACATCTTTCACAAACACCGTTGGTTACTTGTTCGTTTGCAAGAACGGTTTTGCAACTGGGGCACCAGTTAACAGGTGCTTCCTTGCGGTATGCAAGACCTTTTTCATACAACTTCAAAAAGAGCCATTGAGTCCACTTGTAATAATCTTCATTACAAGTTTTAATCTCAGCGGTCCAGTCAAACATAGCGCCCATTTCCTTAAGGGTTTGTTCCATGTTTGCAATGTTTTTATCAGTTGAATCCTTAGGGTGAATACCAGTTTTGATTGCATAGTTTTCCGCGGGGAGACCGAAAGCGTCGAATCCCATGGGTTGGAAAACTTCAAATCCTTTCATTTTTTTGTATCTAACAAAACTGTCCGTAGGACCGTAGTTATACCAGTGTCCAAGGTGTAATTTTGCGGCAGAAGGGTATGAGAACATTTCCAAGCAATAATATTTCTTGTCAACGTTTTTAGGGTTGAAAACGCCTAACTTTTCTTTTTCCCATATAGCTTGCCATTTTTTCTCAATTCTTTTAATATCCATAAATGAATTTATGCCTCCGTATGAAATACTTTCTTTTGTTTTTTAGTCAACAGCATAAATTATATACTAATCTAAAAGATTAGTCAAGAAATATAATAGGGGAAATTGTCAAAAAAAATCTTAAAATGTTTATTGTTTAACTAAATTTTTTATCGTTTTGGCTTTGATTTTTTGGATGGGCATAAATAACTGTTGTTTGTGTGTAAAATTTTTGAAGGTTTTTTTCTTTGATTTTCTTTACAACGCAAGTTAAAAATATTTTGAATTTACTGATTAAATTTACTGCGATTATGTTAGACATAATTGTATTTCGATAATTGTATTGTACTAAAACAACAAAATAATCGGTAAAATTGTGCTTCAAAATATTTGTTTAATTATTGACTATTTGTTTTTTTTGTGTTAAAATCACAATAGTTTAACTTCGCTAAAAAGCGATATAATCAATAATAAATTATTAAAAGGTGGTATTATGGACAGAGTAATTCCGGTTGTCGTTATCAAAGATATTAACGATGCTATTCCCACACTTAAAGCTCTCCGTGATGGTGGCGTTAACTGTGCGGAAATCACTTTCAGAACGGCTTGCGCTGCTGAAGCAATTGCGCTTGGCGTTAAAGAATTCCCCGATATGAACATCGGTGCAGGTACTGTTATCAATTTAGAACAAGCTAAAAAGGCTGTTGAAGCTGGTTCAAAATTCCTTGTTTCTCCCGGTCTTTCTGCTGAAGTTGCAGTTTACGCAAAAGAACTTGGTATTCCTTATTATCCCGGTTGCGTAACTCCTACTGAAATTATGCAAGCTATTGAACTTGGAATTACTATCGTTAAGTTCTTCCCGGCAAACGTTTACGGCGGTTTAAAGGCATTAAAAGCACTTTCAGCACCGTTCCCCCAAATTAAGTTTATTCCTACTGGTGGGGTAGACTTAACTAACTTGGAAGAATTTTTAGCATTTGAAAAAGTTTACGCTGTCGGCGGAAGTTTCATGATGAAAGGCGACATCGTTGAAAATTGTAAGGAGATTATTAAAAAATTATGAAAGCAGTAACTTTTGGTGAATTGATGTTAAGACTTGCTCCTGAAGGATACTTGAGATTTGTTCAAAGCGATAAATATCAAGCAACTTTCGGTGGCGCTGAAGCAAACGTTGCAATCAGCCTTGCTAATTATGGTGTAGACGTTGCATTTGTTTCTAAACTTCCCGACCATGAAATCGGTCAAGCAGCAGTTAATTCTTTAAGAAAATTCGGCGTAGACACTTCATTAGTTGTTCGCGGCGGTGATAGAGTTGGTATTTATTATTGTGAAAAAGGCGCAAGCCAACGTCCCAGTAAGGTTATTTACGATAGAGCAAACAGTTCTATTGCTACTGCTAAAAAAGAAGATTTTGACTGGGCTAAGATTTTTGAAGGTGTAAATTGGTTCCACTTTACTGGTATTACTCCCGCTCTTTCTGATGAAGTTGCTGCTATTTGTGTAGACGCTTTAAAAGAAGCAAAAAAACGCGGTATTACCGTTTCTTGCGACCTTAACTTCCGTAAAAAGCTTTGGTCAAAAGAAAAAGCAGGTAAAGTTATGGGCGAACTTTGTAACTATATTGATTACTGCATCGCTAACGAAGAAGATGCTAAAGACGTATTCGGTATTGAAGCTGATAACACCGATATTTACGGTGGTAAGCTCGATAGAGACGGTTATATTTCAGTTGCTAAAAAACTTACCGATCGTTTCGGCTTTAAGGGTGTTGCAATTACCTTAAGAGAAAGCCTTTCTGCAAACGACAACAACTGGAGCGGTATGCTTTACACTGACGGCAAAGCTTACTTCTCTAAGAAATATGCTATGCATATCGTAGATAGAGTAGGTGGTGGCGACAGCTTTGGTGGCGGTCTTATTTACTCACTCCTTAACGGTTATGAACCCCAACAAGCAATTGAATTTGCTATTGCAGCAAGTTGCTTAAAGCACAGCATTGAAGGCGACTACAACATGGTTTCTAAGAAAGAAGTTGAAACTTTGGCTGGTGGCGATGCAAGCGGTCGTGTTCAAAGATAATTTTATTAAGAATAAAAACTCCCGAATTTTCGGGAGTTTTTTGCTATAGTAAAAATTAAAGTTTGAGTGTTTATATATTCTTAAAAATTTTTAAGTATACAAAATTACTCTTTTTGTTTATTATATTACCTTGACTAAAAATATTTACTCTAGTATAATGTATTTAAATTTAATATCACAATTTTTAGGGGGATAAGTTATGAATAAATTTGGTATGTTTATCCATTGGGGGCTGTATGCTTTAACCGAGCAACACGAACAAGCACTTGCTCGTTATCAAATTCCTTTTGATGAATATGAGGCTTTGGCTAAAAAGTTTAATCCAACCGAATATAATCCAGAAGAATGGGTGTTGCTTGCGAAAAATGCAGGCATGAAATATATTTGTTTTACCACAAAACATCACGACGGATTTTGTATGTGGGATACTAAGTATACCGATTATAACGTAATGAATTCGCCTTATGGGAAAGACGTTCTTAAAATGCTTTCAGATGCTTGTAAAAAGCACGGCATGCTTTTATCGTTATATTATTCTAATCCCGACTGGTATCATGAAAACGCTTATAATGAAAATTCTACCCATCAATGGCGTGCAAAATATCCCGAAAAAAGTGATTTAGATGCATACCGTAAGTATATAAAAAATCAATTAAAAGAACTTTTAACTAATTACGGAGAAATTTATACTCTATTTTGGGATATTCCACCTAAAGTAGAAGATCCCAGTATGAATGAGTTTGTGCGTTCACTTCAACCTAATATTTTAATTAACGATAGGGGTTGGGATGCTGGTGATTTTTCTACGCCTGAAAGAAGCGTTCCAGACGGCGCTCACTTTGAAAGAATGACCGAGGCTTGCCAGTCAGTTGGTGAACAAGCGTGGGGTTATAGAGCTGATGAAGATTATTATTCCGCAAGCTTTTTAATGTCATCAATTGATAAGATTATGGCAATGGGTGGAAGTTACCTTCTAAACGTTGGACCTATGCCAAACGGTAAAATCCCTAAGCAAGCAATTAAACTTATTGAAAAGGTTGGTAACTGGTACAAACGCATGCAAGGTGCATTAGAAAATCACGTTGCTGACGAGCATAATATTGCTTTAGTAAACAACAAAGATTTGGTCGTAACTTATAAAGACGGCAAGACGTATTTGCACTTATACAAAGGGGTAACGTCAACTGGTATAAACTTTTCGTTAGAGTGCGAATTTAAGCCTAAAAAAGCACGTTTATTAAATAGCAATACTGAACTAAAAATCAGATCAGCGTTGCTTCCGCATTATATGGCTAAAGACGGCACTGCAAAAGGACCTTTTACTTCTATAACTGAAATCCCGTGTGATGATTACGTCGGTGAACCTTTAATTATTGAATTGGAGTGGTAAAATGAAAAGAGAACAAAAAGAGTGGATGCAAAGTTGGTGTGATGAAACTAACAATGGTGATTTACCTAGGGTTTTGTTAGTTGGTGATTCTATAACTAGGGGATATCAAGAAAGAGTTAGAAAAAGATTAGAAGGTATTTGTTACGTTGATTATCTTTCGATGTCTTACGCGATAGATCAACCGATTTATTCTAAAGTATTGAAGGCGTTTGTTGAAACTTCTAAGTACGATATTATTCACTTTAATCACGGTCTTCACGGTATACACGTGCCTAAGAGAACCTATAAAAGCGGTGTTAAAAAACTTCTTTTGAAAATTGCTTGTGGAAAAAAATTGATACTTGCAACTTCAACTATAGTTTACCACTCAAATACTAAGCGTAAATACGGCGCTTGGATGAAGCGCGTGAGAGAGCGTAACGCTGCTGTGTACGAGCTTGCAAAAGAGTTTAATTGCGCAGTGGATGATTTATATACTACTTCAACAAAAATTCCTTTTGAAAGTCGTTCTTCCGACGGGTTCCATTATGCCACAATTGGTTATGAAATGCTTGCTGATAGCGTTGCGGAAAGTATTAAAAATTTTTTGTAAAATTAAAAACCCCGACGAATTTGTCGGGGTTTTGTTTATCTTGATTTTCTATAATTTAACGGGGATAAGCCAACTTCTTTTTTAAAAATTAAACCAAAGTAATTTGCTGAAGAAAATCCGCAATCAAGCGCAACGTCTTCAATAGACTTATCGGTGTCTTTAAGCAGTGATTTTGCCTTGCTTAATCTCATACGAGAAACGTATTCCATAATCGAGCAGTGCATTACGTTCTTAAACTTTTTGCAAAGCGAAACCTTTGATAAAAAGAATTTGTCGCATAAATCTTTTAAGTTTAATGGCTGGTTGTAATGCTGGTTAATATACGATAGAATTTTTAATACTTCGGTAGAGCCTTCAATCTTGCTACGCGCAGTGCTAAGTGAAGATACGGGGGTAAGGTTTTGAGAAGATAAAAGGTGCAAAATCGTTTGCGTAAATGATAAAATACAGTCGGTTTTATTTTTAATTGCATTTGCTTGTAATCTGGCGCCTTCTTCTAGTAAGGTTATAATTAAGTGAAGATTGTTTGGGTTGATTTTGTAAGCGGCTTTTTTTGAAAGTTTCATTAAAAAGTCGTTTTGAAAATCAGTTAAAAGGTCGGGGGTAACGTTGATGTTTATGCGCTTATATGGTCCGCCTTCAGTTTTGTGCATGAAAAATGGTGGAACAACGACGATTGTATTTTCCGCAATTTTAAACATTTTATTTTCAACGAAAACTTCGCGCTGGCCGTCTAGCAAAAAATAAAGTTCATAAAACTCGTGGCTGTGTGGTTCGCCCATAGCGAAGTCTTGTTGCATTTCTAATTCTTCAAATTCAATAAAACTCATATTTACCTTTACGATTTATGTAATTATATTGATATTTTATACTAAATTATGTTGATTTGCAAGCGATTTTGTAGTAAAATATACTTGTAATAAAAAATAGAGCGATATGCTCATTAAAAGAAGGTGTATTATGATTAAAGTAGTTCAATTTGGTGAAGGTAACTTCTTGCGTACTTTCGTTGACCTTTATTTTGACACTCTCAACAAAGAAGGTGGCGACTATAAGGTTAACATCGTAAAACCCATAACGTTTGGCACTCTTGATAAATTCAAAGCGCAAAACAACAAGTATCATATCGTTTTACGTGGCGTAGCTAACGGCAAGCCCGTTGAAGACGTATATGGTGTAGACGTTCTTGAAAACGTTATCGATCCGTTTGCTGATATCGATGCTTACTATGCGCTCGCTAGAGAAGATGATCTTAAAATTATCGTTTCAAACACTACTGAAGCAGGTATTTGCTATAACGGTAACGATAAGTTTGATGATTTTGAAGGTATTACTTATCCCGCAAAACTTACCAAGTTCTTATTAGAACGTTTTAACGCAGGTAAGGGTGGCGTTTATTTGATGCCTGTTGAACTTATCGATAACAACGCTGACGAACTTCAAAAATGCGTTGATAAGTATATTGAACTTTGGAATTTACCCGAAGAATTCAAAAAATGGAATGCTGAAAACAACTTCTACTGCAACACTTTAGTAGACCGTATCGTTTCAGGTTATCCTAGAACTCCCGAAGATATCGAAAAGATTGAAAAGCTCATCGGCGAACCCGATAAACTCGTTTCTATCGGCGAACCCTTTGGTCTTTGGGCTGTTGAAAAGAAAGGCGAAATCGACAAGTACATTAAAGAAGGTGTTCACAACATCGAAGTTGTTCTTACCGAAAATATTAAGTACTACAAAAAGCGTAAAGTTCGCGTACTTAACGGTAGCCATACTAACATCGTTCCGGTTGGTTTGTGGGAAGGCGCTGTAACCGTTTACGATTGCATGACTGATGAAAAACTTTCTAACTTCTTACAAGATACCTTGAAAGAAGAAATCGTTCCTTTCGTATCTGATGATATCGCTGCAACAACCGTGTTTGCTGACAGCATTAAGGAAAGATTCTTAAACCCGTATCTTAACCACTTACTCGTAAGCATCAGCCTTAACAGTATTTCTAAGTGGCGCGCAAGAGATTTGCCTAGTTTTAAAGATTACTATGAAAAATATGGTAAAATCCCTGCAAAACTTACCATTGGTTTCTCATATTTGATGGCTATTTATTCTGCTATTGAAAAGAAGGGTGAAGAATACGTAGTTAAACTTCCTTCACGTGAAATCACTATTCAAGATGACAAGCCTTATCTCGAATACTTCGCTGCTAAAAAGCCCCTTATCGACTTCATGAAAGACGAAAACGTTTGGGGTGAAGATTTGACCGCTTACAAGGGCTTCTATGAAACCGTTAGCGAAAATATTGAAAAAATCTACAAAGGAAATAGCCTTATTTAATCATGAAAGATAAAGTAATTATCAATAAAGCGGATAATATCGGCGTATGTCTTACGGCATGCGGCGATATCCCCGCTGGTCATAAATATGCCCTTAAAGATATTAAAAAGGGTGAAACCGTTATTAAATACGGTCAAATTATCGGCAGAGCGTCTACTGATATTAAAGAAGGTGAATGGGTTCACACTCATAACGTAAAATCTCATCTTGATGAAACGCCTGTTTACGAATATAACTTCCACGCTGAAAGTTTTGATAAACAACAAGGAACTTTCTTAGGCTATAAACGCAAAGTGGGTAGGGCAGGTATTAGAAATGAAATCTATATAATTCCTACCGTTGGTTGTGTAAATAACGTTTGTATGCGCCTTGAAAAAGAAGCGCGCAAATACATTAAAGGTAGCATTGACGGTGTCTATGCACTTACTCATCAATTCGGTTGCAGTCAACTCGGTGAAGATAATGAAAACATCAAGAGTTTACTTTGTGCAATTGCTTGCAACCCTAACGCTAGTGCAGTGCTTATGGTTGGTTTGGGCTGTGAAAATAACGGCTTAGACGGTATTAAAGCAATTTTAGAACCTATGGGTAGAAATATTGCCTTCTTTAACTGTCAAGAAGTTGAAGATGAAATCGAATACGGTTTAGGCATTTTAAAGAAGTTTATTGATGAATGTGCTGACTTAAAGCGTGAAGAAGTATCTTTAGAAGAACTTTGCATCGGCTTAAAATGCGGCGGCAGCGACGGATATTCTGGGCTTACTGCAAATCCGTTAGTTGGTAGAATTAGTGATAAACTCATTTCTTTCGGTGGTAGCGCAATTTTAACTGAAGTTCCTGAAATGTTTGGTGCTGAACAACTTCTTATGAATAAGTGTGAAAGCGTTGAAGTTTTTGAACGTTATAAGAAGATGATTGAAGACTTTAAAGCATATTACACCAAGCAAGGTTTCCCCGTGTATGAAAACCCCAGCCCTGGCAATAAAAAGGGTGGTATTACCACTTTGGAAGAAAAGTCTTTAGGTTGTGTTGAAAAGGCCGGAACAACTAAAATCGTTGACGTTTTAGCGTATGGCGAAACAGTTAAAAAGTGCGGTGTAAGCGCTCTTAACGCTCCTGGTAACGACCTTATTGCAGCAACAGCACTCGCTGCTGCTGGTTGTCAAATTGTTCTTTTTACAACTGGTAGGGGAACACCGTTCTCAACTTTCGTTCCTACTATGAAGATTTCAACTAACGATAATCTTGCTGCATTTAAGAACAACTGGATTGATTTTAATGCGTTTGGTATGGATGAAGACGGTTTGTTTGACCTTCTTATTAAGACGGTTAACGGTGAATACACTTGTAAGAGTGAAGACATCCGTGAAATTGCTTTCTATAAGACGGGTGTTACGCTTTAATCAGTAATTTACTAATAAATTTAAGAGCGATTATGTTTAACATAGTCGCTCTTTTTATTTGTCTTAATTAAAGGGCTAAAGATGCAAATTCAGTAGTTAAATAATATTTATTATTTATATTTTAAAAATGGTCGAAAGTTTCTTGATTATTTTTATTAATTGTAGTATAATTTTTATATTATTTTACTGGAGCTGTGTCATGGTTTTAGATTACGTTATTTTGTGCCTTTACCTTGTAAGTATGGTAGGGATTGCAATTTATACAAAAAATCGCTCTAAGTCGGTTAACGACTTTTTACTCGCGGGTAAAAAGGGTCTTAACGGATGGATGAGCGCTTTTGCTTATGGTACTACATATTTTTCCGCCGATATTTTTATTGGTTACGCAGGTAATTTTGGTAGGCAATTTGGTTTAGCTTCAGTTTGGATTGGTATAGGAAACGCGATATTAGGTTCTTTAATTGCTTGGTTTGTTCTTGCAAAAAGAACAAAAAATATGAGTTCTAGATTGCATTCTAAAACCATGCCTGATTTCTTTGAAAAAAGATATGGAAGTAAAAATTTGAAGTTAGTTTCCGCAATCGTTATTTTTATTTTCCTTATTCCTTATTCGGCATCAGTTTATAACGGACTTTCAAGCCTTTTTGAAATTGTTTTCGGTATACCTGGTTGGGTCATTATGATTATTTTAGCTGTTTTGACTGCCGTATATCTTTTCTTTGGTGGCTATTTTGCTACGGC
>JAZNYF010000005.1:0-88212 GCA_045594285.1 Christensenellaceae bacterium | reverse complement strand
CTTACCCCCTTAAATTCCCCACTCTTCATCGCCGCCGACGTTATCGTAATTTGAGAACATCAAAACGTCTTGAAGAAGGTTTTCGATTGTTGCACTCGGTGCAACGTAAGTTTTTTTCGTCATAGTTTTTTACCTCCTTAAAATATGACAAACAACTAAAACTATATATTTTTTATCTGACAAGATGACTTTTTTCCATGCGTTAGAATGGAAAAAAGGGTGCACCCTTTCATTAAAAAATATTATTTTGCTTTTATATTATACATTATATATTTTATTTTGGCAAGATTTTTTACAAAATTTATTTAAAAACTTTATTTTTTACTAAATTTACATCATATTATGGTGTATTACTTCGCCTTAAATAATAAAAAAAACCGTACATCCAAAATCGGTTGCACGGTTTATTTGTTTATTTAATTTATTCAGTTCTAAGAGCCACTACGGGGTCTTTTTTCGCTGCGCTTCTTGACGGAATAATGCCAGAGATTAGCGTTAAGGCCATACTTATTAAAACTAAAATTATCGCTGCGGGTAACGGCAACACTGCTTGTAAGTTTGCAAGGCCAGTTAGCGCAAACAATATTATATTTATAGGTATGCAAAGTATATAAGTTACAAGCACGCCGAGCAGCCCCGAAGTAAAGCCGATAATCAAAGTTTCAGCGTTAAACATACTTGAAACGTCTTTCTTTGATGCGCCGATTGCACGAAGTATACCGATTTCTTTGGTTCTTTCTTGTACTGATATAAGCGTTATTACGCCTATCATTATTGAAGATACTACTAGTGAAATTGATACGAACGCTATCAATACGTAAGTTATTGCGTCGATAATATCGGTTACTGAACTCATAAGCAAGCCGACGTAGTCGTTATAATGAATTTGCTGTTCTTCACCAACGCTCTTGTTATAATCATCTATCGCCGCACCGATTACGTCTTTATTTTCAAAAGACGATGCGTAAATATTGATTACGTAAGGTGTGTCGATATCTAAGCAACCAAATTCTACTAAGTTATCTTCATAAGTGTTAGTAGAAAATTCGGTTATTTCTTCATAATATCGCGCAAGTGTTTCATTGCTTGAAGATGCAATTTCTTGATTTAACATAAACACTTTTTGAGTATCAGTTAATCCATCAAGGTTATCAACAACGGTATTTCTTATTTGTTGCTTTGCCATTTGCTCGAAAACGGGCGTTACGTAAACCAAAAGTTCTTCTTCTGTCGCTTCACCAAGGTATGATTCTAACACTGCCTTATCTACGCCCAACTGATTTGCGTATGCCGTCAAAACCATATCGATTATATAACCCTTAAACGCGGGGTCTTGGATAAATTTTTGCTTCATCCCTGCAACAGCCGTTTCTAAACCTGCATCTTCGGCTTTTAAGCACAAAATGTCTTCGTAAATCTTTACTTTCTGTTCTTCGTTTTTATCGTTTACGTAGTCCTTAAAGTTTTGTGCTTCTTCTTCATCAGTCATTGAATCGACTGCCGCTTCAAACGGTAAGCCAGTAAGCACGTCTATTTTGGGGTTTGCAAGTTGCGCTTTTACTACTTCTGTTTCCCTTGACTTTTCAATAACGTATTCGGTTAATAGTTTTGTATACCCTATGCCCGATGACAGCATTGTTACGTCAGCATCTTCTTTTGCGCGAATTATACCAACTACCTTTAATTCTAAAGATCTTTCGTATAAACTTTCTAAAAGAAGTTCGCTGGTGTCGATAAACACGCCGTCGCCACGGTTTTGATATCTATCCGCGGGTAAAATTGCCTTGAACGACATTTTTTTAATTTCATCGTAAGTCCATTTCTTTCCGTCGTCTTCCAAGGTCTTGCCCGAAACCGCTGCATCTATAATTGCATCGATTTCTTCTTGACTAAGTAAGCCCAAAGCGTACAGCGTTAAGTCGTCAAGTTCGTTGTTAGAGTTTACTATTAGCACAATTTCATTGTGTTCGTTCGGCCAAGAACCACCGTCGATAAGTTCATACTGGTCGTAAATTAAGTCGTTGATGAGCGCGCCGTCTTCCGTTCCGGGCAAAAATTCTTGCCACATATTAGATGCGCCCGCCATAAACGACATAGGCATACTCGTTTGACTACTATTAGCATCGCCAACCGAACCTTCTAACTTTCCGCTGTTCATCATTGCTTTCATGTATTTAGCAATCATTTCGTTCATAAGTTCAGCGGTGTCCGACTTAACTATTTTGCCGTCTACGTTCTTGGTGTAAATTGCAAGGTCAAGGTCATACGAGTAATGCACGCCCGAAACTGCGTTAGAGAGTACAGAGCCTTCCTTTTTCATTTCAGCGTCAAGATGCGCTTTAAATGACTTAAGGTCGTTCTTTGATGTGCCAGTAGTACTTAAAGCGTTTACCATTTCACCGATAATCGGGTCTTTATAAACAGCATCTTTATCGTGCTCTTTTCCGCCGGTTACGCCCATAAAACTTTGCATGAGCGAAGTTAAATCCATGGACTCGGTTTGTATCGTGATAGGATATGATGAAAGGGTACTTTCTTGAACGTGGTTAATATACCCCGTCGTTCCTTGCGAAACAGCAAGGATAAGCGCTATACCGATTATACCGATACTGCCCGCAAAAGAAGTCAAAATAGTTCTACCCTTTTTGGTGAACAAGTTGTTGAGCGAAAGTTTAAACGCCGTCCAAAAAGACATCGTGGGTTTTTTAACCTTTTTCTTTTTGTCTACTTCTTCCAACTTTTCTTCTTGCTTTGGCGCTTCAAAAGGCATAGTATCGCCAACGATAAGTCCGTCAAGCATTCTAATTATTCTTGAAGAATACTTTTCCGCAAGTTCGGGGTTGTGCGTTACCATAATAACCAACCTATCTTTTGCAACTTCTTTCAAGATTTCCATTACTTGAACGCTAGTTTCAGTATCTAGCGCGCCAGTCGGTTCATCCGCCAAAATAATTTCAGGGTTATTTACGAGCGCACGCGCAATCGCTACGCGCTGCATTTGTCCGCCGGAGAGTTGGTTGGGGCGTTTATGTATATGGTCTTTTAACCCTACTTCTTCTAACGCTTTTGCCGCTCTTTCCTTTCTTTCCGCCTTAGACACGCCTGAAAGTGTTAACGCAAGTTCAACGTTGGTCAAAACCGTTTGGTGCGGAATAAGGTTATAAGTTTGGAAAACGAAACCTATCGAGTGGTTTCTATAAGTATCCCAATCTCTATCGTTGTATTTTTTTGTAGAAACACCGCCGATTAAAAGGTCGCCTTCGGTGTACTTATCCAAGCCGCCGATAATGTTCAAAAGTGTAGTTTTACCGCAACCAGACGGGCCTAAAATAGACACGAACTCGTTTTTGCGGAAGTTAATGCTTACGCCTTTTAATGCGTGCACTTGGTTATCCGCGCTGCCGTAAACCTTAACTACGCTATTTAATTGCAAAGCACATTTTTCTTTGCTTTTTGTCATCTTTTTAGTTGCTCCTTAAATAAAAATTTCAGTATTTTTCCATGTTAACATATTTAAGTATATCATATAAATTTAAAAAATCCTTGAAAACGAAGCGTGTTTTTAAGGATTTTTTGTCAATTTTTATTGAATTTTAAATGATTTCACCCATCGCGGTAACGAAAGAAGTTACGTCGTCGATGTTTAAGCCTTCTAAAAGTCTTGCTTGTTCGTATAAAACGGTTGCGTAATTTGCAATTTTTTCGGGTGTTTTGTCATAAACTTTTGACAACGTATCCAAAATTTTGTGCGTTGAACTGATTTCTAAAATCTTTTCCGCTTTCATTTTACCGTCCGCACCAGGCATGGAGTTGAACACTTTTTCCATTTCGATAGAAACTTCGCCAGCCGCCGTTAAGCATACGGGGTAAGTTTTGAGTTTGGTAGTTAAGCGCACTTCTTTAACCTTGTCGCCAAGGCTCTCTTTAATAGCGCTGAGTAAGCCCTTATGTTCTTCGTTCTTCTTGTCTAATTCTTTCTTTTCATCATCATTGTCGAGAGAGAAGTCGGCTTCAGATACAGACTTAAACTTCTTGCCTTCGTAATCGATTAAGATTTTAGCAACGAATTCATCTACGCCGTCTTTGAAGAACAAGATTTCATAACCCTTTTCTTTTGCAAGTTCAATTTGCGGAAGGGCGGCAATCTTTTCATAACTTTCACCGCAAGCGTAGTAAATTTCTTCTTGACCTTCTTTCATTTCTTTAACGTATTCAGAAAGGGTAACGAGTTTTTCTTTCTTGCTTGAGTAGAACATAAGGAAATCTTTTAACTTATCCTTATTCATGCCAAAGCCCGCGTAAACGCCAAACTTAAGTGAAAGCCCGAATTCTGCAAACATCTTTTCGTAATTTTCCCTATCGTCTTCAAGCATTTTCTTGAGTTCCGCGGTGATTTTCTTTTCTAAACTGTTAGCAATTGCCTTAACTTGTCTATCTTGTTGTAAAATTTCACGAGAGATGTTGAGTGATAAATCACTTGAGTCAACGATACCCCTTACAAAACCGAAATGATCGGGAATAAGTTGTTCACACTTTTCCATAATCATAACGCCGTTGCAGTAAAGTTTAACGCCCTTTTTGTAATCTTTAGAATAATAATCGTAAGGTGCGCGCTTAGGGATAAAAAGCAAAGTATCGTAAGTAACAGTGCCTTCAATCTTAGCATAAACGCTCTTTAATGGGTCGTCAAAATCGTGGAATTCATTTTTATAGAAAGATTTTAAGTTTTCTTCAGTAACTTCTGACTTGGGTTTTTTCCAAAGCGGAACCATACTGTTTAATGTTTCAACTTCCGTTACGCTTTCATATTCGGGCTTATCGTCGGGGCTACCTTCTTTTCTCTTTGAACGGGTAACTTCCATCTTGATAGGATAGCGGATATAATCAGAATACTCTTTAACAAGCGCACTGATTTTATATTCTTCTAAAAAGTCTGAATATTTACAATCTTCAGTATCCGCCTTTAAGTAAAGAACGATTTTACTACCTAAACTATCCTTTTCGATTTCTTCTATGGTGTAACCTTCAGCACCTTTGCTAGCCCACTTATACCCTTTATCCGCTCCGTAAGCCTTAGTATAAACTTCAATTTTATCCGCAACCATAAACGCTGAATAAAACCCAACGCCGAATTGACCTATAAGTTCGTTATCAGTCTTTTGTGCGTTTTCCGTTTTAAACTTAAGCGTGCCAGACTCAGCAATAGTACCTAAGTTCTTTTCCAAATCTTTATCGGTCATACCGATACCGTTATCTTCAATGGTTAAAGTTTTAGCGTCCTTATCCATTGAAATATTGATTTCAAAGTTTGATATAACCGAAGTGTCTGTTAAAGATATAAACTTTAACTTATCAATAGCGTCGCTTGCGTTAGAGATGAGTTCACGCAAGAAAATTTCTTTATTAGTGTAGATTGAATTTATCATCAAATATAAAATTCTTTTTGATTCCGTCTTAAACTGTTTCATCTTTATCTCCTTAAATAATAGTTAGCACTCTCCGCTTTCAAGTGCTAAAATATATTATATTCATAAGTAAATATTTGTCAACTAAAATAAGTAGTTTTTCCAAATTTTAAGTAAGTTAAAACCCCGCCGACAAAGGCGGGGTTTAGAGGGGAAAAACATTTATAGAATTCTTATTCTATTTCAATATTCTTTTTTTGCGGAATTTGTTTTTCTGTATTAGGCACGAAAAGTTCCAAAATTCCGTTAGCGTATTTGGCTTTTACGTCTTCTTCGGTTACGTTTTCGCCTACAAAATATGACCTTGAGTAAGAAACAGAGCGTTCTCTACGAACGAAGTTGTCTTTGTCTTCTTCTTTTTCTGCACGAGATGCTTCTACCCTTAAATAACCGTTTTCAAGCGACAAAGAAATATCTTTTTTGTCAAAGCCAGGCATTTCAACGGCAAGTTCGTAACCCCCTTCAACTTTTTTGATATCGGTTTTCATAGCAGTGTCTTTTACACCGTAAAACACGGGCTTAAAAAAATCGTCAAAGTCTTCAAAAAAGTTAAAGCCTAAGTTAGAATTTCTTCTTGATAAATAGTTTCTCATAATATATATCTCCTTTTTAATAATATTCTAAATTTTAGCACTCGATTTTGTTGAGTGTTAGCACTCTCTATCCCCGACTGCTAATTTTATTATACTCTTTAAAATAAGTTTGTCAAGGGTTTATGACAAATTTTTAAAAAATTTTTTTAACAAACAAAAAAACGCACGGAAATTATCCATGCGTTTAGTTTTAACTAAAATTTATATTTTAATACTTTTTCTTTGCCTTTTCTTCCAAAACGGTTTTAATGATATAGTCAGCGTAAATACCCGCAACGTTTATACCGGTAACCGATTCGATACCGTCGATAAACGCGTTAGAGTTTACTTCGCACACGTAAGGCTCACCACTTTCGGTATAAAGTAAATCTACACCGCAATAATCAAGACCTAATATATGTGCGCAACCTTCAGCAACTTCCTTAAAGCGCGGAAGTAACATTATTTGCTTACCCTTACCGCCTTGACCAACGTTTGAACGGAAGTCGTTTTCATTACCGCGTTCCATACACGCAACAGCCCTTCCGCCGATAACGATAACGCGCACGTCAACACCAGGTCTATAACCGATATATTCTTGGAATAAATGCGGTTTTAACTTAACTTCTTCCATAATGGATAGAAGTTCTTCTCTATTATCCGCTTTATATACACCCTTACCCATAGAGCCGAAACTCTCTTTTACAATTACTGGGTAACCTAATGCAGCGGCAATATTATCCGCCCATTCTTCTTTTATAGCCGAATCTTTGCGGTAACAAAGCGCTCCGAAAATGGTTTTTGGAAAATGCACGCCCGCGCCCGCAAGTTTGATATACGTTTGACCTTTGTCATCACAAATTCTAACAGCGTCGTGCTTGTTGAATAATCTAAGCCCACCTTTTTCCAAAACTTCAGAAAGGTATTTATCTTTATCTAAATACACGGCAAAGTCAGGGGCATCTAAGTCGATTTTTGCGCACTTTCCTTCGATCACCACGCGTGAAAATCCGTCGGAAATAATTTCAACTTCCACACCGCGCTTATTAAGTTCTTCTTTCATCCTTTGGGCGTGGTGCACGCTGGGTGCAACGCTGCCGTAAGGGTTTACAATAATCAAGCCTTTCATAACACTTTTATATTATACTATATTTTTAGATATACAGTCAAGGGGGTTTTTAAAAATATTGTTAAGTTTATTTTTTAAAAAAATATTGACAATATCCATACCCTATGTTACCATATAGGTGGAAATAACGATAAGGAGTGGGAAAAAAGAAAATACTTTTAGGAGGTGCACACCCATGAACACAGATCCCCAATCAATGATGCACCCGAACCTTTACTTAAAATAAGGGAAAACCAAAAAACGCTAAAAGCCGAAAGTTAAGAGTGTAAAGAAATTCTTTCAATCGGAAATAAGTTAGAAAGGAACTGCGTTTCTCCCGAAGTTAAGTAGACAAGTTCGGGAAACTGCAAGCCCACGATGGACGCAGTATACAAAAACTAAATAAAGACGAAATTAAAGGGTTGGTAAATTTACCAACCCTTAAGTTTTTGTTATTACTTATTTATTAAAGGGCTGCCCTTGCGGGTAGCCCTTTATTCGTTGTAAATTATAAACCTAAAATTTCTTTCTTTTTAGCATCAAATTCTTCTTGATTGATTGCACCCATATCTAAAAGGTCTTTAAGTCGTTTTATATCATCAACATATGAATTGTTAGATACTATTTTTTTCTCTTTAACATTCATAGTAAAACTTAATCCTTTTTTAACAAAAATAGACACTGCATAATAAACACCAACTAATAATGTTTGTAAAATTAAAGGAATATAAGTAGCAGTAGTGGTTATGAATACATCTCTGTTTGAAAAAGAAGAACAGACAATATCTATCTTATGAATAGCCACACTTAAATACGCTACACCTAAACATAATGATGTTACTATTATTATTAAATCAAGTTGATTATTTTTGATAAAAACATTAATTACACTAAACAGAATTAAAAATATAGCAGATATTAAAATAAAAACAAAGATAGGATCATAGATAGTTATATTGTATGATAAGTGTGGTTGTAAATTTTGAATAGGTTTTGTTATAAAATCAAAACCAGTTAGTGCGATTTTACTAACGCTACCATAAGGCGAGTTAACTTCAACTCCAATAAAAGTAAAGCATAAAGTTAACAAACTCATTACTGCAATAATAAATATTACAAATTTTCTTGCATAGAATAAAACTTTTTCTTTCATATTATCTCTCCTTTTAGTAATTATATTACTATACGTTAGAATTATATAGTAGAATAATTACTTTGTCAAGTATATTTAGTATTTTTTTTAGTATTATACAAGTAAGGAGATTGCTATGAAGTTAAAGATTAAAGAGTTTAGAGAAGAACTTAGACTTACTCAAAAAGAACTTGCTGAAAAACTTAATAACGTACAAAGAAACGTGAGCAACTGGGAAAGCGGCGCAAGTGAGCCAGACTGTGAAACGATTATGAAGTTGGCAGAAATTTTTGGCGTTTCTATTGATGAACTCTTTGGCAAAGAAACTTATACGCATTCTTCTGGTATAGAAAACAATATTTTAAGTTTATGTAGAAACTTAAACGAATCACAAAAATATGCGCTTATGCAATTATTAAAAGAATTTCAAAATTAAATTATTAAAGGGCTGCCCTTGCGGGTAGCCCTTTTTTCTTATATATAATATATAATGTTTAGAACAAGCCGGAAATTACGCCGTTTTCATCAACGTCTATTTTTTCCGCTGCGGGTACTTTGGGAAGCCCCGGCATCGTCATAATATTGCCAGTGAGCACTACGATAAAGCCTGCGCCTGCTGAAACTTTGAGTGAACGAACGGTAATCTTAAAGCCTTCGGGTGCGCCGAGTTTTTTCATATCGTCAGAGAACGAATACTGAGTTTTTGCAACGCATACGGGAAGTTTTTCAAAGCCTAATTCGTTGAGTTTAGCAATTTGTTTTTCTGCTTCGGGGGTAAACACAACGCCGTCGCCACCATAAATTTTGGTTGCAATAGAGTTGATTTTTTCCTTAATACTTTCATTTTCATCATAACTGAAAGTAAAGTCGTTTTCCTTTTCGCAAAGTTTAACAACTTCTTCAGCGAGCGCTTCACCACCCTTGCCGCCTTCAGCCCAAACGGTTGATAAAACTACGTTTACGCCGAGTTCTTTACATTTTTCGATAACGAGTTCAATTTCTTTATCGGTATCGGTCGGGAAACGGTTAACCGCAACCACTGACGGAAGTTTATAAACGTCCTTAATATTATGAACGTGGCGCAATAGATTAGGCAAGCCTTTCTCTAACGCAACTAAGTCTTCGTTGCCGAGTTCAGTTTTTGCTAAACCGCCGTGCATCTTAAGTGCGCGGATGGTTGCAACGATAACGACTGCATCGGGTTTTAAACCAGACAAGCGGCACTTAATATCAAGGAACTTTTCAGCACCAAGGTCAGCGCCAAAGCCTGCTTCGGTAACCGCATAATCCCCCATCTTTAAAGCCATCTTAGTTGCAATAACTGAGTTGCAGCCGTGTGCAATATTAGCGAACGGTCCGCCGTGAACGAACGCGGGTGTACCTTCCAAGGTTTGAACAAGGTTGGGTTTTATTGCGTCCTTTAAGAGTGCGGTCATTGCGCCGTGCGCGTTGAGTTGACCAGCCGTTACGGGTTTATCGTCGTAAGTATAACCAACGATAATCTTTGATAATCTTTCTTTTAAGTCAGTGATAGATGATGCAAGGCAAAGCACAGCCATAATTTCAGAAGCAACGGTTATATCGTAACCGTCTTCTCTAGGCGTGCCGTTTACCTTTCCGCCAAGCCCGTCTACAACGAAACGGAGTTGACGGTCGTTCATATCAACGCATCTTTTCCAAGTAATCTTTCTAGGGTCAATGCCGAGCGCGTTACCTTGGTAAATGTGGTTGTCAAGCATAGCCGCAAGCAAGTTGTTTGCTGCGCCGATTGCGTGGAAGTCCCCAGTAAAGTGAAGGTTTATATCTTCCATTGGGATAACTTGTGCCCAGCCGCCGCCCGCTGCACCGCCTTTAACACCAAAAACTGGTCCTAAAGAAGGTTCACGGAGGGCAACTACAACGTTTTTGCCTATTCTTTTCAAGCCGTCGGCAAGCCCGATAGTAGTGGTGGTTTTTCCTTCGCCCGCGGGAGTGGGAGTAATTGCCGTTACTAAAATGAGTTTGCCGTTTTTCTTTTCGCTCTCGCTTAAGAGTGAAAGGCTAATTTTAGCCTTGGTGTTTCCGTACTGTTCAACGTACTTTTCGTCAACGCCTGCGCGTTTAGCAATTTTAAGGATATGTTCGGGAGTTACGCTTTGCGCAATCTCAATATCGCTTTTAAAACCCATAATCTTTCTCCTAAAAGTTAATTATTTGAAGTATTTAACTGCTGATGCAAACATCTTAATATCATATTCGCCGTAAACGTTCTTATACAAACCGTTGCCAGTTCTTTCAGAGTGCCCCATTTTACCGAATACTCTACCGTCGGGTGAAGTAATACCTTCGATAGCGTATACTGAGTTGTTGGGGTTGAACTTAATATCGTAAGTGGGCTTGCCAGCCATATCTACGTATTGAGTTGCAACTTGACCGTTTGCAATAAGTTGTTCTAAAAGGTCTTCCTTTATGATAAATCTACCTTCACCGTGAGAGATAGGTACGGTGTAAACGTCGCCAACTTGAGTATCCATAAGCCAAGGAGACTTATTAGATGCAATTCTAGTTCTAACGAGCATTGATTGGTGGCGCGCAATAGTGTTAAAGGTAAGAGTAGGCATATCTTCGGTAATTTCATCAGTGATTTTACCGTAAGGTACTAAGCCGAGTTTAATAAGTGCTTGGAAACCGTTACAAATACCGCCCATAAGTCCTTTTCTAACGTCTAATAGGTCGCTAACGTTTTCTTTAATCGCTTTGTTTCTAAAGAACGCGGTAATAAACTTACCAGAGCCGTCGGGTTCGTCGCCACCAGAGAACCCACCGGGAACGAAAATGATTTGGCTGTCTTTAATCTTCTTAGCGAAAGCATCAACTGATTCTGAAACGCCGCCGATATTTTTGATAACGAAAATATCTACGTCAGCCCCTGCCCTTGCAAACGCCTTTTTAGTGTCGTATTCACAGTTAGTACCAGGGAATACCGGAACTAAAACTCTGGGTTTTGCAAACTTAGTGGGAGAGTAATCCCAAGTGGTTGCGCTATAACTGATTTCGGGAATTTCACCCTTATCAGTCTTAACGTTGTTGCACTTAAACACTGATTCAAGTTTATCTTCGTAAACTCCCAAGAGTTCATCAAGAGCAACTTTAGCGCCCGCGCATTCGATAACCTTTTCTTCAGTGGTGTAACCTAAAAGTCTTGCCTTTTCAATGTAAAGGTCGTCTTTAACTTCTATAACGAAAGAACCGTAATTATATCCGAAGATTTCTTCTTTTTCAGAAATAGAGAACTTAAAGCCGATGTCGTTACCAAACGCCATTTTCATAACTGCTTCTGCTACGCCGCCGATTGACGGAGTATAAATAGCGTTGATTTGGTTTTCATTATTAAGTCTTTCAATAATGCGGAAGTTTTCCATTAAGTCCGCGCTGTCGATAAGTCCGTCGTCAGTGGTCTTTGCTTTTAATAACAATACTTTATTTCCCGCTTGTTTGAATTCGGGTGAAATAACTCTATCGAGTTTATCAGTAGTAACCGCGAAAGAAACGAGCGTAGGCGGAACGTCGATATTTTCAAACGAACCACTCATAGAGTCCTTACCGCCGATTGCGGAAAGTTTTAAGTCGCGTTGCGCTTTATATGCACCGAGAAGTGCACTGAAAGGTTTACCCCAACGAGTTGCGTCTTTGTTGGGTTTTTCAAAATATTCTTGGAATGTAAGATACGTATCAGCAAAGGTTGCACCAGTTGCAATAAGTTTACATACGCTTTCAATTACTGCGTAATAACCGCCGAACAAGGGGCTCTTTTCACTAACGAACGGGTTATAACCCCAACTCATGAACGAGCAAGTGTCGGTATCAGCGTTTTCAACTGAAACCTTGTTTACCATTGCTTGAATAGGCGTGCGTTGGTTTTTACCACCAAACGGCATAAGTACAGTGCCCGCGCCGATAGTTGAGTCAAATCTTTCAGAAAGGCCGCGCTTTGAACATACGTTAAGGTCAGATGCAAGCGCTTTAATACCGTCAACAAAATCTGCAGGGAGTTCTTTTTCAGCCATTTTTTGCTTAACAACTTTAACAGCCGTTTTCTTTTCCGCACCGTTAGAGTTTAAGAATTCTCTTGAAATGTCAACGATAGTGTTGCCTTTCCAAGTCATTTTAAGGCGAGCGTCGTCAGTAACGGTTGCAACTATGGTTGCTTCTAAGTTTTCACTTGTAGCAAGTTCCATAAATCTTGCAGCGTCTTTTTCTTCAACGACAACTGCCATTCTTTCTTGAGATTCACTGATAGCAAGTTCAGTGCCGTCAAGCCCGTCGTACTTTTTGGGAACTTTATCAAGGTCAATGTTTAAGCCGTCGGCAAGTTCACCGATTGCTACTGAAACACCGCCCGCACCAAAGTCGTTACAACGCTTGATAAGTCTTGACGCTTCTTCATTTCTAAATAATCTTTGTAATTTTCTTTCTTCAGGCGCGTTACCCTTTTGAACTTCCGCACCGCAAGAAGAAAGTGATTCTACGTTATGTGATTTTGATGAACCAGTTGCACCGCCGCAACCGTCTCTACCAGTTCTGCCGCCTAAAAGGATAACGACGTCGCCTTTAGCGGGAACTTCACGGCGAACGTTTTTAGCGGGAGCGGCTGCTATAACTGCACCGATTTCCATACGCTTTGCAACGTAACCTTCGTGATAGATTTCATCAACGATACCAGTTGCAAGACCGATTTGGTTACCGTAAGATGAGTAACCGCTTGCAGCCGTGGTAACGATTTTTCTTTGGGGAAGTTTACCCTTAATGGTTTCTTCCAAAGATTTTAAGGGGTCGCCAGCACCAGTTACGCGCATTGCAGCGTAAACGTAACTTCTACCAGAGAGCGGATCACGGATAGCGCCGCCGATACAAGTTGCAGCACCACCGAAAGGTTCAATTTCAGTCGGGTGGTTGTGTGTTTCGTTCTTAAAGAGCAACAACCAGTCTTGTTCTTCGCCACCAACGTTTACCTTAATTTTAACGGTACAAGCGTTGATTTCTTCAGAATCATCAATTTTGGGAAGTGCGCCAGTAGCCTTGTGATACCTAGTAGCGATAGTTGCCAAGTCCATAAGGTTAATGGGTTTAGTTCTCTTTAATTCATCTCTCTTGTCAAGATAATCTTGATAGAGTTTTTCAGCGAGCGGATCTTCAAATTCCGCCTTTTCAATAGTGGTTAAGAAAGTGGTATGACGGCAGTGGTCCGACCAGTACGTATCAATCATTTTGATTTCAGTAATAGTGGGATCACGTTGTTCGCTGATAAAGTACGCTTGCAAGAACTTAAGGTCGTCAATATCCATTGCTAAGCCTTTTTCTTTCAAGAAAGCGCCTAATTCTTCCGCATTTTTAGCGTTAAAACCGTTTAATGTTTCAACCGTTTCAGGAAGGGTGTATTCCATAGCGAGAGTTTGCTTTTCACCAAGGTCGGCTTCTCTACATTCTACGGGGTTGATAACGTATTTTTTGATTGCAGCAAGTTCTTCATCACTCAAAACGCCTTTGATTGCATAAACCTTTGCGGTTTTAACAACGGGGCGGTTACCTGCTGAGAAAAGTTGAATACATTGAGCGGCTGAGTCTGCTCTTTGGTCGAATTGACCAGGGAGCGGTTCAACTGCAAAGATATAGTCCGCTTTAGGAAGTTCATAGAAAGCGTTATCGATTTGCGGTTCAGCAAAAACCGCGTTGATGCACTTTTCAAAAAGATCCTTTTCAATATCTTCAACGTCGTAACGGTTGATAACTGAAAGGTCGGTTACACCGTCAATTTTTAAGAGATTTTCAATTTCTCCCATAATCGCCAATGCTTCGTTGGCGAATTCTGCTTTTTTAGCAACGTAAATTCTGTAAACCATTATTTTTGTTCTCCGTATGCTTTTAATGCACGCGCACCGATATCTTTACGGCAGTACGCATTTTCAAAATGTATTTTTGATACTTTTTCATAAGCCTTGTCGATTGCACCTTTCAAAGTTTCATCGATTGCGGTTACACCCAAAACTCTTCCGCCGTTAGTTAAAAGTTTGCCGTCTACAAGGTGTGCGCCCGCAACGAAAACGTTTTCTCTATCGGTATCAAAAGTGATTTCAAAGCCTTTTTTATAACTTGCGGGATAACCTTCACTTGCCATAATAACGCAGCAAGCAGATTTGTCCGCAAACTTAACTTCAACCTTATCTAATCTTTCTTCAGCAACCGCCATCATAATCTCTAAAAGATCGCTTTCTAAAAGCGGCAACACAACTTGGGTTTCGGGATCGCCAAAGCGGCAGTTATATTCGATTACCTTAGGTCCGTTGGGCGTAAGCATAAGCCCAAAGTACAAGCAACCCTTAAAGGTTCTACCTTCCTTATTCATAGCAGCCATTGTGGGAAGGAAGATTTTTTCCATACACTCTTTCGCTATTTCTTCAGTATAGTAAGGGTTGGGTGCAACGGTACCCATACCACCAGTGTTTAATCCTTGGTCAAAGTCGAGCGCGCGTTTGTGGTCCATTGATGAAATCATAGGAACAAGCGTTTTGCCGTCCGTGAAAGATAAAACTGAAACTTCAGGGCCAGTCAAGAACTCTTCGATAACTACGTTCGCGCCTGACGCACCGAAAACTTTATCTTCCATCATGCTCTTAACGGCGTCTTTTGCTTCTTCAATAGTGTTTGCAATAATAACGCCTTTACCGAGCGCAAGCCCGTCCGCCTTTACAACGATAGGTGCGCTTTTGGTGTCAAGATAGTTAAAAGCATCTTGCATATTAGAAAAAGTTTCGTATTCCGCAGTGGGAATATTGTACTTTTTCATTAAGTTTTTAGAAAAGATTTTACTACCTTCAATGATTGCCGCTTCCTTTGACGGACCAAAGCACGGTATACCCTTTTCATTAAGTAAGTTTACCGCACCGAGTACCAACGGATCATCAGGTGCAACTACTGCAAAATCAATTTTATTTTGTTCTGCCCAGTCAGCAACCGCTTGAACGTTTTTTACGTCCATATCAACGGTAATAGCATCGTTTGCTATACCGCCGTTACCCGCGATTGCATAGAGAGCATCAATTTTCTTACTCTTTTTTAATGATTGAATAATGGCGTGTTCTCTTCCGCCGTTACCTACTACTAAAACTCTCATTATATCTCTCCAAAATCTTAGTGGTGGAATAAGCGCATACCAGTAAACGACATAATAATATCGTTATCATCGCACGCCTTAATAACCAAGTCGTCTCTTACAGAGCCACCGGGTTGTGCAATATAACTTACACCGCTCTTAACCGCTCTTTCAATGTTGTCGCTGAACGGGAAGAACGCGTCAGAACCGAGCGCAACGCCGCTGATTTTAGAAAGAATTTCTTTCTTTTCCGCTCTGGTTAATTCTTCGGGTTTAACGGTGAAGTATTGTTGCCACTTACCTTCCGCCAAAACGTCTTCAGCATCGTCTGAAATATAGATGTCGATAACGTTGTTTCTATCAGGTCTACCGAGCGTGGGAAGGAAAGGAAGATTTAATACCTTTTCACTTTGTCTTAAGAACCAGTTGTCAGCCTTACTGCCAGCAAGACGAGTGCAGTGAATTCTTGATTGTTGACCAGCACCTACGCCGATTGCTTGACCGTTGTGTGCAAAGCAAACTGAGTTTGATTGAGTATATTTTAAGGTGATGAGCGCAACGATTAAATCGATAACTGCGCTCTCGGGCATGTTCTTGTTTTGAGTTACGATTTCTTTAGTAACGAGTTCTCTATCAATTTTGAAGTTGTTTCTACCTTGTTCAAAAGTGATGCCGAAAACTTGCTTAGTTTCGCGCTCAGCGGGAACGTAATTCGGGTCGATTTGAACAACGTTATACGCGCCCTTTCTCTTTTCTTTTAAGATTTCAAGCGCTTTGGGAGAATATGACGGAGCGATAACGCCGTCGGAAACTTCACGCTTAATAATTTTTGCGGTAACTTCATCACATTCATCAGAAAGTGCAATCCAGTCGCCGAAAGAACTCATTCTATCAGTTCCCCTTGCCCTAGCGTAAGCGCAAGCGATAGGAGAATCGTCTAAGCCTTCGATATCGTCAACAAAACATACTTTCTTTAAGGTTTCAGAAAGTTTTTCGCCAACGGCAGCACCTGCGGGGCTTACGTGCTTAAATGATGCAGCAGAAGGTTTGCCAGTTGCTTCTTTTAATTCTTTAACGAGTTGCCAAGAATTAAAAGCATCTAAAAAGTTAATATAACCAGGTTTACCTGAAAGGATTTTGATAGGCAAATCAGAACCGTCTGCCATAAAGATTTTTGAAGGTTTTTGGTTGGGGTTACAACCATATTTGAGTTCAAGTTCGTTCATACCGTTCTCCTATTTGTTCTTATTGATAATAATTTCTTCAGCCTTTCCGTCAGCGAGTGAAACTACTCTAACGAAAAGTGAAACTTTGTTGTCTTTGTTAAGGCTACCCCAAACGATATCCGCTAATTCTTTTGCGGTGTTAGGAAGTTTAACTCTTTCGGGTTCGCCGTAAAATGACGGGATAGGATTGCCATCACATTCGTAAGTGTGGATAAAGTGTCCTAAACCGCAAAGGGGTGCGTAACTATAAAAATATCTATCGCAAACTTCGGGATTGCCGTCGCTGCTCTTTAAGATAGACATTTTATACTTAAAGTCGCCGTCCGCATACTTTAAGATTGCAGAAATTCTAGGCGTATAGTTGGGGTGGTCAGGCTCGAATTCTCTAGTGTGGAGAGATTTTTCAAAAGCGTAACCGTCGTCGCCGTGTTCTTTTATATAGTTAAAAACCGTGTCGGTTTGGTCGCCGTTGGTAACGATATCAGCGTTATCAAGCGCTAAATACGGGTTGTAAATAATAAGGCTGGGGTCAACCAGTTTACTTTCGTCAAACGCCTTAGTTCTCATACCGCTTTCATATCTTTCAAAAATACGATTACGACTGTTTTCACTTCTGCCCATGATGAAGTAAGCAATCATAGCGCTCTTACCGTCGGCACTTTTACCAACGATAATACCCCTACCAGGGTAAGTGTTATTTTCAAGCAAGTTTTCAATATTGTTTAAGCCCTTTACGCTCATTTTATTTCTCCTTTAAGAATGTTTTTACATACGAGTTCGAGTGATGCGGGCAAAATTTTCCATTCTGCTTCTTGCATAACTCTCTTTTGCAAAGTTTCGGGGGTGTCTTTTTCTTTGACTTTAACCGCCTTTTGCATAATAATCTTTCCGCCGTCGGGGATTTCGTTTACGAAGTGCACGGTTGCACCAGTAACCTTAACGCCTTTAGCAAGCGCGGCTTCGTGAACTTTTAAGCCGTAAAAGCCTTCACCACAAAAACTTGGGATAAGCGACGGATGCACGTTTATAATTCTATCTTTATATCTATCGGTAAAATCTTTAGAAAGAATGCACATAAACCCTGCAAGGACGATAACTTCCGCATTACACGCTTCAAGTTCTGCAATAAGCCCTTGTTCAAACTCTTGCTGAGTTTTGCCCTTTTTAATTACTACAGCCGTTTCAATTTCCGCATTATGCGCACGCTGTAGAGCGTAAGCATCTTGCTTATTAGAAATTACTTTTACGACCTTTCCACTTTCTAAATTTCCAGCAGCGGTAAAATCAATAATTGCTTGTAAGTTCGTTCCGCCGCCCGAAACCAAAACAGCAACGTTAACAGTTTTTTTCATTCTTTCACCGTTAGCAAATTTCAATCTTGTTAGAAGATTTAACGATTTCACCCATAATGTAAGCGTTTTCACCGTTAGCGCGCAATATAGAAAGCGCTTTATCAGCATCTTCTTTAGCAACTACAACGCTCATACCAACGCCCATGTTAAAGGTGTTGAACATATCTCTTTCGCAAACATTGCCAGTTTTAGCAAGCATATCGAAAATTGGAAGAACTTTAACAGCCTTTCTTTCAATTTTTGCGCCGAAACCTTCGGGGATACTTCTAGGAATATTTTCATAGAAACCGCCGCCAGTGATGTGTGAAATTGCCTTAACCTTAACGTCTTTAACGAGTTCAAGAATAGGTTTAACGTAAATTCTAGTCGGGGTAAGCAAAGTTTCACCAAGGCTCTTGCCGCCGAGTGCTTCGAGCGGAGTTTTAAGGTCAGCCTTTTCAACGTCGAAAACCTTTCTTACGAGTGAAAAACCGTTAGAGTGAACACCAGTAGACGGAAGTGCGATTACGACATCGCCTGCTTTCATCTTCTTGTTATCAAGAATTTTCTTTTTGTCAACAACACCTACTGCAAAACCAGCAAGGTCGTATTCGTCAACGGGATAGAAACCAGGCATTTCAGCAGTTTCTCCGCCGATAAGAGCGCAGCCCGCTTGAACGCAACCTTCAGCAACGCCTTCTACGATAGATGCAACGCGTTCGGGTACGTTTTTACCAACGGCAATGTAGTCCAAGAAGAATAAAGGTTTAGCGCCGCAGCAAATAACGTCGTTAACGCACATAGCAACGCAGTCGATACCAACCGTGTTGTGCTTGTCCATAAGGAATGCAATTTTGAGTTTAGTACCAACGCCGTCAGTACCGCTAACGAGCACGGGGTTTTTAACTTTGCCGAGTTCAAAAAGCCCACCAAAACCGCCGATATCAGAACAAACCCCTTCGGTCATAGTTCTTTTGATGTGGCTTTTCATAAGTTCAACTGCTTTGTAACCAGCGGTAATATCAACGCCGGCTGCTTTGTAACTTTCACTGTAACTTTTTTCCATTTTATATATCTCCGTAATTTTTTATCAAATTTAATTGTTTTGTTTGTTTTATTTTAGGTTGTTTTTTTATAAGACATAGACACAAGCAAGACAAGGCTCTTTTTTATCACTTTAAGTGTGAAGAAACGAGTTAGGCTAGGCTCGTGAAGTGTTTAGAAATGCGAGTTGCCTATACATAGTATTTATAAGACATAGATGCAAGCAAGACAAGGCTCTCTTTTATCACTTTAAGTGTGAAGAAACGAGTTAGGCTAGGCTCGTGAAGTGTTTGGGATGAAATAGACCGTCTGGTCATTGAAGTCCAAACACGAAACAGTAACGACGCATAACGAAGTTTATTCGCTCTTAAAGATGGCTTATAAATGTCTTTTGGTTTTTTCTACAATGTCTATCTTTTGTTCGTACTTGTTGGGCTTAGGCGGAACGGGGATTTCAGTTGAATACTTACCGTCAAAGCAAGCGTAACAGAAACTGTTTTGACCGTCCATTAAAGCAATCTTTTTCAAGTCTTCTAAATCGAGATAGCCAAGCGTGTCAACGCCAACCATTTGTCTAATTTCTTCAACCGTATGGTTGTTTGCGATTAAGTCTTCTCTCTTCTTTATATCCGTTCCGTAATAGCACGGATAAAGGAAAGGCGGAGAAGAAACCATAAAGTGAACTTCGGTTGCGCCCGCTTCACGAAGAAGATTTACAACCCTACCGCTAGTGGTGCCGCGGACGATGGAGTCGTCAACCATAATTACGCGCTTTCCGTTTACAACGGATGCTATCGGGTTAAGTTTTTTTCTAACTTGGTCTTCCCTATCCTTTTGGTCGGGGAAGATAAAGGTTCTGCCGATGTATTTATTTTTTAAGAAACCCATTTCAAAGGGAATACCTGATTCTTTTGCATAACCAACGGCAGCGTCGTTACCAGAATCGGGAACGCTTATAACGACGTCTGCTCTAATAGGATACTTTCTTGCTAAGTATCTACCCATTTCCACTCTTGCTTCGTGAACGGAATATCCGTCGATAATAGAGTCGGGACGAGCGTTATAAACAAATTCAAAAATACAAGAAGAAGGTTTAACCTTGCCGCAGTGTTCTTCAATTGAACGAACACCCATAGCGTCGAACACGACTACTTCACCAGGTTTAACCGAGCGAATAAGTTTTGCCCCTACTGCATCGAGCGCACAACTTTCAGATGCAACCACGTAAGAGCCGTCTTCCGTTTGACCGTAACAAAGCGGTCTAAAACCTAACGGATCACGCGCGGCGATAAGTTTTGTGGGCGACATAACAACTATGCAGTACGCTCCTTTAAGATTGTTCATCGCTTTAACCACAGCGTGTTCGATAGACGGTGCTTTAAGCCTTTCTTTAATGATTTCGTACGCGATAACTTCAGTTGCGCCAGTAGAGTGGAAGATTGAACCTTCAAGTTCAAGTCCCGTGCGAAGTTCATTTTTATTGATAAGGCTACCGTTGTATGCGATAGCAAGCGTTCCTTTAACGTGATTAACAACGAGTGGTTGAGTGTTTGCGGTGGTGTTAGTGCCTTTTACGCCCGCACGTACGTGCCCAACGGCAAGTTTACCGACCCCAAGTTTAGCAAGGCGTTCTTTAGTGAACACGTCCCCAACCAAACCTAAATCTTTATGCGCGGTAAACACGCCCCCGTCGTTAACGACGATACCGCAACCGTCTTGACCGCGGTGTTGAAGTGCGTAAAGTCCATAGTAAGTCATGCTTGCAAGGTTTTGAACTTCTTTAGAATAAACTCCGAAAACCCCGCATTCTTCTTGTATGCGTTCCATATAATTTTAAGTCCTCCAGTTATATACTTTTAAAACGCAGAAAAGTGAAGATAAACTTTCTTCACTTTTTAAGTAACGCTTTATTTATATCTTGCGTTGATTTCTTTATCAGTTGAAAGAATTTTCTCCTTCTTTTCGGCGCGCTTATTCGCAAGTTTTTCCGCTAAAGTTTTATCTTCAATAGCGAGCATTTGGATAGCGAGAAGCGCAGCGTTTTCAGCGCCGTCGATAGCAACGGTCGCAACGGGAATACCCGCGGGCATTTGAACGGTTGATAAAAGCGCGTCAATACCTTCTAAAGCGGATGCTTTAATAGGTATACCGATTACGGGAAGCGTCGTATTTGCGGCAATTGCACCTGCAAGGTGTGCAGCCTTGCCCGCAGCAGCGATAATTACGCCGATGCCATTTTCACGCGCAGATGCGGTAAATTCTTTCGCTTCAACAGGTGTGCGATGAGCCGAATAAATATGAACTTCGGTTTCAACGCCGTAATCTTTAAGAGTGGTAATAGCCTTTTCAACGACCTTAAGGTCGCTGTCGCTACCCATAATAACTGCAACTTTTTTCATTTTATTTTCTCCTAAAATGGTATTTTAAACATAAAAAGGCAGTTTGAAAAAACAAACTGCCCAGACGGTCGACAAAACTCTCGTTTTTTACTCCCATGCAGTAACCTGCTAATCCGTCAGTTGTAAAAAACTTTAAACCTTTTTAATAGCATATTAAGTATACCATTTACGGTCGAAAATTGTCAAACGATTTACCGTAACATTATTAACATTTCCACCCTTACAACAAGAATTTTTTTACAACCTTTTTACTTAAGTAAAAAACCGCCTTATTTTAAAGACGGTTTTGTTTTTATTGTTTAACCTTTTCTCCAAGTTCTTGGAACGAAAAGCATTAACATCGGGAATATTTCAAGTCTGCCGGTAAGCATTATAAATGAAAGCCAAATTTTAGAAAACGCGGAATACCCCGAGTAATCACAAGTAGGGCCTACCGCACCAAACCCAGGGCCAACGTTACCTATGCACGCAAGCGTTGCTGAAAAATCTGAGAATAAATCGGCAAACGGGTCTAACGACAAAAGTAAAGTTGAAAGTGCAACGGCGACTACCCAAATAATAAAGAACGTTCTAACGTTTCTTTCGGTTTTTTGATCGAGCGCAACGCCTTCATAATGGATTGAAACCACCGCTCTAGGATGGATAAGGCTCTTAAATTCAGACGCGCTGGACTTGCCCAAAATGAGTATTCTTGACATCTTTATCCCGCCGCCAGTCGAACCGCCGCACGCACCTATTATCGTCAAAATCATAAGTATTGCCTTGGAAAAAGACGGCCACTTATCAAAGTCGTACGAAGTCAACCCAGTAGTCGAACTGATTGAAGTTACTTGGAAGAACGAGTGTTTTAAGGCTTCCCCAAAATGTGCGAACAAGTTTGACGCTTGCACGGTTAAATCAATCGCTATAGCAATCGTTGCAACCACAACCAGTATACAAAACGCACGCACTTCTTCTATTGCAAAAACCTTTCTAAAACTTCCTATTAAAATCAAAAAATACGTATTGAAGTTTATCGAGAACAAGAACATAAACACTGCAAGCACTACTTGGATATACGAACTGTATCTCATAGCACTTGTGCCAACTATGCCAAAACCGCCAGTTCCCGCCGTACTAAAAGCGAGCAATAAACTGTCGTAAAACGGAAGTCCGCCAAAAAGCAAGAATATCGTAGCAAATACAGTCAACACCATATATATTCCGTATAAAATACGCGCGGTAAAGCGAAGTTTACTAGACAACTTTCCAACTGATGGTCCTGGAGATTCAGATCTAAACACGTGCATTACCCCAGCGTTATTCGCAGGCATAATAGCGAGTACGAACACCAAGATACCCATGCCACCTATCCAGTGTGTAAATAAACGCCAGAACATATGCGCTCTTGACATATTATCTACTTGCCCTGAAGTCAGTATTGACGCCCCCGTAGTCGTAAACCCCGAAACGGTTTCAAAAAAGGCGTCTACAAAATTAGGAATTTCGCCTGAAATCACAAACGGCAAAGCACCGATTATTGATAAAATTATCCAAGCCAAAGAAACGGTAACAAAACCTTCTTTAGCATACATAGAATTATCTTTTGATTTTAAGCACGCTAAAGGTATACCGCCAGCAAGTGCAATCAATATCGGTATCACGAAAGATAAAAAGTTATTTTCTTGATAAATAATCCCAACCACCATAGGAAGCAACATTAAAACCGCCACTATAATTAGCGTTTTACCTATGATTGAGAGTACAACTTTATAATTCATATCACTTCAAAATTTGCGTCAATTCGGTAATCTTGTCCGCTGACGTTACTATAATTACTTTATCGTCTTGCATCAGGAAAGTATCGCCGTCGGGAAGTATAAACTCGCCGTTTCTTACCACGCCGCCGATAAGTATGCCTTTCTTAATTCCAAGTGTTTTAAGCGGCACGCCAAGCGCAACGAAATTACTATTTACAGTAAACTCTAATGCTTCGGCTTTGCCGTGCATTTTATAAAGAGTGTTAATTCCGTTACCGATATCCGCTTGGTGCGCTCTTACAAAACGCAAAATGTGGTTTGCGATAACGTTTCTCGGTGCAACAACCGTATCTAATCCAAGTTGTTTAACCATGCTGAGTACCGACGGTCTATCAACCTTTGTTACGACCTTTTTTACGCCTTGTTCTTTTGCGTAGAGAGAAATAATTACGTTTTCTTCATCCATGCCCGTCAAAGTAATGCACGCATCGCTATTGTTTAATTTTTCTTCTTCTAACGCTTCGTGGTCGGTAGCATCAAAACAAAGTACCGTCGCTTTAGGAAGTGCGTTTGCAAGTTCAGTTGCCCTTTCAGGGCTGCGCTCTACGATTTTAACACTAACACCAACGCTGATAAGTTCTTGCGCAAGATAATATGCAATCTTACCGCCGCCGATGATAAACACTGCGTTTGCACGGTGCTTATACATTTGCAATTTTTTCATAATAGTCGCAATTTCCTTATCGTCGGCTATTAAATACACGGTGTCGTTTTCTTTCAATACGAAATCGCCCCTAGGAATTATTACTTCTTCCCCACGACGCACCATTGCAACCAAGAACTTGCCTTGGCATTCCATTGAAATACCCATCAAACTCTTATAGCAAATATCAGAATCAGCCGCAACAGTAAATTCCACCATTGTCGCTTTGCCGTCCGCAAAACTTTCCACGCTCTTTGCAAAAGGAAATTTCATAATCTGTGCAATTTCTTTACCCGTTTGAAGTTCAGGGTTAAAGAAAAAGTCTAAGCCAAGCACGTCTTTAACGTTTTCAACTTCTTCAAAATATTTAGGATCGCGAACGCGCGCGATAGTGTACTTTGCTCCCAGTTTTTTTGCTAAAACCGAGCACAAAATATTCTTTTCATCCTGTGCGGTACAAGCAATTACGAAGTCTGCCTTTTCGACGCCCGCTTCTAAGAGCACGCTGCGCTCCAATCCACCGCCAGTTATGCCGTTTACGTCATAACGGTTAACGACGTTTTGAACTTTGTCCGCATCAATATCAACCACTACTATATCGTGATTTTCATTTATAAAGTTTGCGATTAAGGTTTCACCAACCTTACCTGCGCCAATAATAATTAAGTTCATTACCAACTTTCCTTGTTTGATATTTATCCAAACTGTATTATATCAAATATTTTTCTAAAATACAAGAGTTATAAGTATTTTCCGTTATTTTTTTAGCAATAAAAAATCTCTTATCCGCTATCGATAAGAGATTTTGAAGTTTTTAATCTTTATAAAAATCTTTGCTTAATTTTTCATCTAGAACAAAAGCAGACATCGCTCCCCACGCTTGCAATAGAGAACCGTCGTCGCAATATGGCGAAAAATATTCTATCGGCGTATAGTTCCCTTTTGCCGTATTGTAAGTAAAATGTTTCTCTAATGGATACGAAAATTGCATACCGTATTGCTTTTTTGCGTACGCGTACGTAGCCGACCAATACGGCCAATTAGCCCCGTTATGATAGTTAAAAGGTTGAGCAGACTTCCAATAAGCACTATCATTATTCTTGTAAGGTGGGTACACACAAGCCACGCCAAAGTCGTTATCTTTTAAGTAAGGGTTGTTTTTGGTTTCCAAAATATTTTCCATATTTTTAAGCAATCTTTTGGCTCTGTCGCTATCTGCAATACCGAAAATTACAGCCCACACGGTATCCACCGAAAGATTATCTTCAACGTAATCTTCATTTTTAAAGTTAACGTAATAACCCTTGTTATCGTCCCAAAGCTGGCTATTTATCGCATCTTTAACACGCGTAAATTCATCCATATATTTATTCGCGTTAGACTTATCGTTTTCTATAGAAAACATCTTTGAAAGCGAATAAAGAGCGCGGGCGTAAAGAACTTCGTCATAGGTAACAAAACCGTAACGGTTAACTTCATCCGCCCAATCGCGCTTATTGAAAGCGCCTTGTTTATAAAGCAAGCCGTTATTTACGGCGTATTCTGCAAGTTTTTCAATTACTTTTTGCGCTATTTCTAACACTGTAAAACCGTTCACAATTTGCTTTAAAAACTCTTTTTCACCCGTAAATCTTACGTAATCATAAAGCATTATCACAAAAAACGAAGGGCTATCGTAATGGTTTCCCCAATACGCGCTGAAGTCTACCTTAACTGCAGACGGACAAGTTCCATCATTGGCAACACCCATAGCAAGCGTTGTTATTTGATTTTTAACCTTGTCTACGTGTCCGTTATACATAGGCAAAATCGTGTAATAAGAATCTCTATAATAAGTGCGTAACGGTGAAATATATCTATGTCCCGCAGTAAAGCCTTTAAAATCACCCACTTCTTTATAGTTTTCAAGCGCGCAAAAATAACTGCTATGATATAAAGCTTTTTGTGTTTCGGTTAAATTTTCGGGAAATATAACGCTTTGTATTTCTCTTTCACAATCGTTTTTAACCCTTTCAAAATCGGTTGTTAAATCGTTTATCTCTCGCTTGTCAAAAGTAACTAAAGCACTAGTTTTTGGCTGACTTTTTGAAAGTGTTACCATAAGTTGAGCGTTTTCTAAAAACGTTTTAGCTTGCCCATCGGTAAACACGCTTACGTTGGTCATAACGTTAGTTAAAAATACTGAATATTGAATCACGTCGTCACTCTTAGCATTTTCAAGCGAACAATATAAATAAATCCCGTCAGTGTTTTTATCTAACAACTGTTCGATTGTTAAATCCCCAGCATCCGTTTCCACTTGTATTATTTGACGTCTGCCCTGCATAATAACCGTCTTTTTAGAACGAATATCAATATGCTGTCCGTTTTTGTGTACTGCGCTTGAACATCTTTTCATATAATGAGTTTCATTGACTTTCGCGTAAGATTTAATCCCACCTTTCCCATCGAAAATAACGCTTATTTTATTGTTGGAAACGTGATAAATTGCCTCTTGATAAAAATCGCTTTTTACTATTATTGCCCCATTATTAAACGCGTGTTCCATACTCGCTCCCTTAAAATTTGTTTAATCATATTAATTGTAACATATAATTAAACAATAAGTGAGCACTATATTGACATATAAGCGCTCTATATTGATATTAGTCGGTACTAAACTTTTTTCTATACTCTTTCGCCGTCATATTATATTTATTCTTAAACAAACGGCTAAAATACGAACCGCTTGCAAACCCAGCCGAAAGCCACAAGTCAATAACGGGGATATCCGTGTGCTTAAGCATAGACGCTACGTAAGTTATTCTTACGTCGTTTACGTACTCTTTGACGGTAACGTTTAGATATTTTTTTACGCTTCTGCACAAGTGTTCCTTGCTCTTGCCCGACTTAACGGCAAAATCATCTAATGAACAAGCAAAATTTTTATCTTCTTTAATCCATTCACAAAACTCATTAAGCCATTTTGGAAATTCGTTAAACTGTTGGTCTTGCAATAAAAATTCAGCAAACACCTGAGATAAAAGATTTTTTACGTAATAACCTTTTTGTTTTTTATTAGGATAAACAACGCTATTTATCCTTTTTAGTTTTGCCACCCACTTTTCCGTTTGAAATGAAGAAAGTTGTACCATCCTCAAACCACTTTCAAGATATTTTCGTTGGTCTTCAGCATCTAAATATCTTAAAATATCACTAAAAGTTTCAGGCGTGAAAGAAAGGTTAAAATAACTAAACGCCTTACCTTTTGTCGGGCGCCAACAATGTTCATCGCCCGGATGCGAAAACACAAGCGTTCCCGACGGACAAGAAACAGTCTGTCCATTGATATGATAAATTATATTATTTGAATAAGTTAGCGTTATTTCATAAAATTCTTGCGTATGTAAAGGACCTTTATTATCCGATTCGTGTAAATACGCGTTGTAAAAATCACTTTTATGATAAGTTTCGTTTTTATATACTTGCAAATTTAACCACCATTAAAATTCTTTTATTTCAAACCTTTCAGCCCCGAGTTTTTTAAACTCTTTCTTGCCCCAAGGTTGATGAACTGTCGTATAACCTTTTAAGCGATTATCAGGGTCGTACACCACGTACTCTAACGCGCTTATTTCGGGTTTTAATCCTCTACCACTCTCTAAATTTATACTATCTATAATAACGTTACAAGGTCCAATTCTGTGCCCAAAAAGTTTTTCACGCGTAGTTGAAACTATACGCTTATTATGTTGCGCAACTATATGCGTTATAACGGATAAGTGCGAACTGTCGTGAAAAACAACCCCCTCTTCACAATTATGGATATAAAGATAATCCGCAACAACGTGCTCACCTAAAACTAGTCCATACTTAAAGCCTTGTACTGCCACACTTTTTATAACGTTATGGTCGTTTTGGTCACCACTCATCATAAGCCCTACCGTATGGCAAGGATTTTCTTGCAATTCTTTACCTAAAACAGTATCTCCAACGCTCTCGTTAAGACAAAATTGACAATCACTTACCCAAGTGCGCGAAATATTTTGTAAATTTACTGCGCTTTGCGTAGGATACATTTTATCATGGCGCATAGGCACGCGGAATTCTAAGTTAGCCATTGAAAATTTAGTCGTGCTAAAATGCCCGTTTCCACCATCACCTTCAGGCGCGGCAAGAATCGCCCAAGGGCGTTCTAACGGGTCGTGAATTTCGGGCGCGTCCCAATCGGAAAATAAATAGGTATTGTCCTTTCGCATCGTACCAAAGCAAGTGGGCTTAAACTGCGTGCCACAATCTAGAGGTCTAACTATATAAGGATTTAATAGTCTACAAGGCATTTCCCCTTCAAGATAAATATTTGCTTTATTTTCAGGCGGAATAATGAGTTGTGCCCTTACCTGTCTACCATTATATTCTTCAATACCTGGCGATGCTATGCGATAACCGTTGGGAGTATACGGAAACAAAATTCTACCACCACCACGATTTGACGCGTAATTTATTGCATCTTGTATGGCTTTTGTATCGTCGGTAATACCGTCACCTTTTGCACCAAAATCAAAAACGTTTATTCCAAAGTTCATAACTTCTTCCTTTAAGATTGTTTTTAATAATTATAACACCTATGAAATACGAGCGCAAGTACTTTCGTGATTTTTTTCATAGTTCTATAATTCAAAGTATATTCAACAAGTATGTTTTTGCTTATAATACGCATACTTATTTTGTAATTATGAAAAGGGTTAAAACACTCAGTTTAATAATAGCAATTTTTTGCTTAATTTTATCGCTTGTAAGTTTTGATTTTTCAAGCGCTTTTGCTATGCCCTTTTATGATTTACAACCAAAAGATATGGTTTTGCGCGCGGAATTTTACACTTCATACCCAACTTCTACTAATGAACGGAAAACTAATATAATGCTTGCCGCAAAGTCGCTTGATAATGTTTTAATCGCACCAAATTCTGAGTTTTCTTTCAATAACACCGTGGGCGAAAGAACGGAAAAGCGCGGTTATAAAAGCGCAAAAATTATCGTTAACGGCGAGTTTGTAGACGGCGTTGGCGGGGGCGTTTGCCAAGTTTCAACCACGCTTTATAACGCCGTGCTTCTTGCGGGGTTAAAGATTGTGGAATACCACCCGCACTCTTTGCCCGTTTCTTATATTGCGCCGTCTTTTGACGCTATGGTAAACTCTGGCTGGGCGGATTTAAGATTTATCAACGACACGCATAACCCAGTTATTTTGCGCACATTTGCCGACGGCTCTACGTTGAAGATCCAAGTCTACGGCGAGCCTATGAACGAAAAATTTATTAGAAAAAGTGTAATAACAAATGAAATCCCCGCGCCCGAATATGAAATTTTAACCGATACTTTGCAAGAATTCCCCGAACTTTACGACGGAGAGACAAAAGTTATCTCTTACTCAAAAGCGGGTTATAAAAGTGAAGGTTATTTAATAAAAACAGTGGGCGGAAAGGCTATATCTTCAACTAAAATTCGTTCTGATACTTACGCTGCCGTGCGCGGCAAAATTATAAAAGGTACTATTCCCCGCCCCGATAATCCTTTAATCGACAGCGCAATTTTATATAAATTTTTACATATAAAACTAAAAAACTGATTATATTTTAAAAAAATTTTTTAAATACTAAAAATACTTTGACAAAAGTGTTTTTTTATGATAACATATCATAGCAAAACTTAAATAAAGCACTTTTTGTGCGCAGTAGTTTACTGTTTTTAATAATTGTTTTAATTAAAACTTTGGAGAAATACCCAAGAGGCCGAAGGGGCATCCGCTCTCGTACCATAAGGGTACTCGCGGGCTTTGGCTACAAACAGTTCACCGAACTGTTTGCTTAACGCGTCGCCCCCTGCTTCGTAACCTTAGCAGTGTCGCCAATTAGTAAACTTGTATAAAAACTTAATATTTTAATTAAAACTTTGGAGAAATACCCAAGAGGCCGAAGGGGCTCCCCTGCTAAGGGAGTAGTGTGTGATAAGCGCAGCGAGGGTTCAAATCCCTCTTTCTCCGCCAAGAAAAATGGACACCGCATGGTGTCCATTTTTAGTTATAGTACTTTTTTATAATTTCTTGTTTTGCTAAATTATACTGTCTTTTTAGCGTTTAGAATCAGTTCCATTACCTTTACTTGCTAGCAATTGAAATTGTAAATATGTTTTGTAAAAAGTGGCTTATAAATCAATAAAAAAGTTAGAAAAAACTGGTTTTCAGCGGGGGTAAAATATTAAAAACCCTATTGCGCAGGTAAAAAAAGTATGTTAATATATATTTGAAAAACAACATTAAAGGGGGTGGGAACTATTAGAGACGAATTTACCTACTTTAACGAATACAACAAAACAACTGAATACCAAAAGTTCCCTGCCGAACTTTATAAAAAGCCTAACGAAGAAAACTCCGTTGGACAAGAGCAAGCATCTTTAGGCAAAGAAGTTACTACCGTACAAACTTCTTCTCCTAAAAAAAGAAATGACAACAAGAGTAACGGAGTACTTGACAAAGTATTCAATTCTTTGAAAACTTGCGCAACTGTTACGACGGTTGCTGCAGTGGCGGTTGTGGGTGTAGCAACTGTTGCACCAGCGCCGAGCGTAACGCTTAACAACCTTTTAGTTGAAAGCACTTATATCGAATACGAATTATCGGTTGAAGAACTTTCGGCTAACAACGATTATTCAATAGTTATTAGCACCACTAATCAAGACGACTTAGAATTTCCAGTTACGGAAGACGGGACTTATCAAAATAAGGTTGAAGGCTTAACACCAGAGTGGGAATATAATTTATCGTTTATTAGTTACGATGAATATTTAGGCGAAACGGTTTTATTAAAACAAACTTTTCAAACCAAAAAAGAGTCGCCTTCAACTCCCCCGTCCGAGCCGCCTACTGAACCGCCGGTAGAGCCGCCGCCTGAAGAACCTACCCTACCCGAATACCAAGTTACGATTAACGATATAACGATAGAAGGGATAAATGAAGTAGATATTCATTTCGATACGGATAAGTTAGATGAAAACTGTGTAGTCGAGTTGTTAATCACTTATCGCGACGGCAAAGAAGAAGTGGTTGGGCTCAACGAAGAAGATTTGATGAATAAACGCGCAAGGGTTGAAGTAAACGGCGACGTAAATATTTCAGTTACGCCTATTTTACTCATAAACGACGGCGAAGAACGTATTGAATTTACCAAATACGAACACACCTTTACTAAAAACCTTGATGCGGAAACTTTTGTAAATGTTACACAAAGCGCCATCGTTTTCTACTATAAAGCATTACTTAACGGCGCAACACACGCTCAAATAATAGATGAAATGACTGGCGAAGCAGTTTACAATGAACGATTGTGGGGTAACAACGTAACCTATTATTACCAAGTTGGCAATAATACCCAACCCACTTACACTTTATACTTAACTGATGAAAGTGGACAAAAGGTTTCTAACGGACATTCTATAACCTTCGACGCAAACTATTCAAGCAACGCTCAATACGTATTTAACTATAAAAATCCTAGCGACGTTGGTATTACTTACAATAATGATGGAACGATAAACGTTTACATACAAACTGATTTTTCTTGCGATGACGCTGACGTTTTCTATCAAGTTGTATTAGGCGACCTACGATTTAGGTCGACCGAGCCTACGTTTAGCGTAATAGGAATTCCCAACGAAAGCTACTCATTGACTTACGACGTTTGCGTAGAAGTAGACGGAATAATTTATTCGATTAAAAACGTAACACCTTCGGGCGCGGTTAACGAATACAGTTTAAGTAATGTTGTTTCCACTTATATGGAAGAAACAAGCATAGACCTTGAAATTTACGGTTATAAAGCAGAGATAGTAGATTTTTCAAGCGCCCGCATAGTTACTTCAAACGGTCAAGTATTTAATATTTTAGAAAGCGACTGGACTTTCAGCGCAGATAACGACGTTTATACTTGCTCAGTACAAATTCCCGACGGATATGAGTACTTTGATATCTACGTTACAATGAGCCCAAGCAAAAACAATATGACAAACTTTACCGAATATAAAGGTAGTTTACAAACAGAATTTACACAAAGAATTTACAAATAAGAGGTTAAAAATGAAAAACACTAAGAAAAACGTATTATTGATAGTTGAAATTATTCTTCTTGCAATAGTTCTTGGGCTTTTTGCAGTATGTTTAATTGTTCAACTCACTACCCCCGCAAGTGCTATTTCAGTTTGGATGAAGGATAACGTTTGGGATATCCATAAAACTTTGATATCCTTAAAATCACACCTTCCCGTGCTTATCAAAAGTTTGATTTACATAATAATCATTTATGCGGTATGTAGGATTGTAAGAGTTCTTTTCCAAGTTAAAATGAAGAAAAATCCGCGCTCGAAAACCATTTTCTCACTATTAGACGGGTTTGTAAAATACGCTTGCGCAATTGCAATTATTATTTTCATATTAAAGGCGTGCGGCGTTAACACCACGGCGTTAATCGCATCAGTTGGCGTGTTGACGTTAATCGTTGGTCTTGGTGCTCAACCGCTTATTGCCGATATTATCGCTGGAATTTTTATTATCTTTGAAGACGAATATCACGTTGACGAAATAGTTACTATAAACGACTTCCGCGGAACTGTTTTAGAAATAGGCATTAGATCTACAAAACTTATTGACGCGGCTGGCAATATCAAAATTATCAATAACAGTGCTATCGGCGACGTAATAAACCTTTCAAGAGAACTTTCTCTTGCCGTTGTTGATTGCGATTTCCCCTACGACGTTCCCGTAGAACTCGTTGAAAATATCTTAAAAGATAATTTTGAAGATATTGCTAAAAATATCCCCGCCATTAAAGAAGGTCCGTTCTATAAAGGTGTGTGTATGTTCAAAGATTCTAACGTAACTATAAAAATAGTTGCTAAATGTCTTGAAACGGATAGATTCCAAGTGGAAAGAGACCTTAACCGTGAATACCGCAGATTGCTTACCGAAAACGGTATTGATATAGCATTCCCGCAAGTAGTAATTAACTACCCAAATGAAAAGCAATATAAAGTATCAAAGAAAAACAAAGCCGAAGCGCGTGAATTCGCTGAAGAACAAGGCTTGTTATCTAAAGATATAGAAGAACAACAACTCTAAAATTTAAACGAGCAAAACACGCTCTATATGCAAAAAAGGACACCTAATCTGGTGTCCTTTTTTGTGGCGCTGTTTACACTATTTGCTTATTCTAGTACGTTTGCAAGTAAACATTTTATTTTTAAGTTTCATAAAATATTTATAAAGCAAATTTTGTTTTAATAAGGAGTGTTTTATGAATCCATTTGTTGAAAAACCTTTATCCATTTTAAGCAGTTTTCAAAATTGGAAGCAACTTTATCCAAAAGCATATAATAAACATGAAGTAAACCCGTATACCAAAACGCGAATTATTCTTATGAACGGAACGGAATTTGAAGCCAACTGGTTTTCTCACCAACTTGCAAGGCACGTTACCAACAACGATTTAAGAAGAGAAATTAGCGTTACTCGGTCGGTAGAAAAGCAACAACAACTTAAAATTTCACTATTAAAACCCGAAAATGAAAGTGCACTTGAACACACCATATCTTACGAACAATTAGCGGTTGATTTAACTGCGGAACTCGCTAAAAGAGAATGTGATTGTTACGTTAAAAAGGCGTTAGATTTTGCCCTTCTTGAAGATTTTGATCATCTATACCGCTATGCTAATCTACTACATATGGAACAAGGTATTCTCGCCGAAAATTTAGTTGGTAGATACACCGAAATTATGCCTGGTAGACCAACTATTTCTCATCATCGATTCAGTAAAGATAACGTTAAACGCAATATCAACTCTAAAACAGCGGATAAGCAAACGGTTTTATCTACAATGATAATTACGGCTGCCGAGCAGCAAACGATGAACTATTATATGAACATAACCAACCTTGCAAACAACGAATTATCAAGAAAACTATACCAAGAAATAGCACTCGTTGAAGAAGAACACGTAACTCAGTACGAATCGCTAATGGATTCTAATGCTACTTGGTTGGAAATGCTACTCTGGCACGAATACTGCGAATGTTATCTATACTGGTCTTGTTTCGTCACGGAAACCGACCCGTATATTAAACAACTTTGGGAAGAAAACCTTGATATTGAAATCGGCCATTTACATAAAGCAAGCCAACTTCTTAAAGAATACGAAAATAAAGACTGGCAAGAAGTTATCCCTGACGGAAACTTCCCCAACCCTATTTGTCTACACGAAAACGTAGATTACGTAAGGGATATTTTAGAAAGCACAGTGCAATTTACTGGAAATTTAGAAGAATACGTTAACGTTAACCAACTACCTTTAGACGCTAACTTCTTTGAGTTCCAAAAGATTATAAATCCAACCATAGAAATTGTTCCGTCTCATATAGTTATTGATACTCATATTAGAAATTATGGAAAAGACTATCGTTTTGAAGTAGCGCCCAACCCAATAAAAGAATTGCGTTTAAGAACGGTTGACAATACTTCAGTTGGTAGAAAGAAAGACGAAGCAACAAGTACGGACTTTTTTTGCAATAACTTTACAAAAAAGTAACTTTAGGTACAAAAGCCCTTAATTATATCTAACAATACAAAGCATGCGTTCGTAATTCTCTTTTTGTGTAATAATTTATAAAAGTTAATAGGCAGGTGTCTACGTTTTTGGATACCTGCCTATCTTAATGTATTTCATCTCTTTTTTTATAAAAAGTCTATTCATCGTGCCAAAACTAAAAAACCTAATATAAAGTACTAATTCCTATATGTTTTTAATGTTTAAAGAAAACTAATAGTAGACAACTATCACTTTTTTATTAAAATTCAATAAAAAACCTACAAAATTGTGTATTTTAGTTTAATAAATGCGTATATGTAACAAGTTTTCTTGACAAGACTAAGGTTAAAATGATAAAATAAGTAAGTATTGTCGCAGATTTATATCTAATTTTGACACAAAAGGAGTTGGTTTTTGTATGGGTAGTGACAGTATACCCTTATGGATTATCTTTGTAGTATGCGTTATAGGCGGTGCTTATTTCGCAGCGACTGAAAGTTCGTTTTCAGCCGTAAATAAAATTAAAATGAAAACACTCGCGGACGACGGCAACAAGCGCGCCAAGGGCGTTATGAGTGTTTTGAATAAATTTGATAAAGCACTTACCACTCTGCTTTTAGGTAACAACGTTACCAAAATTTTGGGTGCGTCGGTGTTTACTATACTCGCTACCGAAATTTTTGGCGAAGGGTTGGGCTATGATGACGCCTTCTTAAACTCTTTCGCTTTTTCTATGATTTGTTCGGTATTAAGTACGGTAATTATCTTCTTATTCAGTGAAATGATACCTAAGAGTTTTGCGAACGACAGAAGTGAATCGGTTTCGCTTTTCTTCCAAGGTTCTCTCCGCTTTTTAATGAAGATTTTAACACCTTTTTCTGCTTTCTTCGGTTTAATTTCTAAAGGTGCAACTAAACTCTTTTCTAAAAAAGAAGTTGACCCGTCTATTACCGAAGATGAACTTACGGAAATTTTCGATACCGCAGAAGAAGAAGGCGTTGTTAACGAAGAACAGGGCGATATGTTAAAGTCCGCGCTTGAGTTCACCAAAAAAACCGTTGATGAAATCATGACCATGGATAAGGACGTAGATTATCTCAACTTCAACGCCACAACTGAAGAAATTTTACAAACCATTAAAGAAACGAACTACTCTCGCCTACCCGTTAAAACGGAAAGCGGCAGAGTTGTGGGTATTTTAAGAATAAGAACTTTCCTTACCGAATATCATCGCAATCCTAAACTTAACTTGCGTTCGGTTATGACAAGACCTTATATTATAAATGAAGATTTTATGATAGACGATCTTTTAACCGAAATGCGTCAAAAGAAAATTCAAATGGCAATGGTCCAAGATAAGGACAAGAAAATCGTCGGCTTAGTAACCATTGAAGACGTTCTAGAAGAACTCGTTGGTGAAATTTGGGACGAAGAAGACGTTGTTGACCAAAACTTCCAAGCGCTAGGCGGTAATAAATATATGGTTAATACCCGTATGATTATCGGTAACGTTTTTGAAAGAATGGGCTTAGGTAGAGCACCTAAGAACATCGCGTCAAAACCTTTGCTTTCTTTCATTTTAGAAACTCTTGGGCATTTACCCGAAGAAGATGAGTCTTTCGTGTATGAAAATATTGAAATAACCGCAAAAACGGTTGACAACGGTAAGGCAACCGAAGTTATCGTACACGTTCTTGATGAAGAAGACCTTGCACTTCTCCAAGGCAGTGAACAAACTGACAAGGAGGAAGAATAATGTTTGCAGAACATTTTAGCCGCATGTGGTGGGCATATCTCGTTATGTTCATTATGATATGCTTATCAGCATATTTTTCGGCATCAGAAATTGCTTTTAACTCGGCGAATAAAATTCGTTTACGCCGCGCTGCTGAAGGCGGCAGAAAATCATCAAAGATCGCCTACAATATAGTAGAAAAATTCCATATTGCTTTGTGTGCAATCTTAATCGGTAACAACCTTGCAAACATTGCAATTTCAACTTGCAGTACCCTTATCGTATTAGACCTTTTCAAAGATAACGTTGCACTTGCAACTACCCTTGCAACTATTATCGTTACCGTTGTAATTTTAATCTTTGGCGAAATCATACCTAAAGTACTTGCAAAACAAAACGCGGATTCTTTCGTAAACGTAATCGCGTTTTCAGTAAAATGCTTAACCATTATCCTTTCCCCGCTTGTGTTTATCGTAATGGCGCTCATTTCACTTCTTAGAAAGATTTGGGGTAGCGACCACAAGGACGACGAGCCGACCGTAACCGAAGAAGAACTTGTTTCTATCATCGATATGGTTGAAGAAGAAGGCGTTATCGATGAAGAACAAGGCGAACTTTTACAGTCAACCATTGACTTTAAAGATACCACTATCGAAGAAATTATGACGCCGCGTATTGACATGACGGCGATCGATATCGACGATAATGAAGAAATTAAGGCAGTTTTATCAGACGCAGCACAATATTCAAGACTTCCCGTTTATGAAGATAGCATTGATAATATTATAGGTGTTTTATCTCTCACCCGTTACTATAAGGCAACGCTTGATAAAGAAAACCCCGATATAAGACCTATCTTACTTAAACCGCTTAAACTTCATAAAACGATGAAACTACCCGCGGCGCTTTCAAAACTTAGAGAAGCGCACATGCACCTTGCAATCGTTATCGATGAATTCGGCGGCACGCTTGGTATAGTTTGTATGGAAGACATTTTAGAAGAACTCGTTGGTGAAATTTGGGACGATACCGACACGGTATTTACCGAATGTATTGCAACGGGCGAAAACACTTACGAAGTTGACGGCAATATGAACATTGAAGACTTCTTTGAAGAAATTGAGTTCAACGTTCCCGAAGACTTTGAGTGTCAATATTCTACCATGGGCGGTTGGGCTATTGAAATGCTTAACGCAGACCCGCACGTGGGAGAAAGTTTCCGTTATGAAAACCTTTTCGTAATCGTTTCTCAAATGGACGAAGAACGCGTAACTAAACTTACCATCTTGGTTGAACAAAAGAAAGAAGAAGACGAAAAAGAATTCGACTAATTTAAGTAAACAACAAAAAGCACCTATATTTTAGGTGCTTTTTTTCATAAAAAAATTTCTTTCATAACCTAATTTTTTTAAAAAACCCTATTGACAGCCCTTTTTTCATATAATAAAATATAATTAAGAAAATGAAAAAAGGAGTAATACACAATGAAATCACTTACAAAACTTTTAGCGACAATTTTACTTGTTGTTCTTACGCTTTCGTTTCCGCTTGCCGCTTGTGCTGATCCAGGCGATTCCAGTGCAGGTACTCCGCCCGCGGCAAAAACTTCGGTTGACGTTATAAAAGAATCGGTTGCTGAACTTGAAGCATCCGTTTTTGAAAACACTTCAACCAGCGGAAACAACCCTTTAGCCTACGTTGCACCTAACGCATCGGTTGAATACGCTAACGAATTGCAGTCAATTTTCCGCGGTTCAGGTATGGGGCTATACACAGCCGACTACGTTGCAACTTACTTTGACAACTTTGAAGTTGACACGGTTTATTTAGATAATTCTATTGCGTATCTTAAATTTATGTTCCAAGCAAAGAACAGTTCAACCGGCGTAAATGCAACTCTAGAAATGAATAACGGCGATTCGACAAATCAAATTAAAACATACTTTAATTATGATTATACGCTAAATAAACCCACCGATACCACGGTAGTTACTCAAATGGCATCTGAAAATACTATACGAATTGCAATTGCTAAGTTTATCTATGGCACAAGCACGGCTTATTCGTTTGAAATTGTTTTTGCCGGCGACAATATTGAAGATGCAAGAGCAAAACTAACGAACGGAACTTTTGATTTTGAACAATTTATCGCTTACGATATTTTATCTTATAAATTAGCAAAGATAAATCTTGAAAACAAGACTATTGAAAGTTACGTTTACGGTTACGGTACTATTGATATAACCGCTACTCAAGAACAAGTTGGCGCGCTCTACAATGAAATTTATGCTAGCGTTAAAGGCGCAATTGAGCCTATAGTTTACTTGGATACTTCAAACGCAACTGAAAAAGAATATTACGTAAAACTTTATTCTTACATATCTTCAAAAGCATCCGTTCTCGTTCACGAAAATAAAATAGTATCTACCTATATTGATTATTCGACGGCAAAAACATACTTAACCGTTTTATCTAACGAACTTACTAAAGACAAATATGCGGCTGAAGAATACGACACCGCAAAGTCAGAACTCAGTAAATGCTTAAACTACATAAATTCTATCACTGAAAAAGAATATTGCGGGCAAATTGCTGCTGACGGCATGACGGCGTTTACTTCCCCGTCTATTGACACTGGCTCTGACGCTGTTTCATATTATTTTACGAACGCAGCAGGTTCTGTTGGTATGGCTTTTACCATTAAGAACGGTGAACTTATTAGTGTTGGATTTGCAAACTAACCCTTATCAAATTAAAAAAGGAGACTAAACACGGTCTCCTTTTTTTATTTAAATAACTATTGATTTATGCGCAGATATATGATAAAATATCTTTATTAAGTTTATTGAGGTTTTATTTATGGGACTTTGGACTTTAACGCATTTTTATACTATTATACCCACTTTTATAGTGTTTATTGCGCTTGCTTTTTTACTTGGCTGGTTGCTTAAAGATAAGGATGAAAAAATTAAATATATTCCCTTGCAAGTTATAACGATAATTTTGCTGGCGTTAGAATTTATGAAACAAGGCTATAACCTTCACGACGATAATTATAACCTTTACGCCCTTCCCTTCCATTATTGCAGTTTGTTTTTATACCTTTTCCCCTTGCACACCTTTTATCGCGGCAAACATAAAGAAAAGGTAGAAGCATTGACGCTTGCTTGCAGCGCATCCGTTTTCTTCTTTATGCTTATAATGCCCACCGTTGTTTACAGCGACGGCAATATAATAGATTATTTTAAGTCTTTTGACGACTTTCACACGGTAACCTTTCACTCGCTCGTGTGCTTATACTTCTTCCTTATGATTGCACTTAAATTCTATAAGTACAATATTAAGAAAGATTTCATCGTAATGACCATTTTTTTAGCCGCTTACGTAATAATTGCGCTTATAATGACCTTTGCGCTTGACACAAACTTCCAAAACCTTAAACATTGCAACCTTGCCATCGTTGAAGAAATACGCTTAAATATGGTTGCATCAATAGGTTTTGCAGGACATATGATTTACGTGCTCATATTATCAATATTGACTATTTTGTTTGCGTTCGGCTCTTACATAGCGACTAAAGGCATTACGACAGTGATTGAAAAAGCGACAAAAAAGAGAATTAAAGCATAAAATTTAATATAAACGGCGCTCTAAAAAAGGGCGCTGTTTTTTTGTTGAAATTTTTTATTTTTTGTTTAATTTTTGACGCATTATTGCTTTGCTTTTTTTAACAGAAGTGATATAATTGCTTTCGGTTTTTACAAAAAGAGAATTTATTATGAGTGTAATAGCAAAAAAACATCATCACGGCGCGTTATCTTTAACGCACGCTTTAACTGAATTTGTAAAGAAAAACGCGGTGCTCTGCATAGCCGTTTTGGCTGCTGCAATAACGTGTTTTGCCGTTCCGCCGGATAGTGAATATCTCGGCTACTTTGATTTTAAAACTTTAACTTGTTTGTTTTGCGTGTTGGCTGTTGTTTGTGCACTTAAAAATATTAAGTTCTTTACCGTATTAGCAACCCAAATAGTTAAGGTTTTTAAAAACACAAGGGCATCGATTTTAGCACTAGTATATATAACTTTTATCGGCTCAATGTTGATTGCAAACGATATGGCACTTTTAACTTTTTTACCGCTAGGCTACTTTATTTTATCTACAACGGGGAAAAGAAAATTGATGGCGTTTACGTTTATTATGCAAAACATTGCCGCAAACCTTGGCGGTATGTTGACGCCCTTCGGCAACCCGCAAAACCTTTACTTATACTCAAAGTTTAATATCCCTACGGGTGAATTTACTGCTATTATGCTTCCCCCGTTCTTACTTGCAATTGCGCTTATCACCATTTGCTGCTTGTTCGTAAAGAAAGAACCTATGGAAGTTACCGAAAAGGAAAAGACTTCACTTCCGCCCGTTAGAACTATAATTTATCTTTTACTTTTCGCTTTTTCTATAATAATAGTGTTTAGAATTATACCCTACTGGACGGGGCTTATCGTTATCCCACTTGCACTTGCGTTTATGGATAAAAAAGCGCTAAAACAAGTGGATTACAGTTTGCTTTTTACTTTTGTAGCGTTTTTTATCTTTTCTGGCAATATGGCAAGAATACCCGCGGTAAAAGATTTGTTTGCTTATCTTTTAGATAAAAACCCGCTAATCGTTTCAGTTATTTCTTGCCAAGTAATAAGCAACGTTCCGTCGGCAATACTTCTTTCACAATTTACTACAAACTATATCCCCTTACTTATCGGCGTAAATATCGGCGGTTGCGGCACACTTATTTCTTCTCTTGCAAGTTTAATAACTTTCAAAGAATATTCAATGAGAAACCCTGGAAAGACAAAGCATTACATATTACTTTTTTCGCTTTTTAACTTTGGTTTCTTAATTATTATGACAATCGTATCTGCACTATTCTTTATATAAATAAACATAATTTAAGCATCTTTTTAGGTGCTTTTTATATTTAAATTTTCTCTTACGAAAACCTTCGCTACGATAGGTGTTGACAAAGATATTATTAGAGCGTAAAAATATAATTTTCTTTTTGTGTTTTAAACTTGACAATTCTATTTTTATGATGTTATAATAATTATGCTGATACGTAACTGACGGACAAGCGGGTAACCGCAAGGGAACGTATTAGTTATATGCCGACCGTCTGGGCAATTCACTTTTTATTAAGTTGGATTGCCCTTTTTTTATACGGCAATTCCACAAAGGAGTTTTTATGGAACACTTAAACTGGAAAAATTTTAACAAAGGCAAATGGCAAGATGAAATCGACGTTAGAGATTTTATTCAAACCAACTATACCGCGTATGAAGGCGACAGTTCTTTCTTAGCAAAAGCAACTAAAAGAACTTCTGCCCTTATGGATAAACTCAACGCGCTCTTTAAAGAAGAACGCGCAAAAGGTGGCGTTTTAGACGTTGACACTAAAACCGTTTCTTCTCTTACCGCTTTTAATCCCGGCTATCTTGATAAAGACAACGAAATTATCGTTGGTTTACAAACGGATGCGCCCTTAAAGCGCAGCGTAAACCCCTTTGGCGGTATGCGTATGGTTAAGCAAGCGTGCGAGGCTTACGGCTATACTTTAAGCGACAAGGTTAAGCAAGAATTCCGTTTCCGCACCACTCATAACGACGGTGTTTTCCGTGCGTATACTGATGAAATGCGCATGGCAAGAAAGTGCCACGTTATAACGGGGCTTCCCGATGCGTACGGCAGAGGCAGAATTATAGGCGATTACCGCAGAGTTGCACTTTACGGTGTTGATAAACTTATTGAACAAAAGAAAAAGGATAAAAATTGCCTTGCAAACAGCAACTTTAATACTGACACCATTAGGCTTGACGAAGAACTTTTCCAACAAATAACCTTCCTTAATTACTTAAAGGAAATGGCACTTTCTTACGGTTATGATATTTCTCAACCCGCAAAGGACGCTAAAGAAGCAATTCAATGGACTTACTTTGGTTACCTTGGTGCAATAAAAGAACAAAACGGTGCTGCTATGTCACTCGGCCGTGTTAGCACTTTCTTTGATATCTATATCGAACGCGATATAAAGGCGGGCATTTTAACCGAAGAAGGCGCGCAAGAATTAATGGATGATTTCGTTATGAAACTCCGTATGGCACGCCACTTGCGCACCCCCGAATATAATGAACTTTTCGGCGGCGATCCTATGTGGATTACCGAAGCACTGGGCGGTATGGGCGAAAATGGAAAAACTTTAGTTACTAAAAGCACTTTCCGTATGCTCAATACCCTTTACACTTTAGGTTCTTCACCCGAACCTAACCTTACGGTATTGTGGTCTAATAACTTACCTGAAAACTTCAAAAAATTCTGTGCAAAAGTATCGGCGGACACCGACTCTATTCAATATGAAAACGACGATTTAATGCGCCCCATTTACGGTGACGATTACGCTATTGCTTGCTGCGTTTCAGCAATGAAAATAGGTAAACAAATGCAATTCTTTGGTGCGCGTTGTAACCTTGCAAAACTTCTTCTTATCGCTCTAAACGGCGGTTACGATGCAACAAGCGATATCCATATCGGTCCGCAAATGGAAGTTTTATCTGGTGATAAACTCGATTATGAAACTGTAAAAGAGCGTTATGATATTTACGTAAGTTGGCTTTCAAAACTCTACGTAAACACCATGAACGTTATCCACTATATGCACGATAAGTACGCGTATGAAAAGACGCAAATGGCTCTCCACGACACCGACGTTCATAGATTTATGGCGTTCGGTATTGCTGGACTTTCAGTTGTGGCGGACTCACTTTCAGCAATTAAATACGCAAACGTAAAACCTATCAAAAACGAAAATGGTTTTATAGTTGATTTTGAAACGGTTGGAGCGTTCCCCAAATATGGTAACGACGACGATAGAGTTGACTTAATTGCTAAAGATTTAACTCACCTTGTTATTACCGAACTTAGAAAAACACCCACTTACCGTAATGCTGAACACACCCTTTCAGTTCTCACTATTACCAGCAACGTAATGTACGGCAAAAACACTGGCGCAACCCCCGACGGAAGAAAAGCAGCCGCACCCTTTGCCCCCGGTGCTAACCCTATGCACAACCGTGAAGAAAACGGCGCGCTTGCATCACTTAACTCGGTTGCAAAACTAAGGTATGAAGATTGCCGCGACGGTATTTCAAACACTTTCTCTATCGCGCCCGATGCTTTGGGCAAGACCGAAGAAGATAGAATTAACAACTTAGTAAACATCTTAGATGGTTACTTTAAGAAAGGTGCTCATCACATCAACGTAAACGTTCTTAATAGAGAAACGCTTATAAAGGCTTATGAAAACCCCGATGAATACCCCAACCTTACCATAAGAGTTTCTGGCTATGCGGTAAACTTCCACAAACTCTCTAAAGAACAACAACGCGAAGTTATCAGCCGTACTTTCCACGAAAGCATGTAATATGGACGGATATATACATTCTTTCCAAAGTCTTGGCACGGTTGACGGCCCTGGCGTAAGATTCGTTTGTTTTATGCAAGGCTGCCCACTTCGCTGTGGCTGCTGTCATAACCCCGATACTTGGGAATTTAATCAAAATAATAGTTTTACCCCGGAAGAAGTTTTAGAAAAAGCCTTGCGCTTTAAGGAATATTTTGGTGATATCGGCGGCGTAACCCTTTCTGGTGGTGAGCCGCTTTCTCAAGCGGAGTTCGTTAAAGAATTATTTGCGCTCTGTAAACAAAACGGCATAAGCACTTGCCTTGATACTTCTGGTTGCTATCTTAACGACGGTGTAAAATGCGCACTAAAATTTACCGATAGGGTTTTACTAGATATTAAGTATACCGAAGGTAGCCTTTACAAAAAGCACGTGGGTTGTGAATACGATAAGGTAATAGATTTTTTATCATACCTTAACGAGAAGAATATCCCCGTATGGATAAGGCAAGTTATTATCCCCACACTTAACGATAACGAGCAAAACATTAAAAACTTAAACGAATTAAAGAAAAAGTTTAAGTGTGTTGAAAAGATAGAACTGCTTGCGTTTAAGAAGATTTGCCAAGTTAAGTATGATGAGATGAAAATTCCTTTTCCGTTTAAGGATATTCCCACCCCCACTAAAAAACAAATGGAAAAACTAAACAGTTTAATAGAAAAATAAAAAACGCGTGTTCGGTTGAACACGCGTTTAAATTTTGATTTAATTAGTTTGCAGCGGCTTGTTGTTCTTGTTCGATAGCAAGCCTTTCTAATTCTTCCCTTTTGGCAACCTTTTTCTTTTCTTTATTAGCCGCAGTGATTACGAATTGAAGTAATATAAATACAACCGCCAACGCTGCTGAACCGATGAAAAGGATAGGAGTATAGAAACCGCCAGAAAGTTTTCTGCAAAGACCAGCAAGGTAAGCACCAACTGCATAACCGGCGGTATTTACTGAAACGATAAGCCCCAAAGTTTTGCTATACGGCTTTTCACCGAATAAGTCGTTTGCGTAAATGGGGAGCATAATTGTTTCAAGCGGAAGTGCAAGTGATGCAAATATACTATAGGTAAGTGCAAAGATAAAGCCCAAAGGTGAATTGTCAACTAATGCAAGTAAGATAAACACTATTACACCAGTAATCGTACAAATACCAGTGGTTTTTCTTAAACCCAACTTATCATACATAAAGCCGGTCAAGAACTTAAACACTACTAACGATGCTGAATGTGCTATAATAGTTATATCTACATAGTGCGTTTCAAGCCCTGCAATTTCAAGGTGTGGGGTTGCAATACCAGTAATACTTTGAAGTGCCATACCCGTAAAGAAAATACAAACGAGTGAAAGGTAAAAATAAGGCTTTCTAACGACTTCTTTAAACTCAATACCCGTCCAAGATTGTCCCCTTGCTTTCTTTTTGCCGGGTTTTTCTAAGGGAAGCGCGTCTTCTCTCTTTTTATCTTTGTAGAAGAACAATATAAGGAAGAAAAGAACTGCAAGGATGATTGCAACCGTGTAATAAGCCGTTCTGTAGTTAAAGGGAGCGGGGTCGTTGATTATAGGTTTAATGGTAAAAGTTGCAATAACTGCACCGATACCATTAGACGCCAAAATAGCGCCCATGATAGTGCCTTTATTCTTCTTATCCCATTGATTAACAACGTAACCAACGATAGTGGTAGTAGTCCAAGCAAGCCCTAAACCAAAGAAGAAACCCGCAACGTAGATAAGCACAAGGTTACTTGCAAAACCGTAACATAATTGCGAAATAATCAAAGATATTATACCAGCAAGAATAAGTTTTTTAGTGCCGAACTTAGTTACTAAGTATCCAAAGAACAAGTTTACAACCGCCGTTGTAATAAACCTTATACTCTTGTTTAAGTCGTAAAGGTCAGCCTTGCTTTCTAAATCAAGATGTCTTAATACAGTGTTTGTGTACCAAGAATAAGGTGAACTACAAAAGCCAAGACAAATTAAAACCATAGCAAAGCACAACGCCACGATAACCCATTTATAAGCGGGTTTATCGCTAAGTTTTTTGCTCTTTACCGTCTTTAATTCTTCCATAAAGAACTCCTATAAATTATATCATTTTATTTTCATAAATAGTATACCACTAATTACTAGTAAAGTACAATGTTTTTAATACGAAAGTTTTTCGTAAATTAAATTTTTTAAGTTAAGTTAAACGCTTGTTTTAACATATAAAATGTGTTATACTTGACTTAAAGTTAGGCTCTATATAACTATAAGGTATAATAGGAGAAAGATTTTTATGAACATTTTGCATATGAAATACGCTGTTGAAGTAGCAAATACGCGCTCTATTAGTAAGGCTGCGGAAAACCTTTATACTTCGCAACCTAACTTAAGTAGAGCAATTAAGGCGCTTGAGAGCGACCTTAAAATCAAGATTTTTAAGCGTTCTTCTAAGGGCTTAGAAATTACCATTGACGGCGAAGAATTTTTACTCTACGCTAAAAACGCGCTAACGCAAATTAAAAAGATAGAATCTATCTATGAAAACCGCAACGAAAAGCAATTGCGCCTATCCGTTTGCGTACCTAGAGCAAGTTATTTTTCTTACGCGTTTTCAGAGTTTTCAAAGTCTTTAGAAAATTCCGCATCAGCAGAAATAGTTTATAAAGAAACTAACTCTATGCGCTCTATCTTAAACGTAGTAAAAGAAGAATACGATTTAGGTATTGTAAGATATCAAAGCGCGTTTGAAAAGTACTTTAACACCCTTTTTGAAGAAAAGAAGTTAAACTATGAAATGCTTAACGAATTTTCTTACGTTATGGCCATGTCAAAGGATAACCCCTTGGCGAAAAAAGACGTTATCGTTGCTGAAGATTTGGCGGGGTGCATTGAAATTACGCACGGCGACCCGTACGTGCCGTCCCTTCCACTTATCGACGTTAAAAGAGCGGAACTATCTGAATTTTCTAAAAAACGCATAATGGTGTTTGAACGCGGCGTTCAGTTTACGCTTTTAGAACAAGTGCCCAACACTTATATGTGGGTATCCCCCATACCACAGGACTTGAAAGATAAGTATAACCTTGTGGAAAGAAAGTGCACTTTTAACACCAAAACTTATAAAGACGTGCTTATTTATAGAAAAAAATACCATTTAACTAAACTTGATAACGAGTTTATAAATAAAATACTCGAAGCAAAAAACAAATATTTTAATAAAATTTAATTAAAGGACGGCATATCTAATGAGAATTTTTGACACTAAGGTCCAACATTTAAAGTATAAAGTTTTAAGGGAAGTTGCGCGCTTTCACTGGCAAGGAACTTTACAAGAAAACTTAATTAACATCCCCAAAATTATCGTACCCGGTAAAGAACCTACTATGCGTTGTTGCATTTACAAAGAACAAGCAATAGTTATAGAGCGCGTTAAACTTGCTATGGGTGGCGATAAAACGAAAAAGAACGTTATTGAAGTAATTGATATTGCGTGTGATGAATGTCCTATGGGTGGTTATGAAGTAACTGATGCTTGCCGTGGTTGTTTAGCACACCGTTGCGAAGATGCTTGTAAAAAGGGCGCAATCACCATTGACCGTAACCAAAAAGCGCATATCGACAAGGATAAATGCGTTGAATGTGGGCTTTGCTCTAAGGTATGCCCTTACAGTGCAATCATTAACCATAAACGCCCGTGCGAGCGCGCGTGCAAGGTTAAGGCAATTTCTATGGACGAAAATAAGGCAGCGCAAATCAATGATGAAAAGTGTATTTCTTGCGGTGCATGCGTTTATCAATGCCCGTGGGGCGCTATTAACGACAAGTCTTTTATTTTAGACGTTATCGACTTGATAAAGAACAGCAAAGACAACACCGAGTATAAAGTTTACGCGGTGGTTGCCCCCGCAATTGCAAGTCAGTTTACTTACGCAAAATTAGGTCAAGTTTTATCAGGTATTAAAGAACTTGGTTTTTACGGTATAACTGAAGCCGCACTCGGCGCGGATATAGTTGCGCTTTCCGAAGCAAAAGAACTTGCGGAAAAAGGCTTTTTGACAAGTTCTTGCTGCCCAGCCTTCGTTTCTTACGTTAAAAAACAATTCCCCGACCTTGCTGAATACATTTCACATAATTTGTCCCCTATGGCAACTATTGCTAAGAAGATTAAACAAGACGACCCGACTGCAAAAGTTGTTTTTGTAGGACCGTGCACTGCTAAGAAAATGGAATTCCAAAAGGAAGAAGTGAAGGACTTTGTTGACAGCGTTATAACCTTTGAAGAATTACAAGCGTTATTCGATAGCAAAGATATTGAAATCAATTCTTTGCCCGAATACGATATTGCTGACGCATCGTATTACGGAAGAATTTTTGCAAGAAACTGCGGGCTTTCTGAAGCCGTTGCCGAAGGTATTAAAGAGCGCGGTATTGAAGGTTTTGACTTAAAGGCAGTACCTTGCGACGGTATCGAAGCGTGCAGAGTTGCATTACTTAAAGCATCAAAGCGCATGCTTGACGGTAACTTTATTGAAGGTATGGCGTGCGTTGGTGGCTGCATAGGCGGTGCTGGTTGCTTAACCCATGGCGACGTAAACAAAATCCACGTTGACAAGCACTCTAAAAAATCACAATTTGCGCATATTGCCGACGCTGTTGACGCTTTAGACAAAAAATAACGAATACGTATTTAAAAAAATTAACCCCCGCGGAAATCCGCGGGGGTTTAATATTAGTTAGAATAACCGTTATAAAGGTTTGTGATTTGTTCTTGCGTTAACGCTCCAGAGTAAATGTTAACTGCCTTGAGTTTACATTTGCCGTAAGATTGTATTGCGTTTTTCTCCTTTACGTCTGCACCAACTACAAAACTTTGCGCGTCATATACTGAAGGAGTGAAAACACCTTTTATTGCAAGAGAGCCTTTTAACTCGCCATTGATATAAATATGAATATTCGCGCCATCATAAACGCCAACGAAGTGCGCCCATACGCCCGTGCTAACTGCCGTGCTTACAGATTTACCGCTTTCACTTGAAGAACCATAAATCATCATTCTATAGTTACCGTCTACGTAATGTAAACCAAAACCACCGTATTGCATACTTGCTGCAATCGCTAAAGAAGATGAACTACTTGAAGTTTGATTAACGTAAGTTTCAATGGTAAAGCCTTCTTTTAATATAGGATACCACGCACTTGATTTTTCGTAAACGAAAGCGTCGTTTCCATCAAAGGTTGCAACACCCTCAGAAATTGCGGGTGCTCCTACAGTTTTTAAGGTTGTATTTGTAACGGTATCGGTAGCAGTGCCGTCCGCGTTAAACTTAACTGAGAAGATATCGGCGGTAGCAGTTACTGAATATGTATCAGTAGTAAAATCTTTAGTTAAAGGCGCGCTTTCTTTTGCAAAAGAATTTACTGCGTAAATTTTCAAAGTGTACTTAGTTGCAGCCTTTAAGCCACCTAAAGAAACGTTCATTGTTTCGGGCATCAAGTCTCCCCAGAAACTTCCAGCGTGCTTATATTCAGTTTTAACTAAAGTTGCGCCTTCATAAACTTCAATACGATAGTTTTGAACTACGTCTTTGCAAGTTGCTTGCGGGAAAGTGAATGAAACGTTTGAACCTATAGTTGACTTAAATGTAATAGTATCACTGCCCTTAAATGTAGGAGCAACTGAATTTTCTTTTCTAGCATCGATATAATCAAAACCAGTAGGATCGCCAAATGAATCTATAACGTAAGGTTCGCCAAAAATATTCCCCGTCAATGCGTTAATAACTTTAACGGTTAAAACGTTATTCTCATCAAGTTCGCAAATGTAATACATAATTGCGTTACGGATTGAGAATTTAGCGCCACCATTATACCAACCACCGTTTTCATCTACTGAAACAATGCCAGCATCGTTGTAAGTGGGATGTCCAGTAATATTAAGGTCTAAATACGCCATAGAACCAGTTTGCAACGCGGTGAAAGTGCCTTGCCAAATAGAACCTGGGTCGGTTAAGGGGCGGTGAGTGTGCCCTGAAAAGTTTACTACGTTGGGATAACTATCGAGCAATGCTTTTAAGTTGGGGTCCCCCGCTGCGTTTGAACCCAACATAGTTTCAGACGGCGCTACGTGTTGGAATACAAAAATCGGCTTTTCGCCAGTGGGGTCATCGGCAAGCGCTTTGTCAAGTTCCGCCTTTAACCATTCTCTCTTGGGAGCAGTTACGTATTCATATTTTGCTTGCCCTGATTTATAATTATCAATTGAAAGCATAATGAAGTGATAATCGTTAATTTCAAAATGCATATCATCATCTTCATATCCAGAGCATTTTATAAACCTATTAAAGCCATCTTCAATCGTGCCATATTTGCCACTACCTATTTGATATTCGTGGTTACCCATTACTGCGCGAGAAATTGTACCTTCTCTAGTATTTTCGTTTACGTATTTAAAGAAAGCGTTTTGTTCGGTTTCCGCACCGTTATCAGTATTATCGCCAACAAAGAAAATACCGTCCAAGTTCTTATACTCGGTTTGATTGTCAGTATATTCGTAAGCAGATTCAAAGATTGACGCTAATCTATCAGCGCTTTCTCTTTCGCCAGTTGCTCCTCTATAATGCACATCACTTGTAACCACAAAGCGCATTATAGTATCAGCATCTTCGGGCTCTGGTGTAGGAGTGGGCGTAGGAATAATCGGATCTGGATTTGACGGATTAGATGGATTTGACGGATTAGACGGTTCAACGTAAGAAGGGTCGTTATAACCGCAAACACATTTGCCCTTAGTAAAACTATGTTTTTCAATAGAAATAGTTTTGCCGCAAGAACATTCGTTCCAGTGGTTTACAGCATCATACTTTATGTCGTTATAAACGCAAGTATGCTCGCCAGCGTCACCAGTGTCATTACAAGCAACGCCGAACGTTCCACAAAACACTATCATCAACGCTAAAAATAGTGATAGAATTTTTTTCATAACTAAACTCCTTTATATAGTATTATTGCTATTTATTATACTCTTCTTATGTGTTATTGTCAATGGTTTTTTAATAGTTATGTATAAAAATACATATCTTAAAACAAAAAACACCCCGCGGTAATAGCCGCGGGGTTAAACTATATTTTAAGTTTAATTACATCATTAAATTTATGAGTAAGTTACAAGCGATAACGATTAAAACGAGTGCAATAGGATAAGTTGATGCGTAAGCGCCTGCAACGTCGTCCGTTTCAGCAGTTGAAATAAGCGTGCCGAGTGCGGGAGTTGAAGTCATACCGCCGGTGATTGAACCAAGGTTTGAAAGGAGCGGAAGTTTGAGAACGTACTTACCAAGGAAGAAGCCAACGATCATAGGAACGATAGTCATAGCAACACCGCCAAGGAAGCCCCAAGCAAGTATACCTAAATCACCACCAACTGCAGAAACAAGGCTAACACCACCGTCTACGCCTGCACCGATAAGGAAGAGCATTAAGCCTAATTCTTTCAAGGTTTTAACGGTTGCGGTGGGAACTTCTAATGAAAGTTTACCAAATCTTCCGAAGTGACCGAATACCAAGCACATAATGAGTACGCCACCAGTAGTACCGAGTGAGAAGTTAATGCCGTTGAATAACGGAATTTTAATACCACCAAGGATAAGACCTGAAACGATAGCGAGTGCTAAGGGAGTAAAACCAAAATCATCACATGTAAAGAGTTTCTTTTCTTCTTTCTTTTCAGTTGCTTCCATAACTTCGGGCTTTAATAAACTTCTTTCATGGTTCATATCAGCCTTAAGGAATTTGGGAAGAAGTTGAACAAAAAGTACTACACCGATAACACCAAAGGGATAAGCAATTGCGTGCCCTACGGTAACCAAAGTATCTGACATACCCTTAGCCTTCATTGCTTCTTGAGCAGCAGAGTAACCAGGGGTTGTGGTGAGTGAGCCTGACAATACGCCAGCCCAGAAATCTGAGCCGAACTTTTCAGGTGAAATCAAAGTTAATAAAACTGCAAGACCAGTACCGATTACGATAATAGTAATACCCATTACGATATAGGTTTTGAAGTTTTTAGCAAGGTCACGGAAGAATTTAGGACCAGCGATAAAACCAACTGAACCAACGAACATTACTAAGCCTACGTTTTGGATAACGCTCTTATAATATACGGTATTACCCTTTCCTGCTTCCAAACGAAGTGCGTTTAAAACGGGGATATCTTGCGGAATTAAAGTGCAAAGATAACCGAATAAAATTGCTACCAAAAATACGCCAGCAGTACCCAAGTTAACGCCTTTAATTGTAATTCTACCTAAGAGATAGCCTAAAGCAGTTACAACGAAAATACCTGTTAAAAGAGCGGGTAAACCGAAAACGTTAAGAGTGGGCAAACCGTTTTTATCAGGTGCAATTTTAGCGTTTACGCCACACCATACGCCAATACCAACAACGGCAATAAGTGCTAAAGTAATCCAAAGCCATTTAAGGCTTTTCTTTTTTACTTGTTTTTCCATTTTTAATTAACTCCTAAAAAATTTGTTCAATCATTTTCCCTTATTGTATATACATTATATATAATATATATACATACCACAGCCCGACCGCTTTATAAAGCCGTCGGGCGTGAATTTTTTTATTTAATACTTAAACAACGCTTTTCGATAAACGACGCTTTTCAGTAAACGACGCATAACGAAGTTTATTCGCGCTTATTTAAGATTGAAGAAGCAAGCAGTTCAAGGCTCGCTCACAAAAACGGATGAAATAGACCGTCTGGTCATTGAAATCGTTTTTGTAAGAGCAGTAACGCAGAAATGCTTTTGCTTATTCGCGCTTAAAAATTAAATGTTGGGTTGTTTAGTGTAATTAGGAAGAAGTTGCGGAGAAAGTTTAGTAGCGTTGATGCCAGCATCTTTAAGTTCTTTATCGAACGCTTTAACGTGGTCAAGCGTGAGTTCTTTAACTTCTATATCCTTATAAATCTTACCAACACTCTTACCAGCGTTTCTACCGAATACGATGATGTCTAAGAGCGAGTTACCCATAAGTCTGGTTCTACCGTGGATTCCCCCAACTGCTTCGCCTGCTACGAACAAGTTAGGAACGGTTGTGGTCATACCGTCAGCAGAAATGTCTAAACCACCGTTTTGATAGTGGAGCGTGGGATATACTAAGATAGGATCTTTTCTAATATCAATGCCGTATTTACCGAACATTCTAAGCATTGCGGGAATACGCTTTTCAATAGTACCTTCGCCACCGATCATATCAATCATCGGGGTGTCAAGCCATACGCCTTCACCATCAGTAGTTTTAATACCGTTGTCGCGCTTTTTGCATTCTCTAATGATAGAAGATGCGGTTACGTCACGAGTTTCAAGTGAGTAAACGAACGCTTCACCGTCTTTATTAACGAGTTGAGCACCGAGTGATCTAACCTTTTCGGTAACTAATGCACCGAAGATTTGAGTAGGTTCAGCAACACCAGTGGGGTGATATTGAAGGGTATCAGCATAGAGAAGTTTTGCACCTGCTCTATAACCTAAAACCAAACCGTCAGCGGTTGCGCCGTAGTGGTTAGAAGTCGGGAAGCCTTGATAGTGAAGTCTACCAGCACCACCAGTTGCAATAATAACCGTTTTAGCCTTAGCAACGTAGATGTCCTTGGTTTCCATATTCATCAAAACTGCACCAGCAGCCTTGCCTTCAGTATCTTTAATAATTTCGATTGCAGCGGTGAAGTCTACAACGGGGATACCCCTATTCAAAACTTCATCACGGAGCGTTCTCATAATTTCTGCACCAGAGTAGTCCTTGCAAGCGTGCATACGCTTTCTTGATGTGCCGCCGCCGTGGGTGGTAATCATCGTGCCGTCTGCTTCTTTATCGAACATAACGCCGAGATCGTTAAGCCATTTAATGCAATCGGGTGCGTCGTTTACGAGTTTGTATAAAAGTTCGTGCTTAGCAGCGAAGTGTCCGCCACCAAAAGCATCGAGATAGTGAATAGCGGGGCTATCGTTAGGTTTATCAGCCGCTTGAATACCGCCTTCAGCCATCATAGTATTAGCATCACCGATACGAAGTTTGGTAACCATCATTACCTTTGCGCCAGCATTATCCGCTTCAATAGCAGCAGAAGAACCTGCGCCACCGCCACCAATAACCAAAACGTCAACGTCGTAATCGGGCTTAGATAAGTCGATGTCCATATCTAAAACTCTTGACTTACCTTGGAGAAGGTCAGCGAGTTCGTGAAGAACTTTACCGCCCTTGTTAGGACCAACTTTTAATTCTTCATAAGCAGAATCGATATAGTCGGGGTGATTTTCTTTTAATACGGTTTGTTTTTCATCAGCGCTCATTCTAGCGAACAAATTTTTAAGTCTTTGCTCTCTGGTCGCCTCAACCTTTTTCATTGAATCAAGTTGTTCTTGAGTGTAATTATACATTTTCTTTCCCCCTTACTTTTCGATTTCTCTATTGTTATAGAGTTCTTTGAGTTCTTCGATAGGCTTTTGCATTAAGTCTTCGATAAGGCTTACGTACTTGCCGTCTTCGATTTCCTTAACTCTGTCGAGAAGGTGCTGGGTTTCAGGAGCCATATACTTACCGTAAAGTCTTCTTGAAAGTTCAGCAACTTGCGGATGTGAGATACCTGCGGGGCATCTTGAAGAACATACGCCGCACATTACACAGTCGAAAGATTCTTCCGCACATTCAGCGTATTGACCGCGTTGTGCGTAAGCGATATATTGCATAACGTTAAGACCTTGCGTACAAGCCTTGGTACAAGCGTTACAACCGATGCAAGCATAAATTTCAGGATAGAGTTGCATCATGATTTGTTCGGTGGGTTTAATCTTTTCAATATCGTAAACTTGTTTTACGAGCGGGAAGAACGGAAGAGTTGCAACATACATATCGTTTTCAACCTTTTGTTGACAAGCAAGGCACGCGTGCAATTCTCTATCGCCTTTAATACGGTAAATGGTTGAACATGCGCCACAGAAACCGTTACGGCAACCGCAACCACGAACGAGTTGATACCCTGCGTATTCCATAGCTTTCATTATGGTTAAACTTTCGGGAACTTCGTACTTTTTACCAAAAAAGTAAACGTTAACTAATTTTTCCATTTGTTTATCTCCTTATTAATACTCATCGGGAAGAGCGTCGAGTTGGTCCATTCTAAATACAGGACCGTCTTTACAAACGTATTTTGAACCTACGTTGCAACGACCGCATTTACCGATAGCGCATTTCATTCTTAATTCCAAAGTAGTGTAAATTTGTTCTTTGCTAAAGCCGATTTCGCTCAAACCTTGCAAGGTAAACTTAATCATGATAGGCGGACCACACAACACTGCGGTGGTTTTTGCCTTCTTTTCTTCATCGAACTTTTCAGCAACTTCTTTAACGAAGTTAGGTACGAAACCTACGTGTCCGTCCCAGTTTTCTTGTTCGCGGTCGATGGTTAAGTGTACGTTGATTGAAGGATCAGTCATCCATTCGTTAATGATTTCTTGATAGTGAACTAAATCTTCTTTACTTCTTGAACCGTAAACGATGTCAACTTTGCCGTAATTTGCTCTGTTATCACGAACGTAGTTGATAACTGAACGAACGGGGGCTAAACCGATACCACCAGCGATAAAGAGCATATCTTTGCCCTTAAATTCGGTTTCTACGGGGAAACCGTTGCCGTAAGGTCCACGAACGGTAATTTGTTGACCTACTTCAGCGCCGTGAATCCATTCGGTAACACAACCGCATTTCTTAATAGAAAATTCTACGTATTCGGTGTTCGTGGGTGAAGAAGTTATAGAAAATAACGCTTCGCCAACGCCGGGCATAGAAAGCATTGCGCATTGACCGGGTTTATGGATAAAGGGCTTTTTGCCGTCCAAGGTCAAAACACGGAAGGTTTTAACGTCGGGCGTATCACTTCTAACGTCGGTGATTTCGCACACGGTAGGAATTAACGCTTCTCTTAAGTCTGTCATTATTCTTTACCTCCCAAAGTTTTCATTACCTTTACGATATTCATTGAAATCGGACACTTAGAAACGCATCTGCCACAACCAACGCAACTAAACATGCCGTCGTTGTTGGTCGGGAAGTATACGAGTTTATGCATAAATCTTTGACGGAAACGTTCAAGTTGAGTAAGTCTCGGTTGACCAGCACTCATCTTAGTAAAGTCTGAGTACATGCAAGAGTCCCAACAACGATAACGCTGAACGCCAGTATTAGTTTTGAAATCTTTAATATCGTAACATTGACAAGTCGGGCAAACGAAGGTACAAGTACCGCAGCCTAAGCAAGACTCGGAAAGGTTCTTCCATTCGGGTGAATTGAAGAATTCATCCGTTTTATCTTTGCCGAATTTTTCAGCAGATAAATCTTTAAGGGGAAGTTTATCTAAAATCTTCTTGATTTCAGCCTTTTGTTCATTTACAGCCGTATCGTCAGCATCTTCTAAAACGGGAGCGATCTTTTCTAAGAGAACCTTACCCTTTTCGGTTTTAGCATCGAGATAGAAAGCATCAGCCGTTTTATAACACTCGATATCGCCTTGGGGGTTAGCAGCGTCAATACCGAAAGTGCCGCAGAAGCAAGTTTCAGTAGGACGAGAGCAAGCCATTGAAACGATAACGCCGTGTTCACGTCTATTCTTATAATAAGTATCAACCGGTTCAGCAAGGAAAACCTTGTCTAAAACTTCTAAACTTCTAACGTCGCAAGCGCGAACGCCGAATACTACGAAGTCTTCATTTTCTGAACGGGTATCGATAACTTCAATATTCTTTCCATCAACCTTGAATTCCATAAGGTTTTCAGTTTGGGGGAAGAAGAAGTCTTTTGCAGAACGGTCGGTTTTAAGAGCGTCGCTCATAACCATACCGTCAGCGTATTTTTTATATGCTACCCTACCCTTTTCAAGGTCAACGGGGATATAAAGGGTTGCGTTTTCTTTAATAGCGTTAAAGAGTGCAGATGAATTTGCTAATAAAACTTTTTTCATAATTATTCATCCCCCTTTACAGCATCACAAGGTTCAATATCTTCTTTGGTGTAATTAACGAGCGGTGCGCGTGAGCCCACTTCTTCACCTGCTTGATAATCGCCGTAGAAAGAATTGATATCTTTGATGAATTTTCTATTTAAGAGATGGAGCGGAATATGTTGCGGACATACGCGTGAACATTCACCACAGTCGGTACAACGACCTGCTACGTGGAATGCACGGATGATGTGGAACATTCTTTCTTCAAAACTGTTTGCAGCCGCCTTGTTTTCAACGCCTGAGTTGGGATTGTCAAACACGCACTTTTCACAAGTACAAGCAGGACATACGTCACGGCAAGCGTTACAACGGATACATTTAGAGAGTTCGTTTTGCCAGAAAGCAAATCTTTCGTCAGCGCTCATCTTTTCAAGTTTTTCAACTTCGTCAAAACGATTGCTATCGATCACTTCGCCATCTTCACCGATAAGTTCATCATAAGCAACGTGCTTTTTGCTCTTGCAGTTTAAGCAGCGTTCAGATAACACTTCATTTCTATTTAATTCTTTAACACCGTCGTAAAGGGTTTCAACCTTAACGGTATCCCCTTCACTTGCGATAGATAAAAGTCCGTCGCCGATGCTGAGTTTAATTTTGTTTACGTCAATCATACCTTCGCAAGGAATACCAACCGCGTAAACTTTTTCACGGTCGAAACGGTGTTCTGTGAGAAGTTGGTTGAACGAATAAGTATCACACGGTTTCAAGAAAACGAGAACCGCGCCGTCTTTCTTTGCTTCTTTAACGAGATATTTAGAGAAGTTTGCGCCGCAAAAATCACCGAAAACGAAATCTTTTTGCATTTCTTCCACACTTTCAAAAAGCGCGGGAGTTACGTCGTAAGAAAATTCACCGTTTTTCCAACCGAGAACACGGTTTACTTTACCTTCGGCAATGAGAGCAGCGGCTTTTTCAATAAGCATTTCACGAGTTATTTTTTGCATCTCAAATCCTCCAATCTCTTGTTTTCACCAAGAGCAGTAACCGTTGCTACGAAATCGTTCATAGTAGCGGCGAATTTTGCACCTTCAGCAGCAGAAACCCATTCAACGCGGGTACGCTCTTTTTCAATCCCGAGATAGTCGAGCATTGAGAAAAGGAGCGCCATTCTTCTTCTGGTGTAATAGTTACCTGATGTATAGTGGCAGTCCCCGGGGTGGCAACCGCATAAGATTACGCCGTCAGCACCGCGTTGGAACGCGCGAAGAATAAACATGGGGTTTACACGGCATGAGCAAGGAACTCTGATTACCTTAACTTCTGCAGGGTAAGAAAGTCTGTTGCTACCAGCAAGGTCAGCGCCTGCATAAGAACACCAGTTACAGCAAAACGCTACGATTTTAGGTTTATATTGTTTTACTTGCATATTGCGTCAACCTCCGCCATAATTTGTTTGCTTGCAAATCCCTTCAAATCCATTGCGCCTGACGGACAAGCAACCGTACAGCAACCGCAACCTTGGCACACAGCCTCGTTAACTTGAGCAACTCTTCTAATAAGAGTGGTTCTATTAGGACCGCGGAATTCTTTATTTTCATAAGTGATTGCACCGTAGGGGCAAACCTTTTCACAACTTGAGCAACCGTTACACATCATTTCATCAGAATGAGCAACGCACGGGTTACCTACTAGTTTATCTTTTGCTAAAAGACCGATAACCTTAGCCGCAGCAGCGCCCGCTTGAGAAACTGTTTCGGGGATATCTTTCGGACCTTGGCAAGCGCCTGATAAGAAGATACCAGCCGTGGGGCTTTCTACAGGACGAAGTTTGGGGTGCGCTTCAGTGAAGAAGTCGTTGGTGTCCATACTAGCGGTAAGCATAGTAGCCAAAGGTCTTGCTGACTTATCGGGTTCAATTGCAGCAGCCAAAACTACTAAGTCTGCTTCAATCTTGAGTTGTTTGTTAGCGATAAGGTCAGAACCTTGAACGATAAGTTTGTTACCTTCGGGTGAAACCTTACCAACCATACCTTTTATATAATGTACGCCGTAATCTTCAACTGCACGGCGGTAGAATTCGTCGAATTGCTTACCAGGAGTACGAACGTCGATATAGAAAACGGTTACGTCTGTATCGGGATATTTATCACGGGTAAGCATTGCGTGTTTTGCAGTATACATACAGCAAATCTTGGAGCAATATTCTTTACCCTTTTCAGCGCAAGATGAACAACGTGAACCTACGCATTGAACGAATACTATCTTGTGGGGATGTACGCCGTCTGACGGACGAACGAGTTTACCAGCGGTAGGACCAGCAGCGTTCATTAAGCGTTCAAATTCAAGTGAAGTGATTACGTCTTTAGATTGACTGTAAGCAAATTCATCGAACTTATCCATGCTGATAGGATTAAAACCAGTTGCAGCAACGATTGCGCCGTATTTTTCAGTGATGAATTCATCCTTTTGAGTGTAGTCGATAGCCTTTGCGGTACAAACCTTAGAACATACACCACACTTGCCGGTTTTAAGCATCGTGCAGTAATTAGCGTCGATGGTTGCAACCTTAGGTACTGCTTGCGCAAAAGGAATATAGATTGCACGGCGGTTGTCCATACCCAAGTTAAATTCGTTGGGAACTTTCTTTTGCGGGCACTTTTCAGTACAAAGTCCGCAACCCGTACAAACGTCTTCTTTTACGAAACGAGCCTTTTTCTTAATGGTAACTTCAAAGTTACCTACGAAACCTTTAACGCTTTCAACTTCACTATAAGAATAAATCTTAATTTTTTTGTGTTGAGCAACGTCAACCATTTTAGGTGTTAAGATACAAGCCGCACAGTCGAGCGTCGGGAAGGTTTTATCGAGTTGAGCCATTTTACCACCGATAGTGGGTTTGGTTTCAACGATGTCAACTTCAAAGCCAGCGTCAGCAATGTCGAGAGCGGTTTGAATACCTGCGATACCGCCGCCGATAACGAGTGCACGCTTAGTAACGGGGCTTTCACCCGGTTTTAAGGGAGCGTTGAGTTGAACTTTAGCGATAGCAGTTCTACCAAGAACGATAGCCTTTTCAGTACCTTCAGCCATATCTTTATGAATCCAAGAACATTGTTCACGGATGTTAGCGATTTCAACCATATAGGGGTTGACACCAGCGGCTTGAGCGGTCTTTCTAAAAGTTGCTTCGTGCATTCTGGGTGAGCATGAGCAAACTACGATACCAGTAAGTTTATGTTCCTTAATGGCGTTTTTAATCATTTCTTGCCCTGCTTGTGAGCACATATACTGATAGTTAACGGAATGAACGACACCCGATTCTTTTGCGAGCGCTTCGGAAACCTTTTGAACGTCAACCGTTCCGGCTATGTTACTTCCGCACCAACATACGAATACTCCTATTCTTTGCATTTGTATTCTCCTTTTTACTTAGTGTATTTCCTGAACGCGCTTACGATTGCTTGTTGGGGCAAATCTTCATCTAAAAGTTCGGGAATATCGTCTGCTTTTAAGTGGTTGTTACCTTGTTGTCTAATAACTGAAAGTCTAACCGCTTCAACGAGTTTTGCGGGTTCAACGCCACGGGGGCATCTATCTACGCACGCAAAGCAAGTTAAGCAACGATAAATTGACTTAGAGTTAAGCAAGGGTTCAATATCACCCGTTTCAACCATATATACGAATTGATGGGGGTGGTATTCCATTTCGTCGTAAGCGGGGCAAGTGCCTGAGCATTTACCGCACTTCATGCATTTTGAAGGATTAACGCCACTACGACGAATGATTTCATCACGAAGATTATTTTTGTTTTCCATACTTTACTCCTTTACACCGAGCGCTTCTGCAAGCAATTCAGTGATATAAACTACGGGGATTTCACCGTTTGAGTTTTTCTGTAAGTTGTATTTGCAAAGCGGGCATGCGGTTACGATTTGTTCAGCGCCTTTTTCAATAGCGTTATCGCAAACCTTGTTGCTCTTTGCCTTTGCCAAATCTTTGCTTTCCAAAGTAATGTAACCACCACAGCATTCGTTGCGGTAAGCGTAAATTACGGGTTCAGCACCGAGCGCGCGAATAAGATCTTCCATAATGGTGGGGTTTTCCACGTCGTCCATAGCCATAACTTTTCCTGGGCGGAGAAGTAAACAGCCGTAATACGCAGCAATCTTTTTGCCCGTCAAGGGGTTAACTACTTTTTCCTTAATAGCGTCAAAGCCAACTTTATCGCGGAGAAGTTCTAAGTAATGGATAACTTCTGCTTCGCCGTTATAACTATCGGGCTTAACGTATTGGTTAACCTTAAAGTTAAAGTTTTCATCGTTCTGCATAGCGTAGTTGGTTTGTTTCAACACGTTATGACATGCAGAGCATACTGAAACCAAGGGTTGACCTTTTTGACTTGCTTCGGTTAAAGCGCGCACTGAAGAAAGTTTAGTGGCAATTTCATCGTTACTGGTGGTGAATACGCCGCCACAGCATTGCCAAGCATCAATTTCTTCTAAGGTTACGCCCAAAACTTCCGCACACTTTCTAGCGTACTTGTCAAGGTCTTTCGCTTTGGTTTTCAACGTACAACCGGGGAAATAACTGACTTTCATTTGTTTTGCTCCTTTTTATATTCGGTCCTTCCGCCTTTTTCAAGAACGGAAAACGCAAAAATTACTATAGTATTCCTTATAATTAAGGCATAATTATTATAACAAAATACAAGAAAATTGTAAATAATTTGATTTGCCTATTTGATATAAAAAAAGCATACCTTTATAACTTAAATGTTATATTGAGCCGCTTTTGGCAACCCTTTGGCGACTTTTATTATAAAAATCACAATTTGTGTTAATTTTTAACAGATTTTTTTCTTTACACAATAAAGGGATGAGAGTGTAATTTTGTTGCAACTTAAACCTATTTATGATAAAATACAGCGGTAAGAAATAAAAAGGGATGTTAAAATGGAACAAACAACATCTAAAAAAACCGTTAGCAGCGGTTCATCTGTTTTAGATTTTAGGCGCGGGCTTAAAGACGGGTTGCCGATAGGTTTAGGATACCTTTCGGTCGCTTTTGCGTTCGGCGTTCAAGCGAGTATGCTCGGCGTGCCTTGGTTTATGTCCGTTTTTATCTCTATGACCAACCTTACTTCCGCTGGTCAACTCGCTGGGCTTACCATTATTGCAACGCTCGGCACTATCGGCGAAATGATTTTAACGCAATTAGTTATCAACTCAAGATATTTTTTGATGAGCATAACGCTAACCCAAAAACTTGACGACAGTTTTACCTTAAAGCATAGGCTTTTTTGTTCGGCGTTTATTACCGATGAAATCTTTGCGGTTGCCGCAGCAAAACCCAAAACTTTTGGTGTTAAATACTTCCACGGTTTATCACTTTGCCCTTACGTTGGTTGGGCGCTTGGAACTCTTTTTGGCAGTTTAGCAGGCAATATCTTACCCGAGTTTATAACCAACGCGTTAGGTATTGCTCTCTACGCTATGTTTATCGCAATAATTATTCCCCCGTCAATAACTACTAAAGGCGTTCTTCCCACTGTTTTGATAGGCGCGGGGCTCAGTTGTTTAATTTATTACCTTCCTTTCTTTGACGGAATTTCAACGGGGCTTTCCGTTATCATAAGCGCACTTATAGCCGCTTTAATTATGGCTGCAATTTGCCCGGTTAAAAATCAAGAACAGGGGGTGGATGAATAATGCCGTTATTAGAGATGACTCTTATGATTTTAGTTATGGCTTTGGTTACCTATATCATAAGAATGATACCATTCGTGTTCTTTAGAAAAAAGATAACTTCAACCTATATTAAAAGCGTGCTGTACTATATCCCCTACGCTGTTTTATCCGCAATGACTTTCCCGTATATTTTCTACTCAACTGGAGATATTTACACCGCACTAATAGGAACTGTCGTTGCCGTAATTGCATCCGTGTGCAAGCGTTCACTTCTTACCGTTGCACTTCTTGCGTGCGCCGCAGTTCTAATCTTTGGTTTCATTATTTAGAAAAAGTAAAAACCGCAGTAAATCACTGCGGTTTTTTTATTTGATTAAGTTCAATAATTCTTCGGGGCTTCTAGCGAAAATTTCCGCGCCGTACCCTTTCAAAAACTCTTTATCACGATTACCCCACAGCACTGCTATCGGGGTAATTTTTGCGTTAATTGCGGTTAAAATATCCGTTTCACCGTCGCCTACAAAATACGAATTTTCCGCCGATGCGTTAAACTCTTTAAGTAGCGACAAAGCGCCGTCTGGCTTAGGTTTTGGTATAATTTTTTCGCTTAACCCCACCACTTTATCAAAGCCTAAAGGCTTAAGAAGTCTATCGGCAAGCGGTGCAATTTCCACGTCGGGTTTGTTAGATAATGCAAGTATTATATAGCCACGCTCTTTAAGTTCTATTATGACCTTTTCCATACCCTTAAAAACTTCAGTTTTAGGGCTGCCCGAGTTTATATAGGTTGTGGCGTAGCACTCTGCGCACTTATCGAGAAGTTCTTCTGAAATTACTTGACCGATGGCAAGCCTAACGATATCTTTAGTATCCCCGCCAAGTGATGCTTTCATCACTTCAACGCTTACCTTTCTAAACCCAAATTTTTCAGTCATTACGTTCATTGCGTCGGTTATATCGTAAATAGTGTCGATAACCGTTCCGTCAAGATCGAAAATGACCGCCTTATTTTTGTTTTTTTGTTCCATTTTTTCCTTAAATTGCACAAAAAACGCAAACCGTATTGCGTTTTTTGTTACATATTATATTTTTATTATTTCTTATAAAGGCATAAATTTACTTACAATACCCAACACGTAGAAGATAATAAGCAGTACTGGAAGAATATATTTACAGTAAACTTTAAGCGCTTTGGGGAATGCTAAGCCTTTGCCTTGGTTTGCTTCAAGCATAAATTTATCCCAGCCCCAAGCCTTGTTGTCCAACACGCAGAACAACACGTAAACGAGAGAGCCTAGCGGAAGAACGTTTTGGCTTACGATAAAGTCTTCTAAATCCATAATGTTAGTACCCGCACCGAGCGGTGTAAAGCCTGACCAAATGCTGAAACCAAAAATACATGGAAGAACAAGCACGCACAAGAGCCCTAAGTTAATAAGGCACGATTTCTTTCTTGACCAGCCCCACATATCCATACCGAAAGCAATAATGTTTTCAAACACTGCGGTAACTGTTGACATTGCCGCAAAAAGCATAAACAAGAAGAAGAATGCGCCCAAGATTTGACCGCCGCCGATGTTAGCAAAGATGTTGGGCAAAGTTTGGAAAATAAGCCCAGGTCCACCAGTTACCGCATCTTCTACGGGGTAAACGAAGGTTGCAGGGATAACTATTAAACCAGCAACGAACGCTACGAAAGTGTCGAGAAGCGCAATTGAAACTGATTCACCTAGCAAGCGTCTATCTTTTTTAATATAACTACCAAAGATAGCCATTGAGCCCATACCTATTGAAAGGGTAAAGAATGCTTGACCGAGCGCCGCAAACAATACTTCGCCTAAAATAAATTTACCTTGCGCGTCGTATACAATTTTTGTAAAGTCAGGAATAAGATAATACTTAAGACCTTCACCCGCACCGTCAAGCGTACAAACGTAAACGGCAAGCACTAAAATTATTGCTAAAAGGCAAAGCATCATAACTTTGTTTATCTTTTCAACGCCTTTCTTTAAACCTAAAGAACACACTAAAACACCGAGAGCAACCACAACCATTGTAACGATTACAACGAGTAGTGGGTTAGTTGTTACAGCACCGAATTGCGCGTTGATATTATTTGCTGTTTGACCTTGAAAATCGCCAGCAATCATCTTATAGAAATAGATGAAAATCCAAGCGGTTACAACCGTGTAGAACATCATCAAAAGATAGTTGCCTACCATTCCCACCCAACTAAATAAATGCCATTTTGTACCTTTGGGTTCTAATGCGGAAAAAGATCCTGCAATACTCTTTTGACTTGCTCTACCAACGGCAAATTCCATAGTCATAATGGGCAAGCCGAAAATAACCAAAAATAAAAGGTATAAAAGGATAAACGCCGCGCCGCCGTATTGACTTACAATATACGGAAAACGCCAAACGTTACCAAGCCCTATTGCACATCCGGCAGAAATTAGAATAAAGCCTAATCTTGAGCCGAAGTTTTCTCTTTCGCCACTAAGCGAAACGTTCTTAGTTGTCATAACTTCTCCTTAAAAATAGTTATATATTAACCTTTTTTTCTTTCTTTTCTATTTCAAGCTCACTGATAAGTATTGCAACGAAAACCACTGCAAAACCTAGCCCGAGCACAAACGTAACCTTTTCCACACCCATAAGCACCGAGAAAAGCATACCGAAAACCGATTCTAAACTCAAAATAAGTGCAGACTGGTTAGTTGCCGTATACTTTTGCCCTATCATTTGCGCAGACTGAGCAAAAAGCGTACAAGCAAGCGTTAAGTAAATCACGTTGAAAAGGTTGTTGCCTTGCAAAGCGTAAGCACCTATTCCGTAAGTGTTTAGTTCGGCAAAAAGTGATATAAGCGCAAATATTAAACCCGCGGTTAAAAACTCAAACACGAGCATAACCACGCTGTCTTCACCCTTTGACTGAAAGTGTGCTATAAACACTATTTGTAAGCCGAAAAATACGGCTGAAACGAGCGTTAAGCCGTCGCCAAGTAAAGAACTTGTGCCCGATTGTTGTTCGCCCGACAAGGCTATTAAACCTATACCAACGATACAAATTGCGGCGGATACGATATTTTTTACGGTCGGTTTTTTCTTAAACAATATCCAAAGCATAAACGGACACATGACCACGTATGAAGAAGTCAAAAACGCGTTTTTACCAGGCGTTGTATTCATTAAACCGTAAGTTTGCGTTACGTATGCAGCGGCAAGAAACAGACCAACTATTACCCCGCGTAAAAGCGAGCGTTTACTTACCGACTTTAACTTTTTTATAAAGAACAGCGCAAGGACTATCCCCGCAACTAAAAATCTAATTGCAATAACGAACATGGGCGGAACTTCGGATATAGTATCTTTCAATATCACGAAAGAAGTACCCCAAACGAGCGTTGCCGCGAGCAGTAACGCTTGTCCTATTAAGTTCATTTTGCGTGAAGTTTTCATACTAATTTAGTTCTTCCCTTTTGAGTTCAATACTTTCAGTACTTTTATTCATTTTTGCCGAAACGACGGCTTCTGATATTACGCCGATAATTACTACGATAAACCCGATAGCACCTACCAAGTCTGGAATTTCGCCAAGGAAAATAAGCGTCCATACCGGTCCTAAAATCATCTCTAGCGGTGCAATCATGGACGCGGTGTCAGCAGAAATAATCTTTAACCCAGAATAGTATAACGCGTACGCCACACCCACTTGAAATACGCCCAAATACACCAAAACAAGCAACTCTGGAAGTTCTATGGAAGAAAATTTTACCGAGAGAGTGGGCATAGCGATAATAAGCGCAATAATACCAACGGTAAAGTTAGATAACGAAGAAAGCCCGATAGGGTTATCCGTGTTTAATCTCTTTGCAAAGTAAGTTAAGCCCGCAAAAGTAAAACTAGTACTGATAGCAATAATATTACCCCATAAAGTTATACCTTTAGCGGTTGAAAACATAGTTATAATAACGCCGATAAGCACCAAAACAAGCGGCAATAACCTTTTTATCGTAAAGTCCTTTTTGGTCGGTTTAGAAAGCAAAAACAGCCACAAACACGAAGTATATTGCATACCGAGTGCAATTGCTGAACTTGTGGTTTTAAGCGCAACTATTATGCCGAAAGTGAGCGCCACAAAGCAAATTATAAAGCCTAAAAATCAAGCCCAAATCTAATCTTTTTAGGACGGAAAAAGGGCAATAAAATTAAGCCTGCAATGAGCCCGCGAATAGCGCTTACTGAAAAGGCATCAAGAATCCACCTTACGAAAGGCGCGTTACTGCTCCAAAGAAGCGCAGCAATAACGACCATTATTATACCTTTTGCTTTAGAATTTAACATAAAACGCTCCAAGGTCTAAACTAACACGAATATTATAACACAGCGCGCTAATTTTTCAAAGAAATTTTATACTCTAATAAATCAATTTATTTTACTTTTACTTTTTATAAAAAATTTTAATAGATGAAGAAGTATTTTTATATCAAAATACTTGAAATTGCAGTGGGTTAAGTGTATAATTATTACATAATAAATATTTCGGAGATTACTATGGATTTGAACAAAAGACCTGAAAATATGGCTCGTATCACCACTAAAGAACTCGCTGATAAGTTCATTGACGAACAAGTTAAACTTATCCGCGAACAAGTAAAAGACAAAAAAGTTCTTCTTGCGCTCTCTGGCGGCGTTGATAGTTCTGTCGTTGCAGCACTTCTTATCAAGGCTATCGGCAAGCAACTCGTTTGCGTGCACGTAAACCACGGGCTTATGCGTAAAGGCGAAAGCGAACAAGTTATTGAAATTTTCGGAAAACAACTCGACGCTAACCTTGTTTATATCGATGCAACCGAACGCTATCTTGAAAAACTTAAAGGCGTTACCGACCCCGAAACTAAAAGAAAGATTATCGGTGCGGAATTTATCCGTATCTTTGAAGAAGAAGCAAGAAAACTTGAAGGTATTGAATTCCTTGCACAAGGCACTATTTACCCCGACATTATTGAAAGTGACGGCGTAAAAGCACACCACAACGTTGGCGGTCTTCCCGAAGATCTTCAATTTGAACTCGTTGAACCCGTTAAACTTTTATACAAGGATGAAGTTAGAGTTATCGGTTATCAATTAGGCTTACCTAAAGCAATGGTTAACCGTCAACCCTTCCCCGGTCCTGGTCTTGGCGTTAGATGCCTTGGAGCAATTGAACGCGACCGCTTAAACGCTCTCCGCGAATCAGACGCTATTTTAAGAGAAGAATTTGACAAGGCTGGACTTACCGATAAGGTATGGCAATTCTTTACCGTAGTACCCGATTTCCGTTCAACTGGCGTTAGAGACGGCAAACGCGTATTCGACTGGCCGGTAATTATCCGTGCGGTAAACACCGTTGACGCTATGAGCGCAACCGTACCCGAAATCGACTGGGCGGTATTAAAGAAAATTACCGACAGAATTTTGGCGGAAGTTAAGGGTGTGTGCCGTGTTCTTTACGACTTATCACCCAAAGCCCCCGCAACCATTGAGTGGGAGTAAAATTTAATAAAAGAAGGAGATTCTTCCTATGCAAAAAAAATCTGCAAGGTCTTTTCATAAACTAATTCACGTTATTGAATTTTTAATCGCGTTACTTACGATTATCGTTTTAATAGGCGTTGTCGGTGTGGAAATTTATAAAATGTTCACAACCGAAGGGTATTTTGATACGGCGAACACGTTTTTACATAATATTTTAACAATCGTCGTTGGGCTTGAATTTGTGCGCATGCTCATCAACCTTACCCCCGCAAACACGATTGAAGTTTTAATAGTTGCAATTGCGCGCCAAGTTATCATCAACCATAACGATCCGTTAAGCAATATTGCGTGCGTGTTATGTATCGGCGGCTTGTTTGCAATTAGAAAATTTCTCGTTTCTAAATCAGACTTTAAGCGTGAAATATCACCAGATGATGACGACGATCAACTTTGCGCTTGCCCAGAAGAGAACGTTGCAAACGAAGAAAAAAACGATAATAAATAATTTTTATTTATAATAAAAAAGAGCAGTAATTTTACTGCTCTTTTTTTGTTTTAAATTTTATTTTGCATCGCTGTCCATCTTTCTTGCGCTGACCTTACCTTCGGGGTTAATTTCACCCGCTTTTTGGAGTGCAATTTTAGTTAAGAACGGACCAACAAGCTCGTAGATCAATACTGAGAAAAGTGTGATATTAGCCACTAAATGCCCCGCTGCGCCGAGTTCAGCTTCAGCCTTAATTGCCATTCCAAGCGCAACGCCAGCTTGCGGCAAAAGGGTTATACCAAGGTATTTGACAACGTTTGTAGGCGCTTTTGAAATTTTAGCTGAAATATTTGCACCAAAGTACTTACCACATGAACGGAAGATGATATATACTAAACCGATTATTACAACTATGCCGTTTGCAAGAATAGGAAGTTCTAATTCCGCACCAGATAAAACGAAGAATAAAATAAAGATGGGTGCAGTCCAACGGTCAAGCCTATCCATAAGTTCTTCAGAAAAATCGCAAATATTGCAGAAGATTGTACCGAGCATCATACAAGATAAAAGTGATGAAAATGCTATATGTACACCGCCGATTTCAATTTTAATCATTGAGATTGCAACGGTTACGAACACAAACGCAACCGACATTGAAAGACGTTTTGAACGAGAGTGGAAGAACCTTTCGAAGAAAGTAAATAAATACCCCATTAAAGCGCCAAGACCTAATGATAAAACTACTTCTAATAACGGTTCAACTAATATTGAAACAAGGTTTGTGCCGCCCGCACCTAATGATTTTGCAACCCCAAAAGATATTGAGAATAGAATTAAACCAACAGCGTCGTCAAGGGCAACTACGGGAAGCAAAGTGCTTGTTACAGGTCCTTTTGCTTTGTATTGACGAACAACCATAAGGGTTGCTGCGGGTGCGGTTGCTGATGCCACTGCACCGAGCACGATTGCTGCTTCTAAGGGGAATTGCTTAGGAATAAGCAAATGGAGCGCTACAAGGGCAATATCAACCAAAATAGTGGTAAATACCGCTTGAAATATACCAATTATCGTTGCTTGTTTACCGATTGACTTAAGTTGTGAAACTCTAAATTCATTACCGATAGAAAAAGCAATAAAACCGAGCGCTACGTCTGAAATAATCGCAAGTGATTTAATATCGCCAATGTTTTGGAAACCTATACCCTTTACACCGATTGCACCCAAGCAAAACGGCCCGATTAAAACACCTGCAACGAGATACGCCGTAACCGCGGGCAACTTTAATACTTTTGCCAAACGCGAAAGCATTAAACCAGCAAAAAGGGCAATAGATAAGCACAGTAATATTTCAATAGATTGACTCATCGTAATAGTCATAAACTTTACTCCCGTAAACTTTTTATTTAAACAACGTTTATGATTTTAATACTTTAAAATATATTTGTCAAGATAATACGATAACATTTTTATTAGTTTTTATTATAGTTTAAATATTGTAATTTTTAGTGCATTTGTTTTTCTACAATGACATACCTAGACATGCACTATATAGTATATTTTGGTATTGAGATTCCAGAGCTTGTCCGTTGTATTTGCCAGTCTCGGAATGACATTTTAAGAAGTTATTTATCCCGTCTAGGAATGACATTAAAGAAGTTATTTTACCCGTCTCGGAATGACAAAGTTTTTTTTAAAATTAAAACACCCGGCGTTAGCCAGGTGTTTTAATTCCGTTATTTCAAAGCTAATAAAAATTAACTTCTTATTGATTTTATGCTCTTTCGAGCGGTAATGCTAATTAAGCAACAGGGGGAGCGATAAAGTTACCGCATTCAGTACAGTAGTTACCACAGTATTTGGTTAAACCTGCATGCTTTTCAGCATCGAATACAACTGCTTCGCCATCAACGATTACGTAGCAGAAGATTGCATTTACACCGTTAACCTTAAGTAAGGTGTGGCTGGTGCCGCCGATCTTCTTACCAACGAATTCGAAGGTTTGTTTGAAACCAGGAACAGTAGCGCTTACGTATTCATAAGAGTACTTGCAATCTTCGCAGTTAACAGCAGCGCCAGCAGTAGCGATTCTGTCAGTGCCTAAACCTGCTTTGGTAGCAACGGTAAGGTTGAGACCGCAGTCGCAAGTAATAGTAGCGATAGTGCCGTCAGCATTTACTTCAATCGTAGCTTCGTGGCCGAGAGCAGTAGAGCCTTCTACGTAGAACTTACCACCACAAGCATCACAGTTGTAGTATGCAGCTTCTTCACATGAAGCGTCAACGATAACTTCATCATCATTGATGTGGTCGCCCTTTACAGTGATAGCAACTGACAAGTTACAATCGGTACAAATGTAAGAGTAAGCAGCAGCGTGTTGACAATCTTCAGCAGCACTAGTAGCTTGGAGATATGAAGCCTTGATGATTGCAGCAGCATTTTCAGTTGCAGCAGGATCAACTTCCATACCATCAGTTACACCGTACTTATGAGCTTCAACAGCAAGTTTTTCAGTTACTTCATAATCTTCAGCAGTGTTGCCTGCGATAGCATATGAGAAGTTGTAAACGTTGGTGTTGCATTCGCCCTTAGCGTAGTCAGCACATTCTTTACCAGTAATTGACTTTTCAGCGTTACGAGTATAAGTGTCGATTGCGATAGCATTTTCTACAGCATCACAACCAACCTTGGTGCACTTAACGTAGAGCTTACCACCTTCGATTCTATCGAATACGAATGAGTGACGAGCGTTGAGTTTACCAGATTCATAAGGAACGCCGGTACCATCTTCTTTCCAAACGTTTGCACAATCTGCGTATGAGCAGTACTTAACTGAGTAAGCATCACCTACGCAAGTTTGAGCAGCGGGTTGGCTATGTTCTTCATCAAGAGCGTGTGCTCTGTTGATTACGATTTGAACTGCTTGTTTGCAATCCGGACAAATAAGAGTTGCATCAATATCTTCACCGCAAACGATAGCAGTGTTGGTGCTTGCTAAGAATACAGACTTGTTGATGTATTCTTTTGCGTTAGCATATTCAACTTTGTTACCAGTGGTGTAAGTTACAACTTTGCCAGCTTCGTAAACGTGTTTACCAGTAGCGGGCTTATCGAAAGGCCATGCCTTGCCGTTTTCATCAGTGTATTCATACTTACCAGCGGTACCACAAGTTTCTTCTACGAGACATTTAACGTCAGTAGCAGTCTTGGTGGTCTTGTGGTCTGCATGATATTCACATACCATCTTAAGGGTTACAGTCTTATCTGCATTGAAGGTAACAGCGTCAGCTTCAGCAGAAAGTGCCCACTTGTGTTCATAGTCTTCAACTTCAACTTCATAGGTACCACACTTGGTGCAGTTCCAAGTTTCAGTATGATAGAACTTCTTGGTTGCGTCTGCTTTGATTTCTGCGATTTCAAGTTCAGTCAAGCAGGGATCAGCACCGTAAGAAGCAACGAGATCTTCAGCCTTTTCAGGATTGGTGTGTGCAATCTTAACAGTGGTGGGAACTGATGCGTTACAGAATTCGCAAATTGCGGTTGCAGCGCTACCAGCAGCAGCGGGATCACAAGTTAAGGGAGCAGCGGTTGCATCAATGTACAATTTGCTGTATACGCCAGCAGCGTAATCAGTAAGAGTCTTGCCATAGGGTTCAACCTTTTCTTCACCCTTGAAGATATAGTGGGGAGCAGTGAAAGCATCGGTAGTAACAACTACGTCTTCGAAATCAATGGTAGTAGTACCGTCTTCGAATTTGCAGTTTTCAGCGATGGTTTCAGTTCCGTTATAAACGTATGATACGTAGTGACCGTCGTTGTTCTTGTTGCCACCAGAAACGATGGTGTATTCAGCATCTTCAGCGTTAACGCTGGGAAGTTCTACGAGAACTACGCTTTCGCCACAATCAACACAAGTACCGTTTACTTTGTAAGTAGCGGTGCCGTTAGCGATCTTGGTTTCGGTTAAAGCTTCTTTATTGAAGGTATGACCAGTAGCCGGGGTAGTTGCAACTTCAATGTAACCACACAAATCACAAATTTTTACGTCAGTATAAACTTCTTCTTTGCAAGGATTGAGAGCTGCTTTGTAACCAGCATCACCAGGTAATTTACCAGCGTTGATGAGACCGAGTTGGAATTCAACGGGGTTTTCAACTTGTTGCATATGATCTTTATGATCGATCTTATCGTTATTGGTCTTACCTTTAACCCATCTACATTCTGAGCAGCCTACACCAGTGTAGCTACCTTCGAAGCAAGTTGCGGGCTTGTTTTGTTCAACTTCTGTGTGATCGCCATATTCAACAATGAGTTCATCACAATCTTTACAAACTTTCATAGATTTGATGAAACATTTGTCAGCAGGCAAATCAGCAGATTCAACATCAAGACCAGCGATGTCAGCAACATAAATCTTAGCGCCATCATTGATGATGCCAGAGTTGATAACATAAGTATCTTCGTGAGCACAAACAGTTACGTCTGCTTTGTTGTTCTTAACGGTTTCGGTTGAATCATCGGTGTAGATGATAACAAGGTCGCCATTAGTGTTCATGCTGATAGACTTAATAGCCTTAGCAGCAGGTTCGCTACAAGCGGCTGCACCGAAAACGAGACTCAAGCAGCAGCAGATCATGCACACTACTGAAAGCAATCTAACTAAAATAGATTTTTGCTTCATTTTCTTCTTTTCTCCTTTATAGATTTCTTTTTTTATAATTTTTTTATTTTAAGTTTGGACCATAGGGTTAACGGAACACCGAACAGCCCGGGAAGGAAATATTTCTTCAATAAACCAAAAACTGCTGATTTTGGTCTACTTAACTAAATTTTAACCTCCTTATGATTTTTTCCGTTTGAGTAACAGTTTTTAAAAGCCAAAAGGGCAGAGTAACTCCTACTCTCACCTATTTTAACTCAACTCACATAGAATTGTCAAGCATTTTCACGAATTATATCACGAAAATTTTGAAAATTTTACGTAACGAGAAAATAAGCAGAAAATTAATCCTACCTTCAAACTTTTTATATTTTACGACAAAAACTGCGTAAAATTGTTACACCATTATTTTAGTGAATCTACGCAACTTTGTCAAGTGTTTTTTTAATTTTTTTGCAACCATTTTTTACCTTGGTAAAAGGTGCGCTCTTTTGCCCTTTTTTTGCCCAAAATTTACGTATATATTATATATATTATATAATGTTTATATTCTTTAATAGTTTTTATATTTTAGGACAAACTGTTTTAGCACAAATTTTTCCGCCGTTTCCAACCGCTTGCGCGGTGCTTTTAGCCTTAAAACAAACAAAATAAAAGGCGCTGTTTTTAACAACGCCTTTTTTAAATTTTAATAATATATTTTGCTATGTTCATTTATACATTTAACCAAATGCACACGCGTTATTTTTTAAATAGCGCCAACCGTCATCATAACGAATACAACGAACATCAACAACACTACGCAAAGAAGTGATGCTGCTGCATTTACAACGCCGTAAATACCAAGAACAAGCGTCGGGATAGGCTTAACTCTACCTTCAGCGCCTTCCGCCTTAAAGGTTTTAATGCTCTTTATTGAAAGGATAAGTGAAGGAATTGCGCATCCTGCTGCTAAAATCAACAACACGAACATCCCCGCGCCCACTTCAACCATTGCTTCAGCTGCATAATACAAATCACTTTCAAACATAAGGTCTATTGAGCCCATTTCCATTATGATAAGCGCTATTTCAATAAACATTAGCGCAACCGTGCCTAAAATGGCTGCAGCAATCGCTTTGCCAAGCCCCGTCTTCATACTGCCTTCTTTTACTTGGGGCTGAGTACCAAACGCATCTGCTTGAATCGCCGCATTTTGCTCTGCAGCACATTCGTTACACATATCGGCTTCATAGTCGATAAACTTACCACATCTTTTGCAATACATAATAAATCTCCTTTGGTTTGTTTATTTTTTATTTTGCTTTATCGAACGTATCGATAATTTTGCACATTAGTTCTTCATTTACACTACTGTATAATTTATGATTAACCGTAGCGATATATTCCGCCTTTTCAGCAGTAGTCAGTTTCGAGCCTTTATTCATTTCAAGAAGTTTAATATCACTTGCCACTTCTTTCCTATAAAGAACTGCATCAACCGAGTATAAAATTTCTAGGTGCGTGCCTAACACGCCTTTGGTGAGATAATATTCCACGTTTGGGTTTGTTATACTTTCGCGATATGCGGTTATGGACAATTTATCATACGTTATACTCGTATCATCAACGCCTTGTGCGATAAACACGGGAACGTTAACCGAATTTATACCCTTTACACCGTCATAATTTACGTAATCTTTGAACAGTATTCTCTGATAAACGCTGAAAATCGGTCTTGATGCTTGCGCAACCTTACCCACGTATTGCTCGCCCTTTTCCACCATAACCGTAAAGGCGTTATTCATAGGCGCTATCGCTGCGACTGCTTTAACTTCTTTATGCAAAGATAAAACTGAAGTTACCGCATACCCACCTTGGCTATGCCCCATTAAATACAGTGGTTGGTTTTTATAAGCATCTTCCTTTTTAATATAATCAAGCACGTTGTCAAGATCGACCAAAGATTGACACATACCGACGGTTGAGTCGCCTTTAGAATCGTAAACACCAGTACCGTCGTAACTGAACACGTTATATCCGTGCTTTACAAAATATTCTGCAAAAGGAATAAACTCGTCCGCACCCGCGTGCAGACCGTGAACGATTACAACTAAACCCTTTGCATTTTCAGTCGGGTAATAATAGCACTTTAAATCCGCGCCTTTGGTCTTTATATAAAACTCATCGCGACTGAGCCTATCACTAACCCTTTCAAAACAGTATTCGCCGGGGTAAATTGCATAATCGGTGCGCTCATAACGCTCAAAGAACGAATCGTACGCTATTACGGCTGATGCAACGGTAATTGCGCTAACCCCCGAAAGGGTAGCTAGTATAGCGGTAACTACCTTCTTTGCTTTTCGTTTACTACTTGCGCGCTGTTTTTCTTCAGTTTTAGATTGTTCACCAGCATTATCATTAGTGGAATTTTCAATATTTTTTACTTCTTCCATATAATCCTTATTATAATACAACGTTTTCGTGAAACCTTATTAGCCCGTTAGGGATAGAACACACGCCCAAAATATACTCTTTAGCAAAAACGCTTAAGTTTTTAATTTTTACACTATATAAAGTGGTGTCTATCTTTGACGGAAGGAATTTTTGCTCTTTTTCTGCCTTAAAAATGCTTTCTTTTTGCACCCATTTTGTAAGCAAAAAGCCGATACGGTCATCATTTTTAATCACATCAAACTGTTCAAGTTCGCTGCTAGTTAAAACCTTAATTATGGCGTTTTCTTTAACGTTATCATTCTGTTCAACATCTATACCAACAGCACTATCAGATACGGCAACGGCTACTACATCATTACTGTGAGAGATAGAAAAACAGCACTTATCACACGACCATTTTCCCGCAACGTTCTTTTCAAAATTAAGGCTTGAAATGCTTAGTGAATACTTATCTTTTAGCGCATATTCTAACAATTTCCACGCGTAGTATTTTTCTTTTTTAACCCTTTCGTTTGAGCAAGCATCAATATCTTGCTGTCTTTCTTTAGGATAGAGATTAGAAAGTTTAGCGTCTTTTGGAATAACGGCGGTGTACACGTCAACGATAGGTACGGCACGGAAAACCTTTCTTACGTCTTCCGTTTGAGAGCAAAACTTTGTACCAGTAACACAATCGTAAGCAAAATGTTCACAATTATTATATAAAATATTATAGCCTTTTTGACCTATTTTACTGCGCGCATAGTCGATAATTTCCGCACACGTTCTCTTTTTTTCGTTACTATTATCAAAAACGCCGACTTCAAACGAGCCCCCGCACAAGAAGGTTTTCTCATCCGAAGTACACACTTCAATATCCTTATCGTTTAAGGTTGTGCGCAAGATTGGCGACAGTCCAAACTGAATAATTTCTTTACTAGAAACGTATATTCCGTAATGATAAAGTTCCCCTACCTTTACGCGCACCATATCGCCCGCTTGCGGCGCTATAACTACCCACTTCATTATTTTACTTTTTGCTCGATATAATCGATTACGTCTTTAACCGTTTTAAAGTCTCCAAAACCAACGTCGTCAAACTGAATTTTGAAGAATTCTTCAATAGCAATAACCACGTATAAAACGCCCACGGAATTTAAACCTAAGTCAGTTGTAAGCAAGGCATCTTCTTTGAATTCTTTATCCGCATTTGCGCCGTTAGTGGCAAGGTTAAACACTTCTTTTAATTGTTCTTTTATTTCTTCTCTATTATAAGCCATTTTGATTTCTCACTATCTTCATACTGGGTGAACGCACAAAATCACTAGTACGTATCACGATTTTACTTACCCTTTGAAACGAAGGAAGCGCATCGTTTACTTTGTTTAATTGTTCTTTTAAGTATTCTTGCGGGCTATCTTTAGCAAGTAAACCAAGCACGCTCATACGCGGCAACACTTGAAGTGCAAGCACATCGTTCTCTAAAGTGATTAAACAATCTTGAACTATATCAAGTTCGTTAAACTTGCCTTCTACTTCCGCGGGAGAAATGTTTTCACCCGATGGGAGAACTATAACTTCTTTCTTTCTACCAGTTATATACAAGAACCCTTCTTCGTCAATTCTCACAAGGTCGCCCGTCTTAAAATAGCCGTCTTCGTAAGAAATTTGATTTTCTTCAGGTTCGCCAACGTAACCGTCCATCATATTTACGCCTTTAAGCCAAAGTTCGTCGTTTACGATTTTATATTCCATCCCTTCGTAAATATAACCAACCGAGTCGGGTTTCTTTAGCGCTTCGGGGTTGCCGCTTACCAAGTTTGCGCTCTCCGTTAAGCCGTAACCAGGTAAAAGGGTTATACCGATTTGCGCGTATTCTTTAACGAGATACGGAGAAACCGCTGACGCGCCGCAAATTATCGTTTTCATATCTTCGCCAAGCATATTTCTCTTAAACTGTTTAGAAAGGTTAAGCGCCATTTCCGCAAGCGCGGGCACAAGCACCATTATTGACGGCTTGTAAACGGCTATATCTTTAAACATATCTTTATTGTTTTTGCAAATAAAGATTGAACTGCCAGTATAAAGGCAAGTGAGCAAGTTTCTCACCAACCCAAACACGTGAGTTAGCGGCAAAACCAAGAAGTATCTTAACCCAAAAATTTCTTTAATACCAAAGCAGCCGTTTTTAACGCCGCGCATAATAGCACGGTTAGATAAAAGCGCGCCTTTGTTTTTGCCAGTAGTACCGCCCGTAAATATGATTACGCAAGGCGCATCGCCATTTACTTCAACCATGCCTACTTTGCTTTGACCTTGAGCATTTTCACTAATAAGAATAACTGCGGGATTTTTTTGCGCGATAAAACTCATCTTTTCAATAAAAGCATCTGCGTAAACTATTGCTTTTAAGCCAAACTTTAACGAACAACCAAACACAGCAGTTTGATCTAAATGTGGCGGAAGAAGTGCAGCAACAGCCCCGAGTGTAGTTATTGCAAGAAAAGCAATTGCAAAAGATACTGAGTTTGGCATAAACACGCCAACCCTATCGCCCGCGCCAACGCCTTTTTCTAAAAGTGCGACACGCATTGCGCTTACCTTTTGGTCAATTTCACTGTAAGTATATTCTTTTCCATCAACTATTGCAGTTTTATCCGCGTAATTTTGAACGCAACTAGCCCACATTTCGCTAACGCTTTGATAATCAACTATTTTATTCCAGGTTTCTTCGCTCGTGTATTTTTTAAACACTTCGTTAGTAATCATAATTATTCCCTAAACTTTTCCTTTTATTTAATTTTATTGCAAAAATCCGCAAGCTCAACTTCCTTGTCGTGCAAATATTGACAAGCCCTATCAATATCCGCCATTGTAGGCCTTTCACCTATCATTTTAACTACGTCAATCGGCTCTCCAACGACGACTTTAGTTCTTTTATACCAGCGCTCTGCTTTCTTTATATACATAGGAATGATTGGTTTTTTGCTCATATGCGCCATTAAGATTGCGCCCGACTTAAACGATGCAACTTGTTGCCCAGTTTTATTTACGCCGCCTTCGGGGAAAATAACCACAGCCTTTTCACTCTTAAGCGCATCGCAAACGTCGTGCATGGCACGCATACTCATATTTTCTTTATCAATAAAAATACAATTTGCAATATTAAAAAAGAACGCTCTTAACTTAGTTCTACTTAAATCTTTTGTGGCAATACTGTATAAACGCCTATACCAAAAAGTCAAATGCACTGTTACGGGGTCGATAAAGGTTGGGTGGTTTGACGCAATGAGCACACCGCCCTTAATTCTTTTAGGCACGTCCTTATTTAAACGCTTAACCTTTGGTCTTACCCAAATATACGCGGGGATTATACCCGTAACCTTTACAAAATCATAACAAAAAGTATTTCTTTTTTTCAAATCAAGTAACCGTTTCCAAATTATTTTAAGCAAATACTTTTTCCTTATAAAATACTGCTTTGACTATTAGATTATAGCACAACTCTTAGCACTAATCAAGAGTTTTCGACATTTTTCCGCCATACTAAATCGCTATGTTTTTATTATATATTTTACGCAAAAACAAAAAAGCTTGATATGTTTACCAAGCCTTTTTATAATTTTTATAATCGCAAATTTTATTTACCTTTATTCTTTTCTTTAGCGCGCTTATCGTTGATAATCTTCATGTGTTCTTCATTGATGAGTTCCACGCCGTTTTCTTTAGCCCAAGCCACGCACCCTTTTAAAACCAACGGCAAGAATACTCTGGGAACGCCCAGCACAGTCTTTAACGCTTCATCGGTAAACTTAACCTTGTCGTCAACTCTATCAGCAGCGTATCTAACCGATTCTAAAGATGCTTGGCGAACTTGTAAAAGTTCCGCGCGAACTCTTGCTTTTTTGTGAAACCAGAAGTTTTTACTATCGCGATAACCGTAGTCAACGGGAAGCGGCGGGAAGTCTTTTGCCTTTACACCGTTAATAATAGCGTCGCTGTACTTTTTCTTCATTAAAATCTTATCGATTTTTAATATAAAATGTGCGCCGAACTTACTAGTAATACCGTTAAAGTCGTGGTAAGGCGGTTCGTATCCGTTGAGTTCGCCTGCCTTATCTTTATCAGCGCCGTCAAGTTCTCTAACCCACGTGCATTCGATAACCTGAATAGCATCTGTCAAAACTAAGGGGCGTTCTTCGCCAGTTTCTTCTTGAACAATACCTTTTTCCAAGCGGAATTTACACTTGGGCATCTTGTCGCTGGGTTTATCCCCAGGCCAAGAAAGTTTAACCGCTTCTTTGAAAGTTTTGGGGTTGTCATCGATAAAGTTAATAGCACACTTGCCGTTTCTTAAAATGTTTTGTGCCGTGTTTGATGAATTGCGGCAAGAAAGTAGCATAGCGTAATAATCTTTGCCCGCAACGTAATAAGGCTGAATTAAAGAATACGGACCGAGTGAAGTACTTCCGTCTTCACAAATGGTCGAGATTACAACCGTCGGCATAGGAAAAAATAGCGACGTTTGATAAAAGTTGTCTACAATTCTTAAGTTTTCAAAACTACTCATAACTAATTCTCCTTAATCTTGTTTTTATCATCTTTAATAGCCTTTATCCACGCGATTATTTCTTTCAAATAAACACAGCCGAGATAAACAGCCACAATTACCATGCTTAAAAGCATATACCAGTACGGTGCGGGAATGATATTATAGAAAAGTTGCAATACTGGGTTTTCAGGATAAATTGAATACATATAATTTACTTGAATTATATTGCCAGCGTAATCTAAAATATTGTTATCTACGCAGTATGCGTTTATACCTAAATTTATGAAATGTATTACTGTAAACACGCCTAAAGTTATTAAAACCGTGCTGAGTATACACTTAATATCCTTTTTAACGAGTTTTAACGCGAACATCAAGATAGGTATACCTGCTTCCAGCGTGTGCGGGAAATAATAAATAACGAACGTCCAACTAAAAATTTCATAGTTTGCTTGCGCCGTGTTTATTATCAAAGCAAGCAGTGCGCCGAACAACCACAATAACAAGATATTATTCAAAATCTTGTTTCTTGTAAAGACTGCAATCGGAAGTATTAAAGCGTTCAAAGAACATAAATGCAGCGGTAAATATTCTATCGGTGAGCCCCAAGTTACAAGATTATAAATAATTGCAACAATGCCCGAAAAAGACAGTACGCCCAAAACTATTATTTGAACTTTTTGCGAAAAACGCTTTAACAAAAAGTATAATCCTACTATAATTGCAACTGAAAATAGTAGTGATGCAATATGCACCACTCCAAACGTGCCCCAAAGCATAACACACACTCTCCTTTTGTACAAAAACTTTTTCCCTTAAGCATTATTATACCATAGTAAACTTTAGTTTTCAATACCTTTTGGGTTTTTATCCATAAAATACACAAAAAACACCAGCGGTCTGCTGGTGTTTTTATCGTTGCAACGGTTGTGGCGCACGCTTTATTATCTTAATGCTTGATTGAGTTTTTTGCTTGTGTTCTTTACTATTAAATAAACGGTTAGCCAAATAACAAGATATGCCACAATAAATATTGCCGTAAAAATAATGATAACTTTCCAATCAAAAGGTATCCAACTATTTACTAAATAGCACAAAACGTATACGATATATATTGATATGAAATGTATTCCCATACTTTTTACAACTGGCCAACTTTCAATTTGGTTAAACACGCTTACACCCGCTTGCACGAACGCTAAAATATACGTGGAGATTACACCGATTAGCACCTCGGCTCCGCTTAAAGATACGTTCACGCCGCAAAGTTCAATGATAAACAGCACTATTCCCATAACGATAGGTCCAAAACCACCGAACGCAAGTCCCCTTTGAAAGAACTCTTTTACGTATTTTTTCATAATCCAAACCTCCTTTTGATATTAGAAGTTTCTCTGCGAGAAACGTAATCAGAATATCCGTTCTTAAAAACAACCTTTAATGCACCACCGAATGATACGGCAAACTTTTCAATATTGCTTACGCTTGCCACACATCCTTGATTTATTTTAATGAACGAATTATCAACCATATCTAAAACTTGTTTTATGCGCAGTTTTGTTGAATACTCTTTATCCCCTACGTATGCGCACACTTTATTATCTTTTGTAAAAAAGCAAATCACTTCGCATAAATTAAGCGGTACTATATCATCGCCGTCGTATCCGTACAAGATTTCGTCTTGATTTTCTTTGCAAATGCTCTCAATTTTGCTTACCGTATTCGTAATTTTATTACAAACTACGGTAACCGACGGCTCTTCATCTTGCGATATTTTTAGAAAGAACTTCATATCCTTGCTCCTTTATTTTTTTTCTATATTTAATATATCACAAATTTTCCCTTTTGTCCTAACATTTAAAAAATTCGGCAATTATTTTTCTCTATTCGGCAAAAAAGCACCAGCCGATAGGCTAGTGCTTTTTTGGTTTTTATTATAAAAATATTGTTTCGATTTCACTTGTGCTATTTGCAACTATACTAACTATAGAAGTTTTTCCATCTTTAAAAATAATTTTATACCTATTTCCCACTTTAACAGTGTTTCCACTTCCCCATCTTGCATTATTTTCAATGGTTTGAAATTCAGCAACTTCTTCCTTGTCAAACATAAAATTTTCTTTACCCATACATCCAAAAATCACCGTATCTTTTCTTAATGGCGTAACACCCACGTAAGACTTCCCTTCGACGAAATTTTTCTTGTTAACTAATGTTACCCCATATCCAAGATAATCTCCGCCCGTAACTTTTCCGTCGTTTCCACCTGCGACAAGCATTTGCTTGAACCCTTGTTTAATTTTACTAAATAATCCCATATTATTCTCCTTTGTTTTTAAGTGTCTCTCACTTTAATAATTATATTATATTCTTAGTTTACTAAGAAGTCAAGTGTTTTTATTTATTTTTTAGTATACTAAGAATATGATTAAAACATTTTGTGATAGATTAAAAACATTAAGAATAGAAAAAAAGTTATCCCAACCAGACCTTGCAAAACTTGTTGGCGTTAGTAATGGTATGATTTCTTTTTGGGAAAATGGGATAAATGAGCCTACTATAACAAATTTGGTTAAACTTTCTCAAATTTTTGAAGTTTCAACTGATTATATTTTGGGTTTAGAAGATTAAAAAGCACCAGCCGATAGGCTAGTGCTTTTTTATTTTAGTCTTAATTAAATATTTGCATACAAAAGTTCGCGAAAAACGGTTAAGCGAAACTTATTTTTCGTCCTTGTAGATTTCTTTAAAGTATTTGTAAGTGTCAACCTTTAATTCACCACAAGCCGCTTCATCACAAACTATAATTCCGTCCAAGTGCATTTGCAAAGCACTTATCGTCCAAGCGTGGTCAACGCCGCCTTCAACGCAGTGTCTTAAAGCCCTTGCCTTATTATGTCCACTAATAAGCAACATAACTTGCTTAGAATCACAAACCGTACCTACGCCAACTGACAAAGCCTTTTTAGGAACTTTATTAACGTCGTTATCAAAAAAGCGTGAGTTAACTATTAAAGTGTCTTCAGTCAACGCGCGAACACCCGTTCTTGAAGTTAAAGAAGTAAACGGTTCATTAAAAGCAATATGTCCGTCAACACCACTACCACCCATGAATAAATCAATGCCACCGTATGATGCAATTTTTTCTTCATAGCGCTTGCACTCAGCATCTAAATCTTCAGCCATACCATTTAAGATATTGATATTTTCCTTAGGAATATCAATGTGATTGAAGAAGTTATCGTGCATAAAATACCAGTAACTTTGCTCGTGTTCTCTAGGAAGCCCAACGTATTCATCCATATTAAAAGTAACCACGTTCTTAAAAGTAACTTTACCCGCCTTATTCATTTCAATAAGTTTTCTGTAAACGCCAAGCGGAGAAGAACCCGTAGGTAAACCAAGTACGAACGGGCGTTTTTCTTTATGGTTATTTATTGCGTTAGCAATATGTTCAGCGCCCCATTCACTCATTTTTTCGTAATTATCTTTGATAATTAACTTCATATAATATCGCTCCTTTTATAAAAAAACTCACATTTATATTTTTATTATATCACTTGATAGTTTATTTGTAAATAATATGAAAAAATTTTTTAAAAATTTATTCGGCTATTTTATAACATCAAAAAAGCACCCATTAAAATGGATGCTTTTCTTTGTATGTGTGGGACGAAATCTCGTTTTTAGGGTATGTGTGTGGGACAAAAAGTATTTTTTGTAAAGCAAAACTAGTTTCTAATTATATGTTATCCCGTTTTCAGTCAATCTATTTTTAATGACATTTATAGCAATCTCAGACGAATCAATTCCTATAAATTTACGCCCCAATTTTGCTGCGGCTAAAAGTGTAGTTCCGCTACCCGCAAAACAATCCATAATTATGCTATTTTCTCTTGAAGATTGTTTGATTATCAATTCAAGCATTTCAAGATTCTTTTGAGTTGGATATTTCGGCGCTTGTGGGTCTTTATATTTCCAAATATCTTGTATCTTCTTTCCTTTATGCTCATCAGCGTATTTTTTGATACGTGGATTTCCTGTTTTTGACCATTCAATTAAACCAAGTTTATCCATTCTTTCAAATTCTTCAGGACTTGTACGCCAATGTCTGCCAGCAGGGGGCAACATTCCACGCCAAACCATTCCCGTTATGCCATTAGTTGTTTCACCAGGAGCGTGCAAAGGAATAGTTGTATATCTTCTACCGTCAGCATCAATTTTAGTAAATTTTGTAGCCAATTCACTTTCTTCTAAAGAAATTTTGATTTCATTCCAAATGTTTTTTCTCGGATTTTTGGAATAGAAAAGAATCATATCTTTTTCATTCCCATAGGCTTTTCTATCAAAATTTTTAGGATTCGACTTAATACGGGTTATATCATTTTTGAAATTTTTCGCACCAAAAATTTCATCTAAAATAATCTTAAAATAATGACCCATTTTGGCATCTGCATGGACATAAAGACTACCTTCTTCAGATAAAAGTTCATATATAAGAACAAACCTTTCATACATAAACTTAATGAATTCATCATCTGTCATTAAATCGCTATACGCAATAGTGCTATTTTTTCTACGGCTTATAGTATTTGCACGATTTTCACTTACAGAGAAAACTTGATTTGTGTTAAAAGGTGGGTCTATATAAATTAAGTCTATAAAACCTTTTCTACCATTCAACAAAGCAGACATTATTTCAAAGTTGTCGCCACTAAACAAATACGACATACCGTCGCTTATAGTAATTGGTAAAAAAAGTTTTGCTCTTGATAAAATATCTTCTTTCGTTTCTTTATTTTCAAATAGCAATTCCATTATATTTACTCCTTATAAGGAATATAAGAATTCTCTAAGCAAAAGACTTGATATGATAATTTGTTCTTCATGATTTTCTAAATAGCGATATAATTTATGCTTTCCTTTGATGTAGAGAACACCATCCATAATAGCAATAGGAATAACTTCGGCATTTAATGTTGTAGAATGAAATTTTGAAGTAATAGTTGTAACAGCATCAAAAAATTGTGCGTTCTGATGTCCACCAAACGCTGTTATGAATTTTGCTTCTCCGACAATATATTTATTATTAAATCTAGCTAAAAAATCCAAACCTTTTTCCTTGCTATAACCAAAATACTTAACTGCAAAATGAGCCATTTCCGCATCTGAAACATTCAAAATAGCATTTTCATTTGGATTGCGCAAAAAATCCGAAATACTTTTGTACACTGGCACACCAAAAGTTCCTTTGTTAAGCCAATACTTAAACATAGGACCAATTTGTCGGTTTGTTTCTTTAGGTTCAGTGCATTTTTCAATAACAACATCATAGCCCATTTCATAAATAGTTCCAGCAATTCTATTTATTGTTTGCGGATTTCTTTTTATGGAAGATGGGTCTCCGCGCAAATAAGCAACATAAGAGTCCTTAATAGGAAACAAGTCTAACTGTAATAAATTTTTTATAAGTGATTCATTATCTCTATTTTGAAATGCCGTTTCAATGCTGCTCTGTATATTAGGCGAGAGTTCTCTACGTAAGTTTGGAGAAATAGGATATACCTTGTACAACTCGTCAAGATAATTTTTTTGATTAGCAAATTCAATGCTCATTGCAGTCCAAATATTCATATTCTTTTTCCTTTATCTTCTTAATAATTATAGTTTGCTACTGATACACCTTTTAATATTATATCATATATTGTAAAAAATTTCAATCTCTTTTGCCCTTTGCAACACAATTATATATATATTCAAATCCCACTAGGGCGTAGTTTTACCATACATTGACTTAAAATATGTGGGACAAAATCTAGCGTGGGATTTTCTAAAAAAATTGCATTAAAAAAGACCTATAAAAGCGTAAAAATGCTCTTATAGGTCTTAATTTTTACTATAAAACGCTTATTTTAGCGCAAAAAATAAAAAAATATAGGTCTATAAGCAAAATACTTATAGACCCTGACTTTTGTATGTGTGGGACTTAATCTCGTTTTTAGCCATAGTGTGTGAGACAAAAAGTATTTTATTCTTTATTTCTTTATAATGGCGAATTAACCCAATTATCAAAAAAACAAGTGTCAAAAGCAATAGGGTTAAACACACAATAAAGAAACGCATTTTTCACCCCAAGCATTGGCGTCGTTATTCACCTATAACTTATTACATTACCCACTCACTTGGTCCTATTATGCATCTTTGCTTTCCTCAAATATGTTGTTGATAAGGTCAAGGGTTTCTCTTACAAGCAACTCGCCGCCCTCGTGACCTACCTGTCCGCCTGAAACAAACGCGCTGTAATGACCTCCGTTTTCCGCTTTTTTAGTAGGCAGATACCCTTCTCCTCCGTTTGCTAGTTGAACCAAAAATGTCTGTTCCGCCTTGCTTCTCGCCTTAATCTTGTTGCCGTAATTAAGGAAAAGTTCAAACGGATTTGTTGCAAAAACAAGATTTCCAAGTCTTACAATGTGAACTTCTGTATCCAACGTGTTTTGATACTCTTGTACCTCGGCGCGCTTTAAAATTCCCATATAAACCTGCAATTTTGCCGCATCGATATAATCCACGTCGCCGTCTTTGTTATCAAGATATTCTTTTATAGCTTTTTTCGCTTTATCTATGTCAGAATATGTTACGCGTCTTAATGGCAGTTTCATAACCGTTATATTATGTTCAAACATGGCCTCTGTCACAGGCTTATCAAGTTCATTTTCAAACACTTCAATAATTTCGCTTGCTATTCTTTTGCCTGCTTTTTTCATACCGCTAATGTCAAACATAGAAGGGTCTGCTTTTCGTTTTAACGGTGATTGCCTTTCTATGTTCGGGTCATTTACAGGGCTTTCCGGCTCTACCCATCTTATAAGGTCAACGGGGCATTGGTCACCCGCAGCACTACACTGCGCCAAAAGATATATGTTTGCTCCGAAACGTTCTCTCAAAAGAAGCTTGACCTCTCCCCAAAAATCGGGCGATATAAAATGTCTGTGTTGAACGCACTGTGCAGGACAAGCGAGATTTGCAATAATTCCGGTCAACTTTCCGCTTTTATTGAATATATACAAAAGCTCTATACCTGTATCACTTCCGCCTTCAAGCTCCTCAAAGGTTGCCGTGTCCGTGTTTCCCCACATCTGAGCGCTTCCATCATTATATACTGCACGACGACACATACCTACAGCAGCTCTGCCAAAGCCGTTTGCAAAAGCGCCTTCGCTTAGATTTGTCCACGATGAAACTATCGCGTTAACAATCTTATCTACAAGAAATTCGAATGTTTCCTCCGGAGTACTGATCTCACAATTTTTCGAAACATTTTCCTTTTCTATATATTTTTTGCCCTCAGGCAGTAGCGATTTTATTATTTTCTTTGGCGTACTGGACAAAAAAGGCAGTTTTGAACGCTGCGTACGTGGAAACTCTGGTCCCGTGTGCGTGTGAATAGCATTAAGAACTATTCTCATCGGGTCTATTCCTAATTTATTTGTTTCAAGTTTTTTTCTTACTGCATCTATAAGATTAGCAGGAGCGCCCACAAGGTCGCAGCTTACAAATACAGCATGGTCATTTTCATTTGACATTGACAGGGCGGTAACCGTAATGGGCTTTTCTACCCCCTCTGAAATTCTCTCTGCAAATTGACCGGAAAGAGCCACTTTCTTTTCAGGCGTAATGTCCTCTTCCGCCCAACCAAATAATATTTTCTTCATAAAAGATTCTCCTTATGTTTTTCTTTTATTATAACATGTTTTTTGCGAGTATATATTGCAAATATTGTCAAATCTATTGCATTTCGTCCAAGAATATGCTGTAATAAATAAAAAAAGCGGTTCCTCCGGACTGTTTTCTTAACGCGTCGATTTAGTATAAGCAGCCTCATAAATTCAACTGTTGTTACAAAGTGTCGTCAGTCCAAACCATTAGTAAGCAAAAAGAAAAGAACACCTTGTTTGGTGTTCTTTTCTTTTTGGCTGCCCCTGACAGACTCGAACTGACGACACTTCGGTTAACAGCCGAATGCTCTACCTGCTGAGCTAAGGGGCAATGTGTGGTCTCTTAATAGAGACCATTTTTAATGGATGCAGCAACAACCTATCTTCCCGGACCGTCGCCAGTCAAGTATTGTCGGCGCTAGTGAGCTTAACTTCTGTGTTCGGTATGAGAACAGGTGGGACCTCACCGCTAACGTCACCGCAATGGTATATCTCGGATT
>JAZNYF010000004.1:0-1680 GCA_045594285.1 Christensenellaceae bacterium | reverse complement strand
CAACTCAATATTACACAACCCACGCTTTCCCACCATATGAAAGTATTGTGCGATTGCGGTTTAGTAAAAGCAGAAAAAGATTGGAAATGGACTTATTATACGCTTGCGTGCTGTAAACTTAATGAAATGATAGATTTTCTCGGTAATACGAAATGTAGAACGGGAAAAACAAATGAAAATACTTGCAAAAAAAATACGTGCGATTAAGTTCGCATATATTTTTTCTCTATCACATAGATAATTGTCTATATAGACAAAAATAAATATAAGGAGTTATATTGTGGAAACTAAAAAACGCAAATGGTTATGGTGGCTTATTGGGGTAATTGCTGTTGTGTTGCTTACAATAGGGATTGCCTTAGTTGTGGACGGTGTAAACGGGTTAAAAGCAATAGGCGATTTTATAACTGACCAAATACTTGGTATGAAATGGCTAAACGCTTTAATCGGTATGGCGTTTAGCGCTATGTTTGGCGAAACTTTTATGTCGGGACATTGGGGGCAAGCAATACAATTTTTTGTATATGATACGGTAAAAATAGTCGTGTTGTTATGCTTGCTTATCTTTCTTATTTCGTATATTCAAAGTTATTTTCCGCCCGAAAGAACAAAAAAAATACTTGGAAGATTTAAAGGTGTCGGCGCAAATGCGGTTGGTGCTTTGCTTGGTGCTGTTACGCCCTTTTGCTCTTGCTCGTCTATTCCTATCTTTATGGGCTTTACCCGTGCGGGAATTTCAAGCGGTGTTACGTTCAGTTTCTTAATCTCAAGCCCACTCGTTGATTTAGGTGCGTTTATTCTACTTGCGAGTGTGTTTGGCTTTCCTATTGCGATTGCTTACGTTATCGTGGGTTTAATCCTTGCTATTGTCGGTGGAACGATTATTGAAAAAACAGGTTTAGGAAAACACGTACAAGATTTTATTATGGAAGGCAGTATCGCCGAAGTGGACGGCGTAGAACTTACGCAAAAGGATAGATTGATTTACGCAAAAGACCAAATGCTGTCAACGTTAAAAAAGGTATGGATTTATATTCTTATTGGCGTTGGTATCGGGGCGACTATTCATAACTTTATTCCTGCCGAATGGATACAGTTGGTTTTGGGTAGTGATAAATGGTACGCTGTACCCCTTGCGACAATTCTTGGTACGCCTATGTATGCGGATATTTTCGGTACGATTCCCGTTGCGGAAGCATTGTTTGCAAAAGGTGTTGGCGTTGGCACGATTCTTTCCTTTATGATGAGCGTTACTGCGCTTTCCTTGCCGTCTATGATTATGCTTTCAAAGGCGGTAAAGCCCAAACTATTATTTTGGTTTATCTTTATCGTTGTAGTCGGCGTTATGATTATAGGTTTTACCTTTAACGCTTTTAATTTCTTATTCGTTTAATAAAATTTTAAGGAGATTTATATTATGAAACTTATTACTCTTGGTTACTGTTGCAAAAAATCCAAACAAAATCACGAAAACGCCGTGATTGCTGCGAAAAATTGCGGTATCGAAACGCCCATAAACATTGCTGATACAATGGAAATTATGAAATACGGCGTAATGTCCACCCCTGCCATTGTGATTGACGGAAAAGTTGTCGCTATGGGTAGAATGTTATCGGTTGAGCAAATCGAATCGCTTATAAAGGGAAAAATGGCGGAAGAAGTTTCCGCAAAAGTTTGCAC
>JAZNYF010000003.1:0-201197 GCA_045594285.1 Christensenellaceae bacterium | reverse complement strand
TGCCGCAGTTATTGGTACTTTACTTTACGCTTTCTTGGCTAAAAAGCCGTTTGCTCAAGCGTCTGGTATGGGTCTTAACTCTTTCTTCTTTACGTCTTTCATTATCCCCGCTCTCATCTATAGTGAAGAAGCAGGCGATTTCGTTGGATTCAAAGATACTCTTGCTACTAATTACGGCGCTGGCTTAGTAATCATTCTTATCTCAGGTTTGATTTTCTTGCTCTTGTCTGTAACTGGTTTGAGATCTTACATCGCTAAATCTCTCCCCGATTGCTTGAAGAAGGCTATCCCTGCTGGTATCGGTTTATTCATCGCATTACTTGGCTTTAAGGGTGCTTTCATCGTAACGGCAAATAAGTACACCTTCGTTCAACTCGGTGACCTTACTCAATGGACTATTTACAATAGTTTTGGTGAACTTGCTGGTGGTGCTGCTCCTTTCCTTGCAGCATTCTTAGGCTTAATCGCTATCGTTATTTTCAATAAACTTAACGTTAAGTGGCTCAAAAACATGTCAATCGTGTTGGGTATTTTAGTTTCTACTATCCTTTTCTACTTGTTCACTTGGACCGCTCCCAAATTTGAATTCAACCAAATCGGTGAATCTTTCAAAGCATTTGGCGAATATGGTTTCTCAGTATTCAAACCCGAAAGTTGGGCAGCAGCATTTGACGGCGTAACTATCGGTTCAATCTTCTCTGTTATCGTTCTTATCATTACTTTCTGCTTAGTTGATATGTTCGATACCATCGGTACTTTGTACGGCGCATCTGCTCAAGCAGGTATGCTCGACGAAAACGGCGACCCCACCGACATTGAAAAATCAATGATGTGCGATTCTGTTGCAACTTGTGCTGGTGCAATGCTCGGTACTTCAACCGTTACCACTTTCGTTGAATCTGCATCAGGCGTTGCTGAAGGTGGCAGAACTGGTCTTACCGCTCTCGTAACCGCAGCGCTCTTCTTAGTATGCATCGTTCTTTCTCCGCTTGCAAGCATTATCCCTGGCGTAGCAACTGCACCCGCACTTATCTACGTTGGCGTTCTTATGCTTAAGAACTTCAAGGCTATTGATATGGAAGATTTATCAAGCGCGCTTCCCGCGTTCCTTACCCTTATCCTTATGCCTTTAACCTACTCTATCTCTAACGGTATTGCAGTAGGCGCAATCGCATACGTTCTTATCCAACTCTTCACTGGTAAGTACTCTAAGAAAGATATCGTTGTTACCATTATCGCAATTCTCTTCATCTTAAGATTTGCTTTCGTTAACACGTTATAATCTAATCTTAAAACTTAAAAGCCGACTGATTTTCAGTCGGCTTTTATTTTTTTACAATAATTCCCCTTAAAGATTAAGGGGTAAAGGGTTTTGAGGAGTTTTGCGGTTAGGGTTGTTAAGGGGAAGGGTGCATTCGGAAAAAAACTCTTCCCCTTAAATATAAATATATTCTTTAACAACAAAAAAGGCTCTCATTTTTTTGAGAGCCTTTTTATATTACTTTTTAGGTAAAAATTATTCTAGTCCTTTTGCTTTACGCTTTAGGCGCATTTCCGTATTTAAAGTTTTCTTTCTAATACGGATATTTTCGGGGGTTACTTCAAGCATTTCGTCATCGTTAATGAATTCCATTGCTTCTTCCAAACTCATAATCTTAGGAGTTTCTAAACGGAGCGCATCATCACTACCCGATGCACGAGTGTTGGTTAAGTGCTTTTTCTTACATACGTTTACGCTGATATCTTCGTTCTTGGGTGAAACGCCAACGACCATACCTTCATAAACTTGCGTACCAGCGCCGATAAAGAGTTGTCCACGACCTTGAGCGTTAAAAAGCCCGTAAGTTACGGCTTCACCAGTTTCAAACGCAACGAGTGAACCAGTCGCCCTTCTTTCAATGTCGCCCTTAAATTCTTCATAGCCGTAGAAAAGTGTATTGAAAACGCCTTCGCCACGGGTTTCGGTCAAGAATTGACTCTTATACCCGAACAAGCCCCTTGCGGGAACTTTGAATTCAAGTCTAATACGGCTACCTATATTTTCCATTTGTATAAGTTCGCCCTTTCTAACGCCCATGCTTGAGAAAACGCTGCCCGTTTTATCTTCGGGAACGTCAACGACAAGTCTTTCCATCGGTTCTAAAATAGTGTCGCCGTCTTGCTTATACATAACCTTAGGCGCGCCTACTTGGAACTCATAACCCGCTCTACGCATAGTTTCAATCAATATTGAAAGGTGCATTTCACCACGACCACACACGCGGTATGAGTCTGCCGAATCAGTTTCTTCAACGCGAAGTGAAACGTCTTTTAACATTTCCTTAAACAATCTATCACGAAGATGTCTTGTAGTAACAAACTTGCCTTCTTTACCCGCAAACGGGCTGTCGTTTACAGAGAAAAGCATCTCTACGGTAGGCTCACTTATTTTAACGAAAGGTACGGGTTCAACGAGTTCGGGCGAACAAATAGTGTCGCCGATAGAGATGTTCTCCAAACCGCTTACGCAAACTATGTCGCCAGCCTTTGCATTTTCAACAGAAACTCTTTGTAAGCCTTCGATTTGGTACATACTAACGAGTTTCCCTTTAACTTCTTTACCAGTAACGTTATAGTTACAAGTTTGAACGTCTTGGTTAATAGCAATCTTACCGCGTTCAATTCTACCGATACCTATTCTACCAACGTATTCGTTATAGTCGATTGATGAAACTAGCATTTGGAAAGGCGCGTCCATATCGACTTCTTGCGGTTCAAAATGACTTACGATAGTATCGAAAAGGGGCGTTAAATCAGTGCCTGGGATTTTATAATCTAAGGTTGCAGTGCCTGCCCTACCCGAACAGAAAATAATGGGGCTGTCGATTTGATCGTCGCTAGCGTTAAGATCGAATAAGAGTTCCAAAATTTCGTCTTGAACTTCAGAAAGTCTTGCATCGGGGCGGTCGATTTTATTTACGACTATAATAAGTTTATGGTTGAGTTCCAACGCCTTTTGCATAACGAAACGAGTTTGTGGCATAGGTCCTTCACAAGCGTCAACGAGAACGAGAACGCCGTTTACCATTTTTAAAACACGTTCAACTTCGCCACCGAAGTCCGCGTGTCCGGGGGTGTCTACGATATTGATTTTTACACCGTTATAGAATGCAGAAGTGTTCTTTGCTAAAATGGTTATGCCTCTTTCGCGTTCAATGTCGCCAGAGTCCATAACTCTATCCATAACTTCTTGATTATCACGGAAAATGCCGCCTTGTTTTAACATTTCGTTAACCAAAGTAGTTTTGCCGTGGTCAACGTGCGCAATAATTGCAACGTTTCTTACGTCTGTCCTTTTCAAAATAGTGTCCGTCCTTTTAGATGTTTATATCTTTTCCCCACGCGGTTATAAAACGCTGAGAAGTGCAATCAAAGTCTTACCGTCCTTAATTTCACCACTCTCAATCATTTTCTTAACCGTTTGCAAATCAAACCATTGTGCTCTTAAAAATTCATCGTCGTCTAAATGTTGGTTGGTCTTTTTAACGTTTTCCGCGCGATAAATCCTTATAACTTCATTACTGTACGCCGTTGTAGGATACACGTCGAAAAGTTTCGTAACGCTTTCCGCCTTTAACCCACATTCTTCTTCTAACTCACGAATAGCAGTTTGTTCGGGCGTTTCACCTTGGTTAAGTTTACCCGCAGGTATTTCCCAAATCTCTTCTGCATATGGATAGCGGAATTGTTTAACCAACAAAACCTTTTCGTCTACTATGCATAAAATACAACTGCCACCCAAGTGTTCAACAACTTCTCTAATAGCCGTGTTTCCGTTAGGAAGAAGTGCGTTATCTTTTCTTACGTTTATAATTTTTCCTTTGTAAAGATAATTCTTCTCAAGGGTTTTTTCTTCAAATTCCATTTAAAACGTCCTTAATAAGTTTGGTTACTTTACCTACTCTACCAAAGAACATAAACACGTTTGCTTTTGCAACGTTCTTGTAAGCGATAAACGCGTATTGAATAGCATCTTTATCGTCGCTGTCTAACACGCCGTCTAGCATATCGATAACGAGCGTAATTTCTTCTTTAGCAGCATCTTTTAACTTGCTTTCTTTAACCTTTTTCTTATCAGCAGCCAAGATGTCTCTAATAGCCTTAAGGCTTTTACCGTATGCTTTCATCAAAAGTTCTCTTTCTCTTCTTTCAGTTTGAGCCTTTTCAGCAAGTTCTTTAGCCTTTAAGCCTTCTTGTGCGTTTAACGCTTCGATAGGATCTTGAATAGTTCCGTCAACAACGCCTTCCATAAGCATTTGAATAACGTTAACGAACGGCTTAATCACAGCCGCGGTAAACGCTTCATACGCTGCTGAACAACTGCCGTCAACAAAGAAGTATTTGCTTAAAAGTTGATTAAAATCTATGCGCTTTGCATCGATATCAACTAAAATATTAAACACAAACGCCAAAAGTTCGCGTGAAGATGCGGGGGTTATAAATTCACCCTTATCACCTTGTTGACTCTTAACAAAATATTTTCTTTGCGCTTCCAAGTAATCAAAATCATTAAGGCAATTCTTTAAGATTGCAATAATGGTATCTGACATAGCGATTGATCTTAAGAAGTTTGCAAGTTTTACGTCGGCAATAATGTACTTGCTTTCAACTAAATCATCTGCACTTTCTAAAAACAAATTCAATTCATCTACTTTTGTCATAACTCTCTCTCCAAAATAGTTTAAGTTTATTTTTCAATTAAGTCTTGCCCAATATACTCGAGCAAGTTTTTATCTAAATTTTTCCAAGGCTTACAGCGTTTTTTCAAACGCACCGCATACGCCCACGCGCGTTCACCCCTATCCAGCCTTTTAACCTTTGTCTTGAAAAGCGTTTGCGCATCCTTGACTTGTTCATCTTTTTTCATAAACTTTAACTTGCGCTCTAAGTTTCTATCATAATCAGCATCAGCAAGTGGAATAAGTTTAACATAATCTTTTGCGGAAATATCTTGAAAAATCAGGGGGAGTTCTCCGTCTTTAACTACGTTTTCTTCCCTATCTATCTTAATGCCCTTTGATGCCCAAGTAAAGTTTTGTTTTTCAAAATTTATTTTTACTAAAACACCTACGTCCGTGTTTCTTTGAGTACGCTGATAATCCGTGTCAAAAATGAAGTTACCAAGCGAATAGAAAATAACTTTCTTTCCCCTAACTTCGTAGTTTTGCGGAACGTGCGGGTGATGTCCGATAACAATATCCGCACCAAAATTTAAGTATTTAATATATTTTGCCCTTGCGTAAGGTAAAGGAATTTGAGAAAATTCTTCGCCACCGTGAACGACTACTACGCAATAATCACAATAACCTTTTATTTCTTTAATGCGCTTTTTTATAAGTTTAAATTCATCCCAGAAAAAACAACCCGCTTGAGTTTTAGTTGCACCAACGGCAAAATGTGAAGTTATAGATATAATACCTACTTTCACACCTTCTTTTTCCAAAATTAGTGGTTTTGATGCTTGTTCTATATTAAAGCCTGCCCCAACGGTGAGTGCACCGCTATTCTTTGCGTGATTTAGCGTGTCTACTAAACCCTGTTCACCACAATCCATTGTGTGATTGTTTGCCAAATTCCAAACTTTTGCGTTTATTTTTGATAAAGTTTCAGCAAGGCGTGGATGGCTAACGTGCACCAAAGGCTTTATCGCAGATGCTGTTATTTCGGTTACGGGTGCTTCAACGTTTGCAATAGTATAATCAGAAGTGGATAGAAATTCAACGATACCGTTTGACAGTAAATTTTCTTTTTCATACCCCGTCTTAAAATACTTAGAAAAAGCAATATCCCCAGTAAAAGATAAACTTAACACAATCACTCCGTAAGATTTTATATTAGTTTTCAATAAAAACCCATTTTTACTTATATATTATACCATAATACTTTGGCTTTATAAACTTTTTTTGTCATAATTTTGCAATTTTTTTAATAAAGTTCTTTACAAATTCTTATTTTATGTTATAATAAACGCAGCGCTTCTTTCGGAGAAGAAGCAATGCTATCGCATTTAACGCGTTTTACGCGTTGCTGCTATATTGTAATAGGTCGTAAAAATGCCCTTGCGAGCAAACATTTTTACTCCTATTATAATAATTGAACAATAGCGTGGAGATGTATGTATTATGCAAGTCAAAGGTGATTCATCACTTAACAAGTTAATATTGTTGTTCGTCTTTGACAAGATGGAAGTACCGCTTTCGGAAAATACGGTGCTTGATATGTGTTGCTCATCAAACAACTGGCTTGCGTATATGGATTGTCAGCCCATATTAAACCAACTTCTTGACTGTGGTTGGATTTATAATATCGGTAACGCTGGCGAACCGCTTTACACCATCACCCCCGACGGAAGAATTTGCTTGGCAAACTTTTTTATAAACATCCCTGCATCTACTCGTGAAGAAATTGCCCTTTTCATTAAAAACAACCGCACCAAGTATCGCAGAAAGCAAGAGTGTGTTGCCGACTATTTTATGAATAAGGACGGCACTTACACGGCGTATCTTAAAATCATTGAACCCGCCCAACCCGTTTTAGAATTAAAACTGGTTGTGCCCAACCGCCAAATTGCTAAGGATATTTATAAAAAGTGGGGCGAAAAGGCCGCGGACGTTTACCGTAACGTATATGAAAATTTAGTTGACTAATTTATATTTTGACATCATAAGGAGAATTCAAATGCAAACTTACATGACCAAAGGTACGTGTTCAAGACAAATCTTGTTTGACGTTACCCCCGATATGAAACTTCAAAACGTAAAATTTATAGGCGGATGCAGCGGAAACTTACAAGCTGTTGCAAGACTTGTTGACGGCAAGCCCATTGATGAAGTTATAGCACTCTTAAAGGGTATTAAATGCAGAAGCAACACTTCTTGCGGCGACCAACTTGCCACTGCATTAGAAGAATATAAATATAAACTTGCACACCCTGAAGAAGACAAGAAAAACAAGTAAATTACTAATAAAAGCGGCTTTATATAAAGCCGCTTTTTTATTTTAGGAAAAGCCTTTTTTAAAAATAGGTATTGATTTTTTTAAGGTTTTATAGTATAATTATTATAGAAATAAAAGTTACTACTTTTTATTTTAACTAAAAAAATCTTTAATATATAGGTAAGGCTTATGATTATTGTAACTATCAGTCGTGAATTTGGCAGTGGCGGTAGAGAATTAGGCAAGCGTATTGCGGAAGTTTTGGGATACGATTACTATGACCGTCAAATTATTTCTACAATTGCAGAGCGCCACGATATGGATGAAAAGTTCGTTGATGCCGCTCTCAACAGCAATCTTTTGCAAACCATTCCCCTAACCTTTAGCCACTCTTTTGGCACGCCCATGGTTGTGCATGCACCGCAAACTAAACTTTTAATTGAACAAAGACAGGTTATTGAAGAAATTGCAAAACAAGGTAGAGACTGTGTTATCGTTGGTAGAAATGCCGACGTAATTTTGAACGACCTCAACCCCTTCAATATCTTCGTATGCGCAGAAATGGACGCTAAGATTAAGCGTTGTAGAGAACGCGCCGACCATGATGAACAATTATCAGATAAGGCGCTTAAGAAAAATATTCAACGCATAGATAAAAACCGTGCTCGTACGAGATTTTTGATTGCGGATGGCGAATGGGGGCATAGAAAGGCTTATCACCTTATCGTAAACACAACCGACTGGGATTTAGGCGAACTTTCTCATTCAGTTGCAGATATGGTTAAACGCTGGGCAAAACAACAAACTAAAGAATAACAACTTAAAACACGGCAAAAAATTTGCCGTGTTTTCTTTTTATAACAAAAAGTAATGGACTTAACACACGAATAAGTTGTATAATATGATTATGGAAAATTTTCAAGTTAAACCCATCGGTTATATAAAAAGTGATTTTAGTGAAAAGTTCGGTATACCACGCCAAAGTGGTAGAGCGCCCAGCCTAAAGGCAAAGGTAATATTTTATCCCGAATATAGAAGTGATGATGCTCTGCGCGGGATAGAAGGCTTTACACACCTTTGGATACTTTTTGACTTTTCTAAAGCGCATAAGGATGAATTTTCACCGCTAGTTCGCCCACCGCGCCTTGGTGGAAACAAAAAAGTGGGGGTTTTTGCAAGCCGCTCACCTTTCCGCCCCAATCATATAGGGCTTTCTTCAGTTAAGTTTGAAAAACTTGAAAAAACCGAAAAATACGGTACCGTTATCGTTATTTCAGGTGCAGACCTACTTGACGGCACGCCTGTTTACGACGTAAAACCATATCTTCCATTTACCGATTGCCACCCCGATGCTAAGGGCGGTTACGCGGAAGAATTAAAGGATTATAAATTAAAAGTAAACCTTTGCGATGAAGTTTTTTCACTTCTTTCGCAAGAGAAAATTGATGCGCTTACCGAATGTTTAGCAGACGACCCCCGACCTTCTTATCAAGACGACGGCAAGGAATACGGTTTATCTTTTGCGGGCGTAAACCTAAAATTCACCGTTCAAAACGGCACGCTTACCGTAATAAGCGCACAAAAAATATAAATAAAACTCCTATCATTTGATAGGAGTTTTTTGTTAGTTTTCTTCTAATTCTTTATTAGGCTTTTTGTTTTTTGACGACTTGGCAATATTGTTTAACCTTTCCGTAACTTTTTCCTTTATTTTCTTTACTTTTCTAGTAACTATAATCATTAGTATTTCAATAATGATTGAAGTTATCATAAAGTTAAGAGCGCAGCCCGCTATAATCGTAGATATAAACGATAAATGTTGAGTTGATAAATAGATGCTGTAAACGGTTATTCCAAGCGATATGATTTTCATAACACGCTTAGCGTATTTATAAGTTTTTTTGGCAACAGTTTTCGCTTTTTTGGTATTGAACTTATCAAATAGCGTTAGCACTACATAAACTATCAAATAGATAACCGCAAAAACAAGTAAGCATAAGTTTACAACTTGTTTTTCATTTGTAACCGTTGATAAATAAGCAAGCAACGCTATATTTGCCAACTGCGTCAATAGGTTAAAAATAAAAAATATTGTTTTTAACACACTCAAAACGCGGCTGAAAAAAGGTTTCTTTTCGTTACTCTTCATCTTTTGCCGCTGCCTTAAATTTGTTTTCTATTAACTTAATAGGAATAAGCGCGTCGGTTTTCTCTTTATATTCTTCAAAGCCTTTCTTTCTTGACTGTCTAAGGTCGGCAACGGGTACGCTAAAGAATACGAACATAAGCGTTAACGCTATTGCACCGACAAACATATATGCGGTTGACGGTTTAGCACAGAAGGTTGCAAACATAATTGCCCACCAAAATATAATTTCACCAAGATAGTTTGGGTGGCGAATATATTTCCAAGCACCTTCTTTGATTATTCCCCTTTCACCGCGTTTTTTGAACGCATGAAGTTCAGTATCACTAATCGTTTGTAAAACAACAGCGCCGAATGCAATTACGTAGAAAATTATGCTGCCCGCGTTTACCGATGCGGGTTTTGTAAATACGTAAATAACGGGCATCATGCAAGCATAAACCACGAAGGTTGGGAATAAATGTATTCCAAACAAATCAACGAAAGGATAATAATCCCCAGTTTTTTCTCTAAACATTTTATAACGCCAGTCTTCTTTGGTAAGGTTCTTAAAAGTATAAGCCCAGTTTGCAGTAAGGCGAACACCCCACAAGATAACGACGATAAGCGCAAAAACTTTTAACACGCTGTTAAGCCCGTTTTCAATTGCAAGCCCAACGACTATTACGATAGGTTGCACGCTCCAGCAAGGGTCGTACACGGATGAATTGTTTATGATAAGGCTACCCAAATAAACGACACTGGTTGCACAAACGTCCGCAGCAAGTACTTTAAGCAACACGATATTAGTAGGCATAAAATTGTAGCACAACACCGCAACGGCAAGTGCAAGAAGATAAACCGCCGTTAGATAGCAGTAACTTAGTTTTTTACTCTTTTTAAATTCCATAGTATTTTTCCCTTTTTTAAGTTTTATCCCTATTGAGTAAATTCTTAAGTATTTAATTATACTTTTTTTATTTATTAAAGTATACCAAACATTACATTTTAAGTCAAAGAAAAAACCGCACTGTATAACAGTGCGGTTTAATTTTTACACTTTTATCTTAAATAGTAATTTTGTTTCTTACCTATTAAGAACGTTTTTTGGGTTCGTAGTGAGTATGCAACAATTCATGCGCTTTATGTCCACCTACTTCACCTAAGAAGTTGTCGTAGAGCGCAGAGATTGCCATGTTTTCATGGCTCTTTCTTGAAGACATATTAGCATCAGTCTTATAAAGACCATTTGCACGCATACCCTTGTAGTCCATATCAGAACGCTTGAACGCATCAACGAAGGGTTGACCAGCACCGTTTACGCAGCCGCCAGGACAACTCATGATTTCAATAAATTGATAATCGCATTCCCCTGCTCTAACCTTGTCGCAAATAGCAGCAGCGTTCTTCAATCCGCTTGCAACTGCAACTTTAACCTTAAGGTCGCCAGCAGCGTATTCGGCTTCTTTAACGCCTTCCATACCACGAACTTCGGTGAACTCAACGTTTTTAAGTTTTTCACCAGTGATGGTTTCAACGGCAGTTCTAAGCGCTGCTTCCATAACACCGCCTGATGCACCGAAGATAACGCTTGCGCCAGTGTATTCCTTGAACGGAACGTCGGGGAGAGATTCTTCTAAGTACTTAAAGTGAATACCGTGTTCACGAATCATACGGATAACTTCTTGAGTAGAGAGAACGTAATCAACAGCACCGCCGAACTTTTCACGCTTTGCTTCGTCTTTCTTTGCTGAGCAAGGCATAATAGCAACGTGGATATGTTTCTTTTCCCCTTCGTAAGTAGCCTTAACGGTTGACGCAAGCATTTGCATCGGGCTCTTACAAGTAGAAATGTTGTCTAAAAGGTCGGGATATTTATCTTCAGCAAATCTAATCCATGCGGGACAGCAAGAAGTAAACATAGGTAACTTGCCACCCTTTTGAATTCTATGAATAAGTTCGTTAGATTCTTCCATAATGGTTAAATCTGCGCCGATGTTAGTATCGTAAACCTTGTCAAAGCCCATTTCACGAAGTGCGGTAACTAATTTACCCATAACGTTAGTGCCTTCTTCAAAGCCGAATTCAGTACCTAAACCTACTCTAACAGCAGGTGCAACTTGAACTGAAACTTCAATATCGGGATTACCGATAGCCTTCCAAACAAGGTCGGCATCATCACGAATAGTGATAGCACCAGTCGGGCAAACAGCCGCACATTGACCACAGCCCACGCAAGGAGAATTAGCAATATCGCCGTCGAAAGCGGTTGCAATTTTCATCTTTGAACCACGGTAAGCGTAGTCGATTGCGCCAACTGATTGAATTTCATTACACATTCTTACGCACTTACCGCAAAGGATACACTTTCCGGGGTCGCGCAAAATGCAGTATGAAGAGTGGTCGGGTGAAAGCTGACAAGCATTGTTGGGGAATCTTACCCCTTCAATGTTGAACTTATAAGCAAATTCTTGAAGTCTGCACTTACCGCTCATATGACATGTCGTGCAATCTCTGCAATGGTTTGCAAGGAGAAGTTCAAGAATCATTTTTCTATACTTGCGGAGTTTGGGAGTGTTGGTTTTAATTTCCATACCCGCTCTAGGGATGGTTGAACAAGCAGCATCAAATCTGCCGCGTTCATCTTCAAACATACACATTCTGCATGCGCCGTAAATTGAAAGATCGGGGTCGTAACAGAAAGCGGGGATTTCAATACCAACTTTTCTTGCTACTTCCAAAACGTTCTTTTCGCCGTTAATTTCCGCTTTAATACCGTCAATAATCATATATTCTTTCATAATTATATCTCCTTAATAGCGTGGAACGGGCAGTTAGAAAGACAAGCACCACACTTAATGCAAACTTTTTGATCGATAACGAACGGTTTTTTGAGTTCGCCCTTGATTGCGCCAACGGGACAGTTTCTTGCGCACTTAGAGCAACCTTTACAGAGTTCGGGGTCGATAGTGATAGTCTTTAACTTCTTGCAAGCACCCGCAGGACACTTCTTATCGTAAATGTGTGCTCTATACTCGTCTTCAAAGTACTTAATAGTAGAAAGTACGGGACCAGCAGCAGTTTTACCAAGCCCGCAAAGCGCGGTTTTAGAAATGGTTTCACCGAGTTCTTTTAAGAGTTCGATGTCGCCGTCTTCACCCTTGCCGTCAACGATACGGTTCAAGATTTCAAGCATGCGCTTAGTACCTTCTCTACAAGGAACGCACTTTCCGCAACTTTCTTTTTGAGTAAAGTCCATAAAGAAACGAGCAACTTCAACCATACAAGTTTTTTGGTCCATAACAACCAAACCACCTGAACCGATGATTGCACCCACTTTAGAAAGTGAATCGAAGTCAAGGGGTAAGTCAAAGTGTTCTTCAGTTAAACAACCGCCAGACGGACCACCGATTTGAACAGCCTTAAACTTTCCGCCGTCACGAACGCCGCCACCGATATCAAAGATAACTTCTCTCAAAGTAGTACCCATAGGTACTTCGATAAGCCCAGCGTTTTGAATGTTACCAGTAAGCGCGAAAGTCTTAGTACCAGTAGAGTTTTCAGTACCGATTTTCTTAAACCATTCGCTGCCGTTATTGATGATAGTAGAAACGTTAGCGTAAGTTTCAACGTTGTTTAGAACGGTAGGTTTATCGAATAAACCGTGTTCAACAGTACGCGGGGGTTTAGTTCTAGGCATACCGCGTTTACCTTCAATAGATGCGGTAAGTGCTGAACCTTCACCACAAACGAACGCACCAGCACCGCGGTTGATGTGCATATAGAACTTAAATCCAGTACCTAAAATGTTATCGCCCAAAAGTCCAAGTTCAGTTGCTTGCTCGATAGCAAGTTGAAGTCTTGCAACAGCCTTAGGATATTCAGCACGAACGTAGATATAACCGTCGTTTGCGCCAGTAGCAATACCAGCGATAACCATACCTTCAATCATACGATGCGGATCGTCTTCCATAACAGAACGGTCCATAAACGCACCGGGGTCGCCTTCGTCGCCGTTACATACTACGTATTTGGGGAAGTTCTTTTGTCTTGCAACCTGAGACCACTTTCTACCTGCGGGGAATCCGCCGCCGCCACGGCCACGAAGACCAGATTCGCTAATTTCGTTAATGATTTCTTCAGAATTCATTTCAAAAAGCGCCTTTTCTAAAGCGGTGTAACCACCCATAGCAAGATATTCTTCAATAGAAGTAGCGTCGATTTTATCACAGTTGTCCAAAATCATACGGGTTTGCTTTTTATAGAAAGGAACTTCCTTTTGTTCTCTATAAATTTGACCGTCTTGAGTGTAAACGAGTCTATCCACACATTCGCCGTTAATAATGGTTTTTTCGATGATTTCTTCACAATCTTCTACTTTAACCTTAACGTAAAGCCAGCCTTGCGGTTCAACACGAACGAGCGGTCCGATTTCACAGAAACCGTGGCAACCACTTTCTTTAAGTCTAACTGAATCGCTATGCGGTTCTTTCTGAAGTTCTAAAGAGAAGTTTACCCCTTTAGCCTTCATAATTTCCGCGAATTTGTCGTAAATTTTAAGCGCACCCTTAGAAACGCAACCAGCACCAGCACAAACGATAATGCGCTTTGTTTCCGCTTGCATTCTTTTTGCACAACTTGCGCGGAGTTCTTGTAATTGTGCTCTATTTGTCAACATATTACATACCCTCCTTTAATGATTTAACTAATGCGACAGCCGATTCGGGAGTCATATTAGGATAAATTTCGTTATTCAAAGTAATTGCAGGTGCAGAAGAACAAGCACCAAGGCAAGCAACCGTTTCAACCGTAAACATAAGGTCGTCGGTAGTTTTCTTTTCTTCTGATAAACCAAGTTCGGCTCTCAACGCTTCCAAAATAGGAATAGAGTGGCGAACGTGGCAAGCAGTACCGTCGCAAACCTTAAAGATGTACTTACCCTTTTGTTCTAAAGAGAAGTTTTCATAGAAAGTTGCTACACCATAAATTTTTGCCTCAGAAATGTTGAGTTTTTCCGCAAGATACGGGAAAACTTCTTTGGGCAAATACCTAAAATGTTCTTGAGCGTTTTGTAAGATTGCGATAAGTGAACTTTCTTTGTTGCCAAATTGTTCAATCGCTCTATCAAGTACGCTGTAATCAAATTTTTCCATATTTCCTCCAAAAAATTTGTAAGTTTTGTTTTTTGGCTTAAACTTCAACAAAACGGTCGTCTTATTCGTTATAATAAAAGCCTTTTCTTAAACGCCATTAAAACCGTCCTTTGTTTTTTAGGGCGGTTCTAACGTTTAGTTTTTAAGTAATAATTTATTGTTTATAAGTTTTGGTTAAAGGGTGAAGAAACAAGTATTTCAAGTTTTTTCACACAGCCACTTTTTAAGTTAGATTTTAAGGCATAGATACAAGTCAGGCGTGGAAAATGAGCATTTTATGCTGGGCGCGTACGGAAAGTACGTAACCAAATAAAAGCACAAATTTTACGCGCATCACGAAGTATATATGGCTTAAAATTATTTGCTTAGATATTCATCTATAGCCTTCGCCGCAGTCTTACCAGCACCCATTGCTAAAATAACGGTTGCTGCGCCGGTTACAGCGTCGCCACCAGCGTATACCGCTTGAACGGAAGTTGCCCCGTTTTCATCAGTAATGATACCGCCGTGCTTATTAACTTCTAAACCTTCGGTAGTAGACTTAATAAGCGGGTTGGGAGAAGTACCGAGTGCCATGATAACTACGTCCGCTTCAATGTCGAATTCGCTACCCTTAATTTCTACGGGGCGACGACGACCTGATGCGTCGGGTTCGCCAAGTTCCATCTTAATGCAAGTAACAGCGTCTACCCAACCGGTTTCGTTACCCTTGATTGATACGGGGTTAGTGAGAAGGTCGAAGATAATGCCTTCTTCCATAGCGTGTTCAACTTCTTCCTTTCTTGCGGGGAGTTCGTCGAGCGTTCTTCTGTAAACGATATGAACGTCGCCACCCAAACGCTTAGCGCATCTTGCAGCGTCCATAGCAACGTTACCACCACCAACTACTACGACTTTCTTGCCGTGCTTAATGGGAGTAGTTGCATCGTCCTTATACGCTTTCATAAGGTTGATACGGGTTAAGAATTCGTTTGCAGAATATACGCCGTTTAAGTTTTCACCAGGGATATTCATAAACTTAGGAAGACCAGCACCTGAACCTACGAACACCGCCTTGAAGTCGTATTCTTTAATGAGTTCATCGATAGATATAACCTTACCGATAACCATATTGGTTTCAATCTTAACGCCTAAATCTTTCAAAGTGTCAATTTCTTTTTGAACGATTGACTTAGGTAATCTAAATTCGGGGATACCGTAAACGAGAACGCCGCCAGCCAAGTGGAATGCTTCAAATACGGTTACTTCATAACCCTTTTTAGCAAGGTCGCCCGCACAAGTAAGCCCAGAAGGACCTGAACCTACAACGGCAACTTTGATACCGTTGCTTTCGGGTTTAACGGGTTTATCTTTGCAGTTAGCGTTGTGATAGTCGGCAACAAATCTTTCTAATCTACCGATAGCAACGGGTTCGCCCTTGATACCGCGTACGCAGTACTTTTCACATTGAGATTCTTGCGGGCAAACTCTACCGCATACTGCGGGGAGAGATGAAGATTGAGAAATAATTTGGTAAGCGCCTTCAAAATCACCTTCACGAACTTTAGCGATAAATTCGGGGATATGTACGTTTACGGGACAACCGCCAACGCAAGGTTTATGCTTACAGTTTAAGCATCTTTCCGCTTCGTGCATTGCTTGTTCAGGGGTGTAACCCAAAGCAACTTCTTCAAAGTTTTTATTTCTAACGTCCGCTTCTTGATGCGGCATGGGGTTTTTCTTTAATGACATGTTAGGCATAATTATTTTACCTCCTTGTTGAAAAGGTTGCAAGTTTCTTCATACTTGTGTCTTTCCCATTCTTTATAACTTGCGCCACGCTTCATTGCTTCGTCAAAGTCAACTAAATGTCCGTCGAATTCAGGACCGTCAACACAAGCGAACTTAGTTTCACCACCAACGGTAAGACGGCAACCACCGCACATACCAGTTCCGTCAATCATAATGGGGTTCATTGAAACGATAGTTTTAACGCCGTATTCTTTGGTGAGTTTGCATACGAACTTCATCATAATAACAGGTCCGATAGCAATAACTTCGTCATATTGTTCACCGCTTTCGATAAGGTTTTTAAGAGCGTCAGTAACTAAACCTTTAGTACCAGCAGTACCGTCGTCGCTCATAAGAACGTACTTATCACTAACTGCCTTAAATTCATCTTCCAAGATAACAAGGTCTTTACATCTAAAGCCAACGATTGAGTGAACTTCAGCACCTTCCTCGTGAAGCGCTTTCGCAACGGGGTAAGCAATAGCACAGCCAACGCCGCCGCCAACGACTGCAACTTTCTTCAAACCCTTAACGTGGGTAGCATTACCGAGCGGACCAACGAAGTCTGCAATATAATCGCCAGCGTTTAGTTGGTTGAGCGCGTAAGTGGTTGCACCAACGATTTGGAAAATAACAGCAACCGTACCCTTTTCCCTATCGTAATCAGCAACGGTCAAAGGAATTCTTTCGCCGTCTTCAGTAGCCCTTAAAATTACGAACTGACCTGCTTGTGCTTTTTTAGCAACAAACGGTGCGTAAACGTCAATTCTAGTAACCGTAGGATTAAGCACTTTTTTGTCAACAATTTTGAACATAGTCTCTCCTTTTTTGTATATTGCGGCGGCAATAATTTTTCATTTTTAATCCGCCGTATATATAATGTTTACATAGTAAATCAATTTTATCACATTTACACTTTAAATTCAACTGATTTTGGCGTTTTTTAAATATTTGTGTAATGTAATTTATACCAAAAGAAAAACCCCCGCGTTTTGCAGGGGGTTTTTTAGTTAAAAAGTCATCTTTACAATAACAATATCGTCGATAACCTTAAAGCGTGGATACTTTTCACAAGTTTTATCACTTTTCGCTCTCTTTTCAATCTTTTCAATCTCTTTATAAATATCAACTTCACCACTAAACATTTCTTCACAAGAAGAATAAATTTGAAGTTCATCAAACGCTTGAGCAATACCGTCAGAATAGAGATAAATTTCTTTAATTTCATCAATATTATACTCGGCTTTTATATACTCAAAATTAGGTTTATCCGATACGGTAAACACCGGATAGCCACCCTTTTTATTCATTAGTTTTCTATTTTCAATAAGCACGCCGTTTAACGCTTTTCTCGCTTCCATCATGCTTACGCCGCGCTCTTTTTTATACTCAATCATCATATCAAGCGCGACTTTATCTAAAGTAGCAAGCATGGGAAAAATATGCCTAATAATTTTGCCGTCTTTTAGTTTTACCACCGCTTCACAGTCGCCAGTAGTGAAAATTTGCACTTTGTTATCCTTAACAACAGCACAAGATAACCCCGCACTCGGATAATAGAGCACGCTGTCCGTCTTAGAGTCTATCTTGGATAATTCGATAAATTCAGCGTAGGTTTTTTTTGAAATATATTCAAGTTTTTCGATAACGTTATCACATTTTTGTGGCAAACTTTGCTTTATACGAGAAACGAACCAACTACCTTCAGTGGGCTTAATGCCAGAACTTACAAGCGAAGTTGCGCCGTCTAAAACCATGCAGTAGTTATCCCCCACGATATAGCGGTCTTCGTTATAAAAATGTGATTTACGCGTTGCTTTTTCAATCTTCATTTTTTATTTTATACCATTAAAATAAGCACCGTGCTAAGTGCAAAAATAAGCACGCCTAAAAGAAGCGTAACCATAATGTACGCGGTAAACTTTTTGTTCTTTTCTTTATAAATAAGTTTAATACCGAACAATAATACGCCTAAAAGGATTATTACAAGCCCTAAATAAGTTACCATCAAAAGCGCCATAACTTTCACGTCGGTAACGGTTGAGAAAATGTTGATAGTACCTAATAAAAACCCTAAAAGCGCAGTGATTAAAGATAACGATTTTAAGTTGTCGGTTTTAATCTTTTCAACTTCCTTAATCTTTTTATCGTTAAGGTCGTATAACTTTATCATATTGAGTTTTGTCAAATATTGTTCGTACTCGTGAACGGTGTAAACGCGAGTTTCGCCGCTTCCGATATAACTTATAGCCAAATTGATAAGTTCTTCAGCGCGTTGATAATTACCCAAAAGTGCCTCTAACCTACCCAAGTTAAGCGTAAACTTAGGATATTTATTTTCGCCACCGTTTACGATAACTGAAATCTTTTGTTTAGCATCTTCAATGTAAAGTTTTTCATCCGCCCTTTCATCAAGGTTGGTTTCAAAGTAAGAGCAAACTGCTTCAACGTACAAGTTTACAACGCCGTTATGAGTAGAAAAATCAAAATTATCACCTTTAAGTTCGATAAGTTTTTTGGTCTTTCTAATAATTCTAAGTTGGTTTTTGTCATCCTTTTTGGTGTTGTACTCGGTTAAAATTTTAATAAATTCAGTAAACTCATACTCATCAAAAAAGTTGATATACTTATCGCAAAAATCTTGCAAATTACCTATTTTATTCTTTCTGCAAATGGTGTAAACGATAAAGAACAACACGAAACACAAAGCGTTTTCGTTCTTTTCGTTTTCCACGATATATTTTTCCGCTTCCGCCTTTAACTCATCGGTTAAAGAAACTAGCGCAACCTTTTTATTGACAGCATCTTCAAACGCTCTTGTGTTGCAAAATTTAATAAAATCTTTTTGCTCGCTAATCTCTTTAGCGTAACCCAACACCGTTTGTAAATTTTGAGACCAAGCCATAATTTATCCCCTTATTTTAGTATTTTACGCTATACAAAATATCTTCGTAAGTCGGGAACGCGTAAAAATCTTTGCCTATAATCATTTCCATAGCGTCTGCACTTTCTCTTAAAGACGCCATGTCTTTAAGCAAGGTGCTTTGGCAATATTTTGCCTTCTTCAAGTTTGTCCAAGTAGAATCGTATTTATTAACGTCTTCAACAAGTTTATCGAGCGCGTTAGAGAATTCTTCTGAAAGAACTGCTAAGCGTTCGGCAAGTTTTTTCTCTAAACCGCACGCAAGCGTTGAAAACTCTTTCTTCAAACTCAATTCGTTTAGTAAGAACGATTGATAATCGATTACCGCGGGGGTGATTTCTTTTCTTGCAATATCAATTGCGGTAAGCGCTTCAATATGAACGATGTTAGAATAGTTTTCAAGCAAAATTTCCGTACGAGAATTTATCTCTTGCTTAGATAAAATCTTATGCGTTTCAAACATCTTAACGTTCTTTTCATCAGCATATCTAGGAAGTGCGTCAACGGTAGTCTTAAGGTTAAGAAGTCCGCGGCGTTTTGCTTCCCTTTCCCACTCTTTAGAGTAGTTATTTCCGCTAAATAAAATGCGCTTGTGGTTAGTGATAGTTTCTCTAATTAACGCATCGAGTTCGGTTGCGAAGTCTTTTGCGCTTTCTAACCTATCCGCAAACACACGGAGTTCTTCCGCAACGATTGCGTTGATAATGAAGTTGGGGCAAGCAATATTCGTTGACGAGCCAACCATACGGAATTCAAATTTATTACCAGTAAACGCGAACGGTGAAGTACGGTTTCTATCAGTAGAATCCTTAGGAATAGGCGGAAGTACTGAAACGCCGATTTTAAGATCGGTCTTTCTCTTTGCAGAGTATTCTTCACCTTTTTCTATTGCCTTTAATACGCCGTCAAGTTCTTCACCAAGGTAAATTGAAATAATTGCAGGGGGTGCTTCATAACCGCCTAGACGGTGGTCGTTACCAGCCGATGCAACTGAAATTCTAAGCAAGTCTTGATATTCGTCAACCGCTTTAATAACGGCAGTTAAAAACAACAAGAATTGTGCGTTTTTAGCAGGGGTGTCGCCCGGTTCTAATAAATTTTCACCAAGGTCGGTGCTTATTGACCAGTTGTTGTGCTTACCGCTACCGTTAACCGATGCGAAGGGTTTTTCGTGGAGCAAGCACACTAAACCGTGTCTAGTAGCCACGCTCTTCATAAGTTCCATCGTAAGTTGGTTTTGGTCGGTTGAAATGTTAGTCGAAGTAAACACGGGCGCAAGTTCGTGTTGCGCGGGCGCTGCTTCGTTATGTTTCGTTTTAGCGTAAACGCCAAGTTTCCAAAGTTCTTCATCAAGTTCTTTCATGAACGCCGAAACTCTGGGTTTGATTGCGCCGTAATAATGGTCTTCAAGTTCTTGACCTTTTGCGGGACGCGCGCCGAAAAGCGTTCTACCACAGTGAACAAGGTCAAGCCTTTGTTCGTAAACGCTTTTATCTATTAAAAAGTATTCTTGTTCCGCACCGACGGTGGGCGTAACTTTCTTTGCTTTAGTATTGCCGAAAAGTCTTAAAATACGGAGCGCTTGCTTGTTGAACGCGTCCATTGAACGAAGTAAGGGCGTCTTTTTATCGAGCGCTTCGCCACCGTATGAGCAAAACGCCGTGGGGATATAAAGGCTGCCGTCTTTTACGAAAGCGTAAGAAGTGGGGTCCCAAGCAGTGTATCCACGCGCTTCAAAGGTTGCTCTAAGTCCGCCAGACGGAAAACTTGACGCGTCAGATTCGCCCTTAACTAAGGACTTTTCCGAAAACTTCATAATAACGTCGCCATCGCCGCAAGGCTCAACGAAACTGTCGTGCTTTTCCGCAGTAATGCCCGTCATAGGCTGGAACCAATGGGTAAAGTGAGTTGCACCCTTTTCGATTGCCCACTCTTTCATAGCAGCGGCAACTTCTTTTGCACACTCAAGTGATAAAGGTTTACCTTCGTCTTTTGCTAAACGAACGGCAGCGTACGCTTCTTTAGACAAGCGTGCTTTCATAACCTTATCGTTAAAAACCATTGAACCAAAAATTTCAGGGATAGAAACGCCTTTCATAAGTACTCCTAAAAAAAATAAAGCGATAATAAAGAAATTTTATCATTATTGTCGCTTATTGTCAATTATTTATTTATAATAAACTACTTTTTAAGTAGTTTTGCGCATTTTACACTTTCAAAACACGCAAAATATCGCCAAAAGTTGAACGCAAGTTTTGTTCACTCTTATATCTTGAAACTGAAAAATCTTCGGGCAAGCGGTTGATTGTAAAGATTGCAGTAACGCCTTCAGCATACGCGCCGCTCATATCCCCTTCCGCACCGCCAACCACTGCAATTAGCGGAACACCAGCCTTTTTCGCCGCCCTTGCCACGCCTATAACTACTTTGCCGCGCAAAGATTGACCGTCGATTTTACCTTCTCCAGTAAAGATATAATCAGCGTCTTTTATGGTGTCGCCAAACTTAACCGTTTCTAAAACGGTGTCTATACCCATTTTAAGTTCAGCATCAAAGAAAGCGACCATTCCCGCACCAAATGCGCCCGCCGCACCGCCACCACTAAGATTTGAAAGATCAACGCCTATATCTTTTTTAACTACTTTGCACAAATTTTTAACACCGTCATCAAGAATTTGCACCATTTTGACATCCGCGCCCTTTTGCGGAGCGAATACTTTAGCCGCGCCGTATTCGCCAAACGGCGGGTTATCAATATCGCACATTGCAACGATTTCTACACCGTTAAGTCTAATATCAAGCGCGCTTTTATCTATCTTTTCAACCCTACTTAAACCTTCGCCAGTTGGTATAAATTCTTGACCGTTTTTATCAAAGAACTTAACGCCTAGCGCAGCCGCTGCGCCGCAACCGAAGTCGTTAGTGCAAGAGCCGCCAAGCCCAACTATAATTTTTTTTGCGCCTTTACTTAAAGCGTCTTTAATAAGTTCGCCAACGCCAAAAGTCGTGGTTAAAAGCGGGTTTTTTCTATTCTCAACGAGCGGAAGCCCAGCCGCCGCAGCCATTTCTATAACGGCGGTTTTGCCGTCTTCAATAATGCCGTAAAACGAATTTATCTTTTCAAAGTAAGGTCCGCTGACCTGTATTTCAATTCTTTTACCACCGAGCGCGGATAAAAAGCAGTCCACGCTTCCTTCCCCGCCGTCAGCAACTGGAATAGAAACTACTTTTACACTACTAAACTGCTTGTTTATTTCATCTTTCATAATATCACAAATTTGCTTTGATGAAAGAGTTCCCTTAAAACTATCGGGGATAAGTACGAATTTTTTCATAATTTTACCTAAAAATTTCGTTTATTTGAATTAACTTTTTATAAATTTTCTTTGCCATACGGTAAAAACCTAAATCGTTAGGATGAGTACCGTCAACCGTGCAATTTTCCCTATCGAATTTACCGAACAGTTCTTTACCCGCAATAAAATAAACCTTTTTATCTCCTTCACTTAAGGCTTTAAGATAAGTTTCTTTAATAACCTTAAAGCGTTCTTTATTATGCGGATAACGCTCAAAGTCTGGCTTTGATAAAATCAAAATAGGCGTATCAGGATGAACTTCTCTATAACGCTTATAAAGTGCATAATGCGTTTTCTTTAGATAATTTGCGTTAGGTGCGTTATGGTCGTAATCAAGCACGAACAAACTTACGTCGTAAGATAATATATGCTCAACCATTAACTCTTCCGCCTTTGCACCGCCAGAAAAACCTAAATTTATAAAGTCGATATTATTCCACTTTGAAATTAACGCTGAATAATCGTTATCAGGTCTTGAAGCGCATCCCCCTTGGGTAATTGAAGAACCGTAATATAGTATAGGTTTTACGGGGCGATACTTCCCGCCGCCTTTTACGGTTGAGTTTTTATCAAGCGTAATCTTTATACTTCCAACCGTATTATATAAAGGCAAAAACAAAATATACTCAGTCATAACGCCGTCAACCGATATGGTTTGATTTAACACTTCTTTGCCTATATCTAATCTAAAAGTATTTACTAATTTATATCCTTTGTCCGTTTTTTTCAACAGCGTAAATCCGCTGCACCCGGTATCAGGCATATGAGCAAAACGAACTAAAGACGGATAAGTGGCTTGTAAACCTATAGTTGATGAATCCGTACAAAAACGAATTCTTCCCCCCGAAGTGCACGCACCCCAACACTTAACTTGTGCTGAAACTTTGTCCGCTAAATCTTTAGGCACGCGCCTAAATTGCTTTTCACTTTGGTCATAAAACACCCCGTAAAGGTCAAAACTCTCGTGCGGAAGTGTGTAAACGGCTTTTTCTTCACCGTTATCTTGATTAACTATGGCAAAATTTTTATCTAGTTGTTCGATTTTCATAATATAAACCTTATAATCTTGTAAATACTATTGAACTTTTTTGATTTTTATGATACAATTTTTCTATACGGTAAAACCGAAAAAATTACGGAGAAAATTGATATGATTATTGACAAACTTTCTAACATTGAAAAACATTTTAACGACAAAAAATTAGCAAACGCTATCAAAGAATTTTTGCTTGATGCCGAAAATAAAGAAGTTGGCAAGCACGATATTTTAGACGGCACTTTTGCTAAAGTTCAAGAATACGACACCAAACCCTTAACTGAAGTTAAGATGGAAGCGCACAAAAAATATCTTGACCTTCAATACATCCACAAGGGTAGCGAAATAGTTATTTCAAAAAACATTGAAAACCAAGCGCCTATCACTGAATATAACGACGTAAAGGACGTTATTTTCTACTCTCCTAGCGATTACGCTCAAGATAAACTTTTAGAAGGCTCGTTTGCTATTATGTTCCCAGAAGATTTACATCAATGTATTGCTAACGGCGAGCCTACTGCTCTTAAAAAAGTGGTCGTTAAAATTCCCGTTGACGCTATTTAATAAGTGATGAAGTTATAACAAGGTCCGCAGTTGCAGGGTTAGTTGCGATAGCCACGTCGTAAACGTTTGCTATACGAAGAAGTGCTTTTACGTCAGGGTCATGCGGTTGTGCTTGCAACGGATCACAAAAGAATATTACTATATCTATTTCCCCTTCGGCAACTTTAGCGCCTATTTGTTGGTCGCCGCCGAGCGGACCAGATAGATATCCTTTAACCTTTAAGCCGGTTGCTTCTTCAACGCGTTTTGAAGTCGTGCCCGTGCCGCAAAGGGTGAATTTTGAAAGCATTTCTTTATTCTTTAATGCCCAATCAATCATTTGTTGTTTCTTGTTGTCGTGTGCAATGAGTGCTACAGTTTTAATTAATTTCATAATTCTCCTTTTGTAAAATAACTTTATTCTTTAATATTATACAACAACTCCCACACTTTTTCAAGCGTGGGAGTTTATTTTTACATATATCCGTATTTTTTCTTTTTTATATTCAAGAAAATGAGTGAGCATACTACTGCCATAAATTCAGCAACTACGATAGATAACCAAATTCCGTCCGTATCCATAATCATAGGCAATATTAGCACGGCTGCGACTTGAAAAACAAGCGTTCTTAAAAACGATATAAGTGCGGAAGTTAAGCCGTCGTTAAGCGCAGTGAAAAAGGACGAAAAGTAGATTGCAAAGCCCATAAACAAAAACGCAAACGAGTATATGAAAAACCCGCGTTTTGTAAGTTCAAATAGTCCAGTATTTCCCGCCGAAAAAAGCATTGACAAGGGCGAAGATAAAAGTTCCGCAAACCCAGTCATTAAAACGGACGATATTAAAATTATTACCGCACTCTTTTTTAGTAAACTCTTTAATTCGCCTTGATTTTGCGCGCCAAAATGATAACTTATAACGGGTGCAGTGCCGACCGAATATCCTATAAATATTCCGTTAAAAATCATGCTTACGTACATCAAAACGCCGTAAGCCGCAACACCGTTTTCCCCAGCAAAACTAAGAAGTTGCACGTTATACAGCATACCTACGAGCGACATTGAAACGCTGCTCATAAACTCCGATGAACCGTTTGCAGTCGCCTTCCAAATAGCCTTAAAATCTACCCTACATTTACCAAGTCTAAGTAAACTATTATTCTTTCTAGCAAAGTATATAATAGGTATAATCGCTCCCACGATTTGACTTATAACGGTTGCTGTTGCCGCACCGACAATTCCTAAAGGAATAACGCCTACTAAAAGCGCGTCAAGCACCATATTTACAATACCTGCGCATACGGTAGTTATAAGCCCAAGTTGCGGTTTTTCCGCGGTAACGAAAAAACTTTGGAAAAGCATTTGCAATACGAAAGCGGGCTGACCTATTAACACTACCAAAGCGTAAAGTACGCAGTCTTCTAACATCTGCCCTTCAGCACCAAGTGCTTGAGCAACGGGACGAACGAAAATCATACCTAAAATAGTGATTACAACGCCTAAGAAAAATGCAAAGTACACCATCAAAGAAAATAATTCGTTTGCTTTTTTAGGACTATTTTCGCCAAAAGTTTTAGCAACTAACGCACTTCCGCCCGTGCCGTAAATAAAGCCGACAGTGCCCAAAATCATAATATAAGGCATTATAAAATTGACGGCTGAAAAAGCAGTCGTCCCCGCAAAATTAGAAACGAAAACACCGTCCACCACACCGTAAATTGACGTAAAAATCATCATTATTATTGACGGAAAAGTGTAACGAAGGAGTTTCTTATATGAAAAATGGTCGGATAATTTTATGCTATCGGTTTTTTTCATTTTCACTCAAAGTTAAACCCCGATTTTGTCAATCGGGGTTTTTTTGTTTTTCTTTTTTTTATTCGCTATTGAACAATAAATGGTTAATACAATTTATTGTAATAATAGCCTATCTATTTAGCATATTCAGTTGCGCGTGATTCTCTGATAACGTTAACCTTAATTTGACCAGGATATTCCATCTCTTGTTCAATCTTCTTAGCGATTTCTTTTGCCAAGAATAAGGTTTGTGCATCGTTAACTTGTTCGGGTTTAACCATTACGCGCACTTCTCTACCAGCCTGAATTGCATAGCATTTTTCAACGCCCTTAAATCCGCTTGAAATTTCTTCAAGCTTTTGCAATCTCTTGATATAGTTAGTAGTAGTTTCGCGTCTTGCACCAGGTCTTGCACCTGAAATAGCGTCAGCCGCTTGAACCAAAATTGCTTCGATAGTTTTGGGTTCAACGTCGCCATGGTGAGCAAGAATAGCGTTGATTACGCTGTTATTTTCTCTATACTTTTTAGCAAGGTCAGCACCGATTTGCATGTGCGTACCTTCGATTTCAAAGTCAACTGCTTTGCCTAAGTCGTGAAGTAAACCTGCGCGTTTTGCCAAGGTTTCATCTACACCGAGTTCAGCCGCCATAACGCCTGCTAAGTGTGATACTTCAATCGAGTGCTTAAGCACGTTTTGACCGTAACTAGTACGGAATTTAAGTCTGCCGAGAAGTTTAACGATTTCAGGATGAAGTCCGAAAATCTTGCACTCATACATAGCTGCTTCGCCCGCTTCTTTGATTTGTTGGTCGAGTTCTTTCTTAACTTTTTCAACAGTTTCTTCAATTCTTGCGGGGTGAATTCTACCGTCTTGAATAAGTTTTTCAAGCGCGATTCTTGCAACTTCACGTCTTACGGGGTCGAAACCTGATACGATAACAACTTCAGGAGTGTCGTCGATGATGAGTTCGATACCGGTTGCGTTTTCTAAAGTTCTAATATTTCTACCTTCACGACCGATAATTCTTGCTTTCATATCGTCGCTGGGTAAGGGTACGACTGAAACGGTAATTTCAGTTGCTTGTTCAGTTGAACATTTTTGGATAGCAAGGCTAACGATTTCTTTAGCCTTTCTTTCACCGTTTTCTTTTGCTTCCGCTTCGATATTTTTAACCATACCAGCAGCGTCGCGCTTTGCTTCGTCGGTGATAGAGAGAATAAGTTGTTGTTTTGCTTCTTCCCTACTCATTTGCGAAATTTTTTCAAACTCTTGAACCATCTTTTCGTGTTGAGCGTCGATTTCTTCAATGCGTTTGTCAAGTTCGCCTTCTTTCGCCTTCAAAGCGTTTTGTTGTCTAGTAGTTTCTTCGTTTCGCTTCGCTAAATTTTCTTCCTTTTTCTCCAAAGTCTCTTCCTTTTGGTTAAGTCTGTTTTCAAGTCTTTGAAGTTCAGCACGTTTCTCTTTAGATTCGCGTTCAAATTCATTGCGAAGTTTAATTTCCTGTTCTTTCGCTTCTAAAATAGCTTCTTTTTTAATAGCTTTGCTTTCTTCCCTAACGTCATCAAGCATTCTATTGCGCTGTGCGTCGATATTGCCTTGTTCTTTTTCAAACCTTTTAGTAACGGTCTTTCCGCTTAAAACCCAGCAGATAACCGATGCAACAACTGCCAAAACTGCAACGGCTGCTACGATAATCCAAGGTAATGCGCCGTCGCTTGCCAAGAACAGGGAGCTGTAATTAAAATTTTGCATATACAATGCCCTCCTGTTTTTATTTATGCGCGCGCAAATGCACGCGCGTATTTACTTCTTTTATTATACTACATTTTGTACTATAAGTCAATACAATACACAGTATTTAGTTAATTATATTTGGTTCTTATTTTGGAACGCTTCCATAATTTTTGCCTTAATTTCTTCAGCAACTTCCGCGTTATTTTCTAAGTAATCAACGGCTTTTTCTCTACCTTGAGCAATCTTTTCACCGTTATATGAGAACCAAGAACCGCTCTTTTGTAATATTTCGTATTGCAAGCCTAAATCGACAAGGCAACTTCCCTTAGAAATACCCTTGCCGAAAATAATGTCGAACTCAGCCGTTTTAAAAGGCGGAGCAACCTTATTTTTAACTACTTTTGCTTTAGTGTGGTTACCGTAAGCACCGTTGCTATCTTTAAGCGCATCAGCCTTTCTTACGTCGATACGAACGCTTGCGTAGAATTTGAGCGCCTTGCCACCCGCGGTAACTTCAGGGTTACCAAACATAACGCCAACCTTTTCACGAAGTTGGTTGATAAAGATGATACAAGTTTTTGACTTGTTAGTGATTGCGGTAAGTTTTCTAAGCGCTTGAGACATAAGTCTTGCTTGCAAACCTACGTGAGAGTCGCCCATATCCCCTTCGATTTCAGCCTTGGGGGTAAGCGCTGCAACTGAGTCGACTACGATAATATCAACTGCCTTACTGTTTACGAGTGATGCGGTGATATCGAGTGCTTGTTCACCGGTGTCGGGCTGAGAAACGTAGAGTTCGTCAAGATTAACGCCGAGCGCCTTAGCGTAAACGGGATCGAGTGCGTGTTCCGCGTCAACGAACGCAGCAATACCACCAGCCTTTTGAGTTTCTGCTATGCAGTGAAGCGCAACGGTTGTTTTACCAGAAGATTCAGGTCCGTAAATTTCTATAATTCTGCCGCGGGGAAGTCCGCCAACGCCTATTGCAAGGTCAAGTGATAAGCAACCAGTAGGAAGAACTTCGATATTAGTATCGCCTGCTTGTTGACCTAAACGCATAATTGCGCCCTTGCCGTATTGTTTTTCAATTTGCGCCATCATGCCTTCTAGCGCTTTAATTTTTGCTTCATCCATATTTTTTTCCTCTTATAAGTTTTTTAATTTTTTTATAGCCAAAAACAGCGCGGTATTCTTTGCTGTTTCGGTAATTTCTTCTCTAGACCCAGAAAGGTTAAGTTTGTAAGTATGCACGCCGTCTTTCATTCCGACAGCAATATAACAAAGCCCAACGGGTTTTTTAGTGTCGTCGCTCTTTGGTCCAGCAATACCCGTCGTAGAGATTGCTAAATCGCAATCGCCCGAACGAAGTAATCCCGCCGCCATTTGATAGGCAACTACTGAACTTACGGCACCGTTTCTATAAAGGTCAACGTCGTTTACACCAAGGCGTTTCATCTTGCTTTGGTTGGAATAGGTTACGACGCCTTCTTGCACGAATTCGGATGCGCCCGGGTTTTTAATAATATCGGCAACGACTCTGCCCCCAGTAAAAGATTCCGCAACCGAAACGCGTAATTTTTTAAGTTTTAATAGGTCGAACAATCTTTCGCCTAGCGTGCAATCAAACTCCGCGTAAACGTTTTCTTTAAGTTCGCCAACTATATGTCTAATAACTTCGTGTTGTTGTGTTTCTTTTTCCGCATCGTTAAACAAAAGGTCGATTGTAACGTCGCCGTTGACTTTCTTCAAATCGTACTTTAAGCCGTTATACATTTGCTCGGCTTCCTTAAGCGTTTCACTGAGCAAAGTACTGTCGCCAAAGTATTTAAGTATAAGACGGTTAGAAACTATTCCGTGCTTATTTTCTAAATACGGCAAAACGTATTTATCGCACATAGGTTTAATTTGGTCGTATTCGCAAGGTAAGCACACCACTGTAAAATCGCTTTCATCCACCATAAAGCCTTGGAACGCACCCTTGATGTTAGGGATAACGGTTGCCTCAATAGGAAGTTTTGCAAAATAATCGGCGTACTCAACCCCGTCGTTTTTAGAAACCGCATCGAGAAAAACCGCCGCGTTTTCGTTTTCTACGAGCACGGTATCGAGTTTTTCCGCAATCAGTTCTTTTAAGTCGAAAGTAATAGACGGATTATAAATCACTATTAAATTTTCACAAACGTCTTTATATTCGTCAATTCTATGGCGAAAAGTACGCTCGTCGGTATTAGATAAAACTTCCACAGCGTAAAAATCGATACCGCCGTTTTTAAACGCGGACACGACTTCTTGGTAATATTCGCCGTCAAAGCCACCTATTTCCGACCTGAAAAATATTAAAGCGTTTTTCATTTGTTATCCTTTAACACCGCTATATTTTTAACGATACATTCCGTACCAGAAACGATGGTGAGAATGGTTGCAATACCTAAAGCGACAAGCCCGATTATGCCGATTATTGAGTAAGTTCCGGGCATAACATCCGCACCAAAAAGCAAAACGGTTATTGCTAAATCCTGCATAAATGTTTTAACCTTGCCAGACTTATCCGCAGCGATAACCATACCCTTTGATGCAGCAACCATTCTAAAACCTGAAACTACTAATTCTCTAGCCAAAATAATTGCAACGGCAATTGAGCAGTACCAAGGAAGAATTATAACTTCACCAACTGGAACGAGCATTACGATAAGTGCAGTAGACACCAAAACTTTATCAGCAATGGGGTCTAAAAACTTGCCTAAGTCGGTAACTTGGTTATTCTTTCTTGCAAGATAACCGTCTAAAAAGTCGGTAAACGCCGCAAGAAGAAAAATCACTGCTGAAATTGCAAAATTAAAGGGGATTTGTTCAATAAAGAACACCGCCACGAATACGGGAATCATTACGATTCTCAAGATAGTAAGTTTTAAGGGTAAATTCATAATCTTTCTCCGTACAGGTCGTAACCCGTTACTTGTGTAATTTTAACTTGATAACTTTGCCCGCGCTCAACTTCATCCGCCGAGAAGAAGTAAACCTTTCCGTCGATATCGGGGGCGTTAAAGTACGCCCTTCCGAAGTAAACCATTTCGTTTTGGTCAAAGCCTTCCGCCGTTACGGTAATGACTTTGTCTATAAACTGTTGGTTAGTTTCTTCCACAACCTTTTGCTGAACAGAATACAACTTTTTCAAGCGTTTTTGTTTAATTTTTTCATCAATTTGCCCGTCTAAGCGGTAAGCGGGCGTACCTTCTTCCCTACTGTAAGCAAAGAACCCAGCGTTAAATAATTTTGCCTTTTTGATAAAATCAACCAAGTTTTTAAAGGCTTGTTCACTCTCTCTAGGAAAGCCAGTTATAAAAGTTGAGCGAATAGCAATATCAGGGATTTCCGACTTTAATTTATTTATGAGTTCAAGATACCCTGCTCCCGTACCCTTGCGGTTCATAAGTTTAAGCACCTTATCATCCGCGTGCTGCAAGGGTATATCGATATACTTTATAACCTTGTCGTTATTTTTGATTTCCGCAATAAGTTCGTCGGTTAAGTTTTCGGGGTAGCAATACATAAGTCTAACTGCCCCAACGCTATCTAACGCGGTAATTTTTCTAATAAGTTCACTAAGATTTGTCTTTTCGGGTAAATCTAAGCCGTACTTTGCCGTGTCTTGCGCAACTAAAATAAGTTCTTTTACCTTTCCTAACCCCTTTACTTCTTCAAGCAAGTCTTGAGTAGGTACTGAGCGATATTTACCGCGTATGTAAGGTATTAAGCAATAAGTGCAGTGGTTAGAGCATCCGTCCGCAACTTTAAGGTAAGCGTAAGTAGAAGTGGTAAGTACCCTTTGCTTGCCACACTCGCCGCGCGGCTCTCCAACAGCGTTTACGCGCTCGCCAGCACATACCCTATCGATAACTTGCAAAATATTATCGTAATCGGAAACGCCTAAAAACGCGTCTACTTCGGGCAGTTCATCGTAAATTTCGCCTATAAACTTTTGTGGCAAACATCCAGTAACGATAATCTTTTTTGCCGAGCCTTGTTTTTTATACTCGTTAGCGGCAAAAATCTCGCTTACGGCTTCTTCCCTTGCACTTTCTAAAAATGCGCATGTGTTGATAAAGATTATTTCAGCACACTCAATATCGTCCACTAAATCGTGTTTTTGCTTTATATGCGCAAGCATCTTTTCGGTATCCACGCGGTTTTTATCGCAACCGAGTGAAATTACGCCCACGCGTTTTCTATCCGTCATAATTATCCTTTTAATCGGGCATCGGTCCGAATTTTTCAATAAATTCTTCTCTCGTTAAGAGTACACGGCGCGCTTTGCTGCCTTCGTTACCAGAAACAAAGCCCATTCTTTCCATCTTGTCCACTAAGCCACCAGCGCGTGAATAGCCGATTTGGAAACGTCTTTGTAATTGTGAAATTGAAACGCCTTCACTGTTAACGGCAAGCCACAACGCCTTTAAGAAAAACGCGTCGAATTCGTTATTTTCTTCACCGCCGTTAGCCATATCCACACCGCCTTCTTCTTGCTTGGGTTTACCTTCCTTATCAAGGAATTCTTTGAGTTCATCATCAAAGTAAGCAGCGTTGTTTTCTTTGATATAAGATACGATGTTGTTAACTTCTCTACTGCTGATGTAAGCGCCTTGGTATCTTTCGGTTGACGACATACGCGCAGTTTTGTAGAGCATATCGCCGTTACCCAAAAGTTTTTCCGCACCCGCCTCACTCAAAATGGTTTGCGAGTCGTTAAAGTTCATAACCTTAAACGCTATACGAGAAGGCAAGTTTGCCTTAATAGTACCAGTAATAATATCAACTGACGGACGCTGTGTTGCAAGCACTAAGTGAATACCAGCCGCACGCGCTTTTTGCGCAATTGCACGAATTCTGCTTTCTAAATCTTTCTTGCAAGTTTCCATAAGGTCGGCAAGTTCGTCGATAATGATAACGATTCTAGGCATTTTAGCAACGGTTTTACTTGCCACTTCCTTATTGTAAGAATCGATATCTACGACTAACCCAGCGCCGTTTTCACGGAATACTGAAAATCTTCTTTCCATTTCGGTATACGCCCAAGAAAGCACAGCCAAAGCCTTTTTGGGCTCGGTGATAATTTCATCAATCATAAGATGCGGAATATGCTCGTAGTTTACGAATTCCACGCCCTTGGGGTCAACCAAGATAAGTCTTAAATCTTCGGGGCTATAACGCATGATTAAACTTACAATCATAAGGTTTAAGCACACGCTCTTACCCGATCCAGTTGCACCCGCAACTAGATAGTGCGGACCTTTAGAAAGGTCGTCCATAATAGGCTTACCTACAAGGTCTTTACCGAGCGCGAACATAAGTCCGCCTTCTTTTTGCTTCTCACTTGCAGCGCCTTCCAAAATTTCACGAAGTCCAACCGTCGTTTTAACCGAGTTTGCAACTTCTATACCAACTAAGTTTTTGCCGGGGATAGGCGCTTCGATACGAACGCCGTCTTTTGCCGATAAACGCATCTTAAGGTCGTCGTCAAACGCCAAAACTTTCTTAACTGAAACGCCGGCGGGCATCATTATTTCATAACGAGTAATAGACGGGCCTTGCACGTAACTTTGCGGAACGGCGTTGATGTGGAATTCTTCCAAAGTCCTTTGGATAATTTCCATGCGTTCTTCATGATTTTCCTTAGGCATATCCACGGGCGGAGTGTAACTTTCCAAAAGGTCGAAAGGCGGTCTAAAATATTGTCTATTGATAGGCGGCTCAATCTTTTTGGGTTTTTCTTCCGCAGCGGGTTGCTCTACGGGTGCTTGTGCGCGACTCAAACTGTCTCCACGCCTTGAAGTGCTAATATTTCCGTCAGCCGCTGCCCTACTAGTAAAGCCGAGTGAAGAGCGAGTGTTTTCAATCGGTTTTTCTTGCGCAGGCGCATCTTCTTTTTTGTCGCCGAATAAAATACTTCTTGCGCGTTCACTTCTAACCGTGCTTGCGGGAACTTCGGGCGATTCTTCATTTTTAGTAAAGTCGTTATCTCTTCCGCTAGTTTCTTGAGTAAAGTTTTCTTCAATGAACGGAATATCCGCCGCGGGAGCGTTTTGTTCTTTAATTTCTTCAAATCTGCCGCTACCTACTGCGCGAGTGATAACTTCAGGTTCATCTTCTATACTAGGCTCTGCTTGCGGAGCAATATCTTCAACTTCAGCGTATTTTCCGAAAACTTCCGCACGGTAAGCCGCGCTGTCCCCTTGAATATTTTCTTCGGGTGCGTGTTCGATAAAGGGAATTTCACCAGAAACGTTTTGAATAGGCTCTTGTTCTGCTTGCGCAGCGCGCGTGCCGATATAATCTGAAACAGCCGTTTGTGAAGGTTGCTTGGGTACGTAAAATTCGGGTTTAGAAGTGCTTTCTTGCGGGCGAATTTCCGTACGCATTGAAACCAAATCAATTTCCGGCGGAGTTTTGATATAGTCGAGTTTAGTCTTTAAATCCGCTTGGTCGCTTATGGTCTTTCTTTCTTGAGCGGTAGTAACCACGCCCAAGCCCTTATCGGTAAAGCCCATCTTAAATTCCACGTCGTCCTTTCTCAAAAGTTCACGCTTGTTCTTTAAGTGGAAGTCCGCGGGGTTATTTACGAATAAACTTTGCTTTTTAGGTTGTGTACTCTTTTCAGCGGTAACCACTGGTGCAACGGCGATAACGGGTTCAACCGTTTCAACTTCCTTTTCACCGTCGTCCGTTTTCTTTTTACCTTTGACGAAAGAAGTTCTAAACTTAGCGGGCTTTTTATCAGCGCTCAAACCACCTTGAACGAAATCTTTAACCAAGAAAAATACGGTTGCAGCAAAGGCAAGCCCCATAACTACGTAAGTTCCGATTTCGCTTATCAAACTTATAACGAGATATGAAAAAACCGCTGTAACGAGTCCGCCGCCCGACGCCGTAGTAAAACCGCCCGCTGCCATATTGTACGAGCGAACGAGATATTCCCCGTAAGGAAGACTTGCGTTTCCGTGAAGGGTTATAGTATGAGTTATAATCGCGGCGATAACAAACGCCGTGGTAATGAGTGCGTTGCGTTTTGCACCGAAAAATTTAACCTTGCCGACAATTAGTTGCACGCCTAAAATAGCCGTGTATAAAACAACGGCGTAAGCAAAGTAACCAAAGCAACCGAAAAGGAACGCGTTTACCCATTGACCAGGCAGTGAGAACACCATTTCACGAGTAATCAAGCACACCAAAGAGAGCGTTGAAAATAATACTAACACAACGCCGAAAGTTTCTTTAGTAAATATAAACGAACTGTCTTTTTTATCTTTTTTTCTATTAGAATCGCTCAAGAGTCCACCTCAAAAGTATCGTCATTTTGATTATACCAAAATTAGCGCTCTTTTACAACTTAAAAAGTAATTATTTTAAATATTTATTTTAAATAATATAAATAAATATACTTAGAGCCGTTTAAAAACAAAAAAACCCGATAAATCGGGTTTTTAAGTGTCGAATTTTGGGTTATTTGGGTTGGTAAATCATTCTTCCGCATTGATCGCAATCGATAACTTCGCCGTTTTTAAGTTTACCGAGCACCGCCATAGGCAATTCCATATTGCACGCCCCACACATATTTCCACGCGTTGCGTAAACTATGGGGTAAATTTTGCCTTCACGCTTTTTCTGGTATCTCTGCATAAGCGCAGGGTCAACTTTTTCTTTTAACGCGGCGAGTTGCTTTTCAATTTCAGCCTTTTCACCAGCAACCGAAGCCTTTAATTCCGAATATTTTTTAGCGTTTTCGTTATATTGAACTTGCGCTGCTTTAGTGGTTGCTTTAATGGTTGAATATTCTTTCATTACCGCTTGAATTTCATCAGAAATCTTGCTTGCCTTAGAGCCGAGTGATTTGATTTTGCCGATGAGTTCTTCTACCTTTTTGATAAGGAAAGCAACTTCCTTTTCATCTTTAGATGAATCGATCGCGTCTACAATAGATTCTTCTTGTTCTTTTAACTTTAATTGTTCTTGAGTAACTGCTTCGTACGCAGCGATGAGATCGGTTGCGCGCGCGTCGAGTTTGTTTACGTTTTCTTCAACGCCGTCAAGATACTTTTTAGCGCTAACCGCCTTTTTTCTTTCTTCACTTGTAGCGAGTTTCTTTTCAATTTCACGAAGTGAAGCGTCTACCTTCTGATAGTCTAACAATGCTTGTATCATAGTGGTTCTCCTTTACATAAATCTTTTATCTGTGAAATAATACCCTTTAGCGCCGCCACAAAGTTTTTGGCATACGCTTTGGTAAAATTTATTAAAACCGTAATTTTCAGCAACGTAATGCGGAATTATAACAACGTTCTTTCCCGCATTAACAAGGCTTAGTAAATTGTGATGAGCAATATCTGAAGTTACCACCGTGTCAACGCCGTCTAATTGGTTTAGAGCGCCCACCGCGCTAGATGCGCCCGCACCGCAAAAAGATGCAACGCACTTGACTTCATTATTGCCGTAAAAAATAATTTTATCCGAACCGAATTCTAGTTCGACTTTTTTTACAAATTCTTCTATTTTTTGGCTATTTAATTCGCCGATTCTACCGTATCCTAAATCGCCGTCAACTCTCTCTATTACCCTTGTGTTTCTTAATCCCAAACCGTTAGATAAACACTGGTCAATTCCATTTTCTGCTATATCGAGATTTAAGTGCATAGAATACACGTTAAAACCCTTTTTTACAGCCAGAGTAAGGGCGGCTGTATCGCCTTCAAAATCAAGCGAACTAATAGGCGAATAAATTGCTGGGTGATGAGTTAGAATAGTGTCGCAGCCGTTACTTTCCGCCATCAAAACAGCGTCTACCGTAAGGTCCAAAGTAAAAGCAATTTTTTGGATATTATCGTGATTTTTTACGAGTAATCCGCTGTTGTCGTAACTGCCTTTTTCAATCATTTTGCGGCTCAAAGATAAGGGCGCAAATTCTTCTAAAAGGCTTAAAAATTCTTTTGAACTATACATATTTTTTAATCTTTTCTATTTTATTTAACACTGAAGATTTTACTTGTTCACTCAAGTTTTCACTCTCTAAAATAGCGTTATATTTTCTCAAATTATCGCTAATCATATCGATAAAATCTTTGTGTTTAAGTCTAATATTATCTCTGCCGAACTCAATTTCTTCTTGCGTTAAAGCGTCGTTTCCACGCTCGATAAGCATAAGATTATAGAACTTTTTTGCACTTGCAAAAACCTTGTCGTAAACGATTTTATAGCCAAAATCTATCGCAAGTAAACGCACTTTGTCGCAGTTTTTCATGGGTTGAAGAACAAGTTTTTCAGGCAGTTTGTCTTGTGCTTTTGCACGCGTTAAAATGTCTATAATCTCTTCCCCACCCATACCTGCAATAAGCGCAAGGTCGCATTTATTAACGCTGTCAAAACCGTCCGAAACAACGCTTTCAGCAACGCCGTTTTCTATGTATTTTGCAAGCAAATCTTCGGCTTTTTTCAAGCATTTTGCGCTTATGTCGGAAACTATAACTCTCTTGCATTTTTCGCTCTTAAGCATAGCCATAGCAAGATAGCCGTGGTCGCAGCCGATATCCGCAAAAGTGTCGCAAGAAGGCAACACTGCAAATATTTTATTTAATCTATCAGTCATTATTGTTTGCCGATGTAATCTTTTAAGCGTTTAGAACGGCTGGGATGACGAAGTTTACGGAGCGCTTTTGCTTCTATTTGACGGATACGTTCTCTAGTAACGTTAAATTCTTTACCAACTTCTTCTAAAGTTCTGGGTTTACCGTCGTCCAAACCGTAACGAAGGCGTAAAACCTTTTCTTCACGCGGGGTTAAAGTGTCCAAAACACCGATGAGTTGTTCTTTGAGCATAGTGTATGAAACAGCGTCTGTAGGAGCGGCGCTTCTTTCGTCTTCGATAAAGTCTGAAAGATGACTGTCTTCTTCTTCACCGATAGGCGTTTCCAAAGAAACGGGGTCTTGGGCAATTTTTTGAATTTCAATAACGCGCTGAACGTCAACGTCCATTTCTTTTGCAAGTTCTTCGGGTAAAGGTTCTCTACCGAGTTCTTGCAACAATCTTCTTGAAACTCTAATAAGTTTGTTGATAGTTTCAACCATGTGTACGGGGATACGAATAGTTCTTGCTTGATCGGCAATAGCGCGGGTTATCGCTTGTCTAATCCACCAAGTAGCGTAGGTTGAAAACTTAAATCCCTTTTGATAATCAAACTTTTCAACCGCCTTCATAAGCCCCAAGTTACCTTCTTGAATAAGGTCCAAAAATTGCATACCGCGCCCCATATAACGCTTAGCGATTGAAACTACCAAACGAAGGTTTGCTTCTGATAAAAGGCGTTTTGCTTTTTCATCACCTTCCATCATGCGCTTAGCAAGTTCGGTTTCTTCTTCGGGTTGAAGAAGTGGAACTTTACCGATATCCTTAAGATACATCTTAACGGGGTCGTCCATGCTAACTTCTTTAAGAAGTTGGTCGTAAAGTTCTTTATCGCGTTCGATTTCGTCTACGATTTGCACGCCTGAATCGTCAAAAATCTTATAAATTTCTTCCATTTCAGCGGGCGTAACTTGGAACTTGTCAATTCTGTCCACAAGTTGAGTAGACGTAATACTACCACTCTTTTTATATTCGTTGATAAGGCTTGTGATTTCAGTTAAAACTTCAATACTCAAACCTTCGTCAACGGGTTTTTCTTGAACTGAGTTCTTTTTAATCTTCTTTTCTTCCATAATAGTACCTCCTACCGTACTCTTAACTAAGTTCTGTTTTCTTTTTTGCTAATAATCTCGTCATTTCCGCGGTCAATTCTCTGCGTTTTTCCGTATCGGTTTCTTGAGCAAACATTCTTGACAGCGCGCTTATTTTCTTATCAATTGCTTCACGCTTTAAGGTGCGCACGCAATCGAAAAAGTAAACGGCTTGGTCGAAAGTTTTATTTTCTTCCGCTTCCATACCCGCTATGCGTGAAATTTCATCAGCGTATTCTTCACTTATCATCTCGTATAGGTCGGAAAACTGCGGTCTAGCATTTTCCTTTTGCCTATCTAAAACGTAACGCTGAATTTCTTGATGCACGGGCATTACAAATTCCATATCGGCAATATCCGTTTCTTTGGCGTACGGCTTGTTAAATAAGTACGACGCCAAAATAAACCTTGCCGCGATAGCCGTCTTGTCCCCCGCGTTATCGTTAAACTGCGGCGCTTCGGTATTTTCCGTTTTGGGCTTAATTTCCGTGCTGTAAAGTTCACGCTTTAACGCTTCGAAAGTAGTGCCGGTTACGTCGCGCACGGTCTTTAGTAAGTCTTCTTGCTCTGCGGGTGAAGAACTCTCTTTAATAACCCTTATAGCGTTAGTTATATACTTGCGTTTTCCGTCAACCGTATTTACGTCGTAAGTGCGCCTTAATATATCGAGTTTAAAGTCGATAAGCGGCATTGAACGGTTGAGTAAATCACGATAACCGTCTTCGCCGAGTTTTTTAACCACGTCGTCGGGGTCCATACCGTCGGGGAGAGAAACCACTTTGACTTCCAAACCTTCTTCGCTTAAAATTTCCAACCCGCGAATAGACGCTTTTTGTCCAGCAAAGTCGCCGTCGTAAGATATAAGCACCTTTTCAGTATAACGCTTTAATATTCTTGCTTGGTCTTTAGTAAGGGCTGTACCCATAGTGGCAACTACGTTTCCAAAACCCGCTTGCGTGAGTGAAACAACGTCCAAATGCCCTTCTACAATAATAACCGAAGACAAGCCTTTTTCATTTTTAATCTTCTTTAAGTTGTTTAGGTTAAAGAAGGTTTTTCCTTTAGAGAACACTAAGGTTTCTTTAGTGTTGATGTACTTTTGTTCTTTGCCGCCGTCTATTCTTCTTCCAACGAAGGCTATTACGTTATTAAACTGGTCTATTACGGGGATAATAAGCCTTCCGCCAAGCCAGTCAAAGTACCTTCCGTTCTTTTCACCAACCGCACCAGAGAGCACCATTTCTTCGTTAGTAAACCCTAGCGAGCGCAAATGTTGAACTAGTGAGTTAAAATCGGGCGATGCACCTATACCGAACTTTGTAATGGTTTCGTTCGTCATCTTTCTTGACAGAGCGTATTCGTAATGCGGAGCACCTTTTTCACTCTTTAGCGTTCTCACGTAAAATAGTGCGGTTTCACGCAGTAAACTAAGTAAGCGCTCTCTCAACTTTTTCTGCTCTCTAATCTTTTCGTCATCGTAACGAACTTCGGGGAGCGGAATTTTTGCGCGTTCCGCTAAAAATTTAACCGCGTCGTTAAAGTCAAGCGACTCAATTTCCATAATGAAAGATATAACGTCCCCGCTCTTTCTACAGCCGAAACAGTAATAGAACTGACCTTGCGCGTTAACCGAAAAAGACGCCGTCTTTTCGTGATGAAAAGGGCACTTTCCCCAAAAGTTACCGCCGCGCTGCTCTAAGCGAACGTACTTGCCGATAATATCGATTATATCGTTTTTTCTTTTAAGTTCATCCATGAACTTAACGTCAAAGCCTTTCATTTATCAATTCTTCCAGTTTTTAGGTATAAATATTTCCGTAAAAGTTTTAACCGCGTACACGTCGCTCATACCCGATATGTAATCGGAAAGCACGGTGTCAATTCCGTCCTTATCAAGCCTATTTTTATAAAAATCAGGCAACGCGTCGGGCGTTTTCATATAGTATTCGTAAAGGGCGGTAATCATGCGGTCAGCGCGCGTTTCTTCCGTTCGGAAAGTTTTATCGTTATACACGCGTTCAAACAAAAACGAACGAAGTTCCATGGTTGCTTCCGCAATCCCCTTTTCCATTTCCACCTTATCTTTTCCGTCGCTCTCGCGCTGGATAGAAAAAAGCATGGTGTTAATTCTCTCTCTTGAAGTATCGCCTAAAACTTCGCTTAAATGCTTAGGGATATCGTCTTTAGTGATAAAACCACCGACTATAGCGTCGTCAATATCGTGGTTTATGTACGCTATGCGGTCGGCAAGGCTAACCGCCTTACCTTCTAAGGTCATAGGATTGCATTTTAACTTGTGATTTATAATGCCGTCTACGACTTCACGCGTCAAGTTTAATCCTAATCCGTCGTTTTCCAAAATATCAACAACCCTACCCGACTGAATATTGTGTTCAAAACCGTTTGGGTTAAGTTTATTCAAAATTCGCTCACCCGAGTGTCCAAAAGGCGTATGCCCTAAGTCGTGCCCTAAAGCGATTGCTTCGGTTAAATCTTCATTAAGACTCAGCGCCCTTGCAATACCGCGCGCCACTTGCGAAACGGTTAGAGTGTGCGTTAAACGAGTTCTATAATGGTCGCCTTCGGGCGAAAAGAAAACTTGAGTTTTGTTTTTTAATCTACGGAAAGCCTTGCAATGAATAATTCTATCCTTATCGCGCTGAAAATCCGTACGCATAGGGCACGGTTCTTCCGTTCTTAAACGCCCGATAGTGTCCTTTGACTTGCAAGCGTACTGCGATAAAAACATTTCTTCTTTTTTCAAAGTTTTTTCTTTCATTTTAGCCCTCTAATTTGAATAGAAAAATTCCTACCCAATAGTAATATGCATTTTTTTACCAAATACCCTTTTTTTATTTTAAAATAATTAAATAATTTATATATATACTTTAAAATCACACCCGACGGCAAAATTGCCGTCGGGTGTGTAATCTTCTAATTTCTTTAAGTTAGTTAAAGTTGAATTTGCAAAGCAGGCACAACCCCGTAACTAGTAAAGCCAACGTCGTAGTAGTAGTTGTCGATGTAGCCGCGGTGGTTGATGTGCCTCGCACCATTACCACAGCCGTCGCCAGGAGAACGCAACCACCAATAACCGTTACCTAAGTAACTGCTACTCGTTGATGTCAATGCTCCTTGGCTTTGCGCGTACGCCGTGGTCTTTCTTTGTCTTAACGCGTCTGTTGTAAAGTAGGTTGTTGTTTCTTCATAACTCAACAACCATACTTTATCAAAAGTGTTTTCACACACGTATTTGTTTTCACCATAACCAGTTGACTCTACACTGTTATCTACTTCCACCGTTTGGATTATTGCTTGTTGTAATGAATTAAACGCCGTTTCGAAAAACGTTTCGTTTAACCACTTCCTTATCGTACTATACTGGTAGTTATTAGCATATATTCCGCTCTGCGTCCCCGTACTGTTATTGTAATATTCGCTAGTATTGCTATCGTAAGTGTACGTATCTTGGTACGCTTGGCTGTCTATCTCCATATTACATACTATGCTTGCATAGCCACTTTCTTCACTTACTATACTCCACTCTATCGGCTCGTACTTAAACCAATATACTGTATTAGTATTATATCCGTTATCATCTTGATAGGTGTAACTTGCGCTACTGCTGTTTCCCGTGTAATACGGTCTATAGTTCTTAATATATACTCCCCTATACTTCTCTCCGTTATAACTTACGTCTTTATAGTACATACAGTCGGTTTGTACGCTTTCTACGTAATAATTATAACTCGTCCAACCGCTCGTGCTTGTTATAGGGTTACCTGCCGTTGATAATAGGGCACTCGTAGTAGTCGTGTCGGTTACTTCCGTTTGTGGATACGAGCCGAAGTAGATTATGTCGCCGTTTCTCGTGTAAGTGTCTCCTTCCGTTTCTTCTGCCTCGCCACACCATTTGCACGCACCGCTTTCATATACGTGGTTTGCTAGCGTTCCGTAACTTTGTCCACATATTGAACATATTGCTAAAGCCTTACACGTTGCTTCGCCACCTTTATGGCTTTCCGTAGTATCCTTTTCTCCGCATACGCACTCGTACCAGTGTGTGTTTTCGTTATACTTTAACTCCGTATAGTCGTGTATTTTTAATTGTCCGTATTCTTGTCCGCACACCGTGCATACTGCTTTTTGGGTACAAGTTGCTGTTCCACCTTTGTGGGCTTCTTCGTTATTAGTTAAACCACAAGTGCACTCGTACCAGTGTGTGCTTTCGTTATACTTTAACTCATCAAAAGAGCAAACGTGGTCGGGGGCTGGTTTTTTATATCCACACTCACATTTATCTTCTTCATTGAAAATATGTTGTTCTATATCGCTTTTTTCTCCACAAGTGCACTCATACCAATGGTTAATGCTATCGTACTTTTGTTTACTATATGAGTGTTCGTGCTCTGGTGGAGATTTTTTATATCCACACTCACACTCGTTATTAACGAAAGTGTGTTCTTCTCGTTCGCTCTTTTCCCCACACTCACACTCGTTCCAATGATAATCATTATCATACTTTACGGTAGTATACGAGTGAGTGTGCGCGGGTGCGTCGGGTTTGTTAATAAGCGCAATTATTCCGATAGCCACACCTATTACAAGCACCGCTGATAACACTGAAACTAAAATGATTTTAGATTTCTTTTTTTCGTTATCTTTCATTTTTCTTCTCCTTACAAATAAAAAGTGCCGTCTCTAAACGAAACGACACTTAGCAAAGCGCCCTTTCGCTTAAGTTGCGACACCAACATAAATAATCTATCGAAGATTTTTACATTACGCGAAATAGGTACACTTATGCCATAAGTATACTTCGATAGACAATTATTATTCAGTTGGAGTCGCAATGTTATTATATCACTTTTTTACTCCTATTGCAAGTAAAATTAAAAACTACTTAGATTCCAGAGTTTGCCCGTTTTATTCGCCTATCTCGGAATGACAAAAAGCAGTTCAACCGAACTGCTTTTTTCTTTATTCTTTAGTTAAAACCTTTTGTAAAAACTGACCCGTGTAACTGTTTTCAACCTTAGCAACTTCTTCGGGGCTGCCGCAAGCAACCACCGTTCCGCCGCCGCTGCCGCCTTCAGGACCTAAGTCTATAATATGGTCGGCAAGTTTGATTACGTCAAGGTTGTGTTCAATTATGATAATGGTGTTTCCACTCTCTTGCAAGCGCTGCAGAACTTGACAGAGTTTATCCACGTCGTAACTGTGTAAGCCCGTAGTGGGTTCGTCCAAGATATAAAGGGTTTTACCAGTTGCCCTTTTACTTAGTTCGGTTGCAAGTTTTACCCTTTGCGCTTCACCGCCGGAAAGCGTGGTTGAACTTTGACCAAGTTTAATATACCCTAACCCAACTTCTTGCAAGGTTTTAATCTTGTTATAAATGCTAGTTATGGGCTTAAAGAATTCACACGCTTCGTCAACGGTCATATTGAGAACGTCGCTGATGTTTTTGCCTTTATACTTAACTTGCAAAGTTTCTCTATTATAACGCTGACCTTTGCACACTTCGCACGGCACGTACATATCGGGAAGGAAGTGCATTTCAATCTTAATCATGCCGTCGCCTTCGCAGTTTTCACATCTACCGCCCGCAACATTAAATGAAAATCTACCCGATTTATACCCGCGCTCTTTAGCGTCTGGTGTTGCAGCGAATAAATCTCTAATTGCAGAGAACACGCCCGTGTAAGTTGCAGGGTTAGAACGCGGTGTTCTACCTATGGGCGACTGATCTATTGCAATAACCTTGTCAAAATGTTCTATACCTTGGATATCGTCCGCCTTGCCGTCGCGCAGTTTTGCCTTGTTTAATCTTGATGCAAGCGCGGGGTAAACTATTTCGTTTACGAGCGAACTTTTACCGCTACCCGAAACGCCAGTTACCGCAGTTATTAAACCAACTGGGAAACACACGTCAATATTTTGAAGGTTGTTTTGCTTTGCGCCTATAACCTTTAAGCATCTTCCGTCAGGGACTTTTCTTGCGTTTGGCACTTCAATCTTTCTTCTTCCTGCCAAATAATCACCAGTGATTGAACGCGGTTCGTCCATAATATCGTTTAGGCTACCGCAAGCAACCACTTCGCCGCCGTGAACGCCCGCCTTAGGACCAATATCCACGATAAAATCAGCGGCGCGCATGGTGTCTTCGTCGTGTTCAACGACTATTAAAGTATTGCCTAAATCTCTAAGTTTTTTAAGCGTACCGATAAGTTTTTCATTATCCCTTTGGTGAAGCCCTATACTAGGCTCGTCTAAAATATATAAAACGCCAGTCAAACCGCTGCCGATTTGAGTTGCAAGCCTAATTCTTTGCGCTTCGCCACCCGATAAAGTAGACGCGTTTCTAGATAAGGTTAAATACCCTAAGCCCACGTCGATTAGGAAGTTAAGTCTTGCCTTAATTTCTTTAACGATAGGCTGAGCGATGAGCGCGTGCGTTTGACCGAGTTTTAACCCGTCGATAAATTTAAAAAGTTCCACAACCGACATATCGGTAAGTTCGGCAATATTTTTCCCGTTAATTTTAACTGCAAGTGCTTCCTTTTTCAAGCGTTTGCCGTGGCAAGTGTTACACGGACTAACCGTCATATATCTTTCAATTTCACTCTTAGTGTAATCGCTTGAAGTTTCTCTATATCTTCTTGCAAGGTTAGGGATAATGCCTTCCCAAGCAGATTCGTAACTACCGCTAAAAGTTCTGCTTGAATACTCAATCTTTACTTGTTCGCCGTTCGTTCCGTAAAGCAAGATATTATAAATATCTTTGGGTAAATCTTTAACGGGGGTATCGAGTGAAAATCCGTATTTTTGAGCAAGTGCGTTAAAGTAAATGTTTGCCATTTTGCCGTTGTCTAAGTTCCAACCGGTAATGGTCATTGCCCCTTCTCTTAAACTCTTATTAGGATCTCTAACGACTAACTTTTCATCTATTTCGTTTCTAAAACCCAAGCCCGCGCATTCGGGGCACGCACCGTAAGGGTTGTTGAAAGAGAACAATCTCGGCTCAATTTCTTCAATACTAATTCCGCAATCGGGGCAAGAATATTTGGTTGAATAAAGGGTGCTTTCTCCCCCAACCACTTCGATAGAAACAAGCCCTTCAGCAAGTTTAATTGCCGTTTCTAAACTATCCGATAAGCGCTTTTCAATGCCTTCTTTAACGACTAATCTATCAATAACAACGCTTATATCGTGCTTTTTGTTTTTATCAAGTTTAATATCTTCATCCAGAGTGTAAACTACGCCGTCCACTTGAACGCGCGCAAATCCACTCTTTTTATAACTTTCAAAGTTCTTGGTATATTCACCCTTTTTACCGCGAACGACGGGGGCGTTCACCAAAATTTTACTGCCTTCTGGCAGTTGCATAACCTTGTCTGCAATTTGGTCTACCGTTTGGCGTGAAATTTCCATACCGCAATTAGGACAGTGCGGAATACCCACCCTTGCAAAAAGCAAGCGGAAATAATCGTAAATTTCCGTTACCGTACCAACGGTTGAGCGCGGGTTGTGTGAAGTGGTTTTTTGATCGATTGATATTGCGGGCGACAAGCCTTCAATAAGTTCCACGTCAGGCTTTTCCATCTGCCCTAAAAACATACGCGCATAACTGGATAAACTCTCAACGTATCTTCTTTGACCTTCGGCGTAAATGGTATCGAACGCAAGCGTACTTTTACCGCTGCCCGAAAGCCCCGTGAAAACTACTAATTTATCGCGGGGTATTGTCAAATCAATGTTTTTGAGATTATTCTCTTTTGCGCCTTTAATTCTTAAATAATCCATAATTACTTTCTCATTTTCATCTTTAACTTAGCAATAGTATCCCTAATTTCAATACATTTTTCAAAATCAAGGTTAGCAGACGCAATCTTCATAAGCGCCTTTAACTTTTCAATTTCATCGGGGATATCTTGTTTTTTAACGTCTTTCGTTCTATCCGTTTTCTTAGTAATTTCCAAAGTATTTACTATATCTTTAACGATAGTCTTTGGAACGATGCCGTGCTCTTTATTATAATCGCCTTGAATTTTTCTACGGCGGTTGGTTTCATCTATTGCGCGCTGCATACTGCCCGTGATATTATCGGCGTACATAATAACCCTACCTTCAGCATTACGCGCCGCTCTACCTATCGTTTGAATAAGCGAAGTTTCGCTACGCAAAAATCCTTCCTTATCAGCGTCGAGTATAGCAACTAATTTTACTTCAGGAAGGTCTAACCCTTCACGAAGTAGGTTAATACCGCAAAGCACGTCAAACTCGCCACCGCGAAGTGCGGAAACTATTTCAATACGCTCCATAGTGTCTATATCGCTGTGCATATAGCGCACTCTTACACCGTTTTCTTTTAAGTATTCGGTTAAACTTTCCGCCATTTTTTTGGTGAGAGTCGTGATTAAAACTCTACCCTTTTCAGCAGTAACCTTATTTATTTCAATAAGCAAATCGTCGATTTGGTTTTTTGTGGGCTTTACGGTAATTTCGGGGTCGATAAGTCCTGTCGGGCGGATGAGTTGTTCAACCACTTGCCCCGCTTGAGATAGTTCATATTTTGCGGGGGTTGCAGAAACGCATATAAGTTGCCCTACCCTTGCGTCAAATTCTTCAAAAGTAAGTGGTCGGTTATCAAAAGCCGACTTTAATCTAAAACCGTACTCTACTAAATTTTCCTTTCTAGACCTATCGCCGTTATACATTGCGCCGATTTGCGGAATAGTCATGTGTGATTCATCGATAAAGGTTATAAAATCGTTTGGAAAATAATCAAGCAAAGTAAATGGCGGCTGTCCTATTTCTCTACCGTCAAAATAACGACTGTAATTTTCTATGCCGCGGCAAAACCCTATCTCTTTAATCATCTCTAAGTCGTAATCAGTACGCTGTTTTAAGCGTTGACCTTCGATAAGTTTACCCGCATCGTTCATAAAACGAACTTCGTCGTCGCGGTCGCGCTCGATAGCGGCAACGGCGTTGTTGAGTTTTTCTTGCGCAACGGCGTAATGGCTTGCGGGGAAAATAACCGCGTGTTTTAACTCTGAGATAACCCTACCAGAAATAAACTCTACTTCGCAAATTCTATCAATCGTGTCACCAAAAAACTCAACACGTATTATGATTTCCGTGTTAGACGACGGAAAAATATCCACAACGTCCCCGCGAACTCTAAACGATGAGCGTGAAAAATCTACGTCCCTACGAGTATACTGGATAGCAACTAATTTACGCATAAGTTCATCGCGTGAAATATCGTCGTCGGGGCGGAGAGATACTGCTAAGCGGTAATATTCTTCGGGCGCACCCAAACCGTAAATACAAGAAACGGAAGCCACCACGATAGTATCCGTGCGCTCGGAAAGAGAGCAAGTTGCCGCATGGCGAAGTTTATCTATTTCATCGTTGATTGCAAGGTCCTTTTCTATGTAAGTATCCGTGCTTGGAATATAGGCTTCGGGCTGATAATAATCGTAATACGAAACGAAAAATTCCACTCTATTTTCGGGGAAAAATTCTCTAAACTCGTTGCACAGTTGTGCTGCAAGCGTTTTGTTATGCGCAATAACTAGCGCGGGGCGATTAACCTTTGCGATAACGTTAGCCATAGTGAAAGTTTTACCAGAACCAGTAACGCCCAAAAGGACCTGCGTACGCAAACCGTCACGCAAGCCGTCAACGAGTTTTTCAATAGCCTGCGGTTGATCGCCAGTAGGCTTGAAAACTGATTTTAGTTTAAAATCCCTTTTTTCCATAGTTAAAAAATCGCCTTTAAAATTAGCCCTATAATAAAACTGACAAACGCCAAAACGATAGTAACGCACAAGCGAAACACAAGCGTTCGTTTCATAACTTTTAAGTTTCTTAAATACCCTTTACCCTTTTCTAAAAGGGTTACGCAATAAACCGTTTCACCGCGGCGGTCAGAGTATATTAAGTCAAAATACCCGTCCGAAGATAAGTCTTGCATAATCTTTTCAACACCGCTCTCAGTAACCTTGCCGTCTATCAACTTAACAAGGTCCGTGGGGCTTATCAAAATCGCACTCTTATCCTTGCACTCGGAAAACAGTGCTAGCATAACTTTGCTCTCTATCCTACTTAGCATAACCACCTACCAAAAGCGTGATTATTAAATAGATAATAGCGGCAATAATTCCGCCCAAAAACGAGCCTAAAAACGAGTAAATAAAATACTTTTTGCTAAGTCTTTCCTTTTCAATTTCTTCATCGAGTTTATTTTCAAAAACAAGCCTACCTTTAGTCAAGGGGCACAAGCAAATTTCTAAGTCGTCTTGATATTTTACACTTATATATTCGTGGTCGCAAAGGGTGTTTATGCACTCGAAAAACGCCGCGCTATCCACCCCTAAATGCGCGGGGATAGATAAAAGTAAATCTTCCACCGAAAATACTTTATAGTTAGAATTTTGGCACTCTTTATTTATCGCATCAAGCACGGCAAAACATCTTTTATCTATCATATCTTCCCCCTACCCGTTATTTTTGGCGTTTATAAGTGGGGTTATACATTTTGCATTGCTTTTTATCATTTTAACACAAAACTAATATAATTACAAGATTTAGCGCTGCATTTAGAAATCTTTTTTCATCGTCTTATCCATACTTTAATTTCAAATAAACTGTTTACTTATTAGTTTTTTTGTGCTAAAATAAGTGTTAATAAATCAAATTTATTAGGAGTTACTTCATGAAACCCGAATATAAAAACTTTGTAAACTACGCGCATAGGGGCGCAAGCGAATACGCACCAGAAAATACCCTTTTATCATTTTACTTAGGGCTTTATATGGGCGCAAACGGTATTGAAACGGACGTTCAATTGACAAAAGACGGCGTTTTAGTTTTATTCCACGACGAAACCTTAACCAGAGTTACTGGCGAGCAAGGCAAACTTAGTGATTACACCTTAGCAGAATTGAAAGAATTTTTCGTAAAAAAGAACGATTTAACTGATAAAATTATTACTTTTGAAGACTTTTTAGTGCACTTTGCACATAAGGACTTAACTTTTGCAATAGAACTTAAAGGCGACAACACCGCCGTTCCCACTGCCGACCTTTTGAGAAAATACGGTATGATTGATAAAACTATCGTAACTTCTTTCAAGTTCAAAGAACTCGTTGACTTAAAATCTTACGCGCCCGAGTTTAGAGCGGGTTACCTTGCGTTAGAAGAAATTGACGACGCGCTTTTAGAAAAGATGAAGGCGCACGATATTGCTGAACTCTGCCCGAGAGCAACCGTTATCACTAAAGAAAAGGTTCAAGAGTGGAATAAAAAAGGCTTTGAAGTGCGTGCATGGGGCGTTTCTAACACCGATATTATGAAAGCCGTTTTCGACACTGGTATTAACGGTATGACCGTAAACTTCCCCGACAAACTCACTGAATATTACAAGGAAATCAACGGATAAATGAAAGTATTAAAAACACAAAGAAACAGCAAGCACTGTTTAATTTGCGGTATGGAAAACCCTTTGGGACTGCACGCACCCTTTTACGAACTTGAAGATAATTCGCTCGCGAGCGTTTTTACCTTCCGTAGTGAACACCAAAGTTACCCCGACCGCACTCACGGCGGCATGGTTGCAACGCTCCTTGATGAACTTATGGGCAGAACGCTTTGGATAAACGAGCCTGAAATGTTCGGCGTAACGACTTCTATGTCAATTAAATACCGCAAGCCCACCCCTTACGGCGTTAAATTGAAGGCACGTGCGTATATGACTTTTAACTCGGCACGCGGTTTTTCTGCCGTTGGCGAAGTTTTCGATATGAACGATAACCTTTTAGTGCAAGGCGAAGCAAAGTATTTTAAAATTCCGTTCAAAATGGCGTTTAGCGAAGAAACTTCTTATCATGAAGAAATGTGCTATCAAATGCCTATGGATATAGAAAATATCGATTTCCCCGAAATTAAAAAATAACTCGATTAAAACCTAATTCCCCCTTTTTTTTAGTAACAAATATAGCAATGATTTTCATACTATATACCGTACCACAAAAGGAGGAATTTTTTTATATATGTGCTGTTTTTTCGGCAATAATCAATGCAATTGTAATCGCAATCATAACTGCGGTCCCGTTGTAATTCGCGGGCCTATCGGTCCTACTGGTGCAACCGGCGCAAGAGGTCCGATTGGTCCTCAAGGTCCTGTAGGTCCTATCGGACCGCAAGGTCCGCAAGGGTTACCCGGCGCAACCGGTGCAACTGGTCCTGCCGGTCCTATCGGAGCGACTGGCCCACAAGGCCCTATTGGTCCTACTGGTGCAACTGGCGCAACTGGTGCTACTGGCGCAACTGGTCCGCAAGGTCCGATTGGTCCCGCTGGTCCACAAGGACCTGCTGGGTTAGGTGATGCTCTATATGCTAGTTCGGGTGCACAAGTGGTTGCAGCGGGCGCTATTATACCCTTGACTGAAACTTCTTCAACCCCTGATACTACGGTTACCGTAACAGCAAACGAAGTTACCCTTTCAGAAGAAGGAACTTATCTTGTTTCATACTATTCTTCTGGCTCAGTTCCCACGGGGGCAATGAGTACTTCTCTATATCTTAACGGCAGCGCTTTAACTGGCGAAGCACTGATTGAAACCGACGGTGAGGGCACAGCAAGCAAAACTATCGTTTTAACCGCTGTTGCTGGAGATACCTTATCACTCTACAATACTTCGGCTGAAACGCAAACACTATCAGACGCGTCCATTACCGTTGTAAAATTAGTATAATTTCTTTTTTTGGCAAAACAGCCACGCTTTTTAAGCGTGGCTGTATTTTATTTACTTATGCTGCCGTTTTAACTTTATATTCCCCTTGTCCTAAAGCCGTTACCGATATACTTCCGCTAACGTCCGTTCTATAAATATTCATCAAAGGGTTTACGGCGTATAATCTTTCTAAAACTTCGGTTGCAGGATGTCCGTAAAAGTTATTTCCACCGACTGAAATCACAGCGTTTTTAGGACGAGTTTTCATTAAAAATTCATCACAACTAGAATTATCCGCACCGTGATGCGAAACTTTTAGAAAATCTATATCTTTAATGTCCACCGTTATCCCATAATTGTTGTAATGAGTTTTCAAGGTTTCAAGTTTATCAAGCATTTTTCTTTCTTGAACGCTAGTTATATCGCCAGTAAGCAAGCATCTAACACCTTGCGCTTGTATATAGATAACTGAAGATAAAGCGTTTGCTTGCGTATCAGTTGGAGATAGCGCAAAGTTAAAATCTATATACGCACTGCCGATTATAGCACTTGGTTGTGGTGCTAAAAACACCACGTTATAATCATCCCCTTGAATAATATCGTAACAATCACTTCTATTAACTGTAATATTTTTATCACGGATAAAATTTTCCGCGTCTTTATAATAAGAATATAAGTTCAAATGCCCTTCGTAAATATCGGGTAAGTACGCCGTGCCTATATTAAAACTACTCATAATTTTAACAGCGTTACCAACGTGGTCGCTGTCGGGATGAGTAAGCACTAAATAATCAATCGTGTCTACCTTTGCGCTTTTAATATAATCTATAATATTGTTAGCAACGCTTTCATCGTTTGGACCACAATCAACTAACATAGTTTTACCGTCGGAAAAGCGCGCAAAAATACAGTCGCCTTGACCAACGTCAATAAAGTGTATAGAAAAAGTATTTTCTTCCACACTTTCTTCACCTATCGGCTGACTGCATCCGCACGTAAAAATTGCGGCTAAAAAAGCCGCAATAATAATTAAAATCGCTCTTCTTTTGTAAAACATTTTTTTATTATCTTTTTCGAGAAATTGTTTTTATATCACTAATGATTTTACTCATTACTTCCATAGCGGCATTATAACCTAAATCATACATATCCGCACCAGAACTTACCGAGTACGCCGTATATCCGCTAAGGTTTGGTTTAATCATTATATCGCTGTAATCATAACCCTTTTGCCAAGGCTCTTTCACGTCGCTTTTATACGACGGAAAAACCTTTTTAACCACACTGTTTTTTTGTTCGTGAGTGGATAAATCTATACCGATAACGTAATCAGCGCCCAACTTTCTAACTACGTCCGCAGGTACGGAATTAGTAAACGCGCCGTCAATATATTTAACGCCGTCAATCTCAACGGGCTTAAACACGGGCGGAATTGCACTTGAAGCACACAGTGCTTTTGCAACGCTTCCGCGCTCGAAAACCTTTTCTTTACCAGTGAGTAAATCAGTTGCGATTGCCGCAAAGGGTCTATTTAATTCTTCAATATTTTTATAGCCTATTTCCCTATCGATAATCTTACAAACGGATGATGAATCAATGCTCATCATAAACAAGTTTTTAAGGTCGCCAAGGTCCATATTTTTTAGTAGTTCAAAAATATCGGTTGAAGAATACCCTTCCGCCAAGAACGCGCCCACGATACTACCTATACTAGTGCCCGCAAACACGGAAAATTCTATACCGTTTTCTTCAAACGCTTTTAGCGCGCCAAGGTGAGCAAAGCCCTTTGCACCGCCAGAACCAAGCGCAAGCCCGATTTTAAGTTTTTTAGGTTTTCTTCTTAAGAATAGCCAATCGAAAAACCCCATTACTTTTCTTCTTCCCCTTTGGTTTTTTGCTTTAATACTTTTATTATAAGCACAAAGAGCAAAATTATTGCTAAGAAAAATAATGCGTATAAAATATAATCAAGCGCTTTGAGCGACCAAAGAGCCATACAAATTTGGGCAAGAATTGAAATCAATACTCCCGCAACTAAGTTTCCAAGCGTTACGGGTAAAATTACGTCTTTAAACTTTAAATCAAGAAATACCGCTATTGCAGTCCCCGTCCAAACGCCCGTCATAGGGAGCGGAATTGCTACGAAAATGAATACGCCAAGTTGCTTTAACAGCCTTTCACTAAAGTTTTTGTTCTTGCCTTTTTTACGCTGATTTTCAATAGCGTCTTTAGCCTTTTCTTCACAGTATTTTTCGGCTTTTTGGGCAAGTTTTGATATAAATTTTATCTTTTTTAACAGTTTTAAAATGGGCTTTAACAAAAAGTAGATTAAAATAAAAACTATGGTAGAGCCTATATACGACAAAATAAGCGCCGTAAAAAAGTCTATCCCCGCACCGCGCGCGTAAACTATCGAACCTTTAAGTTCGATTAGCGGAAAAAGCGACATTATAAGCGTCGCAAGATATTCGTTTCCAATAAGATTTGAAATAAAATCTACCATAATACTCGCTAAAATAATTGTGTTTTTTACAAATATCAGTATAATGTAATTAGTGAAAAAAATCAACTAAATAATATTATTTAGTTCAAGGCAAAAATATGACAACTCAACAAATGCTTTCCTTTTTAAGAAAAGGTATATCTAAATATCAACTTATTCGCGATGGAGATAAAATTGCCGTCGGTGTTTCAGGCGGTAAAGATAGCGTGGTGCTTCTTAAACTTCTTGCCGAATATAAAAAGTTTGCGCCCGAAAAGTTTGACCTTGTGGCAATAACCGTTGACCTTGACTTTACCGACGCGCCCGCTGATTTTACGCCCATTAAAGAACTGTGCGAAAGTTTAAATGTTCCTTACTACGTTGAAAAAACTGAAATAGGTAAAATAGTGTTTGACGTTCGTCAAGAAACCAACCCGTGCGCACTGTGTTCTAAAATGCGTAAGGGAGCACTCAACACCCTTGCAAAAAAACTGGGATGCAATAAGGTTGCGCTAGGGCATCACGCGGATGATTTAACCGACACGCTTATGCTTTCACTCCTTTACGAAGGAAGACTTTCTACCTTTGCTCCAAAGAGTTATTTAGATAAAATCGACTTAACGCTTATTCGCCCTATGGTTATGATAAAAGAAATGAACGTTATAGCCTACTCTAAAACCTTACCTATCGTTAAGAGTTGTTGCCCCGCAAACAAACAAACCAAGCGCGAATACGTAAAAGGGCTAATAAGTAAAATCGGCGAAGATATCCCGCAAGTTAGAGATATGCTCTTTACCGCACTTATTCACCCCGAAAGGTATAACCTTTTCGATAAATTTGAAGAACAAGCCGAAAAATTAAATTAAAAGTATATATTACAAAAAACGCTGTCTAAAAGGCAGCGTTTTTTATACTATTTTTTCTTTTTAGTTTTTTCTTTATTGATGTAAGCAATAACGTTTACACCCGTAATTTCTTCAAACTCTTGTCTATCCCTTACGGTATTATCCAACAAGTAAACCACGAACGCCGCGCCAACTGAAAGAACAAGCCCGATAACGCCACCGATAACGGTAATTTTTACGTGTGAATTGTTTTCCACCGTATCACAACCCTTTTGGGTGTGGATAAACTGAACGTCAGACGCCATAATACCTTCCTTAATGGTGTTAGATTTTGAGAAAGTGTCGATAATCGCGTTAAGTTTTTGTTCAGCAAGTTCCTTTGTTTTCGCAGTATAACTTACCTTAAAGATAAGGCTGTTTTCGCCGTAAGAAATACCTATTGCCGAACTTTCAACGCTTAAACCTATATCAGCATTGTTTTCATTTACTTCTTTAACGAGTTTTGGGCTTTTAATAAGTTTTTCAACTGTATAAAAGTAATTTTTAGCAAGGTTTGCTTGGTTAGCCGACTGATAACTACTTTCAGTGTCGTGAATTTCAGTTCTTAAAATTAGCGAACGAGTTGCCGTATAAGTGGGCGGAACTTGCGAAACGCTGTAAAATAAACCTACTAGCGTGCAAAGAATTGTAAACAATACAATCCAAAGCCAGCTTTTATACAAAATCTTTAAGATGGGTACGGTTTTTTCTTTCATTACCTTTTACCCCCTTCTTGATCGTTGATATAAGCAAGCACGGTTGAATCAGTAATTTCTTCTAATTCTTCTTTTGTTTTAACGGTCGTATCGGTTACGTTGATGATATAAACCGCAATTGCAGATAAAACTACGCCGATAACTAAACCGATTACCGCAAATTTAACCTTAGAAACGTCGCTAGTAACACCGCTTGACTCAAGGTCGATTATGTTAATGATAACGCCGTCAAAATACTTAACGCCGCTCTTACCCGTTTCGGGCTGAATTTCACGCTCGAACGCAAGGCGATAAAGTTTAGCCTTAATAATAGCGTCTTTTTCGTTGCCGTCGGTATACCCCATAGAGAAAGCGTATTCGCCAACGTTATCCGTTTCAACCGATGCTGAAACGTAAACGTTTTCTCTAGTAATATATCCCCTATTAGTAATACCAGGGTCGCTGGTGTTGTAAGGGTCTTCAGTGTTTTGAATTTCGTAAATAAAATCGTCAACGGTATAGTCGGGACCAGCACCTGCATTCTTTTGAACAAACGTCAAATAATAAAAGTCTGCACGGTCAACGACAACACCTTCATCACAAAAGTCAACGATAGTGCCGCGCAACGCTTCCATTACCCTATAGTTAGTAACGATATCGTCGCTTTTTTGGTCAATGGCAGTGAAAACTATTTCCTGCGTTGCGGTGTAGTTAGGTTTTTTAATAAAACCGTAAATCAACCCACTTGCCGTCGAGAATAAAACGATGGCTAAAACGAGAACGAAATTTCTCTTAAGCGCAAACCATATGCTAAGTATTAAATTATCGTTTGCACCCGTCTTGTTTTCCATAAAGGGCTTTCTCCTAATAATAATTTTGAATAATTTGGTTAAGCGTGTCTAGTTTTTCATAAACGTCTTGAGCGAGCGCCGTTTGATTGTGCACCCTATCCACGTTATGACCAGGATACTTTGTCTTAAAATACTTATCCCCAGTAAGATAATCGGTCAAAAACCTTACCGCAAGTTCTACGGTTATGGTTAAAACGCCTAAGTTAATGGTCTCTTTTTCTAAGTCAGTTAAACTGTCTTTAACTTGCGAAATAAAACCTTTGGTAAACGCTTTGTACTTGTCTAAATCAAGCCTTACGTTATCAATATCGGGGTCGTCTTCAATAAGCGTGTTTGCAATAAATCGAATAGCATCGCCATAATCGTGCGCTATCGCACCCGACATTACCGTGTCTAAATCTAGCACGGCAAGCGGCTCGCCAGTGTCTTTGTCAAAACTTACGTTATTACACTTGGTGTCGTTATGAGTAACGCGAAGTGGAATTTGCCCATTGTCGAGCAGATCTTGAAGTTTAGTTGCCTCGCTTTCAAACGCTAAAAGTTTTTCTATTTCAACCTTAACGCTTTCCGCCCTACCGTATTCATCTTTCTCTACTGCGGCTTTTAAAGCGTCAAATCTCTTTTTAGTGTTATGGAAATCGGGGATGATTTCATAAAGCGTTTTCGCATCAAAACCGTCAAGATAATTTTGAAACCTACCAAACGCCGAACCCGCGCCTTCAATAACGGCTAAATCATCACTAGCATCATAAGTTACCGAATTCTTTATAAAGCGATAGCAGCGCCAGTAGTCGCCGTTATCGTCCATTACGAAAGGTTTGTTAGTATCCTTTGCTAAAAATGCGCGTAACACAAACTTTCTTGAAGACAAACCTTCCTTACTAATCTTTTCACGCACGTACTCGGTAACGCGCACGATGTTTGCCATAACCTTTTCAGGATTTGGAAACACCGCTTTATTTATGCGTTGAACAATGTAACTTTTGTGTTCGCCCTCTCTAATATAGTCGACCTTGTAAGTATTGTTGATGTTGCCAGTAGACAACTCCTTACACCCAAGGTATTGACCACCTATATCAAAGCAGGCGCAAATACTTTTTATAGTCAAGATAACACCAAAAAAACTTTTATTACCTTTCTATTTTAACATAAAATAGAAAAAAAGCAATACTAAACAGCAACTTTTTAAGTTAAAACTGCGTTTTTAACATTTTTTTAGATATTTTAGCATTGATTTTACATCTCTACAATGCGTTTTGCTGAAATTTTTACGCGGCGGTTGCAAATTTTTGCAGCGGCTTTTTTGTGCGTAATCAAAATTACGGTTACGTCTTTTAACTCAGCAAGGTTATCAAGAAGTTGTTTTTCCGTCTTTTCATCAAGCGCGCTAGTCGCTTCGTCAAGTACTATAATAGGCGCATCGCAAAGCAGCGCTCTTGCAATAGCAAGCCTTTGCACTTGCCCTTCAGAAAGCCCTAAACCGTTTTCACCAACGAAAGTTTCAAGCCCGTCGGGAAGTTCGTCAATGAACTCGTCCGCACAACTCGTTTTAAGTGCTTTTTTAATTTCTTTTTCAGTCGCTTTATCTTTGATAAAAGTAACGTTATCTCTAATCGTTCCGCTAAATAACATATTGCCCTGCGGCACGTAAGAAAATAGCGCGCGCGTGTTCGCTCCGATATTTAATTCTTCCCCGTCAAACTGAACGGAAATTTTACCGCTATCTAGCGGATAAATGCCCAAAAGCAGTTTAATAAGCGTGCTTTTACCCGCGCCCGAACTGCCTTCGATCATAATAAAGTCGCCCTTGTTTATTTTTAAGTTTGCCTTGTTCAACACCTTGGTATTGCCGTAAGAAAAAGTTGCGTTTTCCACGATAATGCCTTGCATTTTTTTATAAACCTTGCGCCCAGATATATAAACGCCTTGCGGTTCGTTTTCTATATCTTCAATATCCATAAGCCTTTCGCTTGACGCCAGCATTGCGTAATACTTCGGCAAAACGTTAGAAAGCGATGCAAAAGGCACTTGAACGTTGTTGACCAGTTGCAATATTGCCGACAGTGAGCCGTAAGTTAAAACCCCGCTCAATATCTTAACGCCGCCGTAAATTAAAGCAAACAAATACCCCGCGCTGAAAATAAAGTTATAGGTTGCGTGCCCGCTAACAGAATACCCTGCGCGGCGCATTTGAACTTTGTAATGCTCTTGTTGAAGTTTGTCCACTTGTTTTTCTATGCGGTTATTTACCGAAAAAACCTTTACCGCAAGCAAGTTTTCAATACACTCTTGCATAAAAGAGCGCACCTTTCCGTCAGTTTCTTGCACGCCTTTATGAAGCCCTTTAAGTTTTTCACGAACGAGCGTTATAACGAAGAAAACGAGTAGCCCCGCAACGGTAAACGCAACGGCAAAAATCCAGTCTAAAACGATAAGCGCAACCACTGCGCAAATAAGCCTTACGCCCGCAGCAACCACCGTGGGAACGATAGTAGAAACGCCGTCCGCAACGACCGAAACGTCTGAAGTTAATCTATTCATAAGTTCGCCGCTGTGGTATAAACTTATTCTATCGTGCTTTTTGACTAAAATTTCCGAGAACATATGCTCTCTATATTCCATAACTAAGCGCGCGCGGATATGTTCGGTAAGATAGTTCATAATTATTCTAAACGCGAACTGCAATATTACGATAATACCGATTGCCACTGAAAAACTTATTAGGCGCGTAAGGTCGTTATGAATTGTTGCGCTGTCAATAATTTCTTTAATAGCAAATGCAAAAAGCACAGACAACACCGAAAAGAACGCGTTTGCTAAAATTAACAACGCCATTTTTACGCCCTGTTTTTTAGAGCGCGTAAATATCCATTTTAACGGTTGTTTCTTTTGTTTTTTCATCAATTTTTTCCTTGTTTAGTTAGTAACTATTATTAGTATATCATATTATGGGCAATAAGTAAAGTTTATTAAAAAATTTACTCGTTTTATAATTTACTTGAAATTAGGTTTTTTTTGATGTATAATGTCGGTATGAAAGCGTTTAGGGAAAAGTATAAAAACTTAATATCCCCATTTTCAAACTCGTTAAAGAACTTCTTTTACGGGCGAATTTACCTTGCAATGATTTCGCTTTCAACCATTTTATCATACGCGCTAAACCAAAGCCTTTTTGGAATAATAATCTTGTGCTTATGCGCGGTTGTAGTACTGCTTTTATTTGATGATTTGACGCCGTTTACACCGCTGGTTATGCTGTTTATGCTAAACTTAAAAACCTGGAATTTGTTTTTAAATTTTGCGCCTTATATACCGCTTTCTTTTGTATTTTTAGCGCTTATTTTTCACTTTTTAATCTTTAATAAAAAGTTCAAAAAAGGCAGTCTTTTTCTATCGATTATATTAGTTTCAATAGCGCTTTTAATAAGCGGACTTTTTGCGGACGGAATTTTTACTTACTATCATAAAGGTTTAGTTTCAAGAATAGGTACTGGACCTATCATACTGCTGATATATCTAGTTTTTATAAACGGAATTAACCCGCCTAAAGATTTTGATATAACTAAATATTTTTGCGTATCTTTAGTTCTTTTGGGGCTAGTTTGTTACGCGGACGTTTTTGTAAACGACTACCTTTTTGAAAAGGGCGTTGAAGGCATCGTCGAATACGACGTTGGTTGGAACAACGTAAACGGCGTTGCTGCGTTGATACTTGTCGCTATCCCCGCGGGTTTTTACCTTTTAATAAAATCTAAAAAAGTTATTCTTTGGGCGGCGATTATTGCACTTTTATACCGCGCCTTATACCTTACTGGAAGCGACGGATGCTTGGGCGTTTCGTTAGCAGCACTGCCTATCCTTTGCATTTACGCTTTTCTTTACGCTGGCAAAAAATTAAGGTTTTATTTAACTGGTATAGCGTGTGTTGCCGTTATATTTTCTTTAGTAATCGTTACCCTTTCACTTATAGAAACGGGCACTCTACCGATAGTAGATAAGATACAAGAAAACATATTTGTTGACAGCGGAAGAACGGCTATTTATAAAAACGCACTGGATTTATTCGCAAAATACCCGATTTTTGGTGCTGGAATAGGTTACGCGCCCGATGACAATACGCTTTCTACTTCGCTTATATTAGCGTACAACTTCCACTCTACCTTCTTCCACGTAATTGCAACCATGGGCAGCGTTGGATTTATCGCTTACGTATATTATTTTTATAAGCGTTATCGACTACTTATGCAGCACCATAGAGAGTTCAACGTGTTTATGGTGATGTCGTTTACTTTTATGGAAGTGTACGGAATGATTGACTCTTGCGAGTTTAATATTATGCCGCTGATGATGATAGTAACCATACTGCTCGTGGTCGTTGAACACAACAACAAAACTGAACAATTACCGCTCAAAAAAAGACAAGCAAACCGCTTGTCTTTTTAATTTTTCAAATTTATTCCCAGTTTTACCCACAAAAAAGCACTGTACCGTTTCGGCACAATGCTCGCTAATAGTTTTATTATATATTTACAAATAAACACAATACATAGTTTATTCGTTTTGATTGAGTATATCGTCGTAAATTTTTTGTAGTTTTGCACTTGTTTCAGTTGTTTCGTAATCATCACCAAGTTCGCCAACAATAGCGTAGTTGAGTTCAATTAGAAAATCATCAATATCGCCATCCAGAAAATCTTCTAAGTTTAGCATATATTTGCGAAGTTCTTTTTTTTGTTCGTCTGTTATTATAAAACTCATTCGCTTAATCCTTTTTTGTCATTTTCTTCTGTCGATAACGTAAGTGGGCACTAAGTCGTGCACCAAATCTTTCATTTGTTCGTTTTCGTCTTTAGCAGCCGCCAAAAGATTATCTATCTTAGAAAATAAAGTTTGTTCATCAATATCCAAAGGCTTGCCTATGGATATTCTTTCATTTTGGGTTTTAGCAAGCCCTTCTTCTTCCATAAGGCGTTCTTCGTAAAGTTTTTCACCCGGTCTTAAACCCATAATCTTGATATCGATATCAACGAAAGGTTCTAAACCGCTTAATCTTATCATATTGAGTGCAAGGTCGTAAATCTTTACGGGCTCGCCCATATCCAGCACGAAAATTTCCCCACCGTTAGCGTACGCGCCCGCCTGCAAAACAAGGCTTACGGCTTCGGGGATAGTCATAAAATAACGAACGATATCTTTATGAGTAACGGTGATAGGACCGCCTTCTTCAATTTGCTTCTTAAACAGCGGAATAACAGAGCCGTTTGAGCCTAAAACGTTGCCGAACCTAACCGCAACGTAATCGGTGTCGTCGTAACGCTTATCCATCGTTTGAATAATCATTTCACAAACGCGCTTGGTTGCGCCCATAACGTTGGTCGGGTTAACCGCCTTATCCGTACTGATAAGAATAAATCTTTCAGCCTTAAATTCGCCAGCCATTTGCGCAACGTTAAGCGTGCCGCCCACGTTGTTTTTAACCGCTTCACACGGGCTTGTTTCCATTAACGGAACGTGCTTGTGCGCTGCGGCGTGGAAAACTATTTGCGGTCTATATTCGTCGAACACTTCTTGAATTTTTCTCTTATCCCTTACGCTTGCGATAAGCACTGTTAAGTTAAGGTTAGGTATTTTTCTAATGAGTTCTTGTTGAATATCGTACGCGTTGTTTTCGTAAATGTCTAGAATTATAAGTTCTTTGGGGTTATGCTCAGCAACTTGACGGCAAAGTTCGCTGCCGATTGAGCCGCCGCCACCAGTAACTAGCACGGTTTTACCTTCGATATAGCCCATAATTTCATTTAAGTTTACGCTTACTTGTTCTCTGCCGAGAAGGTCGGTTATGCTTATGGGTTTAACGTCTGAAATAGAAATTTGACCGCTTGTAAACTGATAAATACCAGGCACAATCTTAGTGTCGCACTTGGTTTTTTGACACTCAGTTGCAATTCTACTTATATCCTTCTTCGATGCGGAAGGCATAGCGATAATTATTTGGTCAATTCTATATTGTTTAACAATTTGCTGAATATCACGAGTTTTGCCAACGACCTTTACGCCGTCGATATGGCTGTCTTGCTTTTGCTCGTCATCGTCGATAACGCAAACGGGGTTTAAGCCGTAACGATCGGACGTTCTCATTTCTCTGACGAGCATACTTCCCGCACTACCCGCGCCGACTATCATAACTCGCTTTTCATCTTTAGCCGCGCGAGAATTTCTTGCAACCTTTATAATGGTGATTATAAATCTCTTAATAAACCTAGTAACGAATAACCCAAAGAACAACACAATTGAAGTAGTCGCCACCAGTTTCAAACCAGCGCCTTTTACACAAACGCTAACTAGCGCGTGATAAGCGGTCATAATCGTAGATACAATCAGCAAGCGTATACCGTCGTTAAAACCCGCGTAACGCAACATAATAGAGTAAACTTTAAATGCAAAGTTTAACGCAAACATAAGCGATACACCGATTATCATAAACATCCAGTAATCGTTTATTGCGGTTATAAAGCCTTGCCCACTTAAAACTAAGTATAATAACCACGCGCCCGCGTAAATCACAGCGTCTGCAAGTAATAACATTGATACTTTTATATGCTTATTCATAAAAACCTCTTTTACTTTTGTGTTTAAGCCTTGTTTAACACCTTTATAATTTGTTCTTTAGTCAAGCCGTTTTCTTTCAACTGCTCGTCTATCGTGCCGTGCGCAATAAACTCGTCTTTAACACCGAAGTTTATAACCTTTGCACTTATATTTTCTTTAGCATAATAGCCGCTGACAAGCGCGCCAAACCCGCCTATAACGCTGTTTTCTTCAAGCGTAATAATAGTCGTGCTCTTGATTTTATCAAGCGTTTTTGTGCAAAGCGGTTTAACCGTCCTTGCGTTAATTATACCAACCCCGTCTACTTCTTCAGCAACTTCTTTTGCTAAAGATAACATATTAGGTCCAACCGCCAAAATGGTTACTTTTTCGCCTTCTTTTACCCTATCCCACGGCGCATCCACATACTTTGGAGCGTCTTTTAAAATGCAAGTCCCTTTAGGATAGCGTATAACTACGGGTTTTGAAAGCGACAACGCGTACTCTAGCGCATCTTCTAATTCCGCAGTGGTAGTAGGTGCTAAAATAGTTAGGTTGGGCAAGTGCGTCAGATAACTTAAATCAAACACACCTTGGTGAGTTTTACCGTCCTTGCCGACAAGCCCAGCACGGTCAAGACAGAATACCACGGGTAAATTTTGCAAACATACGTCGTGTAAAATTTGATCGTACGCACGCTGCATAAAAGTAGAATACACCGCAACCACGGGCTTTAGCCCACCGGCAGCCATACCGGCAGCATAAGTTACGGCAAATTCTTCAGCAATCCCAACGTCGACGAAGTTTTCACGATAAAGGTTTTCTACCTTGTAAAGCCCCGTGCCGTCCTTCATACCAGCGGTAATTGCAATAATTTTATTATCTTTTTTAATAAGTTCGCAAAGTTTATCACCAAGCGTTTGAGAAAAATTCCCCGCTTCGCTCTTGTAAAGCGCACCGACGCCGTGATAAATTTCCGCGTTTTCTTCGGCTTCTTTCTTGCCCTTTCCCTTAGTGGTTTTAACGTGCAAGAAAACCGCCTTTTCAGTAGACGCGTACTTTACGTCGTTTATAATTTCAATAAGTTCTTTTAAGTTGTTTCCGTCAACAACCCCCACGTATTTATAACCGTGGCTTTCAAAATAATCGTCCTTTTTAACGACTCTTTTAATAAAGTTTCTAAAGCCGATAAGCGCCTTTGAAATAAAGGAATCGCCAAAGATTTTGCGCAGACCCTTTTTCCCGCGGAGATACCCGCGCTTAGCCGTTCTTTTTGATAAATAACGGTAAAACCCGTTCTTGTTTTTAGAAATAGACATTCCGTTATCGTTTAGAATAACGATATGTTTTTTTGGCTTAGCATTAGAATGAGTTAGCGCTTCTAAATTAAGTCCGTTAACGAGTGCGCCATCGCCCACAACCGACACCACGAAGTAATCTTCTTTAGCCTTATCACGCGCGGCAAGATAGCCTAAACTAGCAGCAATTGAAGTGCCCGCGTGCCCCGTGCCAAACGCGTCGAATTCACTCTCCGCCCTATCGGGAAAGCCTGCAAGCCCACCACTCGTTCTAATTGAAGAAAACTTATCTTCACGCCCCGACAAAATCTTATGCGCATAGCATTGATGCCCTACGTCAAAAATAAGTTTATCCGTGGGAAAATCAAAACAATAATGAAGTGCAATGGTCGTTTCAACAATGCCTAAATTTGACGCCAAATGCCCGCCGTTATCCTTTACCACTTCTAAAATACGCGCGCGGATTTCTTGCGCAAGGCAACTAAGTTCATCTATATTCAGTTGTTTTACGCTCTTTGTCTCTTTTATTTTATCAATAATCGTCATAAAAACCCATGCTTATGTATTTAACTTATTTATTATATACTATAAACGCCGACTTGTCAATAAACCTTTTGTTTTTTGACCGTAAACGCGCTCAGTTTTTGATATTTTAATTAAAAAACACCTATTTTTGCAAATTTTTCTTTCGACATTATTCTACTTGACAATATATAAGTTGTCGTTTAAAATGTAGATAATATTAAATCTATCGGTGGGTTATGTTGACAGGTAAAACTTTATTAAACTATGCGCGCTTAGTCGTTAAAATAGGCGTAAATCTTCAAAAAGGACAAGGATTAGAAATTGCATGCCCCGTTGAAAAGCCCGAAGTTGCTAGAGCATTAACTAAAGCGGCTTACGAAATGGGTGCAAAAATCGTTAGAGTGCGTTGGAATTGTGAAAGTATTGATAAACTCAATTATACTTACGCTAAAACAGACGACTTAAAAGTTATCCCCAAATGGCTAGTGGATAGCAAAAATTACCTTGTTGAAAACGATTTTTGCTATATTGCCGTTTCTGCGGACGACCCGTCTTTGTTAAAAGATATCCCCGCACAAAAGATAGGCGAAGTTGCAAAAGCGCGCGCTAAAGCGTTAAAGAAGTTTTCTGATGCGGTTATGGAAAACGGAATTAGGTGGTGTGTTGTATCCGTGCCTACTTACGCTTGGGCAAAACAAGTTTTTCCGCTATCTAAAACCCCTGAAAAAGATTTATCCGCCGCTATTGAAAAAACTATGCGCTTAGATTGCCCCGACCCTATTGCCGCATGGGAAGAACACGTTGAAAGGTTAGAACGCCGCGCCGATTTCTTGAATAAGGCAAGGTTTTCATATCTTCATTTTAAAAATTCTATCGGCACTGATATAAAGGTTGGGCTTTGTGATAATCACAAGTGGCTTTCCGCAAAAGAAATTGCCAAAGACGGTTTTTCTTTTATAGCAAACCTTCCCACCGAAGAAGTTTTTACCGCACCGCATAGATTAAAAGTAGACGGTACACTAAAATCTGCTCTTCCCCTTTGTGAAAACGGACAAGTTATAGACGGTTTTTCTTTGACATTTAAAAACGGTAAAGTGGTTGATTTTTCAGCACAAAAAGGCTATGAAACCTTAAAACAACTCCTTCAAACCGATCAAGGTACTCTCCGTCTTGGAGAAGTTGCACTTATAGGCAAAAATTCACCTATCGCAAAGAGCAAAATTTTGTACTACAACACTCTTTTTGATGAAAACGCAAGTTGCCATTTAGCAATAGGTAAAGGCTACCCCACGACTGTTGTTGACGGTGAAAAACTTAGTAAATCCGAACTAAAAGCACTCGGACTTAACGACTCTACCGAACACATAGATTTTATGATAGGAACTGATGATTTATCAGTTACTGGCGTAACGGAAAACGGCGAAAAATTCACTCTCTTTACTAACGGTGAGTGGACTATTTAAAAAGGATAAAATATGTATAATTTTTTTATTACTAAAGAACAAATTACTGAAGATACCGCAGTTATTAGTGGAAACGATTTTAACCACTTAGTAAACGTTTTACGCTTTAAGGTCGGCGATGAATTTTTAATAAGTGCGGACGGCATTAGCCACCTTTGCCGCCTAGAGCAAATCGATAACGAGAAAGTTATTGCAAAGATTATAAAAGAAAATTTTCAAGACACTTCTCTTCCCGTCAGCATTACACTTTTTCAAGGACTTCCTAAAAGCGACAAGATGGAACTAATTATTCAAAAAGCAGTTGAACTTGGAGCAGAAAAAGTTATCCCAGTTGAAACCGAACGCTCAATAGTAAAGATAGATAAGAAAAAACAAAGTTCAAAGGTTGAGCGCTGGCAAGCGATTGCTGAAAGCGCAGCAAAACAATGTAAACGCTCTATAATCCCCAAAGTTGAACTTCCCCTATCCTTTACTCAAGCGGTAAATGAAATAGGTAATTACGACTTATTTTTAGTTCCCTATGAAAACGCGCTAGGCATGCAAGCAACCAAAGAAGTTTTATCACAAATTAAACCTAATATGAAGATAGGCGTGCTTATTGGTGCGGAAGGCGGATTTTCACAAAAAGAAATCGACAGCGTAATAACCGCGGGCGCAAAAACAATTTCGCTAGGTAAGCGAATTTTGCGCACGGAAACGGCTGCAATCACTTCACTTAGTATGCTTATGTTACACGCAGAAATGCACTTAAATTAAAAAAACAGGACCGTAAAAATCAAATACGGTCCTTTATTTTTATGATTTTAATCTTTCTTTACGTTGACTGCAATTATCCCGCTTATTGCGCCGATTACCGCAGTAAAGGCAAGGTCAACAAAAAACTCTAAGCCAAATTTTATCCCCACGCCGCTTACTAAAGAAAATATTAAATAGGTTATAAACGCGCTTACTGCACCCGCTATAAGTCCTTTAAATAATCCCGCGTTATCTTTAATAAAGAAAAAGCAACCCAAAAATACGGCTAATATCTTTATAAATTGATTTACGGTTTTAATTACACCACCGTCTAAATTAGTAAACGATAAAACCAGCGCAAAGATTAGCGCACCTACTAAAGATACTATTACTGAAAGTGCCGCCGCTTTTATTATCGAAGAAAAAAACGCGCCCTTTTCAACGTTTTCGCTCATGAAAAAACCCCCTGCTTGTCTATATTACATAGTACGCAAGGGGTTTAATTTTTATGACTTAAAATTATTCAGCGGCTTCTTCTTTTGCCTTTTTAGCCTTTTTTGCTTTCTTTTCTACGGGCTTAACTTCTTCAGCGGACTTTTCTTCTTTCTTTTCTTCAGCCGCAACTTCAGCACCTTGTGCGGGAGCGGTCTTATAGATTGCACCCTTATCAAACTTAACGTAAGACTTGTTGCCTTCTAAACCAGTTTCCAAAACGAAAGTGTTTTCAGCGTCGTTGATTTGAGCAACGAAACCGCAAACGCCACCGATAGTGGTAACTCTGTCGCCAATCTTCAAGGTGTTAACCATGTTTTGTGCTTCTTTTTGTTTCTTTTTGTTGCTGATGCTTGACCATACCATCATACCGATAATGGCGATGAGCATTACGCCCATAAGGATATATGAACCCCAGGGAGTTTCAGTATTCGCAGTATCTGCAAGTAAATTTAAAATATACATAATAAATTATCTCCTTAAATCTTATATTTGATTATATTTTATACCTTTTAACGCGTAAAAGCAAGCGTTTTTCAATTAAAATCACCTTTACACCAAAACTATCAGTCAAACTTAGGGTAAGTATCCCCAGTTTTAGCATAAAACTCTTTTGCAAAATCACTAAACGCATCTTGCATAATTGCCGCGCGCACTTGTTCCATAAGGTTATTTAGGTAAGTGATGTTATGCAGACTTATCATCATACCGCCCATCATTTCGCCCACGTTAATCATATGACGAAGATATGCTTTGGTATAATTTTTGCAAGCATAGCAATCACATTCGGGGTCAAGCGGAGTAAAATCTTGCCTATACGCGCCGTTTCTAACAACGACCTTGCCGTTTGAAGTAAGCGCAGTTCCGTTTCTACCAACCCTTGTTGCAAGCACACAGTCAAACATATCAATACCACGACGCACGCCTTCAATAAGACAATCGGGGCTGCCCACACCCATCAAATATCTAGGGATATGCGTGGGGTAATTTTCGTACATAGAGTCCATAATATCGTACATAACGTTTTTAGGTTCGCCAACGGAAAGCCCGCCGATACCTATACCGTACTTTGCGTAAGGAATAGTTTCTTTCAAACTGGTTGCGCGCAAATCTTTAAACATATTGCCTTGAACTATGGGAAAAAGCGCTTGGTTTTCGTTTTGATGCTTGTTATAACACCTATCAAGCCACTTAAGCGTTCTTTCCATAGCGATTTTAGACTGGGCGTAATCTGCACCGTAAGGAGAGCATTGATCGAACGCCATTATAATATCCGCGCCCAAATTATTTTCAATCTCAATAGCCTTTTCGGGTGTTATAAAATGCAAACTACCGTCCACGTGAGAGTTAAAGTACACGCCGTCGTCTTTGATTTTGTTAAGTTTTGCAAGTGAGAAAACTTGAAATCCACCGCTATCGGTTAGAATTGGTCTATCCCACGCCATAAACTTATGCAGACCACCCGCTTCCTTTACGAGTTCATCGCCCGGGCGCATATATAAGTGATAAGTATTTGCTAAAATAATTTGTGATTTTGCTTCTTTTAAGTCGCGTGGCATAACGCCTTTTACAGTTGCTTGCGTGCCAACGGGCATAAAAGTAGGCGTCATAATATCACCGTGCGGAGTGTGGAGTATACCCACTCTCGCCCCAGTTTTACTATCTTGTTTAATTAGTTCGTAATAAAATTTTTCCATAATTTATACTTTTTATATTATCAACATACTATCCCCAAACGAGAAAAACCTATATTTCTCACTTACTGCTAAGTTGTAGAGTTCTAAAGTTCTTTCTCTCGTAGAAAGTGATGACACTAGCATTATAAGGGTTGATTTTGGAAGATGGAAGTTAGTTATTAAAGAATCCACGCACTTAAACTTATAGGGCGGATAAATGAAAATTTCCGTATTATCTTTTACGGGTTTAACAAAACCGTTTTCATCCGCAGCGCTCTCTAGCGTTCTAACGCTAGTAGTACCGACGGCAATAATTCTTCTGCCTTCTTTTTTAGCCGTGTTTATCTTTTGGGCGGCTTCTTCACTGATTTCATAATACTCAGAGTGCATATGATGCTCTAAAATATCGTCGCTTTTAACGGGGCGGAAAGTTCCCAACCCCACGTGAAGAAGTACGTCTACAATTTCCACGCCCATATCTTGAATTTCTTGCAAGAGTTTATCGGTAAAATGCAGCCCCGCAGTAGGTGCAGCGGCTGAACCGTCGTGTTTAGCGTAAACCGTTTGGTATCTTCCTTGCTCTTTTAGTTTTTCAGTAATATACGGCGGAAGGGGCATTTCACCGATGCGTGCGATAATGTCTTCAAAAACGCCGTCGTAAGTAAACTTAACCCTTCTGCTGCCACTTTCTTCAATAGTTTCTAACACTTCTAAAGAAAGTTCTTCGTTTAACACAAGGTGCGCGCCTGGTCTTGCCTTTTTACCGGGCTTTACCAAAACTTCCCACTCGTTTAGGTTAAATCTTTTAAGCAAAAGCACTTCCACCTTTGCGCCGTTGGGAGTAAAAGCAAACATTCTTGCGGGCAAAACTTTGGTGTTGTTTCTAACCAAAACGTCGCCCTTTTTCAAAAAGGACTTAATATCGTAAAAATGCTTATGATAAACTTTATCGTTTTCCCTATCGTAAACCAACAGCCTTGAAGAATCACGCGGCTCAACTGGTGTTTGCGCTATTAGTTCTTCTGGGAGAAAATAATCAAAATCACTTGTTTTCATCTTGTTGTTCAAAAATTGAGTATTGTTCTTTTTTATATTCGGGCACTTTCAAGCCGATATGTTCGTAACCCTTAGGTAATAACACTCTACCACGCGGAGTTCTTGCAATAAAACCTAATTGAAGAAGATACGGCTCGTATACGTCTTCAATAGTGTTGGCGTCTTCGTTAATAGTTGCGGCAAGCGTTTCTAAACCGCAAGGTCCGCCAGCGAATTTTTCCGCCATTGACCTTAAGATATTTACGTCAACCGCATCAAGCCCAAGTTGGTCTATTTCCATCATTTTAAGGGCGTTTTTAGCGTCTTCTAAAAGCACGGTTTCATGCCCTTTAACCATAGCGTAATCACGCACGCGGCGAAGTAATCTATTTGCAATACGCGGCGTTCCACGGCTTCTTTTACCTATTTCACAAGCAGCGTCCTTTTCAATTTTGATTGAAAGCATAACCGCCGCCCTTTCAACTATTTCAGTAAGTTGAGTTTCGGTGTAATTTTCTAGTCTACAAATAAGCCCAAACCTATCACGAAGCGGAGATGACAACATACCCGCCTTTGTAGTTGCACCGATAAGCGTAAACTTAGGCAAAGGAATTTGAACGTTTTGCGCAGAAGGACCTTTACCAAAAATAAGGTCTAGAAAATAATCTTCCATCGCGGGATATAAAATTTCTTCAACGTTTCTGTTTAAGCGGTGAATTTCATCGATAAACAAAACGTCCCTATCGTTAAGGTTAGTAAGTATTGCCGCAAGGTCGCCTTGGTGTGCGATTGCAGGTCCACTAGTAACTTTAATTTGCGTGCCTAATTCTTGCGCAATAATATGCGCAAGCGTGGTTTTACCAAGCCCTGGTGGGCCGTATAAAAGCACGTGATCGAGCGCATCTCCACGCATTTTTGCAGCAGTCATAGAAACGGTTAAATTATCTTTAATCTTTTCTTGACCAACGTAGCCGTCCATTGATTTTGGGCGGAGAATATTTTCCACTTCTTGCTCGGTATCACCTACCGTGCTCATTACAATTCTATCGTCTTCCATAATTAACCTATCTAATGTTTTTGAGTGCGAATGCTATAAGCGCTTGTACTCCTTCTATGTTTTGCGCTTTTGCCTTTGTCAACACACTTACGCACTCTTGCTTAGCAAAGCCTAAACCAGTTAATGCAAGCATAGCGTCGGCAATATCTTTATCTTTTAAGTTGATAATTTCTTCGTTCTTTTCAACTTTGACTTCTTTTAATTCTTCGCCCATCTTTTCACGAAGTTCAACGATAATCATTTCGGCTTTTTTCTTGCCTAAGCCCTTTACTTGTGAAAGCCCTTTAACGTCGCTGGTTGCAATCTTTACGGCAAGGTCGGTTAAACTCATATTAGAGAGCACGGTCATACCCATTTTAGGACCTATGCCAGATACGGTGATGAGTTTTAAGAACATATTTTTTTCTTCTATGCTCTTAAAACCGTATAAACTTATATCGTCTTCCCTAACCGCCATATAAGTAAACACAGCGCCGCCGCCGTTTTGAATTATATCTTTATACGCTTCGGCTGACGGCGTGATAGAAAAACCAACGCCGTTGTTTTCAAGTATGATTTCTCCGTTTGATTCGTGGAGAAGTTTTCCTTTAATATACCCTATCATAATTAACTCCTAAATACTGAACAATCCACCAAGTTTATTTGTTTGCGCGTGCGTCAGCGCAACCGCCAAAGCATCAGCCGCGTCGTCGGGCTTAGGGATTGCTTTTAAGTTAAGAAACATCTTTACCATAGCCTGAATTTGCTTTTTTTCCGCCCTGCCGTAACCAGTAAGCGCTTGCTTGATTTGTAAGGGGGTGTATTCGTAAATTCTACCGCACTCTTTTATACAAGTTAGCAGCACAACACCCCTTGCGTGCGCAACCGTAATGGCTGTTTTAACGTTCTTTGCAAAGAACAGTTCTTCAATGGCTATTTCATCAGGCTTATACTTATCTATAATCTGCTTAACACCCTTTTCAATCATAGCAAGGCGAACGGCTATATTTTCTTCCTTTGGGGTTGAAACTATGCCGTAATCAAGCATCTCTGGCTTTTTTCTTTTTTCCGTTTTAATTACCCCGTAACCAAGCGTTGCAATACCAGGGTCAAAACCTACGATTATCATACATTATATTGTACTTTATTTTACCGTAAAAGTCAATAATAAAGGTGCAAATAAAAACGCGGCGCTCTATATTTTGAGCACCGCTAATTTTTTGCAGTAAATATTGAAATTATTACTTGTAGAAACAACTCGTTTTAAGACATAGTTACAAGTCAGCCGTGGAAAACGAAGAAATGCGATGCTTATTCGCGCTTAAACTCTATAGCCAGTATCGCAGAAAATCATCTGCTCAACCAAGTCAATAGTTACCGTCATTTGAGTATTTCCGCGGTAAATATCGATTGCAAAACTGTCGCCTAAGCGCAAGTGAGTTCTAAGATATGCAAGCGCGTTGGCAAAACCGTCAACTGAACTGAAAGATTGTTTATAACTGAGTTTTGAACAACTTAAACCTTTTAAAACGTCGTTTACTTTCAACTTGCCGTCCGCATTAGAGCCTTCAACTACTGAAGTAACGATAGGCGTAGAATTGCTTTGCGATAAAGTCGTGATGGTTACACCAACTTCCCAACTACCTGAAACGTAACCAAAGTTCTTTTGGTTAAAGGTGTTATAGTAAGTGCCGATAAGTTGGGTTGCAACGTATTCAAAACCGCCGTTTTCAGTATAGGTTGTTTTATAAGGAATAGCGTAGTTAATACCGTCGTAAGTTTCACTACCAGCGTTAGTAATACCAACGAGTTCACCGTAATAGTTGAAAAGTCCGCCACCCGAACTACCGTGGTTAATTTGCACGTCAATTTGGGTTAAAAGCATTTCACCAACGCCGTTGATGTTAGCCTTTCTATCGAGATAACTTATAATACCGTCAGAAACGTTCATAGGAAGTTCGCCACTGGGGTTACCGATTGCAAAAACACTTTCGCCGCGCTTCATTTCATAGTTTGCATCAGGAAGTTTTGCGCTCACTATTTCATTGTTAGCAACGCCCGTGTTTGCAAGGTTAAGTTTAAGAACGGCTACGTCAGAGAACTTATCTCCACCGATAAGAGTTACTTCTTCGTTTTTGATAGCGTTAGTAATTGTACCAGTAAAGGTAAATCTTTCGTCGTAATCGTCGTCGGTGAAGTTTCTAGTGTTCATATCGGGCACGTAAACGGTTATATCGCCCTTGCTATCGATAACGTGGAAGCAAGTTAAAATATAAAAGATATTGTCGTTGGGGTCAAGATTATCAACGATTACCCCCGAACCAGAAGAAGTTCCAGTTCCACCGTTAGTAGTGGTGTAATCAATCTTGATTGCAACGATAGATCTTTCAACACTAGCAATAGCAGCAACTCTATCAGCAACTCTATTTTCGCTGGTGTTTACGTTAAGCCCGTAAGATGAGCCAGCCACCGCGGAATCAGGAAGCTCGGGAACGAATTCCGAACTTTCAAATAAACTACAACCGCACATTGAAACACTTAAAACAAGTACCGCAATAAGGGCTGATATTTTAATAAATATTTTCTTCATAAATATTTGCTCCTAAATTAAGTCAATTATATTTTACCATATTTTTCTTTAAATTTTCTTAAATTTTAAAAATTTTTACAAGCCTTATTAAAAAAGCGTGTATTTACCTAGTAAAATACGCAAAAAAAGGCGTTAGAAAACGCCTTTTTCACCCCGCTAATTATCTAAATAAGCGGAGTGAAACAAATATTTCCTTCTTCGCTTATAAATAATAACGGAAAATATTTTAACGGCGATATCTACTGTGGTTTCCTAAGCGGATTAAAATAAAAAATCACTCTACCGCCGACAATACTATTATCGGCAAATAAAGTGATTTTATACTTAAAATTTTTTAAAGTTTTATAATGAATTTTTTTAGATTCTAGAGATTGCCCGTTTTGTTTGCCCGTCTCAGAATGACAATAAAAAAACCGTTTAAGGGATTAGAAACAAGCAAGACAAGGCTCGCGATATACACGAATTTAAGACATAGATGCAAGTATACAAAACTTGTTTAAGCGTGAAGAAACAAGTTAGGCAAGGCTCGTGAAGTGTTTGGGGTGAGATTAACCTTTTTGGTTATCGAAATCCAAACACAAAACAGTAACGATGCATAACGAAGTTTATTCGCGCTTAAACTTCTTCGTCTTCTTCGGGAAGATCCACGTTATGATATACGGTTTGTACGTCATCAAGATCTTCTAAAGCGTCAACAAGGCGTTGGAATTTTGCCAAATCATCACCAGATAAGGTAATTTTGTTTTGGGGTACCATTTCAACTTGCGCTTCAAAGAAGTTAAGCCCTTTATCTTCCAAATACTTTCTTACGCCAGAGAATGCTGACGGTGTGGTGTGAACAACGAAAGCATCGTCTTCAGCGATGAAGTCGTCAGCACCAGCGTCGAGAGCGTATTCCATAACGGTATCTTCGTCTAAATCGGGAGTTCTTTCAATAACGATAACGCCAAGGTTGGTAAATGTGAAAGAAACGCAACCGGTGTTGCCGAGTGAGCCGCCGTGCTTTCTCATAGCGGTACGAACGTAGTCAACGGTACGGTTTTTGTTGTCGGTAAGTGCGTTGATGATAACTGCACTACCAGCAGGACCGTAACCTTCATAAGTCAATTCTTCATAGTTATCGCCCGAAAGTTCGCCAGATGCTTTAGCAATACATCTTTTGATGTTGTCGTTGGGCATATTAACGGCTTTAGCCTTAGCAATTGCGTCGGCAAGTTTGCTGTTGGTTTCGGGGTCGGGGTTAGATTTTGCAGCAACTGCGATTTCTCTACCTACTTTGGTAAAAATTTTACCCTTAGCAGCATCAGTTTTTGCTTTTTTAGCAGCAATATTGGCTGCATGAGAATGTCCTGACATAATTTTTCTCCTTTTGAATAATTACTTCAATCCGTACATCAAAATTCCAGCGGAAACGGCAGCGTTAAGGCTTTCAACGCCGTTATCCATAGGTATACTTACGGTAAAATCCGCTCTTTCCTTTAACTCTTTTGAAACGCCGTGCCCTTCGTTACCGATTACAAGGCAAATATCGCCCTTTCTTTCGTGGGTAAAAACGTTTTCCCCACCCATATCGGCAACGTAAATAGGTAAAGATATAACCGACAAGATTTCGCTTAAGTTAGCGCGCACGATTTTAACCCTAAACACACCACTCATACTACAACGAGTTGCTTTGGGTGAAAAGGGGTCGGCTGAAGTTTCGGTCATATACACGGTATTATATCCGCTTGCAGCGGCAGTCCTAATAACAGCACCCACGTTTGCGGGATCAGCAACTCCGTCAAGGAGAATACAACTGCCGTTAGGCTTAATAATTTCGTTACTCGGTTTTTCTAAAACGGCAAGCACGCCTTGCGGACTTTTTTCCACACTGATTGAAGCAAATACTTCATCAGTAACGCACTCACTTTTTACGCCTTTAAGGTCAACCGAATTTAAGCCCTTTTCCGTGCCGATAACAACGCGAACGGCAAGTGCTAAATCAATGGCTTCTTGCACGATTTTGTTGCCTTCAACAAGGTAAAGGTTTAACCTATCGCGAAACTTTTTGTCCTGCAGAGAACGGACTTCTTTAATTAACGAATTTTGTTTTGAAGTTATCATAATATCCAAATAAAGCCTATCTTTAGTTAAGAATAGGCTTTATTACTTTTTATATTAGATGTTTGCTTTTGCTTTTTCGCAAAGTGCGGTAAATGCAGCAGCGTCTGAAACAGCGATTTCAGCAAGAACCTTTCTGTTAAGGTCGATACCTGCTTTCTTCAAGCCGAACATGAACTTGCTGTAAGATAAACCGTTCATTCTGGTTGCAGCGTTAATTCTTGCAATCCATAATGATCTGAAATCTCTTTTCTTAGCCTTTCTGCCGATATAAGCATACTTTTGAGCCTTCATAACGGCTTCACGTGCTACTCTATATCTCTTGCTTCTGCCGCCAAAGTAACCTTTAGCAAGTTTTAATATTTTTCTACGCTTTTTAACAGCGTTTACACCTCTTTTAATACGCATAACTTTTCTCTCCTTTCTTACTTATTGTAGATAAGCGTTTGAATAGTCTTTTGCTGAGTAGCATCGACGTAAGCGCCGTCACACAAATTGTTCTTTCTCTTTCTGTCTTTCTTGGTAAGGATGTGGTTCTTACCTGAGCAAGATCTCTTAATCTTACCGGTTGCGGTTACTCTAAAACGTTTTTTAGCCGCACTTTTGGTTTTCATTTTAGGCATAAATATATCCTCCGTTTGATTTTTTAACTAATTTAATAAAGTTTACGCTTTCAAAGGCGCAAGCATCATCCAGATGTTTCTACCTTCAGTAAGCGGTTGCTTTTCCATTACACCACTGTCTTTAACGAGTTCGAAAAATCTTTTCATAACGTCAAGTGCAAGTTCAGCGTGTGCCATTTGTCTGCCGCGAAGTCTAATTGAAACTTTAACTTTGTTGCCAGCGGCTAAGAACTTTTGGGTTTGCTTTGCCTTGATGTTAAGGTCGCCAACGTCAATAGTCATTGATAAGCCAACTTCTTTAACTTCTACAACCTTTTGATTTTTCTTTGCTTCTTTCGCCTTCTTCTTTTGTTCGAACAAGAACTTGCCGTAATTCATAACTTTGCATACGGGCGGGGTCGCGTTGGGCGAAATTTTAACAAGGTCAAGACCTGCTTCTTCAGCAACTGCCAACGCATCACGACTGCTCATAATACCGAGTTGCTCTCCATTTTCACCTATAAGGCGGACTTCTCTATCACGAATTTCCGCGTTAATTTGATGTTCTTTTTTAATGGTAATTTACCTCTCAATAATATTTTTCCAAAAGGCGAAAAGCCTTTGAAATGCTAATAAAAAACGGGTCGCTCAAAAGATGAACAACCCGAATAATACCCATAAATTTACTTAGAATATAAGCAATTTAAGTATTGAACCGAACGCTTTTATTTAAGGTCGGTGAGAAGGGTTACTTCTTCTTTAAGCCTTAATATAATACAACATTTATCCTTATTTGTCAACGGTTTTAACGTGATATTTAAAAATAATTTCATCGGGAAAAAGTTCGCAAATCCTTGCAATGCATTGAACCTTTGCAAGCCACTCGTTTACAGCGTATCCACCCTTAAAATTCTCCCTTGCATAGATTATATCCGAACAATATTCACGCATAATTTTTTCAAAAACGCTTTTTTCAATTCTGTATCTTTTAAGCGCATCTTCAACTACCTTATACGGCGATTGATAAAAATATTCTCCATATTCTTCTTGCGCACCCTTATTAAGCGTATTTAAAATATAAAACGACGCTTCCCCTACCGTGCACACTTCAATATCTTCCGCACCGAATTCTTTCGCCACAAACTGCAACTTTTCTAAACTTGGAAAGTAAATGTTCTTCATTTTATATCCCCCATTACAAAATAATAGACCATTTTTTGGTCTATGTCAACTATTTTATAGCAATTTTTCCTATATTATAAGTATGAAAGATATTAGAAAAACAGTTGGTCAAAACTTAAAAAGTGCTAGAATGGCAAAAGGATTAACACAAGTCCAACTCGCACAAGAAATGAATAAAATACAGCCTGATTATAGCAAATATGAAACGGGTAAAATCGAACTTGATTACGAAAAGATTGTTTTTTTGTGTAAACGCTTAGATATTACACCAAACGATTTGTTTGATATTGAATAAAAAACGGAGCAAAACTGCTCCGTTTTTTTGTTGTAAAATTTTCTATACAAATTTAAGTGGTTAGAAACAAGTAAGACAAGGCAAAGCCACTTACACGAATTTAAGTGGTTAGAAACAAGTAAGACAAGGCAAAGTACTTTTAAGTGTGAAGAAGCAAGTTAGGCAAGGCTCGCGATATACACAAATTTAAGTGGTTAAAAACAAGTAAGACAAGGCAAAGCCCGAAGGCAATAGCATGCATATTGCCGAGTGGCTTTAACACAGTATTACGCAGTTTATAACCGCTTAAATAAAGTCGTTGAAGTATAATATACCTAAAGTATTAGCACCACAGTGGCTTGCAATAGTGCCGCCGGCATGGGTTTCGTAAATGTTTTTAAAACCAGCAGTTTCTAATGCGGCTCTTGCGGCTGCAACCATTTCGGGCGTTGCAGTGGTATAAGTAATAAATACTTGGTTAAGGTCGGGGGTGTTAAATTCTTCAAGAGTATCAGCGCAGTACTTTGCAACTACTTTATCCATAGCACCGCGGTACTTTTTATCAGAACCCATCTTTCCGCCTTTAACGGTAATTCTAGGACGAAGTTTTAACATATTCGCGCCAAAACGAGCAAGTGCGCTACATCTTCCACCCTTGTAAAGATAATCTAAGCGTTCGATAACGAAACTAACTTGTAAACTTTTTACCCTTGCGTTTGCCTTTTCATAAACTTCTCTAGCGGATAAGCCTTGTTCAGCAAGTTCTCTAGCGTAAAGCGCCAAAAGACCGATACCAGTTGATAAACTTTGGCTGTCGATAACGAAAACGTTATCGAGTTGGTTTGCAGCGTTAATTGCATTTTGGCAAGAAGAAGAAAGCCCGCTTGATAAACAAATATGCACAATGGCATCGTAAGACTCTAAAAGGTCGTTAAAATATTCGGCGTATTCAAAGGCGTTGATAGCGTTCGTTTTGGGAAGAACGCCAGTTTTATCAACTTCGGCAAAAAGTTCTTCAGTAGACATTTCGCCGTCTTTAAATAATTTATCGCCTAAATAAATTTTATAAGGGATAAGTTTTATATCGTATTTTTGTAATAATTCTTTGCTTAAATCGCTTGTAGATTCAACGGAAATTGCTATTTTCATATAACCTCTAATCGTTTTCAACTCTAATATTTTACCGATACATTTTACCATATTTTTTAAAATATTACAATTAAATTAGGTACAAATAATATTCAATTATAGTTTAAAAAATACTTGCTTTAATTTTACAAATAGTTTATTATTGTATAGTAAATAATTTTATTCAGGAGAATTCTATGGAAAAAATTAACGGAAACATTAGTTTAGACACCGTTTCCTTTGCAGACTTTAAGAACCACGACGGCGAAGTTGTTGCTATTAAAGGTTACGTTCACCGCATCCGTGAAATGACGGGCTTTTCTTTCGTAATTATTAGAACGGCAAGAGAAACCGTTCAATGCGTATACTCACCCGATTTTTCAGACTATCGTTGGGACGAAAGAATTTGTGAAGAAGCGTGCGTAAAAGTTTACGGCAAAGTCGTTTCAAGCAAAGATGCTAAGGGTAACGATAGATACGAACTTCAAATTCATAATATCGAAGTTTTATCTCTCCCTTCTGAAGCACTCCCTATCGTAATCAATAAAAAACAACTTGACAATATTCAACTCTCTACCATTTTGGACTTGCGTCCGGTTGCTATGCGTAACCCCAAAGAACGCGCAATCTTCAAAATTCAAGAAGGTATTGCAAGGGGCTTTAGAGAATGCCTTATGCAACAAGGCTTTACTGAAATCCGTTCACCCAAAATCAACTTTGCGGGTGCTGAAGGCGGTACTAACGTATTTAAATTAGATTATTTTGGTAAGCAAGTTTACCTTGCACAATCTCCCCAACTTTACAAGCAAGCAATGGTTGGCGTATTTGAACGCGTGTTTGAAATTGCGCCCGTATTCCGCGCTGAACATCACGATACTTCACGCCACCTTAACGAATATACTTCAATGGACTTTGAAATGGGCTTTATCAACAGTTTTGAAGACATTATGAATATGGAAACTTGCGTGTTGAAGTATATTATGAACCTTCTTAAGACCGAATATGCGGAAGAACTTGCACTCGCTCACGTAGACGTGCCCGAAATTACCGAAATCCCCGTTATGAAGTTTATGGATGCTAAAGAACTTTTGATGACTAAGTTTAAGTATAAACCGTCTGATATGAAAGACTTTGACCCCGCAGAAGAAGAACTTCTTGGCAAATACGCTAAAAAGGAACTCGGCAGCGACTTCATCTTTATCACTCACTATCCGTCAAAGAAGCGTCCCTTCTACACTATGGACGACCCTGCTGATCCCGAATACACGTTGTCGTTCGACCTTTTGTTTAGGGGCTTAGAAATTACTTCTGGTGGTCAACGTGTACACGACTACAATCAGCAAGTTGAAAAGATGATTAAGTGCGGTATGAACCCCGAAGAATTTGAAACCTACCTTATGCTCCATAAATACGGCGCTCCGCCTCACGGTGGCTTAGGACTTGGCTTAGAAAGACTTACAATGCACTTACTCGGTGCTAAAAACGTAAGAGAAACGACCATGTTCCCGCGCGACATCAACCGCGTAACTCCATAACAAAATATAATATTTTACAAAAGAAATTTATGGAAGTAATACTCAATTTTATTTACAGCAATATTTTAAGCATTTTAATGATGGTTCTTCTAATTGCAGTGGGCATGTTCATAACTATTAGAACTCGTGCATTACAATTCCGTCGCTTTGGCTATGCGATGAAGAATACCATCGGCAGTTTGTTTAATAAAAATCAACATAAAAAAGAAAAAGGTAGCGTAAGTCCTTTCCAAGCAGTAACCACCGCGCTTGCGGGAACTATTGGAACGGGAAGCATTGCAGGGCTTGCAACCGCGCTCGTTTCTGGTGGTCCTGGTGCAGTATTTTGGATGTGGATTAGCGCGCTATTAGGTATGATTACCAAATACGCTGAAATAGTTCTTTCATTAAAATTCCGTGAAAAGAATAAAGAAGGCGCATGGATTGGCGGACCTATGTATTATATCCACAAAGGATTAAAATGCAAATGGCTTGCAATCGTGTTTGCAGTTTTTGCAATGATTGCCTGTCTTGGAACTGGTAACGCAACCCAATCAAATGCGATTTCAGGCGTGTTAGACTCTACCCTTTCTATTCCAACTTGGATAACGGGCTTAGTTTTAACAATTATAGTTGCATTAGTTATTCTTGGTGGCATTAAGAGAATTGCTTCAGTTAACGAAAAACTTGTTCCAACAATGGCTATTTTCTTCGTGTCTTGCGCTCTTATCGTCATTGGAATTAATTATGATAAAATTCCAAAAGCGTTCGCGCTTATCTTTACCGAAGCATTTAATTTTAAGGCTGCGTTAGGTGGCGTTGCAGGTTACGGCATTTTATCAGCAATGCGCTTTGGTGTTGGCCGTGGCGTGTTTACTAACGAAGCAGGTTTGGGTAGTGCACCTATCGCCCACGCTGCTTCAAGCACCGAAGACCCTGTTAAACAAGGTTGGTGGGGTGTGTTTGAAGTTTTTGCAACTACTATTATTATTTGCACTCTATCTGCACTGGTAATCTTAACTTCAGATATTTATCTCACAGGTTACAATCAAGCGATTAGCGGTGTTGCTATAAGTGATGCTTTCAAATTTTCAGGCGCTCCCTTAAGCAGTAAGGCATTCAATGAAGCAATTCCATACGTTGGTGAATTTGGTGTTGCAATCGCAACAATATTCTTCTCTCTTTCAACCATTTTAGGTTGGGCGTATTACGGGGAAGTTTGCGCTGGTTACATCTTTAATAAACATAGAAAAACAGCCGTAACCGTTTATAGAATAGTTTACGTTGCTTTCGTTTTCATCGGTGCAGTTTCAAATATCGGCATCGTATGGCTAATATCGGATATATTCAACGTATTGATGGCGTTACCAAACCTAATTGCGTTAACTATTTTATCTAAACTTGTTGTAGATTTAACCAAACAGCATTTTGTAGATAAAAACAAATTAAATAATCAACCGTTAGCAAATAATGAACAATAAAAAAGAACCGAAAACTTTTTTTAATATTTAACTTAAACTAAAAGCACGCTTTATTATAAGCGTGCTTTTTATTTGTATAAATTTATAATTATCTTTTTATTTCTTTGAGCGTACTCATAAGCAATTTTCGTTCCACTTTTTCTACCCGCTTTAGACAACTTATTATTTACTTGCGGCTTTAACGTTGGTACGTAGTTTTTATTATAATAAAACACACAAAATGAAGAATTATCAATCATTTCATAATTGCGCTCCACGTAAGAACCTTTTCCTGCTTTTTCTATTTTTTTGGGGAAATAAGTTTCTTCATAAAACTTTAGTAAATATTGTTCATAAGATTTATCAATTTTTTGGAAGTGCGACCTAACGTATACTCTTTTTATATATGGATATTTTTCTTTAATCTCAGTAACTACTTTCCACGCTAAATAATCAAAATCACTCATACTTCCAAACAAAAAAATTGTAGCCCCCTTATTTATAAGCGACACAACCGTTTCTTTTAACGCAAATATGCAATCTTCCGTTTTTTTAATAGTTCTATGCCCTATAAAACAAACTTTCATATTCAACCCATCGCTTCGTGGAATTCCGTAATACATTATACACAAAAAACTGCGCCAAGTCAATATCGTGGAACTCCACGAGATAAAAATTATGATATTACTTATAATAATTTTCGTGGAATACCTATACGGAACACCACGAAGGTGATTAAATGAATATCAACGATGCTATAATTAAAAGAATTGATGAAATTTGTAAAGAAAAGAATATTAACGTTTGTGAAGCAGCGCTAAACGGCGGAAAATCTCCATCAGCGCTTTACGACTTAATCAAGGGTAGAACAAAATGCTCTAAAGTTTCTACTATTAAAGCATTTTGTCAAGGCGCTGGTATAACTTTGTCAGAGTTCTTTGATAAAGACTACTTTAACGATTTTGAAGATTAGCATTAAACTTTTAACTTAAACTAAAAGCACGCTTTATGATAAAAGCGTGCTTTTTATTATATTTTTATCGTTAAGCCGTAAAAAAGATAATCTACGCCGTTTTTTTGGAGCAGTTCTTCTTTATCAACGCCAAATTTTTGCGCAAGCATTTCTACCGTTTCAAAAGGCTTAACGGTGTAAGTTTTACAATTTTCTTTTTCGATATACAAAATATCACCCGCGCAAATTTCTTTCTTTAAATTATTAAGATTGATTATTAAAATTGCGGGCGTGCAAAATTTATTCGATACTGAAAGTATAGTATCCCCGCGCTCTACCCTATAAAAAAACTTTTCCATAGCACTATTATATTTATGCTTATCCGCGAATAAAATAACATATATAATAGGCTAATTTGGAGAGAATTTTGAGAGCGTTTTATAAAACGGTTGCAATAGTTACGGTTTTTTCCGTATGTGAAAAGTTTTTAGGGTTTTTATACCGAATATTTTTATCTAGAACGATAGGTGCTGAAGGTATAGGGCTTTATCAAGTGGCTCTATCGGTGTTTGCTCTTCTTTTTACAGTGTGTTGCTCGGGTACGCCCATAACCGTTTCACGCTTGATGACAAAATATAAAGCGCAAAACCAAAACGCACGCGTACATAAAATAATAACGGCGGGGCTTTCGTTAACCCTTATAATAGCCGTGCCCGTGTGCATATTCTTTATGGTTTTTGCCCAAAGCCTTGGCTTTTTGTTTGCAGACGATAGGTGCATAAAAATCTTTAGAGTGGTAATGCCGGGGCTAATCTTCACTTCGGTTTACGCGGTGCTTCGCGGCGTGTTTTGGGGGGATAAAGATTTTCTTCCGTACAGCATAATTGAACTTTTAGAAGAAGTTTGTATGATTATTGCGGGTGTAATTTTAATAAGTTTTGCATCCGACGTTTACGACGGTGCGTTTAGAGCGGGCGTTGCCGTTTTAATATCTTACATCTTTTCATTTACGCTTGCAACCGCTGTTTTCTTTATACGCAAAAACAAACTTAAAAACCCCGCAAGTGAATTTAAGCCGCTTATAACTTCCGCACTGCCCATAACTGCTATGCGCACGGCAAATTCGCTTGCAAACTCGCTCATTTCAATAATTTTACCGTTAAGACTAATATCCGCTGGGCTTACGCAAGCCCAAGCAATGAGTGATTTTGGGGCGGCGATAGGTCAAGCGATGCCGCTGCTTTTTACGCCCACTTCGTTAATTAGTTCCTTCACGCTGGTTTTAGTGCCTGAAATCTCGGAAAACTATTACAAAAACAAGCATATTGACTTAAAAAAGGACGTAGAAAAAGCAATACGGTTTACGGTTTTTTTAACCTGCTTATTTATCCCCACCTTTACCGTATGCGGCAGCGAAATAGGGATTTTAGTTTTCGGCGGGCACGCGTGCGGAACTTACCTATCGGTAAGCGCGTTTATGATGCTATTTATGAGTTTATCTTCTATAACAACCAGTATGCTTAACTCTATGGGTATGGAAAATAAAACGCTTATCTACTACATCATAAGCGAAGTTTTTATGCTGCTTTCGGTACTTATTTTGCCAAAGTATTGCGGAATTTACGCACTTATTATCGGCTACGCGTTCATCTACGGCGTAACCACTATCTTAAATTTAATTCTTATCAATAGAAGTTGCGCGGTAAAACCCAAATATATAAAATTCACCACCCACGCGGTTTTGCTGTGTATACCAACCATTATTTTAGGGTTAATGCTTGAGAAAATTCTTATTTCCCCGCTCGGAATATTTACAACTTTTATGATTGTAACCGTGTTAATGCTCGTTTTCCACGCCGCACTGCTTTTAGGGACTGGGCTTGTCAATATAAACTTTCTAAAAAGCAAACTAAAAAGAAAGCCTTTAATAAAAAAGACCGCTGTTTTTTAACAACGGTTCTTTTTATTTATTACATAAAGGGCGCAAAAACTTGCATTATCCCTACGTAAATTTTATAAAAAATATTCTTGCTCCACTTATTTTTGTGAGTTATTTGTTCGCTATTATTTAGCGTGCAAGAAAAATCTTCCCCCACCGCGTCCATAACGGCTTTGTCATCGGTGTAAACGGCACATTCAAACTGCTGATAAAAACTTCTTAAATCCATATTTACCGAGCCTATTGCAACCGCATCTTCGGTAAGCACTATTTTCGAGTGCAAAAAAGTGTCCTTTACCGTGTAAATCTTAACGCCGTAATCAATAAGTTTTTCCGCGTTACTTCTTGAAACGCTGTAAACGAAAGGCTTATCGGGTACGCCTGGTAAAAATATTCTAACGTCCACGCCAGATAACGCTTTGTTTACCAAAAGGCTTTGCACGCCGTCATCCACCACGAAATAAGGTGTCATAATATACAAAACTTCGTTAGCGGAAGTTATCATGTTTTCATAAACGCCGCGCGCTATGGGGTGATTATAATCTAATCCGTCGGCGTAAGGTATAACGGCGGAAGTGTTTTCAAAACTTTCGTTTAGGTTTAAGTATTTGCCATAATCTTCCCTTTGCTTTGATAGAACTTCCCACTGGCGTAAAAACATAAGCGTGAAAGAATTGACCGCGCCGCCTTCTACCTTATATCCAGTATCTTTCCAAAATCCGTAAACTGTTTTTTCGTTGGTGTACTCGTCTGCAAGGTTACACCCGCCCGTGTAAGCCACTTTACCGTCGATAACCACAATCTTTCTATGGTCGCGGTAATTTAGCGCAACTGAATACAGCGGAATAAGTTTATTAAACGGCTTTAACTTAATACCTGCATTTTTTAAGGCGCACCTAGCACCAGTTGACAAGGTTTTTTTACAGCCCAAATCATCATAAATAACCCTAACTTCCACGCCTTCGATAACTTTTTGCTCTAGTATTTTAAAAATTCTATCAAAAAGCAAGCCGTCGGCAATTATAAAAAACTCTATAAATATAAACTTTTTTGCTTTTCTTAGTTCGTTTTCAATATCTAAAAATAGTTCTTTTCCGCAAGAAAAATATTGTCCCTTACAATTGTCGTAAGTATTAAACTTGCCAGTTGAGTAAAGAAAAGACGACATTTCTTTTACGCTTTGAGAGTGGTCTAAAATATTAGCGTTTGAAAACAAATCTTCTTTATCGTAAGTTGCCCGATAACGCTTCTTACCCCTAAAAAATATGCGTTCATCCGACAGCCAAAAGATTATATACCCAAAAGTAAAACAGCAAAGTATAAATATTATCCATACGGCTTTAGAAAGTCCGTTCTTGTTTGAAGATAAAACGTATAAGCAAGTTAATAAACTTAAAATTATGCTCACTATTGCCGTACTTTGCGCCGCCAAGGCGTAATGCGTGTTAAACAGTACTATTACCCCTATTTGCAGTGCTATAAGTAAAAATATCGTAAACAATTTTATTTTACCTACAACACTGGTTTCGGTTTTTACGCGTTTTTTGCTTTTTGCCGTCTTCAAATTTTCCACTCCTATATATTATATTGTTTATATAGTAGCAGTTAAATATTTAAAAAAGTTTAAAAAAACAAAAAAGTTCGGCAATTTTACCGAACTTTTTAATTATTATCGTTTATTTTTAATTAAATTTTTTACCCTTAAGAAAATCGGGAAGGAAATAAATAGCAGCGCGTAGTTAAACAAACTGTTCCAAATTTGACCTTGAACGAAAAGTCTTGTTGCAAGATATACAAAGTATGGCACTTTTTTGGTGTTATAGATTATCCAAAAAGCAGTGGTGTTTATTGCAACCGTGCAAATTAAAAAGGTCAAAAGGCAAATAATGGCAAGTTTTAAGTAAAGCACAAACTTATTTTTGAAATCTAAAAAGTTCATTATAAGCCCTGCGATAAACGCCGTAAGCCCCATTGAAAGCCCTATCCACGGCATATACATAAACCCTGCGGAATTATATAAAAATCCAACTAAATCGCCCAAAAAACAAGCGACAAAGCCAAAAACTGGCCCGATGATTACCCCAGTAATCGATGAAAAGAAAAGGGTTAGTGAAAACTGCGTATCGGCAAGTTTAAACTCAAAAAACATATTACAAACTACTGAAAGTGCAGTCATAACCGCAATATACGCTATTTTTTGAGTGTGCGTACACTCGTCTAACACGTCGGAAAAAAACAACTTCTTTAATTTTTGCATAAAAAAATCTCCCAAAAACATTTTTAGAGAGACCGATAGAATTATTGCATTTAAAATAAATGCGTTTAATTATAGCGGACGCGTAAAGACACCGCAGAGAAAACTCTTTCGTTTGCAAACGACATCCCATTTTGCAACACTTTACGCGTCTTTACTACTCTATGCTCCTATCTTAACACTCGGCGCGAATATTGTCAAATAATTTAAGGGCATAAATAACCTTATTTTACCTAAACTATTGATATGATTGTAACTTTTTTAAGGACTGCGGTTATATTTTTAACGCTAGTTATAGTAATGCGACTTATGGGTAAGCGCCAAATCGGTGAAATGCAGCCCTTTGAATTTATAGTAACGCTGATTATTGCCGACCTTGCGTGTATTCCTATGGCGGACGTGTCTATTCCGCTAATTTACGGCATTTCAGCAATATTAACCCTATTTATTTTGCATCAACTATTCTCTCTTTTAGAACAGAGCGGAAGTTTAGTTAAGCGCATAATTTCGGGTAAACCAAGCGTGGTTATAAATAAGGACGGCGTGGATATGTTAGAGTTAAAAAAGAACAACTTAGGCATTGACGACTTGATTGAATCAATGCGCTCTGCTGGTTACTTTTCCCTTGACGACGTTTCTTACGCCATATTCGAGTCTAACGGCAAACTTTCTACTTTAGAAAACCCTTCGCGTGAAGGTCAGCAAAAAAGCGTTCCGCTACTAATTATTAACGACGGAAAAATAAACAGCAAAAACGTTTCTTTATTAAAGTCTGATGATGCACTCGTTAAAGATTTTATACAAAAAAACGGCTGCGTGTTAAAAAAGACCGAAGTTTTAACGGTGGACGGCAACGGCAGGGCTTATCTAAAGGTCAAAAACCAAAGTTACAAAATACTGAACTTTTCATTATCTAAGGGGGTAAAATGGTAAGGTCAATTATTTCAATGGTATGCGTGTCAATACTGCTTTTAGTGGGTGCGGTGGTGGAAAACCATCATATCGACAAGCACTTTGAAGAATTCCACTCTGTTTTAGAAGTTTTATACGAAAAAGTCGATATGGAAGTCGCCACGCAAGACGACGTTTACGCCGTGCAACAAAACTGGCTTAAGAAGAAAAAAACTCTGCACGCCTTTATCCCCCACAACGAGATTAAAGAAATAGATATGTGGCTTGCCGAATCTGCCACGCTAGTTCGCGATAAAGAGTGGCAAGACGCAATCTCTAAAATAGAAGTATTAAAAGAACTAACCGAACAAATCCCCAACACCTTCCGCCTTTCAATAGAAAATATATTGTGATTTTACGCGGGGCTGTTAGCATTTACATATTCTCTTGACACAAAGTCTATTTTATGATAAAATTGTTCAGTAATTTATTTGTACAGGAGAAATATATGAAAAACCCTGAAATTTTTATTATCATGGTGCTGTATATGTGCGTCGTTATAGGTATCGGCGTTTATTTTTATAAAAAATCACAGCGCAGTTCTGAAAACTACTTTTTGGGTGGCCGTTCGTTAGGTCCGTGGGTTGCCGCTATGAGTGCGGAAGCATCCGATATGAGCGGTTGGTTACTTATGGGGCTTCCCGGTGTTGCTTACTGGTGCGGGCTTGCCGATGCGTTCTGGACGGCGTTAGGTCTTGCTATCGGTACTTACCTTAACTGGCTTATCGTTGCAAGAAGACTTCGCAACTACTCGCAAATTGCTGGCAACTCAATCACTATCCCAGACTTTTTCTCTAATCGTTTTAAGGAAAAGAAAAAGGTTATTCTTGCGATTGCCGCATCATTTATACTTATTTTCTTTACCGTTTACGCATCAAGTTGTTTCGTAACGGTAGGTAAACTCTTTAGCACGCTTTTTGGTTTTGATTACCACGTAATGCTTATAGTTGGCGCAGTTTTCGTAGTTGCGTACACCCTTATCGGTGGATTTTTGGCAGAAAGCGTATCCGACTTTATGCAAGCAATAGTAATGATAGTTGCACTCGTTGCAATGATTTTCGTTGGCGTTATCAACGCGGGCGGTTTTGGCGCTGTTGTTGAAAACTCTAAAAACATTGAAGGCTTTTTATCATTAAGCCAAATTGCAAACCCCGTTCTCGGTGAAAACGGAACTCAAGCAATCGTTGATGGCAAACCCCTTTTCGGCGCTGCATCACCTTACGGGTTCTTAAATATGGTTTCAATGCTTGCTTGGGGGCTTGGATATTTCGGTGTTCCGCAAGTACTTCTTCGCTTTATGGCTATCCGCGACGCGAAAGAAATTAAGCGTTCAAGAATTATTGCAACCGTTTGGTGCGTAATCTCTTTGGCGGCAGCAGTTTTAATCGGTATCATTGGTAGAACACTTCTTCCCACTAACGAAGCATTAGGCACTAAGGCTGGTGCAGAAAACGTACTTATCGTTTTGTCAACCGAATACTTACCGCTCATCATTGCAGGGCTTATTATGGCGGGTATTTTGGCAGCGACTATTTCTTCATCAGACTCATATCTTCTTATCGCATCATCTTCAGTTTCAGTTAATATCTTTAAGGGTATTGTTAAGAAAAAGGCAACCGATAAACAAGTTATGTGGCTTTCAAGAATAGTGCTTATCGTAATTGCTTTAATCGGCATCGTTATCGCTTGGGATGAAAACAGCGTTATCTTTAGTTTAGTATCGTTCGCATGGGCGGGCTTTGGCGCAACCTTTGGTCCTATTATGTTATTCTCACTTTTCTGGAAGAGAACTACAAAAGTCGGCGCAATTGCTGGTATGGTTGCTGGCGCAGCAAGCGTATTCATTTGGAAACTCGTGTTAAACCCCTTGCTTTCACCCGCTATACCCGCGTTTGGTATTTACGAACTTCTCCCCGCGTTCATAATTTCAAGCATAGCAATTCTCGTTGGCTCACTTTTATCTAAAAAGCCCGACGATGAAGTTATTGAAGAATTTGAAAAGGCAAAAAAGGGCGAAGTTGCCGCTTAAAAACTAATATCAAAACAAATTAAAAAATCTCGACTAATTTAGTCGAGATTTTTCTTTTTACTCATATTCTTTTAACTCTTCACTAAGTGTAAAGTATTCTTCGGTAAAAGCGTCTATTTCCGCACTCAACGCGTCTATTTTTGCTTGAATTTCACTCACCTTTACGTAGTCGGAATAAACGGCGGGATCTTCAAGTTCAGCGTTAAACTTTGCTAATTCGCCTTCACCATTTTCGATAAGTTCTTCTAAACGCTTAACTCTGCGCTCTTTCTTTCCCTTGTCCTTTAAGGGTGTAGAGAAAGTCTTTTTTGCGCCCGCTTGAACTTTAACTTCCCTTTGTTGCGGTTGCAAGTTATCCTTTTCTTCTCTTTCCTTTTCTATAATTTCATACTCGCTATAACCAAAGGGATAAAACACGGCGTTTTTATCTTCAAACACAAGCAGTTTATCAGCAACTTTATTGATAAAATATCTATCGTGTGAAACCACTATTACCGTGCCAGTGTACTCACAAAGCATATTTTCTAAAGTTTCTTTGCCGACTATATCCATGTGGTTAGTGGGCTCGTCAAGGATAAGCATATTCGGGCGGCGCTTAAACATTTTACAAAGCGCAAGCCTAACCCTTTCGCCCCCGGACAAATCGTTTACTCGTTTGAAAACGTCTTCGCCGCTAAACAAAAACGAGCCGAGCGCCGTTCTAACTTCAGTTTCATTAACTAACGGAAATTCATCGTGAAAGTCGTCAAACACCGTCTTTTCACTAGAGTACTCCGCCATTTGCTGATTAAAGTAACCTATTTTTACTTTTAACCCAAAAGAAAAGTTGCCAGATAGCGCGTTAATCTCTCTAACGAGAGTTTTAAGCAGCGTAGATTTACCTATTCCGTTGTCGCCGATAACGCCGAGTTTTTGACCGCGGTAGAGTTCAAACTTTACCTTTGCCAAAACGCTGTCGTAACCGATTTCAAGTTCGCTTACTTCCAAAACCTTTTTAACACTTTCTTCAATGGGTTGAAAGTTAGCGTGGAAAGTTTTTAAGTCGTACCTATCAGGCTTATCAATAATCTTCATACGCTCAATCATCTTAATCTTTGATTGAACCATTTTCGCCTTGGTCGCTTTATATCTAAAGCGCTCAATTAGTTGAGTAAGCCTTTTAATTTCTTCGCGCTGATATTCGTGGTCTTTTAATTGTTTTTGATAATTTTCTTTCTTTTGTCTTTCAAAATCAGAGTAATTTCCGTGATAGCACTTGCTTTCGCCGTATTCTATTTCATAAACCTTGTCGACCGTTCTTTCCACAAACATTCTATCGTGAGAAACGATGACTACTGCCGATTTATACGACTTTATATACCCTTCAAGCCACTTGATTGCGGTAACGTCTAAATGGTTAGTCGGTTCATCGAGAAGCAAAATATCGGGGTGAGATAAAAGCAACTTCATAAACGCTATTTTCGTTCTTTGTCCGCCCGAAAATTCCGATAACGGCTTTAACTTATCTTGCTCGGTAAACCCAAACTTTTTAATCATTACCGAATATTCTTTTTTATAGGTATATCCGCCTAAAAATTCAAACCTTTCGTTTAGTGCGGAATATTCTTTTATCAATTTATCGGACGAAGAAGTTTCAAGTTCAACTAACTTTTCCGCCATTTTTTGCTCGGTATCGGTTATTTCCTTAAACACCTTCATAATTTCATCAATCATGCTGATTGACTCGTCAGTAAAGGTTATTTGTTTTAAGTAGCCGATATTTACGCCCTTGCCTTTAGCAACTACAAGTGCATCGTCGCCCGTGCCTTCTTCCATTTCGATTTCACCGGCAATACACTTTAATAGCGTAGATTTACCCGAGCCGTTGCGCCCGACTATTGCAATTTTTTCACGGTCTTTAATTTCAAAATCAACGCGCTCCAAAACTGTGTCCGCACCGAAAGAAACCCCGCCGTTTTGTATCTTAAATAACATAATTATTATCCGTTGGGAATTAAATTTTTTGAAAAGGCGCAACCGCAATAGTTTTGCCTATAAAGGTTATACTCTCTTGAAAGTTCAATAGAGCGCTGATACCCGCCCCTTTTCTTAAAGTCGGTTGGAAGATGTTTTACACCATACTTTTCCGCTAGTTTTTCACTTATTTCGTTAAGTAGTTTAGCGTTCTTTAACGGGCTAACGGTAAGCGTAGTTGCAAAGAAATCAAAGCCGTTTTCTTTTGCAAATACCGCAGTTTTTGAAAGTCTAAGATTAAAGCACTCGGCACATCTTGCACCGCCTTCCCTTTCACTTTCTAATCCCTTTGCCGCGCTTAAGAATTCATCTGCGTTATAATCAACTATCACGCATTTTACTTCTAACTCAGCGCACAATCGCTTCTGCTCGTTTGCGCGCAAAGTAAATTCTTCCTTGCTGTCAAGATTAGGGTTATAATAAAACACGGTTATATCGAAATAATCTTTAATTCTTTCCAAACACGCCGAAGAACACGGTGCACAGCAAGAATGAAGTAAAAGATGGGGTTTAACACCTTCTTTTACAAGATTATCTATGATTTTTTGCATGCTTTTATCAAAATTTTCTATTCTCATTGAAGTTCCTGTTTAACAATTTCTTGTCCGTTTAAACTTACCATATACGCCTTTCCGCCTGCGGAAATAACCTTGGTAAACTTGCCGTTTACAAACTCTATAGCGCAGTCGTTATCCACACAGTACGCGCTTTTTATTACACCCTTTTTAAGTGCATCTGTAAAATCTTGCTCTCTATCGTTAAAGTGCGGACACATAGCGCCGTCAAGCACGCCCAAACCTTTCTTTAAAACGTACTCGGAACTTTGCCCACGCATAATTTCATAATCGGTGTACATATCGGTAAACCAGCAAATAGCCCCCGCGGAAAGTCCGCAGATGATTTTACCCTTTTCATAAGCGTCTATAATGAGTTTTTCAATACCGAATTCTTTCCACTTTTCAAGCATAAACACGGTATCGCCGCCGCCGATATAAATGCAGTCCGCCATATCTATTTTGCCAGCGATTTTCTCTAAAGACATCTCGCCGTAAACCATAAGCGCAACTTCCGCCTTAATATCAAAAACGGAAGTGTAAGTTTTTCTAAAACTGTTAAAGTACGGCATACTATCGTGTGATGCCGTTCCTATAAAGAGCGCGTTTGCTCTTTTTTCACCCGCGTATTCTTTAGCAAGGTTTGCAATATAACGGTCAATTTCAAGCGTGGTCTTATTTTTAATTTCACCGCCGCCGATTGCAATAATTCTTTTTTCCATAATTTCCCTTTTCAACATCAAAGGGTTAGATTGAAATCTAACCCTTGATTATTTGTTTTGCATTTTCATTAAATAACTTTTCAGCAGTATGCTCGCCAAACTTCCTTGCGGTAAAGTCATACGCTTTTGATATCAAATTTTGCCTAAAATCATGCATATCACTAGCAACAAAGTCCACAAGTCCTTCTTTTAAAAGCGCCTTCACCTTTTTATAATAGGTGTGCTTGGTTTTACCTACCAAAGATTCCGCATTGATTTGAATATATCCGCCTAAAGACTTAATTTCTTCCGCAACTGAAATATCCGCGTAAGTATATCTTTCAAAGTGCGCAACGATAGGCTCTAACCCCATCATCTTAAGGTCGTAAACGGCTTCGGCAATATCAAAATCGTTACGAGTATCAAACTCGATAAGCACTTTTTTAGTGCCGTTCATAGTGAGATAATTTCCGCTTTCAAAAATCTTCTTAAAATCTCTACGAACAAAAATTTCTTGACCTAAGTAAAGGTTTATATCTAAGCCCCTTTCTTTTACCTTAGCCTTAAATTTTTCAAATTCTTCTCTAATCTCGGTAGCAGGCGTTTCATACTCACCCAAAGAGTAATGCGGCGTTAAAACAATATCCGTTACACCTTGACTTATTGAGCCTTCTATCATTATGAAAGAAGTTTCAAACGAATCACTTCCGTCATCAACAAACGGCAGTGCGTGCGCGTGTATATCTACCATAAATTACCTAAAAATTACTTACTATTTGATTCTTCGCCGTAATTATAGTTATAATAATTACCGCTTTCATAACTCTTATCTTTCTTCTTGTCGTACATCGTAAACACAGTACCCAAAATTTCCGTGCCGTTCTTCTTAAGTTCTTTAATAGCTTCGGCAACTTGCGTTTTGGTGGTGCTTGCGTATGCAACCATAAAGAGTACGCCGTCAGAAACTTCTGAAATATGCATATAGTCTGACATTTGAAGTACGGGCGGGCAGTCGAGCAACACGTAATCATACTGCTCGCGAAGGGTTGCAATAAGTTTTTTGAACTTGTCCGAAACGAACACGAGTGATGAGTTATAAATTTCCGCGCCGCGCGTAATAATTTCTACGTTCTTATACTCGGTTTTTTTGATAATCTTTTCAAGTTTTTCATCGTTAAGGATATATTCCGCAATACCAGTTTCTTTGCCTACGTTAAACATACGGTGAGTGCGCGGACGATGGAAGTCAAGGTCAACTACGATAACTTTTTTATCGGTAAGCCCTAAACTTACGGCAAGATTACAAATAACGGTAGTTTTACCTTCGCCTTTAACGGCAGATTCTACTTGAATAACCTTTTTGTTGCCATCTGCGTTCATATAAAGAATATTATCTTTAAGTCTGTTATAACCTTCAGTATTTCTTAAAGAAGCGCCTTCGCCAACGATAATTTTACCAACGTCGCTACCACTTTTTTTCTTTTTACCCAAAATCATTTCTATTCACCCCTAACGAAAGTTTAATAGTTTTAACTATTATATTATATATCAAACGCTGAATAATTGCAATAAAAAAGGCGAAATTTTCGCGTTTTTGCGTAAATTTCGCCTTGATTTTGTTTAACCATATTGATTATATCGGTCAAAACACTCTTTTAGTGCTTTGGCGTGCAATTCTTCATCTAAAATTATTCTTGATATGACGGCTCCAACCGTTTCATCTTCTATGATCTCTAGTAACTGTTCATACTCTTTAATAGCCGCGCTCTCAGCGGTAACGTCGTCGATAAGCATCTTTTTAGCATCCTTGCTATATCTTATATTTTTAGCCGAGTAATATTCCGCGCAAAAAGTGCTTGCCGTGCAAAAAACAGGGTCTAACCCCAACCGCATTATAAGCGAGCCTAAAATTTCTAAGTGGTGCATTTCAGCAAGCGCTATACTCATAATAACTTCTGAAGTAGCATCATCATTAAGGCGCTTAAAATGTAAATAATGATAAAAATATTGTAAAATTGCACTTAGTTCACCGTGCGCGCCAGAGTATGCCCCCGCTAAAAGAAAGGCTGTTTTTTTATCTTCTTTTATATCTTCTATCGTTGGATAACCCAAGTTTACGGTAAGCGGTTTTTTCATAATCTCCCCCTTGCTTTTTTAATATATGCAAGAAAGAAATTTAAAGTTAAACCGACCGCGCTTTTATAAAAGCACGGTCGGTTCTCTCATTTTTTATTATATTTTAATACCAGCCGTCAATCCAGTCGGTTCGGCAAGCCGCCAACAAAATAATTTCGCCACTTTCATAAGTTCCAGGGAACTTTTCTTCATTTATAAGCATACCTTTGTTGATGGTTACCAGTTTTTTGTTGGGGTGGCGGTGTTTCCAGTTAAGGAATACGTAACTGTTGGTCGGGTCGTTATGCGGAGTATACGGCACCGCTACGGGAAGCGTCGGGATAGTATCGTTTTCCTTAACGCCAAGCATAAGGTAAGTGTTTTCTTCCGTTTCGCTCTTAACGAGATTTAAGTGTTCGTAAGTGCCCAACTTAAAGTTACTGTATACGTCAACCTTGTTGAGCGTGTATTTGAGCACAAATTTAATGGTATAAATTCTAGTATACTTTGCGGTAAGCACTATAGACGTATCGTCAATAGTCCAAACGGTGTCGCTGTTTATAACCGTGCCGTTTTGGGTGGTCCAGTATAAGAATTCAAAACCTTCTCTTTCGGGTGTAGGCATTTCACCAACCTTATCCCCGTAAGTTACGAATAAATATTTATTGCTGATTTGAGCGCCGCTAAGTCCGTCTAGTTGAATCGTATACGTTTTAATCTGCCAATGTGCGGTAAATTCTTTATTACCTATATCGGTTGAGTTAATCTTAACGCTCATAACGGGTTGAGTTTGACCTTCGTAAGTCCAACCGATAAAGTCGTAACCTTCTTTCGTGGGGTTGTTAAGCGTAAAAGAATCACCAACCGAGTAAGATATAGGATTGTCGGTTTTTTCCACGCCGTTGTAGAAAATCAAGTACTCGCTTTCTTCAACCCAAAGCGCTTCTAAAGTAATATCATAATCAAATGAATACAAACTTTCGCTAAACACTTTTGTTGCAACTTGTTCCAACTTCCACGCGCCGAAAGTTTTGCCGTCCTTCTTAGGAACTGGCAATTCACCTATGGGCTGACCGTATTTAACTTCAAAATAAACTTTGCCGTTATCGTCGGTCTTAATTAAATCTTGGTTTTCAAAATTTAGCGTGCTGTCGTCTTGTTCTTGAAGATAAATTTTATAAGTGTTGGGTATCCACTTTGCGGTAACAGTTACGTTCGAATTGATAACGTCAAAATTATAACCGCCCCAAGTGGGGTCCATGGTGTAACCTTTTCTTTCATAAACGGGCGGAGTGATGTTAGTAACCGTATTGGTTTTAATTTCTTCAGAACCGCTAACGAGCGTTGCATCTATTGCACCCGGTTCAAACTTAACTACGAATTCTTTTTCATACCATACTGCGGTAAGCGTAGTGTCTTTAGTAATATTTTCAGGTATATCATCCCAGCCCACGTGGTACGCTTGGTCGCATATAAACACTGGTAAAATAAGTTCTTTTGCATCTTTTACCCTTTGAACTAAATGTTCTTCAGTAAACCCGTCCGCAAGCGTTGCTTGAGTATACTTACCGGGCGAAAAAGTAACGGTAAAAGAGCCGTCGTCAACGCAGCCGTAAAGCCCCACAACGGATGAAAAAGCAATTATTAAAGATAACGATAAAGATATAAGGAGTTTTTTCACTTGTGCACCTTTAAAAATTTTAGCGTGTTTAACGCTTATCGTTGAATTAAATTATACATTACAAATGCTATAAAGTCAATACAAAAAGAGAAAAAACCGCTCTTTTTAAGCGGTTTTTATAGCATTTACTTGTTAAACACCATATTTTGCCATAATTTTAAGCAATCTTCCTAATCCGTCGTTAATATTACTTTTTGTAAGCGGAGTTCCATCTCCGTTTTCTAATTCTATAACGCTTTTTTCTAATTCTTCCACCTGCTTTTTTTCGTCTAAAGATATAGGAATATACTTTAATCTTTCAATAACGCTTTTTACGTGCGTAAAATCAATCGTATTTTTCTTGTCTTTTTCACCGTTAGAAATAGCGTTGAGTTGCATTTTTGCGCAAAAATCTTTAACACGTGTTTGTTTTTTTAATGCACCAACGTCTTCTTCACTTATTTTTTGGTCTATAAGTTTAATCAATTCTTTTTGCTTAACACTCGTCCTTACTACTCTTTTTTTTGTGCAAATTATAGGTATCAATAAAAAAATGCATAAAGCAATTTGTAACAAAACGAATTTTTGAGTGTGTTTACATAAAACGGCAAACGCCCACTCGGCAAAGCATATTCCACCTTCAAAAAGAAAAAAACTTGCCCTAAGTACTGCTCTATTTACGTCAAAAAAACGCAACATTACTGCAAAAAAAGCACAGCCTAAAACAAGTATTGCGGAAAAAATTACGAACATTCCGCCCGCACCCAAAAACTTATTTACGCAATCGAATAATAAATTAAAAAGTTCGGTCATAACCCACCTCGCCTAAATTTTAGGCGGTAAATAGGCTCGAATTACCGAACTTTTTATATTATTTTGACTAATTTAATAGTTTAATTTACACTCTCACCGTAGCCGTGGAAAACGTTTACAAGCGTTTTTCTCAAAACCTTTTTACCAGTTATTTTCTCTACGGCGTAAGCGTAAAGATCAAGTTGCTTTTTATACTTCTTTTTCAAACTTTCATTTGCTAAAGAAGAATACTTATAGTCGATTATTTCCGCATTATCACCGTCTACTACCAAAAGGTCGATTACCCCTTGAATAAGTACGGGCACGTCGCTTGTCGTGTCGAAGACTTGTGATGCGGGCACGTTTACTAAAAAGCCCTTTTCCCTATACAACTTTTTGCCTTTTATGCGAGTAAAAGCATCGTGGTTGAGCGCTTGATTTAGCCTTACAAGGTTAACTAACGCGGCGTCTTCTCTACTTATTAACCCGCCGTCAATCATACTTTCAACTTGCGTAAATAAGTCAATATCGCTATCAAAATCAAAACATTCTAAAATTCTATGCGCTGCCGTTCCACTCTCTGCGGACGGGGTTTCTTCATCAAAAAGCGAATAAACGATAGGTGCGTCTTCATCGATAACTTCGGTTTTGCTTACTTCTGTTACGCTCGCCTTTAAGGGGACTAGACAATCTGCCTTAAAAGGATATTCAGCAGCAAAATCACTTTGCATTTTTGCAACCACTTTCTCATCAGGTTTAATGATAATTACGTCCTTTTTAGCCGCTAAAGTGCGCTTAAACTCTAACTGCGCGTCAGTATGAACTACCGACCCCATGCTTGACGGAATAAAATCTAAAAACTTATCCGCACCGTGGAATTCGCTGCGGCGCAAGTCGTTTTTAGCCCAAAAAGTTAAGTGCAAAGCGTTTGTCGCTCTGGTTGCGGCAACGTAGAATAAGCGCATTTCTTCTTTAATTCTTTCTAACCGCTTTTCTTCACGAATAATACCGCGTAAAATCGTTTCACCCTTAGCGCGTTTTTGGTCGTCGTAATAGTTTACGGCATAACCATAATTTCTACTAAACAATATGTCGCCGTAATCGTCGTCCGTGTTAAAGTTGCGCTCTAACCCGCAAGTAATTACTACTGGGAATTCTAAACCTTTGGATGCGTGGATAGTCATTACCTTAACGGTATTTTCGCTTGCAAAGGGCGATAATCCAAAGGCTTCGGGGCAAGTTTCAACGCGCAACAAAAACTCTTTTACGGTCATAATTTTGCCACTCACAACCGATGCGGAAACAAACTTTCTTAACCTGTCCACCATATTATTACCGTTAGGTTTAGCGTAGAGATGCGCTTCAAACGAACTGTCTTCAATAAGTTTATTTAACGCACCGTGCGCACCTACGAAATCGGCTAAAAGTCTAATCTCTTCAAAGTAATCGTTAAACGACTTTAATTTTTCTTTTAAGGGCGAAGTTGCGTTATCTAAATAAAACTCAAACGCCTCGTAAAACCCGCCGTGGCAATCAGTAGCGTTATCTTCGTAAAACCTAACGATGCTAAGCAATTCTTCTTCGCTAAAATCACCGATTGCACTCTTTAAGGTTGAAACTAAAGGCAAGTCTTGCTTAAAGCAATCTATTAGTTTAAGCGCGTTTATTACTATCTTAATTTCGGGAAAGTCGCAAACGTTTTCCTTTACGTCCGAACTTACGGGAACTCCGTTTGCAATAAGCCCTGAAACCAAATCGCTTACGTATTTACTGCTGCGATTTCTTGTTAAAATTGCAATATCGCCAAAAGTTACCGGGCGGAATTGTTTATCTTTGGTATCGTAAATAGTTTTCGCTCGCTCTTCAAAAATTATGCTAGAAATAAGCGCTGCAAGCGTGTCCGTGTCGTCCTTTACGTCTTGCGGCCTATCACGCAAAACGTCGTAAATTCTAGGCTGTTCATCAGGGGTTTTTTCGGCTTTTTCTTTTTGCAAATAATGCAAAACTGCCCTACCAGCATAATCTTTAGGGTAAAGTTCGCCACTGACTAATTGAGCCTTTTCTTTATAACTTTCGCCGTAAACGCTGTCGGTCATACAGTAATTAAAAATACTGTTGACCATATTGATAACGCTGTCGGTTGAACGGAAGTTATGGTTAAGCCTTACAACCTTTTCACCGTTTGCCGACATCTTTTTATCCTTTTCGATAAAGAAGTCTGGACGGCAACCACGGAAACCGTAAATACTTTGCTTTACGTCGCCAACCATAAACACGTTGTCTTTTGCTATCTTAGAAATAATTTCTTCTTGAACACCGTTAGTGTCTTGGTATTCATCCACGAAAATATATTTATATTTTTCACGAACTTCTTCAGCAACCTTTTCTTCGCTTAAAATTTTAAGCGCAAAGTGCTCTAAATCGTTAAAGTCAAGCGCGTTTTCTTCACGTTTTTCTTGGTCGTAAATTTGTGAAAAACGATTAAGTACTATATTAAATTTTTCACTGTGCTCTTTGCAAACTGCGGCGCGCGCTAAGTCTTCTTCACGATTAGCACCCACACACTTTGAAAAGCGGTTGATTAAGTCGGCAAAACTCTTTCTTACAGCCGCCACTATGTCTTTTTGTTCTTTTGCGGCTTCGCTTAACTTTCTTTCAAAATCTAAACGAAGTTTATAATTTTCATACCATTTTATAGAATAAATATCTTTTGCCGCAATAACCGCGTCTATATCACCTATAAGCGTGTTGGTAAAGTTGCAAGCCTTATTTAACCCTTCAAGCGTAAATAATTGCAATGCTGAAACCGCGTCCGCTTTCAATAAACTCAAACGCTCGTTAAGAATTTGCTTATATCTAACTAAAAGTTCATCAATAAATTGCTCAGTGTAAATTTCAGCACTCTTTTCTCTAAGTTTTTTAGGCTGGGCTTCCGAATCAAAAAACTCATACGCCGACAAAATCAAACTCTTTAAGTTATCGTCTAAGCGGTTAGAAGAATGTCTATCCACAAGCGACAAAAACCAGTCGTACTTCTTTTCATAAAACTCGGAAAAAGTCTTTTCAATGCTGGTAATTCGCAAAATATTAGCGTCCGCTTCATCTAAAATCTTAAAGTCTGGTGATAAACCCACGGTAAAAAAGTACGAACGAATAATTCTTCCGCAAAAAGCGTGCATGGTGCAAATATCCGCCGTTGCAACATCGGGGATTTGTTCTATACAAGCCTTTTTTTGCTCAGCGGTAATTTCTCCGTCAAGTTTACCTAAAGCAACTTCGCTTAAAGCCTTTCTCATCTTTTGTTTCATATCCGCAGCCGCGCTTTCAGTAAAGGTAACGGCTAGAATATTGTTTACGCCAACGCCTTCGGTTATAATAAGCCTTTTAATACGCTCAATCATAGTGTGCGTTTTGCCGCTTCCAGCGGATGCTGAAACGAGAATATTTCCACCAGCGTGTTCTACAACTTCAAGTTGTTTTTCCGTTAATTTACTCATCATCCACTTCTCCACTAAATACGGCTTTTACACCGCCAACACTTCTTTTCTCCGCGTTATATACGCCGCAAAGTGCGCTGTAACTACAATATTCGCACGCGTTTTCATACGGGGACGGCACTATTACGCCGCTCTCTAATCTCTCCGCTGCAAGTTCGCTTATCTTTAGAGCGTAATCAATACAGTTTGAAAGGGTTACCTTGTCCACGGCGTTTTTAATTTTACCGCTCTTTTCATCTATGCAAGCATCAGTGAACTCCGTTTCACCATTATCAAAAAACTCTTTATCTTGCGAAATAAGCGCTTCTCTATCCTTAAGCGTTTTTCCAACTGCAAGCGTTTTTTTCTTGTCAGTCTTACTTTCATACTTGTCGGAAATAGCCAAGTAATACAGCCCCGCGGGCGTTTTGGGCGCGTCTTTATACTTGCCCATAACCGCAGCAGCGTATAAGTAAAGTTGAAGTTTAACCCCGGCAAAAAGCGCCTTTTCGGATGCGTCCGCCTTACCCGTTTTATAATCTAAAACTCTAAAGAACTCGTCGTTTTCATCAACGCGGTCAATCTTACCCTTAAGTTTAACCTTACCACCGCAAAGCGGTATCGCGGGGTATTCCGCATTGTCGCCAAAGCCTACTTCGGTCTTAGATACGGTGTAGTTAGAGTTATCTAAAGAAAGGTAAGTTTTATAACAATATTCCTTACATTCTCTAAGTACTCTATTTACCGTGCAAATAGCGGAAAAATCAGTTAAATACTTTCTATATTCGTCCTTTTCAAGCACGGCTTTACTAACCTTTTCAAAGAGCGCATCGGAAGTGGTTTTATCGCTAACTTGATTTACCCCCCTAACGTACCCTTTCAAAATATCGTGCATTAAATTACCAACGGAAAGCGCCTTAACCTGCCCTTCTTCACGCTCTTTAACCCTTAACGAATGAGAAATAAACGCGCGGAAAGGACACCTATAGTATTCTTCTATAGCCGTTGGTGAAACGACGCTTTTAATAAGCGAAACACTGTCGCCTTCAAGGCGTTCTTTAACTTCTTTTTGCGCGGTCTTAAGTATGCTTTCTAAGCCTTCGCCGCCAGTTGCCGCATAAAATGACGACGGAATAGTAAAGTCGTAATTAAAGTCGCCGTCGCGTTTACCTAAAACGAAGTCCCCGCACTCTTTTGCAAAGGTTTTGTACCCCGTTTCACGGCTTAAATACCCGTTTAACGCGGGGAAAGGTTTTAACTCAAACATCTTTGCAATATCTTCAATAACTTGGCTCTTATCGTTTTGTTTACCGTCAACCGTAGAAGTGGGATAAGATAGGTATAACCTTTCACTAAACGCAGAAAGTGCCATAGCAACCTTTTCACGCGTTCGATGGTTTACAACCTTGATTTTGGGTTCAACGAGCACTTTTATTTGCTCTAATGAAGATATTTCCACGTCGGAAAGCAGCGCAACGTCCGCTTGAACTGTAGGTACGGCACTGGTTAGCCCCACCGCGAATAAGCGCTTTGCCTTTGCAAGTGCGGTTTCTTTAAATCCACCTATAAACACAGCGTCGTTATACTGTGGAATTATACTCATTTTTAGCGAGCAAACACCTATTAAAAACAAGTTTTTATACTCGGTTAAAGATAGTTTTATTTCATCTAAAATCATAGTCATTTCACTGAGTAATTTATCGATTTTATCGTAAATTTGCTCTGTGATTTTTGCTTGTTTAACTTCGCCTATATCACTAAGCGAATCGGCTAATTTTTCAAGTTTTTCTTTAACGGATAAGTTTTGAAGTAGCGCTAAAAGGTTGAACGAACTAAAATGCTTACAAAGCGCAGCCCTAGTGCTTTCAAGAAGAACTAGAGTTTCTTCACTATCCGCGGGATAGGTAAAGGGCATAAAAAGCCCTTTGCGGTTTACGTTGTATTTAATTAAGTAATTTTCAAACTCATCGGTAAGGCTTTTGTCCGCAACTACTAACGGGTTTTTCAAAAAAGATAAAACGTTCTTTCTATCAAATCCTGACCTAAACGCTTCAATATAAGATAAAATAAGCGTTACCAACGGATGATTTAATGGAACAATTTGCTCGTCTAGATAATATGGAATTTCAAGCGCGTTAAACACTGCCATTATACTATCGCGGTAAGTTTCCGCATCACCTAAGGCAATAGTAAAGTCTTTATACTTGCACTCTCCGTCCAAAACCGCGCGGCGAATAATTTCACCCACGCGCGTGATTTCATCATAAGGATTAAGCGCAGCGTTAAAATAAACTTCGCCACTAGTTTTTAACTTCTTATCCGCTAAAATTGCGGGCGAAAAGATATTGTCTGCAATAATGCCGCCGCTAGCCGAATAATCACCGTCAAAACGCTTTTCAAAAAGGTTTATGGATAATTCTTTGCATTTATTGCGCACGAAGTTTGCCGTTTCATTTACGTAAGAAAAGGGGTTATCCCCTTCGGTTAAAATAAAGGTAACTTGTTTTGCGTTTTTAATCAACGCACTTACAGCATCGCGTGCTTGCGCCGTAAACGTACTAAACCCAACCACGAAAACTTCCGCACCCTTGATTTCTGCGGAATTATCTATTAGGTCAGGAAGATATGAAAGCAACGAACTTTGATCTTTAAAGCCGTTATCTATAACGTACTTTTCATACTGCAAATAAATTTTATAAATATCCGTTAATTTATCCTTTAGAACACCGCGCGTATTTTGTGCAGCGAACGACACGTCTTCAGGCGTAACCTTTGCACTCTTTAACTGAATTATTAAGTCGTATAAAGACGACGCAAGGTTTTGGGTAGATTGATTAAAACACTCTAAACTTACGCTTGACAAAATACGCTTGATAGCCATAGCAGAACCTTCTTTAGAAAGTACTTTGCCAAGGTTTTTTCTTGCGCTCAAAAACTTACCGAAAGAATAAACTTCGGTATTAAAACTTCCCCCCGCCTTATCACAAAGCATACGCTCAATCATAAGCGAAACTTTCGCTTCACAAAAAACTAGGCGTTTCCCGTCTAAACCGCTAGCGTTATCGAAAAGGTTATTAGTTAAAATGGGAAATAAATTAAAATAAGAATTAGTTAAAAATAAATTTACCATAATTATATTGTAACATATTTAAGAAACTTTTAAAGTTCTTTTTAATTAAGTTTTACAATTTTTTTTATTTGTGTTATTATATTAACGTACAAATTTACGGAGATGGAAATGAAAAAACGCATTTTTAAATTTTTAGCGTTGTTTCTTGCAGTTTCGATAAGCATTTTTACCGTAGGCTGCACGGAAGACAACACACTTTATTTTAACAACGACTTCCTTGGTGGCGGTGCTGTTTCAGATGCACCTATGGATTATACTGAATCGCTTACTTACGACGTTACCTACACCCCCGCTTTTGAAAAGGTTAAAAAGGCTGATATACTTACTCAAAAAGCAGTCAATTATAACTTTACGGGTACGTTTGAAATGAATTTTTCTTCAAGTCTTTCAATTCCTGAAGAATACGCGTTAGAGATTGACGGTGAAGCACAAGTTTACTGCTTAACTTCAACCCTTACTTTGAACGCGTGGTACGACTTAGAAGGAACTTTCGCTGAAGGCTATACTGAAGTAAACGGCGGCAAACAATACGTAGACACCATTAAATCTAAAGTATATTTCTTGCCTAAAGGTCATTCTTTTGCACCTATCGTTTCAACGGTCGAACAAGATTACACTTCACTCTTTGCATCAAACTCTAAGTTTGAAGTTGCAAAAACCAAAACTTCAAGCAAAACCGTTTATAAAAACAATTCTTACACGACCACTTTAACTTACCCCGACGGTAGCCAAAAAGTTTCTACTTGTGATTACGAGTTCAAAACGGCAATCGACAACGCTCAATTCTTGTTCGCTCTTAGAAATTTAACGGTAAATTCAGGCACTGTTAATATTGCAAACCTTCCCGTTATAACCCCCGCTTACGACAGCCCGCAAACCTTAAGCGTTACCAACAAAGCGGAAAACACTACTTCATGGACGATTGACGGCGTGCAAGCAGATTACGTAGTAAAAAATCTTTTAGTATATAGACAAGACGCTTACAACAGAGGCTTATCACAATACTTGTTAGTAACTAAAACCACTAACGACACCCCGCAATTAAAATCACAAGTTCTTCAATACGCTTATCCGCTTTTGACTTACGGAACTAACAACCAAATGGGCGCGCTCGTTTATAAATTAGTAAGCGTTAAATAATCTAAAAATAACAACAAAAAAACGACCTTATTAAAAGGTCGTTTTTATTTTACTTTAATTTAGTATTTTAAGCAAGTTCAGTTTCACCAAAAACCTTTTCAGCATCAACACCACTTGCATTTTTAACGATGTATTCAACTTCGTTAGCCGATAAATCAAAAGCAGCTCTACCGATAGTTGCAACTTCAAACTTAGCAAGGTCGATAGTGTTTTTAGCGGGAGTGCCTGCACCTACGAAGTTTAAGAGTGTGCAACCGAAGAACGCTTTATCTTCAACCTTAATATTAGCACAAGCGCTATCGAAAACGAAGTTCTTAATATAACTGCCGATAAATGCGCCAGTATATATATTCTTAACGCTTGCAGGAATTTTAATGGTTTCAATTCCGCCAACGCCGCCGAACGCATTTTCACCAATACCAACGATGTTGCCTTTAAGTTCAATGTTGGTGAACGCGGTTACGCCGTTAAAAGCGTACATAGGAATATTATATTCTTCTTGCTTTTCGTTATTGATGATAACGGTCTTTAAGGTCAAGGGCATATAAACGGTTGTGGTTGCAGCGCCGTAAGTTACGGTAACTTGTGAACCGCCGTCATATTCAGCCGTGCCAAAGATGTGTGCGATAGTTCTTTCAGCATCGCTAACGGTTACGGAATCAGAAGAATTGTGCTTATAGTTAGCGTTAAATTCCGCACCAACGAAAGGAAGTTCAAGTTTTTCAAGGTTAACCATTTTAGCGAAAGCGCCCGCACCGATTTCTACGGTGTTTGAAGGAACTTTAATGCTCTTTAATGAAGTGTTACCAGCAAATGCGTTAGCCTTAATCTTAATTTCAGTAACGCCTTCGGGAAGGTCGATTGCGCCAAGGTCAAGCGTGTCAACGCCGTCTTCAGCATAATACTTTCTAACTTCGTAAATCCCCTTTTCAGTAACAGCCCCGTCTACGCCTTTCTTACTGCTGCCGCTAGGTGTAGCGCCATCACAAGCAACCATAGTCAACGCGGTTGCAACAGCGAGAACGGATATTAACAATAATTTAAGAAATTTTTTCATACATACCTCGTATTTAATGTACTCGTATACCTAATTAGTTTATCATTTTCGTTTGCTTTTGTCAATAGATAACGTTTGTTTAATTGATATTTACTACACTTTTTAAATAAATTTTTTATTTAAAGTTAAAGATTTTAGTTAAATAAGAAAATTACGCTGTCAAAAATTTAACAGCGTAATTTTGTCAAATGCTATATTATAACCTTACCGTCGAAAAAACTTTGGAAAAAGCCGTTTGCATCCGCACCGTTCTTTTCAAACACACCAACTAAATCGTGCGGAGTGGCACAGTTAAATTTATACTTTTCATAGTAATCTTTTAGACTGTTAAAAAACCTTTTATCGCCTATCGTAGTCCTTAAGTAATCGTACATAATACACGGCTTAACGTAAGATAAATTTACGTATTCGTACTCGCTCTTAAAATCTTTTAGCGAGCGCAACATCGTGGTGTCAACCGAGCCGAAAACCTTGTCTGAAACAGTACAAAATATCCTATAAGTATCTTCTGCGCTCTTTATAAGTTGTGCGCGTGAGAGCGAATATTCGGGGTGATTTTCGTAAAATAAAACCACCGAATACTCGGTTAAACCTTCGTCTAAAAAACCGTATTCTATCTCGTTGTTGCTAACCGCAGTTTGCCACCATTGATGCGCAGTTTCATGCACTATAACTTCGCCAAAAGACGCGGGCGCAAGGTCGTCGCTTATCATTGTAAGCGCGCTAAATTCCATGCCCCCTTGCACGAACTCAGTCTCTACAAAAGTATATTGCGAATAGGCGTATTCGCCGAATGTTTTTGAAAAATATGATATGCTTTTCCCCGCGTATTCCATTGATGATTTTGGGTTTTCATCATCATAGTAATAATAATATATATCAACGCCGTCTACACTTGATTTTAACACGGAAAATTTATCGGATAACACAAAGCAAAAGGACAGCGCGTTTTCTATCTCGTAAACGCTAGTAACGGTATCTCCGTTATCAACACTTGATATGTTTTTACCGCTTGCAGCAACTAAGTATTTTTCGTCAGCGGTAAGCGTTACTCTATAATCTGCATGGTCGCTGTAAAAGGGGTCGCCAATAGAGTAATAAACACACTCGTAAAAACCGTTTTCATCACGCGCGCAAAGTATAGGATAAAAGTTTGCAAGGTTTATAGTGTGCTCGTTTATCCCCGTGCGCGAAACGACTTTTGCAAGCGATAGAGTGTAATCAATTTTAACGCTAATTCTCTCGTCAGGGAAAATTTCTTTACCCAAGTCCACTTGCAAAATATTCAAATCTTGACCACAGACTTCAAAGTTAAGCCTTTCACCACCGCAAGTTACGTCGTTTATTTTCATATCGCCGTAACTAAAACCGTTGGGGTAAGATTGCGCCACGTGCTGCGCGCTTACTGGGCTAAATGCAGCGTCCTTTCTATACGCGTTGCCGTAAAGATTAAACTTTAACACTGAAATGGCGGTTTCCGTGTCGTTATAATAGTTAACCGTTTGCTCCCCGCTTAAAATATTCTCAGTAAGCGTAACTTTTATATCGTAGGTTGTGCGTGAAACTTCCCCTTTCCCGCACCCAACGAAAACAAACGAACAAGTTATAAAAATTACCGATAAAATTAAAGCCGCTGTCCTTTTAAACATAAAAAACTCCAAATACGATATTTACAATATCTTATTCAGAGTTTGTCTATTTAATGCTTATTTTTCATTGAAAGAAAGGTATTTTGCGGGATCAATTATCTCGCCTTGTTCCATAACTTCAAAGTGAAGGTGCGCGCCGTCCTTATATTCTTGGCGGTTGGTTACTGAAACTTCACCTATTTTATCGCCTTGGCTTACCGTTTGACCTACGAAAACTTGTTCGCCGTCCACAAGTGAATTGTATACGGTTTTAAGCCCGTTGCCGTGGTCAATGGTAATGGTTACGCCTTGTAAAAAAGTACTTTCGACGCTTTCAACAACGCCGTCGTAAACGGCTAAAACGTCAGTACCTTCTTCAGCAAAAAAGTCTACCGCTTTGTGTGAAGAAAATCTTCCCAAAGTGCTGCACCACACCATACTTTCGCTATAATCTACTATTGAAACGGGCGTTTCAACCGGCATAATAAAGGTTACGGTAGTTTGCACTGGCTCGCTTACGTCAGGCTCTTGATTTGCGCCAGTGTCCGTGTCGGGCGCGGGCGTTTCAATGGTCGGCGTGTTTTGCAATTGCTTGTTTTTGTTTTGTTCAACTAGCATGAGCGTTACTGAAAGCCCCACGGCAAGAATACAAGTCGCCAAGACTAAATATAACGCGTTTCTTTTCATAAAAGTTAAAACTCTGCTTGTCTTTTTCATAAATATTCTCCTTATTTAATTTGATTTGATTATTACCTACTTTTTTGTTTTTATACGCTTAAAACTAAAAACTTCCGTAAATTAAAGGTGCACCAACTGTAACTGAATTACCTATAAAAATTTGTAAGTTTATCGTTTTTCCGTTTAAGTTTACACGCTCTTTAATCTTAGGAGAGTACGCGTAATATGAAACGCCTTCATCTATGCTTTCCGTAAAAATAACTTTAGCATCAAAATCATCTAAAAACGATTTTAAGTCAAACTCATTTAGGTCAGCTTTAAATGCTTGTCCACACACCCCGCTAAAGTATGGGTAATCTTTAACGTCAATAGTTTGAATTTGTGATAATGAGCCGCCACTTCCTAGATAAACTTCAACTTTTTTAGTGTAACCGCTAAAAATTGAAGAGTTTAACGATATATGAGATAGAAACGGCATCACGGCGCATAAACATAATATAAAAAGCCTTTTTAACATAAAAAACTCTCCGTTTTTTGTTACGGAGAGTATTGACAGTTTTACTTATCAATATACAAATTTTAGGCAATTTTTGGTTAAAATTGTTAAGCAAATATGTAAATCGAGTAAATTTATCAAAAAATGCTTAAAAAAAGCATATTTTTCGACACTTTTTTTAAAAAACCCCTTGAAAAATATTTTATTTGTGCTATAATAAACTTATAAAAACTCGGAGGTTTTTTATGAACAAAAATGAATTGATAAGGGCTATGGCAAACAACGCAAAAATTACTTTGAAAGATGCAGGTATTGCACTTGACAGTTTTATTGATGCAATCACCGCTGGTTTAAACGCTGGCGAAAAGATCCAAATTTCTGGTTTCGGTACTTTCGAATTGAAAGAAAAACCTGAAAGAGATGGCTTCAACCCCAAGACGGGCGAACAAATTAGAATCGGTGCAACTAAAATTCCCGCTTTCAAATTTGGTAAAGCATACAAAGATTCTTTCAACTAATGCTATATGCCCAGCCTGTTCTTTTGAACAGGCTGTTCGTTTATATTTTAATTATTAAGGAAAATTTTTATGAACGTTACTTTAATTACTGGCGCAACTGGCGGTTTAGGCAAAGCCTTTTCTAGACTATACGCTGAAAAAAGGCATAACCTTCTTTTAGTTGGCACTTCTGAAGATAAACTTTCAAGACTTAAAACCGACTTGATTAAAGATTACGCCGTTCGCGTGGACTACGTTGTTGCTGACCTTTCTAAAAAAACTCAGTGCATAAAAGTTTATGAATATACAAAGGAAAAAGAGTATTTTGTCGACACACTCGTTAACAATGCAGGCTTTGGTGATAGAACGGACTTTAAAGATATGGATATCGACCTTCAAATGAAGATGGTTGCCGTAAACTGCACTGCACTTTTGTATTTTACGCGCGTATTTTTAACTGATATGTTGAAAAAAGACCAAGGTCATATCATAAACGTTGCATCAATTGCTGGTTTTGTACCCGGTCCGTATATGTGCACTTACCACGCCACTAAATCTTTTGTACTAAATTTAGGCGAATCTATCGCGCATGAAATTAGAAAAACTAACATTAAAATTCTTACCCTTTGCCCCGGCCCGTTTATTTCTGGGTTTGTAAGCAAAGCGGGTAACGATTATACTTTCCAAAAAATTAAACCCGTTACGGCTGAAAAGATTGCATCTTTTGCTTATAAAAAGTCAATCAAAGGCAAGCGCCTTGCCGTTTACGGCTTAAACAATAAACTAACGGTATTTGCACCTAGATTTTTCTCAAGAAAATTCGTAACCGCAGCAAGTGCCAAAACCCTAAAAAAAGGCGACTAGTAAAAAAAAGCAGTGCAAAATGCACTGCTTTTTTAATATGCGTGTTAAAACGGTTAAACGGTTGAGATGCAAGCAATTCAAACGCGTTAACTCTATACTTTTTAAGGCATAGTTGCAAGCAAGACAAGGCTCGCTCATAAAAACAGACGAGATTGACCGTCTGGTCATCGAGATTGTTTTTATAGAGCAGCAAACGCAGTATTGCGAAGTAAATATGCCTAGAAAAAGAAACCCGTTCCGGATCTTCCAAAACGGGTTTAATTTTTTTCAAATTATCTAACGCAACCTGCAACACCTACGCAAGATACAAGAACGGATAATATTAAAGAGATTACGGTAATTACTGTAAAGAAAACTACGCAACTTCTAATGGTTTTAGTAATTTGTAACTGTTCGTGCGCAATTACTTCTAAGCGTTCTTCAGGCTCTAACGCTTCAAGTTTATCGTAATAAAATCTGCCGTCTACTTGTGAATAACCTTTAGGTAATTCTTCACCCCTAGCAATTTTATCTTTTAACATAGCAACAACTTGTTCTGATAAATCTTGTTCAATAAAATCATTTTCATTTCTTTCTTCAATAAGAATTCTTTTTCTAAACTCTTTCATTTGCACTTTCTCCTTTTCCATAGTATAGCAAAATTAGCACCATTTGTCAATATATTACATAAAGGTAATCTTTCCCCCACCTTTTAATAAAATTAACTAATATTTTTATCCATTTTCACAAAGCAGCAACGGCACATAACGACGGTTATAAACGAGCATAAAAAAAGCAGTGCAAAATGCACTGCTTTTTTATATGCGTGTTAAAAATTATTTAACAATCTTAGCAACAACGCCTGAACCTACGGTTCTGCCACCTTCACGGATAGCGAATCTCAAACCTTCTTCCATAGCGATAGGAGTGATGAGTTCAACGTCCATTTCAACGTTGTCACCAGGCATAACCATTTCTACGCCTTCGGGAAGTTTGATTGAACCAGTAACGTCGGTAGTTCTGAAGTAGAATTGAGGACGATAGTTGTTGAAGAACGGAGTATGTCTACCACCTTCATCTTTAGAAAGTACGTAAACTTGACCCTTGAATGCGGTGTGGGGTTTTACTGATCCGGGTTTAGCAATAACTTGACCACGTTCAATATCTTTCTTATCGATACCACGGAGAAGAGCACCAACGTTGTCACCAGCTTGTGCTTCGTCAAGAAGTTTACGGAACATTTCAAGACCGGTAATAACGGTGTTTCTGCTTTCTTCAGAAAGACCTACGATTTCAGCGGGATCGTTAACGTGTGCAACACCCCGTTCTACACGGCCGGTAGCAACAGTACCACGACCAGAAATGGTGAATACGTCTTCTACAGGGAGAAGGAAGGGTTTAGCTTCGTCACGTTCAGGAGTAGGAATATAAGTGTCTACTGCATCCATAAGTTCGAAAATAGGTTTGCAATCTGCAGCAGCCTTAATTTCATCAGCAGAGTGGTCGCCTTGAGCATATTCGAGAGCCTTAAGAGCAGAACCCTTGATGATGGGAGTATCGTCGCCAGGGAAACCATATTCAGAAAGAAGTTCTCTGATTTCCATTTCAACGAGTTCCAAAAGTTCGGGGTCATCGAGTTGGTCGCATTTGTTCATGAATACGATGATGTAAGGAACACCTACTTGACGAGCAAGAAGAATGTGTTCTCTGGTTTGGGGCATGGGACCATCGGTAGCAGCAACTACGAGAATTGCGCCGTCCATTTGAGCAGCACCGGTAATCATGTTCTTAACGTAGTCAGCGTGTCCGGGGCAGTCAACGTGTGCATAGTGACGGTTTTCGGTTTGGTATTCAACGTGTGAAGTGTTAATCGTGATACCACGTGCCTTTTCTTCCGGTGCCTTATCGATTTCGTCATATCTCATCTTTTGAGCGTTACCCAAAGAAGATAAAGTCATAGTGATAGCCGCGGTAAGAGTAGTTTTACCGTGGTCAACGTGACCGATAGTACCGATGTTAATGTGCGGTTTGCTTCTGTCAAATTTAGCTTTTGCCATTATTGTTTCCTCCAATAATTCTTAAATAAATTATAATTTTTTTATTTTTGTTTTTTATTTTTAAGTGCGTAATCTTATTTTACAATAAAATCTGTTAATTGTCAACAGTTAATTACGCTTTTTTACCCATAATCTTTTCAGCAACAGACTTGGGTACTTCAGCATAGTGGCTGAATTGCATGGTGTAGTTACCTCTACCTTGCGTTCTTGATCTAAGGTCGGTTGCGTAACCGAACATTTCAGAAAGCGGGATGTGTGCATCGATAACTTTTACACCGTTTCTATCATCAGTACCTTGGATAATACCACGACGAGCGGTTACGTTACCCATAAGGTCACCAAAGTAATCGTCCGGAGTGATGATTTCAACCTTCATAATCGGTTCTAAGAGAACGCTCTTAGCTTTTGCTAAGCCGTCTTTAAGAGCCATTGAACCAGCAATCTTAAACGCCATTTCTGATGAGTCAACGTCGTGGTAACTACCGTCGTAAACGGTTACTTTGAAGTCAACTACTTCATAGCCTGCTAAGATACCGTTCTTAGCTGCTTCTTGAATACCCTTGTTGATAGGTTGGATGAATTCCTTAGGAATTGAACCACCAACGGTTTCGTCAACGAATTCGTAACCCTTACCAGGTTCTTGGGGTTCAAGGCGAATCTTACAGTGACCATATTGACCGTGACCACCTGATTGACGCTTGAACATACCTTCAGCTTCAACGGCTTGTCTAATGGTTTCCTTGTAAGAAACTTGGGGTTTACCAACGTTTGCTTCAACTCTGAATTCGCGGAGCAATCTGTCTACGATAATTTCAAGGTGAAGTTCACCCATACCAGCGATAATGGTTTGACCGGTTTCGGTATCAGTGTGCGTTTTGAAAGTGGGATCTTCTTCAGCAAGTTTTGCAAGAGCGAAGCCCATCTTTTCTTGACCTTGTTTGGTCTTGGGTTCAATAGCAACTTCGATAACGGGATCGGGGAATTCCATTTGTTCAAGGATAATCGGCTTTGCTTCATCACAAAGAGTATCACCGGTGGTGGTTTCTTTAAGACCTACGAGCGCGCAGATTTCACCTGAATATACTGCATCAACTTCTTCTCTGTGGTTAGCGTGCATACGAAGGATACGTGCAACACGTTCTTTCTTACCCTTTACACTGTTGTAAACGTAAGAACCAGTCTTGAGTACACCTGAGTATGCGCGGAAGAATGCAAGTTTACCAACGAACGGGTCGGTCATAATCTTGAACGCCAAACCACTGAAGGGTTCGTCGTCGCCAGGATTTCTTGAATCTTCTTCACCGTTAGTATTAACGCCGTTTACAGCACCAACGTCTAACGGGCTGGGAAGGTAATCAACTACTGCGTCCAAAAGGTTTTGAACGCCTTTGTTTTTGTAAGAACTACCGCAAAGTACGGGAGTAACTTTCATAGCAAGAGTTGCTGTACGCAAACCCTTTTTAATTTCTTCGATAGAAAGGTCGCCTTCTTCAAAGAATTTTTCCATCAATGCGTCGTCAGTTTCAGCCGCAACTTCTACAACAGCCGCTCTGAGTTCTTCAACCATGTCTACCATGTCAGCAGGAACGTCGGTTACGTCGATTTCTTTACCCAAATCGTCGAGATAGATATAAGCCTTTCTAGCGATAACGTCTACGATACCTTTGAAAGTGTCTTCCTTACCTACGGGTACAACGATGGGAAGCGGGTTGGTATGAAGTCTTTCACGCATCATGTTAACAGCGTTGTCATAGTTAGCGCCGTTAATATCCATCTTGTTGATGTATGCGATACGGGGAACTTTATACTTGTCGGCTTGACGCCATACGGTTTCACTTTGGGGTTCAACACCGCCCTTTGCACAGAAAGTTGCAACGGCGCCGTCGAGAACACGGAGTGATCTTTCTACTTCTACAGTAAAGTCAACGTGTCCAGGGGTGTCAATAATGTTAATACGGTGGCCTTTCCAATAGCAAGTGGTCGCAGCACTGGTAATAGTAATACCACGTTCTTGTTCTTGAACCATCCAGTCCATAGTAGCGCCACCTTCGTGGGTTTCGCCTAACTTATGGGTTTTACCGGTGTAGAACAAAATACGTTCAGTGGTAGTGGTCTTACCTGCGTCGATGTGCGCCATTATACCTATATTTCTGGTTACACCTAAATCAAAATCTCTCGGCATAATGCTTTATCTCCCAAATTAGTATCTAAAATGTGCAAAAGCCTTGTTTGCTTCAGCCATTCTATGAGTGTCTTCTTTCTTCTTAACTGCACTACCAGTGTTGTTGAAAGCGTCAACGAGTTCACCAGCGAGTCTTTGAGCCATTTCTCTTTCGCCTCTCTTTCTTGCTGCTGCTACCAACCATCTGATTGCGAGTGTTTGTCTTCTTTCAGCACGGATTTCGATAGGTACTTGATAGTTAGCACCACCAACTCTCCTTGCTTTTACTTCTACCATAGGCATAATGTTTGCGAGCGCTTGGTTAAACATTTCTTTTGCTTCTGCGCCAACTTTTTCTGCTGCTGCAGTGAACGCTTCGTAAACGATGCCTTGAGCAATACCCTTCTTACCGTCGAGCATAACTTGATTGATAAGTTTGGTTACAACCTTATCGTTATACACGGGATCGGGTAATACGTCTCTTTTTGCAATACTGCCTCTTCTCGGCATATCTGTAATCCTCCTTTAATTTTTGTATGCGGTGCGTGGCATACTCACGATTAAGGGTAAACCCTTGTGTTTAGTACAGCTATCGCTTGCCCTATCGGGTAGCGAACCTTCTGTCTTACGACATACTGCCTACCAAATCGGGTTAATTTTCCGAATTCCGATTATAAGTAGGTGTCATTTGTTAAATAAGTTTTAGTTTTAATGTTTTAGTTAAACTTATTTAGGTCTCTTAGCGCCGTATTTAGATCTTGCTTGTCTGCGTTTTGCAACACCAGCAGTATCGAGCGCGCCACGAATAATGTGATATCTTACACCAGGTAAGTCTTTAACTCTACCGCCACGGATAAGAACAGAGCTGTGTTCTTGAAGGTTATGACCTTCACCGGGGATGTAAACGATACCTTCTGCTTTGTTAGTCAAGCGAACACGAGCAATTTTACGAAGAGCTGAGTTAGGTTTCTTCGGCGTAGTCGTAGTTACTGACAAGCATACGCCACGCTTTTGGGGACATTCATCCAATGCGGGTGATTTTGACTTGTAAGTGATTTTTGCTCTGCCTTGTCTAATAAGTTGTTGAATTGTAGGCATATCGCACCTCCTTTACTTATTTCGGATATTCAGAAAACGGATTCGGAAATTTCCGTTTTTAGAAACTGTTTTTATACTCGGTGGAATTACCCACCGAGTAAATATTTTACCATTTATTGCATTTTTAGTCAATCAAATAGCACACTTTTGGCGCATTTTTTGACTAATTTACGCAATTATTCTTGTTCTTCTGCAGTTCTTTGAAGAACGGTTTGGGGTGAAACGTTTTTATAGTGTTTTATACCCGTACCTGCGGGGATAAGTTTACCGATAATAACGTTTTCTTTAAGACCGATAAGCGGGTCAACCTTGTTCTTGATTGCGGCTTCGGTAAGAACTCTTGCGGTTTCTTGGAATGACGCTGCTGACAAGAAACTTTCTTTAGCGAGCGCAGCCTTAGTAATACCGAGAAGAATTCTCTTACCTTGCGGCGGAACGAGTCCGTTTTCAAGAGCGTTCATGGTTTCTTCTTCAAACTTGTAAACGTCAAGTTTTTCACCAGGAAGAATATCAGTTCCACCAGGATTTTCAACTTGAACTTTCTTCATCATTTGACGAACGATAATTTCAACGTGCTTGTCGTTGATATCAACGCCTTGTGAACGGTATACGCTTTGAATTTCACGCAAGATGTAATCTTGAACACCCTTAATACCCTTGGTCTTTAAGATATCTTGCGGATATACTGAACCAGTAGTGAGTACTGAACCGGGTTCAACGATGTCGCCGTCCTTAACGATTACGCCAGTACCAAACGGAATGGGATAATCTTCAGGCTTAGCGCTTTCGTCAGTATGAACGAGTACGTGAATATTCTTATCTTGTTCTTTAATTTCAACCTTACCGCTGTGTTCGCAAACGATTGCAGCGTGCTTGGGTTTACGCGCTTCGAAAAGTTCTTCTACTCTAGGAAGACCTTGCGTGATGTCTCCAGTTGATGCGATACCACCAGTGTGGAAGGTACGCATGGTAAGTTGAGTACCAGGTTCACCGATTGATTGAGCAGCGATAATACCAACTGCTTCACCGATTTGAACGGGGTTATTGTTAGACATGTTCTTGCCGTAACACTTAGCGCAAACACCAGTCTTAGATTTACAAGTAAATACGCTTCTAATTTCTACTTCTTCGATACCTACTTTGCAGATTTCGTCAGCCATATCTTCAGTAATCATTTCGTTAGCGGCAACCATGATTTCGCCAGTTTGGGGGTTAACGATATCGTTAACGGTAAATCTACCAGCGATACGGTCTCTTAAGCCTTCGATAACTTCGCCCTTACTGCCCTTAATAGCAGATACTTTAACGCCCTTAACAGCGTCGCCAGTTGCAGCAAAGCAATCGTCTTCTTTAATGATAACTTCTTGCGAAACGTCTACGAGACGACGGGTCAAATAACCTGAGTCAGCCGTCTTAAGAGCGGTATCGGCAAGACCTTTACGACCACCGTGTGATGAAATGAAGTATTCGAGAACTGAAAGCCCTTCACGGAAGCATGATTTTACAGGAATTTCAATAGTTTTACCGTTCGGGTCAGTCATAAGACCACGCATGCCGGCAAGCTGTTTGATTTGGTCCTTTGAACCACGCGCACCAGAGTTAGCCATCATAAGAATCGGGTTAAACTCATCGAGAGTAGCCATCAACTTATCAGTAACGTCATCAGTTGCTTTCTTCCAAATGCTAACGACTTTCTTATATCTTTCATCGTCGGTAATGTAACCTTTCTTATAAAGGTTTTCAACCTTAAGAACGTGGGCTTCAGCTTCCTTAAGAATTTCAGCCTTTTCTTTAGGCATGTGCATATCGAATACGCTGGTGGTAATAGCGCCGACGGTTGAATACTTAAAGCCGAGTGCTTTAATCTTATCGAGAACGTCAGCTGCTGAACTTGCGCCGTGGCGTTTAAAGCATGCGCCAACGATTTTTTGCAAGTCTTTCTTACCTACGAGTTTATCGATTTCATATTTTAAATAATCTTCTTTGGTCTTTCTTTCAACGAAACCAAGGTTTTGCGGAATTGCTTCGTTGAAGATAATCTTACCAACAGAAGTCTTAACTCTGCCAGTAACTTCTTCCCCGTCAACTATTACGCTGCGGCGAACGATAATTTCATCTTGCAAACCGATTTTCTTGGTTTGATAAGCCATGATGGCTTCTTCGGGTGAAGTGTAAGAAACGGTGTATTCGGGTACGCCGTATACGGTACCGTTTTCGTCTTTTCTTCCCTTTTCGTTGTATTTTTCGCCAATCTTTCTCTTAATAATGGTAAGGTAGTAAGAACCCATGACCATATCTTGAGTGGGCGACATAACAGGCTTACCGTCTGAAAGCTTTAAGATGTTGTTTGATGCAAGCATCAAGAATCTTGCTTCAGCTTGAGCTTCTACTGATAAAGGTACGTGAACAGCCATTTGGTCACCGTCGAAGTCGGCGTTGAACGCGCCGCATACTAACGGGTGAAGTTTGATTGCTCTACCTTCAATAAGAACAGGTTCGAAAGCCTGAATTGAAAGTCTGTGAAGTGTAGGTGCACGGTTGAGCATTACGGGATGGTCTTTGATAACTTCTTCCAACACGTCCCAAACGACGCTCTTGCCGCGCTCTACCGTACGTTTTGCGTTCTTAATGTTGTGGCAAATGTTGTTTTCCACAAGTTTTTTCATTACGAACGGCTTGAAAAGTTCGATTGCCATTTCCTTAGGCAAACCGCATTGATAAAGTTTGAGTTCAGGACCTACGACGATAACTGAACGACCAGAGTAGTCAACACGTTTACCGAGAAGGTTTTGACGGAAACGACCTTGCTTACCACGGAGCATACCAGAGAGTGATTTAAGTTCACGGTTGCCTGCGCCAGTGATTGCCTTGCCGTGTCTACCGTTATCGATAAGAGCGTCAACTGCTTCTTGTAACATTCTCTTTTCGTTTCTAATGATGATTTCGGGCGCGCCGAGTTCAATCAATTTTTTCAAACGGTTATTTCTGTTGATAACACGACGATACAAGTCGTTAAGGTCGCTGGTTGCAAATCTACCGCCGTCTAATTGAACCATCGGGCGGAGTTCGGGCGGGATTACGGGAAGAACGTCTAAAATCATCCATTCGGGGCGGTTGCCGCTCTTTCTAAATGATTCGATAATTTCAATTCTCTTTACCGCACGAATTCTTCTTTGACCAGAACCGTTTTCAGCAATGATTTGCTTGGTTTCTTCGCTTTCCTTGTCAAGGTCGATTGCCATGAGAAGTTCTTTGATTGCTTCAGCACCGATACCAGTCTTAAAAGAGCCTTCACCGAATTGTTCTTCTTTTTCAAGTTTTTCTCTATCGCTGATAACTTGCTTGTATTGAAGATCGGTTGTACCAGGATCTAAAACTACGTGGCTAGCGAAGTACAATACGTGTTCCAAAGACTTGGGGCTCATATCGAGCATCAAGCCTATTCTTGAAGGAACACCCTTAAAATACCAAATGTGAGAAACGGGCGCTGCAAGTTCGATATGACCCATACGATCACGACGAACTTTTGACTTAGTAATTTCTACGCCGCACTTGTCGCAGATAACGCCTTTATAACGGATACGTTTATATTTTCCGCAATGACATTCCCAGTCCTTAGTCGGTCCGAAAATTCTTTCGCAGAAAAGGCCGCCCATTTCGGGTTTTTGAGTTCTATAGTTAATGGTTTCAGGCTTAGTTACTTCGCCGTAAGACCATTCTCTGATTTTTTCGGGGGAAGCTACACCGATTTGAATCGAGTCAAAATTGTTAAGTTCAAACATATTCTATATTCCTCCCTAATTATTCTTCATCCGTGATGTCGATATCGTCGTAATCTTCATCTTCTAAGCCGTCAACTTCGGGGATAGAAGTGTCGATTTCATCGTCTTCATCATCGAACATACCTGTAAAGTTGAGTTCATCGCCCAAATCGTCGTCAGTATCGCTGTCTTCAAATACAACTTCGCCAACGTCGGTTTCATCGATTTCTTCAATAGCAACTTCGTCTTGAACAACTCTTTCACGAACGAACGGCATATCGTCGATATCGCTTTCGATAAGATCTTTGATAGCGAGTTCTTCCTTGTTTTCAGTAAGAACTTTCATATCGAGTGCCAAAGATTGTAATTCTTTGAGCAATACCTTGAATGCTTCGGGGATACCCGGTTCGCTGATGTTAGTGCCCTTAACGATTGATTCATAAGTCTTAACTCTACCAACGATATCGTCAGACTTAACGGTAAGGATTTCTTGTAAGATGTGTGCTGCGCCGTAAGCTTCGAGTGCCCAAATTTCCATTTCACCGAAACGTTGACCACCGAACTGTGCTTTACCACCGAGCGGTTGTTGGGTTACGAGACTGTAAGGACCAGTTGAACGCGCGTGAATCTTATCGTCAACCAAGTGGATAAGTTTGATCATATACATTTGACCAACGGTTACCCTGTTTTCAAACGGTTCACCCGTTCTGCCGTCGTAAAGTTGAATTTTACCGTCAACTTCGCCGTCGGGGTTAACAATATTGTTTTCGCGGAGCAATTCTTTAATATCGCTTTCAGATGCACCGTCGAATACGGGGGTTGCAATCTTCCAGCCGAGTTGTTTACATACTAAACCTAAGTGAACTTCTAATACCTGACCGATGTTCATACGAGAAGGAACGCCGAGCGGGTTAAGTACGATTTGAAGCGGAGTACCGTCAGCCATAAAGGGCATATCAGATTCGGGAAGAATTCTTGAAATAACGCCCTTGTTACCGTGACGACCTGCCATCTTGTCCCCGATAGAAATCTTTCTCTTTTGAGCGATGTAAACTCTAACGAGTTTATTTACGCCAGGAGAGAGTTCGTCTTTGTTAGCGCGGGTAAAGATTTTAACGTCTACGACGATACCGCCTTCACCGTGCGGAACTTTGAGTGAAGTATCTCTAACTTCTCTTGACTTTTCACCGAAAATTGCGCGGAGCAATCTTTCTTCGGGGGTAAGTTCAGTTTCACCCTTAGGCGTAACTTTACCAACCAAGATATCGCCACTGTTAACTTCAGCACCGATTCTTACGATACCGTCTTCGTCAAGGTCTTTAAGCGCGTCTTCACCAACGTTGGGGATATCTCTAGTGATTTCTTCTTCACCAAGTCTAGTATCCCTTGCTTCGATTTCGTGTTCTTCAATGTGGATAGTGGTAAATACGTCTTCTCTAACGAGTTTTTCCGATAAGAGTATAGCGTCTTCGTAGTTATAACCTTCCCAGCTCATGAAACCAACTAAGATGTTTCTGCCGAGAGCAAGTTCGCCGTTTCTGGTTGAAGGACCGTCGGCAATGGTTTGACCAGCCGAAATCTTTTCGCCCTTGTCAACGATAGGTCTTTGGTTAAGGCAAGTGCCTTGGTTACTACGTTCGAATTTCTTTAAGATATATTCTCTATCCGTACCGTCTTCTTCGGTAATAACGATTTTATCACTTGCAACAGTTTTAACAGTACCAGCGTTAACAGCGTTAACCATTACGCCAGAGTCGTAAGCGATTCTTCTTTCAATACCAGTAGCAACGATAGCGTTTTCAGGACAAAGTAGCGGAACTGCTTGACGTTGCATGTTAGAGCCCATGAGTGCACGGTTGGTATCGTCGTTTTCCAAGAACGGAATAAGCGCGGTAGCAACTGAAATTAACTGTTTGGGCGAAACGTCCATGTAGTCCATTTTTTCCTTAACGTCTTCAGTAATTTCATCTCTGTGTCTGCAAGAAACACGGTCGTTTACGAAATACTTGTTGTCAATAAGGGGTTCGTTTGCTTGTGCAACGATGTAATTATCTTCTTCATCTGCGGTAAGATAATCAACGTGTTCGGTTACTTCGGTAATAATCTTACCGTCTTCACCCATTTTGTGTTCAATCTTTCTATAGGGTGATTCGATAAAGCCGAATTCGTTTACCTTAGCATAAGCAGCGAGAGATGAGATAAGACCGATGTTTTGACCTTCAGGGGTTTCAATCGGGCACATTCTGCCGTAGTGAGAGTGGTGAACGTCACGCACTTCAAAGGTTGCTCTATCACGGTTAAGACCGCCAGGACCTAAAGCAGAAAGTTTTCTCTTGTGGGTAAGTTCAGCAATCGGGTTAGTTTGATCCATGAATTGTGAAAGTTGTGATGAACCAAAGAATTCCTTAATAGCAGAACTTACGGGACGTACGTTGATAAGACCTTGGGGAGAAACGTCTTTGGGATCTTGAGTACCCATTCTTTCTCTGATAACGCGTTCTAATCTTGCAATACCGATACGGAATTGATTTTGTAAAAGTTCGCCAACTGAACGAACACGACGGTTACCTAAGTGGTCGATGTTATCAACGGTGTTAATACCGAAAGCAAGGTCAAGGTTAACTGAAACGCTTGCAACGATATCGTCAACGGTAATGTGCTTGTGGTTGAGTTTTTCCATAAGCGGACGGAGAGTTTTTCTATCTTCCGCGCCGATGGTTTCAGGAAGAGTGCCTTCGGTAATTTCATAGAACTTAACGCAAGCGTTGATGAACTTAATTCTAGTTTCACGCGCCTTTTCTTCGTTCTTTCTATCTTCGGGCTTTTCTTCCCCTGCTTTAATTTCTTTATCTTCGATGTAGAAGAAAGCGTTGATTTCTTTCTTCAAGATTTCAGCAGTTTGTTCTACGCCGCTTTCTTTTGCAGTTTCAGCAACTTGCTTAGAGAAAGTAAGCGTGGGATAATAAACGTAATCAAGCAAACCGAAAAGTCTGGGGTTGATGCCCGTGCATTCCTTAAAGCTTACTACGTTGTTTGCAATAATCTTGTGGTTTTCGCCATTGATTTCCGCAACGAAGTAATTGATACCAGCGTTTTGGATGTCTTCAGCTTGAGCCTTGGTAATGATTGAACCAGCTTCAGCCAAAACTTCGCCGTCAGGGCTAACAACCGTTTCCGCAGACTTTAAGCCAACGATTCTTGCGCCAAGACGCAATCTCTTGTTGAACTTGTATCTGCCAACTCTTGCAAGGTCGTAACGACGGGGGTCGAAGAACAAATTCTTCAAGTGTTGCTTAACCGCTTCGTCCGTAGGAATTTCGCCCGGACGGAGACGACGATAAAGTTCGAAAAGGCTTTCGCTTTCTGACTTGCAAGTGTCTTTTTCAACGGTATCGATAATCATCTTGTTATCGGTGAAAAGGTTTTTGGTAAGTTCTTCATCGCTGCCGAAACCGAGCGCACGTAAAAGTACGGTAGCAGTAATCTTTCTAGTTCTGTCTACGCGTACCCAGAGAACGTTTTGTGAATCTTGTTCAAATTCAAGCCAAGCACCTCTCGAAGGAATAACGGTGGTGTTGAAAAGTTTCTTACCAGACTTGTCCACTTCCACGCCGTTATAAACGCCGGGAGAACGAACGAGTTGAGAAACGATAACTCTTTCCGCGCCGTTGATGATGAACGAACCGTTATCAGTCATAAGCGGGAAATCACCCATAAACACTTCTTGGTCGATAACTTCAGCGGTTACTTTGTTAACTAAGCGAACTTTAACGCGCAAAGGAAGAGCGTAGGTAGCATCCCTATCTCTACATTCCTTTTCATCGTACTTGGGTTTGCCGTCAAGTGAGTAATCCAAGAAGTACATTTCAAAGTGGTCTGAATAATCCGTGATGGGTGAAAAGTCTTCAAGCACTTCGCCGATGCCTTCTTTAATGAAAGCGTCGTAGGAGTCCTTTTGGATCTTGACGAGATACGGAAGTTCAATCGCTTCTTTAATCTTGCTGAATGTCTTCCTAGTTACCTTGCCACATACAACTTCGGGTAGAATACGTGTCATTAAAACACACTCCTTAAAAAAATTTACAATTTTGGTCGACACGGTTTACAAAACCAAAAATATGGTGTATAATAAACACGGTCGATAAAGGTTTTATCTTTTTTCGCCCTTGCCCTTTCCTTATAGGAAACTCGGCAAATTTTTATTGGTTTTTTCCAAAAAAGGCGATAAAAATCGATAATAACCTATCATAATGCATTATACAATAATATCTTAAGTCGTCAACAATGTCAAGCAAAAAAACGAATATTTTAAAATAATTTTATTTTTTGTCGTTTTTCGACAATTTTTCCGTGCTAATAAGGTGTTTTATGAGAATAGATAAATTCTTAAAAGTTTCAAGATTATTAAAGAGAAGAACTATTGCACAAGAAGCGTGCGACGGTGGCAGAGTTTCCGTTAACGGCAGAGCGGTTAAACCGTCGTATAACGTTAAAATAGGCGATATAGTTGAACTGGATTTTAACAGCGGCGCTGTAAAATTCAAAATTTTAGATATTAAAGAAACCGTCCGCAAAGAAGATGCGGAAAAACTTTATGAAATTCTTCCGGAGTAAAATATGAACGTATCAGTTATTTTAGCGTGTGCTGGCAAAGGCGAGCGCGCAAAGCAAGGCAAGAATAAACTCTTTTATGAAATAGACGGCAAGCCGTGTTTTATGCACGCTTTAGACGCGTTTAAGGCTAACCCCCAAATTAAACAAATTTTAGTAACGGCAAGTGAAGAAGATTTAGAACAAATCAAAGCAATCGTGGGCAATAAAGGCACGGTTGTTAAGGGCGGAGCAACTCGCACTGAATCGGTTAAAAACGCGCTCAAAAAAGTTACTAATACCATAACCTTAATTCACGACGGTGCTAGACCTTTCGTAAGTCAAAAAATGATTGACGACTGTATTGATAATGCGTATAATTTCGGCGGCGCTATCCCCGTTATCCCCTGCCGCGATACGACGGTTAAAGCGGACGATAAAAAAGTCAGCGAATATCTTGGAAAAAGCGGGCTTTATTCAGTACAAACTCCGCAAGGCTTTTTAACACAATCTATAAATTACGCGTACGCGTGCGCGGGCGAACAAGTTTTTAACGACGACGGCGAAGTTTATAAACAATTCTTTAAAAACCTTGCCGTATTTGAAGGCGACGTCAATAATATTAAACTTACCTTTCCCGAAGACTTTATCACCAATAAACCCGACTTCCGCTTTGGCACTGGATTTGATTGCCATCAACTTGTTAAGGATAGAAAACTTATTCTAGGCGGTGTGGAAATTGAACACGACAAGGGTTTGCTTGGGCACTCTGATGCGGACGTTTTAACACACGCTATAATGGACGCTATGCTCTCTGCCCTATCGCTTAGAGATATAGGCTACCACTTCAGTGATAAAGACCCCGCTTATAAAGACGCTTGCAGTATGGACCTTTTACAAAAGGTTTTAGAAATGGTAAAAGAAAAGGGTTATAAACCACACAATATTTCAGCAACGATTATGGCGGAAAAACCCAAGTTATTAAAAATTTTACCCACTGTTACCGAAAATTTAGCAAATGCGTTAAATATTGACACCGACCAAATAGGCTTAGGAGCAACCACTTTAGAAGGCTTAGGGTTTGTAGGTAGAGAAGAAGGTATTTGCGTACACGCAACCGCAACCTTGGTTAAAGAATAACGGTTATAGTAATAGCAAAGTGCTTTTTACTACGGACAATAAATAATTTACAACAAAAAAGCACGCTAGACTCAAAAGCGTGCTTTTTATATATCAATATTACAAGTAATAATTCAAACATTACTTCGTCTTAAGGCAATATTACTAGTAACAATTCGATTGAAGGAAAACCCTACTAATCGCCGTTACAAACAAAAAGACACACTTCAACCGAAGCGTGTCTTTTATTATATCAAAACGGAATCAAATCTTCTTTTTAAGGAGGTAAGCAACTAAGATGATATTGCCAAGAAGATATTCCGCCGATAACAATATTACAGTGATCAATGCCCCAAAATTGTTTACAGTTTTTATAAAATTGCATTAATACATCACTTAATATAGTAACATCCTAAACTTTTGTATTTTTCTATCGTTTTTTGTTAACAACATAAGTACAAAATAAAAACATTAAAAATATTATACATCATTATGTGTTGTACTGTCAACCTTTATTTAAAATAAGGTTATAATAGGTCGTATGGGTTATTGAATAAAATTTGTGGGGGGTTTTTATGGCTATAAAAGTTGAAGTAGGCAAAAGGCTTAAAGAAGCAAGGCGTATTGCGGGTTACACTCAAAAACAAGTTGCAGAAAAATTACTTATGACCCAGCAACAATACAGCCGCTTTGAAAACGGAATTTTCGAACTGAATTACGAACAAATTATTGCTCTATGTAAAATGTACGATATTTCCGCTGATTTCCTTTTTGACCTAGAATAGTTAAAAACAAAAAAACACCTACGGCACAAGCCATGGGCGTTTTTTATTTGTTTTTTTGCTTTGTAGATACAAGTAAATATAAGCCATGGTCGCGTAAGTAAGGATGAATATTTTGGCCCAACACTTGGGTCTACATTTAAAACGTATAAGAAACCGTTTGTTATTTTAACAAGCGGTTTCTATGTTTTTAACGCTATTTTGTTAAAAAATTTTAAAGAATGAAAAAATTCCACTCTCCCCTTTTTAAGGAAACCAAAGATTTAAGGGTTTAAATGCAAGTTGCAGTAACTAACCCTAATAACAAATATTTAAGAGTGTAAAAGCAAGCAGTTCAAGGCTCGCTCACAAAAACGGATGAAATAGACCGTCTGGTCATTGAACTCGTTTTTGTAAGAGCAGTAACGCAGAAATGCTTTTGCTTATTCGCGCTTAAATTAGTTTTTTTCCTTCTTTGCTACGTCTACAACTTGCTTTCCGTTATAGTAACCGCACTTGGGGCATACTCTGTGAGAAGCCTTGAGTTCGTGGCATTGGGGGCATTCTGAAAGGTTGGGAGTTTCCAACTTCCATTGAGCGTATCTAGTATTAGTTCTTTGTTTTGAAGTTTTACTTTTTTGTACTGCCATTTTTATATACCTACCTATTTTTTACATTTACATTCCCCGTCGTTAAGGTTTGTTCCGCAACCTACACATATGCCCTTGCAGTCTTCACTGCACAAGAAACTTACGGGGATATTCATCGCAATATAATCGTCAACGATAACGCTTAAATCTACGGTATCGTTTTTAACTGAATAACCGTCGGGGTTATCCACTTCCAAAGATTCTCTAAACTCCACCAAGTAAGCGTTTGAAGTGTCCTTAAGACACCTAGTACATTCGCCCGACACGGTAAAGTCAATTTCCCCTTCCACAAAGCAAGAGTGATCGCCCGTTAAAGTTATAGTACCGTTTATGCGCACTTCCCCGTCAATTTTTGCTGACGGAATATCAACGAGTTCAGTCTCCGGCTGATAAAGAAAGAAAAAATCACTTTGGTCTTTTCCGCTTCTTTTAAGTTTTCTAAGGTCTAAAATCATACTACCTCAACTTAATAAGCCATACAAGTATAAACTATTTGTCGCTTATTGTCAACGATTTTTCGCGAAAATTTATATAAGATAAACAAAATTAGTTCTTTTGGGTAAGGTCTTTGGTTTCTCTTGCGATAGAAAGTTCTTCGTTTGTGGGAAGAACGATAACCTTTACCTTGCTGTCTTCAGCATTGAGATAACCGATACCTGAATCGTAAGAAAGGTTCTTTTCTTCATCGAACTTAGCGCCGCAGAATTCCATACCTTCCATTACTAAACGACGAATTCTGGGAGAGTGTTCACCTATACCACCGGTAAATACGATAGCGTCAGCACCTCCTAAAACAGCGATGTAACTACCAACGTACTTCTTAACTCTGTACGCCAACATTTCGAGAGCGAGAACGGCTCTTTCATTACCTTGAGCAGCCGCTGCTTCTAAGTCACGAAGGTCGCTTGAAATACCACTTACGCCTAAAACGCCGCACTTTTTGTTAAGATAGTTAACAACTTCTTCGGGCTTTAAGTTAAGTTTTTCTCTCAAATAATCAACCGCTGCGGGATCGATATCACCACTACGAGTGCCCATAACTAAACCTTCTAACGGAGTGAAACCCATTGAAGTATCTTGGCACTTGCCGTCTTTAACAGCAGAGATTGAAGAACCGTTGCCTAAGTGGCAAACGATAATTTTTGCGTTGGGATTATTAAGAAGTTTAGCGGTTTCTTGGCTAACGAACTTGTGTGAAGTTCCGTGGAAACCGTACTTTCTAATTTTGTGTTCTTCGTATACTTCATACGGAATACCGTACATATACGCTTTTGCGGGCATGGTTGAGTGGAAAGTAGTATCGAACACTGCTACCATAGGAACGCCGGGCATAACTTCGCGGCAACTCTTGATGCATGCGATGTTACCAGGCATGTGGAGCGGTCCGAATACTGCGTTCTTTTCGCAAATTCTAATAACTTCATCATCGATAACAACTGATTCGTGGAAGTCTTCAGCAGAGTGGAGAACTCTATGACCTACAGCGCTGATTTCGCTGATGTCGCTGAGTGCGCCGTTTTCTTTATCGAGCATAGCCTTAAGAACGAGTTCCATTGCTTCTTTATGAGAAGGCATATCTTGTTCGATAACGAGTTTTCTATCGTCGAAAGTCTTTTGAGTAAGAATACCGCCAGTGAACGTAATACGTTCGCAAACGCCTTTCAATACTACGCTTTCATCTTCCATATTGATGAGTTGGTATTTGAGTGAAGAACTACCTGCATTGATAACGAGAATTTTCATAATTTATATATTTCCTTGTAAAGTTTTTTTACGATTTAATTTTAGAAACGAGAGCGAAACTCTCACCTATTCCAAAACAATTTTAAGACATAGCCTAAAGTCAAAGAGTGCTAACTTTGAGTAGATGTTTTAAGGTTTTAGAAACAAGCAAGACAAGGCTCGCGAAGTGTTTTGGGTGAGATTAACCTTTTCGGTTATCAAAGTCAAAACACAAAGCAGTAACGCTGTATTGCGCAGTTTATAAAGCCTTAAATTAAGCTTGGAGAGCAGTAATCGCTACTACCGCAATAATATCGTCAACGTTGCAACCACGAGATAAGTCGTTGATGGGTTTTGCAAAGCCTTGGCAGATAGGACCTAAAGCCATGTAACCGCCGAATCTTTGAGCAATTTTATAACCGATGTTACCAGCGTTGATGTTGGGGAATACGAATACGTTTGCGTTACCAGCAACGGTTGAATCGGGCGCTTTTAACTTACCAACTTCGGGAGCAACAGCAGCGTCGAATTGGAATTCACCGTCGAGTTTAAGGTCGGGTGCAGCAGCCTTTGCAATAGCGGTTGCTTCTTGCATTTTGGGAACTGACTTGAAGAACTTATCGTCGTTACCAGAACCTTTAGTTGAGAAAGAAAGCATAGCAACTCTGGGTTCGATACCAGCGATATTTTTTGCGGTTTCAGCAGAAGAAATAGCGATATCAGCGAGTTGTTGTGCATCGGGTTCGATGTTGATAGCGCAGTCAGCAAATACTGCAACGCCATCGGGGTTATATTTGTTTTCACGGTCAGCAACCATAATGAAACTGCTTGAAACGGTATTGATACCAGACGCAGTTTTGATTACTTGAAGACCAGGACGGAGCGTGTTAGCGGTTGAGTGGCAAGCGCCTGAAACCAAACCGTCAACGTCGCCTGCTTTAAGCATAAGTGCAGCGTACATAGTGTAATCTTTCAATACACCAGCCTTAGCAGCGTCAACGTCAGCATATTCGGGAAGACCGGTTTTTTTGTTGATTTTGCCTTCTCTTGCTTTATAGAGCATTTCAGCGTAAGTAGCAGTTTTGTCGTAAGTTACGGGGTCAACTACGTTTACACCGGTAAGGTCAACGTCGGGGTTGTTTTTAGCGATTTCAGCAGGATTACCGAGAAGGGTAATTTTTGCAAGACCTTGCTTAACAACTTCGGCTGCAGCCTTAACTACTCTTGAATCTTCACCTTCGGGAAGAACTACGTGTTTGTTCATTGCGGATGCTTTTGCTTTAATATTTTCTAAAACGTTGGACATAATAAATTTACGCTCCTTTTTAATTTTCTTTTAATATCGTTTTGAAATTTCAATAAAATATTGTAAAATATTTATTGACTAATCTATTTTACAACATTTAACAAAAAAAGTAAATAAATATTTAGGGTTTTATATAAATTTATGAAAATTTGCGCTTGTATTGCCGAATATAACCCCTTTCATTTAGGTCATAAAAAACATCTTGACTATATAAGGCGGGAACTCGGTGCGGACAAAATTATAGTTATTATGAGTGGAAACTTTACCCAACGCGGAGAAATTGCCGTTTTGGATAAGTTTACAAGGGCACGCCACGCGATACAAGCGGGCGCTGATTTAGTGCTTGAATTACCTACCCCACTCGCTACCGCTAATGCTGAAATATTTGCTAAAGGCGCGGTTAATATCTTAAATTCTTTGGGCGTTATCGACGGAATTTGCTTTGGGGTTGAGAGCGGAGATAAAAAAGATTATATTCTTCTTGCGGACGCGCTCAACGACGAGAGTAGAGAATATAAAAAGGCGTTAAAGGCTGAACTTGAAAAGGGCGTATCTTTAGCCAAGGCGAAGTTTAACGCGCTTAAAAATTTAGGTAGAGATGAGTTTGACCAAAACTTAATATCTTCGCCCAACAATATTTTGGGGCTAGAATACACCAAGGCTATCTTAAAATTAAAGAGCAATATGGAAATTTATCCTATGCTAAGGGACGGCAACCACAACGACACCACGCTTAAAAAAGGCATAACCAGCGCAACTAGTATTAGAGAAACTTTGAAAACTGGCAAAAAACGCAAGGTTAAGGGCTGTGTTCCCCCGTTCGTTTATAAAGATTTAGGGGCTTATCCGTTTGCGATTGAAAACTTAATTTTAGCAAGCGTTTATAAGCAAAGCACCAAGGAAATGGCTAAAATTTCCGATTGCACGGAAGGCTTAGAAAATAGAATTAAAGCATTTTCTAAAGATAATCAGGACTTAGAAACTCTCGTTGAAAAAGTGTCTACAAAACGCTATACTAAAACTAGAGTTAGGCGCATTTTAACCGCTAACCTTTTGGGTATTGATAAGTTTGATTTACAAGACTTTTTAGAAGAAAAACTCTACGCAAAAGTGCTTGCAGTTAAAGAAGAATCTAAAGAACTGATTTCCTTGCTCGTTACTAACAGTTCTATCCCCGTACTCACTAGAAAAAGCGACGTAGATAAACTAAAAAAATCAGCAAAGCGCTGCTTTGAATTCGATATCTTAGCAAACGATATTTATAACCTTGTTTCAAACAAAAAACAAAACGAAAATCATATGCTTATAATAAAATGATAAAAGAAAGGTCGACAAAAATGTCGACCTTTCTTTTATCTTTAAACTTTTCAAGGATAATGAGTGTTCAAAAATAATTATAGATTCCATAGCATGCCCGTTAAAATTGCCCATCTCGGAATGACGTTGATAATTCAAAAACTATTTTAAGACATAGATGCAAGTCAGACGTGGAAAACGAGCATTTTATGCTGGGCGCGTACTTTTTGTACGTAACCAAATAAAAGCGCAAGGAAACGCGTATCACGCCGTGTATATGGCTTAAAATTTTAAGGGTTTAGATGCAAGTTGCAGTAGGCTCGACTGCGAAAAAAGATGAGATTAACCTTTTTGGTTATCGAAGTTTTTTGCGCAAGGCAGTAACGACCTGCAACGCCGTAGATAAGCCCTTAAAAATTAAACGCAACCTTGAGACTTCATAGCCTCAGCCACTTTCAAGAAACCAGCAATGTTTGCACCAGCCATGTAGTTGCCGGGCATGCCGTACTCTTTAGAAGCGTCGTCGCATGCTTTGAAGATGCTCTTCATGATGCCGTGAAGTTTTTCATCAACTTCTTCAAAAGACCAAGAAAGACGGAGTGAGTTTTGGCTCATTTCTAAGCCAGAAGTTGCTACGCCGCCAGCATTTGCTGCCTTTGCAGGTCCGTAAAGCATGCCGTTTTCAAAGTAAACAGAGATTGCTTCGGGGGTTGAAGGCATGTTTGCGCCTTCTGAAAGAACTTTACAACCGTTCTTAGCCAAAATTCTTGCGCTTTCGCCGTCGATTTCGTTTTGAGTTGCGCAAGGAAGTGCAATATCACAAGGAATAGTCCAAATACCTTTGCAACCTTCGTGATATTCAGCGTTAGGACGATAGTTAAGGTATTCTTTAATTCTCTTTCTTTCAACTTCTTTGATTTGCTTAACAGCATCTAAGTCGATACCATCCTTATCATAAATGTAACCGTTACTATCAGACATAGCAACGACTTTAGCACCGTAAGTAGTAGCCTTTTCACAAGCGTAAATAGCAACGTTACCAGAACCTGAAACGAGTACGGTTTTACCTTCAAAAGAAGTGCCGTTAGCCTTTAACATTTCGTTGGTGAAGTAGCAAAGACCGTAACCAGTTGCTTCTTTTCTAGCAAGTGAACCGCCGTAGTGTAAGCCTTTACCAGTAAGAACGCCTACCCATTCGTTTCTAATTCTCTTGTATTGACCGAACATATAACCGATTTCTCTTGCGCCAGTACCGATATCGCCAGCGGGAACGTCCAAATCAGCGCCGATATGACGGCAGAGTTCAGTCATAAAACTTTGACAGAAGTTCATAATTTCATTATCAGATTTGCCTTTGGGGTCGAAGTCAGAACCACCCTTACCGCCGCCCATAGGGAGAGTAGTGAGTGAGTTTTTGAAAACTTGTTCAAAGCCCAAGAACTTAATAATACCGATGTTTACTGACGGATGAAGTCTAATACCACCCTTGTAAGGACCGATAGCAGAGTTATATTGAACTCTAAAGCCACGGTTAACTTGAACTTTACCGTTGTCATCTACCCAAGGAACTCTAAAAATAATTTGTCTTTCGGGTTCAACGATTCTTTCCAAAACACCTGCGTCAACAAGGTCTTGTCTCTTTTCGATAACGGGTTCTAATGTAGAGAAAACTTCAGTAACCGCTTGAATAAATTCGGGTTCGTTGGGGTTTCTCTTTTCCACTCTTGCCAAAAGGTCAAGAATATACGCGTTTTTGATAGCCATTTTTATATCCTCCGAAGATAAAATCTCGTTTGTTTTGCTGAAATTATACACCATAAAAAGCAAATATGTCAATTGATTTTTTATAACAATTTTTAATAATACTTATAATTTAACATATAATTCTATAATTATAACTTATATATTGTTGAAAATATCAAAAAACAACCAAAAAAGCAGTCCTTTTCAAACTGCTTTTGATTTTTAATTATAAAACTTAACTACGCCGCAAATATGGCTTAAATGTTTTTAAGGGTTTAGATACAAGTTGGGCTAGTTTCGCGAAGTGTTTGGGATGAGATTAACCTTTTTGATATAACGTTTTAAGAGTGATAGATACAAGCAGTTCAAGGCTCGTGAGTGAAAATAAACGCGAGAGTGTTTTAAGTCATAGTTGCAAGTCAGCCGTGTAACCAAAGCATTTTATGCAGGGCGTGTACTTGGGAACACAACCAAATAAAAGCGCAAGGAAACGCGGATCACGCAGCAAATATGGCTTAAATGTTTTTAAGGGTTTAGATACAAGTTGGGCTAGGCTCGACTGCACAAAAAGATGAGATTGAACGTCTGTTCATCGAAGTTTTTTGTGCAAGGCAGTTAACGACGCCCAGCGCCGTAGATAAGCCCTTAAAACTAAAAGCATTGTTGCAAATCAACAAACACTGCAAACGCCAACAATAATACTAAACCGACTGTGTGAATTATTCCTTCTACCCTGCGGTTTATGGGCTTTTTAGTAATGCCTTCAATTAAGGTAAACACTACCCTTGAGCCGTCTAATGCGGGGATAGGCAGCAAATTAAACACGGCTAAGTTTACGCCTATAAAAGAAGTGATATTCAGTAAATTTCTAAAGCCGCCGACCTTTATCGCTTCGGCTGTAACCGAGATGGTCGTAACCGTGCCACCGAGGGAATTTATACCCAGCGCACCAGTTAAGAGTTGACCTAAAATTGTGAATATGCTAAGCGCAAGTTTGATTGAATACTCAAAACTTCTTGCAATCGTTCTAAAAAAGTTAAACTTTATACCCGTAGAATAAAGCCCGCTGTTAGTAATTTCGCCAGTTTCAGCGTTAGTTTCAACTAAAATGCCAAGCGCGGTAAGCAAGGTTTTATTATCTTCAACGTTCTTAAAATCGGTATCGGCGCGGAGCATTAAGTTAAGCGTTATTTCCTTACCGCCGCGGTAAACTAAAAGTTCAACCGTATCCCCCGCCTTTTTGTTCGCCACCGCGTCCATAAGGTCGGTTACGAGATAAATATTTTTACCATCCGCCTTTATTAAAACGTCCTTTTCAATAAAACTGTTTTGTTCGGTATAAATAGGGTTTTCTGTCGGTGCTAATTTATACGCAATCAGTGCCGTTTGTCCGTAAATAGAGAACATTAAAATTATAACGAGTAGCGCTAAGATAAAGTTCATAAGCGCACCCGAGATAAGCACTATAATTCTTTGCCACCACTTTTTGTTGTTAAACGCGCTTGGGTCGTCGCTTTCGTTATCTTCGCCACGGAAAGCGCAAAACCCGCCGATAGGAAGAATACGGATAGAAAAAACTTCGCCGTTCTTTTTGGTTTTAGAAAAGATTTTAGGTCCAAAACCGATAGCAAATTCTTCTATGCCAAACCCGAAGATTTTACCCGCAACGTAATGCCCAAACTCGTGAACGGTTATCATTACTAAAAGTATTAAAACCGCCAGCGCGATATATCCTATATAGCCCATTACTTCGCCAAAAGTGGCCATCAATAAATATTCCATTACACCCCGAAAAGTTCTTTTACGTAACGGCGACCGTACTCATCCGCTTCGATAAGTTCGTCAAGGTCGGTGTGGTGTCCACCGTAAAAGGCTTGAACCGTTCCATAAAGCGCTTTATATATATCGTTATAAGAGATTTTGCCTTGTAAAAAGAGTTGAACTGCCTGCTCGTTTGCAGCGTTTACCACCGCGGGATAATTCCCGCCGAATTTTGCCGTGTCAACTACTAAGTTAAAGCACGGAAAACGCTCGTTATCAATCTTTTTAAAAGAAAGTTTAGAAAGCGCAGCAAAATCTAAACTCTTTAAGCCCGCGTCAAGTCTTTGACCGCCGGATAGTGCAAGCGTTATGGGAAGTTCCATCGTGGGATAACTCATTTGCGCCATAACCGCGCCGTCAGCAAACTCTACCATAGAGTGTATGATACTTTCGCGGTGAATTATAACGTCTATTTTGTCAAAACTTGTATTATATAGCCATTTTGCTTCAATAACTTCAAAAGCCTTATTGACTAAGGTTGCGCAGTCAACGGTTATCTTGTTGCCCATAGCCCAGTTGGGGTGCGCAAGCGCATCGCGTGCGGTAACGGTAGCGAGTTGTTCTTTAGTCATATCTCTAAACGCGCCGCCGCTACAAGTCAAAATTATTTTATTAAAAGGCGTTTGATAATCAAAGTCAAGCGCTTGCCAAATAGCAGAGTGCTCGCTGTCGACGGGCATAATCTTTACGCCCTTTTCCTTTGCCTTTCTCATAACCAAGTCGCCGCCGACGACAAGACTTTCTTTATTAGCAAGTGCAATATCTTTGCCCTTTTCAATCGCTTCAAGCACGGCAAGAATACCCTTAAAACCAACGAGCGCAACTAAAACAATGTCCGCGTCGTCAATAATAGCGTTTTTAAAAGCATCTTCGCCTTGATAAAACTCTACGCCCTTGGGAATTTTAGCGCACACTTGCTTGTCCGTACACGACAACGAAGCAACCTTAGGTTTAAACTCGGTTACTTGTGATAAAAACTCGCCGACGTTATTACCGGCGGCGAGTGAAACTATTTCAAATTTGTCGGGGTGGCGGCGTACAACCGATAAGGCTTGCTTGCCGATTGAACCCGTACTCCCGATAAGTGCTATTTTTTTCATTTTTCTCCTAAACGAATATAAATACTACGTAAATAAAGAGTGCAACGAAACTTATTCCGTCAATTCTATCCAAAATACCGCCGTGGCCGGGCAAAATATTGCCCATATCTTTAATGCCGACCTTTCTCTTTATTGAACTTTCAAACAAGTCGCCAATAATCGTAAGTACTGAAGATATTGCGCCGATTATAATAAAGAATAACCACTTGTTTTCAACGCCCAAGTGTACTCTGCCACCGAATATTGCAAGTACTAAGATTGCGCCTACGATACCGCCGATAACGCCACCGATTGCGCCCGACCAAGTTTTTTTAGGGCTGAGTTTGGGGCAAAGTTTTTTACCGCCGAAGAAACTTCCGATAAAATAAGCAAAGGTATCAGATAATGAACTGCAAACAAAGCATAAAAGCAACGCGATAAAGCCTTCGCTATAATTTGAGCCTGCAAGGTCGTTACAAGAAAGCAACGCAACTAGCGGAATAACCGGATAAAAATACCCAAGCATATTTGCCGCAACTATGTCGTTATTTTTCTTTTGAACTTTACAAGCGATACCAAAACCTAGTGCAAGAAGAAGCGCAATTGCTATAACCGAACCGCCCGAATGGCGTTCGATAATATACTCAAATACACAGTACATAGGAACTAAACCCACGCCGAAAGTTATCTGCGTGTTATAGTTGCCGTTAATAAGATAAGGTTTTAAGGCGCGCGTAATTTCAAAAGTGCCAACGATAGCAAAAAGATAAATCATCAACGCAAATAAGCGGTGATCCACTTCACGAAGAAGGAAAAATCCCGCTATAAATAATACGTATAACGCACCTGTAATAGTTCTTTTTAACATAGTTTACACCTTAAATTTTGCCAAAACGGCGTTTTCTTTTTGAAAACTCTTCTAAAGCCTTATCGAACTCTATTTCATCAAAATCAGGCCACAACGCGTCGGTAAAATAAAGTTCGCTGTAAGCGCCTTGGTAAAGTAAAAAATTAGATAAGCGTTTTTCCCCACCAGTTCTTATGATAAGGTCGGGGTCGCCCGAATCCTTTGTATATAAATATTCAGTAATTCCATCAACGGTTACGCTTTTTCCGTCGTTAATAAGTTTATTGACCGCGTTTACAATCTCTTGTCTACCGCCGTAATTTAAGGCGATGTTAAGAATATGCTCCGCGTTGTTTTTTGTTGCTTGTTCAACCTTTTCAATCTCTTTAACAAGGTCAGGAGTGAGCGCACTTTTATCCCCCGCTACTATAAGCCTTATACCACTGCCCACAAGTTTTTTATAAAACTTTTGTATATAAAGTTTAAGAAGTTTCATAAGTTCATCAACTTCTTTTTTAGGGCGCGCCCAGTTTTCAGATGAAAACGCGTATAAGGTGAGCGCGTAAACGCCGCTATTAAATGCGTGTTCTACAATTTTATCAACGTTGCTAGAGCCTATCTTGTGCCCGTAAGAACGGTCCTTGCCGCGCGCGGTTGCCCAGCGCCCGTTGCCGTCCATAATTATGCCAACGTGGTGGGGAATTTTACTTTCACTCATTATACAGAAAGAATATCCTTTTCTTTTTCAACACAAAGTTTTTCAATCTTTTCGATAGATTCAGCAATAACTTTGTCTAAATCTTTTTCGCAAATTGCATGTTCATCTTCAGAAAGTTCTTTGTTGTTTTTCATTTTCTTCAAAGAATCCATACCATCGCGGCGGATGTTTCTTACTGCAACCTTGCTGTCTTCTGCCATCTTCTTGATTTGCTTAACGAGTTCTTTTCTTCTCTCTTCAGTAAGCGCGGGGAAAGTAAGGCGGATAACTTTACCGTCGTTAACAGGGGTAATACCAAGGTTTTCAGCAAGTAATTGCTTTTCAATTACTTTAAGCATGCTTGCATCCCACGGAGCAATAACCAAACATCTACCTTCAGTTACTGAAAGGTTACCAACTTGGTTGATAGGCGTAGGAGTACCGTAGTAATCAACTAAAACTTTATCTAAAATATGGGGGTTTGCTCTGCCCGCACGAATAGTGATATATTCGCCGTTCAAAACAGAAACGGTTTTTTCCGTTCTTTCCATAGTTTCCATCATAATCATTTCAAATTGTTCGTTTTGGATTGCCATAATAATTTCTCCTTTAAGTGTTATGGTAATGTATATAATAAGTTTAAATTTTAACCAGATTAAAATCGTATCACGCAAAGTGTTTTAGATGAGATTAACCTTTTTGGAATTCGCAAGTCAAAACACAAAGCAGTAACGAAGCATAACGCCGCTTATTCGCGCTTAAAACTATTTAATAAGAGTTCCTATTTTTTCACCAGTAACCGCTCTCATCAATGCGTTTTCTTCAAAGAGACCGAAAGAGAGAACGTGGATGTTGTTTTCCATACAAATTGTGATTGCTGTGGTGTCCATAGCCTTTAAGCCTTGAGCAATATAATCTTTATAAGAAACTTCGTCAAGTTTTTTAGCGTTGGGGTTGGTTTTAGGATCGCTATCGTAAATACCGTCAACGTTTTTAGCAAGAAGAAGAACTTCCGCATTGATTTCAGCCGCGCGGAGAGCAGCACCAGTATCAGTGGTAAAGTATGGGTTACCAGTTCCGCAAGCAAAGATAACTATTCTGCCTTTGTTAAGGTGCGACATAGCCTTTCTTAAAATGTAAGGTTCAGCAACACGAGTGATAGTAAGTGCAGTTTGAACGCGCGTAGGAACGCCCTTTCTCTCGAGCGCATCTTGAAGTCCTAAAGCGTTGATGATAGTTGCAAGCATACCCATATGGTCTGCAGTAGTTCTATCCATTTCTTTACCTTGTCTGCCACGCCAGAAGTTACCGCCACCAACGATAATGCCGATTTCAACGCCTAAGTTTTTAACAGCGATGATTTGGTCGGTAATAGAATCTAAAACTTGTTCGTTAATGCCGTTGCCTTGTTCACCAGCAAGTGCTTCGCCTGAAAGTTTAATGATAACTCTTTTGTAAACTGCTTTTTTCATAAATGCCTTCTCCTTAACTTATCTTATTTATTATATACTATTTTTTTATTTTTGTCCATAGTAAAAACAATATCCGTTAAAAAAACCGACTTTTTTTAACATTTAACAATGTTTTTAACACCTAAACATAACAAAACACCGTTAGGAAACCTAACGGTGTTTATAGTTAATGAAATTATTTCTTCATTTGTGCTTGAACTTCAGCAGCGAAGTCGTCGCTTCTCTTTTCTAAGCCTTCGCCCATTTCGAAACGGGTAAAGCGTTTGATAGAAAGAGTTTTGCCCATCTTATCGCCATATGATTTAACGAGTTTTTCGATGGTCATTGAAGGATCTTTTACGAATGCTTGATTTACCAAGCAGAATTCTTCGTAATACTTCTTAACTCTACCTTCAACCATTCTATCAACGATAGCAGCGGGTTTACCTTCGTTAAGTGCTTGAGCCTTCAAAATTTCTTTTTCGTGTTCCAAAACTTCTGCGGGAACTTCGTTAGCGTTTAAGTACAAGGGTTTAGCAGCAGCAATTTGAAGTGCAACGTCGTGTGCGAGTTCTCTAGCACCGTCGCAAGTGCAACCTTCAACTTCAACTAAAACGCCAACCTTACCACCCATGTGGATGTAACTTTCAACAACGCCACAGTCAGTGGTGTACTTAGCGAAACGACGGATAGCGATTTTTTCACCGATTTTAGCGGTTGCTTCAACGGTAGCGTCAGCCTTAGCAGCAACTAAAGCGTCGATATCAGCAACTTCGTTATCACAAACGTATTCAGCAACGCTTGCAACGAAAGCCTTATATTGATCGCCCTTAGCAACGAAGTCAGTTTCACAGTTAACTTCAACTAAAACGCCAGTCTTGTCTTTAACTAAAGCAGCAACAATACCTTCTGCAGCGATTCTTGATGCCTTTTTAGCAGCGGTAGCCATGCCCTTTTCTCTCAAAAAGTCAACAGCCTTTTCCATATCGCCATCGGTTTCTTTCAAAGCCTTTTGGCAATCAGCAACGCCTGCACCGGTCTTCTTGCGGAGTTCCATTACGTCTTTACTTGTAAACATATTTATAATCTCCCTTAAAATCTTAAATTATTCAGCTTTTGCTTCTTCGGTAGCAACTTCAGCAACTTCTTCCATTTGTTCGCCTTGGTTTGCTTCGATAACAGCGTCAGCGATAACAGATGCGATAAGTTTAACTGCTCTAATAGCATCGTCGTTACCAGGGATAACGTGATCGATAAGATCAGGATCACAGTTGGTATCGGTAATTGCTACGATAGGAATGTTAAGTTTTCTTGCTTCTAAAACAGCAATGTCTTCTTGTGCGGGGTCAACGATAAACATTAAACCAGGAAGAGTTCTCATTTCTCTGATACCGCCAAGGTTGGTTTGAAGTTTTTCTCTTTCAGCCTTAAGACCGATAACTTCTTTCTTGGGGAGCAAATCAAATTCGCCCATCTTTTCCATGTTGTCAAGTTTGTTAAGTCTTTCAACTCTTGATCTAATGGTCTTGAAGTTGGTAAGAGTGCCACCAAGCCAACGGCTGTTGATGTAGTATTGACCGCATCTTTCTGCTTCTTCTTTGATAGCGTCTTGAGCTTGCTTTTTAGTACCTACGAAAAGTACGCTCTTGCCTTGCTTTACGGTTTCAACAACGAAAGGATAAACGTCCTTTTCGATGAGTTCAACGGTTTGTTCAAGGTTAATGATATGAATACCGTTTCTTTCGCCGTAGATGTACTTCTTCATTTTGGGGTTCCAACGTCTGGTTTGGTGACCGAAGTGAACGCCAGTTTCAAGAAGTTGTTTCATAGTGATAACTGCCATAATAAAATACCTCCGTTCTGCCTCCTTGCGAACGCTTGATTAAGGGTTACATTTCCACGGTTTAATAGTTTTTTATGGAAACACGAAAACCCTTGCGATACGCAAGTGCGAATTTTTGCTTGTATATTTTAGCATAAAACTTATATATATGCAAACGATTTTATAGGGTTTTTTAAAGAATTTTAGTAAAAAACCAACAAAAAAACCGAAAATAGTTTTCGGCTTTTTTTGACATACAATATGTAGTTTTTAAGATTGTTTTTTATCTTTTTAATTCGAAATAAACGGTGTCGATACCGTCGCCACGGTCGTTTTTTATTCTTTTAAGTTCGCTAAAATTAAACTTATCTAAAATTTTGAGATGCGGAATATTTGTTGACCAAGTTCTTGTGTAAATACTGCGCTTTGGGTAAAGCGTGTTAAAAATATAATCGTAAGCGCGAAAAGTTATCTTTTTACCCCTTGCTTCTTCCGCCAAAACTAGCGTTGATAAATAAACGTTAGGCAAAGTATCTTCACTGATAGTATCGTTTGTATAATCTAATTTAAAAGATACAAACCCTAAAAATACGCCGTCTTCAATAAAGCCTAAAACTTGTTGTTTAATCATTTCGCTGTAGTACGGCTTAACGTCGCCAGTAGCGCACTCGCCTACTAAGTTTTTTTGTAAGGTCGACGAGCGTGCCGATAACGGCGGAATAAAATCTTTATCGCTTAAAGTCATTAAACGCAAAATTTCTTTAGAATAAAATTCTTTTTGTTGTTCGTTTAATAATACGAAATCCATAGTAAAACCTTTATAAAACCAAAGGCGCAAAATCTTGCGCCTTTTTTATTTTTATTATCGAAGTCAAAACGCTAAGCAGTTAACGCAGTATTGCGCCGTTTATTTGCTCTTGCTTTAAGGGTTTAGATACAAGTGTGGCTAGGCACCCCTATCGCAAAAAGATGAGATAGAACGTCTGTTCATCGAAGTTTTTTGCGCAAGGCAGTTAACGACGCCACACGCCGTAGATAAGGCTTATAACTTGCTTTAAGGGCTTAGATACAAGCAAGACAAGGCTCGCTCGTCAGAACTAATAAGCAATATCAGCACTTTGATAAAAACAAAGTGCAAGATTTTGCAATTGTTCTTCCTCTTCCCAAAAAATCTTTTGCTACGCAAAATCTTTTTCGGGATACCCTTTTTTATTTTGGGTGAGATTAACCTTTTTGGTTATCGAAATCAAAACGCAAAGCAGTTAACGCAGTATTGCGCCGTAGATAAGCCCTTAAAGGTCGGTTTCTTCTTCCAACGCTTCTTCCTCTTCCAAAGCCTTGCAGAATTCTTCAAACACAGCGTCTAAAATTGCTTCGTCTTCTACGGGGAGAAGGTCAGCGGTTTCTTCGTCGTCGCCAGCGAGTTCAAAGACGATAAGGTCGTCGTCATCAATGCCGTCGATTTGTTCTGCGGGTTCAAAAGCAGAATAGTTTTTACCTTGATATTCAAGAGTACCTACAAAATAGAATTTAAGTTTTTTACCATCGTCGGTGGTAAGTTCTACGATATCGTCTTCATAATCACAACCGCAGTCGCAATCACAGTCGTGTTCGTGTTCATCACAGCCACAAGTGCATTTCTTTTCTTTTTCGCTCATAATAAGTCTCCTTTTTATTTAGATTTATTTTTATCGTTTAAAAATCCTTGTAGAATAGTCGCAGCAGCAAGGCTGTCCACAAATTGTTTGCGCTCTTGCCTACTTTTACCTTGTGAAATAAGCGTTTCTTCCGCTTCACAAGTAGAGCAGCGCTCGTCAACCGTAAACACTTCTAACGAAAGCGTATCTTTTAGTTTTTCAATAAAGAACAACGCCTTTTGCGTTTGGATTGAAGGAGTTCCGTCAAAGTTGACGGGCAGCCCGCAAACGAGTGCCGTTATCGATTTATCCTTTACGTAAGCGCGCATTTTTTCCAAGTCGGTTTTCAAGTTCTTGCGAACGTAAGTTTCCACTGGGAGCGCGTACGAGTTAAAAGGGTCGGATACGGCAACGCCTATTCTTCTATCGCCTATATCAAGGCACAAAAATCTTTCCACAAATATATTTTACCATATTTTGTATAATAAATGCAATTGATTTAAAGAAAATGACGGAGAATAAGCAACATTTCTTTTCTCCGTCAATCAATTATTGATTTTTCTTTTGCGAACAGTTAGAAACTTCTTCCATTTTTTCTTTTACTTGTTCTTGACCGTCCCTAACCATTTGTCTAGCCCTTGCGGAATTAGTGGCAATAACCGCGCCACCGATAACGCCAAGGAGCATACCGAATAAAAACTTATCGTCCATAATTCCCCCTTTATCCGCTTTAAATATTATAAGCAAATTTTGTCGAATTATACGGAAAATAATTTATATTTTCTCCCCTTAAATAAAAAATATAAATTTATTATAAACAAAAAAGGCTCTCGTTTTTAGAGAGCCTTTTTATTATTAGGTTATATGATTTTTAAGTGTGAAGAAGCAAGTTAGGCAACGCTTTGTTTAAATTTATTCCTTAATGATTTCTCCTTAAAGATTAAGGAGATTTAGAGGTTTTGAGGAGTTTTACAGTTAGGGATATTAAGGGGAAGGCTGTATACTCCTCCGTTTCTCTACGGAGAACTTTGTTACGGAAAAAAAGCCTTCCCCTTAAATAAAAAATATAAGTTTATTATAAACAAAAAAGGCTCTCACGCTAGAGAGCCTTTTTATTTTAATTTTTAGGTAAAAATTAGTACATTCCACCCATTCCACCAGCAGGCATAGCAGGTGCGTTTTTATCAACGATGTCCGCAACAACTGCTTCAGTGGTTAAGAATACGCCGGCAACTGACGCTGCGTTCTCAAGTGCTGAACGGGTTACCTTAGTCGGGTCAATAATACCGCATTCAACCATATCACAGTATTCGTTGGTGAGTGCGTTAAAGCCGAAGTTTGCCTTATCAGCCTTTAATACTTCGTTAAGGATAACTGAACCGTCAAGCCCAGCGTTCAAAGCAATTTGTCTTAAAGGTGCTTGAACAGCCTTCAATACGATTTCAGCACCAGTCTTTTCATCACCAGCAAGAGTTTCAACGTATGCTTTCAATACTTTAATAGTAGAGATAAGTGCAATACCGCCGCCAGGAACGATACCTTCTTGAACGGCAGCCTTGGTTGCGTTAAGAGCGTCTTCAATACGAAGTTTCTTTTCTTTCATTTCAATTTCGGTTGCAGCACCTACGTTGATAACTGCTACGCCGCCAGCGAGTTTAGCAAGGCGTTCGTGCAATTTTTCTCTATCGTAATCAGAAGTGGTTTCAGCGATTTGAGCCTTGATTGCTTGCTTTCTCGCTTCGATAGCCTTTGCATCACCAGCGCCGTTAATGATAGTGGTGTTATCCTTATCAACTTTAACAGTACCAGCGCGACCGAGCATATCCATAGTTACGTCCTTAAATTCGTAACCGAGTTCGCTTGAAATAACAGTACCACCAGTAAGGATAGCAATATCTTCTAACATAGCCTTTCTTCTATCGCCAAAGCCAGGTGCTTTAACTGCTACGCAGTTGAATACGCCTTTAAGTTTGTTTACAACGAGTGCTGCGAGTGCATCGCCTTCAACTTCTTCAGCAATAATAAGAAGTCTCATACCTTGTTGAGCAATAGGTTCAACGATAGGTAAAATTTCTTGAATAGAAGAAATCTTTTTATCGGTAATTAAAATTACGGGGCTTTCCAAAACCGCTTCCATTTTATCGGTGTTGGTAACCATGTAAGCAGAAGCGTAACCCCTATCGAATTGCATACCTTCAACGGTAGTGAGTTCGGTTTTCATGGTCTTTGCTTCTTCAATGGTAATAACGCCGTCTTTGCCAACCTTTTCCATTGCTTCTGAAATAAGTTCGCCAACGGTGGGATCGCCCGCAGAAATAGATGCAACTTGGTTAATGCCGTTTTTATCAACGACGGGTTTAGAAATATTCTTTAATTCTTCAACGGCAGTTTCAACTGCACCTGCAATACCCTTTTTCAAAATAACGGGGTTTGCACCAGCAGCAACGTTCTTCAAACCTTCGTTAATCATTGCTTGAGCAAGGATAACTGCGGTAGTAGTACCGTCCCCAGCAACGTCGTTAGTTTTGGTTGAAACTTCCTTAACGAGCGCTGCGCCCATATTTTCAAAAGCGTCTTCAAGTTCGATTTCTTTTGCAATACTTACACCGTCGTTAGTGATAAGCGGTGCGCCGAATTTTCTATCGAGTACAACGTTTCTACCCTTAGGTCCAAGAGTAATTTTTACGGTATCAGCAAGAGTATCAACACCCTTTTGAAGAGCCTTTCTTGCTTCTTCACCGTGCTTTAATTGTTTAGCCATTTCTATTTAGCCTCCTTAATCTTCTACAACCGCCAAAATATCACTTTGACGGATAATGGTCAATTCTTTGCCGTCTACCTTAAATTCACTGCCGGCATACTTAGAGTAAAGGATAGTATCCCCCACTTTAACTTGCATAACGATTTCTTTCCCGTCGATAATTCCACCAGGACCAACGGCTACGATTTTAGCCATTTGTTGCTTTTCTTGTGATGCTGACGGAAGAATAAAACCGCTTTGAGTTTTTTCTTCTTTTTCTAAACTTTCAACGACAACTTTGTCGAATAAAGGTTTAACCTTCATATTAAATACCTCCGTAATTTAGCACTCTCGCCTTTGGAGTGCTAAGTTTTATTATATACGCTAAAATTTATTTGTCAACGATTTATGACTTGATTTTTAAACTTTTTAATTTTATCGTGTTTTATTCGCGTTTTTTCGCGTTTTAAGAACGCTTGGGCTCGCAAGTAACGTTTACGCCCAACTTCTTTAAGGTCATTTCATCTGCAGGGGATAAAATTACTGAAGAGTGGAATTGCGCGCCCTTCAACCTTGAAAGTTGCGCAAGGGCAACTTTAGCCTTGTCGTCAGTTGCGGCACACACTGCAAGAGAAAGTAATATTTCATCCGTATGAAGTCTGGGGTTAACCGAACCCATATGATTTACTTTCAATTTTTGGATAGGCTCTATAACGGTTGAAGATATAAGATAAATAGAGTCGTCAATGCCGCCCAAAACCTTTAATGCGTTAAGCATAGTTGCCGCGCTAGCGCCCAAAAGTTCGCCGGTTTTACCAGTTACGATAGTGCCGTCGGTAAGTTGCATAGCGCACGCGGGCTTACCAGTAATGGTTTCCTTGTCTAACGCCGCCTTAACCACTGCGCGGTCATTTATACTTATATGCATCTTTTGCATCAATATTTCAATTTTAGAAATTGTTTCCTTACCGAGAACGCCCTTTCTTACGTCGATAAGAGCAGCGTAATAACGGCGCAAAATTTCTTGCTTGGACGCTTCTTGACAAACGCTATCGTCAACGATGCAATGCCCCGCCATATTAACGCCCATATCGGTAGGCGACTTATAAGGGCACTCGCCAAGCACTTTTTGGAGCATAGCCGAAAGCACTGGGAAAATTTCTACGTCGCGGTTATAGTTAACCGCCATTTGACCGTACGCTTCTAAGTGGAAGGGGTCAATCATATTCATATCGTTAAGGTCGGCAGTAGCGGCTTCATAAGCAACGTTTACGGGGTGAGTAATGGGTAAATTCCACACAGGGAAAGTTTCATACTTAGCGTACCCAGATTTAACACCGCGCTTGTTATCGTGATAGAGTTGTGATAAGCAAGTTGCCATCTTACCGCTGCCAGGACCAGGTGCGGTAACTATAACGAGCGGACGGGTTGTAACCACGTATTCGTTCTTGCCGTACCCGTTATCGGAAACGATTTTTTCTACTTCTGAAGGATATCCGTCGATAGGATAATGACGATAAACTTTAAGCCCACGCATCTCTAATCTTTTTTGGAACGCGATTGCCGTGGGTTGTTCAGCAAAGCGAGTTAAAACTATACTGCCAACGTAAAAACCTTGACTTTCAAAAATATCTATTAAGCGGAGCACGTCTAAATCGTAAGTAATACCTAAGTCGCTACGCTGTTTATTTTTTTCAATATCGTTAGCGTTTATAACGACCAAAATTTCCGCTTTGTCCTTTAATTGAGAAAGCATCTTGATTTTACTATCGGGTTCAAAACCTGGCAAAACTCTAGACGCGTGATAATCGTCGAAAAGTTTTCCGCCGAATTCAAGGTAAAGTTTACCGCCGAACATTTTAATTCTTTCTAAAATCTTCGCCGATTGCATTTCTAAATACTTCTTGTTGTCAAATCCTAGTTTTTCCATGGTAAACTTCCTTTTTATACGAGTAGGCTTGCGCCTTGTAATTTATTTATGAAAGCCAAAACGTCTGCTTTAGCAGTGGTTTCGTCTATATCGTATTCGTCTAAAATAACTTTAACCAACTCATCTTGCGTAGCACCTTTTTCAAGCGCGCGCCATAAAAGCACGCCCGTTTCGTTCAAAGTGATTACCGCGTTAAAATTCTTAACCGCGCCACCTACCGCTACAACGATAAAGTTACCCGCAACTTCACGGAGTATAAATCCATCTTTTACTTTCATAATTTTTCCCCCGACATAGTTTCATAAGACAGTTTCGCGGCTGAAATTTGAGTATTGCAACCTAGCGAATAAAGTTCTACCGAAGTTATCATTTTTTCTATCAACTTAAGCAATTTGTCCATATCCTCAACTTGTTCTGGGCGTATGGTTTGATTAAGTATGGTAAGCAACGTCTCTTTCGTGGACGCTTTTCTTATAGAATTTTCCGCCGCACGATTTAAGATGCAAATTGCCTTTAATTTTGCTTTTATATTGCTATCTAAGCGGTGTTTTCCGTTCCACGGCGTGCCGTAAACGAAAAATTCACCGTCAACTTCTCTAACTATAGGCTTATCATCGTTAATCATAACCGCTCTATCGCCCAAAAGTTCACGCCAAAGTTTAGCGTGGGTGGACTTACCAGTGCCGCTGGGCGCGGTAAATAGATAAGCGTTGCCGTCAACCATAATAGCGCTGCTGTGAAAGAGTAAAGCGTTGGCGTTTTGAACGGCGTAAGCGCAGAGTTTTCTAAGAAGTGCAAGCCATTCCAAATATTCTTCGTAAAAATCACGAGTGCGACGGCGCTCGTTATCAATATCTTCTTTAGTGATAACCATAGAAAACTCAACGGGTTCGTCCCCGTTATATTCGTAAGCCGCGCACACTTTTTTGGTAAAAGAGTGGGATACAAGGGCTTCAAAAACGATATCGGCAATCTTATACTTAACCATTTTACCCCCCTTTAGAAACGGTGGACGCACCAATTTCCCCACTATAAAATAAAAATTCGATTATTATTTTATCAAAGTGGTTGATGTTTGTCAATATAAATTTGATTTTTAAAAAGTTTTTATATATAATAATATTATAAATTACTTATAAGAGAAATTTATTATGAAATTTATCAAAAAACTTTTTGCGGTGATTTTGGCGCTTTCGCTTACTCTTTCGCTGTTTGCGTGTGAGAAAACGGGCAGTGCGTTTGACTTTACTTGCTTTAATACTTATATCCATATTCAAACGGCAACAAAGCCCATTTCCAAAGACACCGAAAATAAAATTAAATCAACTTTTTTTGAACTGGAGAGCGAGTTTGATGCTAATAAAGAAAACTCTATCGTCTATCGCTTTAACAACGGACCTAAAAACACTCCTATAACGCTTAGCGATAAAGCGGTTGAAATTTTCACTCAAGTCGACACCGCGTATAAGTTTACTAAAGGCGGGTTTGACCCAACCGTTTATCCGCTCGTTAATCTCTGGGGATTTGCACCTTATAAACTTACGGTAAACTTTACCCCGCCCACAATCGAGCAAATAAATACTGCAAAAGCGCAAATCGGTTATGAAAAACTTTGTTTTGATAAAGAAAACAAAACGCTAACTAAGTTAGACGACTTTGTTAAACTTGACCTTGGCGGAATAGTTAAGGGGTATGCAGCCGACCTTGCCGCTTTAATCTTGCAAAATAGCGGTTATACCGACGGTTATGTTAGCGTTGGCGGCAGTAGTTTGAACTTACTTAAAGTGGACACGCTTTCCATCCGCCACCCAAGAAATTCTAACGAGCATATTATAAAAGTGTTGTGCGGTAACGATAAAAATATATCCCTTTCCACCAGTGGTGATTACGAAAGATATCACTTAGGCGCGGACGGCAAAAAGTATTGCCATATAATCGACACTAAAACTGGTGCACCCACGACTACTGGCGTTGCAAGCGTAACGGTTATGGGAGTAAGCGGCGCGCTAAGCGATGCGTTTACAACGGCTGGGTGCTTACTTTCATACGATAATGATAATCACGAAAGTTCTCCGCTAACACTTTACTTAAAAGATATTATTACCACCTACGACGGTACAAAGGTCTTTGCAGTTATATCCACCGAAAATGATAAAATAATTTTAACCAACGCAAAAACCGATGATTTTACCTTAAACGATAACGATTATTTGATTAAGAACATATAACAAAAAAGCCACGGAAATTCCGTGGCTTTTTTCTACTTAAAACTACTTGATTTTTTTGAAATTACTTCAAACACGCTTTCAATGATAACGCCTATTACAACCGACGCTATAACGAGCGCAAACATTTGGGCGGTTTCAAAATACACCTTTGAAGTATTTAACATATACCCTATTGATTTTGCCGTTTGTGATAAAACTTCCGCCGCAACCATAAGTTTAAAGTTAAGCGAAATTCCACTGCCTATCGCATTGTAAACGGTAGGCATAGCCTGTGGTAATTCCACTTTTAAGAACACGGCTTTTTCATTAGCACCGTCTACCCTTGCCGCTTCCGAAACGGTTTTATCAAGCGAATTAAACGCGCTTATCACCTGCGTGTAAACGGTTGGCAAAACAACCAGCATTGTAACCACAACAGGTGCAATATTAGAAGTTGTCCACAACAAAAGAAGTAATACTACTGCAATAGTCGGCAGTGCGCGCATAATCTTGATTACGGGCGACAAAGCGCTCTTAATAACGCTTGATTTTACCGATAAAACGGCTAAAACAAAACCCAAAACGAAAGATATTATAAAGGCGATTAAACTTCTTAAAAAGGTTGAAAATAAGGCAATATAAAACTCTCGACTAGTTAAGAGCGCGCCAAAACTTTCCATAACGGCACTTGCCGACGGAAGAATAAACGCGTTGTCTATCGTGCTCGCAAAAACCGACCACAAAATTATTATTGCGATTACGGTTAAAACGGGCAATATTGAGTTTAATAATTTGTCCTTATTTTTCATGTTTTATGCAAAAAAGTCGTCGCTTATATTAGCCGCTGATTGCGGAGCGATTGAAATGATTTTATTTATATAGTTCTTAACAGCCGTTTTAGAAAAAACAGCGTTTTCATAGTAAATTTTGCAGTTTTCAATAACCGCGGGTGTAATATTTTCCGCAACTAAACTTGGCGTTACGCCTTGTGCTAAATGTGAGTTTATAGTAGTAACTGCGTAAGCAGAGTTTTCTTTTACCCAAACGGCGCTGTTATCAAAGTAAGTTTTCATACCGTCAATTTGCGTTTTATATTTATCGTAAACGCTCTTTTTAACCATCAAAACTGCTTGCGGGTAAGATTTTTGTTCGCTGTCGTAAAGTTCTTGAATGTCAAGCCTTGTCCACTCACGGTTAGGTGCAACTTTGGTTAAGTTGGTTGCAGCGGGTTCGGGTAAAAGCCCAACCGATATAACGCCTTGCTTAAGTAAAGGTATCATTTCGGGCGCTTGTGCAAAATATCTTAAAGTAATTTTGCCCTCTGTTGCAGTATCCCCAACAACTACTTTATCTAAAAGGTTATTATCGGAAAGTATTGCCTTTAAGGTTAAATCGGGTACTAACCCTTGACCGATAACACCCACAACCTTACCTAATAAACCGTCAAGCGAAGTGGTGTTATCACTACTCATAATATAAAGGTTGCCGTGAGTAACAACGCCCGCCATTATATACGGATCGTTTTTATTAGCCTTGTAAAGTTTGCTTGCCGCGTTTACGGGCATAACGATAAAGTCCCCCTTGCCTTGCGCCATAGTAGGACCGATATCACTTGATGCAACCACGCTGTAAGTGATATCCGCGTCTATGCCAAAACTTTCTTGGTCGTTAATAAGTTTTGCAATAGCAAGCGCGGGCGCACCGTCGGGCGCGTAAAAGGTAAGCGCGTCTTTTTCCCCTTCGGGATTTTCACAAGTAAACGCACACATGCAAAGCGCAAGCATAACGCTCAACATTACAGCAAAAAACTTTTTCATCTTAGTTATCTCCTTTAGTAATTGTAATTTGCTTTCCTAAACTATTTTTTGCGTTTAAATACAAGTTGCAGTAGGCTATTACACACCTTTTAAGGGATTAGAAACAAGCAAGACAAGGCTTGTCTAAGTAGTGTTTTAAGTCATAGATACAAGTTAGCCTTGTACTTTCCCCATTTTAAGGGATTAGAAACAAGCAAGACAAGGCTCGCTCGCAAAAAAGGATGAAATAGACCGCCTGGTCATTGAAGTCTTTTTTGCAGAGCAGTTAACGCAGTATTGCGCCGTTTATAAGCCCTTAAAAAAATAACGCCTGTACCTAAGGGCACAGGCGCAACACGATTAAACCAAGGTAGAATTATACCTTGAAAGTTACGTATTTAGCCCTGCACTATTAGGCGCACCTTTTAGTTTAGGTATTTATCAAGTTTATTTTACACTATGGCAAAAGGTTTTGTCAATTATTTTTTAGTAAATACTTCTTCCTTGTGGCTTCGCCCCCACGGATATGGCGTTCGGAAAGGTTTTTATCGAGCACCTTTTTTACCTTTTGATGAAGCTCTGAATTGATAAGCAAAAGCCTTTCGGTAACGTCTTTATGCACGGTTGATTTGCTAAACAAAAACACCTTTGCGGTTTGCCTTACAGTCGCGCCAGTTTTAATGATATAGTTTGCTTCGTCGATAATTCTATCGATAATATCTTCACGCAAAATCGCTATTCCCCCTTATATAGAATAGTTTAGATTATGCGTTTTTTTGACAAAATATGACAAAAGCGCGCCTATCGTAAAAGTTTAAGCGCGCTAAAAACTATTTTTTCTTTAGTATATCGGTTATATCGGCGTTTAGTATAAAATTAAACGCCTTTTTTTCTTTTCGCTTTTCAAAAGCGGAAAACAGTGCTTTCGTAATAAAGTAACCTATTACGCCAGCGAGTGCGCCAACAAGTAACCCCACGAAAACGTCGGTAAAATAATGCACTATAAAGTATAGCCTTGTTACGCCCATAATGAGCGCAAAGATTAAGCCAACCCAACTCCACTTTTTATTAGCGGTTAAAAACACAGCCATCATGGACGCCATAGTAACGGTTGCATGCCCCGACGGAAAAGATTTTTCACTCTCCACCGCGCCTTTAGCCAACTGCCAAAAGTTAAAATACTCATCACTTGCAATATACGGCCTTTCCCTTGCAACTAAGTTTTTTAAGGTTACGTTAGTAATAAGTGCGCCACAACCTATTGCAAGAAGCACGCATAAACCGATTTTTCTAGTTTTCTTAAACAAAAGAAGTATTGAGCCAAGCACCAAAAACGCCCAACCGCCGTTACCTAAAAAGGTTATCCCCTTAAATAAAGGCGTAAAAAACCCGCCCGCGGACAAGCATAAGTCGTGCATAGCAAGAAAAACCGACCTATCTAAATTATAAAAAGTGCTGTTTAACCACTCTGCCATACTCTACCTATAAAAGTTTTTGCCAAATATCGAACTGATATGCAATATTTTGAGCACTGTGCGAATCGCTTGATAAAACGAACTTTCCGCCCCTGTTTTTAATGTTTTTAATAATATCCATTGACGGATACGGCTCTTTTCGTAAGCCTCTCGCCATTGCACCCGTGTTAATTTCAAAAGGCTTATTTTCTTTAACGAGTTTATCAAGCGCACCGTTTACCGCCGCGATATATCTTGGATGAGAAGTTGAAAACAAACAATCGTCTTGATTAAACTTTGTTATTAAGTCAAAGTGCCCTATAATATCAGCGTTTGTCTTTTCAATAACCTTACCAACCGAAAAATAGTAATTTTCAGCAGCAGCGTAATAATCCCCACCAAAAACTTCGTTTACAATCTTTACGAACATATCTTTAGAGTGGTCAACGTCGAAAAGAAAACCGTCAACGCTAAAATAGTGCACCGAGCCGATAATATAATCAAAGCCACTCAAACTCATATCTGAAAAATAATCGGTTTCAACACCACAGAGCACGGTTATTTTATCCTTATATTTTTCTTTTAATTGGTTAACTTGCTTTTTGAATTCTTCCGCTCCACTTAAAGATACGCAGTAGGTTGCGTCTGGAATATAAGCGTGCACTACAAGCCCGATGGTTTTAAGCCCTTTTTCTATTGCGGATAAAATCATTTCTTCAGGAGTGTTTTTACCGTCGCAAAAGCAAGTGTGCGTGTGCAAATCGGTGAAAATCATTTGGTCATTTTCTCCTGCTTAACCTTGTGGTCGATGACGTGGCGTGATGCAAGTTCAGCGTGAATATCTTCTAAACTAATGCCCATTTCAACCATAAGCACCATTACGTGATAGGCAAGGTCTGCAATTTCATAAATTGTTTCTTTTTTATCGTCCGCCTTAGCGGCAATAATAACTTCGGTGTTTTCTTCACCGACTTTTTTCAAAATTTTATCAATACCCTTTTGGAAAAGATAAGTGGTGTAAGACCCTTCTGGCAAAGTTTCTTTTCTACCCTTTAAGAGAGCAAGAAGTCCGTCTAAAGAAAATTCTTTCTTTTCTTCGTTAGTGAATAATCTATTGTGGAAACAACTATCTTCGCCCAAGTGGCAAGCAGGTCCGTCCTTTTCAACTTCAACAACAAGCGCGTCGTAATCACAATCAGCGGTTATTGACACAACGTGCTGATAATTGCCGCTCGTTTCGCCTTTAAGCCAAAGTTCGTTTCTTGACCTGCTCCAAAAACAAGTCATTTTCTTTTCCATGGTAATTTTAAGGCTTTCTTCGTTCATGTACGCAAGCGTTAAAACCTTTTTGGTAACGCTATCAACTACAACTGCGGGGATAAGCCCCTTTTCATCAAACTTAAGTTTTTTAATATCTAACATAATCACACCTATCTTCTAACGGGAATACCGTTTTTAAACAATTGTTCTTTTAAGTCGCTTATTTTTACTTCTCCAAAGTGGAAAATTGACGCTGCAAGCCCCGCATCTACTTTTGGTAGAGTGTTGAAAAGTTCAACAAAATGCTGGATATTTCCCGCACCGCCAGACGCTATTACGGGAACGGAAACAGCATCGCACACTTTAGATAACATCTCCAAGTCAAAACCGCCCTTAACGCCGTCGGTATCAATAGAGTTAAGCACTATTTCGCCCGCGCCGTTATCCACGCCGCGCTTTATCCACTTGATGGCTTCCATACCCGTGTTTTCACGCCCGCCTTTTGCAAACACGCGGAACACGCCGTCCACTCTTTTAACGTCCGCGGATAAAACCACGCATTGATCACCGTAACGCTTTGCCGCTTGGTAAATAAGGTCGGGGTTTTTGATTGCCCCCGAGTTTACACTGACCTTATCAGCGCCACACTTTAACACTCTATCAAAATCGTCTAAAGTGTTGATACCACCACCCACGGTAAGCGGAATAAAAATGGTACTTGCAACTTCTTTTAATATATCGGTAAACAGTGCTCTGCCTTCGCTTGATGCGGTTATATCGTAAAAAACCAACTCGTCCGCACCGTTATCCGAATAATACTTACCTAATTCAACGGGCGAAGAAACGTCTGATAGCCCTTCAAAGTTTACGCCCTTAACAACCCTGCCGTTTTTAACGTCTAAGCAAGGAATAATTCTTTTCGTTATCATTTACTTATCCTTATTGCATCACTTAAATCAATAGCTTTGGTGTAATACGCCTTGCCGATAATCGCACCGTAAACACCGAGTTTATTTAGCCTTATAATATCTTCCATTGAAGAAACGCCACCCGACGCTATTATATCGATATTGAGTTCTTTCGATAATCTTTCATAAAGCGCGTGGTTTGCGCCTTGCATAGCACCGTCCTTACTAATGTCCGTACAAATCAAGGTTTTAACGCCAAGATCCTGCATTTTTTTGCAAAATGCAAAGCCTTCTTGCTCGGACTTTTCCGTCCAGCCCTTAATTGCAACAAACCCGTCTTTCATATCCACGCCCACAGCGATTTTGTCGCCGTACTTTTCTATTGCAGCAGTCAAAAATTCGGGGTTGGTAACCGCCGCCGTGCCGAGTATTACCCTTGAAACGCCCGCGCTTAAATATCTTTCAATAACTTCTAAACTGCGTATACCGCCGCCAACTTCAACGAAAAGCCCGTCTATTGCGGAAAGTTTTTTAACCGTTTCAATGTTAGGCGTTTCGCCAGTCTTTGCACCTTCTAAATCAACCACGTGCATAAAACTAGCCCCACAAGCCTTAAAATCAAGAGCGATTTCAACTGGGTTATCACTATACACGGTCATATTATCATAGTCGCCTTTATAAAGCCTTACGGCTTTGCCGTTAAATAAATCAATGGCAGGAAAAATATTCATCTTTCTCTCCGAATTTTAGGCGTTAATTTCACAAAACGCCTTTAATATTTTAAGCCCAACTTCGCCGCTCTTTTCGGGGTGGAATTGACACCCAAACACGTTTTTATCCCCAACCGCAGCAGTCAAAGGATAGCCGTATTCTGAAGTAGCGATAACGCTCTCGTTACAATTAGTACCGTAAAACGAGTGTACGAAGTAAACGAAGTCGCCGTCGTTTAAATACTTAAACAACTCGCTTTTTTTGGTAAAGTTGAGCGCGTTCCAACCGATATGCGGAATTTTATAATCTTTTGGGATAACTTCTTCAATCGGTCTAATTTCGCCTTTAATAAGTGATAAACCCTTATGCTCGCCGTACTCAAAACTCTTATCGAATAGAAGTTGCATCCCTAAACATATACCGAGCAAGGGTTTACCCTTTTTTGCTTGGTCAATAACCACTTCAGCAAGCCCGGAAGAAAAGAGTTTATCGGAAGCGTCGCCAAACGCACCTACACCGGGGAGTATTATTCTTTCAGCGCTCTCTATTACTTCTTTATCCCCGCTAACGATAGCGTCAACGCCGATAGCCTTAAACGAACTAGCAAGCGAAAAGAGATTACCTACGCCGTAATCAACTATAACAACCATTAAAGAACCCCTTTTGTTGAAGGAATTTCACCCTTAGCCTTTTCGTCAATAGAAACGGCAATTCTTAAAGCGCGTGCAAGGCACTTGAAAGTTCCTTCTAAAATGTGGTGAGCGTTTGAGCCTGAAAGTTGGCGAATATGGAGCGTACATTTTGCTTCTCTAGCAAAGGCAAGCAAAAATTCTTCCAAAAGTTCAGTGTCAAAATCACCCACTTTGTTTGCTTTAATATCAAATTCTTTGACGAGCATACTTCTGCCCGACAAATCAAGTGCGGTTAAAATAAGCGCTTCGTCCATAGGCAAAATAAAACTGCCGTAGCGGGTAACGCCCTTTTTATCGCCGAGCGCTTCGGTAAACGCTTGACCTAAGCAAATAGCAATATCTTCAGTGGTGTGGTGAAAATCAACTTCAGCATCACCCTTACACTTAATATTTAAGTCAAATCTACCGTGCTTAGCAAAAAGCGTAAGCATGTGGTCTAAAAAACCGCAACCAGTATCAATTTTTGAAACGCCTTTTCCGTCGATATTTAACGCTAAAACAATGTCCGTTTCAGCCGTTCTTCTTTTAATTTGCGCCTTTCTCATAATTCTTCCTCCAAAATGGTTTTAATAGTGTTTATTAAAACTTGCATTTGCTTAATTGTTCCAATCGTTATACGATTATACTCTTTTATTTTGTCTTTGTCAAAGTGTCTAACCAGTACTCCCCTATCTTTTAAGGCCAAATAGAGTTTTTTGCCGTCAATTTTATCAGTTTTAGCAAAAACGAAGTTAGTTTTTGAATCCGTTACGCTAAACCCAAGTTTATTTAGTTCGCCCTTTACCCACTCTCTATTTTCAATAATGGTGCGGCAATTTTCGGTAAAATACTCTTTATCAAGTATTGCGCCGACACCAGCCGCCGCCGTCATTTTGTTTACGTTGTAAGGGTTAGTAGAATATTTAATAGCCATAAGGTCGGCAATAATATCTTTATTTGCAACGCCAAAACCAAGTCTTGCACCCGCCATCGAGCGTGATTTAGAAAAGGTCTGCGTTACTATTAGGTTATCGTACTTATCGACAAGTTTAACCGCACTATCTCCCCCAAAATCAACGTAGGCTTCATCAATAACCACCACTCTATTAGTGTCAGCCTTAACTAGCCTTTCGATTTCGGTCAGCGGAAGATTTAAGCCCGTGGGCGCGTTGGGGTTAGCAATAAACACCGTGCCTTTAGTTCCAATATAATCGTCCACGCAAACGGAAAAATCTTCTCTTAAAGGAATTTCTTTATACGGGATATTGTTTATCTCAGCAAAAACCTTATAAAAACCGTAAGAAATATCGGGGAAAATTGCGGGGGTATCGTTATCGCAATACGCCATAAACGCAAAGTTTAATATCTCGTCAGAGCCGTTGGTCATAATAACGCACTCTTTTGCTACGCCCACTTCTTTTGCTACTAATGAAGTCAATTCTTTCACGTCTGGGTCGGGATAAAGTTGCAATTTTGATAGTTCCGCCTTAGCAAGTTCAATAGCCTTATTTGACGGCGGAAAGGGGCTTTCGTTAGTGTTTAACTTAATATACTCACGCTCTTTAGGCTGTTCGCCAGGGGTGTAAGGCGTAAGGTTTTTGTATTTATAACTAAAAAATTTACTCATTACTTATCAATTCTTACCACGGCAGATTTAGCGTGCGCGGTAAGTCCTTCCTTATTAGCAAAATATTCCACTTGCTTTGCGGTTTTTTGCAAAGCCGTTTCATCATAGTAAACGTATTGTGTTTTCTTAATAAAATCGTCAACCGAGAGCGCGGAAGAAAATCTCGCCGTACCGCTGGTGGGAAGCGTGTGGTTTGCCCCCGCCATATAATCGCCGAAGGCTTCGGGACAATTCTTGCCTAAGAACACGGAGCCCGCGTGCTTGATTTTATCTAGGTAATCAAAAGGATTATCAAGGCAAAGTTCTAAGTGTTCGGGCGCGAGTTGGTTAGCAATTTCAATAGCGTCGTCTAAATTTTCAGCAACGATAATTTTACCGTTATCGTCTATTGACACCCTTGCAATTTCACTTCTCTCTAAAAGCGGAATTTGCCTTTCAAGTTCACTTGACACTGCGTTTGCAAATTCAAAATTATCAGTAATTAGCACAGCCGACGCCATTTTATCGTGTTCGGCTTGAGAAAGAAGGTCGGCAGCAATATGTTTGGGATTGTTAGATTTGTCGGCAACGATTAAAATTTCACTAGGTCCAGCAATCATATCGATTGAAACTTGCCCGAATACTTGCTTTTTTGCTTCGGCAACGAACGCGTTACCAGGCCCAACGATTTTATCGACTTTTGGTATAGTTTCCGTACCGTAAGCGAGTGCCGCAACCGCTTGCGCACCGCCCACTTTGAAGATTTTATCCACACCCGCAACAAAAGCGGCAGCCAAAATTACGGGGTTAACTTTGCCGTCTTTATTAGGTGGCGTAACCATAACCACTTGTTCACAGCCCGCAATCTTTGCGGGGATAGCATCCATCAAAACGGTTGAAGGATAAGCCGCCGTGCCCCCGGGAACGTAAAGCCCCGCCCTTTCGATAGGCAATATTTTTTGACCAACGATAGCGCCTTGAGCGTTTTTGATTTCAAAACCCTTTCTTTTTTGTTGAGAGTGGAAAAGTCTAATATTTTCCGCAGCCTTTTTAAGCACGGATAAAAACTCTTTATCAACGCTGTTAACGGCATCTAAGATTTCTTCTTGAGAAACTACGAGAGAAGATAGTTTAACTTTATCGAATTTTTCAGCGTAAGAAAATAGCGCTTTGTCGCCGTTTTTAATAACCGTATCAATAATTTCAGCAACGATACCAGAAACGTCAACCTTAGGGCTAACGCGCGCAAAAATCTTATCAGGGTCGGTTTTACCGTTAATAATTTTAATCATTATTTCTCCGTTTGTTCTAGAAGTGAACTCATAATTTTTTCAATCTGTTCGTTTTTGAACATAAAGTTAGCCTTGTTTGCAATTAATCTTGCAGAAATAGGCATAAATCTTTCAACAACCACAAGGTTGTTTTCTTTTAAAGTAGTGCCCGTTTCAACGATATCCACGATAACGTCCGCAAGTTCTAAAATGGGAGCAATCTCAATTGAGCCGTTAAGATGAATAATATCAATATCACGACCTTGCGATGCGTAGTGCGCCTTTGCGATGTTAGTAAACTTGGTTGCAACGGTAAGCGTTTTAGCGCGGTCGTCAACGAAATCAGATTTTGCAGCAACGCACATATCACACTTACCCATATTTAAGTCTAAAAGTTCGTAGATATCGGGCTTATATTCATCCAAAATATCCTTACCCGCAACGCCGATGTCGGCAGCGCCACGCTCTACGTAAATAGCAACGTCAGAAGGCTTAACCCAAAAATATCTAACGCCAACGTCTTGATTTTCAAAAATAAGTTTTCTATTGTTTTCTTTAATTGACGGACAAGGAAAGCCAGCCTTTTCAAACATAGCGTAAACCTTTTCGCCAAGTCTACCCTTAGGGAGTGCAACGTTAAGCATAGTTTTCATTATTTTTCACCCCCATCAAGTTTAACAAAAGTTTTATAAGTTAAGTTTTCAGGTATAGATTTAGACGCAAAAACACTTTTTCCTTGCTCTTTAACCTTTTTTATAACCGCGCTAATATCCGCACCGTCAGCGTACTCTATTGCAACGTCCACGTCGAATTCAGCGTTTTTAGACACCAACTTTTCAAGTTCATCAAGATAAACCGCAAAACCGATAGCGCCGTCTTTTCTTTTCATTTTTTTCATAAGGTTATCGTACTGCCCGCCAGAAATTACGCTTGACGGCGCACCGCTTACAAACCCTTTGAACACTATACCGTTATAGTAATTTATATCACTGACAACTGAAAAGTCAATTTTAACATTATCTTTAACGCCCCAACTATCGAGCGCAGAGATAATTTTTTGTAACTTGCAAACGCTTATCTTTACCTTTTCGCCCAAATCAAGACCGCTAAGTTCGCTTAAAACCTTATCCGCATCGCCGTAAACGGTAACGAGTTTTTTCAATAGTTCGGCTTTTTGTTCATCTATATTTTCTTCCTTGCAAACCGAATAAATGCCGTGCGCGTTCTTTTCCGCAAGGTAAGAAATAACCTTTTTTGCACCCAAACCACTAAGCCCCGCAGCGCTTATAATTCCGTTGATTAAGTCAAGGTCGGAAATAAGAAGAAGATTATCGAAAGAAACCGCGTCTAAACTTTTAACCGCAAGATATAAAACTTCAGAAATGCAATAGTCGTCAATATCACCAAAGCACTCCAAGCCCACTTGCATAAATTCTTTAAACGACTTAGTTCCCTTTGAAACCCTATAAACGTTTTCATTATAATAAACCTTTTCAACGCCGCTGCCGTCTCTACCGTTTTTAATGATAGATAAGGTTACGTCGGGCTTTAATGCTAAAAGCGTACCGTCCGTATCGGTAAAAGTAATTACGTTATCAGACACCAAAAAGTCCTTATTTATAGCGTAAAGGTCGTATTTTTCAAACTTACTCATGCGGTATTTTTTATACCCGAAACTGCCGTAAAGCGCGCGGAGATTAAAAACCGCCTTGTCCGTGCCGTTAAGCACTCTATCAAATTCTTGCATAATTTCTCCTTAATCTTTCAAAACCAAGTTATATCCGCCGCTTCCGTAGTTTAAGCACTTGTTTACCCTACTGATAGTTGCGGTTGACGCGCCAGTCGCCTTAGAAATAGCCTGATAGTTAAGCCCTTGCTTTAAAAGGCTTGCCACTTCTAAACGCTGAGTAACGTCTTGTAATTCTTTGATAGTACAAACGTCTTCAAAGAACTTTCTGCAGTCTTCAACGCTTTCAAGTTTAAGCACCGCTTCAAACAACTTGTCAAATGAATCCATATGGAAATTTTCCATTTCAACCACCTTTTCTTTTAGTTCTTTACCATTTTAGCACGCTAAAGCGTTAAAGTCAACTGATTTAATCAGTGTTTAAGAAGTTTTTTATAAATTTATAAAATTATTTTAAAAGGAAAAACCGCCTATTTCTAGGCGGTTTTTCCCTTTAGTCTTTGTCATATAGTTTAAGTATAAACTAAATTTTAAGCAACGGGCACGAAACTGATGTCTGCCACGTAAAAATATATATCAGTATTACGCGTTCCACCGAACAAGAATACCATTTTATCTATAGGTTTAACACCTGTCGTTTCATCAGCGGTATCACCGTAACCGTCAGTAGAATAAGTTGTACCATCATCATAAGTGTATTCCATTCTACCCATATGTGAAGTAAACGTATCTACGTCTACGACACAGGTAACCCAATCACCAACACTTCTTGCCTTACCTATACCGTTCCAAACACCATACCAACAGCCTTGCGGTCCATCTATTAAGTATGTAAATTGAACGTTATATTTATAAGCGCCGTTTTCATCTTTTGCAAGTGCCTTAATTTCATCAGCGGTGTAAAGAAGTTTTGCATAAAGTGATTTTTGTCCGCCACCAGTCTCTGCCTTTATAACCAAATTATTAACGAAATCATTATCAAGCGCCTTGCCGTCTTTTGAAACTGTTGGGAGAGTGCTCTTATAGGCTCTTTCCGCTGCTTTAGAGAAAGCGCTTGCCGTGCCGTCTGACTCCAAGTTTATGTTGACGATAGAATCCGCCCCTACTTGCCCTTTATAAATTACGGGCGTTTCAACAAGTTCAATGTTACCTAAATACAGATTTACCCCAGCACTATTTGTTCTAAATACAACAATTTTTTTATCAGTACTGTACGACAGTAACATATCACTAAGTTGAACTGTATGTACCTGCCATACATTTAAAGGCGGAGTATATCTACTGTTGTTATTGTAACCTGCTGAATTCACTAAACTTTTTTGAGTTGTTGCTGACCCATAGTTATTATACACAGATTTTTCTGTAACTAAGTAATAGAACCTAACAGCGTAAAACTCTTTATTATTTAACATTTCAGTTAATTCTGCTTTTGTAAAATGTAACGTTACATAAAAATAACTATCACCACTACTTACTCTAACGTATTTAAATGCATTACCATTATAACCTATTGAATTATCAATAGGGTTGCCAGAAGAATCGTGCGTAGGTAAGTCTTCTTTTGCAACGTATTCTTTAGTTGACCTAGTATTACTTGGAACGGTTGCATAATTTTCAACACTTAACGATGGCGTTATCAAGTCGTAGGCGTTCACTACGGGTAAATGTTCATCCGCAGTTGCTAAAACGTTAGTGGGTGTGGTGTTGCCGATATTAGTTCTTTTTACACTATAAGCACTTTCAACAAAATCGCCTTTGAATGTGTCTGCAATTTGAGTAAAATCTTTGTCTACTTTTACGTCGTTTTTAAGTACGAAAGATATTCCTTCAAAAGTATTGCCTTCTTCAACTGCTTTAGAAATGTCGTATAAATCTTGACCTTGGTAAATACCGATAGCATTAGTTGTGCCTAAGCCTTCTAAACCACTAACCTTGTCAAAAGTATTTGCAGTTACTTCACCACTCATAATGGCATTACCCGCAGTTTGCTTATAAGTTCTTGAGAAATCTACTGACGGAACTGCATAATTATAAGTAGGCTCTGCGTCTGCTACTTCAGTTTTAATGTACGCAATAACGGTATATGCTAAATCATTAGCGACGTTTTCTTCTTTAAGTTTGTCAACAGCACCGTTTGAATAATAATAAACCGCGCCATCTTCAAGTGTTTCATCATAAATCCACTCTTTATTAGCAACAATACCTACACCGTCTTCACCAACGTAGTTTGAAATTGACTTTATATAATCATTTTTAGTGTAAGCAAGCGCAGTTCCATCTTCCGTAGCAACAGCAGATCTTTGATCATAAAGTGCCTTAGGTGTAATAATAAAGCCTAAAGTTACGCCACTTTGGTCAACGTAAGCCTTGGTTGATGCGTCCATTTGCACTCTAAAGCGAATACCAGGAAAAGTTCCTTCATCAGCGCCAGTACGAATTGACGCCTTTTCAATTACCTTAAAATGACTAATTGCTGGAACGACTTCTTCAGCCTTTGTTGGCTTTACGGTTGCCGCAAAGGTAAGTGAGCAAATTGCTACTATTAAACTAAGAACTACTAAAGTCAAATTTCTTTTAGTTAAACTTTTCATTTTTGCTTACCCCCCTTATTGAATTCCCCAATCTTCATCGCCGCCGACGTTATCGTAATTTGAGAACATCAAAACGTCTTGAAGAAGATTTTCAATTGTTACCTTTGGGGTAACGTAAGTTTTTTTCGTCATAAATTTTTACCTCCTTAAAATATGACTAAGAACTCAAAACTAATGCTTTTTATCTGTCAAGATAACTTTTCTCTATTGCTGTGAATAGAGAAAAGGGTGCACCCTTTCATTAAAAATATTCTTTTGCTTTTTTATTGCATAAGTTAATTTTCATCAATTATATTGTTTTATATATTATATCACAACATTTATTTTACCTCTATATAAAAAAACGACAACATGCAAACGAAAATGTCCTTTTAAAGAAGTTTTTTATAAATTTATAAAATTATTTTAAAAGGAAAAACCGCCTATTTCTAGGCGGTTTTTCCCTTTAGTCTTTGTCATATTTTAAATGTGTAAGCAAATTAAGTTGTTGTTATTCAGCAGGTGCAACGAAACTGATGTTTTCAATATACAACTTTGCAGAGCCACTTCTATAGTCACCACCGATACATACGGTGTTTTGACTTTGAACAAGTGATTGAGTAACCTTGCCACTCGTCGCATTAGTGTGGTCAACAAGTTCTAATCTTTCCGTATCTGACGAATACGTACCCATACTCTTAATAAAGTTATCAACTGAAATGGTAATTTCTATCCATTTATTTCTGTTTACGTCATTTTTAGTACCACTTGCGAACGGGTTGCCACCGTCACACAAGCGCAAAACTGAATACGGAGTGCCACTTGCACCGGTGTAATTTGCAATCGCAGCCGCTTGATACAAACACTTAACTTTAATTTTTTCGTAACCATATTGTGCTTGCAACGCTTTCATTTCATCAATACTAAATCTACAGTTAGCATACATGATAGAACGCGTACCAACGTCACAACCAAAACCGTCAACGAAACCGCTGTGGTCAATCGTTTGCTCTACAGACGATCTATCGGTATAAGTTGTGGGCATCATACTATTATACGCAAAACCTCCATAAACGGTACTGTTCTGTAAAAGCATTTGATAAATAGTTACACCAGGTTCAGTTGTCGTATCCGTTGTATAATAGCCTGTACTACCAACTGAAGTATCGGTAAACTTTGCAGGAGAGTAATTGTTTGCTCTAAAAAGTGCGTTGTTACCAGTTGTGTGAATTTCTGTTGAGAAAATAGTAGTAGTGTCTTTAACCAACTCTACGTCTTGAATATAGAAATCAAATTGACAAGAAGGAGAAGTTCCACTTGCCCAAGTACCTATTTCAGCAATATATAATTGATTGTCAGTAATTGCACCAACTATATCTGAAATGTTAATCAAGTGTGAACGCCACATACCCTTAGTGAAATAATAATCAGAAGTTCTACCGAGTTCAGTTCTACCCGTTTCTGCATCTGTACCAACTGCTACGTTGTTAACTAGCATATTGAATAAAGTATTACTGCCTCTAAACGTAATAACCGTACCAGCATTTAAGTCAACTGCCAAATAAGTAAATCTGATAGCGTTATAAATTCCGTCTTTTTCAAATTGGAGCAATTCATCAGCAGTGTAGTTAATGGTAAGTTTAACGTTATCTGCGTTTGAAGTTTCTCTTACGATAGCGCCACTTTTAACCCTTTCAGTGCCTTCAACTTTGGTTGTGCCATCCGCTAAGTACTCAGGCAAATTTTCCTTTGCAACGTGTCTTAAAGTATCTTTATCAGCGTTAGAACTGTTGTAATATAAATCTAACGCTCTTTCACTTGCGTTAAACAACTTGGTTTGGTTGTCTACGGTTACACCGTCTACACCAATGCTGTCTAAATCTTTATTGTTGTAAACGATAACCTTTTTATTGCTTTCTTTAAATGAGCCAGCAAAAGCATCACCGATAGGTTCAAAATCGTGATCTACTTCTACGTCGTTTTCAAGTTCAAATACTGCATTGTCTGTTGCACCTTCATAAGTAACGCCTTGTGCTACTGCGTTTGAGATGATGTACAAGTCATCATTATCTGATACTTTTACGGGGTTATCAGTCGTACCATAGTCAGCAAAACTAGTATCTTGTGCCCCACGGATTACGTCTAATTCAACGTCGCCACCCATAAATGACTTATGTGCGGTTTGTAAGTATGCTCTTGAGAAAGTGGTATCTTCGGGTAAGAAGTATTCAATAGTGCTATCAGTCTTTAAGTATGCAATCATAGTGAATTGCAAATTCCTATTTGCTTCTTTGATGTTTTCTACTGCTGCACTTGCTACCCATTCGCCTTTGTATTGATAAATCTTGGTTGCTTCGTCTGCATTAGACATTAAAAGACCTTCACCTGCAATACCTACGTAAGCGTGTTTCTTATCTTCCGCAAAGTTTTCAGGATTATCTTTCTTCATTTCAGTTAAGAAATCGTAAGAACCATCTTCTGCTTCAGCAGTTGCCTTTGCTTCTAACGCCTTATCAAAGTAATACTTGGGCGTGATGATAAAACCAAGTTGAACGTTGTCGTTATCAACGATATTGTTCTTGGTTGCTTCATCAAGTATAACGCGGAAACGAATACCAGAGTATTCATTTTCTTTCAAGCCTACACGCACTGATGCTGCTTCCATTACGGTTATGTTGTTCACTGCAGTTGCAGCCTTTGCGGGCTTTACGGTTGCTGCAAAGGTAAGTGAGCAAAGTGCTACTATTAAACTAAGTACAACTAATAATAAGTTTCTTTTAGTTAAACTTTTCATCTTTGCTTACCCCCTTAAATTCCCCATTCTTCATCGCCGCCGACGTTATCGTAATTTGAGAACATCAAAACGTCTTGAAGAAGGTTTTCAATTGTTGCACTCGGTGCAACGTAAGTTTTCTTTGCCATAATTTTTATACCTCCTTATATGACAATCGACTAAAACTTTCAAAATCATATCTATCAAGGGGACTTTTCACTATTCAAAGCAATAGTGAAAAGGGTGCACCCTTTTTATTAAGATATTCTTTCTCAAATATATTATACATCATTAAGTGATTTAAAGTCAACGCAATTTTACTCATTTTATGATGTAAATTTTTAACGCTAATATTTTTACTCGTTTACATCAGTTTATGATGTATTTTAGTTTAAAAAATAAATACCTCCTTAAAATTCAAAGTGGTTTCATTTTTCTATATTTATAATCGTTGTAACTAAACGGTCTAAAGCAAGTTAGGTAAAGCAGTTAACGACGCATAACGACGCTTATAAACTACTTAAAACAATAGTGAAAGGTCCGTCGTTGGTTTGATTTATCTTCATATCCGCGCCAAAAACGCCAAGTTTTACGGGTAAGCCTGCTTTTTTCAAGCCTTCGGCAACGTAAAGATAAGTTTGGTTTGCAATATCGGGCGCTTCCGCTTCAATAAACGACGGGCGGTTGCCGTGTGAAGTATCCGCCGCAAGCGTAAACTGCGAAACGAGCAAAATTTCACCTTTCGTATCAATAATAGACTTATTTATCTTGCCGTTTTCATCTTCACAAATGCGAAGTGCGGGGATTTTTTTAATCATGTAATCAGCGTCTTTTTGGGTATCCCCTTTCATTACGCCTAAAAATATTACGTAGCCAAAGCCTATTTCTGAAATGAGTTTTCCGTCCACTTTTAAGTTTGCATCTAGTACGCGTTGAATAACCGCTTTCATTATTTATTGCTCCTTTTTTATTGACTTAACTATGATAACATATTTTTATTTATTTGACAAGCAATTGCCTTTTAATGTATACTGTTATCATAAATTCTTTAAGGAGATAAAGGGTATGAAAATTGCTGGCTTAGAAAAAATGTCGCTCGTTGACTTTGACGGCTACGTTTGCGCTACTATTTTTACCGCGGGCTGCAACTTTAAGTGCGGTTTTTGCCACAATTCTGCGCTCGTTATCGGTGCGGATAAACTCCCACTTATCCCCGAACAAGAAGTTTTATCCTATCTTGAAAAAAGAAAGGGTATATTAGATGCCGTTTGCATTTCTGGGGGTGAGCCTACGCTTCAACCCGACTTAAAAGAGTTTTGCTCTAAGGTAAAGAAACTAGGCTACAAAATTAAACTCGACACCAACGGCACTAACCCCACGCTCGTTAAAGAACTTTTTAACGAAGGCTTGGTTGATTACTTTGCTATGGATATTAAAAACGACCGCGATTCTTACGCGTCTATTATCGGCTTTGATAAGTACGATATTACCAAAATTCAAGAAACGGTGTCGTTTTTTTTGAACGGTGGCGTTCCTTATGAGTTCCGCACGACCATAATTGCAGAGTTCCACAAAGAACAAAATATCCGTGAAATCGGAAAATGGATAAAAGGAGCTGACAAGTATTTTTTACAGAAGTTCAAAAACAGCGAAAACTGTATCGAGTCACATCTTTCCGCCGTGGATGATAATACTGTTTTAAAATTTAAGGATATTCTCTCTGAGTATATCCCCACTACCCGCTTGCGTGGGTACGATTTATAAAAAGTATTATTATTTACTAAAGGAGATTTACAATTTAATATGTATATGTATTTTATTTTTGCGCTCGTTGCGCTCCTTTGCTGGAGTGGTTCTGACCTTTTCTCTAAAAAGGGTACGGACGAAAAGGACGCTAACAGCCATTGGAAAGTTACCTTTGCCGTTGGGCTTATTATGGGTATCCACTTTATCATTACTTTAATCGGGGGCGCAGTTATTGATGCCAACGGTGGCCCTGACAGCGTGCCGAAGTTTGTTTCAAGTCTTTTCTATACCGACTTCCAACTCATCGACTTCGTTAAGTACTTACCCGTTTCCGCGCTCTATATTTTAGCGATGGTTTTAGGTTACATCGGTTTAAGATATATTGAACTCTCTATATCTTCACCCATTTGTAACTGTTCAGGCTCACTTGCAGTTCTTCTCTGCGCAATCATCTTCCCGATTATCGGCGCTGACCCCATTGAATTTGATGCGTTCACCATAATCGGTATCGTTGCAATCACTCTCGGTATTATCGGTATCGGCATTGTTGATAGTAAAGAAAACCAAGAACTTAAAGAAATGCGTAGAAAAGAATCTAACCGCAAATATACTAAGAGTTTCTTGGCGCTTCTTCTCCCCATTGCTTACCTTATTATCGATGCGCTTGGCACTGTTGGCGATGAAGTTTTCTTCCACTACGTTGACATTTCTGATTATTCAGCAAACTCAGCGTTTGAACTCACCTTCTTCCTTCTTGCAATCTTCTCTTTCGTTTGGGTTAAGTTCGTTAAGAAAGATAAACTCTTTGCTAAAAAGAACGGCGCGCTCTACATCGGCGGGCTTTGCGAAACTATCGGTCAAGTTTTCTATATGGCGGTTATCTTCTCTCCGTATGAACAATTCTTGCCCATCATCTCTGCTTACTGCGTAGTTTCAGTTTTGTGGAGCAGAATTTTCTTGAAAGAAAAACTTTCTTGGAAACATTATCTTGCTATAGGAATTACCTTTGCAGGTATAATTCTACTCGGCATCTTCTCACCGGTATAAAAAAATAAAAAATTAAAACACCGACTATGATTAGTCGGTGTTTTTTACTTATAATTTATTTTGCAAAATCAATAAATTTTTGAGCGTCAAGTTTATCGTAATTTTTAATAAACTCAGCAAGTTCGGCTGCAATAACCTTTGCGCCACCTTCGTCGTTACTTTCAATGTTCAAGGGGAGCAACGGATCGTGGAGTGAAAGTCTAAGCAAGAACCAGCCGTGTGCCTTTTCAACGTTTACTCTAACGCCTTCATAGTTAGACGGTGCTAAACTCCAGCCTTCTTTCTTTTGAGCGTAAGCGGTGAGTTCATCGATAACCTTTTGACCGTATTCCTTGAAGTCTTCAAGCATGATGTTCATACGGAATTCAATGCTTTCTTTGGGTTCTTCGAGTGATGCAATCATAGATTCTAAGGTGTAACCCATCTTTTTGCCGCGTGCAAGTTCGATCAAGAGTTTGGTTACGATATAAGCGCCGTCGTCAAGGAAGTAATTTTCCTTAAACGCGCCGTGGCCAGACGTTTCAATAGCGAGTTGGCTATCTTGACCTAAAGAATTAAGACGGATAGATTCGTTAATAACGTTTTTGTAACCACGCTTAAATCTGTGGTGTACCCCGCCCTTTTCTTCAATAAATTTTGCTAAGCCCGTTGAAGTGATAGAGTCGGTTACGATAGTAGTGCCGGGGTGTTCACGAAGTAAAATTGCAGAGAGCATTGCGATAATGCGGTTACGATTGAGTTCGCTGCCGTCAGATAAAACTGCGCCCGCTCTGTCAACGTCGGTATCAAAGATAATACCAAGGTCAGCGTTTACTTCCTTTACCGCTTCGGTAATGCTCTTCATAGCGTCTTTATCTTCTGGGTTAGGAATATGGTTGGGGAAAGATCCGTCGGGTTCTAAATAACGGCTACCGTTAGTATCCGCACCCAAGGGTTTAAGCACCTTTTCAGCATAGAAACCGCCCGCGCCGTTACCAGCGTCAACAACGATTTTAAAGCCTTGTAAAGGCTTATCTTCACCAGTTGCTTTTCTAATCTTGTCGGCAAGAATTTTAGAGTAAACGTCCATAAATTCGCCGTTTTTAAGTTCACCCTTAGATAAGCCAGTTCCTTCTTCACTTTCAGCAATAGCCAAAATTTCTTTAATATCAGCCTTTTCTAAACCGCCTTTTTCAATAAAGAACTTAAAACCGTTTCTGTTGAAAGGCAAGTGGCTTGCGGTAATCATAACAGAACCGTCAAACTTATAACCTTCGGTTACGGTTGACATAAACATTGCGGGGGTTGACGCCATACCAAAATCGGTAACTGACAAACCTTGTTCAACCATACTAGAGCAAATCCAACCGCAGAGTTTTTCGCCTGATAATCTGCTATCACGACCAACGGCAACTCTTAAATCACTCTTGCCCATTTTATTTTTAAGCCAAACGGCAAAGCCCCTGCCGATATCACGGCAAACCTTTTCAGTAAGGTTAACGCTTTGACCTTCAATGCCTTCTAATGCAACGCCACGAATATCACTGCCGTTTTGCAACTTTTTGTAATCCATTTTTAACTCTCCTTAAAAATAATCTTAAGATAGTTTTATTTTATCACAATTAACTTTAATTATCAAGTTAAATGATAACATAAAATAAAAGAAGCCGCTGAAGTTTATCAGCGGCTTCTTTTAATATTAAACTGCTTTTGCTTGATTTTGTTTTTCTCTTTCAATAATAAGTTTTAACGTTTCCACGCTAACTGCTTTGTTGTTATCCATAAACCAAATATTAACCTTCTTTGAAGATGTTCCAAAGTACATACCGTGCAACCAACTTGTTCCAACAAAAGTAACGCTATCCATAGGTAAACTAATATTGATGCCTAAAATCGTGTGATAAAATACGCGCTTGTCGGTTACGATAAGTTTTGCTACAGATAAAAACCAAAAGAATAATGCTGCATTAGCGCAAACGTACAAAGCAATCCAGTTAAGAATAAACCAAAAGATACCGTTGAAAAACGCCGAACCACTAATTATATAACTGCCAATCGATGCATAGTTTGTGTAAAGATAATTATCTGCAGCGTACGCTTCAATAAACCCATAAATAGAATTGAACGTATCTCCCCTATAGTTAAATTTACCATTTCTAATTTTATATAATTCTGCAACATTTTCAATGACATTATGGTAACCAATTATTGCGCTTATAATGCCAAATATTACGCAAGTAGCGGCAATGGCTGCGGATATTAACATAATCTTTTTCATTACATCTTTCCATTTTTCAAACGAGCCTTTAATAATTACTTTTTCATCCATAAATCTTCTCCTTATTTTGATAGCATATTGCTATATTATGCATATATTATATAGCAAACTGCTATAATTGTCAATAAATAGGGAGAAAAAGAATGAAAATTTTTCAAGAACGTTTAGTTGAACAGCGAAAATTAAATAACCTTACGCAAAGGCAGGTTGCCGAATACTTAAATATGGCGCAACCATCATATATAAGGTATGAAAACGGTTCTTCTCAACCGTCGCTTGAAAACCTTGTAAAACTTGCCGACCTTTTTGAAACGAGCATTGATTATTTATGTGGAAGAGAAGAATATTAAGAAGCCGCTGAAGTTTATCAGCGGTTTCTTTTATTGTTAGTTGTTTTCGTTTAAGATTTCGTTTGAAAGTTTAATAACTTTATCAGCGTACTTTTTCTTTCTTTTTTCGATTGACTTTTTGTAGATGGGATAATTTACCCCGCAAAGAATTAAACCGATAACGCCGATTATGATACCGAGCGGCATAGTAAAGGGATTTGATGCAAAAATTACTTTCATTGCAAGGCACATTCCTAAGCCTAAAACGAGTGAACTAACTGAGCCGAACACGTAAGCAAAAACGGTTGCGGGGCGTTTAACCTTTCTATCAAGGCTTTTAAGTTCATCGAGTTTAGTGGGTTGCTTAGTGGTATAATCTTCCATAATTTTGTTGATTTCTTTAATTTGATTGTTTGACATTGTCGTCATCTCCTTTTCTTTAATTTACACCCATATTATATGGAACAAAAATTAAAGTTTTAATAAAAACTTGTAAAGCGTTTGAAAAGGTTTTGTTAAAGAATTGTAAAAATAAAAAAACCGCTTTTTTTAAGCGGTTTTTTAAGTTTTCTACTTCTCATTTTCTTTTAATAGTTCTTTAGATAAGCGTAAAATTTCTTCGCCGAACTTTTTCTTATTTTTCTTTAGCACCCCTTTATATAAGGGATATGCGATAATCATAGGGATAGCACCGACAACGGATATTATCACGCCCAAAAACGCTTGACCGAACTCTAGCACCATCGATAGCCCCGTTCCAAAGATAAGCGTGCCGATTATTCCAACGGTGAGTGAAGTTATCATAGCGCCGTTTTTTACACGCCTGTCTAATTCGCGTATTCTTTCTAATTTACTTTGCTCGCTGTCAACCCTTGTTTCATATTGACGGCGAATACTATCTATTTCTTTTCTTTCCGCTTCGGTCGGTGCGGAATAATTATATTCAAACTTGTCCATTCGTAGTTTCCTTTTTTAATAATTTGTTTGCATTTATGATCATATATATACCGAGTGCAAGCGTTATTGCACACACCACAGCCCCAGTCAACGCGTTTGCAAAAGCGTTGGTTTGAAGATTAGTTGAAAAGGTGTAAAGTAATGTTGTTTGAAGTGCTAAAATGGACACCAGCGCATCCGCAAGCGATATACATCTTAACGCTCTAACCGTCATATCGTCGTTTTTCTTTGCCTTAAACATATTATATATAGCCATAATTATTTTATAGAAAGCGTAAGCCGCAACCGCGTAAACCACCCAGCCGTAGCGAATAAACGCACTGTTTGAAATAACCATTTCTAATATAGCAAAGGATAAAGAAAGTGGCAAAATTACTATCAACACACCGCATCTGCGGTATTTTTTGATTTCCGCTCTTTTAATATCTTTTTGCTCGTACTTTATATTTTTATTCTTGTGGTAAGCGATTATGCTTCCCCTAAGTAGAGTTAAAGTTACATAGTAAAGCGCAAGCGCACCGTACCAAATAGAGCCTATAAGAAAAGCGATTGCTCCGTTAAAAATACTGTAAGCAAAGTTAAGCACAAGTGAAAAGCAAGCAAACACAACCGTTCTAAAACCCCAGTTATCCAAAAGATGCGAAGCGAATTTGCTCTTTCTCATAAATTTAACCGCATTTACCCTTGCGCTCGGCGCGTAAATTATAATGGTATACACCGAGTAAAACAAAAATATTGCAGCAAACGCGTAACTAATATAAGATAAGATTTCTAAAATGGGGTTAGTGCTTCCGATTATAACTAAAGTGAGCGCCGCCGCTATAAAAAGTACGGTTAAAACATATATTACTGCGAGCAAAACCCCTTTAGGTCTTTTAACAAATTCCCATACTTTTTGCCATTTAGTCATTGCTTTACGTCCTTTATAGTTATGGTAAAAGTACTGCCCTTACCCACTTGGCTAGAAACGGAAATTTCGCCGCCGATTAAGTCTATTACCTTTTTAACGAGAGCAAGCCCTAGGCCGTTGCCTTCTTGCGCGTGTGAAGTGTCCGCTTGATAAAACTTGTCGAAAATATGCGCGCCTTCCGTGTTAGAAATTCCACAGCCTGTATCCGAAACGCGAACATTTACCGTATCGCCTTTCTTTTGTGCAAAAATGCTAATTTTACCGCCGTCATCAGTAAACTTTATTGCGTTAGATATAAGATTATTCCAGACAATCTCTAAGTAACTGGGTACACTCTTAATAGAAATTTCTTCAAAATCACACTCGATAGAAAGGTTCTTCTTTTCAATCAAATCTTCAAAGTTAAGCACCGCTTGAGAGAGCATTTCATCAAGCCTAATATCTTCAATTTCCTGAGGTAATGCTTGGTTTTCAAGTTTGTTTAGTTTTAAGATGTTGCCCACTAAATCACTTAGTCTTTGCGTTGCGGATAGAACGGTTTTCACGTACTTTTCACGCGTGGCGTCGTCAAGATTGCCCTTTCCTATCATATAAACGTGGTTTTTAATGATAGCAAGCGGCGTTTTAATTTCGTGTGAAACGTTTGAGATAAAGTCGGTTTTAAGAACTTCGCTCTTTCTTAACTCCCCAGCCATAGCGTTAAGATTATCTTTTATCAAATCAAACTCATCATATTTATCCAGCGTGTGTTTAATATCGAGCCTAACCGAAAAATCGCCTTTAGTAATTTGCTCGGTCGCTTCAAGAATTTCTTTAACGGGCTTATCAACCATATTTCTTCTGCGGATAATATCAAAAAGCGTGCAGAGCAGAGATAAAATCAGTATACCTGCAAGCATTACTACTGATATAATAGCGGTGTTCCCATTAGAGAGTTTATCGGTTACAGCGTATAAAAACATAGCGACCGTTACCGTTACGGCAATAACGGTAAAAAACAACAAATACCCTAATACAGATTTTATTCTTGAGTTTTTTCTTTTCATTTAAGTTTAACCTTATAACCTAAGCCGTGCACGGTAACGATTTCAAAACCGTCGCAAGCCGCAGTTTTTTCACGAATTTTTGCAATATATACGTCCACCGTTCTACTAGTTGCGGACGAATCAAAATCCCAAAATTCTTCCATTAACGCTGAACGAGTAAACGTCTTTTTTGGATATGATAAAAATTTGAATAAAATATCAAACTCGCGCACGGTAAGAACTATTTCTTCACCGTTGATAGTTGCGGTGCGTTCATCCATATCCATTGAAAAATTGCCCACGGTAACCTTTTTATCGTTTGCAATTTGTGCGCGGCGAAGAAGGGCTGCAACCTTCATCATAAGTTCATCAATATCAAAAGGTTTAGTTACGTAGTCATCGATACCCAACTTATAACCGTATAGTTTTGACGGCTTATCATCTTTTGCGCTCATAAATAAAATAGGAGTTTGCTTATCGGTAAGCCTAATGTTTCTAGCGAGTTCAAAACCGTCTAACTTAGGCATCATAATATCGCTTATTATCATAGAATAAGTTTCGCCGTCGAGCGCATCTAAGGCTTGCTCACCGTCAAAACACGATTTAACTGCATAACCGTTATCCCTTAAGCACTGACTTACAAGCCCGTTCATACTGATATCGTCTTCTACAACTAAAATCTTAATCATTATCCACCTTTTTGTTGCTTTTCTTCTTAAATTTGTTATTTATTCCATCAACAACCTTGTTGAAAATTTGGTTGATTTTTTCCGCGTGCTTTATGGACACGATAAACGCTACTATACTTAAAATTATAAGCGCGCCTATTACCCACAAGCCCCAGCCGTGAAATGGTATTACTTCGCCCGACATAAAGAGAAGTGATGCGCCGATAGAAGTAAATCTAGTTATAATTTGCATGATAAAGAACACGCCGAATCTCACTGGCAGTATACCCGCAATCGAGCACAAAAGGTCGTCTGGAAAAAGCGGAAGTAAAAACGCAAAGAAAAGAAAAACTATTTCTCTCCCCTTTAACTTTTTCATCCACTCGTCAGCCTGTTCTTTGCTGCCCGCAACCCAGTTGATATAGGGTCTACCGAGTAATCTTCCCAGCACCCACGCAACTACGCTGCCGATCATCATTCCTATATAAGAATATAAAAAAGATAGCCACGGTCCAAAAAGATAATTACCCGCAAGTATCGTTACCATACCTGGAATAGGCACGAAGGTTACTTGCAAAAATGATATAAAAATAAACGCAAGCGGTGCAATAGCGCCCGTAGAAGAAACAAAATCTTGAATTTGTTCACGGCTAAGTTTTGTTATCCCAAGCGCATCGAAAATTATATACGCGACAGCGATAATCACACCTATAACTAACACCGACGCTATTATTTTTAATAAAGACTTTTTTCCGTCCTTAGTAAGTTTCATATCGTTTTCCTTTACATTATATATATAAGTCGTTTTCAAATAGTTTATAAAATGTTAAAATTTTGTAAAACTTATATACTTATAGTATATCACAAAACAAAAAAAGAAAAAGCCTTATCGGCTTTTTCTTTTTTCTTAGTCTTTAATTACTTTAGTAAATACGAGTATTTGAATTACGATACCCGCCAAGAAATAAAGCCCTACAAGGCTGCCAACTATACCGATAAGCCAAGCGAGTAAACCGCCAACAGCGGGAATCCAATTTACCAACATGGTTGCAAGTGATATAACTGCGCCTGCAAGAATGCTAGCAACTGCTTGAATAATGATGCCTACGATAAAGTTAGACACGTCTTTAGTGTATTTCCAAGAAAGCGGAAATAATTTCTTCAAAGTTTCCATATTTATCCTCCAAAATCAACTCTAATTTTTTATGCTGATTTTTTAACTTCTTCATTTTCTTTTAACTTTTCTTCACTCTCTTTTCTAATAGCCTTGCTAAGTGCAAACGCTATTGAAACGGTGTATAAAACGAACGAAATTACCGTTAAAATTGATGAAACGGTTATACTAACCGTAGAAACAACTGGCGGAATATTATACCAAATAATATGCACAGCCATAATCAAATATAACACTACGGTATTGAGTTTTCCATGCCATTTTGCGCCGATAACCTTTTCCGTTTTATTAAACAAAATAAGGCGCATAGTAAATGCAACCGTTTCTTTTACGATAAGAAGCACAAGCGGAATCCACATAAGCGGAAAGCGTGTAAGTAAACACAAGAGCACCGCGCCTTGAGTAACCTTATCGGCAACTGGGTCAAGCGCTTTGCCAAAGTCGGTTATCATATTAAACTTTCTTGCAATAATACCGTCGGCAATATCGGTTATACCCGAAAAAATAAGTACAACCATTGTCCATTCTGGCGAATTTGCGAAAACGTACAAATATATAATTATAGGTATTAACGCAAGGCGCAAAAAAGATAAGATGTTAGGGATGGTAAAAATTTGCTGTTTTGTAAGCCTTGATGCCCAAGCGTCTTTATTAACTCTGCTCATGGTTACCCCCCTTTTTAATTTACAACTTAATTGTAGCACAATTTTTTTGATTTATCAACAGTTTGAGTTTTTTTATGGAAGATTTTTACAATATTTTAACATACCGTATTCGTTTTTTGCGACAAAAGCGCAATTTGACAAACTTTTCTTAATATGATATAATCGCGTAAAAAGATTTAAATAATGAGAGTTATGAAAAAATTTACTTTTCTTGTTTTGCTGCCGTTAGTTTTTCTATTTTGCTTTTTTGGTTGCACGCCACCTGACAGCGAACCTAAACTTAATATTACTAAAAAGGAAGATTTAACCGCAATAATGCACGCGGGCGGCGGTTGGGATAATAAAGTTCTTTTAAACTGTCAAGAAACTTTTTATACTTATTATCAATTAGGTTTTAGGTATTTTGAGTATGATTTTAAGTTATCATCCGACGGAAAAATTATTTCCACGCACAGTTGGGAACACTTATCCAGTGGTTATGACGGTATTAGTTATGAAGAGTTTACTTCGCTTACCCTTGACGGTGGGTACACACCCGTCAATGAAGAGTGGCTTATAAATATGCTTAAAACCTATCCAGACGTTACCGTTATTGCCGATGCAAAGATGGAAACTACTCTTTTGGATGCGGAAGTTATTAAAAGGTTATACAACATAGGTGAAGAAAACTCAATCGACTTATCAAATAGAATAATCCCAGAAGTTTTCTCTATAGAAATGTGGCAAGCAATAAAAGATACGACTAACTTTAACAATCACCTTTTTTCACGATACAAAGAATATTATGATATTCAAACGGTTATCAATAACTTTCCAACCGATAAGTTTATAGGAATTGCTCTTGATTACAGTTATCTTGACGGATATTATAAAGACAGTATTCCCCTTTTACAGCAAACTGGCTATAGAATTTTTATGTTTGGAATTCACAGCGAAAAAGATGTTTTAGGTGCACTAACTATCGGCGCTGACACAGTTTACGTAGATTTTAATTCGCAACTACCTAAATAATTAAAACGGACACTTGCACAAGTGTCCGTTTCTTCTTTTATAATTTATTTATAATATTGTTTAAGTAATCAAGTGAGTCAAAGAGTTCACTTTCTTTTTCAAAATCACTTTGATAACACTCTATAATTACTCCGCCGTCAAACCCAACGTCCTTTAACCTTGACAAAACGTTGTAAAAATCAGTTACGCCCCTGCCCGGCAAGCACATCTTGCCGTCATCACAATAATCTGATAAGTGCGCGGTAACTATGCTATCCCCCATTTCACTAATAAACTCAGCGTAAGGAATATCACTTTGGCGCGCTTGTTTTATATCAAAAGTTCCTTTAAGGCGCGGGCAACGTTTTTTTAGTTCTTTGAAAAAACCTATGTAATTATAATATCCCCAATGCACGTTTTCATACGCTAAATCTACACCGTAAGAAGTAGTTACGTCAATAATTTGGTTAGTTATATCACCAATGCGGTCGTAATTCATCTTAAAGGGCGTTTTTTTATAGCGTGCACCGCCGTGAAAGGTATAATTTTTTGCACCAAGCATTTTTGCAACCTTCATAGCATCGTTAAGTATCACAAAAGAATCTTCTTTTGCTCTATCGTTTACGCTATATAAAGTAGGCTCAAACTGCGTGGTTAAAACGTGCACGGAGTGAACGGGTAAATCCCCTTTATTCTTCACTAAAATGCTGCCGAAGTCTTTTCTATATTCACAAAATGAAGATAAAAACACTTCCGCCGTGCCGACCTTGTTCTCACTTAAAAACTGCACTGCTTGTTCGGTCGGCATTCTGCCAAATAGCGATGCGGTTGATATACCCGTTTGCATATTAGATTTCCGGTTCAATAAGTCCTAAATCACCGTCAGCCCTTGCATAAAGAACTTGTACGGTGTTGGTTTTTGCTTCTAAGAACACGTAGAAAGAATGCCCAAGAAGTTCCATTTCTTCTTTTGCTTCGTCTACGGTCATGGGAGTAAGTTTGAATTTCTTTTCTTTTACCACTTCCGCCTTTTTTTCTTCCCTATCAGCAGTTTCATAAACTGCTACGTCGCGGAAAGCGGCGTTCTTTTGGTGCTTGTCAAAGCGAGTGCGGTGCTTTCTAATTTGCCCTTCAAGTTTAGGCAAAACTACGTCGAGATTGTCGTAAAAGTTATTGCTAGAAGCAGTTGCTCTTACGAATTTGCCCGTATAGTCGAGCATTACTTCAGTGGTGAGCGCAGATGCTTCCTTTTTAAAGCACACTTTAACCAAAACGTCAGAAGAATCAAAATATTTATCGAGTTTGCCTAGTTTTTGGTTGGTAATTTGTTTTAAGCGTTCGCTTACTTCGTAATTTCTACCGATGATGTCTATTTTCATACATTCACCTCCCTTATATAATAATACGCCGTGCAAGGCTAAAAACCCTTTTTGCACAGCGTATCAATCACATAATATTTAGTTTTTTATAAAAATAAACTGTCCGTCCGCCGCATCGATGGTAACCGTGGTGTTGTTTTTTATTTCACCGCGCAAAATATCTTCTGAAAGTTTATCTTCAATATAGCGTTGAATAACTCTCTTAAGCGGTCTTGCACCGTAGTTAGCATCATAACCCTTTTCGGTTATTAAGTCCATAGCACTGTCGGTAATTTCAAGCGAAACTTCCAAAAGCGCAAGGCGTTTTCTTAAACTTGCAAGCAATATATGCGCAATCTTTGCGGTGTCTTCTTTTTCTAACTTATGGAATACGATAATATCGTCAATTCTGTTTAAGAATTCGGGGCGGAACTTAGCGCGCAGCGCTTCCATATACCTATCGCACATATTGTCGTACTCAGCAGCCTTGTTGCTTATAAAGCCCATAGACGCTTTTTGTTGAACTTCGGTTGCACCTACGTTAGAAGTCATAATAACTATACAGTTCTTAAAACTTACAACCCTACCCTTGCTGTCGGTAAGTCTACCATCGTCAAGAAGTTGGAGCATAATATTGAACACGTCGGGGTGGGCCTTTTCAATTTCATCAAAAAGCACTACTGAATAAGGTCTTCTTCTAACCTTTTCGGTAAGTTGCCCCGCTTCATCAAAACCAACGTATCCTGGAGGCGCGCCAACGAGTTTAGAAACGGCGTGCTTTTCCATATATTCGCTCATATCTACGCGGATAATATTGTCTTCACTGCCGAAAACTGTTTCCGCAAGTGCTTTTGAAAGTTCGGTTTTACCAACGCCGGTAGGTCCAACGAAAATGAACGAGCCAACAGGTCTATTGGGGTCTTTAAGCCCCGCTCTTGCACGACGGATAGCATCGGATACTGCGCGAACTGCGTCGTCTTGACCGATAACGCGTTTGTGCAGTACGTCTTCTAAATCAAGCAAGCGTTGTGCTTCGGTTTGATTGAGTTTTACTACTGGAACGCCCGTCCAACTGCTAACTACTCTTGCGATGTCGTCAGCGGTAAGCGTAAGGCTTTCCCTATTAGTTTGATTTTTTGCTGCTTCCGCTCTAATATCGGCAATTTCTTTTTCAACCTTTTCAATATCTTTACCGATTTCAATCGCCTTTTCAAGTTCATCACGGCGTTTAGCGTCGTTCTTTTGAGCAATTAAACTTGCAAGTTCGGCTTCTTTTTGCTTTGCTTCAAAGGGAGAATTGTAACTGTCAAGTCTTACCCTTGACGCCGCTTCATCGATAAGGTCAATAGCCTTATCGGGTAAAAATCTATCGGTAATATATCTATCGGACAAGGTTACCGCGGCAATAATCGCTTCATCGGGGATTGCTACGCCGTGGTGTGATTCGTACTTATCACGAAGTCCTTTTAATATTTCAACTGTTGATTCGGTATCGGGCGCTTCAACCATAATAGGTTGGAAACGGCGCTCTAGTGCCGCGTCTTTTTCGATGTATTTTCTATACTCGTCAATAGTGGTTGCACCGATAGTTTGAAGTTCCCCACGAGAAAGCATGGGTTTTAAGATATTTGCCGCATCCATATTGCCTTCGCCAGTGCTGCCCGCGCCAACGATATTATGAATTTCATCAATAAATAATATAATGTTACCGTTTTGTTTAACCGTGTCAATCGCGGTCTTTAATCTTTCTTCAAAGTCCCCCCTATATCTTGCACCAGCAAGCATGCCCGCAAGGTCTAGTGAGAACACTATTTTGTCCGCCAAAAGTTCGGGGACGTTGCCCTTAACTATTGCTTGGGCAAGCCCTTCTACAACCGCACTTTTACCAACACCCGGTTCACCTATTAAAACGGGGTTGTTTTTGGTCCTTCTTGATAAAATTTGAATTACGCGGTCAATTTCGTTCTTTCTGCCGATAACCGGATCAAGTTTACCTTCTTGCGCTTTCTTGTTTAAGTTAATCCCAAACTTAGAAAGTTCGCCAAGGTCGTCTTTAGCCGCAGTCTTATCCGCAGTTTTGTTGGTTTGTTTTTGGTCGCCCGCAAACGCTTTACTAAAAGCATCGCCCTTTTCTTCCGCACCGTTATCTTCATATTCTTCGTCTTGCGGAAACATTCCGTCAATAACGGTTTCTAAAAGTCTGTCGGGGCTAACTTTCATTTCTTTTAAGATAGCAACTGCAAGGCTATCTTCATCGGCTAAAACGGCAGCGAGCAAGTGTTCCGTGCCAACGTAACCCGCACGCGCTTTTAAAGAAACGTCCACAGCCGCTTCTAAAATTCTTTTTGTTCTAGGCGTAAACATATTGCCAGAGAGAACGAATGATTTATCAATAGTTTTTTGGAATAAATATAAAAATCTTTCGTTATCAGCGCCCGCTTCGCGAAGGATAGCCGCCGCCCTACCTTCAGAAACGTTCATAAGCCCGAACAAGATGTGTTCAGAGCCAATATATTTGCATCCGTATCTTTTTGCAAGCGCCGTAGCGTATTCGATTACCATATTTACGTTGCGTGAAAAAGTTTCGTAATACATAAATTTACTCCTTAATTTTTAAGTTTAATAAGTTTTTTTGCCACTAATTCCGCGCGGTACATATCCCTATCGGTTGCCGATAAAAGTCTGCCGTACTGCTCGCAAATATTAGCGGGACGCGCCTTTATTATAAGGTCGTCCAAAGCGTCCATATTTTCAATGTTAATAAGCCCCATCATAGCACCGAGTTTTACGCGCGCAATATGGGATAAAAATTCACCGTAACTTAAGAAAAACGCGTTGGTTAAAATACCGTAAGACCTTCTAGCCTTGTCCATAGTGTTTAGGTGATGTGATGCGTAAAGGTTTTCCATTTCATCACGCTCAGCCCTACAAATATCGAGCACGGCTTTTTCCACTTCGCGTATAATTTCATACTCGGAAACGCCCAAAGTAACTTCGTTACTTACTTGGTACATAAACCCTTCGGCTTCGCTGCCTTCACCGTAAAGTCCGCGCACGGTAAGCCCAAGTTTTTGAACTTCTCTAACGAGTGCGGATATTTTTCCACTTTCAGTAAGTGCGGGTAAAAACAACATTACCGACGCCCTAAGCCCAGTTCCAACGTTAGTTGGACAGGCGGTTAAATAACCAAAGTCATCATCGTAAGCAAGCGGAAGGTTTTTACTTAAATCATCGTCGATTTTGTCAAGCGTTTTATACGCTTCGGTTAGCCTTAACCCTTTCATAAAGCACTGTTCTCTTATGATATCTTCTTCATTTATCATAACTGAAACGCTTTCGTCTTGATTGATAAGTACTGCGCCACACGCGCGGTTGTCAATAAGGTTTTGGCTAATTAAATGGCGTTCTTTCATGGCTTCAAGTTGAATTTCGCCAAGGTTTGCCATAAAATAAAGGTTAAAAGTATCCGTCCTAACTAGCGCACGGTTTACCTTTTTTACAATTTCTTTTGCAGCCATTTCATCACGCACGCGGAAAGGATAACCACTTAAGTTTCTTGCCAAGCGCACGCGCGACATTATAATATTGCCCGCAAAAATATCAGGGGAAGTAATTTCCATTATAATAACCCCCTTCTCTTAAGTTCTTCAGATAGTTCTAAAATAGAGTTAGAAAGTTCTGCAATATTTTCAAACCTACCTTCTAAAATTGCCGTTTCTTTTTCGTTCAGCAGCCTATTATACTCGCTAATAAGTTCCCTATCAACGCTGTTTTCGTTAGGCGACTTACCAGTGTGCACCGCAACGCCGTGAACTTTTTTCAACGAGAGTTCTATCTCGCTCGAAAACGCCCTGTAACATTCGGGGCAGCCGAGCATATAAGTATTGTAAAATTCACTTAGTTTTCTACCGCAAGCGCGGCACACTTTATCATACATAAAAGACTATTTCCACCTAAATTCTTTGTGCCAGTTCTTTAATAAATTGCTTGGTTTCTTCGCCGATTTCTTCACTCTTTAAGGCAAATTCTACGTTTGCGCGTATGTAACCAAACTTATCGCCAACGTCGTATCTATCACCTTCAAAACAACTTGCCAAAAGTTCACCCTTTGCGGCAAGCGCATCTAACGCGTCGGTTAAGTATATTTCGTTGCCGTGCGGTTTAAGGTTTTTAAGCATACCCATAACTTCGCCAGACAAAACGTATCTTCCGATGATTGCGTTGTTAGAAAGCGCGTCGTTAACCGCGGGTTTTTCTACGATTGCGTTTACGGTCATAACGCCGTCTACTTCATCAGAAAAACCGATGTTACCGTACTTAGAAACTTCGTCGCCAAACACTTCCATAGTAGCAATAACGCTCTTGCCCGTGCTTTCAAAAATTTCCGCTAAACGCTTCATACACGGCTTTTGACCGTTTTCCGCATAGAGAAGTTCATCGCCTAAAAGAAGTGCAAAAGGTTCGTCTTTAACGAAAGGTTCAGCGCATAAAATTGCGCCAGCAAGTCCGTTAGGAATTTTTTGTTCAACGAATTGCACCTTAAAACTTGAAGTTTTTAAAGCAATTTCGTATAGTTTTTGCTTACCGTCTGATAATAATCTTTCGCAAAGGTCCTTATTTTCGCCAAAGTGCTTCTTGATTACTTCAGACCCGGGGCTTACTACAATTACTATTTCTTCAATACCAACGCTTTCTAATTCTTCAACGATAAACTGAATAGTCGGTTTATCAAGAACTGATAACATAGGCTTAGGTACTGCTTTAGTAATGGGCAAAAACCTTGTTCCAAGCCCAGCCGCAGGAATAATCGCTTTTTTAAGTTTTATCATAAAATCACCCCTTCCGTGCCTTTATAGAGTGCACGGCTCTTTAGTTTTTTATCTTACTTAAAGTTCTTTTCTTCAAGCGCAACGATTTTGCTTACTCTACGAGCGTGGCGGATATCGCCGCTAAATTCAGTGTTTAAGAAAGCGTCTACTATTTCAATCATAAGTCCAGGTCCAACAACTCTTTCGCCGAGCGCCATTACGTTTGCGTCGTTATGAAGTCTTGTCATCTTTGCTGAGAAAACGTCATGACAATGTCCGCAACGAATTCCCCTAACCTTATTCGCAACGATGCTCATGCCGATGCCAGTTCCGCAGAACAAAATACCTTTATCGCAGTCGCCTTTTGCTACGGCGTTTGCAACGGCTAAAGCGTATTCGTTATAGTCGGTTGAAACGGTATCAAAACAACCAAAGTCTACGTATTCAAAGCCGTTTTTGTTAAGATAATCAATGAGAACGGGTTTTAAGTTAATTCCACCGTGGTCACATCCAATTGCTACTTTCATTTCTTTATTCTCCTTTAACTTCTAAGATTTTGTTTAATATAATATTGCAAGCATCTTCTAATTGATGCGAAGTTTCAACGTAAGTCGACAACGGCATTCCGTAAGGGTCGATAATATCCCCTCCGCCGCAAATTTCTTTTAACGCGTAAACGTTGTTAAACTGCAAAAGTTGAAGTTTGTGATTTATGGTCATACATATAACCATAGTCGCTTTTTCAACCATTTCACGAGTTAACTGCTTAGATTTAAACCCTATGGGTTTATATCCCAACTGCTTTAGTGCTAGCGCTGAGTTTTTACTCATCTTTTCGCCAACGGGCGCATTGAGCCCCGCACTTGAAACCTTTACGTCGGTTATGCCTGCAAGTTTAAGTTTAGTTTTTAAGATTATTTCCGCCATGGGTGAACGGCAAGTGTTACCCGTGCACACGAAAATTATATGTTTTTTTCTCATCCGCAAGACTTCCTTAAACGGTTCATTATCCCCATATTAACGCCCTTTTCATCGGGCATAGCAATCGCAATAATAAGCGATGCTTTCTTTTCGCCGTCTAACAATTTATCGTATAAGTTAGACGCAATTTGTTCGGGCGTGTTCCCTAAAAGCAGCAAGTTTTTGCCGCTAAACTCTTTTTCGTACACGCTATCGCACATTATAAAAGGTACGCCGCCCTTATTTAATTCTTCATTATAAGCGTTTATAGCGCCGTCTATATCACCGCTCTCGAAAAGCTTTGTTTCACACTTAGGGCGGTAATGCTTATACTTAACGCCGGGGGATTTTACCTTATCTCCTTCTTTATGTAATGCAATATCACAACTTCCGCACACGCTCTCAATCATCTCTTTAGTGATAAGTCCCGCGCGAAGTATCCTGGGCGTTTTTTCCGTTACGTCTAAAACCGTGCTCTCAATTCCGCCTACGCACTTTCCGCCGTCTAAAATGAGCGGAATTTTTCCATTTAAGTCGTTATAAACGTGCTGTGCGGTAACTGGGCTTGTGTGCTTAGATAGGTTTGCACTGGGCGCAACGATAGGCATATCCACCGCTTTAAGAAGTTGTTGACAGCCTTCGTGTGAAGGTATCCTTACTGCAAGCGTTTCACCGCCGCAAGTCGCTTCATCACACACCACTTTTTTGCTGTTAAATACTAAAGTTAGTGGGCCGGGTGTAAACCTTTCAAGCAAACGGTAAACGTAATCGTGCTCAATATACACTAACTTGTTTAGGTCGTAATCTTTATGCACGTGCGCGATTAACGGGTTATCACTAGGCCTACCTTTAACCTTGAAAATTTCTTTTACCGCTAAAGGAATAGTCCCAACCGCGCCCAAACCGTAAACGGTTTCCGTGGGGATAGCAACCACGCCGCCTCGAATTAAAATTTCTTTTGCTGCGCTAATGCTTTTTTCCCCAAGTTTTTTTATTTGTGTTTCCATATTAAAAAATTTCTTCGTCAATAGTTTTTGAAATATGTTCGGGTTCTTGTTCTGGGGGCGGAGCGGGTAAATCGTCATACCCCTTTACTTCAGCGCTCTCTCTTTTAGTTCCATTATCATCCGCGCCCTCAGGCTCGCCCGTTTCTTCGTTAAGGTTAACGAACTTAGTACATTCGCCACGGAAGTAAAGTTTAACCCTACCAGTAGGACCACTTCTGTGCTTTTCAACTAAAATTTCAGCAACGTTTTGTTGAACTTTGCCTTCGGCAATTTCTTTTTCACTTGCGCTCTTGTCGGGGCGGTGAATAAACATAACGATATCCGCGTCTTGTTCGATTGCACCCGATTCACGAAGGTCGCTTAGTTGCGGTCTACCCTTTCTAGTTTCAACCGCACGGTTAAGTTGTGAAAGCGCAAGCACTGGAACTTTCAATTCTTTTGCTAAAATTTTAAGGCTTCTTGAAATTTCACTGATTTCGTTTTGACGGCTGTCGCTACTTCTAGTTTTATCGGGGGTCATAAGACCGATATAGTCGACCATAACTAAATCAAGCCCGTCTTTATTCTTTAATCTACGGCACTTAGAAATAAGTTCTCTTGGACGGATAGCGGCAGAATCGTCAACGTAGATTTTAGCGTTTGCAAGTTGTTCTCTCGCCTTCAAAATCTTAAGCCACTCGGTTTTATTGATAATACCTTTCTTTGCTCTTTGCATAGAAACGCCCGCAACCGAGCAAACCATTCTTTCACCTATTTGTTCTTTACCCATTTCGAGAGAGAACACCGCGCAAGAATAGCCTTGAAGTGCAACGTTTTCAACTATGTTCATAGCGAACGAAGTTTTACCAACCGCAGGACGAGCAGCGATAATTACAAGGTCGCTGGGGTGCAAGCCGTTCAAAAGATTATCAAGCCCAGTAAAACCAGTCTTTATACCCTTTAGGCTAGACTTATCACTGGTAAGTTCATCAAACTTACTGATAACGTCGGTTAAAACCTTATCGATTTTAACCATTTCACTAGTATCGGCTTGGTTAGAAATATCGTACACCGTTTTTTCCGCAAAAGAAAGTGCGGTTGCTTTATCAGTACTTTCTTTACAAGTTTCGATAATTTCCGCAGAACCTTTAATCAACTTTCTCAAAAGGCTATCACGCGTAACTATCTCCGAATATCTCTTATAGTTTGCCGTTGACGGCATAACGTTTGCAAGTTCGGTTATGTAAGCAATACCACCCGATTGTTCTAAAACGCCTTGCTTTTCAAGCATATCAGTTAGCGTAACAAGGTCAACGGGCATATTGTTCTTTATAATTTCTTGCATAGCCGCAAAAATATATTTGTGCGATTCCGCATAGAAGTCTTCTTCTTGTAAAAACGCCGCCACTTCCACTTGAATTTTAGTGTCTAAGAGCAAGCAGCCCAAAATTGCTTGTTCGGCTTCTAAACTGTGCGGCATATCCCCCATAAGTTTCAATTTTCTGTCGGCAGTATTATTTTTCGCCATAGTATATCTCCTTGACCTTAAAGGTCGATAAATTCGTTTAACGTATCTTCAAACACTTTAAATGCTGAAATAAAGGGCTTTTTCTCGGTTAAATCAACGCCCGCAATCTTTAAGAGTTCAACGGGGCTGTCTGATCCCCCCGAAGATAAAAACTTAAAGTAATCTTCTACTGCAACTTTTCCTTCAGTTAAAATTCTATCCGCAATAGCAAGTGCGCTGATTATGCCAGTTGAATATTTATAAACGTAGAACGCTCTATAAAAATGCGGAATTCTTGCCCATTCGTACTGAATATCTCCGTCGCTGATAACTGCTGGTCCGTAATATTTTTTGTTGAGTTCAAGATATTTTGCACTCAAATTATCTTTAGTTAAAGGTTCGCCCTTTTCAACCGTTTCATGCGCAAACTGTTCAAATTCCGCAAACTGCGTTTGTCTAAAGAGCGTTGTTCTTATCATTTCTAATAGGTATGATAAGAGATATTTTTTAAGTTTTTTGTCTTTACTTGTTGCAAGAAGATGTCTAACTAACAGCACTTCGTTAACCGTGCTTGCAACTTCCGCAACGAAAATTCTATAATCGGCTTTAGCGTAGGGTTGAGTTTTATTAGAGAAGTATGAGTGAATACTGTGCCCCATTTCGTGCGCGATTGTGAAAATATCGTGCGTGGTCTTTTGGTAATTTAACAAAACGTACGGATGAGTGTCGAACACTGCAACGCTGTACGCACCGCTACGCTTTCCGTCGCTTTCGTAAACGTCAAGCCAGCGTTCGTCTTTAGCCTTAACCAAAAGGTCTTGATAATCTTTACCTAACGCCGCTAAACCTTTTACGACCAAGTCGTAAGCATCGTCGTAAGAGAGTTTCATTTCCGCACCGGGAACGGTGGGAACGTACACGTCATACATGTACATATCTTGAAGATTAAGCGCCTTTTTCTTTTCTTCCATATATTTATGAAGTAATGGAAGCGCATCCGTTACTGTTGAAATAAGGTTATCGTAAACAACCCTAGGCACGTCTTCGCCCATAAGTGCCCTATCTAACGCGGACGGATATTTTTTAGCCTTTGCGTAAAACACACCTTTTTTAACGTTTCCATAATAGGTTGCGGAAATGGTGTTTAAAAGTGATTTATACGCGCCGTAATATTCTTTGAAAGTAAGTTCTCTAAGCGCCCTATCTTCGCCGTGCATTATTACGCCGTAAGTGCCGTGTGATAAGGCTATCTTTTCGCCGTTATATTCAATCTCTTTTAACGGTAGGTCAGCGTTGTCAATCTTAGTAAAGATATCTCTAAAACTAGACATCGCTTCACTGCTTAAAGCAAGTAAGCGTTCTTCATTTTCTGATAAAACGTGTTCTTTTTCTTTCAAAATGCTCTTTAGCATATAATCGTATTCGCTGAGAGCGGGGTTAGAAATGAAAGATTTAAGCACGCTATCATCAAGCGCGGTAAGTTCGGGGAGTATAAACGCCGTGTTAGCGGAAAATAAAGCCGCAAGTGAAGTTATTTTTGAAACGAGTGAATCGTAAAGCGCGTCTTTGGTGTTTTCATCATGTTTCATCATCGCGTAAACGGAAAGTCTATCGAAAATTCTACCCACCTTTTCTTGCTCTTTCATGCAAGATAAAAAGGCTTCAGCATCACTAAGTTTACCTTTATACTCGTCAAAATCGAGCATTTTGGCAACCTTATCAAATTCGATATTCCACTCATTTGCGTCGGCAAAAATTTCTTCCACCGCCCATTTATACTTATTTGACATTTATATTCTCCTATTGATTAAAACGATATGTAACACCCGTTAACTCTTAAAACGACGTAGACACAAGTGTGGCTAGGCTCACCCAAAACACTTACTCATATCAAGTAGCATTTTAAGGGTTTAGATACAAGTGTGGCTAGGCTCGACCATACTTATATGTTTTTAAGGATTTAGAAACAAGCAAGACAAGGCTCGCGACTAACCTTAAAACGACATAGACACAAGTTAGGCAAGGCTCGAAACAATGTTCACTTGTCGCTACTAGCATTTTAAGGGTTTAGATACAAGTGTGGCTAGGCTCGACTGTGCAAAAAGATGAGATAGAACGTCCGTTCATCGAAGTTTTTTGCACAAGGCAGTTAACGACGCCACACGCCGTAGATAAGCCCTTAAAATTAGTTTTTGTTACTATGAATTGGCGCCGGCATCCTACCACCCCTTGAGATGAACTTTTCACAAGAATAGGGGCTTACCGCCATAATCGGTGCGCTACCTAATAAGCCACCGAATTCAACGCTGTCGCCAACGGTTTTGCCGGGAACGGGAATTACGCGGACAGCGGTCGTTTTATTATTTATCATACCGATTGCTGCTTCATCGGCAATCATACCGGAAAGAACTGCGGCAGAAGTGTCGCCAGGAACGGCAACCATATCGATACCAACGCTGCAAACGCAAGTCATTGCTTCTAACTTGCTTAAAGTGATTGCGCCTTTTTCAGCCGCGGTAATCATACCTATATCTTCACTGACGGGAATAAACGCGCCGGATAAACCGCCTACGTTTGAACTTGCCATTACGCCACCCTTTTTAACGGCGTCGTTAAGCATTGCAAGGGCTGCGGTCGTACCGTGTCCGCCAACGCAGTCAAGCCCGATTTCTTCTAATATATGCGCAACGCTATCGCCCATAACGGGTGTAGGTGCAAGCGACAAGTCAACGATGCCGAACTCAGCGTTCAAGCGTTTTGACGCTTCTTTTGCAATAAGTTGACCCGCGCGGGTAATCTTAAACGCGGTCTTTTTAATAGTTTCAGCGACTTCATCAACGGATGCGCCTTTTAAACTCTTTAACGCGTGGTGAACTACGCCAGGGCCAGATACACCAACGTTGATAACCGTTTCGCCTTCAGAAAGTCCGTGGAAGGCACCAGCCATAAAGGGATTATCTTCAACGGCGTTACAGAAAACTACTAACTTTGCGCAACCAAAACCGTCGCGGTCTTTGGTTTTTTCGGCAGTTTGTTTAATAATTTCACCCATTAAGCGTACTGCATCCATATTGATACCCGCTTTTGAAGTGCCAACGTTTACTGACGAACACATTCTATCGGTAACAGCCAAGGCTTCGGGGATACTCTTGATGAAAGATTGTTCATAAGAAGTCATACCCTTTTGAACGAGCGCAGAATATCCGCCCAAGAAGTCAACGCCGACTGTTTTTGCAGCGTTATCAAGCGCTTTTGCAAGGATAACTTCTTGACCACAAAAAGATGAAGTCAATAAACTTGCGGGCGTAATAGATACGCGCTTGTTTATAATCGGAATACCGTATTCGGCTTCTAAATCGGTAGCAACCTTAACGATTTTTTCCGCTTTTTTACAAATGCGGTCGTAACAGAGTTGTGCAGTTAATTTTGCATCGTCTCTTACGCAGGGTAAAAGTGAAATACCCATAGTAATAGTTCTAACGTCAAAGTGCTCTTTTTCAACCATATCAATGGTTTCAAGTATTTCTTTTCTATTAAGCATCTGTCTATTCCCCATTAAATTTTATGCATTGCGTTAAAAATATCTTCGTGTTGAACGTGGATAGAAACACCTATTTCTTCACCCAAAGCAACGAGAACGGATTTAAGTTCTTTCAAAGATTTAGTAGCATTTTCAAAATCACATTGCATAAGCATAGTGAAGTTGCCTTGCATAATGGTTTGGCTAATATCTTCAATATTAACGTTGTTTTCCGCCAAAGTTGCTGATACTTTTGCGATAATGCCGGGTTTGTCTTTACCGATAACTGTTACGATTGCTTTCATTTTTATTCTCCTGTTTTAGTAAAATCTTCGTCTTGTAAAATTTCGTATTTTATTAAAACGTTACCTTGAGTAACGAATTTTACGTTTTGTTTTTCTTTTAATTCTGGAAAAGGTTTTTCATAAAAAACTAAAACCTTTCTTTCAAAAAAGTCTTTTTTATACTTATTCCATTCCAAGAAAATGAGCGCCTTAAAATCAACGCCGTCCTTATCCTGAACGTTTTCATCATACCTTAAAAAACTGCCTACTGAAGTTTCTTTCAAGCCGAAAATCAAGTTTTCGTTCATCTTGTAATACTTGTTCACGCGTTTATAAGGAATTCCTAAGTACACGAACGCAAAGATTGCAACGAGTACGCTCACCGTGTGATGAATAACTTTAACCACTGTAATTGTGGGGTCTTGATACGGCAAGGTTAAATACCATAATACCATACCGATACTAAATGCCAAATACACGCCTAGCACAATAAACAAAATGATAAGCGTATTCTTTCTTTGTTTTTTTGCTTTAATAAATTCTTCTTCGTTGTAATAGTTGATCATATTTTGCTCCTTAAATCCAAAAGAACACGGTGCTTATAAATTTATTGCCGATAGCCCAGTCGTAAACCACGCCGACTATTTGCTCAATTTTGCAAGTTCCGTAATCTCTACTGTCGCTACTGTTGTCCCTATTATCTCCCAAATAAAAATATTCGCCTTTTTCCAAAACCTTTTCAGTAAAGGGCGCGTCAACCCTATTAGAGTGATCAACCAAGCCAAACTCATCTTGGTAGAGTGTGCCGTTTATATACACAAAACCGTCGTCACGGAATTCGACCTTATCGCCTTCGGTTGCGATAACCCTTTTTATAATCCAGTTTGTTTGTTCGCCTTTAATGACCACGATTTTCCCTTTTTTTGCGGGCGTAATCGTGCTTACAATCAAAACCTCGCCATCGTTTAAAGTCGGAACCATCGACCTTCCTTCTACCCTTACGCCAGTGTTAGTAGCAAGTAAAAAAATGAATAAGGCAATTATTGCGGCAAGTATACCGTAAAAAATTATATCCGACCTAGAACTTTTGCGCTGTTTTTCGATAAGGCTATCGTTAACTTTGTTCATTTTGCTCCTTTGAAGGAATATATTGCTTTGTCATTTTATCCGCTTCGGTTACCGAAACGAAAACCATTCTTCCACACTTAGCGCACTTGATTTTAACGTCCGCGCCAATGCGCATAACCGTCCATTCGTTACCGCCGCAAGCGTGGGGTTTTTTGGAAATTATCTTTCCACCTTGACTATATATCATCTCTTTTACCTAAAACGCCCTTTAATTAAACCCAAAGCGCGTTATTTATTAAAAATCCTACGTCTGCATCAAACTGAACTGCTTCAATCTTATCGTAAGTTTTAAGCCCCATACCTTCAGCAGTCTTATATCTGTTGGGCGCAATCTTAACGTTTTGCCAAACGTCCCCGCCTAAAAGTTTAATCTTTTCAGTATAAACTATCTTTTTGCCAAAATAATCGGCAATAAGTCTTACGGAGAGTTCGCCTTTTTCTTTAGCGTAAACGTCAAACATCAAAATTCCGTCTTCCGCGGGCTTATCTTTTGCCGCAGCAAACTTAAAGGTCAAAAGCCCCCACTTGCAACCAACGCCTTCAATACCCATAGGTCCTTTTTGAACTTGAACTCGCTTTTTATCGATAAGGTTGATTTTGGTGTTTGTTTCAGCATCTTGTTCAGCCGCACTAAACACGCTTTCTGCGTAAGGCAATCTTGAAGAATACAAGATTTTAGATTTATGTGAAGGCAAAAGTTCTTCTACTTTGAACTTTTTATTGATAATTTTAGTGCATATTGCAAAACCGTTTTTGAAAGTAATTCTAGCAAAGAACGATGCTTGCATAGAATGTGCGTAAGGCAAATATTCAAAATCAAAAACGTTACCGTCGTGTTTTCTACCGCCTTCAACGCGTTGCCAGCAACGCTTTGCTGGGTCTGCAATTTCTTCCGCCGCAAAAAGTTCAACAGTCTTTGCCGCACCTAAAACGGTTACTTTTACGGCGATTTTGCCGTCCACGATTTCACATGAAATATCCGCGTCTTCATTAAGTTCACTTTGTTCTTTTTTTAAGAATTCTTCAAAGAAAATAGACGCGCTTCTAAACGCTTCACCGCTTACGCGCTCTCTGTACCCCACTGAATAATGCACGGCTTTAAACACGCCGTCAGCAATACGCGCAACCGTATCACACGCGCGGTCGCAGTCAAATTCGTTACTATTTGTCGCCGAAAGCATTAAAACGGGCGTTTTTATGTGCATTGCGTACGCTTGTGGTTCAATACCCGCAATAAATTTATACATATTGTCTGAAAACTGCGGTTCAACGTCGCCACCGAATTTATAAACTCCCCTATAAGCACGCCAGCCCGCGTTAAGAACAAAGGTTGCGCAAGCAAGTTCGTTAGTAGTTCCTACAACTTGCCAAAGCGAAGTTGCAACTTCACCAGATGCAAACCCGCCAACTTTGGTAACGAAAGGTTGATTGATTAAATATTCTAAGGCGTATCTTGCTGCACGCGTCCACTCGTACCAACAAGTCTTATCCGCAGATACTTCAACCGCGCAAATATCGTTCTTAACGTTTTTATAGTTTGCGCAAGAGAGCGCTGAAGGGTAAATTGTGAAATGCTCGTTTTCACTTTCACCCGCAAGGTCAACCGACAAAACTGAAAAGCCTTGCGCAACGAACGCCTGCACTAACTTTTCATCATAACCGCATTCAAAATCTTGCAATAGTAAAATTGCAGGGGTTTTGGTGCGCTTGTTGGGTTTAGCGAGCGTTGCAAAAATTTTAGTAACGTAATCGCCCCCAGATTGCCCTTGAATATAGAGTTTTGTATAAGTTGCTTTATCTTCCTTGATAGTGTCGATAATTTCAGCAGACGGTACGAAAGGTATGTTAAAATCTTTCCATATCGCAGTAGGTGAAAGAATATTTGCAGCCATAATTACCTCGTCTTTTTTTCTCGAATAAAATTTTCCAGTCAATTAAAATAAAATAAATTGGAATTTAAGTTGATTTTTGTCGTCGTTTAGTTTATAATGGAACTTACTCTCATTTGAGAAGGGCACTTTCCCTTATATATTACTTAGTTTAATTATTATATAATATAAGCAATCAAATAGCAAGCGATTTTTTAAATTTAGCAAAATAAAAGGATTTTATGACTTGTTCGTATTCTAAGGAGTTTTCTACCGCGGCTTTTACCGACGTTGAAAACGCGTTCATAACTGAATACTTACCAGTATCTTCTGGCGATGCCGTTAAGGTTTACCTTTACGGTCTTTTCTTATGCCAAAATCCTAAGTTTGACCGCTCGCTAAAAGAGATTGCAGACGCTTTATCACTCAGCGAAGAAACCGTTTTGAGTTGCTTTACTTACTGGGAAGAATTTGGGCTTGTAAACGTTTTATCAAAAGAGCCGTTATCGGTTGAATATCAACCTATCCGCTCTTATTCTAACGCCAAGCCTAAGAAAATTAAAGCGGAAAAATACACCGAATTCTCTAAGAGTTTACAAGCGATTTTGCCCGAGCGTATGATTTCTACAACCGAATATACAGAGTATTTTTCTATTATGGAAACTTACGGCATTAAACCCGAAGCAATGCTTATGATCGTTAAGTACTGCGCGGATAGAAAGGGTGCGGATATCGGTTATAGATACGTGTCTAAAGTTGCAAAAGATTTCGGCAACAGGGGGCTTGTAACAATCGAAAAAGTTGAAAAAGAACTTTCTTCTTACGTGCTTAGAACCGCTGCTATTGAGAAGATCTTGAAGGCGTTAAAGGTACGCCGTCAGCCTGAAATTGAAGACTCTACCCTACTTAAAAAGTGGACTACCGAACTCAATTTTGAAGTGGATAACATCGTGTTTGCAGCGTCTAAATTGACTAAGGGCAGCATGACTAAACTAGATGAATTCTTAGTTGAATTATACTCTAAAAAGAGTTTTTCTAAAGAAGAAATTGCCGAGTACACTTCTAAAAAGAAAGACATTTACGACTTAGCAATAAAAATCAATAAATCACTATCGATTTACGTTGAAGTTTTAGACCCAGTTATCGATACTTATACTAATAAATGGCTATCTTTCGGCTTTAATGAAGACACGCTTTTATTTATAGCAAACCGCTGCTTTTTAAGTGGCAAAAACACCTTGCAAGATATGAACGATTTGGTCGAATATTTGCGTGAGCGTGGCTTTATAGATTTATCTAGCGTAAGCGATTATTTTGAACAGCAAAAAAAGACGGACGAGTTTATTTCAAAAATGCTTACTACCGCTGGTGTAAACCGTCGCCCCACCCCGTGGGATAGAGAAAATCTTAATATGTGGAAACAATGGAACTTTTCTGAAGATATGATATTGCAAGCGGCTGCGCTTGCTGCGGGTAAAAGTTCACCCACCGCGTATATGAACGGCGTTTTAAGCAACTGGAAAAACAACGGAGTATTCACCCCCGATGCTGTTGAAAAAGATAACGCTGCTAATAACAATACTCAAGAAGAATACAACCGCGAGTACGAAAGAAGACGTTCTTTAGCCGTTTTAAGAGCACAAAAGAACTTAGAAAAAGCAACCCTTTTGGACGGCTTTATGGACGTATACGGAAAGTTAAATGGTATCGAAAAAGATCTAGCGTTTGCGGAATTTGCTAACAATACCGAAACTTTAGCCGCTTTAGAGAGCAAGAAAAAAGACCTTCTTTCAAGCGTTAAAAATATGCTTAAAACCATCGGGCTTACGCTTGAAGATTTGTCTCCTAAATACGCTTGTGAAAAGTGTAACGACACTGGTTACGTAGGCACTCACCGCTGCGATTGCTTTGAAAAGAAAGTTGACTAATATAAAATAAAAAAACTCCCAAAATTTTGGGAGTTTTTTGTTTGTTATTTTCTATCTTCCATCTTAATATACGGGTTTCTACCATTAGTAGAGACGTATGCAGGACGAATAATTTTACCGTTATTTAATAATTCTTCCATTCTATGCGCGCTCCAACCAGCCATTCTTGAAACGGCAAACATAGGAGTAAAGAGTTCTACGGGGAGCCCTAACATATTATAAACGAAGCCACTATAGAAGTCCACGTTTGCAGCAACGCCTTTGGTAACCTTGCGCTTTGCACAAATTAGTTCTTGAGCAACTTCTTCAACGAGTTTATAGAGTGCCATTTCTTTTTGTCTACCCTTTTCAACGGCAAGTTGAGAAACGTAACCCTTAAACACTTGCGCTCTAGGGTCGCTTATAGAATAAACCGCGTGCCCCATACCGTAGATAAGCCCAGCCCCGTCGTAAGCCTTGCCTTCAAGAAGTTTACTAAGGTAATCTTTTACCGCTTCTCTATCAGTCCAGTCCTTTACGTGTTTTTTAAGGTCGGCAAACATTTCCATAACCTTAATGTTTGCGCCGCCGTGCTTAGGTCCTTTTAGCGAACAAAGCGCTGCGGTAATGGTCGAATAGGTGTCCGTTCCAGCACTAGTTACAACGTGGGTTGTAAAGGTTGAATTGTTACCGCCACCGTGCTCTGCATGAAGTATAAACGCTATGTCCAAAACCTTGGCTTCTAAGGAAGTAAACTTACTGTCTTCCCTTAACATATGAAGAACGTTTTCCGCAGTAGAATACTCGGGCTTTGGGCGGTGAATATAGAAACTATTATTCTCGTTATAATGGCTGTGCGCGTTGTATGCGTAAACCGCAAGCATGGGCATTATCGCTGTCAAAGTTAAGCATTGTTTAAGCACGTTTTCAATCGAGTTATCAAGCGCGTTTTTATCATAACTATAAAGCATTAAAATACATCTTGCAATAGAGTTCATAATGTCTTTATTAGGCGCTTTCATAATAACGTCTCTAACGAAGTTTCTAGGCAACTTTCTGTAACTTGCAAGAAGATTTTTGAACGATTCAAGTTCTTCTTTAGTGGGAAGTTTATTGAAAAATAAAAGGTAAGTTGCTTCTTCAAAACCACAATGCGCGTCTTCATCATAATTATCAATCATATTGCGCACGTCAATTCCGCGGTAGTAAAGTTCCCCATCGCACGGGGTTAAAACACCGTCGATCATCTTTTTTGCAATAACGTCTGAAATATCCGTAAGCCCAGTGATAACACCTGCGCCGTTTTCATCACGAAGTCCCCTTTTAACTTGGTTTTTCTTGTAAGTTTCTTCAGTAAACTTAGGGGTTGCGTGACAAATATCCGCAAGTTTTTTTAATTCGTCTGCTTGATGAAATGCGTGTGACATAACCTATCTCCTTATGTCTAAAGTTTTATTACTGCGATTTTACTATATAATATGTAAATAGTCAATTACACGCATAATATTCGCTCTTTCAATATTTATATATGAGTTATATAAAATTTTTTATCACATAATTATTTCTATAAACAAACCTTTATGGGAGTTATAAATTGATATTATAAAAGAAAAAACCCAGTCCCCTATCGACTGAGTTTAACCATAAAATTTAATAATAAACAAAAAACACTCTGGTTAGAACTCTAACCAGAGTGTTTTACTATAATTTATTCCATACGAATTACTGCTTTAACTGCTTCAACTTCTTCAAGTTTTTGGAATTTTTCGATTGCTTTCTTAACTAAACTTTCACTGCATTCGTGAGTTACAACGATAATTTGTGCAGTACCTTCGTTTTCAGAAACTTGTCTTACTTCCAAGATACTGATGTTAGTTTTAGCAAATACACTTGAAACCTTAGCGAGAACGCCGGGCTTATCAGCAACTGACATTCTAATATAATATTTAGAAGTAAAGTCGCTTACGAATTTAGTTGCCTTGTTACCCTTCTTGTTGTTTTCAAAACCAGCGTAGAAGAATTCGCCGTGTTTTGCAGCAAAGATAACGTCAGAAACGATTGCACTGCCCGTAGGAAGTGCGCCCGCTCCTCTACCGTAAAGCATAATTTCACCAACAGCGTCGCCAACCAAGTGAACAGCGTTGAAAGAATCGTTTACAGACGCAAGCGGATCGTCGTTTTTAATAAAGGTAGGATGAACTCTTACTTCTACGCCCTTTTCAGTATCTTTACCGATACCTAAAAGTTTCAAAGTATAGCCCATTTCTTTACCGTAAGCGATATCCTTTTTATTTACAGCGCTGATACCTTCACGATAAACGTTTTCAATACATACCTTTTTATTAAAAGCAAGGCTTGAAAGGATAGAAAGTTTATAGGTTGCGTCAAAGCCTTCAACGTCGGCAGTGGGGTCAAATTCCGCATAGCCTAAGCGTTGTGCTTCTTTTAACGCTTCTTCATAAGAAGAACCTTCATAAGCCATTTTAGTTAAAATATAGTTGGTTGTGCCGTTGATAATGCCCTTGATTGACAAAATCTTGTTGGCTTGCATGCCTTCTTGTAAGGTGCGGATAATAGGAACGCCACCAACGCAACTTGCTTCAAAGAATAAACCTACGTTCATCTTCTTTGCTTCGGCTTCTAATTCCGGCCAATGTTTAGCGAAAAGTTCTTTGTTAGAAGTAACTACGCTCTTACCGCTCTTTAATGCTTTAGTAACGAAAGTTTTAGCAACGCCAGTACCACCGATTACTTCAACTACGATGTCTACGTTAGGGTTACAAACAACTTCTTCAATGCTCTTTGCAATTTTTTCTTCTTCAATACCGAGTGAACGCGCTCTGTCAAGATTTTTTTCCAACACGCATTCTACGGTAATGTCTACGCCTTGCGTTTTCTTAAAATATTCCTTTTTTTCGGTAAGGATTTGGTAAGTACCGCCGCCTACAACACCTAAACCAAGGATAGCAACGCCTGCCTTTTTCATAACTTGTTCCTCCAACTATTTGTTAAGTTCGTAAATGTATCTTAATCCGTCGAGCGTTAAAGTTCTGTCAACGGTGTTAATCATCTTAACTTCTTTTGCGATTATTTCACCGAGACCGCCCGTTGCAACAACGGTAATTTCGTCAACGCCGAGTTCTTTTTTGATTTTCTTTAATATGTTTTCAACTAAGCCCGCAAAGCCAAAGATAATACCCGCTTGCATACAATGCTTAGTATTTTTACCGATAACCGTTTTGGGTGCGTCAAGTTCAACCATCGGAAGTTGCGCTGTTTTTGTCGCTAAGCCTTCAAGCGAAGTTTTAATACCAGGCGCAATTACTACACCGATAAGGTCGCACTTATCACTGATAACGTCAAATGTAGTTGCCGTACCAAAGTCGATTACAACGATAGGTCCGCCGTACTTATTGAACGCGGAAACGCTGTTTACTATAATATCCGCACCAACTTCTCTAGCGTTATCTGCCTTAATATTAAGCCCCGTTTTAATTCCAGGCCCTATCATCAAGGGTGAAATACCAAAGAAGTATTCGCACATATGGCAAATGGTGTAGTTAAGCGCGGGGATAACCGATGAAAAAATTATTCCGTCGATATCGCTGTTTTTTATTCCACTATTAGACAAAAGCCCAACGAGCACCGAACCGTATTCGTCCGCCGTTCTTGAAATTCTTGAAGAAACACGGAAAGACGCTACCATTTTTTTGCCGTCGAACACACCGTATTTGATATTCGTGTTACCTAAATCAATTGCAAGTAACATTAAAATTACTCCTTATCGGTATCAGTTTCTGCTTGTAATTCAACTTCTTCCTTGGGAAGAATATCAGTTGCTTTATCAATAACTTTAATTACTCTATGAAGTCCGGGTGCAAGGATAGTGTTGATTGCAAATTCAACCAAGAAGTTAATACCTGCACAACCGATGATTACAAAGTATATTACGCTTTGACCAGTTATTCCTGCAAAATTCATAAATCCGCCGATAGTTCCGCTGATGATAAGTGCACCGATAATAAATACCGCAGTGTTTACTACGGGAGCGGACATTGCTGCAATAAAGGTTGCAAGAAGGGGCTTCTTTCTTAAAGCCTTATAGATTACGCCGGGAACGAACCCAGCGAGTGAACCTTTAACGAAGATAATCAAAAAGGTCATAATAGGACTATTTTGATATAAGTACAAGGTAAATACGTCAGTACCAACAAACGCGTTGATGGTAATAACAACTCCGACGGTAATGCCTAAAATCATACCCGCAATAGGCCCTAAAATAATTGCAGCCAAAACTACGGGGATGAGTGTAAGGTTAAGCGTAGTACCAGCGAAAGGTATTGCGCTACCCCAAATTTGCAAAACGATAACGAGTGCGAGTAAAATTGCAAACCAAGCAATTCTGCGTGCGGAAAAATAATTTCCCTTTTCCATAATAAAACCTCCAATCGAATTCCATTTACGGATATCCGTTGTAAAAAAATATTTTCGTTGGTTTTTTAAGTCAACTTCTCATAAAAAAGATAATCGCTTACCAACTTATCTTATTTTAGCACAAAATCAAGTCTAATAGCAAACAAAAACTTAATGATTTGTAACATTTTTCGCTTAAAATAACTATATTGATAATATAGAACTCCGCTTTCAACAAAAAAATTCTACATAGGCGGAGAGGTTTATATACTTTGGAGGTTTATATATGAACGGTTTCGATTTATTCGGCAACAATAATTGCTGTCTTTGGGTATTGATTATCCTTCTCATCATCTGCCTTTGCAAGAGTGGATGCTTAAACGGTTTCTTCAACAGTTGTTACTGTCTGCCTGTGGCTTTGCTCCTTATTTGTTGCGTATGTAAAAACGGCGGCGGTTTCCTTAACGGATTCGGCGGCTGCGGTTGCAAATAATCAATTAAATAATAGGCAAAATATAAGACGCGCGGCTCATAAAGTAGCCGCGCGCATTTTTTATTTTAAAAACCTTGAAATTTTCTTGAAAAAATTCAAAAAACATATTGAAATGCTTGTCGATTTATGTTATAATTCTTTCGTGATTTAAAGATAAATCGTTTAACACTTTACTTCACGAAAATTTTTACAAAGGAGTGTTTCAAAATGGAACAGAAAAAAACTAAACAATGTTGGTTTAGAAAGGCTTTAGGTATGCAACCTGATACCAGTGTTAAAACTGAAATCATAGCCGGTATTACCACGTTCTTCGCAATGTGCTATATCATCATAACCAACCCCAACCAAATCACCGGTTTCTACAAATTCCTCGGTGGTGAAATGGCATCTCTTTGGTCTGCAATTTACATCGGAACAATTCTTGCCGCAGTTATTGGTACTTTACTTTACGCTTTCTTGGCTAAAAAGCCGTTTGCTCAAGCGTCTGGTATGGGTCTTAACTCTTTCTTCTTTACGTCTTTCATTATCCCCGCTCTCATCTATAGTGAAGAAGCAGGCGATT
>JAZNYF010000002.1:0-16128 GCA_045594285.1 Christensenellaceae bacterium | reverse complement strand
AGGGGAAATGTCGACTTTAGGTCGACAAAGGGGTTGCCGTCCGCCGCCAGGCGATCGAACGCCTGTGTGTAATATAGCGTCTATCGGGATATAATTTATCGGGGATTCGGCGCCTGTGCGCCCTTCTCCGACGAACAGTAGGTGTCTACTGTTCGGTGCAAGCACAAATTGTCTTGCAACAATTTTCTCCCCATTCGAATTGGTGATCCATCGGGGATTCGAACCCCGGACACCGTGATTAAAAGTCACGTGCTCTACCGACTGAGCTAATGAATCTGGTGCACCTTCAGGGACTTGAACCCGTTTCGACCAAAATTTTATGCGACAAAAATTCAGGGATTTTCCAAATGTTTTTCAAAAAAACTAGTAAAAAACAGGGGTTTTTAAACCATGCGCCAAAATTGTGACAAGTAAGGTCAAAATTAAGGTGCGACAAAAACCCATTTCCGTTCTTAAAAAATCAACTTTTTTAAAGTGCAATTTTAAAGTGCAAAACGCATTTTTAAGTTGCACTTTAAGATTTTAAAATAAAAAATTGGCAATGTACATTGTTCCGCAAACAAATTGTATTATTCCGCAAAGTGAAAATATTGTTCTGCAAAATAAAAAAATCACAAAAATTCCAGTCTAAAATATGTGAAAATAATTGACAATATTATTTTTAAATGTTAAACTAGGTGCGAATAAGGCGTATTGCCTATTGTGGTAGAATTAATAATCACAAAAATTCCAGTCGTAAAAGGAGTTTGTATGGTAATTGGAGAAGTTGCTTTAATAAGAACGGGAATAGTGGTTTCAAGGTTGAAGAAAGAAACTATTCAATCCCAAACTTCTTATTATAAGGTGCTGAATTTGAAAGCTGTTGCTGACGAAGGGTATATAATAAAAGAAAATATTGAGGAAACGGAACTTCCCTACATAGAAAAAGAAAACTGTTTTACTCAAATGGGGGATATACTTGTTCGATTAAGTTCGCCATATACGGCAGTAATGATAAAAGAAAAAGAGCTATGCGATTTAGTTATACCTTCACATTTTGCGGTGATAAGGGTAGATAAAACCAAAGCAATTCCAGAATACGTTTACTGGCTATTAAAAAGAGATAAAAATCTCGGGCGAATAATTTTAAGTAGCAGTGGAAGTACGGCGTTAGGAACAATCAGTTCAGGAGCTTTAATAAACCTGCCAATGAAAGAAATGCCGATACAAAAACAAAAGGCTATAGGCGAATTGCTGCTATTAATGGAGCGAGAGCAAAAGTTACTAAATAAGTTGTCGACACAAAAAGAACAATTTATGAAATTAAGTTTAGAGAAAATATATAACGGAGAAAAGAGGTAAAGAAAATGATTAATACAACTAAACAAAAGATTGAAAGTGTACTTTGGAAAGCGTGTGATAGTTTTAGAGGTAAAATAGATAGTTCAAGATATAAGGACTATATCTTGTCTATGTTATTCGTTAAATATTTAAGCGATGTTTATAACGAAAGAAAGGAAGAATACGAGAAGCGCTATAATGGCGACCAAGAAAGAGTAAAAAGGGCAATGGAACGTGATAGATTCGTTATGGACGAGAATTCCACGTTTGAATATCTTTATAATAATAGAAAAGATTCTGAAATTGGTCAAAAGATAAACATTGCGCTTGCAGCTATTGAAAAGAATAATAGTTCAAAGTTGCACGACGTTTTCCGTGCTATTGACTTTAACTCTTCCGTTGATTTTGGCGACGTTAAAGCAAAGAACGCAATACTTAAAAACTTGCTTGAAGATTTTAACGACCTTGATTTAAGACCAACTAGTCTTGATACGACCGATATTATCGGCGATGCTTATGAGTATATGATAGCAAACTTTGCATCAGATGCAGGAAAGAAGGGTGGGGAATTTTATACCCCAAGCAAAGTTTCGGAATTAGTAGCAAGACTTGTTAAACCTAAAGAAAACGACAGAATTTATGACCCAACTTGTGGTAGTGGTGGTTTACTTCTTAAAGCATATAAACAAGTTGGTAGCAACAAAACTCACCTTTACGGCCAAGAAATGAATATGCAAACTTGGGCGCTTTGCCGTATGAATATGTTTTTGCATAATATTGACGATGCTACTATTTGGCACGGTGATACACTTGCTTTCCCTAGTAATATTGAAGACGATAAACTTATGAAGTTCCAGTGCATAGTCGCAAATCCACCATTCTCGCTAGATAAATGGGATAGTGGCTTCTTATCAAACGCAGGTGTTGATGCTAAAGGTAAACCGATTGAAAAAATGAGTGCAGAGCTTGATCCCTATAGACGTTTTGATTGGGGTATTCCGCCAACTTCTAAAGGAGATTACGCTTTTGTTATGCATATGCTACATAGTTTAGATGATAAAACTGGTAGAATGGGTGTTATTCTTCCTCACGGTGTTCTTTTCCGTGGTGCAAGTGAAGGTAGAATCCGTAGAACGATTATAGAAAACTTTAACTTGCTTGATGCTGTTATAGGCTTACCAGCAAACCTTTTTTACGGTGCAGGTATTCCTGCTTGTATCCTTATTTTTAGAAAGGATAGGGGAACAAACAATAAAGTTCTTTTTGTTGACGCTTCAGCAGAAGGAAATTACGAAAAGGGCAAAAACCAAAACGTTTTAAGGGAATGTGACGTTAAGAAAATTCTTGATACTTACGAAAAGTATAAAACTGATATCAGCTTTACTGGTGAAGAAAAGTATAGCCACGTTGCAACGCTTGAGGAAATTAAAGAAAACGACTATAACTTGAATATTCCTCGTTACGTTGATACTTTTGAAGAAGAAGAACTTGTTGATATTGAGCAGGTTCAAAAGAATATCGCAGATATAGAAACTGAACTTAAAGAAGTTCAAGCACAAATGAAAAAATATTTAGAAGAACTTGGATTATAAAGGGAGAGAAGAATAAATGAAATTAGTGTATGATTATGTAAATTATGAGAGAACCACGGTTGCGCATTGTAATCATTGCGGAAATAAAGTTGCAATGATTGTGAAGAACGCGATGTCTGAAACTTATAAAACTAATTCTGGTAGCACTGTGAAAAAATCAAATCCACAATTTCTTATGGGGTATTGTCCTGAATGTGGGTATCCATTAATACAAGATATGTATAACGATAAGACGATTCCATCGGCTAGAGGATTTGAGGAAGTTAAGCATTTACCAAGTAAAGTTGAAACGTTGTATAACGAATTGAGAGATGGTTTTTCTGTTGGAGCTTATACGGCAACAGTTATAGCTGGGAGAACTCTTTTGGCTCATATAGCGGTTGCGGAAGGTGCAGACCAACACAAAAAGTTTGAATTTTACGTTGATTTTTTAGTTGATAATTTTATGTCAAGAAACAAAAGTAAACCATGGGTAGACAAGGTCAGAAAACTTGGTAATGAGTCTACACACGATTTAGTTATTGCAACAAAAGAAGATGCAGAAGCATCTTTAACATTCTTAACATTTATTTTGAAACTAATTTATGAATATCCAAATTCAATTTAGCAAAAAGGAGAAATAAAAATGGATAATATTATACTTGTAATTGTTACAGCGTTGATATCTGGGTTGTTAGCAACATTGGTTACTATTTGGTGGCAAAGTAAAACTCAAATTAGAAAAAGCAAAATGAAGATTTTTGAAACTCTCATGGCTTATAGATATATGATTGTTGCTGAGCCAAGTGTTCACGCATTAAACTCTATTGATGTAGTATTTTATAAAGATGAAAATGTTAGAAGAGCTTATACTGACTTTTTAAACGAGGCAGCAAAAAGACCAGAAATGAACCCTAATACGCTAGATAAACATTTAAAACTTCTTGAAGAGATAGCAAAAGCGTTGAAATTGAACAATATTCATTGGGACGATATAAAACAATCATATTGTCCAAATGGATTATTTGAAAAAATTCAGGAAGAACAGTTGTTGAGGAAAGTGCAAATTGAAACAGGTGTTCAGGCTTTAGAGAGACAAAAAAATCAACAAAACACACCTCCAAAAGGGCAAGTTGACCAACAAATGGTTATGCAGTTATTACCAGAGTTGTTAAAAAATCCAGAAGGATTAAAAACTATCATGGAAATAGGCGAAAAATTTGGTAAAAAACAATGAATCAAACGATAAGAAAGAGAATTGAAGATATAAAAAACGGGGTTGTGCCTGAGGGGTATAAAAAGACTAAAGTCGGGATTGTGCCGTTCGGATGGGAAATATTGTCATTTAAGGATGTAACGCAAAAAACAGGAATGCGAGGAAGTAAATTAGAAATAGAAACATTACCGATTTGTTCTATAAATAACAGAGTTGGATTTTGTCGCCAAGACGAGCAATTCGAAAATGAAGGTTATTCTAATACAAGTAAAGAGTTATATGTCACTGTAAAGAAAGGAGAATTTGCGTATAATCCTGCAAGAATCAATGTGGGGTCTATTGGCTTATTAAAAAAAGAGGAAAAAGCTCTTATAAGTTCTCTATATGTTTGTTTTAAGTTTAACCCCAAACAATACAACTCTTATTTTGAATATTATTTTAAGACGCACCGATTTAACTTTGATGTAAATAATTACACAGAAGGTAGTGTAAGGCAATATTTGTTTTATGATAATTTTTCAAGAATTCGAGTTGCTATTCCCTCTACCAAAGAACAAGAAAGAATGGCTGAGATTTTAGAAACTCAAGATAAGGTAATTAAGTTAAAAGAAAAACTTGTAGAGCAAAAGAAACAGCAGAAAAAATATCTTACGCAACAACTGCTCACAGGCAAAAAACGCCTTCCAGGTTTTACTGGTGGGTGGAAGTTGGTGAAGATAGGCAATAGTTTCAAAGTTGTAAGTGGATATCCTTTCGATTCAAAGAACTTTACAGATAGTGGCGTTAGTGTAATTAGGATACAAAACATTGACAATGGCATGGTCAATCTAATAAATTCAGCAAAACATAATAAATTTAATATATGTCAAGATAATGTTGCCCATACAGGTGATGTGCTTATAGCGATGTCAGGAGCAACAACTGGTAAGATAGGCGTGTATTTAGGTGAGGAGCAGGCATATATTAACCAGCGGGTTGGGAAATTTATTGGCTTGAGCAGCGGGGTTGTTGAAAAACAATATCTAATACAAATTTTATTTTCTCAATTATTTTTTGATAAATTAAAAGTTTTATTATCAACAGGTGCACAACCAAATATTGGTTCGGGCGATTTAGAAAAAATGAAATTTATGGTTCCACTGGAAATAAAAGAACAACAAGCAATAGCGAATATTTTATCAAAGGCAGATAAAGAAATAGAGCTATTACAAAAAGGTTTAGAAGAAGAAAAAGTCAAGAAAAAAGCCCTAATGCAACTTTTGCTCACGGGCATTGTGAGGTGTGTGTAATGGTAGAATTTTTGAAAAGCCATATAGATACGATTTTAACGGTAGGTGTTACTGCTGTCGGTTTTATTGTTACATATTTTATGACTAAAAAGAATTTTAGAGATGAAATAAAGAAAGATAAAATAAGCATTGCAACAGAGTCTATTCAATCTCTTCCTTATGAATTCTGCCTTTTGATGTCTAAAACCAGCAAGGGTAGTTTAAACCCAATTGAGTATGAACAACTTTTATCAAAAGTAATTTCATATGGAAGCAATGATGCGACAAAAATTGCTGTTGCAATGCAAAGGAATACCTATTTGCAAGGCGGTAAAAATCCTCTTGTGTTTGTTTCTTTATTGATAACGCAGTTAAAGTATGATTTAACTTCTGAAATTATCTCGCCAGAATCTTGGTTTATGTTGAAGATTAATGATTATGACAAGATAAAGGAAGGAACAAAAGAACAAATTAATGAAATTGTGGAAGAATTGCAATTAAACAAAAAATTCAAAGTATAGGAGAGCTAAATATGACTAAATTAGACGTAATGTATCAAGCAATCGATGAGAAAAAATTGGTGGAAGTGGTAGTGAATACTTATGAAAAAGGTATTGTTACAAGAATTTGTATTCCATTTGATTATGCTTTAAGCAGTAGGGCTAAAGACGGAAAAATGAGATATCATTTTTATGATTTAAATAGCCCAAATGGTCAACACAATTTATCAGTTTTACCAGAGCAACTTTTATCTATTAAAATTTTTAGCCGAGAATTTGATCCTAGCGATATTGTTACATGGACTCCAAATTGGACTTATAAAAGGATTGGGGAAGCAAGTCATAATAAACAATATGTTACAAATTAAAGCGAGAGAAAAAGTCTCTCGCTAAAAGGCTTTAAGGAATACTTATGAAAAAAGACGAATTATACAAAGAGCATTTGCAAGAGATTTTTAGTATTGCAGATATAAAGACATATTCGGAAGAAGATATAGAGTGTGTTTTAGACAGGCTCTTAAAGTGCTTGCCGAATAATGGTAAATTGTATAAATATCGTTCTATAGAAGGACAAGGCTTTGACAATGCTTATGATGGCTTAAAAAACAACTATCTTTGGATGGCAAAGGCGAATACATTAAATGACGATTTTGACTGTGCTATTAATTATAATCCAGACGATTGCATTGAAGATGCCCTCAAGGTTGCTTTTAAGAGTAGAAAAAATCTTATTGCTTTTTTAGATATCGTTTCAAAAAAGTTAACGTTTAAGGAAAGATTAAATATAAAAAGTTTTTCTAAAGAACTTACAGAAGAAGAATTTGACAAATTGATGCTTTGTGCAGATTTACAAAACATGCAATTTAATTATGAAACAGCTGAAGGCATAATGGAAGATTTTGGAGTGCCAAGTAAATGGGCTAAAATTACTGTAAAAAAGATACAAAATTACGTAAATGAATTACCTAAACAGAAAGAAAAGTTAATTAGGAAGATAGGGAAAACCATAATATCTATCAATAAAAAAATTAGAGAGAAATTATTTGTTTTTTCAATGACGGAAAATTTTGATTCCGACGTAATGTGGGGATTATACGCAAACAGTAATAATGGTTTTTGTATAGAATATGATTTTGGTAAATTAAAAGAATTATCTAAAAACGACAAGGGAAAGTTTTTGCTCCTATCTAAAGTTAAGTACTTAGAAAAAAAGGCGAAATTTACATTTGAAGATATTTATACATACGAATTACATAAAAAGAAAGATTTAGAATTACGTAAAAAAATTAATGCGAAAGTTTTAAGTCAAATAACAACAAAAGATAGTCAGTGGGAAAGAGAAAATGAATGGCGTGTCTTGTTGTGGGATTTAAAATCTTCAAAACTGTTTATCGATTTAGTTTCAGGAGTTATTATTGATGAAAGGGTGATAAAAACGAACAATGCAAAAAAACTAATTGGTTTAGCAAAAGAAAAAAACTGGATTGTAAAAATAAGAAAGAAAAATCATACTGGAACAAAACATATTTACGAAGAATTAAAGGAGTGTTAAAAATGGCTAAAAATATTTGTCCACATTGCAATACCGCATATAATGTAACGATAGATGAATATGAATTTTACCCTGATAATGCAGAGACTGGGGATAAAGCGGTAAGGGTAATTTGTACATTTTGTCCGAATTGTGGTGAAGCAATTTTGAGTATGAATCAAGGAGTGTGTAATGGCTATTATACTGAAAATGGACCAAATATTACGTATTATTATGACTCAACTCAAATATATCCAAACAATACCACTGTAAAAAAACTTGATGATGCCGTGCCAGAAGAATATGCAAAAATATATAATGAGGCGGTACAAGTTTTGCGGATTAGTCCAAGGGCAAGTGCGACGTTAAGTAGGTATTTGCTACAACTTGTATTACATAAAGAATTAAAAATAGTAAAAAGAACTCTAGAAGAAGAAATTAATGAATTGATAAATAGGACGGATATTCCTTCTACATTTATTACTTTGTTACAAGTAATGAGAAAAGTGGCTAATTTTGGGGCGCATCCTAAAAAAAGCACTAATTCAAGTGAGATTGCTGATATTGAACCTGGTGAAGCAGATGTTATGATAGATACGATAGAGCAACTTTTTGACTATGTTTTTATTAAACCGAAACACAAAGAAGAGTTTTTAAAGAAAATAACAGAAAAATACGGTATAGAAACTGAAAAATAAATTTAAGCGAAAGAGAGAAGCAAAATGAACTTTAATCAATCTGATTTATATCTTGAAGATAACGTTAGCAAATATCCTGCGATAGAGTTATTGCAAAAATTAGGATATGCATATATTTCACGAGAAGAATGTTTAAAACAAAGGGGAGATTCTGGAAAAGTTATTTTAAGGGATATTCTTCGTAATAAGCTTAATGAATTAAATCAATTTTCTTTTGGTGGAATTCAATATAAATTCACGGCTGATAACATAGAAAAAGCGATAAACGATTTGGACGAACCGTTGACTGACGGTTTAATTCGCACAAGTGAAAAGATATATGATGCTTTAATGCTTGGTAAGAGTTATCTTGAAACACTTTCAGACGGCACGTCAAAGAGTTTTAACTTAAAATATATTGATTGGGAAAACCCTGACAGAAACGTTTTTCACGTTACAGAAGAATTTTCTTGCGATAGTTGGGATAAGCAAAAAACGGCTCGTCCTGATATTGTGCTGTTTATAAATGGTATTCCGTTTGCTGTAATAGAGTGTAAAGCGCCTACTATTGATGTTGACCAAGCAATAGAACAAACTGTTCGTAATCAAAACAAAGATTATATTCCGCAATTATTTAAGTTTGTCCAAGTTGTAATGGCGACCAACAAGAACTTTGTAAAATATGCAACATGTGGAACTCAAAAGAAATATTGGTGCATTTGGAAAGAACAAAATCTTGAATGGCAAAATAAACTTTTGACTAGGCACGTTGTAGGACGTGAAATAACCGAACAAGATAGAAATATTGTTTCTTTATTCCATCCAGAACGCTTAATGCGTTTAACAAAGTATTTTGTTCTTTATGATGCAAACGTAAAAAAGATTTGTAGATATCAACAATTTTTTGCAGTAGAAGAAATTATTAAAACTATAAACACTAACGACACGGCTGGCAATAGGCAAGGTGGTGTTATTTGGCATACTCAAGGTAGTGGTAAATCGCTTACCATGGTTATGGTCGCAAAATACATTCTTATGGAAATGTTTAGGTGCAATCCTAAAGTTGTTATAGTTACGGATAGAAAAGAACTTGACAAGCAAATTGCCAAGACTTTTTCGCATACACGTTTATTGCCGGCTAGGGCAACTTCTGGAAAGCATTTGATTGAACTTATCAACAGTGGTTCATCTGACATTATTACTTCAATTATCAATAAATTTAATACGGTTGAGAATAGCGGACTTAAAAATTGTTCAAGAGATTTATTTGTTCTAATTGATGAAAGCCATCGTTCTAATTACGGTACGTTGTCAACAAAAATGCGTACCGTTTTCCCAAATGCTTGCTATATTGGGTTTACTGGAACGCCACTCATGAAGGCAGAAAAAAGCACAATGGAGCGTTTTGGTAAGCTTATTCACAAGTACACAATTAAAGACGGTGTTGATGATAATGCAATTGTTCCACTTATCTATGAAGGACGGTTTGTAGAACAAAGTGTTGACGAAAGCAATATTGATTTATGGTTTGAAGAAGTTTCTAAACGTTTAACTGAGCCACAAAAAGTGGATTTAAAAATTAAGTGGAGCAGTATAAAGAGATTGACTTCTACTGATGCTCGTATTAGGCGTATTGCGCTTGATATAAACAAGCATTTTGTTGAAGGGTATAAAAATACCGGTTTTAAAGCTATGCTTGCATGTAATTTCAAAAAAGATGCTATAAGGTATCAAAAATGTTTTGAAATGATGGGGGATTTAAAGACGGAAGTCGTAATTTCTGCCCCAGACATGAGAGAAGGATATGAAGAAGTTGATGAAAGTACTGATAATCTTGTTGTAAGTTTTTGGAACAAGAAAATGGAAAAGTATGGTAATGCAGATGATTACGAAGAAATTGTTAAGAATAGATTTATTGATGGTGAAATAGATATTCTTATTGTTTGCAGTAAGCTTTTAACTGGTTTTGATGCGCCAAGAACGCAAGTTTTGTATATTGACAAGGAACTAAAAGAGCATAGTTTATTGCAAGCTATTGCGCGTACTAACCGTTTATATGAAGGTAAAGATTTTGGTTTAATTGTTGATTATCGAGGGCTTATTAGCAAGCTTGATTCTGCAATGGGAGCTTATAGTGGGGCAGGTCTAGAAGAATATGATTCGGAAGATATTAAAGGCGTTATAGTTGACGTGATGGCAAGTGTAAGCAGACTTCGTGATGCTTACTCGCATTTAATTCAACTTTTTGCTGCAATTAATAACAAAGCGGATACGGAAGAGATAGAAGTGTATTTGGTTGACAATGAAACTCGTGCAAAATTCTATGATTTGCTCTGTTCTTTTGGTAGAGCGTTATCTACTGTGATGAACTCTGAAAAAGCGTATGCGGCATTTGACAAAAAAGAAATTGCAGATTATCAATCTGCGTTTATCTTCTTCTCTAAAATTAGAAGAAGTGTAAAGATTAGATATGCGGATATCATAGATAATGCTGAATATGAAAGACAAATGCAAAATCTTCTTGATACACATATGTCTGTCATAGGTATCAAGCAAATAACTAATCCCGTTGATATTTTAAACAAAGACGAGTTTGAGAAGGAATTGGAAGAACTTGGGGCATTGCGTTCTAAAGCAGAGGCGATAGTTTCTCACTTAACAAAAAGCATTAAAGCTAATTGGGATGAAAATCCGGCTTATTATGACAGTTTCTCAAAGAGGATAAAAGAAACGCTTGAGGAATATAAAAATAGAATTATAACAGAAGCTGAATATTTGGCTAAAATGAGAGAAATCGTTGAAGATTATCGTAGTGGCAAAACCACGGTTTCTTATCCAGAACGTATTAAGGGCAATTTGCATGCTCAAGCATTTTATGGCGTAATTTTAGCAATTTTAGATGACACTAAAATAATTTTAGATAATGATTTGATTGCACAAATTTCCATTGAGATAACTAGAATTGTTGAAGAACACGATACTGTAGATTGGCAAACGAATAAGGACATTCATAATAAAATTGCTCAAGATATCGACGATATGTTCTTTGAGTTAGAAAAAGAACAGGGTATTAAGTTGGATTTTGACACAATTGATAAAATAATAGGAAATATTATAACTGTTTCGCTTAGGAGATTTAAATGATAAAACATATAAAACTTTTAAACCGTGATATTGAATACGATTTACAGCGGAAAAAAGTTAAAAATATAAATCTTAGAATTAAGCCTGATGGTAGTATTACAGTTTCAGCCAACCCAAAAGTTCCTGAAAGTAGAATTGAAAGGTTTTTGTTAGAAAAACAAGAATATATTTTGAAGGCATTAACTCATTATGAAGAAATAGAAAAGTTATTGCCTAAGCCGAAGCAGTATGTTGATGGAGAAACATTTAAAGTTTTTGGACGTGATTTAAGACTTAAAGTTTTCACATCTAAAAAAAATAACGTCGAAAGTGATGAGTCATTTATAAAACTGTATGTAAAAGATGTAGACGATTTGTTGTTAAAGAAAAGAATTTTAGACAAATGGCTTTGTGTTCAGATTGAAAAAAAAGTGATTGATTTGTGCGAATCAATATATCCAGTGTTTGGAAAGCACAATATTGATTACCCTATTATTCGTTTTAGGAAAATGGTTTCAAGATGGGGAAGTTGTCAACCTAAAAGAAAAATTTTAACGTTCAATTATGCGCTTGTGTTTTCACCAATAAGTTGTATAGAATATGTAATATATCATGAATTTACACATTTTATTCAGCCAAATCATTCTAGAAAATTTTATTTAGCATTATCAACGTTTTTGCCCGATTGGAAAGAAAGAAAAAAGCAACTAGAAAAAATATCTATAACGAAATTTTAAACTTACTAAAGAAAGAGAAAATGTTTAATAAAAGGAAAAAACTTAAAAAAGATAAATTACAAATTGTAAGGCTAAAGCTATACAAAATTATAGTTACGATAAACAAAAAAATATTTAATTATCAAGGTGTTATTGAACAGGAATTAAAAAATAAATATTCAAAAAAATTATTAATTTTATATAATGAAACATCGAATATATATAATGACGCTTTTTATGTGTTAGATTCATTTGAAAACATGTTACGGAAATGGACAAATGATAAAACATATAAGACAGTTAAAGATGATTTTGAGTTAATGTTAAATACTAATATTAATTTGCTTTATAACAAAAATATTCAAGCGAATATAATATTGGCAATAAATGAATTAAAGCAAAAAACTATTTATCAAAAAAATCTTCTAGTAGATATTTACTGTGTATTAATAGAAATATCTAACCATTATTATCATTTGTGTGGAGAAAAGCTTGAAAATAATCAACATGAAGAAATGTTAGATAAAGTTTTACCAAAGATTGAGTGTAAAAAAACTTCTCCTATTTATGAATTGCTAAGTGAAATTGCTAATGAAGATAATTTTGAAAATGCTTGGAAAACATTTTATGACAATTTGTATCTCTTAAAAGATATTTGTTTGATAAAAATAAATTCAGGTATAGATGAACGAACGAAAAATATAAAATTATATGATACTTTTGATTCTATAAAAGAAGTGAAAGAAAATTTATATACACCATTTTATGGTGGAGAAGTAAATTGTCTTTCTGCAATGGTGTTTCAAAGGGCATATGGACTTACATTATCACGTAGATGTATTGTTCTTGATACGAATAGTGTTTCTTATATAAGGACGTCTATGAAGGCACCTGAAAAATTAAGTATTAAAGCGCAAAAATCAATAGATAAGTTAAAACAACTTTTTAGGCTTGGTGTAGGATTTGATTTTTCACCGTATTATTTTGAAAACAATGTTTTTGTGGATGAAGAAAATATAAAGGTTGAAGACACATTACTTTTAGTTGAAAAATTTTTTTATGAGAATCAAACAGAGGCGTGGTGTAGAGAAACAATAAAGATGCATACTGCTTTTCCAGATGGATGGAAAGAGTACTTCGTAGAAATATATAATTTGTATTACTGTTACTTGTTAATTATTATTTATGTGGAATTTAAAAATAAAAGAAAAACTATAATCAAAAAAGTTGAAGAGCTTTGTAATATTTATCATAGTGAACTTTATTCATTTTCTCATCCTATGGTGGAGATTGCATGTAATTTTTTCAAAAAGAAATCAGAGTATCATTTTTTTCACGGGGTACAAAAAGGTTGCAAAGACATAATTAAAACATTAAAAAATATGACGTGGGATATAGTGCATATGCATGTTTTAGAAAGACAATGCTCTATAATTGAGGATGGGGCTGATTATTATATTCCTTATTTTTATTCGTTCGATAAAGATTTTTTCGAGGTGAAAAAATGTTTTGATTTAAAAGCAATTTTTATAAATAAGAAAACACAAGATTATGTTCCTTTTTACAATAATTTTTCTTATGATTACGATTTGTATCTGAAATATCAAAATGTAGAAAAAGAGCGCTTTAGGGAAAATAATTATTCTATAGAAAACATAACACAATTAATCAGCAAATACGAGCATGAAGTGAAAGCTTTAATTAAAACAAATAATTGATAAAGATCTGTAACAAGAAAGATAAAGGTTAAATTTAAGATTTTTATTGTTAATGGTTTAAAAGAAAATTGGCAAAGAAAGGCAGAGTGAGTCAGTTGGCTGGTTGTTTGAAAGATATAATAATAAAAAATAATTATAAAAATTTTTTCAAACCTGAAATTAGGGTTCAAGTTTGGCTGATATAATAAGAAAAAAGGAGGTGTTAAATTAGGGAAGAAATTAACTAAATATAACGACTAAAAATGATAAATTTTTAGGGAAAATGAAACAAAGAGTGGGTATTACTTTTTGTTGCGATTTTTTGATTTTGGTAAGCAGGATAAGAAAAGTGCAACAAATGGCACTTTTGAGAAAATAAAAGAAGTGGGAAACCCACTTTTTTTGTCGCATAAAATTGGCTGAAAATTTTATGAAAACGCTTGACTTTTTAATGCTAATTTTGTATTGTTCGTGTTAATACTAAAGTCGCTGTTACAAGCACAGTTGATTTTGACGGATAAACACTGCTAAATACTTTGCGCTATGCTCGGTTGAATACCGTAGGGTATGCGTCCTTGCATATTGCTCGTCTTTATTGTGTTTATCTTGTCAAACGTGATTAAGCACTAATCAACATTTCTTGTTGCCATCGACTTAAAATGGAGGTTAACTATGAACAAAAGAGAACTATTAAAAAAAGTCAATGCGAATGAAGGGTTAACGGTTGAGGAAATAATTGAATACCAAAAGATTGTTAAACCAGTAAAACACGTTTATGGTAAGTATGGGAATTTGGCTCTTGAATACTTAAAAGAACATAACGTAGGAAAGTATTGGGCGTTAGCAGGAAGTCTGCCTGAGTATTTACATAACGTGGACAAGCAAGCAGATAGACTATATATGAAGATGTATGAGAAATTATCAAATAGCCCAAAGTTCAGTAAAACTGGCGAGTACGTACACGACTTGCAAGTTGAAACTGAAAAGCAAAGAATAATAGAAGAAGAAATATTAAATGAAATAGTGCACGTGGATTAACTCCGTAAGGTGGTGCCGACAAGCCAGAATAATTAGACGAGCCGAGCCCCTCCACTTACGGAAATAAAAATAGGGGCAGGGTGGTTGTGTAAAAACACGTTAAAACGAAAGAATTCGTCCACACGATAAAAAATAAGGAGATTTGGATTATAAGGAATTAAAAGAAACGATTGATATTTTAGAAAAGTTACCCGACGGCGATAGAGATAAAATGTTAAAACTTGTTCTTACTAATAAAAGTGTTGAACAAGAAAAACCCGTCGTGGGATACAAACAAAAAGGACTGATTGAAAAAGACGGAGATGGGTTATATCTTAAATTAACTACAAAGGAGATTAAAGAATTACCCATGAGATTTAGAAGAGAATTTTACATAAGAGATAAACTTGTAAGATGTTACAGAAGACAATGCAGTGAGAAAACTGTCAATTACGAAATACGTTACCGCAAAAACGGCTACAATATTTACGCCAGCAGTAATGATTTAGAAGAAGCCAAACGCAAATTTATTGAACAGTTGTGGAGTGCAGACGCAAGGCGAGATGCGAGATTTCCTGCAATGGCAAGGGCAAGGCGCAGAAGAACTTGCGATTACGATAGGTGGGATGACTATTACGATGACGAAGAAGATTTTGGCGTTCATGAAACTTTCCATAAGTTCGCTATGTATTATTTTGAGAAATACTGAAAGCGCAAGGTGTCCGAACTGACTTATACCAACGATATGTATAGGTATAACAAGCACTTAAAACCGTATTTTGGTGATATGCGATTAAAGGCTATTCGACCTGATATGTGTCAAGAATTGCTTGACGACTTGCAAGAACGTGGATTAGGTAAGACCAACAACGAAATTTACTCTATATTAAACAATATTATGAAAAACGCTTTGGCACACGGCGTAATTAAACGCGATCCTATGGCAATAGTTATTGTGGAAAAACACAAGAGCACGCACGGCAAAGCGCTGACCAAGCAAGAAGAAAAAACGCTTCTTGAGGGCGTTAAGGGGGCGAGATACGAAGTTACGTTTGCGCTTGCATTGTATACGGGATTAAGACTAAACGAGTATTATACGGCTAGAGTTGAAGGCGATATGATTATCGCAAAGAACTCAAAGCGAAAAGGCGGAAAGATTGAGTATAAGAAAATTCCGAAATCTTGCGACAAATTATGCGACAAAACTGGCAAAACTAGTGATTTTTGTCGCAAAAAGCGGTTGGAAAATATCGTTGTAAAAATTGGGAAAAACCATCGGGGAAACTGACCTATCATGCGAATTAACGAAAGTTTGATAAAAGCAAAAAACGATAGGTTTTACCTATCGTTTTTTGGTGATCCATCGGGGGAATTCCCCTTTTAGGGGAAATGTCGACTTTAGGTCGACAAAGGGGTTGCCGTCCGCCGCCAGGCGATCGAACGCCTGTGTGTAATATAGCGTCTATCGGGATATAATTTATCGGGGATTCGG
>JAZNYF010000001.1:0-176618 GCA_045594285.1 Christensenellaceae bacterium | reverse complement strand
CACAAACGGCTTTTATCTCCGCAATCTAAAAAAACAAGGAGGAAAAAAACACATGACAAATGCACAACTTTACACAATTATTGCTCTTTGCATCTACGCAATAGCAATGGCTTTGATTGGCTGTATCAGCTATGGCAAATCAAAGACGCTTGACGGCTTCTTAATCGGTGGCAGAAACATCGGCGCTTGGGTAACAGCGTTCGCTTATGGTACTACATATTTTTCTGCCGTAATTTTTATAGGATATGCGGGTAAGTTTGGGGCAGCATATCAACTTGCAGCAGTGTGGATTGGCATCGGTAACGCTATTATCGGTTCACTTATTGCTTGGCTTGTTCTTGCTAAGCGCACAAAGGTTATGACAACCCGCCTTCAAGCAAAAACTATGCCTGAGTTTTTTGAAAAGAGATACGGTAGCAAGACCATTAAACTTATTTCGGCAATCGTTATCTTTATTTTCTTAATTCCATATTCGGCATCAGTTTATACTGGTCTTAGCAGTATGTTTGAAATCGTGTTTGGTATTGAAGGCTGGATAGTTATGCTTATTCTTGCGGGTATTACCGCACTTTATTTATTCTTTGGTGGATACTTTGCAACTGCACTTTCAGACTTTATCCAAGGTATCATAATGATCATAGGCGTTGTGTTAATGGTACTCTGCTTTATGAATACTAAAGAAGTTAACTGGGATATTTCAACGCTTAAATGGTTTACTTTCGGAAGTGAAAAGACTGGACTTTACGGCGACACCGTTTCACTTGTTTCACTCATTTTATTGACTTCGTTCGGTGTGTGGGCGCTTCCGCAAACCATTCACAAATATTACGCTGTACGCGATGATAAAGCAATTATGCAAGGCACAATAGTTAGTACGCTTTTTGCATTAGTTATAGGTTTTGGTGCTTACTTTGTTGGCGGGCTCAGTGGACTTTTTAACGGAACTGTTTTAGACGGCAGCACTTTTGGTACTGACTACGCAATTCCGCATATGCTCAGTGCGGTAATTCCTACTGGGCTTATCGGTGTAATTGCCGTTCTTATTTTATCGGCAAGTATGTCAACCTTATCTTCAGTTTCGCTTGCAAGTGCGTCGGTCGTTGCTGTTGACCTTTATAAGGGGAAAATTAATCAAAACGCAAGTGATAAAAGAGTTAACACCGTTATGCGTGTTTTGTGCTTAATCTTCATCGTTATTTCAGTTGTTCTTGCAATACTCAATGAAGAATTCCAAGTAACGGCTATTGCTTACATGATGGGGCTCAGCTGGGGTACACTTGCCGGTTGCTTTATGGGACCGTACGTTTTAGGCGTTATTTGGAAAAAGGTTACTAAACCTGCCGTTTGGGCATCAATTATCGGCTCTCTCGTTTTAACCGTTTTACTTATCATCGTTCTCGGTTATGACAAGGCTGGCTGGAGTTGTTCGTTTGGCGTTGCGCTTCAAACTGGCGTAGGTTGTTCACCGCTTATCGGCGTAATATGTATGATCTATTCAATCATCGTTACTTTCGTTGTAAGTTTATTGACGAAAGCACCAAAACAAGAAATTATTGAAAACGCTTTTGAAGACAAAGCGGCTTAAAAATATAAGACGGATTTTTAGGAGAGATTATGATTTGGTCTAAAGAAGAAACTTTATCTCGCGCAGAGATTGAAGCGCTTCAACTTGAAAGATTACAAGAGACAGTAAAAAGGGTTTACGAAAAAGTTGCTCCGTATAGAGCAAAAATGGATGAACTTGGTGTAAAACCCGAAGATATCAAAACGCTTAAAGATCTTGCTAAGTTGCCTTTTGTAACCAAGCAAGATATGCGTGATAATTATCCTTTTGGATTATTTTGTGTGCCTAAGGATGAATTAGTAAGAATTCACGCGTCAAGCGGTACTACTGGTAAACCAACCGTTGTTGGATATACACAGGGCGACCTTGAAACTTGGACGGAATGCGTTTCACGTATCGCGTGCATGGGCGGCGCAACTAAAAAGGACGTAGCTCAAATATGTTTTGGTTACGGTATGTTTACTGGTGCTTTAGGACTTCACTACGGTTTGGAAAATATTGGTGCAACCATCGTTCCTTCTTCAACTGGTAACAGCGAAAAGCAAATTATGTATATGAAAGACTTTGGAACGACCCTGCTCGTTGCAACTCCGTCATACGCGTTAAGACTTGCTGAAGTTGCAAACGAAATCGGCGTTGATCCTAAAAAGGACTTGAACGTTAAGATCGGTTTAGTTGGTAGCGAACTTTTGACCGACGCTATGCGTGAAGAAATGCATAAGGCGTGGGGCGACGATATGTTGGTTACTTCAAACTACGGCATGAGTGAACTTATGGGACCTGGTGTTTCTGGGGAGTGTGAATACCTTTGCGGTATGCACATTAACGAAGACTATTTTATCCCTGAAATTATTAACCCCGAAACTGGAGAAGTTTTACCTGCTGGTGAAAAGGGTGAGCTTGTAATCACTTGTATTAAAAAGGAAGGCTTACCGCTTATTAGATATAGAACTAAAGATATCACTAGACTTATTTACGAGCCTTGTAAGTGCGGTAGAACTTTTGTAAGAATGGAAAACCTTTCGGGCAGAAGTGATGATATGCTTAAAATCCGTGGCGTGAACGTATTCCCAAGTCAAATAGAAGAAGTAATTTTAAGTTTCAACGAACTCGGTCCGCATTATGAAATTATCGTTACTCGTGAAGGGTACACTGATAAACTTGAAATTAGAGTTGAACTTGCACATTCAACCGACTCTTTTGGTGAACTTGAAAGACTTGCGGGCAGTGTAAGAAATAAACTTAAAATTATGCTTGGGCTCGATGCAAAAGTTAAACTTGAATCACCCAACACCTTGCAAAGGTTTGAAGGCAAGGCAAAGAGAATAAAAGATTTAAGGAGTAAATAAAATGAGTGAAAAAATTATAATGCTCGGTAACGAAGCTATTGCACGCGGCGTTTATGAAGCTGGTGTCAAGGTTTCAAGTGCGTACCCTGGAACTCCGAGTACTGAAATCAGTGAAGCTTTGGCTAAATATGAAGAAGTTTACACCGAATGGGCACCTAATGAAAAGGTTGCTGCTGAAGTTGCGTTTGGTGCATCTTTTGGCGGTGTTAGAAGTTTAGCGTGTATGAAACACGTTGGCTTGAACGTTGCAAGCGATCCCTTGTATACTTTTTCATACACAGGTGTTAACGGCGGTGCTGTTATAGTTGTTGCCGACGATCCTGGTCTTGCAAGTTCACAAAACGAACAAGATACTAGAATGATTGCTCGTGCAGCGCATATTCCCGTATTAGAACCGTCAGATAGCCAAGAAGCAAAAGACTTCGTTAAGTTTGCTTATGAACTAAGCGAAAAATATGATACTCCCGTAATCTTGCGTACGACTACTAAACTTTCACACTCTCAAGGCGTTGTAACGCTTGAAGATAGGGTAGAACTTGAAGATAAAGCTTATGAACGCAACGTAAGAAAATACGTTATGATGCCCGCGTCTGCAATCGGTAGACACGTTGTCGTTGAAGAACGCGACAACAAAATCGCTTTAGACGGCGCAAATTTCCCCGTAAACAAAATGGAAATTAATGATAAGAAAATCGGCTTTATTACCAGCGGTATTCCTTATCAATACGTCAAAGAAGTTTGTCCCGAAGCAAGCGTATTAAAACTTGGGCTTGTAAATCCGTTGCCTAAAAAACTTATTGAAGATTTTATTTCTCAAGTTGAAGAAGTTTACGTGTTTGAAGAACTTGAACCCGTAATTCAAGAACAAATTCAATCTTGGGGTTACACTGTAAAAGGTAAAGAACTTTTCACAAAGCAAGGCGAATACAGCGCAAATATGTTAAAGAGAGTTCTTTTTGGTAAAGACAGCGCAGTGTTTACTAAAAACGAAGCACCTAATCGTCCGCCTATTTTATGTCCGGGTTGTCCGCATAGAAGTGTTTTCTCCGTTCTTAATAAACTTAAAATTCACGCAGCAGGCGATATAGGTTGTTATACTCTCGGTGCAGTTGCTCCTTTAGGTGTAATTGATAGCACGCTTTGTATGGGTGCAAGTATTTCTTCTCTTCACGGTATTGAAAAGGCTCGTGGTAAAGAATTCTTAAAGAACTGGGTGGCTGTAATAGGCGATTCAACCTTCTTACATACTGGTATTAACTCTTTAGTCAACATGGTTTATAACAAGGCTACGGGCACTGTTTTAATCCTTGACAACCGCACGACTGGTATGACTGGACACCAACAACACGCAGCAACTGGTAAAACGCTTAAAGGGGATGATACTTACGCTATCAACCTTGCTGAACTTTGTAAGGCAATTGGTGTTCAAAACGTTCTTGAAATCAACGCGTTTGACGTAGTTAATCTTGAAAAGGCTATTAAAGAATCGGTTAACGGAAACCTTCTTACTGTAATTATTGCAAAAGCGCCTTGCGCACTCATTAAAGGTCAAAAATTCCCCTTTAAATGTGTTGCAAATGCTGAAAAATGTAAAAAGTGCGGTATGTGCTTAAAGATAGGTTGTCCTGCCATTACGAAGCAAGCAGACGGTACTATTAAGATTGATGAAACTATGTGCAACGGCTGCGGATTATGTCAAAGCTATTGCAAATTTAACGCTATTGAAAAGGTGGAAAAGTAATATGGAAAAAATGAATATTATGGTTGTCGGCGTAGGCGGACAAGGTACACTTCTCACCAGTAGAATTATAGGTAAAACCGCACTTAACGCTGGTTTTGACGTTAAACTTAGTGAAGTACACGGTATGGCTCAACGTGGTGGTAGCGTTGTAACATTCGTTAGGTTTGGCGAAAAGGTTAGTGAACCCGTCGTTGAAGAAGGGGAAGCAGATATTTTAGTTTCTTTTGAAAGATTAGAAGCGCTCCGTTATGCACACTTCCTTAAGAAAGACGGCGTTATTATCGTAAACGATACGAGAATTGACCCGATGACCGTTGTTATCGGGGCAAGTCAATATCCTGAAAATATTATTGAAACCTTAAAAGAAAAACACACTGTTTACACTATTGACGGTGGTAAGATTGCAAAAGAACTCGGCAACAGTAAAGTATTAAACTCTGTTGTTTTAGGACTTGCTGCAAAATACATCGGCTTTAGTAAGGAAGAATGGCTTTCAGTTATTGAAAAAACCGTTCCACCTAAAACCATTGAAATTAATGAAAAGGCTTTCCTTACTGGTTACGACCACGAATAAAAAACTTAATTATAGGGGTAAATATAAATGATTTGGAATGAAGCAAAAGAATGCATGAGTAGAGACGAATTAACCGCTCTCCAAAGCGCAAGACTTGTTAAACTTGTTGATTACGTTTATCATAACGTAGATTTTTATCGCAAGAAAATGCAAGCAATGGGTTTAGAGCCCGGTGATATTACAGGCATTGAAGATATTGAAAAATTGCCTTTTACCACTAAAGACGACTTAAGAGATAATTATCCTTTCGGTTTGTTTGCAGTTCCGCATTCACAAGTTGTAAGAGTTCACGCATCAAGCGGTACTACTGGTAAAGCAACTGTCGTTGGTTATACTAGAAGAGACATTGATATTTGGGCTGAATGTGTTGCAAGATGTCTTGCAATGGCTGGGGTAACTAAAGATGATATCATTCAAGTTGCTTACGGTTACGGTTTGTTTACTGGTGGTTTAGGGGCTCATTACGGCGCTGAAAAACTCGGTGCAATGGTTGTTCCTATGAGTACTGGTAATTCTAAAAAATTGACCACTATGATGGTTGACTTTGGTGCAACGGCTATTGCTTGTACGCCTTCGTATCTCTTGCACTTGGCTGAAGTATTAGAATCTGAAAATCTTATAAAAGATATCAAGTTAAAGCGTGCAATTTGTGGTGCTGAACCTTGGACTGAAAAGATGCATAAAGAAATTGAAGAACGCTTAAATATTAAAGCGTTTGATATTTACGGCTTGAGTGAAGTTATGGGACCTGGTGTTGCGTGCGACTGTGAATTCCATAAAGGCTTGCACGTATGTGAAGACCATTTTTATCCCGAAATTCTTGATTCTGCAACGATGAAAGCGCAAAAACCTGGCGAAACCGGCGAATTGGTGTTTACAACCTTTACCAAAGAAGCGTTACCGCTTATTAGATATAGAACTAAGGATTTAACTAGCATTGATTATTCTAAGTGTGAATGTGGCAGAACTAGCGCTAGAATTAGTAGATTTAAAGGCAGGGTTGACGATATGCTTATCATCCGTGGCGTAAACGTATTCCCGAGCCAAGTTGAAGCAGCGCTAATCGACGTTGAAGAAGTTTCACCGCACTATATGATCATCGTTGACCGTGTAAATAATCTAGACACTTTAGAAATTCAAGTTGAAGTAAATCCGCAATATATGACCGATGAAATTAGGGGATTAGAAGCGCTTACTAAGAAGATTACTCACGTGTTAAACCAAGCGTTAGGGCTTAATCCTAAGGTTAAAATCGTTGAACCGCAAACTTTAGTAAGAAGTGAAGGTAAAGCTGTTCACGTAATTGACAAACGTAAACTTTATTAATTAAAGGGGGAATTTAATTATGTTAACTAAACAATTATCAGTATTTATTGAAAATAGACAAGGTAGACTTGGCGAAGTTTTAAGTGTTTTAAAAGATAATAAAGTAAATATTTTATCTTTATCACTCGCTGATACCACTGAATACGGACTTTTACGTCTTATCGTAAACAATCCCGCGTTGGGTAAAGAAAAACTCGCTGAAGACGGCTTTTCAACTATGCTTACCGACGTTATCGTTTTGAAAATTGATCACGAAGCTGGTAGTTTACAAAATCTTCTAACCGTACTTTCTAATAACGGTATCAATATCGAATATATGTACGGCTTATCTATCGATGGTGATGAAGCGTACGTTGTGTTAAAAACGTCTAAAATGGCTGAAGCGGACAAAGTTTTAAGCGAAAATGGTGTTAAAACTCTTTCTTGCGAGGAAATTGCTGCTTTATAAACTATTATGCTAATCGACTTTCACACACATATATTTCCCGATAAAATTGCAAAGTCAACCATTGATGCGCTCGCTTCTAACGCCCATAACACGCCTTATACGGACGGCACGGTGCAGGGGATGTTAGATGCAATGGCGCGTGCTGATGCAGATATTTGCGTTACGCTACCAGTTTTAACTAAGCCAACTCAATTTGAAAGCGTGCTGAAGTTTGCAGTATCTGTTAACGAGCGTTTTGCTAATGAAAAAAAGCGTTTAATTTCTTTTGCTGGTATGCATCCTAAGTGTGATGATATTGACGGCAAAATGGCACTTGTAAAAGCATCTGGTATAAAGGGTGTAAAAATTCATCCTGATTATCAGGGCACTTTTATTGATGATGAAGGTTATATTGAAATCTTAAAGTGCGCAAAAAAGTACGACTTAATCGTCGTTACACACTCTGGGGTTGACGATGGTTATGAAGGTGAGCCAGTTCGTTGCACGCCGGAAAGAGTAAAAAAAGTTATTGAAGAAGTTAGACATAATAAGTTCGTTTTGGCGCATTATGGCGCGCATAAACAATGGCAAAAAGTCTTGGATTTACTTAGCGGTTTAGATGTTTACTTTGATACGGCTTACACTCTTCATGAAATTGATGCTGATCTTTTTAAAAGTATTTTAGAAAAGCATGGCGAAGATAAAATTTTATTTGCAACCGACTGCCCGTGGCAAGATATAGATGATAATGCAAAAAGGCTAAAAGCGCTCAATTTGACTAAGCAAACTTTAGATAAACTTTTTTATAAAAATGCACTGAAATTACTTAACTTATAGGAGAATTATTTATGAATTATAATGAAAAATCTTATGCGCTTGGAAGCAAACGCTCAATAATTAGAGAAATTTTTGAGTATAGTAAAGTACGCGCAAAAGAAATAGGCGCTGACAAGGTTTATGACTTTAGCCTTGGCAACCCGAGCGTTGAACCGCCCCAAATGGTTACTGATACCATCATTGAATTGTTAAAAAATAATAATCCTACAGTACTTCACGGTTATACTTCTGCGCAAGGCGATGCTGAGGTAAGAAAGGCTATTGCTGATAATATTTGCAAAAGATTTAACGTTAAAGTTGGTGCTGATGATATTTATATGACTTGTGGCGCTGCTGCATCTCTTTCAATTTGCTTAAAAGCAGTAGTTAACGATGGTGATGAATGTATTGTATTTGCGCCGTTCTTTACTGAATATAGGGTATTCGTTGAAAACGCTGGTGGCAGACTTGTGATTTCAAAGCCCGAAGAAAACACTTTCCAAATCGACTTAAAAGATTTAGAAGAAAAGTTGAATAAAAACACTAAGGCTCTCATTATGAACTCGCCTAATAATCCCAGCGGCGTTGTTTATACTAAAGAAACCATTGCGTCAGTTTGTGAACTCTTAAAAAAGAAAGAAGAAGAATATGGTCATCCCATTTATCTTATTGCGGACGAGCCTTATCGTGAACTTGTATATGCTGACGTTGAAGTTCCGTATCTTATGAACTATTATAAGAATACGCTCGTATGTTATTCTTTCTCTAAATCATTATCATTGCCTGGCGAAAGAATAGGTTATATCGCAGTAAATCCAGAGATGCAAGACAGCAGAACTATTTATCTCGCCGTATGTGGCGCTGGTAGAAGTTTAGGTTACGTTTGTGCTCCCAGTTTGTTTCAAAGGGTAGCGGGTAAGTGCTTAGATGCCAAAGTTAATTTAGAAGCATACGAAAAGAATAGAAATCTTTTATATAATTCGCTTTGTGAATACGGATTTACTTGTGTTAAGCCAGACGGCGCGTTCTATTTATTCGTTAAATCTCCTACGGGCGATGCAACTTCTTTTTATGAAAAGGCAAAAGAACATGAAATTTTAATCGTTCCTTGCGACGATTTTGGTGTTGAGGGTTACGTTAGAATTGCATATTGCGTAGATTATAATCGTATCAAAAACTCTCTTGACGGTTTTAAGGCACTTGCGAAAGAATATAATTTATAATTAAAAAACAAAAGCAATCACTTGCAAAGTGATTGCTTTTTATGTTAGACATAATAATTTTATAAATTTGAAAAGCCCCGAAATATCGGGGCTTATTTATTGTTTATTTTGCTGTAAGTTCGTAAAGATGAACTTTATAACTATCCATTGATTTTTTGATTATGTCAATTGCAACGTCTTTATCAGATGCTACGTCAACTGAAGTGTTTTTGTTTTCGAGTTGTTTATATACAGTAAAGAAGTGGCGCATTTCATCAAATATATGTTGGGGAAGGTCATGGATGCTCTTATATGTATTGTAGTTAGGGTCAGTATCGGGAATTGCAATAATTTTTTCATCAACTGAACCGTTATCGTTCATGATGATAACGCCGATAGGATAACACTTAACTAAACTCATAGGGATAAGACTTTCTGAACATAAAATCAAAACGTCAAGCGGGTCGTTATCTTCTGCTAAGGTATGTGGAATAAAACCATAGTTTGCGGGGTAGTGTGTTGACGTGTACAAAATTCTATCTAGGCGGAGAAGTCCTGTTTTTTTATCCATTTCATATTTTTGTTTTGAGCCCTTGCTGATTTCAACAACGGCAATAAATTCTTCGGGTTGAATACGATTGCTTTCAATGTCGTGCCAAATATTCATATTATTCTCCTTTAATTTTCTTTACATTTTATCACTATATTGAAAATTTTACAACTAAATTTAATTAAAAATTAAATTAATTATAAAAAAACACCAAAAACACCGCTTAAAATTTGCATTTTAATAGGTAAATTTGTTATAATACTTTGGTATTGTTAAATAATAATTCGACTTTGAATTATAGACCAAAAAGATTTTATAAGGAGTTTTAATATGAGTGAATGTACGCATGATTGTTCCACTTGTTCATCAAAAGACTGCGGTGAAAGAAAAATCACTAAAGAACCGCTCAATGAACTTAGCAAAGTTAAAAAGGTTATAGGTGTCGTTAGTGGTAAAGGTGGTGTTGGTAAATCTTTCGTTACTTCAACGCTTTCAGTTTTGATGCAAAAGAAAGGTTTTAACACGGCAATTTTAGATGCTGATATCACTGGGCCTTCTATTCCTAAGATGTTTGGTGTTAGTGATAAAGCAAGAACTTTAGACGATAAATATCTTCTTCCAGCGGTAACTAAAAGCGGAATTCAAATGATGTCTATCAATTTGTTGCTTGAAAATGAAACTGATCCTGTAGTTTGGCGTGGACCTGTTATTGCTGGCGCTGTTAAACAATTTTGGACGGACGTTGTTTGGAAGGACGTAGACTTTATGTTTGTTGATATGCCGCCAGGAACTGGCGACGTGCCGCTAACCGTTTTTCAATCACTCCCAGTTGACGGAATTATCGTAGTTGCATCTCCGCAAGAACTCGTTTCAATGATAGTGGGCAAGGCTGTTAAAATGGCAAGCCTTATGAACGTGCCGGTTTTAGGTATAGTAGAAAATTATTCTTACTTTGAATGTCCTGACTGCAAAAAGAGAATCAATATTTTTGGCGAAAGTAAAATTGATAAAACTGCTGCTGAATACGGTATTAAACGCGTTGCAAAACTTCCGATAAACCCCGAATTTGCCGCCCTTTCTGATAAAGGCGCAATTGAAGAGTTCAACGGCGAATATTTAGATGAAATTTTAACTGAAATTATCGGTTAATAAATACAAAAGGAAAATATTTATGAAAAATAGTGAAATTAACAACACTCCGCTTGCTGAAGCCACTGCAAAAAAACGTGGTGGATTTACAAGTAAAATAGGCTTTGTATTAGCAGCGGCTGGTTCGGCTGTTGGTCTTGGTAACTTATGGCGTTTTCCATACTTGGCAGCGCAATACGGTGGCGGGATATTCGTACTCAGTTATGCTTTACTTGCCGTGTTCTTTGGTTTGACGCTTTTAATGTTAGAAATAGGCATTGGTAGACATACTGGCAAAAGTGTTATAGGCGCTTTTAGTACGCTTAACAAAAAATTCAGTTGGTTTGGTTACGTGTGCGTTATTGTTCCGTTAATTATCGTACCTTACTACTGCGTAATCGGCGGCTGGGTTATCAAATATATGTGGTCATTCATAGTTGGCAGCCAAGGTCTAGTTGAAGGTGCTGGTGCAGTCGTAAACACAGAAACCTTCTTCACGGAGTTTATTTCAAGCCCGATTGAACCACTTGTTTTCTTCTTGATTTTTGCAGCAATCACCGTTTTAATCGTAACGATGGGCGTTCAAAAAGGTATAGAAAAAATGAGTAAAATCTTAATGCCCGCTCTTGCAATTATTGCAATATTCTTAATGATTTATGGATTTTTTCAAGACGGCGCGTTAGAAGGCGTTGCCTACTTTTTAATCCCTGATTTTTCAAAGTTCAGTTTCAAAACTGTTTTAGGTGCGTTAGGTCAACTCTTTTATTCATTGTCAATCGGTATGTGTATAATGATTACGTACGGTTCATACATGAAAAAAGATGCTAGCATTAAGTCTTCGTCAGTTCAAATAGCAGCGTTTGACAGTTTGTTCGCAATTATTGCAGGTTTAATTATTATTCCTGCTGTATTTGCATTTGCTCCTACTACTGATGCGGCGCATAAGATTATGGAAACTAATGGCGCAACCCTTATGTTTATCCAAATATCAAACGTTTTCAATAGTATACCGGGTGGTAGAATTATTGGCATAATTTTCTTTATTTTGGTATTCTTTGCTGCAGTAACTTCTTCGGTTTCACTCGTAGAATCAATCGTTGCGGTGCTTTGTGAAGATAATAGAATGAAGCGCTGGATTGCATGCCTAATCGTATTTGGTGCAATTTTAGTTCTTGGAACTTTATCGTCATTAGGCTACGGTGTGTTATCATTTGTAAACATAGCGGGCAATTCTATACTTGATTCGTTTGATATTTTGGCAAACAATATTTTGATGCCGATTATAGCAATTATAACGTGTGTGGTTGCTGGGTGGTTTATTGACAAAAATATTCTTCCAAAAGAAATTGGTATTGATAAATCTAAAGGACTTACTAGATATTTTAATATAATGATTAAATACATCGCACCTGTTTGTATTGTACTGATTTTAATTACTGGCTTATTTATTAAGATTTAATCTTGATTAAAGCACCGATGATATCGGTGCTTTTTTATTTTAAAATTTTTATAAACCTATTGACAAAAGGGCGAAGTGGTATTATAATGTTAAAAATTATTTAATATACTGTTAGGAAGGCTGCATATTTTTAGCTTTCCTAATCTTTATAAAAGGGGTTATTGTTATGACTTTAGAACAAATACTAATCGCTGCACTTCAACTCGTTATATCGCTTGTTTTGGGCTTTATTATAGGTTTTGAGCGTAAAATGCGTTCAAAAGAAGCGGGGATAAGAACTCATACAATCGTGTGCGTTGGTGCGTGCTTGTTTATGATTGTGTCAAAAAATATTAACGGTGCAGATCCTTCAAGAATTGCAGCGCAAATCGTGTCCGGCATCGGTTTTATAGGTGCAGGTATGATTTTCTATAACAAGCAAATGGTGCACGGTCTAACTACTGCTGCTGGTATTTGGGCAACGGCCGCTATAGGTATGGCAGTAGGTGCGGGCCTTTGGGAAATTTCTATTGTTGCATCACTAATTATTTTAGTAATTCAACTTATAATGCACTTACCGTTTAAGGTTTTCCATATGCACCACGCAATTAAACTTAATATTATTTTTGAGTGTAATGACGGCACGGAAAAGGCAAAAGTTATGCAACTCTTTTCGGTAAAGCGCTTTACTCGTATTAACGCCAAGAAAGAAGACGGTAAAATTATTTATAAGACTTTAATAAGTACGGATAAAGAATTTCCCGCTGATTATATTTATAAAGCACTTAGTGAAAATGATTTTATTTTATCCATTACAAGAGAAGATGACGACTAATCAAAAACATATGAAATTCGTTTTGATTTTTAATTAAAAAGTGTTATACTTAACTTAGCAATGATTGCAATAATTTTTTGCAATCATTTCTTTTTGGAGAAAATTATGAAGTCAGATGTTCAAATGAAAAGACCAGATTCAATGCGCAATGCTTTTAAAAAGAGTTTTAGCGAAGAACTTAAGCGCTACTTGTTTATGATTATAGGCTGCATTTCGTATTCGCTCAGTACTAGAGCGTTGCTTGACCCGAATAATATTATAGGTGGCGGTGTCAGCGGTGCATCGTTATTGCTTGAAAAATTAACGCAAATACCTTATAGTTACAGTATATTTATGGTTTTAATCAACGTGCCAATACTTATTTTTGGTTTTAAGTTGATGGGGTGGAAGTTTATTCTTAACTGCTTTATCACGACCGCAACTTTAAGTGCCACTGGTGCGCTTTGGGAACTTGTTTTGCAAGATGCCTCAGTTACTGATAACAAAATACTTGCTGCGGCTTACAGTGGTATTTTGCAGGGCATAGGCATTGGTTTATTTATAAAGTATGAAATGTCTAGCGGTGGAACTGAACTTTTAGGCAGGCTAACTCATCACGTGATGCCGTTTGGAACGATTGCAACACATGTTGCCTTGTTTGATGGTTTAATCGTTGCTATCGGTGCGTTTGTTCTTAATGATCAACCTAGCATCTTTCCAGCGTTTGAAAGTATTATGTACGTAATGATTTTGATTGTTATCAGTGCAAAAGTTAGTGATTTAATTGTTTTTGGTTTTACAAAAGCTAAGATGTGTTATATCATAACTGAAAAGGCTGATGAAATTGCTGATTTTTTAGTCGCACACAGCCCGCGTGGTGTTACAAAGGTTGATGGCGAAGGAATGTATTCAAAAACCGATAAGGGCGTTTTGATGACGTGTATTAAGAGCAATCAAGTGGTTGCATTAAAACTTGCGATTAAAAAACTTGATGAAAATGCATTCGTAATCGTGTGCGATGCAAATGAAGTTTACGGCAAAGGATTTACTCATATTTAATTTTATAAAAAATAAAGGCTTTCACTAAGAAAAGTGAAAGCCTTTTTGTTACACATAACGTTATCTTAAGTCCTTAGTTGCGACAGCAATTGGGAAGAAGTCGTTGGTTAAAATTGTGTCGATGCCCATTTGTAAATATTTTCTAGCATCTTCTGGGTTATCGGTGTAGAAAAGGTTGCATTTAATTCCGTTTGAATGAGCCTTATCAATCAACTCTTGAGTTAAATGGGTTGTCCAAAGTTGTACTTTGTGCACGCCTATTTCAATTGCCTTATCGACTATTGTGTAAGGCTCGCTGTTTAAGTGTCCTAAACAAATATCTATGTCGGGGGCGTATTCCTTAAACATCTTTGCAACGCCACGGTGGTTAATCATAAAGTAAACGTACTTTTCGCAACCGTATTTTCTCACTAAAGCAACTATTTTTTTCATAGTTTCTTGACAATAATCATCGCTGAGTGATTTTACGTGAATATTCATGATTACTTGGCAAGCAAATTTTTGAAGAATATCTTCAAACTTAACTATCCTTAGTCCTGTAAATTTTTCATTAAACTTCTTGCCAAAATCAAGTTTAATTAGTTCATCATAAGTCTTTTCATAAACTAACCCTTGACCGTCGCTAACGCGCTCTAAAGTGGGGTCGTGGCTGGAAACTATAACGCCATCGCTTGTAGACCAAAGGTCAAATTCAATTTCGTCTGCGCCGAGTGCAAATGCAGCGCCCCAAGCGGCCATACTGTTTTCAGGTGCAACGGTGTTAAAACCACGGTGTGCACAAATTCTAGGATATGATAATTCACGATTGTTTTTAGTCATTTTTTCACCTATACTTTTTTAATTTTATTTGAAATGAAAGACGGTAGATAAAATAAAGCGGGCACTGCGATGTATAAGATATAAATTATTATAGTAGAAACTAGGTCTGATGCGCCGCCGAATATCGCTGGCATAAAGAAAGAATTTGCCTTAAAGAACATATAGTCTGAATTGATGGGTGAGAAGTTAACGATATTTGCGGGAATAGATACGATTAAAGAGAATATTGACGGTAACAACAACTCAAACCATTTTGTTACGCCTTTATAATTATGATAGCCAGAGATTAGCATTGTTAGGCAAGTAAAAAGCATTGTTCCGTGGTAGAAGAAGGTGTGAAATCCTGCAAATGAGATACATGAGTAGTTGCTTAATATAGTAGCGGGATAAAAGAAATTTATTGCCGCACCTAAAAGTCCAAGCGTGCAAACGTAACCACAGCCGCATTTTTTTAGTAAATCGTTTCCCCAAATTGCGAACGGCATAGCATACATATAAATACTACAAGGATAAAGGGGCAAAATTCCACCGGTTTCAAATCTTACTTCTTTTCCCGAAACGCTTTCCCAAATTATTTTGGTTATTTCAAGCGTTACGCACAATGCCCATAATATAATAAATACCGTTTTAATTTTTTCTTTTTTCTTTGAAAGAAGAATTGCGCCAGTTATTACTATTGTAAGAACAATTGCAGAAAATACAAAGTGAAGTGGTGTAAACATCGTTCCCATCATTTTATCTGCGGAAACTAAAAAGTCTTTGTGTGTAAAAAAGTTTTTGATTAAATAGAAAAAGTCTTTCATTTTCGTCTCCTTGTTAAATAATAAAAACCATAACTAATCCAATAAATGCCAAACGTTTGGGCAATTATAATTACTATCATATATAGTGGGTGTGAGAATTTTAGTATGTCGTTTAAAATGGGAAGGCCGAAAGCATTGTGTAAAAACATACAGTTACTTCCAAGCCATTCGTTAAAAAAGTACGACGGTATACACGCAACTATTATAAAAATAAAATAGTAAATAAAATGTTTTGGGTTGGGGATATATTTGTTTTTAATTACCGTTAGTAAACCAAAATAAACCATTGTTAAATGGTAGAAAAAACTGTGAAAACAAGATGGGTGAAAAAAAGGATACATGCCAAGTGATGTTGATGGGTAAAAGGTGAATAACGTACCAGCCAAAATTCCGCCCATAGTTATATAAGAATAACCGATCGTGCTTAGCGTTTTGTTTTTAAGTAAAGATAACCAAATTGCAAAAAGAAATAAACTGCAATAATAAAGGGGTAGCCAATCATCTGGTCCGCGCCCAGCGCTTAGTTTCAAGGTTATTTTTATAATTTCAAAAATTGTAGTTAACAGGGCAACTAGGATATGACAAATTCTATATCCATTGTTTGTCATTTTTTTAGACGCAAATAACCCTAAAATTAGTAAAACAAAAAAACAAATAATGGATATTAAATGCTCAACGTTAAATAATCCGCAAGCACCTCTTTCTTCAAAATATTCAAGTCCCAAAACTGCACCTCAAATGTTTATAAAGATATTTTAACACAAAAGATAAAAAAATCAAACTATTTATTATACAAAATAAATAAAGAACACTTACATAAGTAAGTGTTCTCTCGTGAGTGATTTAATGTTATGATGCGATTTTATTATGGGTGCATTTTGGTTAAAGATTATATAGCCATTTTGGTTTGGCAAATTTAAATTTGTAAGTTTATTTTAATTTGCTCAATTTTGCCGTATTTGCAATAACGATAAGCGTCATTTCTTCATCAAGAACCTGCTCGGGATTGATATTAACGTTGACCTTTTCGCCTTTCTTGATGGCAACAATGTTGAAGCCGTATTTTTTGCGGAGATTTAACTCAATTAGATTCTTACCGCACCACTCTTTCTTTACGTCAATCTCAACAATCGATACGTCATTTGATAGAGAAATCATATCAATAAAGCCAGAACTTAATAGGTTTTTGGCAAGCCTAATTCCCGATTCGTGTTCTGGAAAGACTACTTGATCTGCACCAACACGGAGTAGTATTTTTTGTTGCATCTCGTTTGCACATTTTGCTATAACGTGTTTAACGCCTGCCTCCTTACAAAGCGTAATAGTCATTACGCTTGCCTCGAGATTGCTAGCCATACAAATAATGACGGTATCAATATTGCCGATGCCAAGACGGGTGATAACCTCTGCATCAGTTACGTCGGCGCATTTGCACACGGGTAGATATGCGGCTGCATCATTTACTATTCGCTCTTCAGTATCTACTGCAATGACCTCCATACCGTTCTCTACAAGTTCTTTTGCTACGGCTGTGCCGTATCTTCCAAGTCCAAAGACTGCATATGTTTTCTTTGATTTCATTGTTCTTCTCCTTATCCTATACTTATATCTTCCGTCGGTTCAGAAATGACGTTTTGGCTTTCGTTCTTGCTGCCAAGTGCAACCGCAAGTGAGATGGGACCGACTCTGCCTAAATACATCGTTGCGATTATAATTAGTTTTCCAAACGTATTAAGACTTGCCGTCAAATTTCTTGAAAGACCAACGGTTGCCGTTGCGCTGACCGTCTCATAAAACGCGTCAATAGTTGAAACGTGGCTCGTTGCCATCAAGAGTATGGCAGATGTAGCGCAAATCGCAATGAACATAACAGCGACCGCAACAGCCTTTTTTATTGAGTCTTCAGAGATGCGGCGACCGAATAATGTTGCGCCTTTTTTATTTCTTATTGTAGCAAAAGCAGAACAAATAAGAACGGCAATTGTTACTGTTTTGATACCGCCCGCCGTTCCAACGGGGGAACCGCCGATCAGCATTAAAATAATAGATACGGCGGCTGATGCGTTTGTTAGATTTTCTTGCGGAATTGTAGCAAAACCAGCCGTCCTAGTAGTAACCGATTGGAAAAGGGATACTTGAATTTTATCAAATAGGGACATATCTCCAATCGTCGTAGGGTTAGAATATTCAAAAATAAAAATGAAAATTCCGCCCGCTAATATAAGTGCTGCCGTAACTGTAATCGCTATTTTAGAATGCAAGGTCAAATGTCTAAATACCTTGCGGTTTTTTGGTGAACGGCTTTTAATAACACTAAGAACATCCCACCATACGATATATCCGAGACCCCCAAGAATGATGAGTGCGGATGTTACGATGTTGATTAAAGGATTCGTGGCGTAATTGCAAAGGCTATTTTCCGCAATAATATCAATACCAGCGTTGCAGAAAGCGGAAACGGAAGTGAATACTGATATCCAGATGCCATTTGCGCCAAATTCGGGGATAAAAACAAACATATAAAGAACCGCGCCTATACTTTCAATGATTAGCGTGCCGAAAAGTACGTTCTTTACGAATTTTGCAAGTCCAGACATTGTGTTCAAATTAAAGGCGTCTTGAATTAGTAAACGGTCGCTGATACCCATTTTTCTATTGATAAGAATCATAAGTCCTGACATTATTGTTATGATGCCAAGTCCACCGACTTGTATCAAAAGCAATATGACAATCTGCCCGAACACGCTCCATGTAGACACAGTGGGAAGAGTGACGAGCCCCGTCACACACGTAGAAGTGGTTGCCGTGAAGAGCGCATCAAGATACGGCACGGCTTCGTTATTAGCGGAACTGATAGGCAATGCCAGCAACGCGCTTCCAAAGAAAATAGTTACGAGAAAGCTCAGTAATATAATCTGCGTGGTTGAAAGTGTGTTTTTCTTTTTCCTAACCATAAAATTTTCCTATAAAAAAACATAAAGGAATCAACGTCCTCTTCAGTCAGCTGGTTCCTTTTGTAATTATTATTTTCTATTACTATATCACATTTTGTCGCTTATGTCAATATCTTTTTGGTTACTGTTATCAGAAATTATCATGTGAATACTTATTTGTTGATGAGTTTTTTGTTGGATAAAATATGATCAAAGGTAAGACGGAAACAATGTTAGTTTAAAACAAAAAACACTTACTAATTAAAGTAAGTGTTTTTCTTGGTGGAGTAAGAGCAACCTAAATCGAACCGGATTTTATGAAAAATCTATTTTCAATTTCTTCTTTTGTTATGGTAAAAGAGATTCCTCGTTCAGTTTCTATAAATTCAGTTGCTATCCTTAAAAAATTCTTTTTTGATACGGTATTTTTATGATTGATATAACCTTTTAATCTATTCCATTTTCCTTTTTCAAGTAAAAAGGCATTTGAGAATAAGCCACGTAAAAGAACAGGATTTATTCTGTGTTCTTTATTGATTTCAATATCATTGACTATAAAACAGTCATCTTGAATTGTATATATTAAAAATCCACAAGGATTATCTTCATTATAAGCTATAACTATACGCCAATATATATCCATATTCAAGAGATTGTTATTTATCCAATTTTGACGGCTTTCAGTATTTATCATATCTTCGCCGTATAGAAAAGATAAATTTTCTTTCAGCGTGTTAAAGATATAGTTTAATAAAAAATCGTTTTGTTTTATAGATTGATTATATACGATAAAATTCATAATATACCTCGAAAAAATTATATCATGGATAAAATAAAAAATCAAGCAAAAACAATTGACAGTACTACGGCGTGCGCTTGGATGATTGTACTAAAATAAAAATCACCGCTGAGGCGGTGTATGGAATTCGTAATAGCGAAATGTAATCAATTTTAATTGTATGTAATCAAGTCGAAATGACATACACGGCAAGCCGCGATTACATACCAAGCCTTTTGGCTTGAATAAAAACGACCTAATCCGAGTGGTTCGAATTAGGTCATTTTTGGTGGGAAGGGGTGGATTCGAACCACCGAAGTCACTGACGACAGATTTACAGTCTGTTCCATTTGGCCACTCTGGAACCTTCCCAAATATATTAAATTGATAGGGGATACGATTGGAGCTGGTGACTGGAATCGAACCCGCAACCTGCTGATTACAAATCAGCTGCTCTGCCAGTTGAGCTACACCAGCAAAGTGTAATTTTTAACTTGGTGCCTCGGGGCGGAATCGAACCACCGACACAGGGATTTTCAGTCCCTTGCTCTACCTACTGAGCTACCGAGGCATACAAGTTTTTTATGAAAATGCTTGTAAAACTTACAAGCATTTTCATTTGGCGACCCGGAAGGGGCTCGAACCCTCGACCTCCAGCGTGACAGGCTGGCGTACTAACCATCTGTACTACCGGGCCAAATTTTTAGTTTTAAGGAAGTGGTGGGCCTTCACGGACTCGAACCGCGGACCAATCGGTTATGAGCCGACCGCTCTAACCTACTGAGCTAAAGGCCCTTAAAACGTATGATCTTTAGTGTAATGCAAGAAATGGTCGGGGTGAAGAGACTCGAACTCCCGACCCCATGCTCCCAAAGCACGTGCGCTACCAACTGCGCTACACCCCGCTCACTCACGACGCCTTAATATATTATAATAAAATCAAAATAAAGTCAACAATTTTTAAGCGGTTTTTTCAAATTTTTTCTAATATTTTTTAATTTTTTTTACTTAAACTGTTTTTGCCAAAAAAAACAATGAAATAACAATTAGTTACAATATTTTTTTTGACTTTAATGATATCGTAATTACAAATTATGGAGGGCGTATGGAAATTAAATATAAAAAAGGTGGCAGCGCTTTATCTATATACATATACGGTGAACTTGACGAGTGCACTGCGTCAAACGCTAAAAATATACTAGATAAATTGCTACTTGATAACCTTAACGTAAAAAGTGTAATTTTTGATTTGTCAGGTATGACTTTTATGGATAGTACGGGAATAGGGCTTTTAATAGGGAGATATAAAAAATTAAAAAGTTTTAATATACCATTATATATATCGGGCGCGTCAGTTGCTGCCGAAAAGGTAATTCAACTTGCGGGGCTTTATAAAATTATGCCCAAATATTAAAGGAGAAAATATGGAAATAACAAACAAAATGAAACTTACGTTTTTATCTCGATCAGAAAATGAAGCGTTTGCGCGCAGTACGATTTCTTGTTTTGCCTTGCAGTTAAATCCAACGCTTTCACAAATTTCTGATATTAAAACTGCGGTTAGTGAAGCAGTAACAAATTCAATCGTTCACGGCTACCCAGATAAGAATGGGGAAATTACTCTAGAAGCAACAATTTCAGGTAATACTTTACATATAAACGTTTTTGATGAAGGGGTGGGGATTGAGAACTTGCCCAAAGCATTAGAACCTTTCTTTACAACTAAATCGGAAGATGAAAGATCTGGTATGGGTTTTACTATTATGGAAAGTTTTATGGATGAAGTTTTTGTAGAATCAAAAGTTGGGGAAGGAACAAAGGTTTATATGAAAAAAATTATAAACTCAAATTAATAAGGTTAATATGTTAAGTCAAGAGCAGTTACTTGATTACTTAAGAAGGGCTAAAAATGGTGATGAAACTGCAAAGGATAAATTATTTAAGGAGAATTCTCCGCTTATAAGAAGCATAATTAGGCGTTTTAAGGATAAAGGCGTTGAGTATGAAGATTTATATCAAATTGCGTGTATCGGTTTTGTTAAGGCTGTAAATAACTTTAACGAGAGCTTTGATGTAAAGTTTTCAACTTACTGCGTACCTATGATTATAGGGGAAATAAAACGTTATATGCGTGATAACGGTGCTATCAAAGTTTCAAGAGCGTTAAAGATTTTAGCTAATAAAATAAACCGCTTTGTAGATGAGTTTACTTCAAAAAATTGTGATGCACCGTCAGTTGAAATAATTGCAAAAGAATTTAATATAGATTGTGAAGAAGTTGTGGTTGCACTAGATAGCGCAAAGATGCCACTGTCTATTTTTGATAAGTTTGACGACCAAGACGACGGACAAGAATTAATAGATAAAATTCCAAGCGAATTTGGTGAAGAAACTTTGCTTAATAGAATACATTTAAATAGTATTATATCAGACCTAAACGAGCGCGAAAAAAAGATTATAATACTAAGGTTTTTTAGGGATAGAACTCAAAGTGAAGTTGCGGAAAGTTTAGGTGTTTCACAAGTGCAAGTATCTCGGTTAGAGAGTAAAATTTTTGAAAAAATACGGCTAAAATATTAGTCGTTTTTTTATTTTTAGAATAAAACTTTTTCTTTATGCCCAAATTATTTTTATGAGAAATATTAAGACTTTTGAATACTTAAAACCTATTGATGAAAAAGAAGTTTTAATTAAACCTTTTATAAAAAAGGAGAGCAAAAATGAAAACGTCTGAAGATTGCGTTAATAAAAATTATTTAGAATACGTAAAGGCTATATCGCCAAAAACAAATCAAAAAAGAACGCTTTTCCACGCGTTTTGGGTTGGTGGTGTTATTTGTATGATAGGTCAGACCTTTAGATTTATTTTAGAACTTGGATTAAATATTACGGGTGATGAATTATCAGGCTACGTTTCAATGATAATGATATTTTTAGGTGCTTTTCTTACCGGGCTTGGCGTTTACGATAGAATAGGTAAATACGCTGGCGGTGGATCTATCGTACCAATTACTGGTTTTGCAAACTCGGTTGTTTCGCCAGCAGTTGAATTTAAAACTGAAGGTTATATTTATGGTACGGCTGCTAAAATGTTTACGGTTGCTGGACCTATTATAGTGTTTGGCGTTGCTAGCAGCGTTTTAGTAGGGATTTTATATTTTATAGGATATAGGATATTTTAATGAAAAGAACGATGTATTTTAAAAATAAACCGGTAATTATCGGCGCTGGTTCAATAGGCGGACCTAAAGAGAGTGAAGGTAGTATTGCTAAGTTTATTGAGACTAAACTTGATGATGATATGTTTGGTGAAGAATCTTTTGAAAAAGCGGAGAGTAAAATGCTGTTTAACGCTATTAAAACGGCAATGCAACACGCTAAAAAGAAAGAAAATGAAATTGACACCATTATTGCGGGTGATTTGCTTAACCAAATTATTGCCGCAACGTTTGCTGCAAGAAACTTTAGTTGTGGATATCTTGGCGTGTATAACGCTTGTTCAACGTTTAGTGAAGCCTTGCTTTTAGGTGCGACACTTGTTGACGGTGGATATATGAATAACGTAATTTGTGCAACAAGCAGTCATTTTTCATCAGCAGAAAGACAATATAGATATCCATTAGAGTTAGGTTGTACAAGGCCGCCACAAGCGCAGTGGACTATAACAGGCGCTGGTGCAGTGGTTGTTTCAACTGATGGCATAGGTCCTAAAATTACGGGGGCAACGGTTGGTAAGGTTATAGATTACGGAGTTGTTGATGCAAATAATATGGGCGCTGCAATGGCTCCCGCGGCGGCTGATACGCTGTATACTCATTTTATGGAAACGGCGCTAACGCCGTCCGATTATGATTTAATAATTACTGGTGACTTGGGTACTTTAGGCTCAAGAATTTTCAAAGATTTAGTTTGGGAAAAGGGTTTTAATATAGAAAAGCAACACGTGGACTGTGGCGAATTAGTTTATAATATTTGTGAAGACGAATATCAAGGCGGAAGCGGTGCGGGGTGCAGTGCTCTTGTGTTTAGTTCATACGTATATAAAAGATTAAAAGAAAAAAAGCTTAAAAAGATACTTTTGCTTGCTACTGGTGCGCTTCTTTCAACAACGTCAACTCAGCAAGGGGAAAGTATACCTGCAATTGCACATTTAGTGGTGGTGGAAAGTTAATTATGGTTGTAGAAATTTTAACGACTTATTTGAAAGTTTTTTTAGTGGGCGGAATTATCTGTTCTATCGCTCAATTACTGATAAATTACACTAAGATTACGTCTGGCAGAATACTCGTATATTTTCTTTTGGCGGGCGTTTTATTGCAAGCGGTTGGGCTTTATCAATATATAGTTGATTTTGCTGGCGCTGGTGCAACAGTTCCTATAAGTGGATTTGGCTATTTGCTTGCAAAAGGTGCTATGGACGGCGCAAAAGAAGGCTTATTCGGTGCACTTACTGGCGGGCTTTCTGCTGCTGCTATGGGAGTTACGGCGGCAATAATTTTCGGTTATTTATTTGCACTAATTTTCAAATCGAAGTCTAAAAGAAATTAGTTTTTCATAAAATTACGTATGATAGATTGTTGTAAAGAAAATATTTATTATAAAAGAAAACGGCGCGGTAAAGGTAAGAGTTTTATCGCGTTATTTTTGTGCTTGGTAATAATTGTTGGTGTTGTTGCTTACTATAAATGCTTTATCGTTACAAAAATAAATAAAATTTGTATTGACTATACTAATACTTATTGTGCGCTTAGTGCAAACGAAGCAATTTTAAGCGTGCTTAATGACGGCGTAAGTTACAATGACTTAGTTTTTGTGGAAAAGAATAATAACGGCGAAGTAGTTTTAATGAGCGCTAACGCATTAAAAGTTAACTTGATAAGCCAAAAAATTGTTTCAAACACCGAAGAAAATTTGACAAAAAGATTAGATAAGGGTATACCAATACCATTTTTAGTTTTTTTAGGATTTGATATGTTTAAAGGGTATGGTAAAGAAATCAATTATCAGTCAGTATTCGTGTCTTCGGTTGAGTGTGATTTTTTATCTGACTTTAAGTCGGTTGGGATAAATCAAACGCTACATACTATAAGTGTTGTAATAAAATGCAAGGTTAAAGTTGAATCATTTTTACAAAATGAAATTCAAGAATTTACCGCACCTTTCATTATAAGTGAAACAGTGCTAGTTGGAAGTGTGCCCGAAGTGTATTTAAACGGCAAATTGTTTAGTTGAATAATGTTAATTTAAGCCTTAAATCCTTGACATTACGCGTTAAAATCATTATAATAGTTAAAAACGTTGATAAAGAAAAGCGTATAAAGGGCGGTTAAGAGAGAAAAACTCGTGGGCTGAAAGGTTTTTTACAGTGCCGTATGCGCGATTCACTTTGGAGTTGTGCGGCTGAAATATAGTAGGTTGCATCGGGTAATCTCCGTTATAAGATTTTGAGGCTTAAAAGATATTTTAAGTGAATTAGGTGGTAACGCGTTAAAAACGCCCTATTTATTAGGGCGTTTTTATTTTTTTGGAGGAAATTATGCAAGAAAAGTTTGTTCAATTGAAAGAAAAAGCAAAAGCCGAACTTGAAACAATTACTTCAAGCAAGGTTTTGTTTGACGTTAAAGCAAAATACGTCGGCAAAAGTGGTGAAGTAACGGCACTTCTCCGCGGAATGAAAGACGTTCCCGCTGATCAGCGTGCAGCGTTTGGTAAGATGGTTAACGACTTAAAAGTTGAAATCAGCGAACTCTTTAACGAAAAAGAAGTTTTATTGAAAGAAAAAGAACTTCAAGAAAAGTTCGATGCTGAAAAGGTAGACGTTACGATTCCCGCAAGCCCCGTAGCAAGCGGCAGTATCCATCCGTTAAACATCGTTAAAAATAAGATATTTGATGCGTTTTGCGGCATGGGTTTTGAAGTGTTTGAAGGACCTGAAATCGACACCGATTACTACTGCTTCCAAGCACTTAATATCCCTAAAGATCACCCCGCGCGTGATATGCAAGATACTTTCTATATAACCGATAATATTCTTCTTCGTTCACACACTTCACCTGGACAAGTTAGAACCATGGAGAAAAAACAACCCCCGATTAAGATTTTAAGTCCTGGTAGGGTATATCGTGCCGATGACGACGCATCACACTCTCCGATGTTCCATCAAATTGAAGGGCTTGTCGTTGATAAAGGCGTTTCTTTGTGCGACTTAAAAGGGCTTTTAGATGAATTTGTTAAGATTATGTTTGACGAAGACACTAAAACTCGTTTTAGACCGTCATATTTCCCGTTTACTGAACCCAGTGTTGAAGTTGACGTAACGTGCTGCAAATGCCACGGTAAGGGCTGTAACCTTTGTAAAGGAACTGGCTGGATTGAAATTCTTGGCGCTGGTATCGTAAACAAAAACGTATTAGAGATGAGCGGAATTGATTCTAACGTATATTCTGGACTTGCGTTCGGTTTAGGTATTGAACGTATTACAATGATTAAATACGGTATTTCTGATATTAGAACGTTGTTTGAAAATAACGTTAAGTTCTTAAAACAATTCAATAGGAGATAATTATGAAAGCACCACTTTCTTGGTTAAAAGAATACGTAGATATAGATTGCACAGCAGAAGAATTGCAAGCAAAATTATTCTCCTGCGGTTTTGAAGTTGAAGAAATGGTTTACGTTGCAAAGAACATCAACCGCATCGTAACCTGTAAAATTGATAAGATTGAAAAACATCCCAACGCTGATAAACTTTCAGTTACTCAAGTTGATGCTGGCGTACATGGTAAGTTCCAAATTATTACCGCTGCAACCAACATTTTTGAAGGCGCAGTCGTTCCTGTTGCTCTTAACGATTCAACCCTTGCTAACGGCGAAAAGATTTACAACGGTTCTCTCCGTGGACTTCCGTCTTATGGGATGTTCTGTAGTGGGGAAGAATTGGGTATTAACGACGACTGGTATGAAGGAGCTTCAGTTAACGGTATCTTGATTTTGGATAAAGATTTTCCGCTCGGCGTTGAAGTTAAAGAATTACTTGAATTAGAAGACGTTATGTTTGACATAAACGTAACCGCAAATCGCCCTGATTGTCAATCAATTTTAGGTTTAGCGCGTGAAGTTGCTGCGGTTTTAGATAAACCCTTAAAAATGCCCGCATTGACTTACACCGTAGACGAAAAACTTTCTACTAAAAACACTATAAAAGTTACCGATAAGGCGTTTGATTTGTGCCCTAGATATATGGCGCACTTAGTTAAAGACGTTAAAATTGAACAATCGCCTAGATGGCTTAAGAGAAGATTAGCATCAATGGGTATTCGTGCTATCAATAATATCGTAGATATTACTAATTACGTACTTCTTGAAATCGGTCAACCGATGCACGCTTTCGACCTTTCACAATTAGGTGGAAACGAAATTATTATTAGACGTGCTGAAAACGATGAAAGTATCGTTACGCTTGACGAAAAAGAATTTAAATTAAACAATGAAAACCTTGTTATTTGCGATGCTACTAAACCTGTTGCTCTTGCTGGCGTTATGGGTGGCTTAAATAGTGAAATTGAAAACACTACTACCGCAGTTGTTTTTGAATCAGCAAAATTTGCAAGAGACAACGTGAGAAAAACATCAAGAATGCTTGGTCAACGCACCGATGCATCTTCAAGATATGAAAAGGGTGTTGATTATTATTCAGTTGAAATCGGTCTAAAGCGTGCGCTTAACTTGATTTGCGAACTTGGTTGTGGCACTATTGCATGCGACGAGTACGATTTAGTTAACGAAGAAATCAAAGAAAAGGTTATTCAAACAACAGTTTCTAAGGTAAATGCAGTTCTCGGTATCGACGTTCCCGCCGCAACTATTAAAGATATTTTAGAAAGATTATTCTTTAAGGTTGAAATTTGCGGAGATGATTTAACCGTTAACGTTCCGCTTTATCGTGAAGACATGGAAAGTTATCCTGATATTGCTGAAGAAATCATTAGAGAATATGGTTACGATCATATTGAACCCACTTTGCTTAAAACTTCAGCGATAACTAACGGCGGGTTAACTGACGCACAGAGAAAAACTGAGCAACTTAAAAACCTTTTAGTTGGTTACGGTTTTAACGAAATGATTAACTATTCTTTCGTTTCAGAAAAAGAATACGATTTATTCGGTATTGATAAAGCTGCCAAAGAGCATAAATTTATTAAGCTCTTAAATCCGCTTGGCGAAGATTTAGCGGTTATGAGAACTTCACTTCTTCCGTCAGCAGTACGTGCAGCGTGCTACAATATCAATAGAAAGAATTATGAAGGTAAACTTTTTGAACTTGCAAAAGTTTATAATCCGGAAAGTTTGCCGCTTGAAAAATTACCTAAAGAAAATCAAATTTTATCTTTAGTAACCTTTGGTGATAATGAAAACTTCTTTACCTTAAAAGGTGTTGTTGAAGGTATTCTCGCATCGTTCTGTGCTGGGGCAGAAGTTGAGTACGTTCCATCAAAGAAGGCTTGCATGCATCCCACTCGTTCAGCGGATATCGTCGTTAACGGAAAGGTTGTTGGTTACTTTGGTCAAATTCACCCGAATATTATTGCAGAACTTGACGTTGACAAGGCAGTTTACGGCGGTGAAATTTACTATGAAAACCTTGTAAACGCGTTTAATGATAAGATTGTTTTCAAAGCAATTTCTAAGTATCCTATGATTGAGAGAGACTTAGCTGTTGTGTTAAATGATAACGTTCTTTGTGGTGACGTTATTAAGGTAATTAGACAAGCAGGCGGGGAATATCTCGACAGCGTTTCACTCTTTGATATTTACCAAGGTGCACAAATCGGCGAAGGCAAAAAGAGTATGGCGTTTAACCTAATCTTCATTTCATACGATAGAACGCTTAACGTTGAAGAAATCGATAAGGTTATGAAAGATATTTTGGACGCGCTTGTTGAAAAATTAGGTGCAGAATTAAGATAATGATATCAATTAAGACGTTAAAGGCATTAGAGTACGATAAAATTATGAACGACGTTGCAAAATTCGCCGTTCTTAACAACACGAAGAAGAAATTATCATCTTTCGTGCCTTTAACCACGCTTAATGAAGTTGAAAATTTATTAAATCATACCGACGAAGCATTTAAGTATTTGTATAAATACAGCATCGGCGGTATTTATTATTTTGAAGATATTTCCGAACAGTTGGATAGGGTAGATATCGGTGGCAATCTTAATAATTTAGAACTATTAAGAGTTGCGTCAAACTTAAAGAGTGCGCGTATCGTTCGCTCGGCAGTTGAAACCGTAAACGACCCAACGCTTACGCTTATTAGGGAAATCACTTCAAGGCTTTATATTAACCCTGACTTTGAAAAAGAAATTACAGATAAAATTATTTCTGAAGATCAAATCAGCGACAATGCATCGCCAAAACTTTATTCTATTAGAAAAACAATAAGTAATATCAACGCTAAAATTCGCGCAGAATTAAATTCTTATATGCGCGGAAATTTAGGCAAATATTTGCAAGATAACGTAGTTACTATGCGTCAGGATAGGTACGTTATCCCAGTTAAAAGCGAATACCGCAGTTTCGTTAAAGGTTTTATTCACGACCAGTCGTCATCAGGGGCAACCGTCTTTATTGAACCCGAGCACGTTATGGAACTTAATAACGACTTAAAACGTGCACTTTTTGATGAAATTGAAGAAATAAATAGAATTTTAGCAGAACTTTCGTCTAAAGTATCTTACATGTCCGATGCTTTAAGATATAACGCGGAAAACATTATTGAACTTGACGGCTATTTTGCGCGCGCTGAATATTCCTTTAAGAATAAATGTTCAAGACCTGTCTTAAACGATAGCGGCATTATTGATATAAAGCGCGGTAGACACCCATTAATTGATAAGAATGCCGTTGTTCCAGTTTCCTTAAACTTAGGCGGCGAATATAATTTTTTGCTTGTTACAGGGCCAAATACGGGTGGTAAAACGGTAACGCTTAAACTGACGGGGCTTTTATCGGCTATGGCAATGAGTGGGCTTTATATACCCGCTGATGACGAAAGTGAAATTTCCGTATTTTCTAATATTTATTGTGATATCGGTGATGAACAGAGCATAGAACAAAACTTGTCTACTTTTTCATCTCATATTAAAAATATAATCAACATCATAAACAACGTTGACGAAAAGAGTTTGGTTTTACTTGACGAAATAGGTGCTGGTACTGACCCTGAAGAAGGCAGTGCTTTAGCGCTTGCAATTATTAAAAAATTACTTTCTAAAAACTGCTTTGGTATTATTACCACGCATTATTCAAAATTAAAAGAATTTGCAATTGAAAGTAAAAAGATAGAAAATGCATCAATGGAATTTGATGCTAAATCATTAAAGCCATTATATAAATTAAACATCGGTATACCCGGTAGTTCTAACGCAATAGATATTGCTAAAACCTTAGGGCTTGATAACGACGTAATCGTTGACGCATTAGAACAACTTAGCGACACTAAGATTTCCTTTGAAAACGTTTTAAAAAAGGCGGAAGAAAGTAGAAGAAAATCTGAAGAATTATCAAAAGAACTTGAACAAATTAAAATTGACAAGCAAAAAGAACTTGATAAAATTACGCTAGAGAAAGATTTAATAATAAAAGAGCGTGAAAAAATTTATTCAACCGCAAAGCAAGAAACTAAAAAAATCGTTGCGGATAAACTTGTCGAAGCCGAAGAAATTATTGACGAGTTAAAAAAGATATTAAAACGCGTTGGATTAGAAAGCAGAGAAGTGTTTAGGGCAAGCGAGCTTAAAAACCGCTTGCAAAACAGTAAGTATTTAAGTGTAGAAAACGATAATAGACCTATCGAAATGATTAAAGTTACTGCTGATAAATTAAAGATAGGCAATAGAGTCTACGTAAATTCACTTGGCACTTATGCTAAACTTATCGGTGTAAAAGAGAAAAAGGGCGAAGCAGAAGTTTTAGTCGGTTCGCTTAAAACTGTTGTAAAAATTAAAGACCTTTACAATTCTGAAGAAGAAAAGGTAAAGGCTGAAAAAGTTAAAATATTTAATAATACTCGCGGTGGACTTCCTAAGTCGGAAATTAACGTTGTTGGTAAAACTTCTTTAGAAGCTTTAGAAGACGTTAAAAATTTTATTGATCAAGGTGTTATGCACGGCATTGAAGAACTTAAAATTATACACGGTGTAGGCGAAGGTATTTTATTGAAAGAAATAAGAAATTACCTTAAAACCGATAAAAACGTACTTGAATTTAGACGTGGTAATTACGGTGAAGGTGAAAATGGCGTTACAATTTTAAAGTTAAAATAATTGTGTTTTTACATCTTTAGTGATATAATGTCATTACCATATATGATGATTGGAGAAATAAATGCAAGAAATTTTCTATGAAGAAACTTCCGTTGTTCAAAACGGTAGTAAAGAAAAAACTAAATTTAAATTATTTGATATTATATCTTGGATATTTTTTCTTTTAGTACCTATAACCTTTTTTATTGTATTTACTTCATATAATTTTGACCACAATTTATTCGTTGGTTTAATAATTATGATAGTACCTATGGTTGTGTTCTTAATTTTAGGTATTGTGATTGGTAAAAAGAAAAACACTTTTTGTGTTGACCATGATTATACTTTTATTTCTGGTTCGATTAGAGTTTCTCAAGTAATTAAGCAATATAAAAGAAAGTTTATTATAGAATTTGAAACTAATCAAATTGAAAGAATAGGTAAGGTTGGCGGCGATACTTTTGAAAGATATAACAGTATGAATATCAGTAAAACTGCACTTACCGCAAACAGCGAAGCAAGCGAAGGCAAGTCTATTTACTATTTCGTTATAAATGCTGAAGGTAAAAAGCAACTTCTTACAATGGAACTTACTGAAAGGTTTATTGTTAACGTTGTAAAATATACTTCAACTAGAGTACTTGACGATGAATATTTAAACGAATTAAAGAAGAAAAAATTATGATGTATTTTGATAATGCAGCCACTACGTGCCCATCAAGGAGCGCGTTAGATAAGGCTCAACAATTTAATAATGAAAAGTTTTTCAACCCGTCTACGCTTTATTCAGGCGGGTTAAATTGTGCGCGAGAGATTAAATCAGCGAAAGAAACCATATTGAAATGCCTTGGGACTTCAAACCATGAAGTAATTTTTACTTCTTGCGGTTCTGAAAGTGATAATATGGCAATTTTTTGCGCACGTCAGCGCGGCGTATTCGTAACTGATAAAGGCGAGCATTCCGCAGTTTATCAAAGTTTTTTAGAACTTAAAAATAGAGGATTACAAATTGAATTTATAGATCTTAACCAAGACGGAACTATAAATGAAGAAAAACTTTATGATTACGTAAAAAATAATCGTGTTGATTTTATTTCTATTGCGCACGTTGGGAATGAAACCGGTGCCATTAATGACATAAATAAGATTGCAAAAAAAATTAAGTCAATAAATAAAGATATAATTTTTCACTCAGACGGCGTTCAAGCGTTTGGCAAAATTCCTTATAGATTAAGTCATGATGTTGACCTATATTCTATTAGCGCGCATAAAATAAACGCCTTGAAGGGCGTTGGTGCGCTTATTAAACGCAAAAATTTAAGCATTAAACCGCTTATTTTTGGTGGTGGACAAGAAAACGGACTAAGAAGTGGTACTGAAAACGTTTTTGGTATAAAGGTTTTTGAGTTTGCCGCTGCTGAAAAGTACGAATATTTACAAAACAATTTTGAATACGTAAAAAATATTAAGGCTTACTTTGAAGAAAATCTTGATAAAAGTCTTTTCAAAATAATTTCTGCGCCTAATTCAAGTCCGTATATTTTAACTGTGTCCGCAGTAGGGCTTCGCGGCGAAGTTGTAATGCACTCTATGGAAGAATTTGGTTTAATAGTTGGCAACGGCTCGGCTTGCTCTTCAAAAAATAGGTTTAGTAGAGTAATTGAAGCGTGCGGGTATAATAATGAAGTTTTAGACGGCGTTATTAGAATTAGTTTTAGCGCTTTTAACACTTTAGATGAAGCAAAAAATGCCGTTGAAATCTTAAACAATACAGTAAAAAAACTTAAAGGAATACTTGGCTAATATGGAAAATGCTATAATTATTAGATATTGCGAAATTCACCTTAAAGGTAAAAATCGTGGTTATTTTGAAAAAATGCTTAAAGAAAATATTAAGCGTTCGTTAAAGGGGATAAATTTTACTTTTACAACCATGCACAGTCGTTATTTAATCGAAAATTTTGATGAAAACGATTATGATTTAATAACCAATAAATTACAAAAAATTGCTGGTATTCACACTTATAGCCGTGCACTCGTTGTTGATAGTAATTTGGATGATATTTTTGAAGCTGCAAAACTTCTTTGCGAAGATAAAGAAGGAACTTTCAAAGTAGCAACGAATAGAGCAGATAAAACGTTTACTCCTAGTTCAATGGAAACATCCATGATTTTAGGTGGTAAGCTTCTTGATATTTACGGCGGTAAAATTAAAGTACAAGTTAAAAATCCCGATTTTACCGTTAACGTTGATATTAGAGAAGACGGCAAAACTTTCGTATATACCGACGTTGTTCACTGCTTAAGCGGTATGCCGGTTGGTTCTGCAGGCAAAGGCTTACTGCTAATTTCAGGCGGTATAGATAGCCCGGTTGCTGGTTATATGACTTGTAAGCGCGGTATGAAGCTTGATTGTATTCACTTTCATAGTTTTCCATACACTGGAGAAGCGGCAAAAGAAAAAGTTATTGAACTCACTAAGAAGGTTGGGGAATATAACGGGGGAATCAATCTTTTCGTTGTTTCTTTCACACATATTCAAGAAGCAATTCATAAGCATTGTCCTGAAGAATTTATGATTACTATAATGCGTAGATTTATGATGCGTATTGCAGAACGTCTTGCAAAACAACAAGGCGACCAAGCAATCATTACTGGTGAAAGTTTAGGTCAAGTTGCAAGCCAAACGATAGAGAGTATTACTTCATCAAACTCTGTTGTTACTATGCCAGTTTTAAGACCGCTTATCGCATTTGACAAACTCGATATTATAGAAATATCAAGAAAAATTGATACCTATGAAACTTCAATTTTACCTTATGAAGATTGCTGCACGGTATTCTTGCCTAAATTTCCAGCAATTAAACCTAATTTAGAAAGGGTGATTAGAGCGGAAAGTAAACTTGATATTGAAGGCTTGATTGACGAAGCGTTCAAAAAAGTTGAAAAATACGTTTTTTAATCATAATCCCACCAATCATCGCCGAACTCAAAGTTCGGCGTTTTTATTTTCTCTAAAACTACTTCATCTCCGTAAAATATTTCATTTTCAGTTTTATAATAGGGGATAATTATATATTGATTTATATCATTTTGTTTTAATTGTTTATCAATATAAATGTTGCCGTCTTTTGTGTCAAAAATCAGTTCTTTTTTGCCGTCAACTATCTTGTATAGTTTTGCGCCAAATAATTCTGTCACACATAATTCAATCTTAATTCCATTGTTAACAACTGATGTTTTGTAAGATTCAATTTTAGGTTTTGAAAAAACGTTTGATTTCTCTTTGGGGATATTGTTATTCTTAAAGAAAAATTTTAATTTATACCTACTTGGGGCATTATCATCGCTTAAAATTATTTTATGATATTTTTCGTAAACATTTTTATCAATCTCTATTTCACTAACGCTATTTGGCATATCAATTGAAGTTTGTTTTCCTTTTTCATTTTCAATTTTTTTCCAAATTTCAGCTGAAATTTTAGCAGGTAACGTTCCACCTGAAATTGAGTTGGGTATAAGCGCGCCATCTTTAGCGCCACACCATACGCCCAACACGTAATCTTTACTAAATGAAACTGTATAAGCATCCGTATTACCGCTTTTACTTCCAACTGTGCCTGTTTTTGCACATAATTTATCGTTTATAAATTGAAGTTTTTTAGCCGTGCCGTATTTAACTACACCGCTCAACATATCGCTTACGACGTAGGCAGTATCTTCTCCAAATACTTTGCGATTTACTGTTTTAATCAAATTTTTTGTGCATTTTGGGTTAGTATAATAGCCTTTGTTTATAAAAGGGCAATATGCTGCAACAACTTCTGATAGTTTTGCACCTTTTTCACTTGCGCCAAGTCCTAACGACAAATTTTTATCGTTTTCGCTTAAGGAAATTCCTAATTTATTTAGATATTGCATGCTTTTATTAACGCCTAAACTATTAAGCAACTTAACCGCGCATACGTTTGAACTATAACAAAGAGAATCTTTAACTGAAATATCATTTCTATATACGTCATTGTAATTCGATGGGGAATAACCGTTAAAATCTTCCTTTTTATCACAAATAAACGTACAAGAATTTACAATATTTTCTTCAATTACGGGTGCGTAAACACCTATAGGTTTAATAATAGAACCTATTTGTCTTTTGTTATCACCGTATGTTGAATAATACGCTAAAACACTAGCGTTTTTATCCATGATTATTGCAGACATTTCGCATTTGTTTTTAACGAATTCAGTAAAGGTTTGATTTAACGCGCTTTGTAAATTAGCATCAAAAGAAGTGTGAATATTTAGTGGAGTAAATCCATACGGATTTTTCGAAATTAAAGAAGAAATTTCTTTATTTACTAAATATAAGTAATCATACTCATTAGTTGTTGCGTTTGATAAAATCAATTGCTTATTTTTGTTTTCTTCGTATACTTCTTTAGTTATAAATTTTTGATTAAACATTTCACTCAAAACTAAGTTTTTTCTTTTAACTGACCTTTCCAAGTCGTTAAATGGTGAGTAATAAGCGGGCGCTTTTACTATAGCAGCAAGCACGGCGCTTTCGTTTATGTTCAACTCTCGTGGTTTTTTATTAAAGTAGTGTAGTGCAGCAGAAGTAATTCCGTAACAATTATCACCAAAATAAATTGTGTTAAGATAGGTTTCAAGTATTTGGTTTTTGTTATACTTTTTTTCAAGTTGTTTTGCAAGTTTTATTTCAGTAATTTTGCGTTTTAACGTTTTTTCGTTGGTAAGGTGAGTATTTTTTATAAGTTGCTGAGTAATAGTTGATGCGCCTTCTTTAATAGAGCCGCTTTTTAAGTTGTTTAACGTTGCTCTAAGAAGTGCTTTGTAATCGACGCCATTGTGAGTGTAAAAACGCTTGTCTTCAATAGCGATAAACGCGTTGATTGTGTGTGATGGAATGTCGTCTATCGTTGTGATGTTTAGACCTTTAGATTGCTCGGCAAAAACTCTTTCATTATTGTCATAAAACACGATTGTTCTACGTGAATTTATTAGTTTATTTTCATCAAATTTTACGTTAAAAGTTGTTGTATTTAATATTAAAATTAAAGCAGTGAACAAAATTACAATTGTTAAAATGACAAAGGAAATTATTTTTAAAGTTTTTTTCATCGAATTTAGTATGCAAAAGTTTAAAGATTATTATGCTAATTTTGTCGCATATAAATTGACAAATATTTAATTTTAGAGTAAGATAAGTAATATGGATAATTGTTTAAAGAAATATTATATAATTACATACGGCTGTCAAATGAACTTGCATGAATCTGAAAAGGTTGCAGGCATATTGACTGATTTGGGCTATACACCAGCACATAATGAAGTTGATGCGGATATAATCGTATTCAACACGTGTTGCATTAGAGAAAATGCTGAAGATAGAGCAGAAGGCAATATCGGTGCGCTTAAAAAACTTAAAAAACAAAAGAAAGATTTAATAATTGCTGTTGGCGGTTGCATGACTCAGCAACCTGGTTTTGCACAAAAACTTCATGAAATGTTCTCGTTTGTCGATATTATTTTCGGCACGCATAATTTAGAGCGATTTAAGGACCTTTTAACTAAGAAACTCTCGCAAAAAAAGGCGTTAATTGCCGTTGATGAAAAGGAAGGGGAAATTATAGAAGGTACGCCCAAAACGCGTACAAGTTATCCTAACGCTTGGGTTAATATTACTTACGGGTGCAATAACTTCTGCACTTACTGCATCGTTCCATACGTTCGTGGCAGAGAACGCAGTAGAAGCATGGAAAATATAACTGCTGAATGTAAAGATTTGATAAAGCAAGGCTATAAAGAAATCACTTTGCTTGGTCAAAACGTAAATTCTTACGGTAAAGATCTTGAAAATACTAGTTTTGCTAAACTTATTGAAGAAGTTTCTAAAATTGAAGGGGATTTCCGTTTGCGCTTTATGACAAATCATCCTAAAGACTTTAACGAAGATTTGATTAAAGCGATTAGTTTGAGCGATAAGACGTGCAAAACCGTGCATCTTCCAGTTCAGGCTGGTTCAAATAGAATTTTAAAACTTATGAACCGCAAATACACTAGGGAAGATTATTTGGAAAAGGTAAAACTTTTGCGTGCGTATATTCCTGACGTTTCTATTACGACAGACATAATGGTAGGTTTTCCAACTGAAACTGAAGAAGATTTCTTAGACACTGTTGACCTTGTTAAACAAGTTGGCTTTGCTGGTGCATTTACCTTTATTTATTCTAAGCGTGAAGGCACTCCTGCTGCTAAGATGGACGGTCAAATCGATGAAGAAGTTTCAAAGGCAAGAATAATGAAACTTATTGATTTGCAAAACGAAACTAATAGAAAACAGTCGGAAACTTATCTAAATAAAACCGTCCAAATTCTCTGCGAAGGTTTTGATGATAAAAAGGGTATGTATTTAGGTCGCGACACTTACGGCAGAATGGCTTACTTCAAGAGCGAAACCGATTTGGTTGGGCAATTTGTTAACGTTAAAATTACTAAAACCGGCGGCATTTCTTTAATAGGGGAATTAGTTTAATATGGCACTTTCACCAATGATGCAACATTATTTGCAAATAAAAGAAAAACACCAAGATTGTATTATTTTTTATAGGCTTGGAGATTTTTATGAAATGTTTTTCGACGACGCAGTTAAAGCATCTGCGTTACTAGATTTAACTTTAACTGGTAGAGATTGTGGTTTAGAAGAACGTGCACCGATGTGCGGCGTTCCTTTTCACGCAGCCGATAATTATATTGCAAAATTAGTTTCTTTGGGCGAAAAGGTTGCAATTTGTGAACAACTTAGCGAAGCGGGGGGAAAAGAACTTGTAAAAAGAGACGTTATAAAAATCGTTACCGCTGGTACTGTTATAAACAACGAACTTATTGATGATAGAACTAACAACTTCTTAGGTGCGGTATACTTAAACGATAATAAATGCGCGCTTTCTTGGGTTGATATAACAACGGGTGAGTTTTATACTAAAAATTTTAGCGGCAAATTTGCCATTTCAGAGCTTATTGATGAGTTGGTTAAAGTTTCTCCCGTAGAAATCATATCAAACAAGCATGCGGCTGAAATTATGAACTCTTCACCGTTAGTTGAGCACGGGGTATTACCTAAGTTTTCATACTTTACGGAAAGTGAATTTAATTTGTTAAACGCAAGAAGTTCATTAGAGCGTCAATTTAATACTTTAACTTTAGAGCCGTTTGGTTTAGAAAATGCGCCTGAATGTATTTGTTGTTGTGGTGCGCTCATTTCTTACTTAAAAGAAACGCAAAAACACGCACTTATAAATATAAATTCAATCAAAAAAGAAAATAACGATGAGTTTATGATGCTAGACGTTAACGCCGTTAGAAATCTTGAACTCGTTAAAACGCTTAGAGACGGAAAAAGATACGGCTCACTTTTGTGGTTACTCGATAAAACTAAAACGAGTATGGGCGCTAGAAAACTTCAAAGTTGGATATTATCACCCTTAAACGATATATCAAAAATTAACTATCGTTTAGACGGGGTAGAGTGTTTTTATAACAATACTTTGATTCGTGAAGGGGTTATAAACCTTCTTTCATCCGTGCGCGACGTTGGTAGGTTGGCGGGTAAAATTTCAAACGGCAATTTATTGCCAAAAGACTGTGTTTCACTTAGAAAATCGCTTGAGATTTTGCCTAGCATAAAGTTCCAACTTCTCGGTATGACGTCTAAATTCATTAGTGATATTTCTGACGCATTAGGTGATTTTGGTGCAACGGTTGAACTACTTAATAACGCCATTAGCGATGAACCACCTGCAAACATGAAAGACGGCGAGTATATTAAAAAGGGTTATAATAAAGAACTAGATGAACTCCGTTCTTTTGGGAAAAACAGCAAGGCTTGTATTGCTGAAATTGAAAATAGAGAGCGTGAAAAGACTGGTATCAAAAACCTTCGTATAGGTTATAACCGCGTATTTGGCTACTATATCGAAGTTACGAATTCGTTTAAGGATAAAGTACCTTACGATTATCAACGCCGACAAACGCTTGCTAACGCCGAAAGATATATTACTGAAGAACTTAAAGATATTGAATATAAAATTTTATCTAGTGAAGAAAAATCTCTTCAATTAGAAACCAAAATTTATAATGAAATTAAAGAATATTTAAGTGCGCAAATCTCAGCGCTTCAACAAACCGCTGATGCTCTTGCCGATCTTGACGTAATATTATCCCTTGCAAAAGTTGCTCGTGAAAATTCTTACGTAAGACCTGAAATCTTAAATGAAAACGGCAGACTAAATTTAGTTGATTCTCGTCATCCAGTCGTTGAAAAAACTTCAAAACAACGCTTTGTTCCAAACGATTGTTTGCTTGACGGTGATGAAAACCGAATGATGATATTAACCGGTCCGAATATGGCGGGTAAGAGTACTTTTATGCGCCAAGTCGCCTTAATTACTTTAATGGCACACGTTGGTTCTTATGTCCCCGCAAAATCGGCTGAAATACCGCTTACCGATAAGATTTTTACTCGTATTGGTGCAAGTGATAACCTTATTTCTGACCAAAGTACGTTTATGGTTGAAATGACCGAAGTTTCTAACATCGTGCATAACGCTACTAAAAATAGTCTTATAATACTCGATGAAATCGGTAGGGGGACAAGTACTTACGACGGTTTAAGCATTGCTTGGGCGGTTGTAGAACACGTTACTAATAACATATGCGCTAAAACATTATTTGCAACGCATTATCACGAACTTACTGAACTTGAAGGAACGCTTGACGGCGTTAAGAATTATAAAGTTACCGTAAAAGAAATGGCTGGCGGAATTGTGTTCTTGCGTAAAATTATGCGCGGTGGTGCAAATAGAAGCTTTGGTATTGAAGTTGCCGACCTTGCGGGTGTTGGTAAGGATATAACACAAAGGGCAAAAACCATATTAAAAAGTTTAGAGAAATCTCAAGTAAAAACTTCGTCAAATAATTTTGAAGATAAAGTAGAAAATAAAAGCGAAGTTGAAAGGATTATTAAAGATATAGATATAAATAATCTATCTCCCATGCAAGCATTTGCAATACTTAGTGATTTACAAGAAAAAATCAAAGGATAAATATGAGTAAAATCAATTTATTATCAAGTCAAATATACAACAGAATAGCGGCTGGTGAAGTTGTTGAACGTCCGTTTTCCGTAGTTAAAGAGTTAGTTGAAAACTCAATCGACGCTGGTGCAACGTCTATTCAAATTGACGTTTTAGACGGTGGGATTTCATCAATAGTAATTACTGATAACGGTTCAGGTATTGAAAAGGATGATTTACCTAAGGCGCTTATGCCACACGCAACAAGCAAAATATCTACGCTTAGCGACCTTGATAATATCACGTCTTTAGGGTTTAGAGGTGAAGCGCTAGCATCTATCGCGTCTGTTTCAAAAATTACCATTACGTCTAAACCTAAAACACAAGAAGACGGTGCAAAAATCAGTGCTGAAGGTGGGGAAAGCGTAAAAATTGAAGATTGCGGAGCAGCAGACGGAACGGTTATTGAAGTAAATAATCTATTCTTTAATACGCCAGCAAGAGAAAAATTCTTAAAAACTGCTAGGGCTGAAGAAAATGAAATTTCTTCAACAGTTGCTCGTTTCATTTTGTCTAATCCCGATATTTCATTTAAATACACCGCTGATAATAAGGTGGTTTATCAATCTTTTGGCGATGGTTTTGAATCGGCGGTTGTATGTGTTTACGGCGTTGACGTGATAGCAAACAGCCACTTTGTTGACGTTGTTAAAAATGGTATAAAAATAAGCGGTTATTTAGGGAAAAACAACTTTTCAAAAGGGAATAGAAGTTATCAATCAGTGTTTATTAATGGTAGATACGTTGTTAATCAAACTATATCTTCGGCGATTGCAAACGCATATTCTCCATACATGATGAAGCGTCAATATCCTTTTTACGTTTTATCTTTAACTATACCTACTGAAATTGTTGACGTAAACGTACATCCTAACAAGTTAGACGTACGTTTTGCTAATAATCAAGTAATTTACGGCTCGTTATATTCAGTAATTACTAAAGTTTTAGACGGTAGCAGCGATGCCTTAAACATAGTTTCTGAAAAATCAAATAATATTCAGCAAAATACTGATTTATTCACAAAAGATTATGTTAAACATAATGACTTAAAGAAGGAAATCGATAACTTTAAGAACGAAATATCTGAAATGAAAAAGTTTGATAAACTTACTTTTTGCGATAGCGGTGCAAAATCCATATCAAGCACAAAAGTTAGTGTAGACGACGGCTTGAAACAGTCTTCAGTTTCCGATATTTTTGCTGAAAATAAGGCATTTTTAGAAAGTTTAGAAAAGAAAAAAGCCACTTTAGAGCAACAAACAATAACTATTGAAAAAGATTTAACTTATATAGGACAAGCTTTAAACACATTTATGATTTTTGAAGACGGTGTTGATTTATATTTTGTAGATCAACACGCTGCGCACGAACGTATTTTGTTCGATAAATTAAACGATGCGCTCAAAAATCATGAAGTCGTTAAACAACCATTACTCGTGCCTTTTGTGTTAAACGTAAATAACCAAGAGTATGACTTTTTAATCTCTAAATCGTCAGCATTAAATGAAATGGGAATAGAATTAGAAGAATTTGGCAAAAACGCATTAAAAATATCTTCAGTTCCTTCATTTTTAACCGAAATGAATATAACTTCGTTCTTTAATGATATTTTGACTGAAATAGAAACGTTAAAATCACTTTCGGTTAATGATTTATTAAAAGAAAAATTAGCGCAAAAAGCGTGTAAATCAGCAATAAAATCTGGCGATAAGTTAAGCGGGCTTGAAATAGAAGCGTTGACTGAAAAACTAAAAAATAATCTCGGCTTAAAATGTCCGCACGGCAGGCCCGTAGCGATTAAAATTAGCAGAATGGAAATTGACAAATGGTTCAAAAGAATAGTCTAAAACCTAAAATTATTATCATTTGTGGACCTACGGCATCGGGTAAAACCGCGCTTGCTGTAGAAGTTGCAAAAAAACTTAATTCAGAAGTTATTTCCGCCGATTCTATGTACATTTATAAAGGGTTAAACATAGGCACTGCTAAGCCCGATGAAATGGAAATGCAAGGCGTTAAACATCATATGATTGACGTTGTAAATGCGGATGAAAACTTTACTGTGAGCGACTATAAAAATCTTGCCGAACCAATCTTAAAAAAACTTATAGCCGAAGGCAAAACACCTGTGATTTGCGGCGGAACTGGTTTTTATATCAATTCGCTTTTATACGACCTATCCTATGGAAACGGAAACGATAACGCTAAAGTTCGCGAAAAATATAAAAAACTCGCCCAAGAAAATGGAAACGAGTTTGTTTATAATTTATTAAAAGAAGTTGACCCGGAAAGTGCACAAAAACTTCATTATAACGACTTAAAACGCGTTATTCGTGCACTTGAAATTTATGAAAACGGCTGCAAAAAATCTGATATTAAAGACGATTTTACGCCCAAATATGATTATTTGGCATACACAATAGATCACCCGCGTGAAGTTTTATACGATAGAATTAACCGACGTGTCGACATTATGGTGAAGGGCGGTTTAATTGACGAAATTAAAGGGCTATTAAATAGCGGTATTGACAGATCAAATCAATGTATGCAGGGTATAGGCTATAAAGAAATTTTAGAATATTTTGACGGTAATATTACGTTAGATCAAGCAATAGAAACCATAAAATTAAATACACGTCATTATGCAAAAAGGCAAATTACTTTTTTTAAGAGAATGGATGGTTTAATAAATCTCGATCCAAGTTCAATTGAAAATATGACAGCGACAATATTAAAGGATTTTACAAATGATTGATTACAAACTTATTGAAACAAGCGAACAAGAATTACAAGAAAATTTCAAACATTTTGAAGAAGTTGCACTCTTTAATCAAGAAAAAGTTTTAAGCGCTTTCCAAAATAACCGCTTGGCATTGAGACACTTTACCGGCACAAACGGTTATGGCTACGGCGACGACGGTAGAGATACTTTAAATTTAGTCGTTGCAGACATTTTTAAGGCAGAGAAAGCAATTTGTTCACCGACAATTGCATCGGGCACACACGCGCTTTCATTGTGTTTATTTGGTATTTTAATGCCAGGGGATAAAGCGTTATGTATTACGGGGACGCCTTACGACACGCTTCACGATATAATATACGGTGAAAATATCGGCTCGCTTAAAGATTACGGCATTGAGTTTGAATGCATAAACCTTATTGACGGCAAGATTGATAAAGGTGCTATTAAAGAATATTTCGCAAAAAATGGTGCTCCTAAAATGGTATATATGCAAAGATCAAGGGGCTACGAATGGCGCAACGCTTTATCAATTGATGAAATAAAAGAAGGTGTTGATACCGTCAAAGAATTAGGTTATGACGGCTGCATAATGCTCGATAACTGTTACGGCGAATTTATTGAAAAAAGAGAGCCCACTGAAGTCGGCGTAAACCTTTTAGCCGGTTCAATGATTAAAAATTTAGGGGGCGGAATTGCACCTACAGGCGGATACGTGGTAGGCGATGACAGATTTGTTACGCTCGTTCAAAATAAACTTACGGCGCCGTCAATTGGGGGCGAAGTTGGCTCTTATGCATTTGGATATCAATATTTTTACCAAGGATTATTTATCGCACCGCATATAGTTTTACAAGCAGTAAAAGGTTCGATGTTGTTTGGTAAAGTTTTAGAAAAACTAGGATATGAAACTTCACCTAAAACCGATGAATTACCTAGAGATATTATCCGTGCAATTAAGTTCGGCAACGATAAAGATTTAATCAAATTTATTCAAAATATTCAAAGGAATTCTCCCATAGACAGCCACGTTGACTCGCTTCCTTGGGCAATGCCTGGATACGTTGATGAAGTTATTATGGCTGCGGGTTGCTTCGTTCAAGGTTCTTCTATTGAACTTTCGGCTGATGCGCCCATTAAACCGCCGTACATTGCTTACATGCAAGGCGGATTAACTTACGAACACTGCAAACTTGCACTTAAAAACCTAAACTTATAATAAAAAATCCCCATCAAATTCGATGGGGATAAATATTAGAATTTTCTCATTAAACCTTTAACTACGCCAAGTATTACAACGTTAGAAAAAATCATGTCGTCCATGTGGTCGTTTTCAGGGTGAAGAATAATTTTTCCGTTACGCTTATAAAAACGCTTAACAGTTGCCGAATCATCAACGAGAGCAACCACAATTTCGCCGTTGGATGCAATACTTTGTTTGTTGACGATAATAACGTCACCTTCAAAGATGCCAGCGTTAATCATACTGTCGCCTTTAACTTTTAAAGCAAATTCATCTCCGCCCGTGTCAAATTCTTTAGGAAGGGGATAATACCCTTCAAGATTTTCAACCGCATAAATAGGTTCGCCAGCGCGAATAGTTCCAAGTAACGGAACTCTCTTAAAATCTTGCTCGCGACCAGGTAGGGTTAAGGCACGCTTTTTCATGGGTGATTTTTCAAGCAAGCCTTTGTCTTTTAATTTTTCTATATAAGAATAGGCAGTTGCAGTAGATTTAATATTAAGTTTAGAGCAAATTTCACGCACAGACGGCGGAAAACCGTTATCTTTAATAAATTCTACGGTAAAATTATATACTCTTTGGAGATTTTCTTCAATTTTTTTCATAATCACATTTTAACACTAAGTATATCAAAAGTCAAACAAATGTTTATATTTTTTATAAAATTTATTTAAATAAGGAGTTATTGATGAATTACGACAAAAACAACGATAGGGAAGATGAGATTATTGACGATACTTGCGACTTAGATCCCAGCAAAATATGCGACAGTTGCGGAAAGTGTATCGAACCCGATAAAAACTATAAAATAATTAAAATTACAAAGATAATTACTGATGAAAATAACTAATTTTTATCATTTTTTATAGAGAGAGAAGTTGCTGCTTTCTTTCTAATATCGTCAGTTATGGCTGCGTAATGTTTCTTGGTAGTGTTTACGTCTTTATGACCTAAGCAGTCAGCCACAACGTAAATATCACCGGTTTGCTTATACAAGTTAGTACCAAAAGTACTTCTTAACTTGTGTGGTGTGATTTTTTTAAGCGGAGAAACGATTTTTGCGTATTTCTTAACTAATTCTTGCACAGTGCGAGTGCTAATTCTACGATTTTGGAGTGATAAAAAGAGTGCTGGCTCACTTTTATCTTCGTCTTTTAATCTTGCATCAAGATAATCGTGTAATGCAGATGCAACTTCGTCATTGAAGTATAAAACAGCACGATTTCCACCTTTTCTGGTAACTACAAAGCTGTTTGTATTGAAGTCAATATCATCGGTGTTTAAACCTACTAATTCACTAATACGAATACCAGTGCCTAAAAATAAAGTTATAATCGCTGCATCGCGAAGTTTAGTTGCGTTGTGAAAGGCTAGTTGCTTTTTAGTTAAACCTTGACCAGTTTCAACGGTGTAGAGCATATCGCCGATTTCATCAACTTTATCGTTAGAGTCAAGTCTAATAATTTCTTTTTCATGAATTTTTGGCATAGAAACTTTAGACGGGGTATTGGCGGGGAGAGCGTTTCTATTGAAAAAATACTTATAAAACGCTCTGAGCGTGGATAATTTTCTCGCTTTTCCAGTTGCAGTGCAACGTTCTTCTTTATCGTTTATGGTGTAATGACTTAAATAACTTAAAAAATATTCAAAGTCAAACGACTCTAATTTGGCTAAATCTTGTAGTTCTATCTCGTTTATTTCTTTTTTAAACACCTTTTTAGCCAAAAAATCAAAGAAAACACGTAAGTCATACGCGTAGTTAAGCCTTGTAAGCGCGCTAGTTCTAAGTTCAACGCCAACAAAGAAGTCCCTAACAAAATAGGGAAGTTCATCAACTATAGCGTTTAAGCGTTTAATACAAGATATTTCACGTTGCTCATAAAAACTTTTTTGCTTCATAATAGGGCACCAACTTAATTTTTTTCTTTAATTTTCTAATTTTTCTCTAAATAGGGTACTAAATTGAAATATATGTAACTATGCGCAAAACACGGCTTTTACGCATAGTTACGGTATTATTATAACAAATAGGACAAAGTTTGTCAATAGTTTTGCAAAATTTATATTTTTATAATTGCTAAACAATTTATTGTTAGTATTTAACTGGCGTTTTTATTTATTATTTTATCTGACATAATTTTATTATGTTAAAAATAATTGACTAAATTTAAATTTAATAGTATACTTAAATAAAATATATTATAAACTTAGGAGTTTTGTATGGAACAAAATGCAATCAGCAGTGATTTAATCCGCGGTCATATTGATACCATTATTTTACACACTTTGCTTGAGTCTGACAAGTTTGCACAACAAATCAGTGATGCAATTGATGAAAAAAGCGGCAATGAATACAAAATTAACCAAGCAACGCTCTACAGTGCTTTAAAACGCTTGGAAAACTTAAAATACGTTAAATCTTACTGGTATGATGCTGATACCGGTCGTAGAAAATATTTTACGCTTACTGAAAACGGCAAAGCTACGGTTGAAGCTAACCTTTCAAGTTGGACTTTTTCACGTGCTATAATCGATAAGCTTATGGATTGTGAGCAACAACCCGTTTATAAGACTGAATACGTTGAAAAAATCGTTGAAAAACCCGTTGAAATCGTTAAAGTTGTAACTTCACACGAGATCAACCCCGTTAATTCAATTGAATCTAAGCCTTCTAAAGCACCTGATATTTACGTTCGTAATATGGCGGCAAGCAGTCAAGTTTCTTCTAAAATTATTGAAAAAGAGCCTAAAAAAGCTGCTGAAAACCCGCAAGATATTAACTTTAGAAACATACTTAACGGTTTAATTAAAACGTCTTCAATGCAAAAATCAGCCGCTCAAAACGACGTTGTTGAAACTAAACCCGCTCAACCTGAAGTTAAAGACTTAAATAAAACCCTTACTGATAACACTATTAAGGCTTTAGATGATAAAGATTTTGGCGACTTAAAACTTCAAGCGGCTAAAGAAAATTATAAAGTTAGAGTTTCTTCCAAAGATTCTTATGAAACACGTGGAACTGTTTTATTAAATAAATTAAACGCTTACGTTTCAGTATTTGCTTTCGCAATTGCATTTATTGCATTACTTATCATTTCTTTAGGTGTTGGCAGCAGTTCTCCCGCTAAGGTTTACGTAGCGATTTTCGGTTCAATTCTTAGTTCGCTTCCACCTACTTATTTAGTTTTGAAATACCTAGTTTATCCTAACGATACAACTGCAAAAAAGATTGGCGTAGACAGTATAATTACAGCAGCAATCATTGCTTTTAATATTTTAGTTGTTTCACTCGTTGTTAACTTAATTTGCGGCGTAAACTTTGCAAACGGTGCGATTATCGCGTTCTCATTCGTTCTCCCCAACGTTTTAGCAGCAATTTACGTAGGCGCTGTTGCTCTTAGATACGTAGGTGCAAAATTTGCCGTATTCCAAAGACAAAGAAGAAGAAAAAAATAATTTAGTTTTTAATTAAAAAAAGGCACTACTCTTAGTGCCTTTTTTATTTTTTACAAATTTAATAAATAATCAATTTCTCTAGCATTTAACTGGCGAACTTCTCCGCGATTAAGCCCAGATAGCGTCAAATCGCCAATCTTAATTCTCTTAAGAAAATCAACGTTATTATTTACCGCTTCAAACATTTTACGCACTTGACGGTTTCTACCTTCAGTAATCGTAACGTGAAGTTTAGAGCCGTCTTTATGCGTTTCAATAAGTCTTACGTTGCACTTTTTAGTTTTAACACCGTCTATATAAACACCTGAGCGAAGTTTTTGCAAATCTTCATCTGATACGGGCTTTTCCGTTTTAACTAAATAAGTTTTTGGAACTTCATTTTTAGGATGTGTTAACTTATAGGTTAAATCACCGTCGTTAGTTAAAATCAACAAGCCTTCAGTGTCATAATCGAGTCTACCGACCGGAAATAAGCGTTTTGCGTTTGGTGGAAGTAAATCCATAACAGTTTTTCTACCCTTGTCGTCTTTAACCGTACAAACGCAACCTTTAGGCTTATTCATAATATAATAATCGTATTTTTTGACAACGTTTACAGGCTTACCTTTAACTGTAACAGAATCATTTGCTAAATCAACGTCATCACCAAGTGAACAAACTCTGCCGTTAATTTTAACTGCACCTTCATTGATAAGTTGATCTGCGGCGCGTCTAGATGCAACGCCGCTATTTGCTAAAAATTTATTTATTCTCATAATATACCTTATATAACTTCAATAATTATATAGTATATATTTTTTCTTTAAAAATCAAGTTATTTTGCGTATAAATTTCAATATACCCAACGTGTTCATCACTTTTTAATGGGTTCAATACTGTTTTTTCATAATTATATTCGATTCTTAGGGTTTCTTTTTCTTCATTATTTAACGGTAAAACTATATCATTTTTTACGTGTAAAGCATAAGAATTTTCGCTATTTCTTAATTTTATAAAACCGATAATATTATCACTTTCAACCACTTTAACGTTTTGATAATTATTATAAGTCGTGTTCAGCAATTCTTTCGATCTTTCAAACATTGGCGGACAATTTAACACAACGCATATTAGTTCCATACCGTCTCTAACACAACTAGAAACCAAACAGCGACCAGCCTTTTTAGTATATCCGGTTTTAATACCATTTGCACCTTCAAAGTCGTTAAGCATTTTGTTTTTATTGATTAGTTTTCGGTTATAATCACGCGTTATGTGTGGTATAATCACACTCTTTTTCCCCACTATTTCTCTAAAGATTTCATTTTTCATTGCGTAGCGCGAAATTAGAGATAAATCATAAGCGGTTGTATAATGGTTTTCATCGTGAAGTCCGTGTGGATTTATAAAATTACTATTATTTGCGCCTATTCTTTTTGCGGTATTATTCATTAAATCAGCAAACTTATCAATACTACCACTACAATACACTGCTAAAGTCTCAGCACAGTCATTACCAGAGCGCAACATCAACCCATACAATAAATCTTTTACCGACAACCTTTCCCCAGCTTCTAGATAAATGCTTGAGCCTTCTACGCCAACAGTTTCTTTAGTTACGGTTACAACGTCATCTATCTTGCAGTTTTCAATAATAGTTATTGCGGTAAGAATTTTAGTTGTGCTAGCCATATACTTTTTTTCATGGGCATTTTTTTCGTGTAAAATTCTACCAGTGTTTAGTTCAACAACTATTTCAGCCGAACTTCCACTAAAATCCTTAGCAAGGCATATATTTGTATTGATAAAACAACAAGAAACTAGAATAAGCGCAACTAAGAATAATTGAATAAATTTTTTCATTGTACTTCCCCATTCATACTTGAAACAAAATCAGTTGCTTTATCAATAAGCTTGTCAAAAGAATTGTCCGAAACGGTTAGCACCCTAAACTTCTTGCCTTCTTTAATCAAGAACCCGCAAGGCTTAACTGAAATAATTGCACCGTTACCCGCTGAAAATGGCAAATCAGTATCTTTTGTAAATATGTTTACCTTACCATATTCGCCACCACCCGAAAGCACGCCAACAGTTACTTTTGAAACTGGCACAACGTATTCACCGTCTTCAGTCTTTATAGGTTTACCCACTACGGTGTTTACGTCTATCAGGTTGCTAATATTTTTAAGAGTTGTTTCAATCGTGGCGTTAATTTTATTATTATCATTTTGCAATCGCATAATATACCTTACCTATTAAAATTTTTATTAAACTTAAAACAATCATTAAAAGATTAAAAACAGCCGTTCCATTAAACTTTACTTCAAATACCGAAGCCCCAACGTAAACGTTTGCCGTGTTTTTAAACTTAAAATACGGCTTTTTGTGGCACAAAAACCATCTTAAATAATTATAAGCGTAGTTTACGATAAAGGTTGCGGAAGCGGGCAAAAACACATCTTCACTGCCCAAATTCATATTAAGATCAGCTGTTATTAAGTGATAATCTTTTAATGGTTTAACTTTTTCTTTGATTTCAAAAATATTTGAATACGGCAACAACACCGCTTTATTTTTTGTTAAGTGTAATATTATTCCGTCTTTTAGCAGTTCTGCATAACCATAAATGATTTTTATAAACTTAAATAACGTTATCCTATAATAAATTTTAATTTCATTTTTATTAAAATAAAATTTGCCGCTTATAAATATAGGAAAAATCAATATAATTACTGCAACAATTATAAAGGTTAACACTATAATAATATCTGCAAAATAAACTTAAATATACAAAAAGCGCCAAACCAAAGTTTAGCGCTTTTTATCAAGTAATTATATTAAAATTTTTCTACTTCTTCGCCTTTAAGAAAATCTGGGATTTCTTCATCTTCGATATCAGGAAGTTCGAAATCATCATCAGTTTTATCGTTATCATGAAGTGCTGTTGCAGCAACTTCCTTTTCACTTTCATCAACGTAAACGTCTTTATGATAGAGATAATCTTCTTCCTGTTGATTACCGCGGATAACTTGAATTTTGTTTATCAACTCATCATAATCAGGAAGCTCGTCAAGTGAAGATATTTGGAAGCGTTTTAAGAACTTATCAGTAGTACCAAATAAAACTGGCTTACCAACCGCATCTTTTCTGCCAACCGGCTCTATCACACCAAGTTCAAGCAGTTTTTGCACGGCATATTCACTGTTACCACGAATTTCTTCTAAGTCAATTCTAGTTACGGGTTGTTTATAAGCAATAATCGCTGCAACTTCAAGCATACTTTTAGAAAGTTCTCGCTCTTTTATCGGGTTAAGAACTGAAGAAACTTCATCGGCATTGTTGGGGTTGGAGCAAAATTGTAATTTTTTATTAAAAACGAGTAATTGAATTCCGCTGTCTCCAGAATATTTTTCTTTCAACATCTTAACAGCAGACATAATATCCTTATCGGAAACTTCAAGCTTTTCCGCAATATCCGAAATTGCAACTTGCATACCTGAAACAAATAAAATAGACTCAATTATACTCGTCAATTTCTCCAAGTTCTTCATTTCTATCCTCTCTTAAAGTTATTGTAATGTCATCAAAAACACCGTTTTGTGTTACGGCAATGTATTGAAGTTTTAATAGTTCAAGCATGGCTTGAAAGGTCGTTATAAGCTCGTTTTTAGTGTAATACGATGAAAATAATTCAAAAAAACTTGATTCCTTTTTATCAAGTAAAACACTTCTTATATGATCAACTTTATCTTTAACTGTAAAAACTTCTTTAGGAATTTCTTTCAGGGTGTTTTCTTGTCTTTTCTTATCATCCACACGCATTAAAAGTTTTGAAAACGCAGCGATTAAGCCGTCAAGGTTAAAATCGTTATACACGATTTTAACGTCACCTACTGATTTATCAGGTTCTTTATAAAAGCGTGAAACGTTTTCTTGTTCTTTTAACTTTTCACTAGCTTCCTTAAAGAGTTTGTATTCTTCAAGTTGTCTAATAAGCGCAGTTTCAGGGTCTTCAATATCTTCAAGATAATCTTCAATCTTCGGAAGAATTGATTTTGACTTAATTTCAAGAAGTGTTGCCGCCATGTTAAGATATTCACTTGCCTTATCAACGTCAAGTTCGTTTACCCCGTCCATATACTGCAAGAACTGCTCGGTTACTTGCGAAACAAAAACGTCTTTAATTTCAATTTTTGCTTCCTTTATTAAGTGGAGCAATAAGTCTATAGGACCTTCAAAATTATCAAGTTTAGTAGAATAATCTACTACCGATTCAAATTCAGCCATTAAATCATCACTCCTTGTAATATTAAATTCCAAAACAAAATTATCGGTTTAGAAATAAACCCGACAACCGTGTTCATAAAATTACCAAACACGTCTAAATAATAAAGCCCGGTAAAATCAGCAATCAAACTAAGCGCAAATAAAGCGTATAAAAGGTAAATACCTTTTGTTCTTAAAAATATATAGAATTTATTTTGGCGTTTAACAAAAACGTCAAGTGCTCTAAACCCGTCAAGTGGATAAACCGGTATAAGGTTAAACACAAAGAAAGATAAACTAAACCCTACGACATACATTAAGGTGTCTCTTAAAACAAGCGTAAAATAACCAAATTCAGGCAAAAACCACACGAAATAATAAGCAAGTGGAAAAACTAAAAACGCTAGCAAGTAATTAGAAACTACGCCAGCAATAGAAACAAAAAAGCTTCCCCTTTTGTAATGCTTAAAATTATAAGGATTAACTGGAACAGGCTTTGCCCAACCAAACCCAGCAAACAAAAAGCATGCAAGCCCCAACAAATCAAAATGCGCTAAAGGATTGATTGTATATCTACCATACATTTTGGGCGTAGGATCGCCGCACTTTACAGCTACAAAAGCGTGCGCAAACTCATGGATAGGCAGCACAACGATAAGAGCTAAAAACTTAGCGATATACTCTAAAATTCTTTCAGCCAAAATAGTTCTCCTTTTTAAGTTAAAATTATTATATAATAATTTTCAAAAAATAGCAAGAAAAAACGCTTAAGGTAATTAAGCGTTTTTATCATTATACGTCATTTCTTAACAAATCATCATAAGTTTGGGGTTTTACAACATATCTAGCTTGACCGTCTTTAACCATTACAACTGGCGGAATTAAGTTCCTATTATAGTTGCTTGACATTGAATAGTTATAAGCACCAGTAGATAAAACGGCAAGCAAATCACCTTCGTTAATTTTCGGAAGTGAGCAATCTTCAGCGATGATATCCCCACTTTCGCAACACTTTCCAGCGATTGAACATTTTTCAACAGTTTTTTGGTTAAGTTTTTCAGCCGCAACGACTGTGTATTTTGCTTGATAGAGCGCAAAACGCGGATTATCAAACATACCACCGTCAATAGAAATATATTTTTTTACACCCTTAATATCTTTAATTCTACCAGCAGTATAAAGCGTTACACCCGCTTCGCCAACGATTGAGCGGCCAGGTTCTAAAATCAAGAAAGGTTTCTTTATACCTTTTACGATTACGTTGTATTTTAATTCTTTTGCAATAATCTTAATATAATCAGCGTATTCAGCGCAAGTTTTTTTAGCATCGTCTTCGGCATAATAAATACCAAAACCACCGCCCATATTTAGAACGCTAAACTCTAAACCAAGTTCGTTCTTAACTGTTTTATAAAATCCAGTCATTTTTTCAACTGCTAGCGCAAAAGATTTAGATTCAAATATTTGTGAACCGATATGGCAATGCAAACCACAAAGTTCAAGATTTGACTTTTTGCTAACGAATTCAACAATTTTTAACGCTTCGCCACTATCGATTGAAAAACCAAACTTAGAATCAACTTTTGCCGTTTGAATATAGTGGTGCGTATGCGCTTCAACACCAGGGTTTACCCTTATTAAAACTTTTTGAGTTTTGTTTAAATTTTTGCAAATCGTATCGAGTTCATCGGCTTCGGTATAAGCGTCTAAAACTATATACCCCACACCACTCTCTACAGCAAATTCAAGTTCAGTCTTTGTCTTATTATTGCCATGGAAACATACTTTTTCCATAGGAAAGTCAACTGATTTCGCAGTATAAATTTCACCACCTGAAACAGTGTCTGCCCCAATTCCAGCATTGTTTACTATTCTATAAATTTCTTTACAACTAAACGCTTTTGATGCGTAACAAATAAGTCCGTCGCCATACTCGTTTTCAAGAGTTTCTTTATAAACCTTACACATATTTTCAATATACGCTTGGTCCATAACGTAAAGCGGCGTGCCAAAATCTTTAGCAAGTTTACTAGCGCTTATCCCACCGATTTCTAATACACCGTTATTATTTTTCAAAGTTTCACGTTGGTTCATAAGTAAATCACCTTGGTTTTTTCTTTATTTTATCAAAAATAACAATAAAAATCAAGGTAATAGTTAGTAAATTTTATTAATATAGAGTTAATTAGTTCTTATATCAAAAGAGCGCTTAAATAAGCGCCCAATTAAATACGATATCTTTTATATGATCAAAATAAGTTTTTTGCTCAACGTCGCAAGAAGATAACGCGTTTACTTTTGCAATTTCTTTGTTGTTTTCAAATACTATAATTTCCCCTAAAATATCCCCCTTTTTAATAGGAGCGCAAATATTTCCATTTGCAATAAATGAAAACTCTACGCCACGTTTTTCATTCTTTTTACCAAATAATTTAACGTCATTTTCGGCTATTATTTGAATCTTTTCTTGTTTGCCGCCCTTAATATTAGCAAAAATTTCAAGCGGTTTATTTGCATCTATAATCGTTCTACTTTCGTAGTTGGCAAAACCATAATTAAACATTGAAGAAACGTCATTAAATCTTGCTTTAGAATCTGGTGCAGATATTACGACCCCAACAAATCTTGTACCGTTTCGTTCAGCTGACGCTGCCAAACAGTGCCCAGCTTCGCTTGTGTAACCAGTCTTACCCGCATCACACCCTTTATAAAACCTAACTAGTTTATTTGTGTTTGATATTTCAGTAAACCTTTCGTTTGGATGTGGAATTTTATCTATCCAAATTTTTGAATAATTAAAGTATTCTTTATGCTCAATTAGCTTAGAAAACATTATAGAAACGTCTTTTGCGGTTGAGTACTGAGACGGCTTAGGTAATCCAGTGCAGTTTACGAAAACAGTGTTATTCATACCCAACTCTTTAGCTCTTTCGTTCATTTTATCAACGAAAGAATTTTCACTTCCACACAGGCGCTCTGCTATTGCAACGCATGCATCGTTGGCTGATGCAATAACGATACTTTTAATTAGATCATCAACTAAATAATCAGCATTTGCTTCTAAAAATACTTGCGACCCACCCATACCAGCAGCATTCTCGCTAACACAAAGTTTTTCATCAAATTTTAAATCGCCTTTATCAATTGCTTCAAAAGTTAATAATAAAGTCATTATTTTACACATACTTGCAATAGGTTTTTTATCATTTTCATTTTTAGAATAAATTACCGACTGTGTATCCGCATCGATTAAATAAGCACAACTACTTTTTACTTCATTATATTCTTCAGCAAAAGCAGTTTTTTTAGAATATCCAAACAAAGTGCTAACAGCAATAATAAATGCCATAAGCAGCACAATTATACTAATTTTAGTTTTCATACTTACCCTCCGTTATATATGTAAATTATGTTAGACATATTCTAAATTGATTTTATTAGTGATTTACAAACTATTTAACATATTATCAATTGAAATACCAAAACCGCGAGTAGGATCGTTAATAAATACGTGCGTAACAGCACCAACAAGTTTATTATTTTGAACGATAGGACTTCCACTCATACCCTGCACTATACCGTTTGTACAATTTAATAATCGTTTATCAGTAATTTTAATTACAAAATTTTTATTATCGTTTTCATTATCGATTTTAATAATTGAAATATCATATTTTTCTGGTTTATTTCCCTTTACCGTTGTATAAATTATCGCATCGCCCATAACAGCTTCACCCGATTCAATCTCTATTAAATTGCTTTTATCAAAATCATTACTTATTTTGCCATAGACTCCGCGGTCAGTATTCTTATCAATTGTCCCTATTGCATTAGTCTTTAAAAACACACCTTTAAGTTCACCAGGTTTACCTCTTTCGCCTTTAACACAGCCAGAAACGTTACACTTGAATATATTACCCGCTACAATTTTTGCGACGTTGCCATCTTCATTTATAACTGGATGACCAAGCGACGCAAAACTGTTTCCTTTAATAAAAGTTATCGTGCCTATCCCGCATACGTCGTCTTTAACAAAAACACCAAGCTTATAACTTCCACCCATATCTTTGGCGGGTATAACTTTTTTAATAATATTTTCTCCAGCACGTTCTATCGTTATAATTGTATCATTTTTATTATTTATAGCATTTTCGATGTCTTTTGCGCAGTTAATATCAACACCGTCTATACTTAAAATTACATCACCAACTTGAATCCCAGCATCTTTCGACGGACTTTTTACACCATCTACAGTTACAACGTCGCAAAGCCCAACGATATTAGCCCCACGTGTTTGAATTGAAAACCCAGCAGGCATTCCGCCTAGATATAATTTATCGTCAAAATTTTCTGCTCTCGCATTATTTATATTAAAGCAAGAAAAAGCCGCAATAAGTGCAAAAATTAAACTTAAAAACCTAATTTTCCCTTTCATAAATTCTCCTACTCAACTTAGCGTACGTAATTTTAATTTTTTTATACAAAAAAACCACCTAAACTAGGTGCGTCACTCATAGGGATTTTTTAGACATTATAAAAGGATAGCAAAATTTTGCTATCCTTTTCTTTTTGCTTTGCAAAACACACGACTTTCTTTTAAAAGTATAGTGTGCTACACCTTTGAAAATTTTCTACAAAAAATATCAACTCGATAAATTGGAATTTCTCGTTATAAATCAATATTGATTTCGTACTTATCTTCAATGAGTATATAGTTCAAATTATACCTCTGTGCGAGAACTAGCATTTCTGCATTATCTGCCAATACACTCTCCATTGTACACCATTCATCATCCAAACGATTTTCAATGGCATTTGCATATTTCTTTATGTCAGTAAAGTGGTTTCTGATATATTTCTCGCTCATTATAAGGCAGAAATATTTGATGCTTTCAAGATATTCGGAGTCAAATTCATTTTGCCAATCGAACGGAATATAGCCGCCTTCGACAATCAAGCTCTGATTGTTCTCAATAGCAGTTTTTATCATTTCACGAACAATCGGCCATAAGTATGCGGTTAAATCCTTATCGTCGCTCATTGGAGTGAGTTTGGTGTTTCCGCTACGAATTAAACCCATTTTCAGATGGTCAATTGATAGATATGGATATTTATATTTTTCAAGCAATTTTTGAGCAAGTACCGTTTTGCCTGTATGCGATGCGCCTGTAATTAGAACAATCATTATCTTCATCCCTACAAATGCTTATTTATCGGTGAGTTTATTATAGCATAAAATAAAATTTAATTCAACTTGTTTTGCGTGGACAAAAGAAAACTCGGCTTGGTTAAAAGTCGAGTTTTATAAGTTTCATATTTAAATCCCTATGTGAAGAGCAGTTAGAGTGGTTTATTTATTTTAATTAAATTAAACTGTTTTTTTAAATTTTTCAGCAGACTCAATTAAATCAATTGCATGATTTTTGGCAGATTCACTATTAACGTCGCCACCAACAAGCCTAATTATTTCATTAACTTTATCATTCGCAGATAAACTACTTACGGTTGTGTAAGTTTTTTGAGCATCTTCTTTCTTTACGATAAGCAAATTATTATCAGCCATAACCGATATTTGCGGAAGATGCGAAATTGCAATAATTTGAACGTCTTTTGCTATTTTAACAAACTTTTCGCCAACAACTTTTGCAACCGCACCACTAATCCCTGCATCGATTTCATCAAAAATAAAGGTTGAAATATCGTTATACTTAGCAGTTTGAGCTTTAATAGCAAGCATAAACCTGCTCATTTCACCGCCACTAATAACGCTGGATAATGATTTTAACGGTTCACCTAAGTTCGCTGAGAACATAAATTCCGTCCTATCAAAGCCGTTAGAAGAATTAAATTCACATTCATCTTGACTAACGACTTCATTAAACTGAACGCTAAACGTTGCTTTAGACATTCCAAGTTCAGTAAGTTCATTTAATACGTTTTTAGTAAAAGTTTCCGCACCAGCACGTCTTAAAACACTCAAATCACAGTAATCTTTATATAAAACATTTTCTAAATTATTGCGTACAATAAGAAGATTTTGTGCAACTTCATTAAAGTTTTCAAGCTTTTCTTTTTCCTCAATTGCATTTTTTAAGAAGTTTTGAATTTGATTATAATCGTTGCCGTATTTCTTTTTTAATGCCTTTATGGTCTCTAACCTATCTTCAATTCTATCTGCATCGTATTGACCAAAATCAAGGTCAGAAAGCATATCACTAGCCGTGTCGCCTATGTCGTCAAGTTCAGCATAAACAGCTTCAATTCTTTCACTAAGCGCTTGGTAAGATGCGTCTATATTACTAATTGAAGAAATAGCACGGGCTGCGTTAGAAAACACGTCGCTAACCCCGCCTTCATCTTTAACAACACCCCTAACTATCGCTAAAGCGTTTGAAATTTTTTCTTGATGAACAAGCTTTTCTTTTATCTCTTTAAGCTCGTCTTCTTCGCCATCTTTAAGATCACAATTTTCAATCTCATTGATTTGATAATTAAGTATATCAATACGGACAAGGCGCTGACTTTCATCCCCACCAAGTTTATCGAGTTCAGAACAAGTTGTTTTATAATTACTATATTCTGTTTGAATTTTATCTTTCAACTTAGCAACTTCTTCGCCGCAAAATTTATCAAGCAAACTTAACTGATTAGCACTTTTAAGCAAGTAAAAGTGTTCGCTTTGACCGTGTACGTCCACAAGGTGTGAAGTCAACTTCTTAAGCATACCAACAGTTGCGCTTTCACCGTTAATTTTAACGGTATTTTTACCGTCTAAAGTCAATTTTCTTGAAAGAATTAAAGAGTCATCATACTCAATTTCAAACTCGTCTAAAACGCTTTTTACCGCTTGATTATTACAAATATCAAACTCAGCTTTAGCAAAACACTCACTTTCACCACTACGAATATAAGATTTATCAGATTTTGCGCCAAGCACAAAATTGAGCGACTCTATAATCACTGATTTACCAGCCCCAGTTTCGCCCGAAAGAACGTTTAGCCCGTTCTTAAAATCTATTTGCACGCTATCAATAAGCGCTATGTTTTTAATGGTGAGTGTTTTTAACATTAAAGAGCCCTTAAACTTTTAATAATAATTTCCGCATCAGTATTATTTTTTGCCACCACTAGCAAGGTATCGTCTCCAGCAATAGTGCCTAAAACTTGTGATAAGTGCATTTCATCAATAGCCATACCCGCAGCACTTGCGTTACCAGCTAAAGTTTTAATAACGATAAGATTATTTGCGCAAACCAATGAAAGGGTTACTTGCTTAAATAAATTAATAATTTGCGGGGTTAATTTTTCACTTGAAGTTTCAGCTTTTGCGTACTTAAACTTTTTTTGTATACCTTCAACCTTAATTAAATTAAGTTCATTAATATCTCTTGAAATAGTTGATTGTGAAACGTCATACCCACTCTCTATCAAAAGTTCAGTTAATTCTTCTTGTGTTGAGACTTCGTTTTCAGTTATTAAATTTTCAATAATTGAAAGGCGTTGTTTTTTAGTCATAATTTACCTTAACCTTGAAATCCATCTTTAAGTTTTAAAGATAATTTTTTGTAAAAATTATAATCTTCTTTGCGTAAGAACTTAGTTGAATCGTTAGCAGCTTTTACATTAACAACGTCGTTCGTGCAAACGTTAGTAACAAGCCTGCCGTCAACAAAAAGCATACCACTTGCCCTACCAGTTAGTTCTAAACTACAAATAGATTGAGCAGAAAATACTATTGACCTTAAGCCTAAGGCATGCGCCGCTATAGGCGTAACTGAAAGCGCTTCAACTTCAGGAGATAAAATTGCACCGCCAACTGACAACGAATATGCAGTTGAACCAGTTGGAGAACTTACAACAACGCCATCGCCTTTAAAGTGTGATGCTTTTATACCGTCAATCTTAACGGAAATATCAGCCGTCATACAACCAACACTCTCAGAATATACGCGTTGGATATACGCATCGTTAAGCGCACAAGTAGTAATGCCGTTCACGCTAACTTCTAAAGTTAATCTTTCTTCAGTTTTAAGCTTATTATACTTAAAAAGCGTAACAGCTTCTGCCATTTCTAAGCGCTCAAACTCAGTCAAAAAACCAACTTTCCCAACGTTTATACCAACAATAGGAATATTATTATTGTTAGCAAACTCAACAATCCACAAAATAGTACCGTCACCACCCAAAGTAAAAATAGCGTCGGCACTCTTTGTAGATTTAAGATCACTGTCAAAAATCTGTTCATATTCAATCGCAGCGTTATCTAGCAAACTTATAAGTTCAGCAAGATACTTTCCACCACAATCTTTTTCTTTGTTATCATAAATAAAAACTTTCATATTTCACCTAAGTCTATTAACATAATAACATATAATCAAAATTATTTCAACAAATATTCAAAATTTATGAATATTAAAAAAATTATTCAACTTCTCTACAGTTAAAGTTAATTCTCCATCTTTTTCAAGAAGTATTAAAAACTCAGTATTTTTATCCTTAGATAAAGGTGCAAACGTAATGTTTTTAGGTGCAAAGCCAAATTCAAGCGCACTATTATAAACGTCTAAACATGCTTTTAGTTTTAACTTTTCATCCCTAACAATTCCGTTCTTAAAACGCGTTTTACTACCAGTTTCAAATTGTGGTTTTATCAAAAGAATCATTTCTTTTCCGCTCTTAATTAAGCGCGAAAAAACTGGCATAACCATAGTTACGGAAATAAAACTCAAATCAGCAACAATTAAATCTATTTCATCACTAAAATCATCGCTTACTAAATCTTTTGCGTTTTTAATAATACGGCAAACTCTGTCGTCTTCTTTTAATTTTCTATGAAGTAGGTCATCATTTAAATCAACGGCATAAACCTTTTTAGCGCCGTTTTTAAGCAAACAATCAGTAAAACCACCCGTGCTAGAACCTATATCCGCAGCGACTAAATCAGCACAATTATAACCAAAATCTTTAATTGCCTTACTTAGTTTATATCCACCAAGAGAAACATAATCTTCTATTCTTACAATTTCAACGTTATGTTTGACATAATCGTCGACTAAAAACGAGCATTTATCTACTGTTTTTGAGTTTAGCACAACTTCGCCACGCTCTATCGCCTGCTTGGCTTTTGTACGAGAGTCAAAGTAGCCGTTTTCGACTAAATAAGCATCAAGTCTTACCTTCATTTTATTTCCTTCTAACGTACATAGCTTTTGTAAGTTCAACAAAAAACTCTGAATTTGGTATATCTTTTAGAATATCAAGACACTTTTCATAATGTTCTTTAGCAAGCGCCTTTGCACCGTCAATACCAAACAATTTTATAGAAGTTAGTTTATCTTCTTTTTCATCTTTATTAGGTGTTTTGCCTATACTTTCAAACGTTTCTTCAACGTCCATAATGTCATCAACAATTTGAAAAGTAACACCTAAATGGTAACCAAACTCTTTTAATTCTTCCCTATATTTACCAAAAGCAAGTTCACTGGCAATAAGAAGCGGCGCAGTTATTAATTTTGCCGTTTTATTTTCGTAAATTTTATATAAAACTTGTTTATCCAACTCTTTTGAATTTTCGTTTTCAAGGTCTAAAACTTGTCCGTAAATCATGCCGTTAAAGCCAGCAGCATTAGCCAAGGCATAAAGCGCACGAGCGTCAAAACGGTTAAAATCGGGCTTTTTTAAGCACGTTTCGAATGCAACGTTAAGCAAAGCATCACCCGTTAAAATACCGTTAGCTTCGCCATACTTTTTATGCGTTGAAAGTTTACCGCGTCTATAATCATCATTATCCATCGCGGGTAAATCATCGTGGACTAATGAATATGCGTGTATGCACTCTATGGCAACGCAGTATTCTTTAACAAGGTCAAAAGAAACTCCCAAAAGGTCCGCTGCGGCAAGACACATTACCGCGCGAACACGTTTACCACCGTTCATTACCGAATATTCCATAGCATCGGTAATTATCGATGGGTTTTCTTTTTTAATTTTATCAAAAAAACTAATTAAATAGCCGTTAACATAATCGTAATAACGGCTAAACTGCGCTTTATAATCAAACATTAATTTTTCTCTCCGCGCAAAGATATGTATTTTCTAAAAGCATAGCAATAGTCATAGGACCAACGCCACCGGGAACGGGTGTAATATATGATGCAATATCTTTAACCGCATCAAAATCAACGTCGCCCACAAGTCCATTTTCAGTCCTATTGATACCAACGTCAATCACAACCGCACCGTCTTTCACCATATCGGCAGTAACAAACTTCGGCCTACCTATTGCAGCCACGATAACGTCTGCTTGCTTGCAAATCTCTTTTAAGTTAGTGGTTTTACTGTGGCAAATAGTTACAGTGCAATTCATTTGCAACAACAAAAGCGCCATAGGTTTACCAACGATATTACTTCTACCAATCACAACAGCGTTCTTACCACTAAAATTAATCCCCGTGCTTTCAAGCATTTTGGTAACGCCAAACGGAGTACATGCAATAGTCGTAGGAAGCCCTAAAGTCAACTTACCAACGTTTTCAGCCAAGAAACCGTCAACGTCTTTTTCGGCAGGAATAATATCCAAAACAGCGTTTTCATCAAGATGTTTAGGAAGTGGCAATTGAACTAAGATGCCGTCAACGTTATCATCTGCAGCCAAACTTTTAACAGCGTCTTCAACTTCTTGTTGAGTACTATTTTCAGGCAAATAAAATGCAAGTGATTTCATACCAACGTATTCGGTTGCCTTAATTTTATTCTTTACGTAAACTTGTGATGCTGGGTTTTCACCAACCAAAACAACAGCAAGTGTTATTTTTCTATTATATTTTTGCTCAAATGTAGCAACTTTTTCTTTTAATTCATCTTTAATTTTTTGGGAAAGAGCCTTTCCGTCAATAATGTTAGCCATTTTGCTTCTCCCTTGCGTATTCTGCTAGTATTCCGTTTACAAAGTTTGTGCTGTTTTCAGTAGAAAATTTTGCAGCCAATTTTACGGTTTCATCAACCACAACGGCTATAGGTGTTTTGGTAAAACTATCAAGTTCAGCCATGCCGATAAGCAACGCACATTTGTCCGCAGCAAATAACCTACTCACCTTATACCCAACCGCAAGTCTTTCAATATCGGCAAGATATTTCTCTTTATCAATTGCCGCTAATAATTCTTGCGCAAACTTCTTGTCATCATCAGATAATTCCTTACACAAAACAGTAAAAAGCCCTTCATCATCAGAATTGAAGAGCTGTGAAAATATAAATTTAAAAACCGCTTCTCTCGCTTGACTTCTCATACGTTAACCTTCTTGTTGTGCTTCTGCAAGTTGCTGAGCTTTGTCTTCTGTCTTTTCTTCTCTATCCTCAAACATAACGTCCTTAACTGAAACGTTTACGCTTGCAACGTGATATTCGGTCATCGCTTCAACGTTATATCTGATAGCTTCTTGAATTCTAAAAGCAATATCAGATACGCTTTGAGCATAATGAATTTTAACGACAACTTCCACGTGAACGCCATCTTTTTCAATTGCAACGTTAATTGACGGATTTGACATTTTATCATCTTGAACGGGTGTGTAAAGTTCAACGTTGGGAACTTCGCGCATTGCAAGAAGAACGATACCATCAACGATGCCGTCAGCGTAAACAACTTTGCCTTCGTGAGAATTTATAGGAAATTTTTTAAAACGAGCCATAAATATCCTCTGATAAATAATTTGTTTATATTATTGTACCACAAAATATTTATTTTGCATAGTGTTTTTTTAAGAAATAGGTATAATTTTTACGTTTTCAGGCGCTGCATTTACTTCTTCAGCTAATATTGAATGGATAACTATTGCGTCGTCAGCAGTTAATTCACTTGTTTTTGTAATAACGTTAATATTTTCAGATTCTAAACCAATTACTACAACCACGTCTTCAAAACCGTATGCTTTAATTAAATTCTCTAAAAGCATTTCTTTTTCAGTGATTTCAGTGAGTTCGATTTTCATTGAAAGCGCATCGGATCTTTCAGTGCTATCTGCAGCCGAAGTAGCAATAATTTCATCTAGCTGAACGATTTGCTCATTACGTGTACTTACGCGTTCGCTTCTATATTGCGTAAAATAATTTGCATTGCTTACAATAGCCGCTTGCTCGTTAGGGATTGTATCCGTAGTCAAAATAAAGTTGAATACGGCGGTAACTGCTAGAAGCGCAATCATGCAAGAGAGTACTATAATTTTTCTTTTCTTTGACATATTATTTTTCTCCTTATTCCATTGTCAAAATTTCTATTTGATTTAGTTCTATATCCAAAAGCGAAACAGTCGCTTGTTGAATCTTATTTAATACGGCTATTTTATTTGCACCTTTTGCAACGATTAAAACACCAGTAATTTTAGGATACTTCTCTTTCAGTACAACAGTTTTTCCATTAACGATTATGGGCGTTTCTTCTATTTCTTCATTATCTGAATTCTTTGTTGTAACTTTTTTAGTGGCTAAAACAGTTTCCATACCCGATTCGACTTTAATTACAACTGACACGTCACCAACTCCTTCAACCTTGCTTAACGCATAAGATAGTTTCTTTTCAAGTTCAGTTACGTATTCGTTGGCACTATTTGTTTCAACATGAACGCCATCTTCATTTTGTGAAAAGTTTATAATTAAAGTCAAAATTAAAATTGCAATTATTATGCAAATTAAAATATACTGAAGTTTTTTCCCTTGAGAAAATTTTGCAAGAGCAGCTTTAGTTTTTTCAATAAAGTTTCTAATCATAGATAGCGACCATGTTTTTGTCTATCGAAAGATATTGTGCAATGCTTGTTTTAATCTGGTCAATAATAACTATATGCTCCCTGTCCGACTTTATTACTGAATTTTTCAAATTAACTACCACCTTTTCAATTTTTAAATTGTAATTTTCATCAGTATAATGAATTATTTCCACGTTAGAATCTTCAACACCTAAATTTAAAAGTAATTTATTGATGTTTTCCTTGAAAATTAAAACGTTTTTATCATGGGCATAATCTAAAAAATCATTTTGTACAAACGCTATATCATCGTTAAATACTAAACTTTCAGCATCAAATAATTCCTTATTTAATAATGGCTGCAATAAAACGAAAATCATAATAACACTAAATAATTGTTTAATATATTTAGCCGTGCTGCCATTTGGCAACAAAAGCGCAATAATAGAAAATGTAAAAACTGAAACTATTAAGCTTATAACCCATTCTTTCATAATTAAATAAAAGCGTTTGCTGATAAAATTAACATTAGAATTAAAATAAAAAACATCAATGCGACGGTTAAAATTGCCGCAATTAAATAAGAGCAAGTTTTTGAAGACGCAACGCACAAATTAGAAATTCTAACGTCGCAAATAGGTTCTAAAATTGCAGCGCACAGCTTCAATAGCATACTTAAAACCGATAAATATATCACTGGTGATAAAATTAAATATATCAAAACTACAATCCCACATATTCCTATTGAATTTTTTATTAAAACGCTTGCAGCAATCACAATATCAAATCCATCTTTTAAAAACCCGCCAACTATAGGTACAGAATTAGAGATTGCATACTTTGCTGCTTTTAATGAAATTCCGTCAAAATGTGCAGAAGTCAATCCTTGGATAGATAAAAATAATCCAAAAATAGTTGCCATTATTCCTAACAACCATTTAATAGCTCCGGCACAAAAGTCAGCAAATTTATTAAACTTTATAACCGAAGAAAAACTGGCGCCAAGGTTAAATACTGCAAAAAGTAGTATTAAAGGCACGATAATGTTTAATATAACGTTAACAAATGCACCAGTAAAAAATGCAACGATAGGTTTATAAACGCTTGCTGAAACGTTGCCACCTACAGCAATCATTAAAGTAATGATTATGGGTGACATAATCTCTATCAATTTCGCTATATTTTTAATAATAATTTCAGCATTTTCAATTAACGGATAAATCTTAACAAATATAAGTAAAATTATACTTAAAATAGATGCAAAATAAGTTATCTCCGATACACTTTCACTTATATTTGAACCCTTATTTTTATTTAAAAACCCACTAATAGCAGCTATTATAATTATTGAAATTATAGTAGGAAACACATCTTTAATAAAACCAAAGCATACTTCTTTTAAGTAATCAAAAAAGTTTTCAGCATTATATACGTATTCCCCGTTTAAACTCTTTTTTAAGAAAGATGAAAAATCAATATTATTAAAATCAGCTGTTAATTCATTAAAAAAATTTTCAAATTCACTTAAGTCTAAATTTATAAGCTGTTCTTCAATATTATCGCTAAGTTCATCAGCATAAACGGTTTTAACGCTTGCGGCAAATGAAACAAAACTTATAAATATAAAAATAATTAAAATAAGCCTTTTATTTTTCATGATGCCAACCCTGTTAACAAATTAAATACAGCATACAAAATAGGCAGTGAAACGCTAAAAATTATGAACTTTCCAACGAATACAAGCTTGTCCGCAAGACTCTTAAACCCTAAATCAGTTATCGTATCAGCTGAAAATTCAACTAAATATCCAATTATCGTTATTTTAAATATAATGCTATAAATTTCTTGATTAATGCCCGTTTTATCTATTAGTTGCCTAACAAATTCAACAGTTTGCGTTAAATATTGAAACGCTAAACTAAATAAAATTACCCCAGCCCCCACAAGCGCCAAAGTGTACATTTCACTTCCAGACGCTTTTAGGTATGCAATTATCACGGCAAAAACAAGCGCAACGACAATGATTTTAATCATCAATACAAATAAAAAATATTTTTTACGTTTTCAAATAGATCGCTTATCATATCAATAACAAATGTTAAAACAATAATAAAACCCGCAAGTGAAACTAGTGTTGCAATATCATCCCTATCACTTTTCTTTAATACTTGCGTTATTACCGTAATTAAAATTCCAATTGCTGCTATCTTAAATATTATATCAATTTGCATATTTACCTATAAAACAAGCACGAATAAAATTAAACCTATTAAAAATCCGACCTTCAAGTAGAGTTGTTTATATTTTTTCATTTCATCCTTGCACATATTAAAGCGCTTGTTTATATCTAAATCAATTTTCTTTAAGTACTGTAATTGACTTATTTTGTCTTGAGATCCAACGTTCTTAAAATAATTTAAAATTAAATCATTTTCTTCTTCATTTAGAAAATCATATTTAGAAAACTCATTTTTTTCTAAATATACAACAACGTCTTTCGCAAAGGAATTACTAGTATTATCAACTATACTTGTTAACGTGTTTTGCGCAAATTCAACTTCGTTTATCATTAACTGATTAAACGAACTAAATTCCGAAAACAAAGAAGTTCTTTTAGTAAATTTTGTAGATAAAATGTATCCTAAAAGTATTGACGCAATAAATAACAAAAAACCAAGAAACAACTTCATATTAGTCTAAAATTTTCATCATACACTGCACCAACAGCACCAATTTTACCGCTTACGACAACGTATCTTTGAAATACTTCTTTGTTAAAATATGATTTATTTATAATATCATCAATTGAACCAGCGTGTATACTTGCAATAATATTAACACCGCTCTTAGATGCGTTATTTACGTAATTCCAGTCATCATCTCCAACTAATTCATCAGCAATTACAACGCTTGGAGACATTACCCTTACCCCATACTCAAAAGCATAAGACTTATTGCAAAAACTAATCTTATCAATATTATCACCTTGAACGTCTGCAAATTCACCGCGTTCGTCAATTATTAAAATATTTCCAAAATTTAACTTGTTCAATTTATTTGCCACGTCTTTAAGCATAGTTGTTTTTCCATAAAACGGTGGTGAAATAATTAAAGTATTAAAAATTTTATTTTGCTTAACTATATTATCAAAAAACTTATTTGAGCAACCATCAATATTATGCGGCAATCTAATATTCATTGAAGTAACGTTTTTAATAGTAATAATTTTGCCATTATCAAAAACACACTCTCCACAAAGACCTATTCTTACGCCACCAGCAGCATACAAATAGCCGCTTTTAACCTTTTCATTATGGGCATAAAATGAGTATTCAGTAACTTTTTTTATAATCTCATCAAAATGGATATTTGTAGTTATCATTTTTTCATTTGACGTATTTAATAAATAGTTATATTCTCCGTCTAAGTTAATTTTAATCGGTTGATCTAATCTAAGCCTTATCTCGTATAGCTTGTCCAAGTTTACGTTAGATATGGCATTTTTTATTATTAAAGGCAAAAAACCAAGTTCCATCATTTAAAGTTTATTCAAGTAGATTTTTTATAGAACAAAAAAGCGTGGTAAAAACCACGCTTTGTTTAAAAATAAAAAAGCAGACTTAAATTAAGTCTGCTTAATTTGTTATTTATTTATCGGTGTTGCCGAGCATTTCAGCAATTGAAACGCCGTTACCAGCATCGTCTTTCCATTCACGAAGTTCGGGATATTCTTCATCAGCAGTATCCTTAACCTTCTTTACCTTTTCTTCTTTAGCGGGTTTTTCAACTTCGGGAAGCAAAGCTTTGATAGAAAGGTTCATCTTTTCCTTTTCGGGATCGATATTGATAATCTTTGCTTGAACTTCTTGACCAACTTCTAAAGCAGTTACAGGGTTTTCAAGCCATTGATTTGAAATTTGAGAAACGTGAACTAAACCATCGATACCTTTTTCAACTTCAACGAACGCACCGAAGCTAACGATTCTAACAACCTTACCAGTAATAACGTCGTCAACCTTATACTTTTCAGCAACGGTTTCCCAAGGTTTGGGTTGAAGTTGTTTATAACCGATAGAAACACGCTTGTTTTCTTCATCAATCTTTAAGATTTTGAATTCGGTTTGTTTGCCGAGTTCTAATACATCAGCACAAGACTTGCAACCAGTCCATGAAAGGTCAGAAATATGAGCCAAGCAATCGAAACCGTTTACGTCCACGAAAGCACCGAAAGCAGCGAATCTAACGGGAGTACCCAAAACAACGTCGCCTTCTTGAATACTTGCAAAGAATTCAGCTTCTTTAGCAGCTTTAGCTGCGTCTCTTTCAGCTTTTTCAGCTTCTAAGATAACCTTTTGTGAACCAACGATTTGTCTACGAGCGCCTCTTGATTCAACTTTTTCAGCTTTAAGTCTTAAGGTTTTACCTACGTATTTTTCTAAATCTTTAACAAAACCAAGTTTGATTTGTGATGCGGGAATAAATACGCTATATCTACCATATTTAGCGTTGAGACCACCTTTATTAGTAGAATCAACGGTAACTTCAAAAATCTTACCATTTTTGATTTCTTCGATTTCGGCTTCTTCTTTAAGAACGCTTTCCATAGCTTTTTCAGAGAAAACAATAGGTTGTTTAGCGATAACCATAACGCGAATCTTTTCGCCTACTTTTGCTTGATAAGCCTCCTTATCGTATTCACCCATAATTTCACTCTTAGGAAGAGACAAGTCATCTTTCTTTGAATCTTTAATTGACAAAGTAAGACCTTCATCTTTAGCCGAAGTAATAACTGCGGTTACGATTTGACCGATCTTAAGATCTTTGCTCGGTTTAATGCTGGAAAATGCTTTTTCCATTTCAGATGCAACTTCTTCCTTTTGAACCTCACCAGTAGTAGTGATGATTTCTTCTGTAACGTTCTCCATGTTTGAGACAACCTCCCGGAATTGCTCGATCGGCGTGGACGCCCCCAAGACAACCCCAACTTTATTTAATCTTTTTATTTTTTCGTAATTAAAATCGACTGGGTCAACAACCCTATAAACTTCACCACAATTTTTTGCACAAATATCGAATAGTTTATTAGTGTTATTACTGTTTGAGCCGCCTAAAACTATAACGGCATCACACACAGCGGATAAAATTTCCGCTTCCCTTTGTCGCTCCTTTGTAGTATAGCAAATTGTTTTGAAAATATCAACTGTTTTTACCTTACTAAAAGTAAAATTTTTAACTATTTTATCAAATTTTTCTTCAGAGTAGGTCGTTTGAACAACAACGCACAACTTATCGGCTTCAATTTGGGTAAGTAAATCATCATTATCAATAATTACCGCCTTGTTATTACACCACCCGTTTATCCCCTTAACTTCAGGGTGATCTTTATCACCAATCACTGCTATGGTATAACCTTTTTCGTAATGAGATTTTACTATGTTATGAATTTCTTTAACGAACGGACAAGTGCAGTCAATAACGTTTAAGCCAAGCGCTTTTGCTCTATTTATTGTATCTTCGCTCTCACCGTGTGTTCTTATAAGCAAGTTGTCCCCTTTATTAAAAGATACTTCATCAAGCGAGTTTATTGTCTTTACTCCCGCTTTTTCAAGCTTATTGATAACACTTTCGTTATGAATAATTGATCCAAGAACGTAGTTACCGCTACCACTTAGTTTTTCAGCAGCAGCCACCGCCCTTTTAACACCAAAACAAAACCCGGCGTTTTTACCACGTAAAACTTTCATATCTATTTCTTTTTCTTTGCGGTTAACTCAAATAATATTTTTTGTTGTTCTATCATTTTTTGTCTAACGAACTCGTCCATTTCATCAACGACTTCAGGAGTGAGTTTTTTAGAATAATAATCTTCCAAATAAAACGGCTGACCGATTATTAAAGCATTTCTTCTAAATAAGCGCGCTTTTTGCAATATCATCATAGGTACGATAGGACGCTTTGCTTTGACAGCAAACACTGCGGACCCACCCTTTATTTGTTGAAGCTCGTTAGTACCCGTTTTATTCCTAGTTCCTTCGGGGAAGATCACAAGCTTATACCCATCTTTAACAACCTTTGTAGCCGTAAATAACGACTTAATATCGGGGTTTTCTCTATCGATAGGAATGCCCCCGTAACACTTTAATATCCACCCAGCAAACTTGTTTTCAAAAACTTCTTTTTTTCCTAAAAAGTAAACGTCATCATTAAAAAGTGCACGAATATAAACACTATCTATAAAAGAAAAGTGATTACATACACAAACTGCACCATCTTTAGGGATGTTTTCTTTTCCGTATATTTTAATTGGAAATAATAAATTTGCCAAGCAAACGGGTATCTTCTTAAAAAAATTCATAGTAAGTCCTTTATTTTTCGATATAAGATAAAACTTTACCTATAACTTGTTCAATATTCATGTAAGAAGTGTCGATTTCAATAGCGTCATCAGCTTTTTTAAGCGGAGAGAAATCTCTTGTCTTATCGTTATAATCACGCTGTTCAATTTCTTGCTTTAATTCTTCAAAATCTACCTTATGACCTTTTAAAGTAAGCTCTTTAAATCTTCTATCCGCGCGCACGTCAGTACTAGCAGTGATATAGAATTTGTAATCAGCGTTAGGCAAAACGTAAGAACCGATATCTCTACCATCTAAAACGCAAGACATTTGACTTGCAATCTTTCTTTGCATATCAACCATTTTAAGACGAACGCATTTTAAGCTTGAAATGTTAGATGCTGCCATAGAAACGTGCGGTTCTCTAATTCTTTCAGACACGTCTTCACCATCAAGGAAAGTGTGTTGAGTACCGTCGATATATTTAATTTCAAGGTTTATATCGTCAATAAAGGTTGAAACGCCTTTTTCATCAAGCGTATCAATACCGAGCGCAATAGCCTTTAGGGCCGTTGCACGATACATAGCACCAGTATCAAGATACAAAATGTTAAGCTTTGCTGACAAACGCTTTGCTATCGTGCTCTTACCACTACCTGACGGACCGTCAAGTGCAATTCTAATAATTTTATCCATAATATTCTCTCCTTATATATATCAAAGAAAAATTTTTTTATACTTTATTTTCATGCATTTATACCAGCGGTATAACCCGTTGAAAATGCAAGTTGCAAATTAAACCCACCAGTAAAAGCATCCACGTCAAGAACTTCCCCCGCAAAAAACAAGCCTTTAATCAACTTACTTTCCATGGTTTTAGGGTTAATTTCTTTAACGTCAACACCGCCAGAAGTTACTATTGCTTCTTCTACTGGACGAAGTTTTTTAGGTTTAAAAGTTAGATTTTTTAGTGAATTTATAATTGCTTGCCGCTCTAATACAGTTATTTCACTACAAGACTTGTCATGCTTAATATTTGCTCTATCAAGAACAACGTTAATAAGTGATTTAGGAAGCAACGCGCGCATCACCGCAAATATTGATTTTGAATTATTTTCCTTAAACTCTCTTAATAACCTACTATCGAGAGTTACCGTATCAAGCGCGGGTTTTAAGTCAATAACAAGTTCAACTTGTGATAAATCTAATCTATTTATTTTTGACGAACACGAAAGAACTATAGGTCCAGAAATGCCAAAGTGTGTGAACAACATTTCACCAAAATCTTCATATATCTTTTTGCCATTATATCTGGCATAAAGAGCAACGTTTTTAAGTGATAAACCTTGCATTTCTAGATAATCTGCACCTAGTAATTCAATCCCAACTAAAGAAGGACGTAAATCAACTATATTATGCCCTGCTGTTTTAGCAAATTTATAACCGTCGCCACAACTGCCAGTAAGCGGATAAGATATTCCACCACAACAAACGATAACTGAATCACACTCAATTTCACTGTTTTCAGTTATAACACCGCAAACAATAGAATTTTCAATTTTTAACGAAGTAACGGGCGTGTTTAATCTAATGTCAACACCCAACTGAATTAAGCATTTTTCTAAAGTTTTGGTAACGTCGCTAGCCTTATCGCTTGCCGGAAAAACTCTATTTCCCCTTTCAACCTTTAGCGGCAGGCCACTGTTTTCAAAAAAACTAAAAGTGTCTTCTGGGGAAAGGTTACTCATAGCGCTGAACATGAACTTAGAATTTCTAACGATGGAATTAAAAAATTCTTCCTTGTCGACAGTAGTTGTAAGGTTACAGCGCCCTTTACCAGTAATATATATTTTTTTGCCCAACTTTTCATTTTTTTCAAGCAAAATTGTTTCATTTCCGTAAAGCGCTGATGCATACGCTGCAAACATACCCGCAGCGCCACCACCAACGACAACAACTTTTCCCATTAAAACACCACTATTTATTTATTACTAATAAATAATAACACTTTTTATCCTTTTTTGCAATAACTTTACTGGTATTATTTATTTAAAAATAAAACACCGATAATTTTCGGTGTTTATTATTTATAAATATTTATTTACTTCTTCAATGCGTGAATAATTTGTTCTATTAAAAAGCATAGGTGTAACGGTTATATAACCAAGTTTAATCAAATTAACGTCGCAATCATCAACGTTTTCATTATGGTTGATTAAATCCCCAACAAGTCTATATTCGTTTTCACCTATCTTTTCATAATGGTCAGAATAAATATGTTTTCCTAATGCAGTTATTTTAATACCTTTCGGCTCGCCTTTTTCTAAATCAGGAAAATTAACGTTCCAAATATCACCTTTTTGTGATAAAGGATAAATTTTATTAAAAACTTCTTCAGCAAGAAAAGCGTACTCATCAACAAATTTTTCTTGATAATGATATGCGGAAAAAGCAAACCCTATACGCCCATAATACGCTGATTCATAACAAATAGCAACCGTTCCCGAATACAAGGTGTCAGAGCCTATATTATGTTCTGTATTTATCCCCGCTAATACAACGACCGCCTTAAAATCAGCAAACATTAAACTTGCAATTTTTGCACAATCTGCGGGCGAGCCTGAAATTGAATAAGCATCGTACTTCGTAGTTTTTTCATCTTTTAAGACCTTAATAGGCTTACCTATACTCAACGAGTGTGCCGTTGCAGACCTATTATCACTTGGCGCAACCATTAAAACTTTATGATTTTTACTTATCCTTTCGGCAAGTGCTCTTATTGACGGAGAATTTATACCGTCATCATTAGAAATTAAAACGTTCATCTTTTGTTTTGTCTAACATAATCACAAGTAAATTATGCAGTGTTTTTCTTCCTTTTTTTATTTTTATTTGAAATGATTTTTTCTATTTTTTCACCTTTATTATAAACGAGTATCGTAAGCACAATAGTCAGCGCAAAGAATAGTATCCATAAGCAAATCCCCCACCAAGTATCATACGGGATAATACTATTGTTAAAAGAATACGATGAAGCAAATATGCAAATTATTCTAGTTACAAAAATCATCGTTATAAAATACGATGGACTAATAGTTGTTATACCCGCAACAAAGCATAAAAGGTCGTCTGGGAAAAACGGAAAAATAAACATAAAGGTTAATATTATTTTATCTTTACCCTTTATCGTTTTTAATCCTTTTTTGAGTGAATCTTCTCCAACCAGCCATTTTGCGACTTTTACACCAAAAACTTTACCGATAAGATATGCAACAATAGACCCGCTTATTATACCGATACAACTATAAATTGACGACCAAAACGGACCAAATAATAATACCCCCGCCCCAACGGTTATAAAAGAAGGTATAGGCAGCACCACTACTTGCAAGAACTGCAAAATAATAAATAAAATTACAGCCCAAGCGCCAAAAGATGCGATATAAGCCCTAAAATCTTCTACACTATCTATTCTATCAAGAAAGCCGCTTACAGAGAGTATATAAAGCGAAAATGCCACAATTGCAACGGTTAATAGTGTTAAAATAAGTATTTTATAAAGCAAAGACTTATTCTTTTTTGTTAAAATTATCGTTAAAATTGTTATAACTGTAAGAAAAGAAACAACTGCCGCGGTAATTATTTTTTTATAATCAAAAATAAAACCACTAGTAAAAGTTTGAACGTATAAAATAGAAAATACTACGCTTAAAACACCGAGTATTGTTATAGCAATAACGCTAGACACTTCCGTAAATAATGAAACTTTGCCCTTTACCATACAATAATATATTAAGTAAAAAACAAAGTTATCATACAATTTATTTATATATTTTCTAATATTTTTTTGTATTCACTAACGGCAATTTGGTCACAGCGGTTATTATATTCGTTGTCAGCATGTCCTTTTACCTTAATAAAGGTAACGTTATGCGTCTTTGTAAGTTCAACCAAGGTTTTCCATAAGTCTATATTTTTAACTTCCTTTTTACCAGCAGTTCTCCATCCGTTAGCAACCCAAGAATCAATCCACTTTTGGTTAAACGCATCGACAACGTACTGAGAATCACTATAAAGATTAACCTTGCAACTTTCTTTTAAGCACTCTAAACCCTTAATAACCGCAAGAAGTTCCATGCGATTATTAGTTGTTTCCTTTTCGGCAGCACTAACGACCTTTTCAACGCCGTTATAAATCAAAATTGCGCAGTACCCACCCACGCCGGGGTTTCCACTACATGCGCCGTCAGTATAGATTTCAACTGTTTTCATTACAAGTTCTCCAACTCAAACGCACGTTTAACACAAGCATCAACGGCTTTAGAAGTAATTTCGGTCAATCCACTTTCATTATAAACCTTAACCGCTTCAATAGTCGTGCCACCTTTACTGCAAACAGCGTTAATTAGTTCGTCAAGCGTTTTATCTTGGTTTTGTTCAACCATTTTACCTGCGCCTATCATAGTGCTTGTAGCAAGCATCTTTGCTTGTTCGTAAGTCAAGCCTTGTTTTACCCCCGCTTCTACAACACCTTTCAAGAATAAATAAAAGTATGCGGGCGCACTACCGCTTACCCCAGTAACCGCGTTGAGTTTATCTTCTTCAACTAATGCAACGCTAGCAAGCGGCTCAAGTAAACCCTTAATAAAATTTTTATCAGCATCGCAATCAAAATCAGATAAATCTAAGCCGATAGCACCGCTACCGATAGCGCAAGGAGTGTTGGGCATACATCTTGCGACTAAAGCGTTTTCAAAAACCTTTTTAATTTTTTCTTTCTTTACGCCAGCCATAATAGAAATAAATTTATTGCAATCAGCACCAGCAATTGAAGATAAAACTTCGTCTAAACTTTGCGGTTTAACGGCAAACAAAACGAACTCACTATTATTTACAAGTTCTAAATTACTTGAAGTAACGCTAACGCCGTTTTCAGCCATTTTTTCTAACGCTGCGGGAAAAGCATCACTAACAATGATATCTTCCTTATTTAACTGCCCAGCACCGATAACGCCTTTAACTATTGCCGTAGACATAAAACCAGCGCCGATAACACCTAATTTAAATTTCTTTTTCATAATTTTCACCTGAATTTGATTGACTTAAATTTTTTTTTAGTATATAATCTAATACGTCCTTTAGGGGAGTGGCTCAATTGGTAGAGCAGCGGTCTCCAAAACCGCCGGTTGCGTGTTCGAGTCGCGTCTCCCCTGCCAAAAGCATCGAGTAAAGTTTTACTCGGTGCTTTATTTTTTTATTAAGGCACTTACCTAAATATAAATTACGTATAATATTTTACTTTATTTAATAATAATTGTCAATGTATTTTTTAATATAAAAAGCGTTACTCAAGTTTTAAGTAACGCTTTAAATTTTAATTAACCTTCTTTCAAGTCTTTTATTGTTCTATTAGTCGGCTTATAATTTTCTAAATAATTAAACAAATCGTCTAAATTATCACACATCTTAAAAAGCCCTAAGCAATCTTGCCTTAAAAACTTTTTATCGGTTGCCGTTTCAAGCATAGCGTATAGTTCGTTATAATAGCCTTGTAAGTTATAAATCACTATGGGCTTATCGTGTCGGCACAATTGTTTTAAAGTTAAAATTTCAAAAAACTCTTCAAAAGTACCTATTCCACCAGGAACAACAACGAACGCATCCGCATTATCTTCCATTATCTTTTTACGCTCACGCATGGTGTCGGGCTGAATAAGTTTATCACACTCGTCGTAGATAACTTCAATGGTTTGTTCATCAAAAAACTTAGGAACAACGCCAAGAATATATCCACCCGCCTTTTTAACGCCGCGCGCAGTTGCGCCCATAAGTCCGTTTCTTCCACCGCCAAAAACAAGTGAATGACCTTTTGTTGCAAGTTGAAAGCCAAACTCTTCAACTTTGTCAATAAATTCTTGATTGATACTGCTAGATGCAGCACCATACACGCATAATCTCATTTATTCTCCTTTCCATTTATCATAAAGCGCGCGTATTTGAGAAGTTAATTTTGCATTATCTTTATTAGTTCTTCCCTTTCTGCTCTTAACAAGCGTAAGAAGTTTTTGCGCTTCGTCAAGCATTTGTTTATAAACGCCTTCCGCACGAGTTGCGCCCTTAAACGCACGCTCTCTATCAATATATTTACCTTCAGTAAATACGGTAATATTACCAGTAATAAGGTCGTATTCCGTACCGCTAAACGGCGCATCCGCCCTATAGCCATTATCAAGTAATAACGACTTAAAATCTTCACAAGCGTCATTTTCGCCGTGATTTACGAATATTTGCTTAGGTTTAAAATTAAAACCTTTTATCCATTTCATTAAACCGTCTCTATCGGCGTGCCCACTACTACCCTTTAACGAAGCAATGTTTGCACGCACGGTAATTTCTTCACCAAAAAGCGTAACTTTTTTAACACCTTCTATAAGTTGCCTACCAAGTGAACCTTCCGCTTGATAGCCTACGAATAATATTGTATTATTCTTCTTCCATAAATTATGCTTTAAATGGTGGCGAATTCTACCTGCTTCACACATTCCACTTGCCGAAATAATAACTTTTGGGTCGTTGTTAAAGTTTATAGCCTTAGATTGCTCAGCGGTTACCGTAATCTTAATATCGTCAAACCAAATAGGATTTATTCCTTGTTTTAACAACGCTTTGGTTTCTTCATCAAAACATTCGGGGTCGCATTGCATAAAGATTGCAGTAGCATCTTGAGCAAGCGGACTATCAAGATAAACCTTAAAGCCGTCGTGCCCTTTAACCATATTTTCTTGTTTAATTTCACGCAGTGCGTATAAAAGTTCTTGAGTTCTGCCTATTGCAAACGACGGAATAACCACGTTTCCGCCCTTATCAAAAGTGTTTTGAATATAATTAGCAAGATCCTTAACAACGTTTGACCTATCGGTAGCGTGCACACGGTTACCATAAGTAGATTCTATTACGAGATAATCGGTTTCTTCAACTTGTTGCGGATCTTTAATAATACGCTGATTTATGTTTCCAACGTCGCCACTAAAAACAATTTTGCGTTCAGTTTCGCCCTCTTTAAGCCATAATTCTATGCACGCTGAACCGAGCAAGTGTCCTATATCGGTAAATCTTAATTGAATACCTTCTGCGGGATAAATAATTTCACCGTAATTACACGGTCTAAAGAGCGCTATCGTTTTAATAGCATCTTGCATATCGTAAACTGGCTCAACAACCTTTTCACCAGCACGCTCTGCTTTTCTAGTGCGCCATTGTGCTTCAAATTCTTGGATATGAGCAGAATCCCTAAGCATTATGTCACACAGATTCGTAGTCGCTTCCGTAGCGTAAATACTACCTTTAAAGCCATCACGATATAATCTTGGTAACATACCTGAGTGGTCAATGTGTGCGTGCGTTAAAAATACCGCTTCAATTTCACTTGCAGGCACGGGCAAAGTAATATTTTGAAACACGTCTTTGCCTTGTTCCATACCACAGTCAACAAGATAAAACTTTCTGTTTACTTCTAAAAGCGTGCAACTGCCAGTTACTTCATGTGTTGCGCCAATAAATTGAATTTTCATATTATTTCCCCTTTAATTATTTTATGCCACCACTCTTTTTAACGATTACCTTTATCAATTATATTATAACAAACTTTCTTTAGTTTTTCAATAGGTAAAATAAAAAAAGACGCTTCAAATTTAGCGTCATTTTTATTTTGGTGGAACAATAATTAATTATTTACTAACGACTTTCTTTTGCCAAGATTTTTTGCCGCATTTTGGACATTTCATATATTTTGTTCTGCCAAAATGCATAGCAAAAAGAACTTTGTTAAAAGATGGCACGTACTTATTCCCACATTTAGCACACTTATAATACCCTGCCGTTTGCTCTATTTTAATTGCAAAATATATACCAATAAAACAAATAATAAATCCACTTACTATTAAACAAACCTTAAGCCAATCTGCCATTTCGATATAAGCCGCACTAATAGTAAACCCAAGTAGAATAATCATTGATAGTATACCAATTAATATTTCTAAAGATAAAAGTTTTTTATCATTATCTTCTTTTTGCTTAACCATTTCAATAATAGTTTTATCAAGTTTTTCCTTATGATCATCCATAGTTACAACCTCCCCACACAACAAGTCATTGACACTGATATTAAGAATATTGCACAACTCAATCATAATAGACGAATCAGGCATTGATTTTCCGTTCTCCCATTTAGAAACGGCTCTGTCCGTAACACAAAGTTTATCAGCCAACTCTAATTGCGTTAAACCTTGTTTTTTTCTGCACTCAGCAATAAATTTACCAATTTTAATTTGATCCATATTTGCTCCTCCTATGTCTTAATCATATACGATTAAGTTTTAAAAGTCTACATACCAATGGTTGAGTGTGGAGAATTCAACTAAAAGTAGAGTTAATTTATTATATTATAACATGTCACGCACTTTTATAAAAGTAATAAATATTAAAAAAGAAAATACAATTAGTATCCTGTTTTTTCTTGACGAAGAATGTGAAACGCAAAACTATTATTCGCTGATATGAAACTTTGGTTTTGGTAATTTCCAATGGAGAAAGGATGCCAGAAGTCTAAGCGTAAGAACAACGACTGTGCCCAAAATTGACGCTATTAAAGAACCAAAATAAAAACGCGTTACATAAGATGTTAACGCTCCTAAAATTGATGCACAAGCGTAAAAGTGTTTTATAAATACTTTGGGAAGGTTTTGCGAGAACAGATCTCTGATAATTCCACCACCTATACCGGTTATAACGCCTAGAAAAATTACAGTAAAAAAGTTGGGGTTGGATATTATTTCAAAACAGGTATTTACACCCATAACGGTAAAAATACCCAATCCAACCGAATCGGCAATTAATAAGCATACATCATAAGTTTTATGTTGATTAACGGTAAATAGTTTTTGTATGGGCGGAATATAGAGAACCATAGGCAAAAAGAAACCTATTAAAGCATGAGTTGGATTGATAAAGCAAATGGGCGGATTTATCCCCAGTATTAAATCTCTAATAATTCCTCCACCTATTGCGGTAGTCATGCCAAGAACGCCTGCGCCGAAAATATCCATTTCCTTTTTTATCGCAGTTAGTGCGCCCGACAAAGCAAATGCTATAACGCCGAAAATTTCCAAAACAAAAAAGACAATGTTCATAGATTTACCTCTATAAACTTTGTCCTTTAACCTGAAAGATTCTCTCCTTCCGAAAATTGCTCCGTCGGTAGCGTAAAACGCGTTCTCCAAAGTGCTGTCATAAAACGGTTTTTTTACCTGAAAGTATTACTTCTTCGGTGGCTATAAGCACTCTCCCGCATTAATCACCCAGCAGTTATTAAATTAAAATGTTTGTAACCCAATTCGAACTTTAGTTTCGAATTAGGTTACATCTGGCGGAGAGCGAGGGATTCGAACCCCCGTGGGCTTGCACCCAAACGGTTTTCAAGACCGCCTCGTTATGACCACTTCGATAGCTCTCCAATAAATATATCACGTTGTTTCGCACAACATGATATATTCTACTATATTTTTAATTTTTTTGCAAGCAGTTTTACTTAGTTTTTTTATAAATCTGAATATTTTATTAATTTTACACCCGATTGAGCAAAAAGTTCAAGAGCAAATTCATCGGGATAGCCGTTTTTATAGATAACAGTGGTAACACCAGAGTTCAAAATCATTCTAGTGCAAATTACGCAAGGTTGATGTGTAACGTACATAGTTGCGCCTTGCAAACTTACGCCAAGTTTTGCTGCTTGAATAATTGCGTTTTGTTCAGCGTGAACGGCATAACAAACTTCTTGCATAGTTCCACTTGCAATATTTTTCACACGGCGCAAACATTCGCCGCGTTCAGCACAACTCTTAATGCCTTCTGGCGCACCGTTATAACCAGTGGTTAAAATTCTTTTATCTTTAACGATAACAGCGCCAACGTGTCTATTTTCTTGATAACAACTTGACCAACCAGCAACGGTTTCAGCAAGTTCCATAAATCTTTTATCCCATTTATTCATAAGTATATCCCCTTTTTATTTATCCTTTTTAACCATCTTTTCAAGTTCTTTAATGAAAGAAGTTGTATCGGTAAAAGAACGGTAAACTGATGCAAAACGCACGTAAGCAACTTCATCAATGTCTTTTAACGCTTCACAAACCATTTCACCTATTTCCTTGCTAGAAATTTCTTGTGCTAAAGAATTATAAATCTTCTTTTGAATATCATCAATAAGTTTATCGATAGTGCTAGCGGGCACGGGACGTTTTTCACAAGCCTTAATAATACCCGCGCGAATTTTGTTGGGATCAAACGCTTGTCTAACACCGCTATTTTTAACAACGAAAATAGGCGTGTTTTCAACCGTTTCATAAGTCGTAAAACGCTTTCCGCAACTAATACACTCACGACGACGGCGGATATTTGTCCCGTCTTCAGCCGCGCGTGAATCAATAACTTTACTGTCTAAACAACCACAATACATGCATTTCATAAAAAACTCCTTGCTATCCTTATCAAAATTATTTTGCTACGTCTTCTTTATTCCAACGGAAGTTACCTTTTACACCGGTAACGTCAGAATAATAGACGAAAGTGTCTGGGTGCTTTTTTATTATATCTAAAAACTCAGGAATTTGTCTAATGTTTACAACAGAAATTATTACAGCGTTTCCTTCATTTGTAAACATACCCTTCCCGTCAACCAATGTTGCTCCGTGCTTTAGGTTATATATAATGTCGCTTCTAATATCTTCGGGGTGTTTGGTAACAATCTTAAACTCAACAGCGTTTCTTGTGTCTTTCATTAATACAGCAGCCGCTTTTTCAAAAACAAACATTTGAACTATTGCCAGCAATACACTGTTTAAGTTATTATCGTAAACAAAGAAGGATACACCGATAATCGCATAACAAATTACCGATATAATTCTTTCAATATTGCCGTAAGCACGCTTTTTTTGCACCATACTTGCTATAACGTCAACACCACCAGTAGATGCACCGATTTTAAGCATTATACCAGTTCTGACACCTAAAATTAGCCCAGAAAAAACTGCGGAAACTAATTTTTCACTCATCCCCATTTCAACTCCAGCATACTGCGGAAAAGAAACTACTTCAAAAACCATCATTAAAACTGAAGATAAAATTGAAAAAACTATTGTATAAACAACGTATTTGCGCTTTAATATAAACCAAGCGGCAATTAACAACGGAATATTAAACGCAAGTGAATAAATACCAGCGTTGATAGTTGTTTTTGCTTGTAACATAGTCGCTATACCGTCAATACCAGCGGGCGCAAACCCAGCGTTGAACACGAAAAAGTGCATACCAAACGCCGATAAAAAGGCAGCAACAATGGTAATAAGAGTGTTTAAAAATTCCTTCTTGAACGATAATTTTTCCATAATTTTTCCGTTTATTTTTTAATCTTTTGCCTATACTTAAGTTAAATAACTATGCCAACTATTATTTACGTATTAACAATCGTATATTTTTTAGCGATAAACCTATACGGGGTTTTAATATTGCGTTATCAAAAAAAAGAAAGTGAATACAAGGACGACAATGAAAAAACTATACGCGACAGTCGCCTTATGCTAACTGGACTTTTAGGGGGCGCAACAGGTATTTTCGTATTTATGTTTATTTTCAAATACAGATTAAAAAGTTTATTTTTAGTAGTGTTGATGCCAATATTTATAGTGCTTAACGTCTATATGGTTTTAGCACTATTTAACGGCGGAATAGGCTATTTTATAACCTAATTTAAATTGTTAATAACTTTAGGAAGTGCGTTTATTAAATCGGTTGCAACAACAGTGTATTCGTTTTGCTCTTTTTCAGCACATTCACCCATTTTACCAAATAAGTATGCACCAGACACTGTTGCAAGCAAACTTTCGTTTGTCCTTGCTAAAATTCCAGCAATAAGCCCACTAAGTACGTCTCCACTGCCAGCCTTTGCCATAGCAGGCGAGCCAGTAGTGTTTAAGTAAACTTCTTCACCGTCGGTTATCACACTAACCGCATCTTTAAGAAGAACAATTACACCATATTCTTTTGCAAATTCTTTAGCAGTTTCTATTGGGTTAACGATTATTTCAGTTTTATCTTTTCCCAAAATTCTTGAAAACTCGGTAACGTGCGGGGTTAATATAACCGTGCACTTTTTGTTTTTTAAACAGTCTTTACCAAATTTAGCAAGGGCATTGAGCCCGTCTGCATCAATAAGCAATTTGCCAGTATAATTTTCTAGTAAATAACTAATGATTTCGTGCGTGTTTATGTCACACCCCATACCCATTCCGACTGCAATTGAGTCGTAATTCAATATAGAATTTAAGGTTTTTTCATCTAATACGGCAAAACCGTCTTTATCCTTAATAGGTGTCAAAATGCTTTCGGGGACTTTACCAACGTAAGCAGCAAACATGCTTTCAGGAACTACTGTATTAACGTATCCTACACCCATTTTTAATGCACAAAGTGAATTAGCGGATAGAAGGACGCTCCCCGAATATTTTTTACTTCCACCGATTAAGCAAGCCTTGCCAAAGCAACCTTTATTTACGTGGCGAGCACGCCTTGGAAAGAATTTAGAAACCGATTCATCGTTAAAACGCTTAACGAAATCATCTCCCCAAATACTTATTCCTATGTCTTTGGCAACAACCCTACCGCAATAATCAGGGCCTTCGCCTAGAAAATGACCTAATTTATACTCCTGAATAGCAACGGTAAGTTGGGCTTTAACAGCAACACCTAAAACTTGACCGTTATCCCCGTTTAAGCCACTAGGGATATCGCAAGAAACAACGATAGCGCCCGAACTGTTGATTTTTTCGATAGCGGCTTTATACTTTCCTTCAACTTGTCTATTTAAGCCAGTTCCAAAAATGCAATCAACTATAATATCGTATTTTTTATCAAAAAGTTTAAATATTCCGTTTGAAATTGTAAGCGTTGAAACGGTAAAACCGTGCTTACCTGATAACAATTTAGCAATAACCTTGCCGTCTTCACCATTGTTACCCTTGCCGATACATACCAAAACTCGTCCGCCGTGATAGCGGCGAATAATTTCATCTGCAACCGCTTTACCCGCACGAAAAACAAGCTCGTCTTCAGCAACGCCAAGCGTATTTATGGTGTATTCATCAGCAGCGCGCATTTCTGTAACGCTTAAAATTCGTTCCATTTAATCCTCGTCATCAAAGTTTGACAAAGCGAAACTTGCTTCATCATAACTAAATCCCCTACTAATTAGATACCTATAAGCCTTTGCCTTAACTTCTTTAGTACGCTCTTTATTTTTAAGATACTTTTCTGCGACGGCCTTTGCATTTTCTTTAGCGTTAATTTCCGTGTTTTCAAAAGCAGTAGAAATATCTTCCTTTTTAACGCCTTTTGCCATGAGCTTATATTCAACAAGTTTTTTGCCGTTGTTTTTTGAAACGCTGTTAATGTAGCGCTTAGAATACTCAACGTCATCTATATACGAATATTCTTTAAGTTTATCAATGCAAAACCAAACGATATCTTCAGAATATCCTTTTCTTAAAAGATAATCTTTAACTTGTTTTTTGGTTTTTAGCGCCTTTGAAATGTAATCAACTGATTTAGTAAGCGCTTCTTGTTTTTCACTTTCAAATAAAAGGCTTGCAAGTGTTGCGCGGTCAACTTCATCACCTATTTTAATGCGTTCTTTTAACAAAACTTCAGTAGAAACACCCGCAAAAAACTCACCGTCAACAAACAAATTACAACGGTTTTTATTTTTTGTTTGCACTGAAATTAGAGTAATTTTAGGCATAAGTTAAAACGCGAAAAAACCGCTCCCCTTATTTTCTACAAAAAGTTTACCGTTAAAAACGTCCGTAATTTTATCAATTAAATCTTGAGCCTTATCCGCTTTAACAGCAAAGTCAATAAGTACCGTATTTTCAAAGTTAGTGGAAATAATACTAACTTCGGGGTTTGTTAAAAGTTTAAGTAATTTTGAATACCACTCGTATTCAAGATTGATATGTAAAAATGTAGATTCTTGCATATCAAGGATTTTAGCTTTTGCTAAGCACTCACTAACAGAGCCGCCGTAAGCACGAGTAAGCCCGCCCGTTCCAAGTTTAATTCCACCAAAATAACGAGTAACTACTGCAACGGTTTTGTACATCTTTCTATTTTTAAGCACTTCAAGCATAGGAAGCCCAGCAGTGCCTTGCGGTTCTCCGTCGTCTGAAAACTTTTGGATAAGTCCTTTGTCGTCAGCAATATACGCATAGCAATTATGGTTTGCTAAAGAATGTTTTTTTCTAATGCTTTCAATAAAGGCTTTAGCATCTTCTTCATTTTCAACGCCTTTAATATTGCAAATGAACTTAGAGCGCTCAATAACGATTAAATTTTCAGTTTGATCTTTTACGGTAAAGTACGCTTTACTCATTTTATAATCACTTTAATGTGAACTTTTTTACCCTTATGAAGAATAAATTCTTTCTTTGCTACTGCATCTTCAGGAATAGCGCCGAAAGGATCGGTAATTTTTGTTTCATCAATAGAAACACCACCGCCTTCAATAAGACGCTTTGCTTCACCTTTAGATTTTGCTTGACCAACGGTTACTAAAAGGTCTGCAACCGACATAGCACCTTCAATTTCCGCAGTAGGCATATCGGCAGCGTTACCACCACCAAACGCTGCACGTGCTTGTTTTTGTGCTTCTAACGCCTTTTCTTCACCGTGAACGAGTTTGGTAACTTCAAAAGCAAGTCTTTCTTTTGCAAGATTCATTCTTTCATCGTTATATTTGGTAAGTTCTTTAATTTCATCCATTTCCATAAACGTTAAAAGTCTCATACATTCTTCAACTTTAACGTCTTCAACATTACGGAAATATTGATAGAAATCATATACTGAACACTTATTTTCATCAAGCCAAAGCGCACCTTTTTGAGTTTTACCCATTTTCTTACCTTCACTGTTTAAGAGTAAAGTGCAAGTTAAGCAGAACGCACTCTTCTTTTCCTTTCTTCTAATAAGGTCAACACCTGCAAGCATATTACTCCATTGATCGTCGCCACCAACTTCCAAGATGCAGCCATATTTTTGGTTAAGATACAAAAAGTCGTAACCTTGCATAAGCATATAGTTGAATTCTAAGAAAGTAAGACCTTTTTCCATTCTTTGCTTAAAGCACTCAGCAGTAAGCATTTTATTAACTGAAAAATAAGCACCTATATCGCGCAAAAAGTCAACGTAGTTAAGGTTAAGAAGCCAATCAGCGTTATTAGCAATAACAGCTGCATTTTCACCTTCAAAACTAATAAATCTTGACATTTGTTTCTTAAAGCATTCAATGTTATGTGCTATGGTTTCTTTCGTCATCATTTGACGCATATCACTTCTACCAGAAGGGTCGCCAATCATGCCTGTACCACCGCCAAATAACGCAATAGGTTTATGACCAAATTTTTGCATCCAAGCCATTGCCATAATAGGAATATAATGCCCGATATGTAAGCTATCAGCCGTGGGGTCAAAACCAATATAAAACGGTACGCTTTCAGTACCTAATTTTTCATAAAGTTCATCTTCGAAAATAGTTTGTTTAATGAAGCCTCTTTCTTTCAAGACGTCAAATACGTTTTTGTTCATATTTATCCTCATTTTAATATAATTTATTTTAATAATTATACTAATAAATATTAGTATTGTCAATGAAAAACACTCTTTTAAGACAAAAAAAGACGCCAAATAATGCGTCTTTTCACTAAATATTGTTGTTTTGTTAAACGAAAAACACAAAATATAAGCGTTTCGTTAAATTATGTCTAACATAAACAAATATAAAATTACAAGTGTTTTACTAATCTTTAATAATTATATTCATCGGCTTAATTCTATTAACTAGAAGTGAAATGGTTACCCTGTATTCACTTTTTTCTTTTACAACATTATACTCTATTTCTTTAGAAAAATCAAAATAATCTTTAAGCAATTTTTCAAGATCACTTACAAGTAATTCACCCACTCCGCCACTAATACTTAACCTATCTTTTTCAAGCACAGTTTGAACGCGAACCATTTCATTCTTTTTAATTTTCTTCATACAATATTTTTCAATCTCCTTCTAACACTACCGAAAAATCCAGAATACTTAAAAGTTGTGTCATATATCTTTTTGGTATTATTATGAACGTTATTTGCTAAAATTCTATAAGCTTTTGCCGACTCACTTCTTTTGGGCAGCGAAAAACCACTTGATAAAAAAACGACGTCTTCTTCTGGCAACACCCCTATTAAATTTGTTTTAAGTACCTTTTCAATATCTTTAGGAGACATAACTTGTTCATTTAAAATCAAATCACCACGCGTTTTATTAACGACTAAGTTTATAGAACTTAAACGATAACTTTTCAACACCGAAATAACCTTATCCACGTCTCTTAAACTTGTGATATTAGGCGTTGCAATAATTATTGCTTCATCAACGCAAGATACCGCCCTATGAAAACCTAAATCAATCCCCGCCGGGCAATCAATTAATACGTAATCAAAGTATTTAGATAGATTTTCTATTACTAATTTAACGTTTTGTCCACTAATACAAGAATTAACGTTACTACCCGATGATAATACGAATAAATTTTTATGATTTTCTGCATTAACAAGTGCTTGTTTTAACCTACATCTTCCGTCAATTACGTCAACGATATCGTAATCAATTTTATTTTCAACACCCATAACAACGTCAAGGTTATTAAGTCCAAAATCAGCATCAACTAAAACAACTTTTTGTCCTAAATTTGAAAGCGCAACCCCTAAATTTACAGTTACAGTAGTTTTTCCAACGCCACCCTTTCCTGACGTAACGACTATTTTTCGAGCCATATATTCACCTCTCGGCTAAATTTTAAATAAAAAAATACCACGCAATTTGACTATTACAGTCAAAAAACGTGGTATTTTGTAAACCAAAAAATGTTAAACGGGGATCGAGAGTTTTTTAAGTAGTTTATTATCACCTAAAACAACTCCGCCTCCAAGAGCAACAACGGCACTTGCATTTTCAGGAATATTTACGTCAATTTCAAATATACCTTTATAAAAATTCTTTAAGCCGTACACTGAACTTCCTATACCAGACACGTAAAAACCAGCTTTGCGAATCTCTGCGCTAACTTCTGGCGGTAATTTACCTAAAACGGTAGTTGCAATTTCAGCAATCTTTTCATAATATTTCTTTACGGCGTTAAAAATATCGTTTGCTTTTATAGTTATTGACTTAGGCGCACCAGTAACAACGTCTCTACCGCTAACAACCGTAGATAAAGCATCATACATATCAAGACTTCCAATATCATTTTTCAAGCGTTCAGCAGTAGTTAAACCTATTTGAAGCCCATAATTTTCCGCTATATAATCGATAATATCAGTGCTTACTTTATTATAACCAAAGTTAACTGAAACACCTGCAATAACGCCGTCAAGCGAAACAGCTGCAACGTTGGTTACACCACCACCCAAATCAATAACAAAACACGGCGAAGATTCGGTAAGTTTAATTCGTTGTCCTAGCGCCGCAAGTAAAGGCGCTTCAACAAAATATACGTTAGAAATTCCACTGTTTTGCGCCACGTTTTTAAGTTTAAAAATAATATCCCCAGTTACCCCACAAGGCACTGAAAATAATGCGTGGCTACCAAAAAGTCCATTTTTCAATTCAACCTTTTTCAAGAAGGTTGAAAGTAAACCTTCCGCAACGCCTTCGTTGACGACTTCTCCTTCAAATATCGGAAAAACTATCTTCGTGTTTTTTGCGGTTTTACCAATGAGTTTTTTTGCTTCATAGCCAACTGCTTTAACTTCTTTTTTACCGTCTTGACTAATTGCGGCTACAGTAGGTTCGCTTAAAACAAGCCCACTACCTAAAACGAATATATTAGTATAAACACTATCAAAATCAATAGCAAGTTTATTAGAAATCATATTTTCTCCTAGATATAATAGAAAAACAAACGCCGTGCATGCACAGCGTTGTTTTTTATCTTAAAGTATTTCTAGATTTTTCTTAAAAATCTTTCTAAAGTCAGCACCGATTTCCATCGCTGAATTTATTTCCAAAGTAGCATCACCCGTAACCACGGTTTTCATAATTACTGAGTCACCTAAAATATCGCAATTAATACCCGTAACGACCGAAGATAAACTTCTATCAAGGCAATTTGCAATTCTTAAGATTATACCCATCTTTCTAACAGCATCTACGTCTTCATCAGCAACAAGGTCGCGATACCTTGCCCAGTCGAACGGATTGATATCTTCAATTGCAGTATTAGACGCAACGAACGATGCCATAACCAAGTCCCTATGACTTATACCGTAAATGTTTGAGTTAAGAATAATATAACCAGAGTGCTTTTCATAATTATAGAAACCAACCGACTTACCAGTGCCGTACATATATGCAGCTACTTTCAAAATCTTAAGATATTGTCTGGGGAATTTATGAAGAACACGGAGTTGCTTAAACAATTGAATAGATAAGTTTACAACTTGTTCTGTATGTTTAATATCACAACCAAAGAAATCAACGATATTGTTCAAACTAAACGTTAAAACGTCAGAAATAGGCTTATCCAAAGTAGTAGGAACAGCGTAGTTATACATAATACCCGTTCTTAAACCACTGCCGCTGATAACGATTTTGTCAAGGTTCAAATATTTCTTAAACGCTGAAACAGCAGCAAGCGCTGCGGGTAAAATATCAGCTCTACCACTAGAAAGCCCCTTGATCTTTTTCTTTCTATCGAGATCAAGACTCTTCAACAAGTCGTAAACGTGTTCAAAGTCGGTATCGTTAATAACGTAGTTATGAATAGATTTAAGCGGATATTTTTTCATAATCTTGGTCATTCGACAAAGATTTCTAAACGAACCACCAACACCTATCATTTGAACTTCAGGATCAACGTCCTTAAGCCATTCTATTTGTTTTAATTGTTCAGTGAAAAACTCTTCGATTTTTTGTGCTTGTTCAGCTGGAGTTAACCCATCGCCCGCAAAAAGCTCAGTAAGAGTAATTGCACCAAAAGGAAGCGTTTCATAATTAAGAAGGTTACGTCTATTGTAGTAAACAATCTTAGTGCTACCACCACCGATTTCCAAAATTAAGCCCTTAGGAATATCCATGGTATTGATAACGCCTTTATAAACGTAAACTGCTTCTTCTTCCGCGCTTAAAACACGAAGTTTAATTCCACAAGTAGCAGAAACTTCATCAAGAAAGCTGCGTTGATTTTTTGCACGACGAACTGCCGCCGTTGCAACCGCAATAATTCTTTCGATACCATTAACGTCGCAAAGTTTTCTAAACATCTTAAGCGTCTTAATAGTTTCTTGAATTCTGACAGGTTTCAAGAATCCGTCCCTTTCCATACCTTCGCCTAAACGAGGCGCTTCTTTAAGTTGATCAACTATTTGAAAATGACCGTTTTCTTTAACGTCTACCAAAAGTAATCTTGCTGTGTTCGATCCTAAATCAATAATTGCAATTTTTTCCAAATTAATCACCATGCCATATGTTAGTCTTACGCATATTATAACACAAGATATTGTGTTTGTATATAGTTTTTTTTAATTTTGTGCAACATGAACAAAATCTTTTTTCAATATGCACAAATTTTTATTTATATTTTGTGATAATTTATCATTAAATGTTAATTTTGCAAATATTTTTAGGGTTTTAAGTTGTTTTTTATCATTTTCTTCTTTGTGCTTTGTGCACAAAGAAATTAGCTTTTTTTCTTAATTTTTAGCACAAATTGAAGACAAGCTAAAGCCACTAAAAAGCCACCGAATAACTTAGTTAAAAGAGCGTTTGAAACTACTTTTGACAACATAGCTCCTGCTATACAAGAAACACATCCCGGTATTATTATCCAAAGCACACCTTTTGTTTTCAATAATTTATTTTTTACGTGCACTATTAAGGATATAATTGCCATGGGTATAAAGCTAACTAAATTAATTGCTTGCGCCGTGTGTTGTCCGACACTTAAAATTATCGTTAAAAGCGGTATAAGTAGCGTTCCACCACCCATTCCCATACCACCTAATATTCCACCTACTACACCAGTTAATAAAAACCATAACCACTTCATTTCATCACCCTAAAAGAACAGCATTTTAACACCAGCAGCAAGCATAACAACAGAAAATATTACGCTTATCCACTTAGCCTTAAGTTTTGACAACAGCAATGCACCAGCAATACCGCCGACGGTAACACCTATTGACGTTGGCAAGCCTATCTTCAAGTCAAAGTTACCAAACGCCGCATAAAACAAGCTACTGATTATCGATATTGGTAATATTATCAAAATTGCCGTTGCATGAGCAATCTTATCATCATATTTCAAAATAAAATTTAGTATAGGCACGACAATCATCCCGCCACCGCCACCAAATATACCGTTAATAAAACCAGTCATTAAGCCCAACAGAATGGAATATAAAATGTTTTTTCTACTTGTTAAATGGTCCATTTTTTCTTCTTTTTTTAATTTCATAAGCTTATTATTTGCAATCATAAAAGAAATCAACAAATTTTTTTATAAAAATAACGTTAAAGCGGCTATTTACGGTTGATTTTTAATTTAAAATGCTTTATAATGTTTTATGCGTTGTGTTGCGCGCGCTGCGCGTACGCACGTGTAATATTAGTTAAAAATTTCAGCAAAGGTGAATTATGGCAAGATTAGGTATTTTTAAAAACGGCAAAACAAAACTAATTACGGTTTTATTATTGGTTGCGGTAATGTGTTTTTCTTTATTCGCTGTCGCATGTAATGAAGACGGCGATAACACATCTTCTACCCCGCCCAGTTATACTCACACAGAAGTTGACGACGGCGTTATTAGCAATCCCAACTTTGTGCTTGACACTTTAAACTCTTCATATTCTGCTTTCCCCAAAACTAGCCCCACTGGTTGGTCTAGAACCAAGGATGGCGATAATGACATTATTCAAGCGTCAGCAAATTCGGGCGTTATCGACGTTTCGGCAGACGCATGGAAAGAACTCTTAAATAATATGTATACTGATAGCGCTCTTCTCTCTTACGCTTTATATGAAAACGGTGTAACGAAAGACGAAGTTATCGAAATGATTAAAGAAGACCCTGCTTATAACAAATCTGACAGCACTTCTTACAAACCTTCTGAATCAACTATTAAAGAGTATATCGTTGAAAAATACATTTCAAAAGAATTTACTAATCCTGGCAAGCCCAGTGGCGCTGAAGACAACGCTGTTTACATGTTAAACAACTATCGTTCAGCAGCAAATCTTGGCTTAGGTACTTCTCAAAAGATTACTTCTTCAAGCCAAGTTACTCTCAAGAAAGGTACTTTTGGTAAATTCAGTGCATGGGTTAAAGTTTCTAATCTTACCGCTAAAAATCAAGATTTTGGCGCAAACATCCGTCTTGTTACCGTATTCAACGAAGTAACTCAACCCGAATACGTTATTAAGAACATCAAAGATACTGAATGGACCAAATACACCATTTACGTACAAGCTGACCAAATCTTTGATACCAAGTTCCAACTTGTTTTAGGTCTTGGTTACCAACTCAGCGGCTTAACTCAAGGTACTGCTTATTTTGATAACGTAAGCTTTGAAGAAATCTCTCAAGCTGATTACGTTGCTGGAACTAGTTCTTGCCCCACCAGCACGTTCACCTATGCTCAAGAAGAAAGAGAACCTATTATTGCATCAGCCACTACTTATGCTTATTCTCTCAAACTCAACGATACCTATCTTAAAACTTCAAGTGCTTCATTAAAACATGATTTCACCAAATCTAACACTGGCGCAACCGCAAACCGTTTTGACGATAGTTCATATACCGTTTCAAGCGCTTCTAGCGATTCGCCTTACGGTTCAAAAGCATCAGTAAATAAGGTTTCAGTTAAAAATTCTAGTGCAACACTCGTTTATGATGGTTTTGCAAAAGTTGAATGCAGTGGTTACGCTTTAGTTTCTTTCTACGTTAAAAATCAATTAAGCAAATTAGGCAGCACCAACGTTGCTTTTGACGTTTATGATACGCTCAGCGGCAAAAAAGATATTGCTTATTTAGAGTCAGCTACCGTTACTGAAGTTAGCGATGAATGGCAACACGTTTCTTTCCTTTTCAAAAACAACTTTGAAAAGGACGGCGACAGTTCTACTACTGGCGACGTTGCAAGATCATTTAGAATTGAAGTAATCGTTGGACCTACTGACGTTGCAAACGTTTCTTATAAAGATGAATTTGCAACTGGTGACGTTTATATCACTTCTCCCCTTGTTGCTTATGGTGATTATCATTCATCAGAAAGTGATGCCAAAGAAGCAGACGATTTAACCGACCACAATTATCTTGTACTTTACTCAAGTGATTCATCTTCTACCATTTCTTTATATGCAGGCATGGAAGAAGATTACAATGCTGAAACCAGCCACGAACATTACGCCTTCTCAGTTGCTCCTAGCGATTTAGGTTCTATCATTACCCACCCCGCTGTTGCATCTGGATATCAAGGTATCGTTGCTGACCACATCTACGTTAAAGAAGGTGTTGCTCTTGAAACTGCAGTCAACGACAGAACTGAAGGTAATAAAGATGGCAGCTACGCAGGTTTAATTAACACTAAGTATAATTATTCTGCTAAAATGTCAGGTCTTAAAACTGCATTGAACTTCACTGCAACTGATGAAGAAAAGAACATTCAGCCCTTAGTAATTTATAATGCAAAGGCTGATAACTACGGTTTCATTAGCGCATCACACGCTATTCCGTCAAGTGCATTTGCTAAAGTTTCTGTAACGCTTAGAGTTGTTGGCGGCGCTAAAGCAAACGTTTATCTTATAGACACTTCTAACCAAGATAAAGGCGTTGCAACTCTCAACAACTTTACTGACGCCGACGGCAAAGAACATACTACCGCAGATACCAAAATGCAATTAGCCGTTACCGAAGGCATGATGACCGACAACGGTTGGCTTACCGTTGACTTCTACGTTGCAACTGGCGCATCTGTTAAGAATATGCGTGTAGAAGTTTGGAATGGTACTAGAGATGAAAGCGTTGCATCACAAGGTTACGTATTCATTAAAGAAATTGACATCACTACTAACGGTGCATTTACCGAAGCTGCAAGATTTGAAGACGTATTTACCGTATCAGGCAACCCCCTTCACACTGAAAAGATTGTTAACGGTGAAGCTATTGATGAAATCTTAACCTATACTCGTCAACTCTCTGACATCGAACAAAAATTCAACAACGATACTACCACTACTGGTGCTAACGTTGCATATAAGAAAAATATCGTTTGGGCTAAAAACTCAACTATGGTTTATGCAGTATTCAACACCTTAGACCCCGTTGAAACTAACCCCTATGACAACGAACCCGAAGAAGAAACTACCGAAGAAGGTAACTGCTCAGCTGAAACTGACCCCGCAACCTTCTGGATGTCATTCTCATCTATCCTTCTCTCCGCAGTGTTAGTTGCTGCAATCATTATGCTTGCTGTTAAAACATTCTTAAGAAGACGTAAAGCAAATGCAAGTGATGCAAAATCACACTACACTATTACAAGTAGAACTAAACAACAAAAACCCGCTAAAGCTAAAAAGGTTGAAATTGAAGATGATGAATACGAAGAACAAGTTGAAGAAGTAGAAGATACCGCTCAAGAAAATGCGGAAGAAACTACAACCGAAGAAGAAAAAGATTCTTACGTATACGGTGACGTTGAAGTTTTCGGTAATGAAGACGAAAAGAAAAACGACTAATCTTTAACAACAAATAAAGCGCGTTGGTAACCAACGCGCTTTTCTTTTTTTGTATAACTAAATTTGCTTTTACGCATATATATAATGTATGAGTAAAATTATATTAACCGGTGGCGGAACTGCTGGGCACTGCATCCCTAACGTTGCCATTATACCGCAATTAAAAAGTCATTTTAAAGACATTGTTTACGTAGGAAGTAAATACGGAATTGAAAAAAATATTATTGAAAAAGAAGATATTCCGTTTTATGAAATAACTTGTGCAAAGCTTGACCGTTCAAACTTGCTAAAAAACATCTCTACACCTATAAAAGTTTTGCAAGGTATCAACCAAGCTGGTAAAATTATTGATAAAATTATGCCAGACGTAATATTTTCAAAAGGCGGTTACGTTTCAGTTCCGCTTGTAATTGCCGCAGCAAAAAGAAAAATCCCCATCGTTTTACACGAGAGTGATTACACCGTTGGTTTAGCAAACAAAATATGCTTAAAATTCTCTAATAAAATTTTAACGTCATTCCCAGAAACTGCAAAGGGATTAAAAAATAGCGAATACGTAGGCTCTCCCGTGCGTAAATCATTATTCAACTTTAATAGAGAAGTTTCACTTAAATATTTCGGTTTTGACGGCAAAAAACCTATAATTTTAGTTACGGGTGGAAGTCAAGGCGCACGCGCCGTTAACAGTGTTTTTAGAGCCGCTCTTCCCAACTTACTGCCAAGATACGATATTATCCATATATGCGGAAAAGGCAACCTTGAAAAAGAAAATACTCCACAAGGTTATTACCAAGTGGAGTATCTAGAGAAAATGGAGCACGCCTTAAATTTGGCGTCAGTATGTATATCGCGTGCAGGAGCAAACACGCTTTTTGAATTGATGGCGTTAAAAGTTCCAAGTATTTTAATTCCGTTACCAAAAACTGTTTCACGTGGAGATCAAATCTTAAATGCGGAATATTTTCAAAAACTAGGTTTAACGTACGTATTAAACCAAAACGTATTGACTAAAGATTCAATTACCTATGCTATAAATTCCGTTTACTCAAATAGACTTAATATAATTAGAAATATTTCCAAACAAAATTTTTTAGATTCAAACGAAAAAATAGTAAAAATTATTTGCGATTCTATAAAGTAAGGTTTTTATTCTTTTCACGCTCAACAACGTTAAGTCCCTTGCAATTTTCAAAATAACTTGATAAACAAGTACTTACCTTTTTTGCATTATAACTTCTTCTATCAAACTTTACCGTTTCTTTTTCTTGTACTTTAACTTCTTTTTTTACCTTATCAAAAAAGGTTCTAAAAATAAAATCAAACATAATTTCTCCTTTTTACACCTATATATTACTATCTTAATGTGCCATATGTGTGTCATATTAAAAGATTTTTTTCAAATAATTGACTTTTTTTCTGCTATACATTACAATATGTATATAAGGAGAAAAAATATTATGAAATTTGAAATTATGCTTAGAATTCTTTTTGAACTTATGTCGAAAAAGTGCGTTAAAGCAAACTATCTTGCTCAAAAGTATGAAGTTAGCATTAGAAGTATCCACCGTTACATAAGCGCACTTGAAATGGCTGGCGTTCCCATATACACCATACGCGGAAACCAAGGCGGTTTTTCTATTATGGACACCTATAAGTTTTCATCAACTTTTATGACCGTAAAAGAGTTTGAACAAACGATAAGCGCCCTATCTGCTATCACTGACAGCGTTCCAAACAAAGAGTTATCCAACGTTATAAATAAGTTAAAATCAACCGTTAAAAACGAATATTCGGGCTTTGACGTAAAAGGCGGCAACTTAATCATTGACGCTGGTCCTTGGGGCGATACGGTCGGTTATAAAAGCAAACTAATCGTTATTCAAAAGAGTATTGAAGAAAATAAAAAATTACAAATTAAATACCACGATAGAAACGGTGAAGTTACCGATAGAATTATCGAGCCGCACGTAATTGTTTTCAAGCAAGGCTTATGGTACGTCTTTGCATACTGCCATTTGCGTGAAGAATTTAGATTCTTTAAAACTGGTAGAATTGAACAAGCAAATATATTAAATGAAACGTTTGTTAGACGTGATTTGTCTAAAATGGAACTCCCTTTAAACTTTTGGCACAACAATCAAGAAGCCGTGGAAATTTCTTTTGAAATCGATAAACAATGCTTATCCGACGTTGAAGAATGGCTTGGCATTGAAAACGTATCATCCCTTAACGGCAAGCATTATGCTTTTGTAAAACTACCTTTTGATAACGGACTTATAACAAAAATCATGAGTTATGGTAACGGATTGAAAGTGTTATCACCTAAATCAGTAAAAGAAGCAGTAAAAAAATGTGCAAAAGATATTTTAGCAAACTATAATTAAACAAAAAGACCGCTTAAAAAGCGGTCTTTTTATATTAAAATTCTTTTTTAATGCTTCTTGAAAAGAGTGAAAGTAAAACTTTCATAGGTTCTTTTTTATCGTATAAAATTGCGTATACAGCGTTAGTAATAGGTAAATCAACGTTATACTTTTCACCAAGTGCTTTTAGCGCCTTAGTAGTGCTAACGCCTTCAGCAAGCTTTTCAAAATGTTCGCCTTTAACGTACTTTTCGCCAAATCTTCTATTGTTAGAATATTCGGAGAACAGCGTAGTTTCATAATCACCTAAATGGCAAAGCCCGTAAGCGGAAAGTTCGTTACCACCCATCGCTTTTATAAGCCTTGCAACTTCACGCGCCCCACGCGCCATAAGCGGACCTTTTAAGGTTGTATAACCGCAACCGTCAAGCATACCAGCGGCAATACCCATAACGTTCTTTGCAGCAGCACCAATTTCACTGCCGATAATATCATCTCCGTAATAAAATCTAATAAGTTCGCCGCGTAAATTGTCCGCTAAAAACTTAACTAAATCTTTATTAGTTGAATCAATAACCATACAGTTTGGATAACCCTTAGTAAACGCTTGAATATGCCCAGGTCCAACCCAAACGGCAACGTTGTCAGCGCTAATTCCGCTCTCAACCATAACTTCTGAAAGTCTTTTACCCGTTTCCGCTTCAACACCTTTCATACAAAGAATAAATTTCTTATTAGAAACGTCAAATTCGGTAACTCTTTTCATAAAAGAGCGAAGCCCTTGAGCGCTTATCGATATGATAATAATATCACTACTGTTTACTGCATATTCAAGATTTGGGGTTAAATCGATGCGCTTATCAAGTTCAACGTATTCGTTTCTACCCGTATTTTTGAGCACGTCAAAAGAATAATTCCCTTCCGTACCCCATTGAATAACGTTATGACCAGTGTTGACCAAGTACCAACCGATAAACGATCCCCATCTGCCACAACCTAATACTGAAATTTTCATAATTCACCTAAATTAAAGCGTTTTACGATCAATAAACGCGCGCGCAAGACTGACTTCATCAGCGTACTCTAAATCTGTACCGATAGGTATTCCGTGCGCTAAACGTGAAACTTTTATCCCTAAAGGTTTTAACAGATTAGAAATATACATAGCCGTTGCTTCACCTTCAACGTCAGGGTTAGTTGCCATAATAACTTCGTTTACCCCGCCTTGAGAAATACGCGCAAGCAGTTCTTTAATATTTATGTCGTTAGGGCCAATACCATCAAGCGGTGAAATTGTTCCGTGTAAAACGTGATAAACGCCGTTATACTCGTTTAACTTTTCAATTGCAATAACGTCTTTAGGTTCTTTAACGACACAAATCGTATCGTTTGAACGGCTTTTACAAACGTCGCAAACGTCACCTTCAGAAAAGTTACCACAAATCTTGCAATAACGTACGTTATTTTTAGCGTTTAATATAGCGTCTGAAAAAGCCTTGGCTTCTTCATCAGTCATATTTATAACCTTGTAGGCAAATCTTTGCGCAGTTTTAGCCCCCACGCCAGGAAGTTTAGAAAACTCGTTAATAAGCCTACCTATAGGCTCAATGTAAACTTTCATATTAGAAACCTAAACCGTTAAAAGCACCCATTTTTTCATTGAAAACTTTTTCAGCTTTAGCATAACCATCGTTAAGAGCAGCAATAATAAGGTCTTCAAGCATAGTTATATCCTCCGTATCAACAGCATCGGGGTTAATGGTAACGTTTCTAACAACTTTTTTGCCGTTAACAATAACCTTAACAAGCCCACCACCTGCACTGCCTTCAATTTCCATTTCTTCAAGTTCTGCTTGAGCCTTTTGCATTTCTTCTTGCATTTTTTGTGCTTGCTTAAAAAGATTTTGCATTTGGTTTCCACCACCGAAACCGCCGTAGCCACCTCTATATGCCATATTAGTTCTCCTTAAAATTATTTATGTTTATTTTTATTTAATAATTACTATATCATCACCGAAAATATTCTTAACCCTTTCAGCCGCTTTATCTACAGCATCAAGCTGTTTTTCAGTTTCTGACACGCTGATTTGAAGTTCAAAAGGTAAAAATTCTTCAAGTGAATTTTCAATTTTTGTTCTACTTGACATTTTTTCAAGCAATTCTTTATCGGAAGTCTTTTCGGCAATTAAAGTTAAAACGTTACCATTTACTTCCATATCTACGCCTTGAACTATACTCCAAAGCATTTCACTGCCGATTTTACGAAGGTTAGTTAAAAGTTTTCCCTTTAATTCGTTGATTGCAACCGATTGAATACTTTGTCTTTTAGATTTTTCGACTTCTATATTAGTATTTATTTCAGTCGTTTTTTCATTATTAACTTCTACAACCTTTTCTATTACTTTAACACCTTCATTTTCAAGTTTTTTTAGTTGAGTTTCTAAAGTATTTATTCTAGAAATGAGTGCATCAAAGTTATAATCAGAATCGGGTTTTGCAGCCTTAACAGCAGCGGTTTCAAAAATTACGCGCGGGTGATTTGTGTATTTAAGCGTGTTTTCCGCATCAGAAAAGATTTCTAAAACCCTTAATAATCTTTGTTCATTTGTACTATCAGCAATCATTTTATAGGTGTCGAACTTAACTGAAGGCAAACCCAAAATCGCATTTGAATTACTGCATGTTTTAACCACTAATAGGTCACGCACAATAGCAGTTACGTCCTTAATTAGAACGCCCATGCTCTTTCCTAAACCAGCAAGAGCGTCAATCGTATGAAGTACAGCGCCAGTATCGGAATTTAATACGTCTTTAACAAACTCGGTTAAAAGCTCGTTATTAGACGAGCCGAGTATATCCATTACGTTATCATAGGTAAGTTTACCCTTGCCGTAAGAGAGTGCAATATCCGCAATAGATAAAGCATCACGAATACTACCTTCACCTGCTTTTGCTATTGCAAAAACCGCTTCTTTTTCATAGGCTTTGCCTTGCTCGTCGTAAATCTTAGAGATAAGCTCGGCAATTTTTTCAGTAGAAATCAACCTAAAATCAAAGCGCATACATCTAGAAAGAATTGTTGCGGGTATTTTATGAACTTCTGTCGTTGCTAAAATAAACACAACGTGTTTAGGCGGTTCTTCCAAAGTTTTTAACAATGCGTTAAACGCTGCCCCAGTAAGCATGTGAACTTCGTCTACGATGTAAACTTTATATCTACAAGAAACTGGCGGATATTGAACTTTTTCACGAAGTTCTCTAATTTCATTTACACCGTTATTAGATGCTGCGTCAATTTCAATAACGTCAATATTCGACGGGTCGGCAAGCGCCTTGCAAACATCACATTCCCCGCACGGCGAGCCGTTTACAGGGTTTAAGCAGTTAATTGCTTTTGCAAAAATTTTTGCAGCAGAAGTCTTACCAGTGCCGCGCGTACCAGTAAAAAGATAAGCGTGCCCAAGTTTTTCACCGATTATTTGATTTACAAGCGTAGTCACAATATGCTCTTGACCGATAAGATTATCAAAAGTGGTCGGGCGATATTTTCTATATAACGCAAGATACGCCATAAATTTCTCCTTAACCGTTAACGACAAACTTTGAACGCAATTTTCTTCTTATGCGTTGCAAAGCATTATCGACGGATTTTTCCGGTTTTTCAAGTTTGTTGCCTATTTCTTCATACGAATATCCTTGAATATGTAAGGCAAAAATTTTATATTCAAGTTCACTTAAAGTTTTTTTAATAGTAAGTTCGACTTCATTTTTGCTTTCTTTATCAACAAAAAATTCTTCAGGGCCGATCTTAGAATCAACTAAAACTTCCGTTTTATCAACGCTGCCGTCGCCATACCCAGATAATGGGATATAATTTTTTAACGGCTCGTTCTTTTTAGAATTATTAGACCTTAACGCTGATAACACCTTGTTTTGAATACAAGTATATGCAAACGATTGGAAATTTGCACCTTCATTAAAACTATCCACCGCATCAGCTAAAGCAATTAACCCTACCTGGCGCAAATCATCACGATCAGCATCTAAGCAAAAATATTTATTTACAATACCGCGAATTATTTTGTCGTATCTGCCGATAAGCACCTCAAAAGGCTTGCCTTTGTCGGTCTTGGCAAAAGCGACTAACTGCTCATCGGTCATACTCAAATAACTCATAGTTACCTTTCCCTTAGTATTTATTATTTATCTTGACTTACGCGCTGTCTCACAACTTCATAAACGGCAATACCACACGCAACTGACGCGTTTAACGAATTAACTTTACCAAACATAGGTATTGAGATTATTCCGTCGCACTTTTCTTTGGTTAGGCGTTTAACACCACTATCTTCACCGCCTATTACCAAGCAAATTTTGCCAGTAAGGTTTGATTTATAAATGTTACCACCACCAACTTCCGCACCATAAACCCAAAATCCATTATCTTTAAGTTTATCAATAGCCGTATTAATATTAGTAACTTTTGCAACCTTAATATGGTTAAGAGCACCAGCTGAAATGCGCATAACAGTATCGCTAACAGATGCACTTCTATCCTTGCCGATAATAATACCGTCAGCACCAGCACATTCGCAAACCCTAATAATGCTGCCTAAGTTATGCGGGTCTAAAATTTCGTTACAAACAACAACTAAACCGTCTTTTTCCGCACAATCAGCAATTATATCTTCTAAGTCAAAGTACTTATAATCTGAAACGTATGCGATAAAGCCTTGATGACGCTTGCTTTCACTTTCCTTTTCAATAACGTACTTATCTACGGGTTGAAGTTTAACCTTGTGTGAACGAATAACGTTGATAAGGCGCTTGCTCGCTTCGTCTTTCAAGTCTTTTTGAACTAAAATTTTATCAATTTCTTTATCGGTTTTAAGAAGTTCATAAACCGAATTTCTACCTTCAATTTTCATCTATAACACCTTTGTTTAATATAAAATTTAATCTTTCGTTTTGACCAGTCAAATATAAGTATCCAAGCAGTGCTTCAAACCCAGTTGACGCATTATAATCAGCAACGGAAGCATTTTTTGCTTTCGTGCCTTTTTTGGTGTTGCGTGCACGCTTAAAAATACCTATTTCTTCTTCAGTAAGCATGGGTAAAATTTCTTTAACAAGTTCAGCTTGAGCAACCGCGTTTACTTCATTTGCGGAAAGTTTTTGCAGTTCTCCAGCCTTATAATCAGTTTCAAAAGTTAACTTTTCCCTAACGAATAAAGAATATACTGCATCACCAACAAACGCTAATACTATCGGGCTAACGTTGTTAGCCTTATTCTTGTCCATTATTTCGCCTAATTTGAACAACTCATACTTACCCCATTTTTTAATATCTTAATTATACTATATTATTTTAAAAAACACAATAAAAAAGCCCGAATATTTTAATTCGAGCAAAATAAAATTACAAACAAAATTTTTATGTATTGTCGGCAGTTTTAGAAAAATAATCAACAACACCTTGAAAAATAGTAAACGCTAGTTTATCTTGATAGTTATCCGTTATAAGTAAGGCTTCATCTTCGGGGTTTGATAAAAACCCGCACTCAGCAATTATCGACGGGTACTTACTGCAATTTAATATGTAATAATCTCCAGTTAAAACGCTGCATTCTCTACTTGCTTCCACCATATTATTAAAACTGTTTTGAACACTTTTTGCTAAAACTTTTCCAACTTCATCCCCTTTTTTATAAAACACTTGCGCACCGCGCCTTGTAGACAAGCTATACTTATTCATATGTATACTTATAACCAAGTCGGGCTTAACTGAATTTATTATATCACGGCGTTTTTCCATATCCTTTTTCTTTAAGTTTTTAGTGGCAATGCCGTATAGCCCCGCATCAGAATTTCTTGTAAGCGTTACTTCCATTCCCGCAGCAACTAAATATCCTTCTAGTTTTTTAACAACTTTTAAGTTTAATTCACTTTCTTTAACACCGGTATTAACACCATTAACACCCGCGTCGACACCCCCGTGCCCGGCATCAAGAACAATTTTAATTCTATCAGAATTCATTTCTCCCGCAGGATTTAATGTAATTGCCCCAACACAAACTATTATCGCCAAAACAGTTGCTAAAAGTACTGAAATAATAATGAAACTTCGCCTTTTTATGACAAACATAATAAAACCCCAAATTGTTGATAACTCGGTTAAAATATGGCACTTATCAACAATTTTTGCCTAATTTTTTTAATCGATTGTTAATATCTTAATGCTAATTATATTAGTTAGATACTAGTTTTATGTCAGCCATAATAAAAAAGCAAGGCTAAAAAATCCTTGCTTTTAAGTTCAATGTTAATAACTTTTTTTATATTTAGATGAGTAAATTTTCAATATCAACGTCAGATAGGAAAACTGCCCCGAGAGACAAAGTTAAATGAAAGAGCGAAGTATTCCATTTAGTGTCCTTACCCCAACCTTCAAAAGTTGTCGTAGCACCTTCTTCAATCATTCTAAGCCACGCACCTTTATCAGACATAACTTCTTTAATTTTATCCCTATAGCCGTTGCGAATCAATCCTTCGAGAAGCGGAAAAGCACCAAATATACAAACCGAACTAATCTTACGCTCATCAATCATTTTAAGTGCGTTTGTTATAAACTCTTTATCTTCACAAAGATTATACGCAAATGCAAAAATATTACCTATAAAACTTATATGTTCGGTATTTACTCCGTCTTTAAATAAATGGTTATCCTTATTATAAAAAGCATTCATAAACGCATTTTTTAAAGGCGTAATATCTCTATATTCAGGCAACGATAAAATACTTGCAATTCTATTTGCAACACTAATGCTTTCTAAGTAATAAGCATTTATTGCAACGTGTGGTTGTTCACAAACTTTTCCTTCTTGGATGTCAACGTCATAACCATCGCGAAAATTCTTCGGCCACTCAACCACACACCATTTATCAAGATTTTTCAGTAAATAATTATCTTCATAATCACGCTTATAAGCGTCAATAAGTGCCGTAACCTTGCTATAATTTTCTCTTAAAAAATCAATGTCTTTAGTGTAGTTATAATGCCAAAGAACAAGTTTAACTAAAATTAGTGGAAACTCTGCAATTTCTTGCATAAAAGAACAGTTAATACATGTAACTAATCCGTCAGTTATAAATACAGTCGAAAACGCTTCGTCAATTAGTTTTCTAACCATAACGTCATCATGGGTTAAAACCATGTGTGCAAGCGCAGAATAACACCCGTCGCCAAGATAAAAACCCTTTTCTCTATCCATACAATCGAGCACGGCATCTTGAACACCGTATTTTTGCGAGTTAACGCATAATTCCCAAATCTTTTTTAATTCAATAGAATTTTTGAACTCATTAGAGATTTTTGCTTTAAGCTCAAATGGATAATGCCTTGCAATAAGATACGTTTCCAAGAGAACTGCGTTTTTAGGTAAAACAAACGAAGCATACCTAAATGATTTATAATCAAACTGATCTAACGAACTTTCTCCGTCAGAAAGCACCCACTTTTCTTCATAATTGCAGTTTGAGCGCAGTTTAAACCTTACGCTACCATCATCAAGAAGTTCTTGACCTTGACGAATAATTACTTCTTGCCCTTTAGTACCCTTAACTTTCGCATATAAGTGCCCAACGTAAATCGCTCCAAAATCAATGAAAACAGCACCGTTATCATTGCGGATATTTTTTGGCTTAATTTTTTCAAAAGTTAATTGAGCGCTTTTTTGCTCGTTTAACTTATAATCAGAATACTTCGACACCTTTGCATTTTCCCAGTTAGAGTCATCAAAATCTATATTCTCAAAGCCTATCTCTAATGAATTAGAATCATACTTATCTAAAAATGCAGTGGCATAACCAACCGTGCCGATTTCTTCATAAGCGGTATGAAACGTGGTTAAAAAACTTTCGTCGCTCTTAACAACGGTTTCATTTTCAACACAAAGGTCCAAAATTAAGCCGTGACGGTTATCTCCGCTTTGCCACACTCTATTTATCAAACCTTGATAGAAAGTGTGCACCGCAATCAAATTTTCACCATTACTTAAATATTTGGTAACGTCTATTACGTTGTAATTGTAATTAAAATGATAAGCCGGGGCTGGTCCAATCGTAATAAACTTTCCATTTATATATAATCTATAAAAATCATCTGCAGAAATATAAATAATCGCTCTACCATTTGTTTTTAATAAATTAAACTTTTTACGAAACAAAATATGTTTATTTCTATGTTCAGAGCAATCAAAATCAATAATATCTAACTGCCTATGAAAAACGTTCCTTGGTTTAAGGTTGTAAAATTCTTCGTTTGTTATCCACTTACCTTGAAATTGATGCATATATACCTCCCCACTACCAAATAAAAGGAATAAGTCTAAATTTGACTTTCATTTTATATTCAGAGTAACCTTTCAAGTCTTTTGTCAACACTTTTTCTTCATTTATTATTCTAACAACTATGGCTACTGGATAAAATGCAAAGGCTATTAGTCCCCAAAACGAGCCTAAAATTAAAGGCATCGGCAAAAACATTAAAAGCGTTGCTAAATACATCGGGTGGCGAATAATACCGTATAACCCAGTACTTATAACCTGCTGATTTTCTTGCACTTCAATCGTGCGTGAAAGGTACGCGTTTTCTCTCATAACTTCCACATATAAAAGATAGCCGATTAAAAACAGAACTGACGCAGCTATTACAAGCCATAGTGGAACGGTTGACCATGAAAATCTAAAGTCTAATGCCGACACTATGAAACCAGCAACAAACATTAAACCAGAAAAACCAACCACACCTTTTTGAGTTTTTTCTTTCTCCTTATTATTTAAGCGTTTTTCTAGTAGTTTTGGGGCTTTTATAAACATCCCTATGCCCATAATGAACATAGGGATAAATAGCAACGCTATAAATAACCAAGCGCCAAAATAGTTAAAAGTACATGCAGGTAAAAATAAAAGTGTGCTAACTAAAACAACCCCTAAAACGAATTTAATTAACGCATTTAAGATAAGTTTCATTATTATTTTATCCTTTTAAAATTACCAAACGTTTGTGAAACAGATTGCACGTAAACGAAAGCCTCAGGGTATTTTTTAATTATGTTTTCAAAATCAACAAGTTGATGCTTGTTAATTAAACACGTTAGTATAGTTTTTTCTTCATTAGAATAAATACCTTGCCCTTGCACACGCGTTGCTGAATGGTGTAATTTTTTCAATATTTCTTTTTCTAAATCTTCCGGTTGTGAAGTTATAATGGTGAAATTATAAGCAGACTTTGCCCCCTTAAGCATTGCGTTGCCAATAAAACTTGAAACAAAACAATACAACATACACAAGCACGCTGGTTTATAATTTAAAAAGCCGTTTTCAGCATACACAAAACAAGATACAATAGCTACAGCTGCGTTAATTGAAAACATTACCCAAAAGAAGTTCAAAAAAGGTTTCTTTTTACTTAAATATTTAGCAACAATATCTGTTCCACCCGTGCATGCGTTTATCTTAAACAAAAACCCGTAAACTAATCCACTTAAAAGTCCCGCTATAATTACTGGATATATTGTATCTATACCTTGAGCATTGTATTGAAATTTTGAAAAATCAAGAGTTTGCAAATACAAATACGTTAAAGAATACACAACGCAAAAAAACAAAGTTTTAATAGAAAACTTTTTCTCTATCAAGAAAAAAGCAAAAATACAAAGTGGAACGTTTATGATTAAAGACATATAACCTACGGAAAAGTTAAATTTATACTGAATCATTACAGCAATACCATTGATACCCGCAGGCGCAAAATTGTTTGGATTTATAAAAAGTATGTAATTAAACGCTAACAAAACTCCTAATAAAACAACTACAACAAATTGAACAATATCAACGCGTTTAGTTTCCATTTCAAAACTCCTTATTAATGCCTTTTTATTAAAACAACTAGCGTTTCAATATGTTTGGTGTTTGCGAACATATCAAATGGACGAACGAAAGATACTTCATAACGAAGTTTGGGGTTTTCTACCTTTTTAACTTCCCCGTCAATAACGGCAAGCGACCCAGTTATTAAACCGATATCTCTTGCAAGTGTAGAAGGCTTACACGATACGTAAACAATCTTATCAATATCACTCTTAATTATTGCATTTATAACCTTGATATCACAACCCTTTCTAGGCGGATCTAAAACAAGGCAAACCTTAGAGTTCAACTGCTTTTCTTTCTCGATTATGTCTGGCAAAATGTCCTCGCATTTCCCAAGGTAATTACTAATTTTATCGCCAAGTCCATTTTGAACGGCTAAGTCGTTTGCACACGCTACCGCTTCTGGTATAATTTCAACACCGATAGCCTTTTTTGCGCGCTTAGCAAGTAGTGCGGTCATAAGTCCCGCCCCACTATATGCATCGATTACAACTGTGTTTTCATCAGCATCAACAGCGTCCCTTACTGCTGAATAAAGTTTAGCGCAAACGGAATTGTTTACTTGCATAAACGACCTAACGCCGATTTTATACTTTATAGCAAGCATATCCCCAGTATAGTCGGATTCACCATAAAGTAGTTTAAATTCATCGCCAAAAATCACGTTGGTATTTTTCTTGTTCACATTTAAATACAATGAAAAAGTAAAGTTTAAACGTTCTTTTAATATTTCAATAAGACGGCTTATTCCACGTAAGTTTTCATCTAAAACAACCATTGTTATAATAAGATTATCTTTTACGTCCTTAACGGTAATTTCTCTAATTTCCCCACTGCCGTCGTTTTCATTGTAGCCTTTTATAGAAAATTCTTCAATATACTTCTTAAACGCCGCAATAATATCATCAGTCCAACGCGCGTTTATCAAGCAATCGTCAATAGGCACTACCCTATGTGAATTTTCCGCATAAAAACCGATAACTGCTCCTTTAGGGGTTTCTTGAACTGGTAATTGAAGTTTGTTTCTATACCTAAACTCGTCATCACCTTTAACAGCGTTTTTAACTTCTACTTTTAAGTTCGCGATTTTTTCAAAGCAATTAGCAACGTTTTCTTCCTTAATTTTAAGTTGATTTACGTACTTAATATGCTGAAGTTGACAGCCACCACACTTTCCAAATACTGGGCATGCTGGCCTAACGCGCATTTCAGCAGGTGTTAAAACTTCTAAAACCTTGCCGTAAGCGCATTTTTTGTCAACCTTTAAGATTTTATATTTAATTTTTTCGCCCACTAAAGTATATGGAACGAACACGACCTTGCCGTCTTCTTTAATTATGCCTTCGCCGTTAGAGCCAAGACCTACGACAACGCCAACTTTTTCCTCGTTTTTTTCCATTTGAATTCCTATTTTATAATTTTCTTAAGATAATAATCACTTATTCTTCTACAAACCGATAAGTACTTATCATAAATTAAGTAAAAAACAGCACCAATAATTGCAACGGCAATAACCATATATTCACTTATCCATTCGGGAAAACCGTTAAGCACACTCGGTTCAATAGTGATATAGTAAAAATAAATACCGATAAACGCTACCATGCACCAAACGATACCGATAATAAACCTCACAATTTTATTAAGATTTTTTTCAATACAAATAAACTTAATTATCGGATAAATACCAAAAAAACCGAAATAAGACGGAAATATAAGTGAATAAATATTTAATCCACTACAAATAAACGCTATCACCCCACCCGCTAAAAAGGCTAAAAAGCACGCCTTAAACGACTTATAATAAAGCGGCAACGTAACGAATATTGATGCAATTATAATTGTAAAAATATCCGCAACTTCCACGTAAGCACCTATCAATAAAAAGATAGCCACAAAACCTGCGGAAATTGCAGATATTGAAATAAGTTTACTTTTCATTATCTACAGCACATACTGCACATCATGTCTAAACAACACCAAGTTGCGCAGAAAGATAAACAATTATTAGCATCTCCGCCCATTTGTCTATCACGGATGTCTTGTTCGCTAGGGTCTTGAGTTTGAGCGCCTTTAAATTGCTTTTCATTATACTCCATTTTTTGTTTAAGTTTTGCAAAATCATCAGCATACTTTTGGTTATGCGGATCCATTGAGAGCGCAATTTCAAGCTGCTTTTTGCTTTCATTTACCCAATTCTTTTTATAGAAAACTACTGATTGCAAGTAATGCCACTCAGCAGTTCTATTTCTAACGTTATCAAGTGCTTCTTGCGCAGCAGTCATATCTCCGCTTCTAATAAGTCTATCAACTTCTGATAAGTCAGCGGTACTTTCGCTTTCTGTTTGAGTTTGAGTTTTTCTTGCTGCCATAATTTCATAATAAGCGGTTTCAACCTTAGTAAGCATTTTTGCTGCTCTATTTCCAGGTTCGCCTTCCAAAAAACGATCCCTAGAATACTTATTTTTTAATTTTTGATAAGCAAATTCAATTTCTTCATCGGTTGCATTTTCACTTAAGCCTAAAATTTTGAAGTATTCTTGCATTTTTTATTCTCCATAATCATTTTGGTTTGACCTTTCAAACCTAAAGATAAAATATTACTAATTAAATCGTGATTAAACTTATAATCAAGTCCTTTTTCTAAAGTTGCAATTTCGTTTAATATCGTGCCAAAAATATAAACTACTTCGTTGCCCTTAGTATTTAATAAAGTTTGTTTATCACAAATACTAGGATTAGCATTGACAAAAACGTTAAAGTTTTTCTTTTTCTTGTCCTTATCGAAGTCGTCAAGTGCATCGATAAGATATATCCACTTACCTAGTTCGTAAGCAATCTTTTTTACGTTTTCTGAACAATCCGCCCCAATGAGCTCGCAAATGATATCTTGCATCATAAGCCCAAAAGGATCGGCTGCCATATCAATACTATCACAGTTAGCCTTTTCATACTTTCTAAGTTCATCATAACGCGCTTTAACGATAGCGTCAAACTTAGGTTCTTTTTTCACTGCCTTTTTATATGACGACTTGAAAAACGAACGCTTTATAAAACCTTTTTTATTATCAATAACGTCATCGTTTAACTTATAGTAAGCCAAAATAACGTTAAGCGCGCCTATTCTTTCAGTAAGCGCGTCGGGAACGGCAACTGGGCGCTTTCTTATATGATGAATAATGCAGGTTTGTTTTTCAATCTTAACGTCTAAGTTAAGTAAGTTATGTGCAAATAAAGATAAAAAGGTTAAATCGTAATTTAAAACCAAACGACCTTTATTACCACAGCACTTGCCGATTCCTTTACATAATCCGCAATACATGGCTTTATACAAAACCACGTCTTTCATATACATATTTGGGAAATCGGTTTTTACGTAACCAAACATTTTAACCCCTTTTTCTTAAAACTAAGCCAACTTTTTTATAAACCTTGCTAAGTGTTCTATAAGCAAGTCTTTCAGCGCGTTCAGCACCGTTTTTAAGCACTTCATCAAGGTATGCTTTATCATTAAGCAATCTATTCTTTTCTTGTCTGATAGGCTCGATTTTTTCGGTAACAACTTCACCAACTGCGAGCTTAAAGTCGCCATAGCCTTTACCTTCAAATTCCGCTTCCGCTTGTTCAAAAGTTTTATCTGTGAACGCACAGTAGATAGAAAGTAAGTTACTTATACCCGGTTTTTCGGGTGAATAAACGATTTTATTATCGCTATCGGTTACCGCACGCTTAAACTTACGAATAACCGTTGCCGGATCGTCGTCCATAGAAATAAACGCGTTAAGGTTAGCATCGGACTTACTCATCTTTCTTTCAGGTTCAGCAAGGCTCATTACCCTTGCAGCAGACTTACCGATATAACCTTCGGGAACTTTAAAAGTTTCACCAAAACGGTTATTAAAACGAATAGCCAAATCTCTTGCAAGTTCTAAGTGTTGTTTTTGGTCAGCACCGATAGGAACAAGTTCGGTTTGATAAAGCAAGATATCAGCCGCCATAAGCACTGGGTAATCCATAAGCCCCATGTTAATATTATCTTCATGCTTTTGGCTCTTATCTTTAAATTGAGTCATTCTTGAAAGTTCGCCCGGATAACAAATCGTATTTAAAACCCAAGCGAGTTCAGTGTGTGCTGAAACGTGTGATTGCGCAAATAAAATTGACTTTTCAGGGTCAATACCGCATGCAAGATAAAGTGCGGCAAGTTCATAGGTATTCTTTCTAAGAATCGCAGGATCTTGTTTAACGGTTAAAGTATGAAGATCTGCAAGCGCAAAAACGCCGTTGTAATCATCTTGTAATTTCTTAAAATTTCTAAGCGCACCAAGATAGTTACCGATTGTTAAAATACCACTAGGTTGAATTGCGCTGAATAATATTTTCTTTTCTTCCATTTTATATTACCTTACTTAAATTATCCTTGAATTATTTATTTAAAAAACTTAAAACAGCATCGAAAGTTTGCGTTTTATCAATTACTTCCTTAAAACGAATTTCCTTAGTTTTTAACTCGGAAATTTGAGTAGGAATAGGTGTGGCAGAAAGTTCAAATAACTTATCCGCACACTTAAAAGGATCAGCAGGTGCTTTACCTTCAATAGCACTTAAAACGTCGTGTGAGAATTTGTAAGGACTTGCAGTTGATAATACAACCGTGGGTGTGTTATCTCCAGTAAAGTTAGCGTATGAATTCTTAACTGAAACTGCAACTGCTGTATGTGTATCTAAAACGTAACCGTTTTCATCATAGAAATCTGCTATGGTTTCTCTGCAATCTTCTTCATCAGCAAAGTCAGCATAAAACTCTTTGTCTATCTTTTCTTTTTCTGCCTTTTCTAAAGAGTACTTACCTATTTTCTTTAAGTCTAGCATTCTTTTTTCAGTAACTGCAGCATCTCTACCACAAAGTTCAAAAATAAGTCTTTCAAGGTTGCTTGAAATTATGATATCCATTGACGGAGAAATCGTCTTAAAAAATTCTCTATTTGTATCATAAGTACCATCTGCAAAGAATTCGGTTAAAACGTTGTTATCGTTCGATGCGCAAATAAGTTTATTTACAGGTAAACCCATTTGTTTAGCATAATAACCCGCTAAAATGTTACCAAAGTTACCAGTGGGAACTACGAAGTTTATTTTATCGCCCATTTTGATTTCTTCAGAATTAACAAGGTCGCAATATGCTGAAAAATAATAAGCAATTTGCGGTGCAAGTCTACCGAAGTTCATTGAGTTTGCGCTAGATAAAACAACGCTGTCTTCTTTTAATTTAGCGTTGAATTCTTTATCAGAGAAAATATTTTTAACCGCTGTTTGACAATCGTCAAAGTTACCCTTTACTGCAACTACTTGAACGTTATCCCCTTCTTGAGTGCACATTTGAAGTTTTTGCATTTCACTAACGCCGTCACTCGGGAAGAAAACCATAACCTTAATACCGTCAGCACCCTTAAAACCTTCAAGTGCAGCCTTGCCAGTATCACCACTAGTTGCGGTAAGAATTAAAATTTCATCCTTAATGCCACTAATATCACAACCCTTTCTCATAAGGAAGGGTAAAAGAGTTAAAGCAACGTCCTTAAACGCAAGCGTTGGGCCGTGGAAAAGTTCCATAATAAAAGTTGATTCATCTACTTTTACTATAGGTGCAGCATCAGAATCTTCAAACTTATCATAAGCCTTAACACAAGCGGCTAAAAGTTCATCATAATCGTATTCTTCAAGATACTTATGCAAAACTAAACAAGCGCGCTGAGCGTAATCCATATCGAGCATTTTATTAAATTCTTCAGCGTTTACTAAAGGGAATTTTTCAGGAACGAAAAGCCCACCGTCGTGAGCGAGACCTTTGGCAATTGCTTGTGCGGAACATGAAACTGAGTCCTTACCTCTGGTACTTATAAATTGCATAACAATCTCCTTAACAAAAAAAATAAAAGTCGGAATAATACTCCGACTCTTATTTTACACTATTTCTACTATAAAAATCAACTTAATCAACGTACTTTAATACAAAGTTAGGCAAATCTTCTTTAGCAGCGCTACAAGTTACAACGAATTTTACGCCGTAATCCTTTTCAAGTTTATCCATTGATGCAAAAATCACTTCAAGATCTTTAAGTTCTTTGCCAGCAATTCTAGCAATACCGTCCAAGAAGATATATTCATTATCTCCATTTGCCGCAACAATGCCCTTCAAGAAGCCGTTCAACCCTTCGGTACAATTAACGTCAAAACCAGTAACGTCTAAAAATCTAATAGGATATTTAATATCGTGTGTATATCTTGTGGTATCCGTAACAAAAATAACGTGTCCTTTAGCAGTTTCGAGTGCAGCGTTTGCACTTTCGATAATTGCTTTGGTTTTGCCTGTGCCTTTGGGTCCATAAATAATTTTCATTGGGAAATTTCCTCCTGGATAATTTGTTCTACTTGTATATATTGTATAATACTTTTTGCAAAATTTCAATAGGTTTTTTAAAATTTATTTGATATTTTTTAAAGTTTTTTATAAAAAACATAAAGAAAACGCGCTACTATAAAAAAGCAACGCGTATTTTTAACAAATTATTTGAGTTCACCTATAAAACTAATAAGTCTACTAAGTCCTTCTTTGATGTCTTCTTTAGATATTGCATAAGATAATCTAATGCAATCATCACTACCAAAAGCAACGCCGGGGATAACTGCAACGCCTTTCTTTAACGCCAAATCAGCAAACTTCAAAGAACCGTCAATTACTTCGCCTTCAAACTTCTTACCGTAAAGTGCACCAACGTTTACGAATACGTAGAAAGCGCCGTTAGGTTCAATGCACTCTACCCCTTCAACGTCTTTTAACGTGTCTATCATAAGTTTTCTACGTTCATCAAATACTTTTTGCATATTCTCAATGAACTTGTCCCCTTCGGGATCGGTAAGCGCAGCAACTGATGCGTATTGCGCAATTGAACATGCGTTACTAGTAGTATGGCTTTGCATACTTGAAATTGCCTTAGCAATAGCAGTAGGCGCAGCGAGATAACCTATTCTCCAACCAGTCATAGCGTAAGTTTTTGACATACCGTTTACGATAATGGTAAGTTCTTTCATCTTTTCGCTAAAACTTGCAATTGAATAGTGCTTATTATCTCCGTAAACGAGTTTTTCATAAATTTCATCAGAAACTACGAAAATACCTTTTTCTTCAGCAACGGCAGCAATCGCTTTAATTTCTTCTTCGGTATATACCGCACCAGTCGGGTTGTTGGGTGAATTAAGGATAAGCGCTTTTGTCTTATCGGTAATAGCAGCCTTAAACTCATCCGCAGTCATTTTATAACCGTTGTCTTTCTTGGTATCAACGATAACGCATTTACCACCAGCAAGTTTAATTAGTTCGGGGTAAGTTAACCAGTACGGAGCGGGTAAAATAACTTCGTCGCCTTCGTCAACAATCGCGCAAATTGCATGATAGAGCGAACTTTTTGCGCCAGAAGAAATTACTATTTGATTAGGTTCATAACTTAAGCCGTTGTCTTTTAAGAACTTTTTACAAATAGCATCTTTAAGTTCTACCATACCCGCAGCGGGCGTGTATTTAGTGAAGCCGATATCAATTGCTTTTTTAGCACTTTCATTTATGTAATCGGGAGTATTGAAGTCGGGTTCACCCGCACCAAAACCAATTACTGAAATGCCATCAGCCTTCATCTTTTTTGCCTTCGCCGTAATTTCCAACGTCAAAGACGGTGCAATTTTTCCTACTTTTTGTGAAATAATCATAAGGGGTCGTCTCCTTTTAATTTTCTAATTAAGTTTTTTATTCTTCATCAAAACCAGCACTTAGTTTTAATTCTCTATCGTGAATTGCAAGCGCTTCAACCATTTCGTCAATGTCGCCAAGCATAAAGTTATCGATTGAGTGGAGTGTTAAACCTATTCTATGGTCGGTAACTCTACCTTGCGGGAAATTGTATGTTCTAATTCTTTCAGAACGATCCCCCGTACCTACTTGGCTACGACGGTTTTCAGAGTACTCTTTATCATATTGTGATTGATAAAAATCATAAAGTCTACTCTTTAAAACGCGCATTGCTTTTTCTCTATTTTTAGTTTGAGAACGCTCATCTTGACACAATACTACGATGCCCGTAGGTATGTGAGTAAGTCTAATGCAAGATTCAGTTTTATTAACGTGTTGACCACCAGCGCCAGATGAGCGGAGCGTGTCAACTCTTAAATCTTTTTCATCAATGTTTACTTCAACGTCTTCAACTTCGGGGAGCACCGCAACGGTTGCGGTTGAAGTATGAACTCTACCTTGTGATTCAGTTTCGGGCACGCGTTGAACTCTATGCACACCACTTTCATACTTAAGTTTAGCATAGCAACCTTTACCAGAGATAGAAAAAATCGCTTCCTTTAAACCACCGAGTTCGGTTACGCTTACGTCAATATCTTCAGTTTTCCAACGATTTCTTTCAGCGTATTTATTATAAAGTTTATAAAGTTCATACGCAAATAAACTCGCTTCGTCCCCACCAGCGCCACCACGGATTTCCATGATAACGTTTTTATCGTCGTTAGGATCTTTAGGAAGAAGTAAAATTCTAAGTTCTTCAGAAATCTTAGCAAGTTTTTCTTTACATACCAAAAGTTCTTCTTCTAAGAGTTCTTTCATCTCCGCATCGGTTTCTAAAGGTAAACTTTCCTTTATATCTTGTTCTTCCTTTACAACCTTTTTGTATTCGGTATACTTTTCAACAGTTTCGGTTATTTCCGCTAGTTCTTTAGTGTATTCTTTCCACTCGTTTATGCGTGATATAACGTCGCTATCGCTGACTAATTCGTTTAATTTGTCATACCTTTCAAGCATTTTATCAAGTTTCTTAAACATTAAAATACCGCCTTAACAATTCTGTCAATATTTTCGTAATCTTTTATAATTTCAACCGATTCAAAACCACAAAGAAGTTCTTTAACGGTTTCAGTTTGACCTATGCCACACTCAAGCAAAAGCACACCGCCTTTATTTAAGTATAAGGGTGCGTCTTTAGCAATAATTCTATAAAAATCATAGCCGTCTTCGCCCCCGTCAAGCGCCATCTTCGGCTCAAAGTCTTTTACTTCAACCTGAAGATTTTCTATATCCTTAGTTTTGATATAGGGCGGATTAGAAATAATCACGTCAAACTTACGCTCGCCAAGTTCATTAAACATATCACTTTTAATAAACTCAATATCAGCGTCGTTATTTTTTGCATTAAGTTTTGCAAGTTCAATAGCGCCGTCGCTAAAATCTACCGCAACAACTTTTGCATTTGATTTTTTGTTTACGGCAACGGCAATCGCACCACTGCCAGTACACATATCGAGTACTACTTTATCTTTATCACAACACTTTAACGAATGTTCAACCAAAAGTTCTGTTTCAGGGCGCGGAATAAGAACTCTTTCATCAACCAAAATCTTATAGCCATAAAAATCCGTATCACCGATACAGTACCAAAGCGGTCTACCAGTAACTCTTTTACTAACGATATTGTTAATTTTTTCAACGTTTGCAGCGGACACCATTTTATCGGTATTAAGTTCACTTCTCTTTACGTTAAGCGTAAGCGAAACAATCCATTCCGCTTCAGCACTCTCGGTTATGCCGTTTTCTTCCAGCGTTTTCTTTACCCTTTCGGTAAGTGCGTTGCACTTCTCTGCAGTTACAAAATCCACGGTAGGAATAGACGGATCAGCATCCATTTCTAAAACCTTTTTAAATGCAGTAATTGCTACTTCTAACATTTGGTCATCGGGTTCTTTCGTAGTAATTCTTTGCAATAAAAGTCCGGGGAGTTTTAACGGAAAGAATATAAAGCAATCGGTTTTTGCAAGCCCTTTCAACAATTCATAAGAAAGCCCAGCAACGACGGGGAGCATTGCAATCTTTAACAATATTCTATATATTTTTTCAACGTCAGTGCCTATTAAACTTTCAACAAGTGCAAAAGTTAATATGCTTATAACCAAAACGAAAACCATAAAGGTCGTCCCGCAACGGTTATGAACTCTTGTACATTTTCTAGCATTTTCAACGGTAAGCGGTAAGCCTTTTTCATAGCAAGAAATAGTTTTATGCTCCGCACCGTGATACATAAACGTTCTTCTAACGTCTTTTAAGAGCGAACAAAGCAAAATATAACTTACGAACACTAAAAGTTTAAGTCCGCCTTCTATGAAGTTTTTAGCCCAAACGCCAAACTTAACGGCAAAGATTGTCTCCAACAAACCGCGCAAAAACTGCGGAAGCCACATAAATAAAAACACGGCTAAAATCACTGCTAAAAATAGCGAGATTGTTGAAACAACGCTTATTACGTCAATTTTAAGTTTTTCAGCAACCCACTTTTCAAAACGTGAAGGTTCACCTTCTCCGTACACGTCAGCAGAGCGCATTAAAACTTTTGAGCCACCTATCATAGAGTCTAGAAAGGAAACGACGCCGCGGATAATAGGCAATCTAAAAAAGATGTTTTTTTCTTTATTTGACTTTACCCTTTTGGTTTCAAGTCTAATAACACCGCTTTCATCACGAACGGCAGTTGCCATAGACCTTTCGCCACGCATCATTACGCCTTCTAAAACGGCTTGGCCACCTATAGACGTTTTTTTGCATTTATTATTGCATTTTTCTTTTTTGCTCATAAAACTTTAATAGGCAAATATATTGCCTTTTACACCAAAAATTATAAAAAAAACGGCTTTAAGGTATAAATACACTTAAAGCCGCGCAATATAGCATACTATTTTGCTTTGTCAAATCTCTTGTTGAACTTGTCAACACGGCCGCCGGTATCAACCAACTTTTGTTTGCCGGTAAAGAAAGGATGGCATTTACTGCAAATATCAACCTTAATTACGTCACCTTTTTTGGTAGAACCAGTTTTAAAAGATTCGCCACAAGCGCAAACTACTGTTACTTCATGATAATCCGGATGTATAGCTTCTTTCATAACACACCTCTTTTATCTTTTTTTACTTGCTAATTATATTATATTTTTCACCTTTAGTCAACTATAAATAATGGGTATTTGATAATTTTTTCAAAAAATTTAATTATTGACAACCCAACTAATTTACTTGCTTTATTTTAAGATTTGTAGTACAATGAATTAAATTTCGCAATTCGTTAGGAGAAATTATGAAAGGTTGGAAGATCACAAAACCTTATACTTTGAAAGAAGAAGAACTAGTTGAAGCAACCCCTTCACCTTCTCTTGCAAAGGTTAAAATAACAAAATCTCTTATCACCCTGTCGGACGTTCTTCGTTATAAGGACGAACTTGACGGGGCTAACGTCGTGCTCGGAAGTGCTGGTGTTGGTATTGTAAGCGAAGTTGAATCTAACCTTTTTGGTCTTCAAAAAGGTTCGCACGTATATATCGAACCCACTAAAGAATGTCATGAGTGCTATAACTGCAAAAGCGGCGAAACTTCTAAGTGCGCCAACCTTCAAAACGCTGGCATTGATTATGATGGTTTTTTAAGTGACTTTGTTGCCGTTGATTCTGGTAAGTTATTCCTTTTACCCGACGTTATTCCTGACGTTCAAGCGTTGTTTATCGAACAAATTTCACTTGCTGTTTCAGTATTTGATAAATTAAACATCCAAAAAGGCGATTACCTTGCTATTATCGGCGCAAACAACTTTGGTAACATCTTAGCCCAACTCGCTATGTATTACCAAGCAGTACCTATCCTTATCACCACGAATGATGAAGATTATAAGATAGCAAAAAATTCTGGTATTTATTACGTACTTAGTGCTGATGACAACTGGCAAAAAGAAGTTTTCTCAATAACTGGCGGACACATGACTAAGAGCGTTGTTTATATTGCTGATTGCAACGTTCCCGCACCTAAAGCCTTTGCCCTTGCATCATACGGTGCAAGTGTTGCTTTCGTTGGCGTTTCATATAAAAACACATCAGTTTCATTCACTCAAGCGGTTAAAAAGCAACTCCAAATTCATTGTATCGGCAACGGTGTAAGCAATATTGCAGCAAGCATTAACCTTATTGCAAATAAGGCTGTTGACTTATCTCACTTAAAACTCGACACTACTACTTATCAAGAAGTTCCTAAAACAATGGAAAATTTAAGCAAAATGCTTGACGTAACTGGCAAGATTTACGAAACTGTGGTTGACATAGTATAACTTAAATAAAATAATAAAGCCCTACCGAATTCGGTAGGGCTTTTCTTTATTGATTTTTACATTTGTTTGCAAAAAACAGTCTTAAGATTTTTCTAATAATCATAGGTGGCTTAATACAACAAATTCTCATAAACATACCTCACATATATAACTATATGCTGTAAATATGAAAATTGCCACTAACAGATTAAACTTCTCTTAAATACTTGATAATCGCAGCACGATCTGGTTCGTTAAACACGGTACTACCAGCAACGATAACGTTTGCACCAGCATCCTTAACGAGTTTGATATTTTCTTTATTTATACCACCGTCTATTTCAAGATCGATATCTTTGCCAGTTTTTTCAATAAGTTTAGCCGCTTGTTCAATCTTGGTCAATACTTCAGGAATAAACTTTTGACCGCCAAAACCAGGATATACGCTCATAAGAAGAAGCATATCGATATCATCGATAACGTGTTCAATTTCTTTAACGTCGGTGTTGGGGTTAATAACAGCGCCACACTTAACGCCTAAGCCCTTAATCATTCTTAAAGTTTCTTTAAGCATAGGACCGCACGCTTCGTGATGTACTGTAATAATATCTGCACCAGCATCAGCAAATTGCGGAATGTATTTCCAAGGGTTAACAATCATCAAGTGTGCATCAAAAACTGCCTTTGAATAAGGTCTGCACTCTTTGATAAGTTTAGGTCCGAAAGATAAGTTTCTAACAAAACTTCCGTCCATAACGTCAAGGTGAATTACGTCTGCCCCAGCAGCGGTAATATCAGCAATTTCTTGTCCCATTTTAGAAAAATCTGCTGATAAAATTGAAGGTGCAATCTTAATCTTTTTCATAAATATTTCTCCTTTTTGATATTTCATCATAAATTTCTATATATCTTTTGTAACGTTCTTTTGACAAAACGCCACTTTCAACCAGTTCTTTAACCTTACAATCGGGCTCGTTTATATGTAAACAGCCCCTAAACTTACACTCACCCGAAACTTCAAAATACTCTGGATAACACTCTGGTAATTCTTTTATATCCACGAACGCTTCTATTACGGCAAATCCAGGCGAATCAATAAGTTTAACCTTTTCAAACTCAAAGATTTCTGAGCGCGTAGTCGTGTGCTTACCCCTTTGAATTTTATCACTTAAATCCCCAACTTTCAAATCAAGCCCAAACATAGCGTTTACTATTGAAGTCTTACCAACAGCGCTTTGTCCCGCAAGAACGGTAAGTTTTCCGTCAAGTTTTTCTTTTAGGTTAGAAATACCTTCGCCAGTTTTTGCACAAACACAAATAATATCAATACCAAGCGCTCCGTATTCTTTTTTGATGTAAGAAAGCACTGCATCGCTTATATCCGCTTTATTTACCGCAATTGCAAACTCAACGTTTTCTTTTACAGAGTTTAAGTAAAGTTTATCCAAAAGCAAATAATCGGGCTTAGGCTCTGGTGATACGACCGCAACGATTAAGTCAATATTAGATACGTTTGGTCTTATAAACCTATTTTTGCGCTCTTTAACCGCGCAAATAACGTTCTTTTCAATCTCTACGTAATCACCAACGGCAATATCGTTGCGCCTTAATTTCAAAACGCCCCTTGCCCCACATTTATAAAGTTTTCCATCGCACTTAACAAGATAAGAATCCGTATGCGCTTTATAAACTTGTCCTATCAAATTTCACCTGTAGAATTTTCTTCAATATATCTTTGGCGAAGTTGACCGCACGCGCCGTCAATATCTTCACCCATTCTTCTGCGTAAGGTTGCGGAAAGTCCGCCCTTTTCTAAAAGTCCTAAAAATCTATACGCTTCCTTATCGGTTGCGCTCTTTAATTCGTTTTCTTTAACTTCGTTAAGCCTTATCAAATTAACGTGGCAAGGTCTACCTTTAAGTTTTGAAATAAGCGCGTTAGCATGGCGAATAGAATCGTTATTACCACGGATTAAAACGTATTCAAAAATATAACGCCTACCAGTTTTCTTAAAGTAATTTGCACACGCACCTAAAATTTCATCAATCTTATAAGTTTTTGCAACGGGCATAATTTGTTCACGCTCATCATCAAACGGAGAGTGGAGCGAAACGGTTAAGTTTATGCTTACGTCTTCATCGGCAAGTTTATACATTTTTGGAACGATACCAGACGTTGAAAGGCTAATGTTGCGCTGACTAATATTGATGCCGCCAGTCTCAGAAACAAGTCTTAAAAATTCAACCGTATTATCATAATTATCAAGCGGCTCACCACTACCCATCAAAACGATGTTTATAATTTGCCTTTTATCGCCAAGCCCACCGCCGAGATATCTATTTACTGCAATAACTTCGCCTAAAATTTCAGCGGAAGTTAAATTTCTAACTAAACCATGAAGCCCTGATGCACAAAAAGCACAACCCATACGGCAACCAACTTGCGTAGAAACACAAATGGTGTAACCGTATTTATACTTCATCAAAACGCCTTCAATAACGTTGCCATCGCAAAGCTTAAACAAGAATTTTTGAGTGCCGTCAACCGATTTTAAATTCTTAATAATCGTAATGGGTTGCGCTGTATATTGCTCAGAAAGTTTCTCACGCAAAGTTTTAGAAAGTTCAGTCATCTCGGAAAAATCAAGTCCTAAATGCAAGGCTTTATAAATTTGTCCTGCTCTAAAACTCTTTTCGCCAAGATCACTAATTACACTCTTAAGTTTTTCAAGGTTTAACCCTAGCAAGCACTCTTTCACACTAATTCACTCTCTTTAATTTTGCAATATAAAATCCTAAACCGCCGGAAATATCAGGTAAAAATTGATTTGTGTCAAAAACGTTTTCATGCGGTAATTTACTATTGATTTCGCATATTTCAAAGCCTTTTATGTCAGACATAAACGCTTTTATTATCTCTATATTTTCACTGTCTAAAACTGAACAAGTTGAATAATATAAATACCCGCCTTTCTTTACGTAGTTTGAAACAGTTTTTAATATAGCAATTTGTTCTTTGTTAAGTTCTAGAACGTTTTGTTCTTCTCTATTTAGTTTAATATCGGGGTTATCGTTCATTACCCCTAACCCGCTACACGGAGCATCGACCAAAACAGCATCAAACTTATCTACAAATTCATCAATTTTAATTTTAGAATCAGCAACGCGCGTGGTAATATTTTCTCTGCCCATGCGCTTTTTATATTCTTCTATAAGCTCTACCCTATGTTCGTGCACGTCTAACGAAGTAACTTGTTTGCATTTATATGATAGCCTAACGCTTTTACCACCAGGCGCAGCACACGCATCAAGCAAATTTTCGCAAGGCTCAACTTCTTCACAAATAGCGACAGAGCCAAGCGCTTGATAAGTATAAACACCCTTATCGTAATCAGCGTTTCTTACAAAACGTTTTGCAATAAAAACGTTATCAAAAGGCGTATTTTCAAACTCAACACCAAGTTTTTCTAAGTAATCTTTACCGTCAACGTCGTAAAAACTTAAGCAAGTGCTTTCATTAGTCGCGGCTACAATCTTTTCCGTGCGCTCAAAACCATAGGTTTTAACAAGCGATTTTACGGCAAATTCGGGGTAAGAATATTGAATTGATAAACACTTTATTTTATCAGAAGGAAGTTCAATATTAGTACTAATAAACTTTCTTAAAAAGGCGTTTACAAATCCAGCCATACCGCCCTTGCCTAACTTTTTAGTCAGTTCAACAGCGTTTTTAGTAACGGCGTATTCTTTTTTTTCTAAATACTTTATTGCGTACATTGAAATCTTCAAAATAGTTCTTATAACTAGCTTTGGAGATTTTTCCGCAAGTTTAGAAATATAGTAAGAAAGTTCAATATCTTTATCAAGCACACCGTAGCAAGTCTTAATTGTAAGTGCACGGTTCTTTTCTTCGATAAAGGTTGAATTTATCGCTTGCTTTAGATAAGACTTTTCACTATACACTTTATTTAATATAGAATAACAATCGTAAAAATAGTTAACCATTACTTAAATTCGCTACCTAAAATAAACTTATTACCGCGCAAAAAATCTTTTATATTCATAGGTTTTCCGCCCGCTTTTTGAACGGTTAAAAGTGATAATGCACTACTTCCGCAAGCAATAATCAATTCATTTTCCGCTTTTAACACTTGCCCAGCAGTGCCACTACCGTCCACAACTTTTGCTTCATACACTTTAAACGGATTGCCGTCAAGATAACAAAAAGCAATAGGTGCGGGGTTATAAGCGCGTATTTTATTATAAATGTTTTCCGCGCTGTCATTCCAATCGATAAGCGCGTGTTCTTTTCTAACGATTTTACTAAAAGTTGCCCTTTCATCATCTTGTTTAATATACTTAACCGTGCCGTTTTCAACTAAAGGCAAAGCTTTCATTAAACATTCTGCACCGAGCACTGATAATCTTTCAAAAAGGCTACCACAAGTTTCACCGTCTAAAATTTCAAGTTCCTCTTGAAGTATCATATCACCAGTATCGATGCCGATATCGGTTTTCATTATGGTGATACCAGTTTTCTTTTCGCCGTTTAAAATGGCGTAATGAATGGGAGACGCTCCCCTATACTTGGGTAAAAGCGACGCGTGAATATTGATAACGCCGTGTTTTGCGATATCTAAAATTTCTTGAGATAAAATTTGACCAAACGCACAAGTAATCATCAAATCAGGCTTAAGCGCCTTCATATCTTCGACGCCTTCTAGTCTAATTTTAGAATACTGATAAACGGGTAGCCCGTTTTCTAAAGCGTATTGCTTTACTGGCGGTGCGGTTAAAATTTGTTTTCTACCAACTGGTTTATCTTTATTTGTAACTACGCCAACAATTTCGTGTTCGCCACTCTCTACAAGCTTTTTTAGCGGCAACACGGCAAAATCGGGCGTTCCTAAATAAACTATTCTCAATCGTTTTCTCCCTTAACATAATCTGCTTTATCGACGTAAATTATGCCGTCTAAATGGTCGTATTCATGGCAAAATGCACGCGCTAAAAATCCTTCAGCCTTTACGGTAAAGGGTTTACCAAATCTATCGAAAGCCTTAACGGTTACTTTATTTGGGCGAGTTACAGCACCGTATTTACCCCTAACTGATAAACAACCTTCTTCACCAGATTGCGTGCCGCTTTGGCTAACTATAACGGGGTTAATACATTCAAAATATTTACCTTCGGCCATTACGATAAACACGCGACGCAAAACGCCAACTTGCGGTGCAGCAAGACCAGCACCGTCCGCTTTGATAAGTGTTTCTTTCATATCATCTAAAAGTTGATGAGTTTTTTCACCGAAGTCAGTTACTTCAAAACTCTTTTTTCTAAGAGTTGGGTCGCCAAGTTGAACAATATTTCTAATAGCCATAGTATCACCTTTAAGTTAAATTGTTGGAATTTACTTCCATAAATACTGAAACAGCGCGTGTTTTATATTTATCGGCATGTTCAAATATTTCGTCTAAAAGTTCCCTATCTTTTGCGGTAATTCGCATCAAAACTTGATAGCGGAACTTGTTTTGCAAACGCTTTAGGGGCGCTTTCATACACCCAAAAAAGCGGAATTTATCTCTATTTAAGTTATATATTATGCTTAAATCTTCATAAACTGCCTTAGTTACGGCAAGTGTTTTTTCATCATCTTCACCGCTTATTAGTATTCTAACCACGTCGGTAAAAGGCGGAAAAGCAGTTGCCTTTCTAACTGAAATCTCTTGCTTAAAGAAGTTTATATAATCATATTTAATAGCGTATCTTAAAACTGGATTATCAGGCGAATAAGTTTGCAAAACAACTTTACCCGCGTTCTCAGCCCTACCGCTCCTACCAGCAACTTGGGTAAGAAGTTGAAAAGTTCGTTCCCCGCTTCTATAATCGGAAAAATGCAAACTCATATCCGCATCGAGTATTCCAACCAAGGTAACGAAAGGAAAATCGTGCCCCTTTGCAATCATTTGTGTTCCGACTAAAATATCGGCTTCACGATTAGCAAATTGACTTAAAATCTTAAAATGCCCTTCTTTATTTTGAGTTGTATCTCTATCCATTCTAAGTATTCTTGCTTTTGGATAGAGTTGTTGAAGTTCATCAACAACTCGCTCCGTACCAGTGCCACCGTATCTAATATAAGGGCTACCACACTCGGTACAAGCAGTTATCATCTTATACTTTGCACCGCAATAATGACAAAGCAAAGCATCATCTTCCCTATGGTAAGTCAAGGAAACGTCGCACGAATCACATTTTTGAACGTGTCCGCACTCAGTGCAAATTACCGTTTTAGAATATCCACGCTGATTTAGGAAAATTATTGCTTGATTGCCGTTTTTTAAACACTCGTCAAGTTCAACCTTTAATATTGAAGAAAACGGAGTGTTGTTGCCACGCCTAACTTCTTTACGCATATCAGCAATCTCAACTTCCGGCAAGGGTTTTTTATTAATTCTATCAGGAAGTTCAATTAAATTGTATTCCCCGTCAATTGCATTTAGATAACTTTCAACCGACGGCGTTGCACTGCCCAAAACTAGTTTTGCACCATTTTTTTTCGCACGAAATTTGGCGACGTCAATAGTAGAATATCTAGGCGAAGATTCACTGGTATAACTACCGTCGTGCTCTTCATCAATAATGATAAGTCCCAAATTTTCAACCGGAGCAAAAATAGCACTTCTTGCACCGATGGCAATTCTTGCTTCGCCGTTTCTTAATCTCCACCACTCGTCAAAGCGCTCTCCAGCGGATAAGCCACTGTGAAGAATTGCAGCGTTATCGCCAAAACGCGCACGAAGTTGTTTTAACATTTGCGGAGTTAAGGCGATTTCAGGCACTAACATTATTGCCGTTTTACCAGCGTTTATAGTTTTATTGATAAGGTTTAAGTAAACTTCAGTTTTACCGCTACCAGTAACGCCAAAAATTAAACTTACCGTTTTATCGGTATTAACAACTGAATTTACCGCCAAAAGTTGTTTGGGAGTTAGAGAAACACTCTTTTTATCCGTAGATAAATCTTTATACGGCGAGCGCAAATACTTTTCTTTAGTAATTTGTGCATAGCCTTTTTTAACGATTGCGTTTAGGGCTGACGCGCCAAACCTATCACTAAGCGGAGTGCAAAGCGACTTGCCGTTTTCTTTTAAGTATTCAATAAGTTCTTTTTGTTTTACAGCGGACTTACGCATTGACAAAAGAACTTCTTCAACGTTTATATCATCAGCAAGATTTATATACCTTACGAAGTGGTCCTTAACCTTTCCCTTGCGCATTTCTGACGGAAGAAAAAGTCTAAGCGCTGCCGCACGAGTAACGTAGCAAGTTTTACAAACGTATTCCATCAACTCCAAAGTTTCTTCAGTCAATGCTGGAATATCTTCTAAAACGCGCAAAATAGGTTTAATTTTTTCGGGAGAATAGTTGCTTTTTTCTTTGGTTTTAATAACTATTCCTTCAATTACTTTGCTGCCGAAAGGCACAACAACACGGCTGCCAGCCTGAACGGTGGAGCCAAAACAAGAATATTCGAAAATTTTATCAACTTCTACGTTGTTGATGTCGACTATAACGTCAGCAAACATAACTTCCCTATTATCCGTTAAAAACAAAATATGTCCACCAAAGTGATGAACACATTTTTAATTCTGTTAATCGTTTGTGGCAACGAGTTTGCCATCTTGAATTTCTTGCGCAGCAACAGACAAAGGCTTTTCATTATCCGGAAGTTCGGTATAGCCTTGGTTTTGTGCTTGTTCCATAAGTTGTCTTGCACGTTTACTAGTAACGATGCAAAGTTCGTATTTTGAACCGATTTTTTGTGCCAATTCATCAATAGGCGGTTTATGTATCATAGTTATCTCTCCTTTAAGAAATTACTTTATTAAACTTTATTTTTTTCTAATTCAATTATTTTTCTAATCTCATTAAGCGCAACATTTAAATCGTCGTTTATAACGGCATAATCGTAAAGGCTTTGCTTGCTGAGCTCGTAATCAATTCTTTCCATTCTTGAATTGATTTTTTCTATTGACTCCGTGTTCCTTTTAAGTAGGCGGTTTTTAATTTCTTCACGCGAAGGTGGAAGAAGCATTATAAGCACGGCATCATTGTAATTTTCTTTAACTTTAAGCCCACCGTTAACGTCAATCTCTAACAACACGTCTTTTTCTTTCAATCTATTGAGTACAAAATCTTTAGGTGTGCCGTAAAAGTTGTCAAAATGTTCAGAGTATTCTAAAAATCCGTCCTTTTCAATTTTGGACTTAAACTCTTCTTTTTTAATAAAAAAGTATTCTCTGCCGTGAACTTCCCCATCTCTTGGAGAACGGGTTGTGCAAGAAATTGAAAGCGAAATGTTGTCATCTTTGGTAAGCAACTTTGCAATAGTTCCTTTCCCTACGCCCGACGGTCCTGAAAGCACGATTAAAACGTTTCTCATATTACTCAAGGTTTTGAACCTGCTCCCTTACTTTTTCAATTTCGTTCTTGAGTTCTAGAGCGCATCTGGTAACTTCAATATCGTTAGATTTTGAACAAATGGTGTTTGTTTCCCTATTAAACTCTTGCATCAAGAAGTCAAGTTTTTTACCCATGCCTTCAGTTTTAATAATATCACAAAACTGAACGATGTGTGATTTCAATCTTGTCAATTCTTCATCAATATTAACCCTATCGGTATAAAAAGCAACTTCGCTTAAAAGTCTTGATTCTTCATATTTTACGTCTTGCAAAAATTCTTCAATCCTGATTTTAAGTTTATTTTTATACTCAATCGCTACAAGCGGTGCGCGTTCAGTGATTTTATCTGCTAAATCTTTAATCGTATTCATACGACTAAGCATATCGGCAACTAACTTTTCGCCTTCAACCTTACGCATTTTATTAAGATTTTCACAAGCCGATTTAACCGTATCTTTAACGATTTGCTCAATCTCCGCAACGTCAAGCACGGAATTATCCACGATAACGTCAGGCGACTTCATAAGTAAGCTAACGCTCATATCGTTTGCAAGATTAAACTTTTCAGCAATTTGCTTGCTTGCGTTATAATAAGCATTTGCCTTATCTAAATTCACCGTTAAATCTGAAACGTTTTCACGAGTGTCGGAAAAGTTAACGAACAAATCAATTCTACCACGCTTAACGTACGCTTGAACTGTCTTTCTTATAGCATCTTCAAGCGCAATAAACGCGCGTGGAGTTTTGCAATTTAAATCAAAATTACGATTATTTACGGTTTTCATTTCAACGATAAGGTTAATTCCGTTTTCAGAATATTCCGCCCTACCGTAACCCGTCATACTAAGCATAAACAACTTTCTCCGTATAATATTTAAACTATTTTATCATACTTTTATTATTTTATCAAGTTTTTATAAGTGATTTAAAAGTATCTTCGTCAATTATTTTTACACCAAGCGCCTTGGCTTTATCGAGTTTACTACCCGCATTTTCTCCTGCAAGCACAATAGTAGTTTTCTTAGAAACGCTTGATAAAACTTCCCCACCGAGCGACTCTATTATTTTAGCCGCTTCATCACGCTTAAATTCTAAAAGTGTACCAGTAAGCACAACGCGTTCGCCTAAAAAAGCACCTTCTGAAACTTGAGCAATTTCATTCACGGTTACACCAAGTGAGCACAGCTTTTCAATTTCAGTCAAATTCTTATCATTCCTAAAGTAATTATAAATGCAATCGGCAACGATTTCACCTATATCTTCCGTTTCTAACAACGACTCTTTTCCAGCATTTTTAAGGTTTTCAAGCGTTTTATATTTATTTGCCAAATCTTTTGCCGTTTTCTTGCCTACATTATCAATACAAAGCGCATAAATAAACTTGTCAAACGCTACGTTTTTTGACTTTTCAATAGCGGTAAATAAATTATCTGTTTTTGCATCTTTATAACCGTCTAACGAACGCACTTTATCTTTATCCAAACTATACAAGTCGCTAAAGTTTTGCACGTTGAACTCTTTAAATAACAACTCGGCAGTCTTTTCACTAAAGCCTTCAATATCCATACCGTTTTTACCCGCAAAGTTAGTAAGTTTTGCAACGACTCTAGGTTTGCAATTATCGTTAGGACAGAATAAATTTGCACCGTTTTCTATTAACGCACTGCCACAATACGGACAAGTGGTAGGCTTTTTTACTTCTTTACAAGTAGGATAAACTTCAGTCGTACCTAAAATTTCAGGAATAACTTCGTTACTTCTTCTAACTAAAACGCGCGCACCTATTAAAACGCCTTTCCTTTGCAAATCACCGTAGTTGTTAAGCGTTGCCTTTCTAACGGTTGCACCGGCAAGTTCAGTCGGTTCTAAAATACCAAGCGGGGTAAGTTTACCAGTTCTGCCAACCTGCCATTTAACGTTTTTAAGTATGGTTGTAACTTCTTCCGCTTCAAATTTAAAAGCAATTGCCCAACGCGGAAATTTATCAGTACTACCAAGTTCTTCTCTTATAGAATAATCGTTTACTTTAACAACAGCGCCATCAGTCAAAATATCAAGTGCTTTTCTACTGTTTTCAATCTCTTTTATAGCAGACATAACACCTTCGATACTGCTTTCAACACGCAAAAACGGATGGACCTTAAATCCTTCTTTTCTCAAAAACTCAACGCCTTCAACTTGCGAAGAAAACGCGCTGTCTTCCATATAGTTTACGTTGTAAAACATAATCTCTACGTGGCGTTTTTCAGTAACTTTTGGGTCTAAATTTCTAATTGCACCAGCAACGGCGTTACGAGCGTTTTTAAGCGGTTCAGCGGCGGTTTCGTTATACTTTTCCAAAACGGAAAGGCGCATAATAGCTTCACCTTGAACTTCGATTTTACCCTTATAAGAAATGGTGAGAGGAAAACTTTTTACAGTTAAAACTTGTGCTGTAACGTCTTCCCCTTCCACACCGTTACCACGAGTGGTTGCGCATACGAATTTACCTTGGTCGTAAGTTAAACAAATAGTAAGCCCGTCAAACTTATATTCAACGGTATAATCAATCTTTTTGCCTTCTTTATTTATTCTCTTTTCAAAAGCGTAAATTTCTTCTTCGCTAGTAGCCTTATCTAAACTGTATAACCTTTCGATATGCTTATGTTTTTTGAACGCAGCAATAGGCTCACCACCAACTCTTTTTGTGGGGGAATCAAATAATACTACGCCAGTTTCTTTTTCCAAACGCACAAGTTCATCGTAGAGTTTATCGTATTCTTTATCTGAAACAGTAGGATTATCAAGAACGTAATATTCGTGCGCGTACTTATTAAGCACGTCAACGAGTTCTCTCATTCTATTACTCATAAAACCTCCATGGGTGCAAATTTTGCTGAAAGCGATTTAACGCCAACGCCCTTAAACGCGACGTCAACTATAAGATTATCCCCCGCACCCTTTGTTCCTATAACGATGCCTTCGCCAAACTTTGTATGTCGAACTTTTGCGCCAGACTTAAACTTGCCGTATTCAACACCTTTTACTTCTTTAGGTTTATTGTTTTGCAAGAACGTTTTTGCATACCCTGAAGAATATCCGCCGCGAGAAGACGAATAATTATCGTCATCGTCGTAAGAGCCATAACTCTTTTGGTATGAATAATCTTTATAAGGCGATTCTTCAACCTTTTTAGGCGCTAAAATCATTTGCGCTTCTTTTAAGAACCTAGATTGCACCATGCGCTCACGCCTACCGTACATATAACGACTCATAGCGCGCGTAAGATACAATCTTTCCATAGCACGCGTTACCGCAACGTACATCAAGCGCCTTTCTTCTTCCATTTCTTCCGCGTCGTCAATACTGCGTGAGATAGGAAGAATACTTTCATCAAGCCCCGCAACGAATACGCATTTATATTCCAAACCTTTTGCCGCGTGAATAGTAGCAATCGTTACAGCATCATCACTGTTTATTCCGTCAACGTCCGAACTAAGCGTTACTGAGTTAAGATAATCGGCAAGCGTTGCTCCCTTATTATCTTTTTCAAACTGATCAGCAGAGTTCTTTAATTCACTTATGTTGTAAAGTCTTGAAGTATTTTCTTCACTCTTTTCTAAGAATTGATCTTCAAAGCCCGTCATTTCAAGCACGTATTCCATAAGTTTAACGACGCCGTTACCTTCCGAATAAATTCTAAACGAATCAAGTAACATACCAAAGTTAAACAACTTTGTTTTAGTGGCTGAGCCGATGCTTGTTTGCTCTAATCTAAATACACCTTCGAATAAAGAAATACCTGCCGCAGCGCAAAATTCTCTTAATTCTCTTAGAGTTTTATCGCCGATCCCGCGCTTTGGAGATGCTATACATCTAAGGAACGATTCATCATCGCTCGGGTTGTTTATAACCTTTAAGTAAGATAACACGTCTTTAATTTCTTTACGCTCAAAGAACCTAAACCCGCCGAAAACCTTGCACGGAATTCCGTACTTCATAAATTCTTGTTCATATGCGCGGGATAGCGCATTGACGCGCATAAACACGGCAAAATCACGATAAGATAAATCGTTATTTCTAGCCATTAGGTTTTTAATTTGTAAGGCAGCAAAAGTCGCTTCGTTGTTTTCATCTGAGCCAACGAAAGTTTCAACCTTAACACCGTCTGGGTTTTCCGTCCATAGTTCCTTTTCCCTACGACCAGTATTGTTTTTGATAATACAGTTAGCAAGTTCTAAAATCTTCTTTGTAGAACGGTAATTTCTCTCTAATTTATAAATCTTTGCACCGCGGAAAATATCGTCAAAGGTCAAAATATTTTCAACTTTTGCGCCGCGCCAACCGTAAATGCTTTGGTCATCATCACCCACTACGAATAGATTGCCATGATGCGCCGATAATATTTTAGCAATTTCAAACTGAACGCTGTTAGTATCTTGGAATTCATCAATGTGTATATAGTGAAATTTATTAGAATAGTAATCGGCAATTTCAGGGTGTTTTACAAACAATTCATAAGTTTTCAGCAATAAATCATCAAAATCAAGTGCATTTGAACGCATAAGTTGTGTTTCATACGCAGCATAAATTTTTTCAATATCGTCAGCAAATCTTAAACCCGAATTTGCCTTACGCCATTCTTCTGGTGATAAACAATCGTTTTTAGCAGTTGAAATGATATTTTTACACGATTTAAAAAGCGCATCAACGTCATAGCCGAGTTCTTCAAAAACGCGTTTTAAAACCTTATCTTTATCCGTTTCATCATAAATGGTAAAGTTCCTATCAAAGCCTATATGTGAAATTTCTTGTCTTAGAATTCTAACACACATACTATGAATAGTTGAAACCCACATATCGTCAACGTCGGGGACAATCCGTCTTAAACGCTCTTTCATTTCACCAGCGGCTTTGTTGGTAAATGTAATTGCACAAATATTATAAGGTCTTACACCCTTTTCTAACATAAGATAAGCAATACGGCTTGTTAAAACTCTAGTTTTACCACTACCTGCACCAGCAATAACTAAAACCGCACCTTCAGTATCGAGTACGGGTTTAATTTGTTCGTCGTTAAGTTTGTCTAAAAGTTGTTTTACGTCGGTCATATTCGCTTACCTAATAATTTTATTATTAGAAATTATACCATATATAAAAAATCTTTTCAAGTAGTAAGGGGTTAAAAAGGCGTTTTATATTTTAATTTTCTTGATTTATGTTTTTGATTATGATAATATAAAGTCATGAAAAAGTGTTATCTTCAAAATAAAACGGTTGTAATTTCAGGTGCAAGTGGCGGAATCGGTTTTTCCGTTGCAAAAATGCTTATTGAAAAATACAACTGCAAAATAATCGGTATAGCAAGAAACGAAAAAAAGCTTCTAACGGCAATAGAAACTTTAGGCGAAAAGAAGTCAAACTTTTCTTATAGAATTTTTGACGTTTCTTTAAGAGAAAACTGGCAAAACTTTGCAAAAGAATTAGCGGATAACAACACACAAATCGACGTGCTTATAAACAACGCTGGTTTTATGTTACCTTTTGCTAAGTATGAAAAGTATTCCAATGCGGAAATTGATGAAATTGTTGCAACAAACTTTTCAGCATACCTATATTCAATAACAACGTTATTGCCCCTATTAAAACAATCAAAAACGCCCGCTATCGTCAACGTATCGAGTGCTGCAGGATTATGTGCAGTTGTTGGTCAAAGCATGTACTGTGCAACAAAATATGCGGTTCGCGGGCTAACGGAAACTCTTCAGCAAGAATATAAAAAACAAATGTATGTCGGCGGCGTTTACCCTGGCTTTATTAAAACTGATATATTAAACCGCCAAAGTGAAAGTGGTCGAAAAAATAAACTAATTAACGGACTTATGATGCCCATAAATAAGGCGACTAAAAAAATCGTTAAAGGTATTGCTAAAAAGAAAAAACGCATCGTAATGGGTATCGATGGAAAACCCATGGCGTTTTTAGGAAGAATTTTTCCGTCCCTTACCCCAACTATTATTACGAAAGTATTAAAATCGTCTAAGCTTGAAATGTTTACGGACGTATTTGATTACAAGGAGAAAAAATGAAAAGAATTTTAACAATTCAAGATATTTCTTGCGTAGGCAAATGCTCACTTACCGTTGCCCTTCCAGTTATCTCTGCTTTTGGCGTTGAAACATCCGTTCTTCCCACTGCAGTTTTATCAACACACACTGCTTTTAAGGATTTTACTTTCCGTGATTTAACGAGCGATATGTTACCAAACGCAAAACACTGGAAAGAACAAAACATCAGTTTTGATGCACTCTACACCGGTTATCTTGGCTCACTTGAACAAGTGAATATCGTTACTGAAATTTTCAAACAATTCAAAACTGACGACAATTTTATTTTAGTTGACCCCGTTATGGCGGACAATGGAAAACTGTATGCTGGTTTTGATGAAAACTTTGCAGCGTCAATGTCAAAACTTTGCGCACATGCTGATATCATCGTACCCAACTTAACCGAAGCATCATACCTTCTTGGTCAAGAATATAAGGGCGATAATTACGATGAAGATTACGTAAAACAAACATTAAAAGCCCTAACCGACTTGGGTGCTAAAAAAGCGGTGCTTACTGGCATATCTTTAGAAGAAAATCAACTCGGAGTATACGGTTATGACAGACATAAAGACACCTATTTTAGTTATTATAGAGAACACATTCCGATATCCTTCCACGGTACTGGCGACGTTTTCGCAAGCGCGCTTTGCGGAGCACTTACAATCGGGAAAACTTTAGAAGAATCACTAAAAATTGCGGTTGATTTTACTGTCGACAGCATATCTAAAACAATCGATAATCCCGATAGAAACTGGTATGGTGTTGAGTTTGAAAAATCCCTACCCAACTTAATTAAAAGTTTATAAAAACAAACGCTCGCTTGAAACACAAGCGAGCGTTTTTAATTTATTTAAGTTCAATAAAACTTGCAGGTTGATGGAAACTATCACACATCGTGGGGCTTACGGCAAGAAGGTTTTTATCAGGAATTCCACCTTCAGTTTCTATTCTATAAGCGTTAAATTTAATACCGATTTTTTCATCGTAGTTAATCTTATCTAAGGGCACGATGAATTTAACTCTATAATCGGTGTCGCTTAATTTTTCCGTTTCGCTTTTTACAAAGCATTCTTCTTTTGAAATAGGGTCTGCTTCATACTCACCCACCGCCAAGCACTTCATTCTATTTAAGAACAACGTGTTGTTAGGTGCAACTTCAACTTCAAAATACTTTGTAATATCGTTACCAGTACAAATAAACGCTTCGCAAACGTCTCCTTCATAAATGGGATCATTATAATTATCATAAGCACTATAGAGTTTAGAATTTTTGCAAACAAATTCAAAGATAAGTTCTTTTTCAGTTTTAGTAATTTCAAGCGTTGTGTAAAATTCGTTAATTTCTTCGCCTGTTCTGCTGTTTTTAAGTACGTATTTCATAACAGTTCCTTTTTATGTAATTTATTATTTAGTGATAGTTACTTTACTGAGCGCTCTAGGAGCATCGGGGTTATTGCCTATCCCGCAAGAAATCTTACAAGCAAGCATTTGTGCAAAGAGAGCAAACGCAAACATGCAGACTTCTTCGGGTACACCAAAGTTAATAAGTGCATCGTTGCAACCTTTCTTACCGATAAGAACGTTATCATTAGTAACTAAAAGTACGGGCGCTCCAAGACTAAGCATCTTATCAATGCACTTCATTTGATCTTCTCGAACAAGTTTTTGCATTTCATAATCACCGTTGTTTTTAGCACAGTAAATAATAACTGGTGTTGATTCGTTGACCATTGCCATAGGACCATGATAGAAATCACTGCCCGCATAACCTTTCATTTGGATATAACAAGTTTCTTGAAGTTTAAGGGTTGCTTCTAAAGCAATAGCATAAGTCATACCACGAGAAAGCACGAACCCACTCTTCATTTCCTTGAATTTATCAGCATATTTAGTAGTTAACGCATCAATTTCAGGAATAACTTGTTCAATTTCTTGTTTTAAGTGGCTTAAGTGCAACAAATCTTCTCTGTGATTAGAAAGCTCTGCCGCAAGCCAAAGCATAATAAAGAGTTGTGAACTAAAAGTTTTAGTAGCAGCAACGCTCTTTTCTTCACCTGCTCCACAGTAAAGGTGATATTTTGCTTCTTTAGCCATCGGGCTATTTAAATCATTAGTAACTGCAATAGTAATTGCGCCTTGCTCGTTGCCGCGTTTGATAATTTCAAGAACGTCAGCAGCCTTACCACTTTGGCTGCAACCGATTACGATACTGTTTGAATAATTTATTTTACCTTTATAAAGCGTTACAACACTGGGTGCTGATAAACCAACGGTATATTGAGAGTTAACTTCAAGCATATACTTAAAGTAAATTAAAGCGTGATCACTAGTACCACGAGCAGCAGCAACGAAGTTAGTTGCTGTGCCCGATTTAATGTCTGCAACAAGCGCTTTCATTACGTCGGCATTTTTCCCTTGAATTTCGCCAAAAATTCTAGGTGTTTCGCAAATTTCTTTCCACATTAACGTTTCAGTATGTTTCATAAAACATCTCCAATAATAAGATTTTTAAGTATAACAAGCACGTCTCAATACTATTTTTATTCTAAACCATATTACACACTATGTCAAGTATAAATTTTTTAAGCAAAAATGGTTTTATTGTTTTAAAAGTGCCGCTGCTCCAATGATCCCAGCATCATTACCTAGCGTTGCAGTAACGATTTCCGTTCTAGGACTCATTTTATAACCATATTCAAACTTTTCACAATAATCTTGCAATCTGTCAGTCAAATACTTACCTTGTGCACTAATACCGCCCCCTAAAATAAATACGTCTGGGCGGAAAATATTAAGCATATTAAGTATACTTTCACCAAGGTAAAACAAATACTTATCACAGACTTTTTTAGCTGTTAAATCGCCTTTTTTAGCACTTTCAAAAGCTGTTCTTCCGTCAACTTTATCAATGTCACCATTAACAAAATCCCACATAGCACTATTTTTATCAGCAAGCATTGCACACTTTGTTTGTTCTATAAGCGCAGTTGCCGAAACGTATCTTTCAATACATCCCTTGCGCCCACAAGTACATTCTTCGCCTTCCAAAACCAAAGTTATATGACCAAGTTCAGCTCCGAGAGAATGTCCACCTTCAACAAGCTTTTTATCGAGTATAATTCCCCCGCCAACGCCAGTTCCTAAAGTAAACATTATAGCGTTATCATAATCTTTAGCAACGCCGTATAAAACTTCAGCAAGAGCCGCAACGTTCGCGTCGTTAGAGATCTTTATAGGAACGTCAAAAAAGTTTTGTAGTTTAGCAACAATCGGAATTTTTATCCAGCCGTCGAGATTAGGTAAAATTTCAACCATACCAGTATCCCCATTGACAGATCCCGGACAACCGATACCAATCCCAAGCATATCTTTAACATCAAGTGAATTATCATCGATTAAATTTGAAATATGCTCCGCCATACATTTAATCATATCATCGGGTGTTTTTTCCGTCCTAAAACGAGATTGCGCAATAATTTTGCCACAATCATCAACCAAGCCAACCTTAATACTCATTCCACCAATATCTATACCAACTGAAAACATATTTTCTCCAAAAAATAAATCCAATAATTATTTTATAATTTATTTAAGTATATTATATTACAAAAAAACGACATTAGTCAATAGTATTTTTTAAATTTATATAGTCAAACACAATATATTTAGCGTCTATACAGCTACTTTTTAGCAAAAAAAACACAAAGAAAAAAAATTTTAAAAAAATTTTAAAATACCCCCTAAAAACGCTTGCCTTTTATTTCTAAATTTGTTATATTATATCAGCAATAGCGACACGGGAGCATAGCTCAGCTGGGAGAGCATCTGCCTTACAAGCAGGGGGTCATAGGTTCGAGCCCTATTGTTCCCACCAATATCGCTATTGCACTCATGTGCGGGAATGGCTCAGTGGTAGAGCGTCGCCTTGCCAAGGCGAATGTCGCGAGTTCGAATCTCGTTTCCCGCTCCATTTTTTTTATTAGGGGTTTTTCCCTTTCATATCGGTGGCGCCATAGCCAAGCGGTAAGGCACGGGCCTGCAAAGCCTTGACCCCCAGTTCAAATCTGGGTGGCGCCTCCAACAAAAAACTCTGCGCTATCGAGTGCAGAGTTTTTTTAACTAAATATCTAAGCCGCTGTGGTGGAATAGGCAGACGCAAGGGACTTAAAATCCCTCGGAGTAACATCCGTGCCGGTTCAAGTCCGGCCAGCGGCACCACGAAAATCGTTAGGTTTCACCTAACGGTTTTTTTGTATTTTCAATCAAACTTTATCATAGCTTAAATGTAATAAATGGGCCCCGCAGGTAGCGCGACTGCACTTACCATTACCCAAGTCGCAGGGGGCTCTCGCCCAGTTTCTGCACGTCTGGTAATAATACAAATTCAATAATTAGTTAAAAGATAAGCCCGAACAAATTTTGTTCGGGCTTATCTTTTTATCAAACTTATCATTTATACTTTTTATAAGTTAAATCATAACTTACCGCTAATAAAAATTTGAGATTGTTATTATTTGCATTACCATCAAGAGCGACTGTTAGCCAGTGTTCTTTATTCATGTGATAAGCTGGGAATATTCCTTTCTGTTCCCACATCGACGGAACGATATTTGCATCACACTTTAAATTTACAACGTCAATTTGCCCGTCTTCTTTTATTCCAAGTTTACTTTTATCAATGGTCATAATCACGGCAAACCATTTTTTATTGTTTGCGTGACGAAAAACGGAAAATAAAGGATATTTTACCCACGGATATTCTGGGCTAACACCGTATGTGTCTAATATGTATTTTTCCAATTCTTGTCTATTCATTGGTTAATACCCTACCAACTCCTTCATTATATAAGATAATTCACCACTAAAATAACGATACTTGTAGCAATCATAACGATACCCACTACACGGTTTAATGTTTTAGCGTTAGATTTATTAGCAATTTTAGCAGCAATTCTCGCCCAAAGCAAAGTAAAAACAATGCAAAGCACAAGACAAAGAATGTCTGGAAATCCACCGATTACAAAATGGCTTACACCGCCAGTCAGCGCCGTAAACGCCATGATAAATACACTTGTCCCAACCGCCAAATGCATAGGATATCCAAGGAAAGAAGTTAAAACGAGCAGCAGCATCATTCCACCGCCAGCCCCAGCAAAGCCACAAATAAAGCCAACAAATATACCACCGATTACTGCCTTAATAAATCTTGCTTTTGGAGAACTCTCTTCTAATTGCTCTCTAGTTTTGTTGACGGGTTTTAAAATAAAACGCAATCCGATTATAATCAACGCAATTTGCATTGTTCCACTCATTGCTTGCTCGGGCAAAAAACTTGCAACAAAACTTCCTATCATCGTTACTATAAGAACACTTATAAGCAAGGGTAAACTATTTTTTACGTCTAAATTTCCGCTCTTTTTATACGTATACGCGCTAACTAAACTTGCTAAAACGTCGCTTATGAGCCCTATCCCTACCGCATCATACGCAGGAACTCCTAAAAACGTTATGAGCATCGGCCCTATTACGGCGGCAGCACTCATGCCTGCAAAACCCGTTCCGATACCCGCCCCAGCGCCAGCAATAAAACACACTAATATTTTAATTAAAATTTCATCCATAATAAGTCTCTCTAATTTTGTATTTATTGATTACACCGTTCTTGACATTTTTAAAACATCAATCCTTTTTTATAAATTTACATTTCGGATAATTAGAACACCCCAAAAACTCTCCATATTTACCATTTCGTAAAACCAACTGTCCACCACACCTTGGACAAATACCACGTTCTAAATTCCGTTGCTGTTCCCTTACATTATGTACGTGTTCTTGCGTGGATATATCTATTTTGTTAGACAACAATGTTTTATATGCAATTTCCATTTGTTTTACCGACAAAACGCTTTCTCCTTGCCCCAATGCACTTCTCAACGAGGATAATGGAATAACATTATTTGCTTCAATATGATAAGTATTGTTTTGAACAAATACAACCAAAGAATGAACAGGCAGTTTTCCAACAATCTTCTTCACGAGATAAACATGTGTTGCATTTTGTTTAAGCGGATTATAAAGCTTATTTTTAATGTTGCCATAAGCTAAAACCTGTGTCCATTCTCTTTGATTTTCACTTCCGTAAATCTCTCCAGAATAGTTTTTTGTCTCAATCACAAAAATCCCACGTGGATTTATAACAATATGATCTATCTGCGACGTCTTCCCCGCATTAGTTATGATTAAATCATTTAAAACATATTGTTCATTTTCAATTGTCTCACCTATAACACATTTAACCTTGTTCTCACCACGTTTTCCACGAGTAGTTGGCTTTTTTAGGTATATGGCAAGAATTATAATTAAAACAATCGATAATATTATTAGAAATAGCATATCTTTTCCTTTTGTAATTTGATTTTATAAACAAATATAGTAAAGATTAATGAATCTATGTTTTTATTTGCTTTTTATAATTTAGCCATATACCGTTTTGGGGAAGTTTTTGGCAATCAGTTAACTCATATTCTTGCACGCCACAATTCTTCCCTGCGAAAAGGTCAATTCCAGTTTTAGAGCCGTCAACTAAAGGGACGACAACTAAACTCATTTCGTCAATACAATCAGCATCTAAAAACAAACTGTCGGTAAGTCCACCGCCTTCTAGCATCACTTTCTTGATATTAAAAAGTGAATAGAGTTTTTCATTCATTAATTTAACGTCAATTTTATCACTGCCACAGAAAATATACGATATCCCCTTGTCTTTTAAAAATGCTAAATACTCATCGTTTATATCGTCAGTTAATACTTCAATAATATGCGCGTTATCATAACCTGGGTCTTCGTCTCTTATCTCACTATTTTGCCAACCAAGTCTGCCGTGTGGGTCTATGGAAATGGCATAATAGTCGTGCTGTTTTGCGACGTAATCTTCGTGCGGAATTTTAATACCTTTATAAGGGGTTAAATCGGGTTTTACACCGCCCGTAAAACTCCCTTCCATAGTAATTCTTCCACAAGCAAATGCGTCGGCTTTATATTTACGGTTTATTCGATAATATTCTTCGCAAAGTGCTACTGCCGTATCTGTATGCATATAATCGCCCGTAATCTTTCCGTCAATAGATACGAGCATATGTAAAATAATATAAGGTTTCATGTTTTACTTACCTTTCTCCATACCACAGGTGTAGCATTGCTTTGATAGCATTTCTTCATTTTTGATGCTGCTATATAATCTAAAACCACCAGCAAAGTTATATGCATCAAAGCCGTTTTGCATTAAAATGCGAGTTGCAAGATAACTGCGCAAGCCACTTTGGCACATAACGTAGATTTTTTTATCTTTATCAAGTTCGCCCAAACGCTCTCTTAAATCGTCAAGTGGAATATTAATAAATCCGTCAGCATGTCCACGCATATATTCAAACGGTGTGCGAGTATCAAGTAAAATCACGTCTTTTCTTTCTCTTAAAGACGGAATATCTTCATAATAAAACTGCTTAACTATGCCGTTTTTGATATTTTCTGCAACAAAACCTGCCATATTTACTGGGTCTTTTGCAGAAGAATACGGCGGAGCATAAGCAAGGTCCAAATCTTTTAGTTCATCAGCTTTCATACCTGCCCTAACCCACGTTGCGATAACGTCAATGCGTTTATCAACACCGTCGTAACCAACTATTTGTGCGCCTAAAATCTTATAAGATGCCTTTTTAAAAATTAGTTTTAAGGTCATAGCCGTAGCATTTGGATAATAACCGGCGTGTGAGTTCTGAGTTAAAATAACCTTTTCATATTCAATACCGTTTGCTTTTGCTTGCTGTTCGTTAATACCAGTAGTCGCAACCGTCATATCAAAGAGTTTAATAACCGAAGATCCTTGCGAGCCTTTATATTCGCTATTTATTCCACAAATATTATCGGCAACTATACGACCTTGCTTGTTAGCTGGTCCTGCAAGTGAAATTACCGAATCTTTATCGGTTATAAAATGTTTTACTTCAACTGCATCCCCCACTGCATAAATATCTGGAATTGAAGTTTCCATTTTAGCATTGACTTTAATTGCTCCTTTAACACCGAGTTCTAAGCCTATTTTTTTAGCAAGCATATTTTCAGGTACAACACCTACTGCAAGTATAACCATATCAGCGCTTATACTTGAGCCGTTATCAAAGCCAAGCGAAACTTGTTCGCCTGTAATACTCATTTTATTTGTGTTAGTGTTTAGTAATAATTGTACGCCGTGGTGACGGAAGTTTGCGTGAATAAACGACGCCATATCACAGTCAACCGTCGGTAAAAGATGATTGCCACGCTGAATAATGGTCGTTTTAATTCCTAATTCTGCAAGGTTTTCTGCCATTTCAAGGCCAATAAAACCACCGCCTATAACAACTACAGTTTTAGGATGTTTTTGTTCTACAAAGGCACGAATTTTAAGCGTATCTTCTACGGTGCGGAGCGTGAAAGTCCTTTCGTTTTCAGTATAGAAATCAGGCAAAATAGGTTTTGCACCGGGTGATAAAATAAGTTTATCGTAAGTTTCAGTAAAACTCGTTCCCGTCTTTAAGTTTGTTACGTGAACGGTTTTATTTTGAAGCTCAATATCGGTTACTTCGTGATTTACTTTTGCAATTATTTTAAAACGGCGGAAAAAACTTTCGGGAGTTTGAAGCGTTAAATCTTCCTTATCTTCAATAACGCCACCGATATAATACGGCAAACCACAGTTTGCGTATGAAATAAATCCCGAACGTTCAAAAATAATAATCTCTGCACGTTCGTCTAACCTTCTTATTCTTGCTGCGGCTGTTGCACCACCTGCAACACCACCAACGATTACAATTTTCATTTTACCCCCCCCGATAAAAAGTAATTTATTATACTAGTTATGATGACAACTTCCTTTACCACATCCGTGTTCGCCGCAAGTGTGTTCGCCATTTCCGTGTTCGTGATCATAGTGAGAACATCTTACGTTAGGATTAAAGTTAAGTTCGTTTTTCAAAAACGCCTCTACTGCGCTGTCGCAATCACCACTAACACCGCCAAAAAGTTTGATGCCAAGATCGTTAAGTGCACTTATAGCACCACCGCCTATTCCACCACAAATAAGAACGTCTACTTTGTTTTCGCTTAAAAAATTAGATAGTGCTCCGTGACCTTGTCCATTAGTGCTAACAACAGTTTTAGAAATTATTTTATCGTTTTCAATATCGTAAATCTTAAACTGTTCGGTATGCCCGAAATGTTGAAAAATTTGTTCATTATCATAAGTTACTGCAATTCTCATAATATTATCTTCTTAATTTGATATATTTTTATTATTCCTTTATTCCTACTTAATAATTCCTTATTTCAGTTTTAAGCCATCACAGAAAGCGTTTCCAACTCTATCGCCAAGCGCATAATAGCCGTGCGTGTCGCAATCATAACAAATGGGCTTAAACTTGGTTAAGTCAACCTTACCTTTTTCGTTTAAGATGTTTTCATCAACGGAAACGTTGACAATATCACCTATGCAAACTTCGCTATTTTCATCATAACTAACGAGTTTACATTCCAAAACCAGCGGAAGTTGTTCAAAAATAGGCGCGTTTACAAATTCGCCTTTAACTGCCGTCCAGCCTGCTTTTTCAATTTTATTCTTAACGTTATTACCCGAAACAATACCGACAAAATCAGCCGAAACAACGTTATTTACGTCTGCCATTGCAACGGTAAATTCTTTATTTTTAAGGATGTTCTTCATAGTTTTATGACCCGCACTAATGCAAATAGTCACTTGCTTTTCATCACAAACAGTACCCCAAGCAGCGTTCATGGCATTTGGCACGCCGCTTTCATCATAACTGCCTATAATCAATACGGGGAGCGGATAAATATACGCTTTTGCTTTTAAGTTTTTTCTCATAAATTACTCCTTAAAACTTTATAATAAGATTATTACATAAATAGGTAATTTTGTCAATATCTTACAAAAATAAAACGGCGCAAAAATGCACCGTTTTACTTGAGAAGCAAGAAATCTATTTCTTGAAATAAGCAACACCAAAAATTCCTGGGCCAACGTGAGTTCCTATCGTACTACCGAGCACCCTAACTGGCATATCAACGTTATTAAAATACTTCTTAATATCATTTGCATACTCTACGCCGATATTACTATCGTTACCAGAATAAAGCGCGCCAAAGGGTAATTCCAAGTCAATTTTATCTCCATTAATTATACCGTTCATAAATAAAGCACCTTTCTTTTGTCCGCGGGTTTTACCGATCATTTTAACTTCCCCGTCAATCAAACTAACGATAGGCTTAATATTCAAAAGACCACCAACTAGATCGACAGTTCCTGAAATTCTACCACCTTTTTTAAGATATGTTAATGTGTCCAAAACAGCCATAATAACTATGTTTTCTTTTATTTAATAACAATTATAAAAATAATTGACCTTCGCTCCACTCTTTTTTAGCAATCGCACTTTCTTCTTCTGTTGCTTGACGAATAACGCGCCTTGCCTTTTCATAATTATACGGTGCCTTTTCTATAGTGCACCACTTTACACTATCCACATAGACCATCTGCAACGTATCGTGGCGCCCCATTTTAACCCATACGAACGTTTTTTCTTTAGTTTCGCCCAACTCGTCAACATACCAATAATTACAGCCGTAATAGGGTTTTGGGCTTACACCGACGTATAAAACTAGTTTTTTCATAACTCATCACCTTTCTTTTATTTTAACATACATTATTATTAAAAGCAAACAAAAAAACGACACTGAAAGCAGTGTCGTTTTTAAGTAAATTAAAATTGATCTTAGTAACCAACTTTTTCCCAGCAATCAAACGGTGCAGCAAGTTCGTCTGAAACGAGAACTTGAGTTTTCATAAGTTGCAACATTGAAGAAGGAATAAGCGGAGTAACTGGTCCGTGAAGAACAAGACGTGAAGTCATTCTTTGCCATGAAGAGAAAGTACCGTTAGTTAAAAGTGCGTGTACTTCAATTCTTTCTCTAGCGTTTTTAACGTCGATCGGGCCAATAGTAGCAGCCTTAGGCGGAACGTCAGCAATGTAACCAGATTGACCAAATACACCGTGGAGTGAGTTTTGAGCAACGGTTAACGGATGGAGATTAACGATTCTAGCCTTCATGTTGAGCCATTCGTCAATTTGTTCTTTGGTGGGTTCTTTAGCGGGATCGAAACCTTCGGGGAAGAAATCTTCTACGGGGTCGATAAACGCCATGTGACCAGTCCAACCAGGAGATGATGAGCAGATATCTGCACCACCTTCACCACAATCAGTAATCATATCAGAGTAACTACCGATATTCTTAGTGGTGGGATAATGAACGTTTTCTAAAGGCATACGGAGTTTTTCATCAATTTGGTAAACCAAATATTTGAGCATTGAGTGAGCGAAACCTGCTTGGTAAGTTTCGGGAGCGATATTACCATCTTGGTCAGCCCATTCGTCCATAGCGAAAAGATGAACGTTGCGGCAATCAACTTTGAAGTAGTTGATAAGTTGTGCCAAAGGAATATAAGTATCAGGTTCGGGGTTGCCGAGAATCAAGGTGATTTTCTTACCCTTTTCTGATGCTTCTTTAATTCTTGCGAATAAGGTTGCGATAAGTACGGGGTGCGGATTCATCATAACTTTGATGTTGAATTCGGGGTGCTGATCAGCCTTGGTGTGTTTTTCAAGATCAGTACCACTGATTTTTCTCAACTTTTCACAGATTTCTCTGTCTTTGAAGGGAACGAAATCAGCCGGTTGGAACTTGAAAGTTGTTGCGGGATCAAAAATTTTGTTCATAATTCTTCTCCTTTAAATATTACATTTTTTATGTTAAAAAATTGATCTACGATAATTAAGTCTGCTACGTTGCCTTCGGCAATATAGCCATATTTAGGAATACCTACTGCACGAGCGGGATTGAGTGAACCAAACTTAAATGCATCACATACTGAGCAACCGGTATGGAACATAAAGTTTTGACAAGCGATATCGAGTGTTAAGCCTGAACCAGCAATTTCCCCAGCGTTATCGAAGTGAATATCAGTTGCTTCTTCAAACCCTTCAGGGATAGGCCCGTCGCAAACAAATTGATCGGCAATAAGAATAATCCTATCATCGCCTTTAATTTTACGAACAAGTCTTTGCATATAAGGAACGACGTGAATACCCATTCTATCGGATATGAGTTCCGCGTAAATTTCCTTGTTGTAGTTAACTGCTTCGTCAACGCAAACACCGCGACATTCTGAATAATGTTCAATAGTACCAGTTGCATTGGTGTGGTGAGTTGCAATCTTTAAGCCGTAAGGAATAAACTTTTCAACTTGTTCGGGGGTTGCTTCACTGTGAGCAACTGCAAAAACGATGTTAGGAATTTCAGCCTTAACGTCTTCAACGAACTGTTCTATCCCTTCTCTTTCGGGTGCAAAACACCAAACTCTTGCGGTATCCTTTACCTTTTTAACGATGTCGATATACTCTTCACGGACGATTTTGTCTTTCCAAACGTTTTTATCTCTTTCACAACCGAAGTTAGGACTAAGATATGGTCCTTCCATATAGAAACCGCCAAAGTTATCAAACTTACCTTCTTTATGAGCGGTAATAATATCATCAGCAGCCTTGATATAAGCGTCTTTGTTTAGGTTGTTATAAAGTGCGGGTAAAACTCTAGTTACGCCGTGTTCTAAAAGATGCTTAGAAGTTTCAGCAGGGTTTTCAAAAATCCAAAGATTATCCGCTGCGTGGGTATGAATATCAACTAAACCAGGACCAACGAAGTTGTTACCTGCATCGATGATATCAGCGCCTTCAGGGATAGCAATATCTTTAGCCTTGCCAACTGCTTTAATAACGGCACCGTCAAGTAAAACAACGCCGTCACGAATAACGTAATCTTTCATTACTACGTTTGCATTTACAATTGCTTTCATCTTGTCTTCCTTATAAGTATTTAAGACGAATTACGCCTTATAATGTATATTGCATTTATTATACTTGCTTTTTTACGTTTTGTCAATGGTAAAAGTTAAAATTTACCTATTTAAACTAAAAATATAAGTATTTTACTAAATAATCTAAATTCCTTTAGGCATTTCGGTATTAAGCGTGCCTAAAAAATCATTAAAACCAGCAGACTGCATCTTCAACTTTTTATTATCATAAGTGATCACACTAACCGATGCGTTTGCCACGTAAGGTATACTAGCCATATCTTTTAAGTCAACACCGCGCACAGCACACTCAAGCCCCCTAATATACCCGCCGTGGGATACGATAGCGACAGTTTTACCTATATTGCTTTTAGCAATTCGTTCAATTGCTCTAAAAGCACGGTTACAAACTTCTTCGTATGATTCCCCACCCGTACAGCGCGAATGCCCTACGTCGTTTTGCCAAACGGAAAAATCTTCGGGATAAAGCGACGGAAGATCTAAAAACTTCTTACCTTCCCATTCACCGCCGTACATTTCTTTTAACTCAGCATCGATATTTATTTCTAAATCAAGCATTTTTGCAAGCGGTTTTGCCGTTTCAATTGCGCGGGTTAAATCACTTGCATATATCGCATCGACCTTATAATTATTAAAAACGTAATTACAAACGAGTTCGGCTTGTTTTATACCCACGTCAGTTAGCATTGCATCGGTATGCCCAGCATATATGCCTTTTAAGTTAGCATCCGTGTTGCCATGCCTTATAATAAGTAGAGTTGTCATAGTTTACTCCAAAATCTTTATGGTTAAAGTATACACTATTAACTTATTTTTGTCCAGCAAAACACTTTTATTATACTAACGATAAACAAAAAGCCCTAAGGTAAAACACCTTAAGGCCTTATTTAGATTTTTTATAATGTTTCTTTTTAATGTTTTCATAAGGAATAACCGTATGAGTAGGCAAACTTTTTGCAATAGCGGTGATTTGCTCTTTTAAGTATTCAATGATTATCTTTTTATTTTCTTCAGATGATAGCGAAGAATTATACTTAATAGGCTCGCCTAAAACAACCTTTTTCAGTTTAGGTGCAACGTATGCGGGCGTAAAAGCAAGTTCTTTATTTGTGTTTTTATAATACAGCCTTGCTACGTCTATAAAATTATCTTGAAACTCATTGATAATATCGTTAAAAGCTTGTCTTTTTTCGGGAAAAATAACTAAATCTTCACCATCTTTAAGTGCATAAACGGATTTTTTTAACGTGCCCATTATACGCGCGTCTTTATAAACGGCAATACAATCCGCATTATTAAAAATATAAGAAAGTGGGCGCGCCATCAAGCGGCTAAGTAATTTATAAAACCAACGTACCCCTTTATCCTTATACGGCCAAAAGTCTTGCATAGCGTATTCGGGAATTTCTTTTTTATCCATCATTTGACCTATGCACCAAATCTTCTTAGGCTTAGGGAAATAAAGCTCGAACACTAGCGGTCCGTGCATTTGTGCGTGGTTACCAACGATAATTGTCGGTTCTTCTAGAACGGTATTTGGGATTTCAAAACGCTTTTTGCCATAAAAAAAGGCGACGGTTTTCTTCAAAAAAACGTAAAAACGCGGTTTTTGTTTACTCACTTTTCTCTTTTCCACCTATATTCTTCACAGCAGTATCGCAAGAATTGCGATATACAACGTATCTAGTGTATAAAAATTCCAAAGCAAAGTTTGAAAGCATAGTTACTGCTAAAACTAAATACTCATTAGCACCGTTACTCTCGGCTAAATTCCCTAAAATCGTAGAAACGGGCGTAAACACAGCGTAAAACAAAAGCACTAAAAGCATTGCAATTTTAACGTTGTTTGCCGACTTAAAAGTATACTTTCTATTTATGGTAAAATTCCATAAAACTGAAAGCAATAAACTAGTAAGGTAAGCAACCCAGTATCCCCAGTTAAAAAGTTCGTTAAACAGCGTAAAAGTTCCAACTTGAACAATTCCAGCACTTATTGAAATCAATAAAAACTTAAATGCTCTCCAAAATTCTTTTGTGGCGTTTTTATTTTCCATAATTAAATCTCTTTTTTGAAACAACGACGGCGCTTATGATTTTCAACGTCAAAATGTTTCCATATACTTTGAACTTCTTTATTAAGTTCTAATTCCGGACCAGATTCACAATACTTAACGCCATTTTCAATAAGCGTTCTTATCATATTGTCTACGATGATTGCGGGTACACCTTTATTTTGATACTCGGGTTTAACGGCAATAAAGAACATCTCCAAGCGGTCATTCTTCCCCCTAAGCGCTTTTAACAGCCTAAAAATGCCAAACGGAAGAATTTTTCCGTTTGATTTTTTTAACGCCTTTGCAATAGACGGAACTAAAACGGCAAATCCTATAATTGCATCGTTTTTATCTCTTACGGAACATATGTATTTAAGATTCATCAAAGATAGATTGTCCTTAATAGTCCTATCAATAACCCTATCTGTAAGCGGAACTGTACCGTATAATTTCGAGAAAGATTCATCTATAACTTTAAATGCTTCATAAGCATCATTTTTAAGCGATTTAAAGGTATTATACGTGACAAGTTTATACCCATATTTCCTTTGTAAATACTCACTAATTTTGGTATGCTTCTCACTGTAATTCTCAGGCACGGTCAAAAGGTATTCAACCCAGTCAACTTCCTTTTCTAAACCAAGGCGAGTATAGTGATTGAGATAGTATGGGTGGTTATAAAATGTAATTGACATATTAAGTTTATCAAAACCTTCAATAAGCATGCCCTCATGGTCCATATCAGTAAAGCCAATAGGCCCAATTACCTTATTGAACCCACGTTCTTTACCCCACTTTACAACTTCGTTAAAGAGCGCGGAAGAAACTTCATAATCATCAATAAAATCAAAGCGAGTAAAACGAATATTTGAAGTTCCCCACTTTTTGTTCGCCGCATGGTTAATAAGTGCTCCAATTCTGCCTACGATTTTATTTTCTTTATACGCTAAAAATAAACGCGTTTCACAAAAATCATAAGCAACGTTTTCTTCCTTAGTAAACGTGGAAATTTCGTCCGCACTTAAAAACGGCACGTATGCGGGAACTTTTTTATAAAGTTTATTAGGAAAATCAACCCATTTTTTTAAGTCTTTTTTAGTTAAAACTTCTTTAATTTCAACAGCCATCTATATTTCCTTATGTTTAAGGGGAGTTTAACTAAACTCCCCATTTTAATACAACTATTATAACAATTAAAATTAAACTAATAATAAAATAATTATCAACAATTGTTGAAAAAAATTTTACATAAAATCTTTAACAGACTTTCCGTTGATGCGTGGCGTAACAACCAAACCTACTGCGCCAGGACCTACGTGCGCACAAACGTTAATCGGCAACATACCCATTACAAATTGATCTGTGGGAATTTTGTCGGCAACGCTTTCACATATGTAATTAACAACGCGTTCATCAGCATTGAACTGAATTAAAGTATAATCGTAATCTTTCAAAGGATAACTTATAATACTTTCATTGATTATATCAATAAGCGTACGCTTAACGTTACGTACCATGCCTTGTTTTTCCAAAGCACCGTCAATCATATAAATTAAAGGCTTAATACCGATTGAATTACCGATAAGTGCAACTGTGGGAGAAATTCTTCCACCGTTTTTTAACGCATTCAAGTTTTCAGGAATAACCATCAAAGGAGTATTTGCTCTTGTATTTTCAATATTTTTGACAATTTCTTCAATAGGTGTACCCTTTTGAACTTCATCATACGCATAAAATACTTGATAAAGCATATGGGTTGAAACTGCCTGAGAATCAACAACGGTAAGTTTACCCTTAAAGTTTTGTTCAGCAACGTTCTTGAACAATTCATACATTGAAGAAAGTTTACTTGAAATTGTGAAGTGAACGATGTGATCGTAACCTTCTGCAAACAATTTTTCAAAATATTCAATAACTTCGCCAAGTGGCGGAGTTGAAGTCTTAATATTTTTGTTAGCACGCATTGCAACTGACAACTCGTCGTGCTCAATAGTAACCCCATCAAGATATTCTTGTCCGTCAATAATTACGTTAAGCGGAAAAACGTTAATACCCGTTTTATCGAAAACGTTTTTGCTAACACGGCTTGATGAATCAGTAGAAATTAAAACTCTCATTAGTTCTCCTTTTCCCATATTAAACATCTAGTAAATTCATAGCAACACTTTGCCATCTTGCATAGAATTATACCACCGAATAATTAACTAAATATAAACTTTTATAATATTTTAAATTTTGATTTTATACGTTGCGTTAGGATAAAAACGACAAATTTAACGTACATATTAAATAAATAACTTGCAAACGGCTAGTTTTAGTGTTAAAATAAAAACATCAAAATAATTTTAAGGCAAAAAAAATGGATCCTAAAATAATAATTATTATATCAGTTATGCTATTCTTGCTTTTAGCCGTCTTTACGTTATCTTTTATATGCTATAGAATCGTGTTTTATTCATCACCTAAAAAACGCATAAAAAAAGATGATGAATATTCTTTGCAAGAAAGTGAGATGTTTAAGCCCTATCGAGAAATCATAATAGACTTCATCAAGAAAGCGCGCGCAACCCCGCATATCAACGTTTCTACTACTTCTTATGACGGGCTTAAGCTTTGCGGTAGATATTTTGAATACTCACCCGACGCACCTATTGAAATCATATTCCACGGCTACCGCGGCGATTCAGAAAGTGATTTGAGCGGCGCGGTTATTAGATGTTTTACAATTAAGCACAACGCTTTACTCGTTGACCAGCGCGCAAGCGGTAAAAGTGAAGGTAACACTATTACGTTTGGTGTTAAAGAATATAGAGATTGCTTACCTTGGATAAATTTTGTAATAGAAAACATAAACGAAAATGCAAAAATAATTTTATGCGGTGTTTCTATGGGCGCAACAACAGTACTTAACGCGTGTAATCTTGACCTTCCAAAAAACGTTAAAGCAATTATGGCAGACTGTGGCTTTACATCCCCTAAAGAGATAATTTATAAAGTAATGAAAGAAGATATGAATCTGCCCCCAAAACTTCTTTATCCTTTCATAAAACTAGGTGCTATAATTTTTGGCAAATTTAACCCCGATGAAATTTCACCCATTGAAACGTTAAAAAATAGCAAACTTCCTATATTCTTAGTGCACGGTGACGATGACAAATACGTGCCGTATGATATGAGCGTTAAAAATTTTAACGCTTGCACTTCAAAAAAATATCTTGCAACTATTGAAACTGCTGGACACGGTTTAGCCTATATAGTTAACCCCGAAAAATACGTTAAAGAAATGCAAAAGTTTTGCGATAAATACGTAAAATAATCATTATTAAACTAAAAGAGAGAACAATTCGTTCTCTCTTTTTTTATTAACGATTTTTAGTCTATTATATCACACATAATCAAGTTAAAAAACATCAGTTTTTAATTATTATTTTACTTTTGACTTTTTATTTGAGTTATACTTATTTATTGGTGCAGATAACAGGGAATTCCCCTATTAGGGGAAATGTCGCACACAACCTTAAGTTGCATTTGCTTAGTTGTTAGTTAAACTTTGGTGCGGATAACAGGATTTGAACCTGCACGGTCTCCCATTAGAATCTGAATCTAACGCGTCTGCCAGTTCCGCCATATCCGCTTAAAATATCAAGCAACGCTTGATATTAGATTTCAAAATCTACGGCAACACTCTTTTCGGTTACTGCATGCATATGCTTTTTAACAACACCGCAGTGATATGCATCTTGTTGATAATCACTAAGTGCTTTCATATCTTCAACTACAACCGCCAAAATAACGTCGTAAGAGCGAGCAGAATGCAAGCAATCTACACCTACTTCAATATCTTTAAGCATAGGCACGTTACCTTTCATACTTAAAAGAACTTCCTTTGCTTTTTCGGGGCTTTCCCCTTGATTTAACTTAAAACAAACAACGTGTTTAATCATATTATTTCTCCTTAACCTTGAAGTGAAACTACCGCCTTAGCGTTAAGCGAAAGGTCGGCAAAATTACGCTTTTTATACTGTAAGTAGCCTTCAGCGCCTATCATAGCACCGTTATCAGTGCAGTAACGTTTTTCGGGTAAAACAACCTTTATACCGTGCTTTTTTGCCACATCTAAAAGAGTCTCTCTCAAATAACCGTTTGCACCAACACCACCCGAAACGGCAATCGTTTTATAACCAAACTGCTTAGCAGCATTGACTGCTTTAGATACTAATACGTCGATTGCAGCGTGCTGAAAACTGTTTGCAACGTCCGCCCTGTTGATAGTTTCGCCCCTACTTTCTGTATTATGAACGTAATTTATAACGGCGGTTTTTAATCCACTATACGAAAAATCATATTCGCCACCGTCGTAATTTTTGAGCATTTTAGGAAGTTTTATATTATTTTCGCCATCTTTTGCAAGTCTTTCAACGTTAGGCCCACCGGGATAGTTAAGCCCTAATACTCTTGCAACCTTATCAAACGCTTCACCAACAGCGTCATCTAAAGTACTGCCTAAAACTTTTAAATTATAATAATCTTCAACGGCAATTATCGCAGTGTGTCCACCGCTCGCCAAAATTGTAATAAAGGGCGGTTCTAAAGTCTTATCAGCAAGATACGACGCTGCAATATGCCCCCTAATATGACTTACTGGAACTAACGGTTTTCCAGTAGAAAAGGCAAGTGATTTTGCAAAAGAAACGCCAACGAGTAGCGCACCTAAAAGCCCAGCGCCTTCAGTTACTGCAAAAGCATCAATATCTTCAAGCGTAAGATTTGCGTGCTTTAGGGCATTTTCAGTTGCAGTTAAAATTGCCGTGGTATGCCCACGAGATGCAATTTCAGGTACAACTCCGCCAAAGCGTGCGTGCTCGGTTGCTGAACTTATGATTTCATCCGCCAAAATTTCCCTACCGTTTTTTATTATAGCAACGGCAGTTTCATCGCACGACGTTTCAATACCCATTATAATAGGCTCATCTTTTATCGGAGCGTTTTTTATTTTGTCAAAATAACTCATTGTGATTTTTTAAGATAATCGTTGATAAATCCTTGAATATTACCGTTCATAACCGATTCAATGTCGGTGATTTCATAACCAGTTCTATGGTCTTTCGCAAGAGTGTACGGACAGAAAACGTAACTTCTGATTTGACTGCCCCACTCAATCTTTTTGATTTCGCCCTTGATGTCTTGGTCGAGTTCCATTCTTTCGGCTTCACGCTTTTCAATAAGTTTACTTATAAGCATTTTCATAGCCATTTCACGGTTTTGTGTTTGACTTCTTTCGTTTTGACAAGCAACGACAATGCCCGTGGGCAAGTGTGTGATACGGATAGCAGATTCTGTCTTATTAACGTGTTGACCACCCGCGCCGCTCGAACGGTAAGTATCTACCTTCAATTCATCTGGGCTAATTTTAATTTCTTCATCGTCTTCAATTTCAGGCATAACTTCCAACGATGCAAAAGAAGTGTGCCTTCTTTTATTTGCATCGAACGGAGATATTCTCACCAACCTATGAACGCCTTTCTCAGCCTTCAAATAACCGTAAGTGCAATCACCTTCAATCTTAAACGAAACCGACTTTATACCAGCTTCATCGCCCTCTAACCTATCGAGTTCAGTAAGAGTGTAACCGTTCTTTTCCGCATAATACATATACATACGGTAAAGCATTTCCGTCCAGTCGCACGCTTCCGTTCCACCAGCACCAGCGTGAAGTGTAAGGAGCGCGTTCAACTTATCGTACTTACCGCGAAGAAGCGCCGCAAGGCGCATTTCTTCTATGTTTTTTTCCACCGCTTCAATTTCACCACTAATCTCGTCGAGAATACTCTCGTCGTTTTCTTCTTCAGCAAGTAAAACTATTTCATCGGCGTCGTTAATCGTCTTTTCAGCCTTGTCAAACGCGTTTACCTTATTAGTTAAAGATGCAATTTCTTTAGATATTTGCTGTGATTTTGCAAGGTCGGTGTAAATTTCAGGTTTTTCGGAAAGTTCAGTTTTAATTTTTAATTCTTCTCTCAACTTATCGATGTCAAAGAGAGTGTCCCGTCTCGCTAAGGATACCTTTTAATTCTTTAATTTTAAGTTTATATTCTTCGCTTTTAATCATAATTAGCCTTATTATTTGTTTTGACCGCAGCAGTTTTTATACTTTTTTCCACTACCACAAGGGCACGGATCGTTTCTGCCGATTTCTTTTACAACAGTTCTTCTTGGGCGAACGGGTCCGCCGTCAGTTTGGTTCGTTCTAAGTTCTTTGGTCTTATCTTCGGTTTGAACGGGAACTTTTTGCAATTCAGCCTTAAGAAGCAAGGTAATGGTGTCGTCTTGAATAGAAGCGGTAAGGTCTTCAAACATTTCAAACCCTTCTTTCTTATATTCAACAACCGGGTCAACGTTACCGTAACCCCTTAAACTTATACCCTTACGAAGTTGATCCATTGAGTCAATGTGGTCAATCCACTTGGTGTCGATATTTTTTAAGAACACCATCCTTTCAACTTCAGAGAAATTGATGCCTTCTTGAGCATATCTTTCAATCTTTTCGTTGTAAACCCTAATGGTTTCTTCAGTAAGTTTTTCAATGAAATATTCGTAATCCCAATTTTCAATCTTTTCTTTGGTAACAAATTCAGAATCTTTGGGAAGAAGTTTTAATTCAATGATGTTGTTAAGCGCTTCAACGTCCCAAGTTTCAGGCTTGTTTTCGTTGTTAATAACAGTGCTAGCAACGTACTTAACGAAGTCGGGAACGAGTTTTAAGATATCTTCGTGAACGTTCTCATCCTTAATAACCTTCATTCTTTCAGCGTACATAACTTCACGTTGCTTGTTCATAACGTCGTCATATTCAAGAACGTGTTTTCTAATACCGAAGTTTTTACCTTCGATGGTGCGCTGAGCATTTTCAATGCTGTTAGAAAGCATTTTTGATTGCAAGGGTTGATCTTCATCAATGCTGAACATTTCGTATACGCGCTGCATTCTTTCCCCACCGAAACGTTTTGCAAGGTCGTCTTCAAGCGAGATAAAGAATACTGATTCACCCGCATCACCTTGACGACCGCTTCGGCCTCTAAGTTGGTTATCAATACGGCGTGATTCGTGTCTTTCAGTACCGAGAATAAACAAACCACCCGCTTCAACTACTTTAACCTTTTCAGCATCAGTTTGTTCTTTTAATTTTGCATAAATTTCTCTATAATGTTCTCTAACTTCTTTTGCTTCTTCGGGGATATCCGCAATGAAAGAAGTTGCAAGTTCAATTACGTCATCAGTAACGCCTTCTTCACGAAGTTTTCGTTTTGCTAAAAACTCGGGGTTACCGCCGAGCAAGATGTCAGTACCACGACCAGCCATGTTGGTTGCAATGGTTACCGCACCAAGTCTACCTGCTTGAGCAACGATATCCGCTTCTCTTGCGTGGTTTTTAGCGTTCAACACGTTGTGCTTAACTCCTTTTGCAATAAGAAGTTTAGAAATTTCTTCTGATTTTTCAACGGTAACCGTACCAACGAGCACGGGTTGACCTTTCTTATGACATTCTACGATTTCATCTATAATCGCCTTGTTTTTACCTTTAACCGTTTTATAAATAACGTCAGGTCTATCAATTCTAGCAACCGGGCGGTTTGTGGGAATTTCAAGAACGTCAAGACCGTAAATCGATCTAAATTCTTCTTCTTCACTCTTTGCAGTACCAGTCATACCAGAAAGTTTTTTGTAAAGTCTAAAGTAGTTTTGGAAAGTAATAGTTGCGTAAGTTTTGTTTTCATTACGAACCTTAACGCTTTCCTTTGCTTCGATTGCTTGGTGTAAACCGTCAGAATATCTACGACCGATCATAAGACGACCAGTAAATTCGTCAACGATAATAACTTCGCCGTCAGAAACAACGTAGTCGTTATCACGCTTAAAGATATAGTTTGCTTTCAAGGCTTGTTGAATGTGGTGTGAAAGCGATGCGTTTTCAATATCAGAAAAGTTGTTAAGATTAAAGAATTGTTCAGCCTTTTTAGCGCCTAATTCAGTAATTTGAACGGTCTTTTCTTTAATGTCGATGGTAAAGTCTTTATCGAGCACTAAAGTTTTAACGAACTTATTTGCAGTGATATATTTTTCACTTGATTCGCCGCCTTTACCAGAGATAATAAGCGGAGTTCTTGCTTCGTCGATTAAGATTGAGTCAACTTCGTCGACAATAGCAAATGACAAGGGGCGTTGAACCATTTGTTCAAGTTTGGTTTTAAGATTATCTCTTAAATAATCAAAGCCCATTTCGTTATTAGTACCGTAAGTAATATCGCAAGCGTAAGCCTTTCTCTTATCGTCGTCTTCCATGCCAGAAACGGCAACGCCAACGGTAAGCCCCAAGAACTTATAAACTTTACCCATCCATTCCGCATCACGGCTAGCAAGGTAATCGTTGACGGTTACGATGTGTACACCTTCACCAGTGAGTGCGTTAAGATATGCGGGAAGGGTTGCAACCAAAGTTTTACCTTCACCAGTTTTCATTTCGGCTACTCTACCTTGGTGTAAACAAATACCGCCGATGATTTGAACTTTATAGTGGCGCATATTGAGAACACGCCAAGCCGCTTCTCTTGCAACTGCAAAAGCATCGCACAAAATATCGTCGAGAGTATCCCCTGACTTTAATCTTGTGCGGAAAAAGTTGGTTTGTTCGCGAAGTTCTTCATCAGTAAATTTTTCATATTTTGGTTGAAGTGCGATAACCTTATCCGCTAATTTGTCGAGTTTTTTGAGATTGCGTCTGCTTTCTCCGCCTAAAATGTATCTAAATAATCCCATTTTTGCTCCTTGTTAAACGTGATATTTTTTAATATTTTTCTATCGGGGGCGTACTTGCCACCGTAACTAAATATACGAATTTTGCGCCCGCCTTTTTCAAGCGCACAGCCACGGCTTGTGCGGTTGCGCCAGTAGTGGTTACGTCGTCTATAATAACCACCGTTTTATCCTTAACCGATTTTTTATCGGTAACCTTAAACGCTTCGTTTAAGTTCTTTAATCTCTCCGCGCGATTAAGCGTTGCTTGTCTTTTGGTTTCCTTAACCTTTACTAAACAGTGATTTACTGGAACTTCAGTTTTTTCAGAAAGCATTTCCGCCAAAATCTTAGATTGATTATATCCACGCCTTCTAAACGCCTTGTCCGTCATAGGAATGTATACGAAAAAGTCCGCGTTGAAATAGTTTTTTGAATAAACAAACTTTAAGCAATCTGTAAAATAATCGGCAAGATATCTGTGATTGCCGTACTTAAAACGCTGTATTAGCGTGCTTATAGGCTTATCGTAAACAAAATAACTTCTACACCTATCCAGCGCGGTTAAATTACCTTTGCAAGTGGTGCAATATTTTTCAGCCGCTATAACTTGTCTACCACAATGCTCGCAAATGTACTTATTATTTAAGGGAAGTTTTTCTAAGCACTCTTTACAAAACTTTTGGTCGCCAAAAACTTCATCATTACAGTTTAAGCATTTCCAGTCGGGGTTAAATAAACTTTTTGAAAATATTGCGCTTATTCTTTCGAAGAAAGATTTTATAGACATAATCAGAGATATTTTTTAAGAATTTCAGCCTTGTCTGTTTGTTCCCAAGGGAATTCACTCTTACCAAAATGCCCGTAACTTGCAGTGTTCTTGTAAATAGGCTTATCTAATCCCAAGTGCGCGATAATTGCTGACGGACGAAGGTCGAATTCTTTTACAACGATATCAGCAAGTTTATCATCGGCAATTTTACCAGTACCGAAAGTATCAATCATAACTGATACGGGTTTAGCAACGCCGATTGCATACGCAACTTGAATTTGACACTCGTCAGCAAGCCCCGCAGCAACGATGTTTTTGCAAACGTATCTTACCATATAGGTTGCTGAACGGTCTACTTTGGTCGGGTCCTTTCCGCTGAAAGCCCCACCCCCGTGCGGGCACTTACCACCGTAAGTATCAACGATAATTTTTCTACCGGTAAGCCCAGAGTCGCCGTTAGGTCCACCTATTTCAAATCTGCCAGTGGGGTTAATGAAATACTTGGTGTTATCGTCGAGATATTCTTTGGGAAGAATTTCATCTATTACGTATTTTTTCAAATCTTTACGAAGTTGCTGTGTTGAAACTCTTTCGTTATGTTGTGAAGAAAGTACAACTGCTTCAATTCTAAACGGCTTACCGTCTTTATACTCAACGGTTACTTGACCTTTACCGTCCGGGCGGAGATAATCTAACACACCTTGCTTTCTAACTTCTTCAAGTTTAGCGCACATTTTATGCGCAAGCATAATAGGAAGCGGCATAAGTTCTTCAGTTTCACGGCAAGCGTAACCAAACATAAGCCCTTGGTCGCCCGCGCCGATTTTATCGAACGCATCGCCCCCGTCCTTTGCTTCTTGTGAATTATCTACCCCAAGCGCAATATCCGCACTTTGCTTATCGAGTTTAACTAAAATTTTAACGCTATCCGCAGCAAAGCCAGTTTTAGCATCAGTATAACCGATTTCTCTAATCACGTCCCTTGCAATTTCTTCCACGTCAACTTTTGCGTTAGTGGTAATTTCACCCATAACCAACAAAAAGTCGGTTGTAGCGCAACACTCGCAAGCCACGCGAGAAGTCTTGTCTTGACTTAAAACCGCGTCCAAAACAGCGTCTGAAATATTATCGCAAACCTTATCGGGATGTCCAGTTGTAACACTTTCACTTGTAAAATAATTTTTCATACTAAACCTTTTTCATTTGAGCATATTTTTCCATTATTGATTTATTATACACTAATTATCATTTTATGTCAAACACCTTTACTTCGTAAAAGGTAGGTTTTTTGTAAATTTTAGTAAAATCAAGTCGCAAACATTTGAAGTGAATTTTTATAAAAAATAAAATTGACTTTTGTGTCAATTAAAACTTATTTTCCCCCGCTATTTGCTTGACAAAGGTTTAGTTAAAAAACTATAATATACCCGTTGACTTTCGTGTCAATCAAAAAGGAGAATTATGCCTAAGACAGTACTTCAATTAAATCAACTTAAAGAAGAGCGAAAAAGTGAAATTGTAGAAGCGGCACTCAAGGTCTTTTGTGAAAAGGGATACTCTGGCGCAACTATTAACGATATCGCCAAAAAAGCAAAGTGTAGCCACGGGCTTTTTTATCATTATTTTAAGAGTAAAAAAGAGATTTTTGATGCCGTTACTGAAACGCGTGGCAAACATATGATGTACTTTTTGGATAAGGTTATTGAAGACGAATGTAATTACGTTGACAAGTTGAAAAAACTTACCGAATATACATTTAACAATATGAAGAAAGATGAGATATTTGCTTACAGATATTACTTCTTCGTATCGACCGTGTTTGCCAAGGCGGAATCAGGCGAACTTCCCCACAAAAACTGCAAAAAAACGCCGCCGCATATAAGAATGAATTCTTTCTTTGAAGAAGGCATTAACTGCGGTTCTTTTAGAAACGACTATCCGCCGTCTGAGTGTACTAAAATTTACAACTCTATTATTCAGGGCGCATCGATAAGTTTTATCTTATGCCCTAAAGAATACAAACAATCATTTCAATTTCCGTCAGTGGATTTTGTTGTTGACATATTTAAAAAGGAGACTTGCTTATGAGTGCAACTAAAACAGTAAAAAATAAAGAAAGTATATTTTCACCTATAAAAACGGTTGCTAAATCTATTAGAGAATACAAGACGCCTTCACTTTTAGCGCCGCTTTTCGTTGCAATGGAAGTAGTAATAGAGTGTCTTATCCCCTATATGATGACCTTGCTTTTGGGTGCAATCGAATATATCGCTGGCGAACCTACAGTTCCCAACGCGTTATCGGTTAAAATTATAGAATTTATCTTTAACGGTAAAGAACCCGAACTTTTAACCACTATATTATTCTTTGGGCTTGCACTGCTCTTACTTGCGTGCTTATCATTATGCTTCGGTGCTCTTTCTGGTAAGTGCTGCGCAGTTGCTTCAAACGGCTTTGCTAAAAACTTAAGAAAGGATATGTTTTATAAAATTCAAGACTTTTCTTTCTCTAATATCGATAAGTTTTCATCTTCAAGCCTTATCACAAGACTTACCACTGACGTTCAGCAAGTTCAAATGTCATACATGATGATTATTAGAACTGCCGTTCGTTCGCCGTTCATGCTTATCTTCTCAATGGTAATGGCTTTCACAATCAACTCACAAATGGCGCTTATCTTCCTTTGCACAACGCCTATTCTTGCGGTTGGTTTGATTTTAATTATGAGCAAGGCTATCCCTTTCTTTCACAGAATATTCAAAAAGTACGACAAAATGAACGAATCTGTTGAAGAAAACATTAGCGGTATGCGCGTAGTTAAATCTTACGTTAGAGAAGATTATGAAATAGAAAAGTTCAACAAAGCGTCTGAAAACGTTAAAAACGATTTTATTAAAGCCGAAAGAATTATTGCGTTCAACGGTCCGTTAATGAACTTCTGCGTTTACACTGGTTTAATTGCTATTTATGCAGTGGGCGCAAGCATTATTATCGGCAGCAACGAACAACTCCTTAAAATGACCGAAATGCAAAGTTTTATGACCTACTCGTTCCAAATGCTTATGAGCTTGATGATGCTTTCAATGATAATGGTACAAATGATTATGTCGGTTGCAAGCATGAAGCGTATTGCTGAAGTTATTAACGAAGAACCGTCCATAACTTCTCCCCAAAAAGCGGTTGCCGAAGTTAAAGACGGAAGCATTGAATTTAGTAACGTATGCTTTAAGTACTCTCAAAACGCTGAAAAATACGCACTCTCCAACATCAACTTAAAGATTGAAAGCGGTCAAACGATAGGTATTATCGGCAGTACTGGTTCAAGTAAAACTACACTCGTTCAACTTATCCCCCGCTTATACGATGCCAACGAAGGCAGTGTAAAGGTTGCGGGCGTTGACGTAAAAGATTACGACCTTAACGCACTTAGAGATGCCGTTGCAATGGTTCTCCAAAAGAACGTTTTATTCTCTGGCTCAATTAAAGACAATATGCGTTGGGGCAACAAAAACGCCACTGATGAAGAAATTGAAGCGGCGTGCAAACTTGCTCAAGCGGATGAATTTATTCAATCTTTCCCCGATAAATACGACACTTATATCGAACAAGGCGGCGTAAACGTTTCAGGCGGGCAAAAACAACGCTTGTGTATTGCAAGAGCGTTGCTTAAAAAACCTAAAATTTTAATACTTGACGACTCTACTAGTGCCGTTGATACTAAAACCGACGCGCTTATTAGAAAAGCGTTTAAAGAATACATTCCCGAAACGACAAAGATTATAATCGCACAAAGAATTGCGTCTATCCAAGAATCTGATTTAATTATTATTATGGACGGCGGAACGATTACCGCGTGCGGCACGCACGACTCCCTTATGAAATCTAACCAAATTTATCAAGAACTTTATACTTCACAAAACAAAGGGGGTAAAGAATAATGGCAAGAGTTATGAATATGCGTGGCGGCCGTAACATGCGCGGCGGCGCTAGAGGCAAAGCAAAAAAAGGCACGCTCCCCCGTCTTCTTAAAATGTTGTTTGCAACAAGCAAAGGCAGTATGGCTGTAGTATTTTTATGTATTACAATAAGTGCTATAACCGGCGTTGCATCTTCGCTTTTCTTAAAACAATTATTGACCAACATTAAACTTGGTTTAGGTGGAGAAGTTGATAAAGCGTGGGAAGGTCTTATTACCCTTTTCGTTACGATGGGTGCGGTATATTTTACTTCTATCCTTTGCAACTTCATACAAACACGCACTATGGCAAAGGTTACTCAGAACTTCCTTCACAGAATTAGAACTAGCGTGTTTGGAAAAATGCAGTCGTTGCCTATCAAGTATTTTGACCAGCATTTAACTGGCGATATAATGAGTTCTTACACTAACGACACCGATGCTATTAGACAACTCGTTTCGCAAAGCATCCCCCACTTATATCAAAATTTCATAAGTATAATCACCCTTTTGGTTATTATGCTCACTTCAAGTTTATGGTTGTCTTTGGTAATGTTCTTGGGCGTAATTTTGATGTCTTTCGTAACTAAAGTCGTTGGCGGGAACAGTGCAAAATACTTCATTAAACAACAACAATCTTTAGGTGCGGAAGAAGGTTTCGTGCAAGAAATGATTCAAGGTCAAAAGGTTGTTAAAGTTTTCTGTCATGAAGATGAAAGCAAGCAAGATTTTGACGTTAAAAATGGCCAACTCTGCCACGATGCAACTAAGGCGCACACGTTTGCAAATATATTGATGCCTATTATGGGCAACCTTGGCAATATACTTTACGTACTCTTAGCGTTTGTAGGCGGAATTTTACTCGCTCTCGAAATCCCCAACGTTACTATTACAGGTAAAATCGAAGGCTCAACCACCTTCCTTATAACAATAATAGCATTCTTACCCATTAGTAAACAATTTACTGGTAACGTAAGTCAATCTTCGCAACAACTTAACTCTATCGTTATGGGGCTTGCTGGTGCGTCAAGATTATTTGAACTTATGGACCAACAACCCGAAGCCGACGACGGATACGTAACGCTTGTTCGCTGCAATATTGCAGAAGACGGAACTATTACTGAAACTGAAGAACGCACTGGACACTGGGCGTGGAAACACCCGCATAAAGCCGACGGCACTATTACCTATGAAGAACTTAAAGGCGATATCCAAATGTTTGACGTAGACTTTGGTTACACGCCCGAAAAGATAGTGCTTCACAACGTTTCACTTTACGCTAAACCTGGTCAAAAAATTGCTTTCGTAGGTGCAACTGGTGCTGGTAAAACGACCATTACTAACCTTATAAACCGCTTTTACGATATTGCCGACGGTAAAATTCGTTATGACGGAATCAACATCAATAAGATTAAAAAGGACGACTTGCGCCGCTCTCTCGGTATAGTTTTACAAGATACTAACTTATTCACTGGTACGGTTATGGAAAACATCCGTTACGGAAGACTATCCGCTACTGATGAAGAATGTATTGAAGCGGCAAAACTCGCTTACGCGCACGACTTTATTTCCCGTCTACCCGAAGGTTATAACACCATGCTTACACAAGATGGGGCTAACCTTTCACAAGGTCAAAGACAACTACTATCTATTGCGCGTGCAGCAGTAAAAGATGCACCCGTTATGATTTTGGACGAAGCAACGTCTTCAATCGACACTAGAACGGAAGCACTCGTTCAAAAAGGCACTGATAGACTTATGCAAGGCAGAACGGTTTTCGTTATTGCACATAGACTTTCAACCGTTAGAAATTCCGACGTAATTATGGTGCTAGACCACGGACACATTATTGAACGCGGCTCACACGAAGAACTTATTGAAAAACGCGGCAAGTATTATCAACTATATACTGGTGCGTTTGAACTTGAATAGTATGAAATGTTTATTATGCCCTAACGGGTGCAATATTGACAAAACTAAAGAAAAAGGTGCTTGCGGTACGGATGATAAAATCCGTATCGCAAAGTATTATTTGCACCCCTTTGAAGAACCCTTAATAAGCGGAACTAAAGGCTCTGGAACGGTGTTCTTTTGCGGGTGTTCTTTAAGGTGCGTTTTTTGCCAAAACTATGAATTATCTAGAAACGAGCGCGGCAAAGAAATTACAGTGCTTGATCTTGCTAATATCTTCAAAGAACTTGAAAATATGGGCGCACATAACATCAATTTAGTAAACCCAACACACTATTCAAATCAAATAATTAAGGCGCTTCAAATATATAAACCAAGTATCCCTATCGTGTATAATACACACGGTTATGAAAATATTGAAATCCTTAGTAAAGTAAATAATTTTATCGATGTTTATTTGCCAGACATAAAGTACTTTTCCCCCGCAATTTCTTTAAGATATACGGGCAAAGATAACTACTTTGAAAAAGCGTCTAAAGCAATAGAGTTTATGATTAAAAGTAAGCCTATAATCATAGGCGATGACGGACTTATCAAGCAAGGCGTTATCGTAAGGCACTTGATTTTACCACAGTGCACGGCGGATAGTAAGAAAATTTTAGACTGGTACGCCCCTTTAAAAAACGACGCTTTTATAAACGTAATGAGCCAGTATACCCCGTTTGGAAAAATTGAACAATTTCCAGAACTTCAAAGAAAAATTACTAAGCGTGAATACAATATTGTTTTAGATTACGCTATGTGTTTAGGGATAGACAAAATGTTCTACCAAGAACTAAATAGCGCTGATGAAAAATACATTCCTAAATGGGATTATTAAAAAAAGCACCGCTTTATACAAGCGGTGCTTTTTAATTTTAAAATTACTATTCAACTTCTTCTACTTTAATGATTTTATAACCTTTCTTTTCCATTGAAGTAAGTTTTCTTTCAGGTACCTTGAAAGTCTTTATATTTTTAGCGTTTCTTGAAAGAAGAATAACAACTGCAAGTGCAATAACTAAGGCAACTATTAAAATAATTAGCCAGTCGGGGAAAGTTTCGCCTTTAACACCTTCCCACATATCGTTAATTCGCATAAGCGTATCACTGCTAAAATTATTCATAATAGCGCACTTTTGAACGATATCAAACGTAGGATATTGAGCAATAAGCCTACCGTAACTCTCTTCGGATACTTTAACGGTATAGTCCCCTTCAGGGTTACCTGTAAAGAAGTATGAAAGGTTTACTTCCACACCTTCTCCATCTTCTAAATCTTCACTTTCGTCAAACCAGTCTATTACGATAGAATTGAAAATATCAGTCGTTTCAACACTTACGTTGCCTTCTTCATCTTCAACTTCCAACTCAAATTCGCCGTTAGCAACCATGCCAGTATATCCAGTATAGTTCATATTACGATAAACGTTTTCGGGGCGTGAAATAAATTCTAAGAACTTATAAACAGCATCGTAATTAGTGCTACCAGAAGGCATTACAAAGCCGTCAAACCAAATATTAGAGCCTTCGTCGGGAATAGAATAACTTAAACTCTTTGCGTCTTTTTCATCAATTAAACTGCCGTCGTCGTCTTCAACTTCGCGCGCAGCAACGTCAATAGCGTAGCAGGCGTCCCCACTCCAAGCAACGTAAGCGTAAATATTGCCTAAAACGATATCATTTTTGCCACTGTCAACTTCAAAACCATAAAGCATTGGCTTTAATGAATTAAGTTTTTCGCCTACCCTATCAATAGCGTCTTGATTTACGTTATTAAGTATTTCGGTAATTTCTTCATTAGTGGTTGCTTGCTTTAATTCGTTTTGATAAACCATTGCAAGCCCAACTAGATAAGAATCTCTTACCGCATCTTTAATAGTAATCTTTTTTGCTAAGTCAGGGTTATAGAAAACGCCGTCCCAAGAAGAAACTTCTTGCTCGGTAACGTAGTCGGTGTTGTAAACCCAACCCATTGTCCCCCACATATATCCTACCATAAATTCGGAAAGAGAAACTTCTTCCCCTTCGTACTTGCCGTTTTTAACGGTAAATTGAAGGTTATCAAGTCTACCCTTTATATATGGTGAAAGGTTACTAACGTAATCTTCAAGTTTAGAAAAATCAAACTTTTGAATTCTGCCTTCTTCAGCAAGTTTTTCAATCATATACTCTGAAGGCACAACCAAGTCGTAACTGTTTGGGTTAATAACTAACTCGTTATATAAATTTTCGTTTGTACCATAGGTTGAATATTCAACGGTTATACCAGTTTCTTCTTCAAACTCGTCTAATAAATCAGTGTCGATGTAATCTTCACAGTTGCAAACTCTAAGCACAGTTCCGTCCGTTTCGTTTAGGTTATTATCACACGCAACAAAAGAAAATGATGAAAGGGACAAGATAAGCGCGCAAATTAAACTAAAAATTCTTTTAATCATATTTACGCCTCCTTCTTTCTCGTGCGGATATTATTGATAACCACAACGAGAATTATTACAACGAATATTATTGCAGAAAGAGCACGAAGCGCTGGAAGTGACGAGTTGGCGTTTGATTTTGCCATCGCACCGTAAACGTAAGTTGAAATGGTATGAAATTCCGCAGGTTTTGTGTAAGCCGATATAATATAATCGTCTAAAGAGAGCGTTATGGCTAACATAAAGCCGCTCAAAATCCCAGGTAAAATCTCGGGAATTACAACTTTTACTAATGCGCCGAATGGTGATGCACCAAGGTCCAACGCCGCTTCGTAAATATTGCCGTCCATTTGCTTTAATTTAGGCATAATAGAAAGCACAACGAAAGGTGTTGTAATAATTAAATGACCTATTATTAAAGTAAAGTACGATCTACTTTCTTCAAACACGAGCGAGAACAATAATACGAGAGCAACCGCCGTTACAATCTCTGCATTGATTACGGGAATTTGTGATGCTGCCGCAACACCCTTACCCAACTTTCCTTTACTATAGAACATACCGATTGCGCCAACCGTTCCTAAAATAGTTGCTAAAATTGCTACTACAACGGCTAAAATTAAGGTATCCCAAACGATTTTCATTAACGCTGCATCGTTGAATAGTTTTATATAAAGGTCAAATGAAAAACCGATTTTAAAGGCTTGTTCTATACTAACTATAGGTGTATCTACGAAACTGTATAAAACCAAAGTTAAAATAGGCGCGTAAATAAAGAGTAAAATAAGTGCTATATATAATACTTGGAAAAACTTTTTCATTATAGATTAGTCCCCCTTGTATCTTCACTCTTAAAGCCACCCGTTACCCACATAGAAACGAGCATTATAACTAGCAACACAAGCGCCATTGCAGAGCCCAAATTCCAGTTTTGATAGGTTGTAAACTGTTCGTCAATAAGTTTACCGATGATAGTAATAAGCCCGTTACCAAAAGTATCTGAAATTACGTAACAAGTCATAGTGGGCATAAACACCATGGTTACCCCGCTTGCAATACCCGGCATTGAAAGCGGCAACGTTACCTTAGTAAAAGTTGTAAACCAGTTTCCACCTAAATCGTGGCTTGCCTCGATATAACTCTTATCCATCTTTGAAAGCACGGTGTATAATGGCAATATCATAAACGGCAAATAATCGTAAACCATACCTATTATAACGTTCACGTAATTGTTAAGCCCAAATATTCCGGATAGCGTAAGCAAGTCTTTCATAGCCATTGCGCGGAGAACGAAGTTAATCCACATAGGCATAATAAACAGCATCAAAAGTGTGCCACCTTTATTTAAGTTACTGCGCGCCAAAATATACGCTACGGGGTATGCAAGCAAAATGCAAATTACAGTGGTTGCAAGCGCCAAAAGAACGCTTATAATAACCGTAGTAACCGTTGTTCCCGATGAGAAAAATCTTACAAAGTTGTTTATTGAAATTCCGCCGTCTTTATCCGTAAACGAATAAAACACAATCAAAAGGAGTGGCAAAACGACGAAAAGCGCCAAAAACAATCCGTACGGGATACACAGTTGTTTTCTTGAAAAGGCTAAGCGAAATTTGTTTTTTTCCACTTCTACCCCTTCGACAAACTTCTTTTGCGTCATCTCTTAATCTCCTGTTTAAGTTTGAGTTTAATTTTATCTTTAGCAATCAATACGCTAACTCTATCGTTTTCGTTCCAAGTATCTTCAGTGTCGAAAACGAAGTCTTCTTCATTTTCATCGGTACGAACGATAAGTTGATAGTGGTCGCCTTTATAAATCATTGAAACGATATTACCGATTGCACCACCGATATCTTGATCGTCGCTAATTTCTATATCTTTTAAGCCGACTTCAACTTCAACGTCCACGTCGGTAAGGTCGATTTTTTCGCCTTCAGCCGTAATAAGATAACCTTCTTCATCAAGTATTGAACCGGGATACAATTGAGTTACGTCGCACTCAAATTCGCCGTCACCAAAGCATACGGTATTTTTCTTAGTGATGTAGCCGTCGTACTTATTAGAAGAAAATTCTTTTTCCATTATGTGAATATCGTTAGGTTTTATAATAAGGCTAACTTGTTCCCCAACCTTTCTTTCAACGGTGTCTTGAATAACGATTTCAGTTTTACCAACGAGCATAACCATTTCATAATGAACGCCCTTAAATATAGAACTAATAATCTTACCATCAACTTGTCCTTCGCCTTTATCAACCAAAACAACGTCTTCGGGGCGAACTACAACGTCAACCTTTTCGTTTATAGCAAACTCATCTACACAGTCAAAGTTATGGTTGATAAATCTAACCTTTTTATCCCCAACGATAGTTCCACTAAAAATGTTGCTTTCGCCGATAAAGTCGGCAACGAAAGAGTTTTTGGGTTCGTTATAAATATCAGTAGGCGTGCCGATTTGTTGAATAACGCCGTCTTTCATTACAACGATTGTATCACTCATAGTAAGCGCTTCTTCTTGATCGTGAGTAACGTAAATAAAGGTAATACCAAGTTTTTTATGCATCTCTTTAAGTTCAAGCTGCATATCCTTTCTCATCTTAAGGTCAAGCGCACCTAAAGGTTCGTCTAGAAGTAAAATCTTAGGCTCGTTAACGATTGCTCTTGCAATAGCGACCCTTTGTTGTTGACCGCCGGATAAAGTTGAAACGCTGCGCTTTTCAAAACCTTCAAGGTCAACCATTTTAAGTGCCTTTTCAACTTTAGCAGCAATTTCCCACTTCTTTAACTTTTCAACCTTTTCTATAGTTTCACCATTCTTACCTTGATAAGTAACTTTGACTTTTTTAAGTTTAAGCCCAAAAGCGATGTTATCGTAAACGTTGAGATGCGGAAATAGTGCATAACGCTGGAAAACCGTGTTTATAGGGCGCTTATTCGGGGGCAAATGACTTATGTCTTCGCCGTTAAGCAGAATTCTACCAGAAGTAGGTTTATCAAAACCAGCAATCATACGTAGAGTTGTAGTTTTACCACAACCAGACGGGCCTAAAAAGGTAATAAATTCACCGCGGCGCACGTAAAAACTTATGTTGTCAACAGCAACAACACCATCGTCAAATTCACGACAAAGGTTTTCAATTTCAATAATTCTTTCTTTTCTTTTGTCTGCCATAACACACCTCAATAGTCTTTTAGCAAAATAAAAAACGCAAGCAGCAAAACGCCACTTGCGACAAAAATACTCGTAACTAAGATAATCGGCTGTAAATACAACCTTTCGTCCAAATAACAAGCTATTTGGTATTCAGAGTCTATATAGCAACACACTTTTACTACTCTTTATTGACCGTTTCACAAGTTTGCGTTCCAAACGCGTTCGGTTATAAAGTAACCAACTTATAAAATTTGAGTATTTAACTCAATCAATAAGGCGAAAAAATCGCCAATCGGCAGTGGACCCGGCTGTCCGTATGGCCTCAACTCATTTAGAGTGGTCCGTTATTGTTGGGAGAAGACTCTGTTTTTATTAAAGTTCAAATCCGTTTTCTATATTAAATTATTTTAGAGTTATTGTCAATTATTTTTTTATAATATTTTTAAAAAATTTTATTTTTTTGCTTTTTAGTTAATTTACTTGCTTTTAATTGACTAAATCACCATTTCGTTATATAATTTTTTCGTTAATTAAAAAAGGTTTACTTATGACACCGTTTGAAATTTTAGTGCAAGTAATAGGCTTTGTTGGTATTGCCTTAAACATCTTGTCCGTACAATTTAATAAACACTGGCAAATTATGCTACTTAAAACGCTCGGTTCTATGACTTTCGTTTTGCAATATATATTGCTCGGCGCGTGGGTTGGTATGGTAATGGACTTAATAGGCTCTATTAGAAACGTTATCTTTACACTTAACGTTAAAAACGGAAGGTCAAATAAAGGTTGGATAATTGCTTTCTCTATTATAACTTTTATTGCTGGGCTAGTTACAATAATCACTACTTGGGATAAGTCTATAGGCTACGCTTCAAACTGGTCAAAAGATCCGTCAATCATTTTAATTATTGCAGTTTCAATCAGCATTATTTCAATAGTAGCAAAATTATTGACAACCATCGCGTACGGATTCAAAGATCCGCACCGCATAAGGATGGTTAATATTCCGTCAAACGCGTGCTGGGTTGTTTATAATTTGGTCGCATTCTCTATTGCAGGCGTTATAAACGATTTAATGTGCTTAGGCTCGATAGTTATTGCTGAAATTAGGTATAGAAAAAAGAAAACGGCTGTTCCTACTTTAGAAACAGCCGAAGCTCAAACTCAAGATAACGACAAATAATCACCAATCGTCCTTTGGCGTAAGTTTAATATCGTCGTAATATTCAAAATATTTTTCTTTAGAAGTTTTAAGGCGCTCGTCTTCCCACTCTTCCGGGAAACAAGCGTCTTCTTCTTTATTATCAGCCTCACGCATTAAGTCGTAAAGCGTTTTACCTTTTTGTTGCATTTTTTATCTCCATAACATTTATGCTCACAATTTATACATCCACTCTTTGACAATCGTTTAATTGCAAAAACCACGCTTATCATTATCATTATAACAATAATCAGCGATAAAATCAAGTTAGTAAACGAACAAATTAAATAACCTAATAAGTTTATTAAGAATGCAACGGTATACGCTGCAACAAATTGAAACGTACACATTAAAAAAAATAACTTTTTACTGTTTAATTCTCTATAAGCAGTTGCAAGGCTTGCCACGCACGGCGGTGAAAGCAATACGAACGCCATAAACGCGTATGCGGAATAATTTGCATTAAAAAGTTGCTGAGAGTTGTTTGCGATAAGTTCAAGCGTTTCAACGATTGCTTCTTTTGCAAACGTTCCACTAAGAAGTGCCACGCTAGTTTGCCACGATGAAAAACCTAATGGTGTAAATATCCAAGATATAGCGTTGCCTATTAAATAAAGAAAACTATCTTCAATCTTCTCTCCAACGTAGCCGCGTATACCAACGCTCTTTAATAGCCACAAAAATACTGAAACACAAAAAACGGCAAGCGCTGCTTTTGTCAAAAATTCTTTAATTTTTTCTATGATTACGTTTATCACGTTTTTTATTGACGGCGCTCTTAGCAGCGGAATTTCCATAACAAAAAAATCGTTTAAATTCTTAAAATATTTTGTACGCTTTAAAATTAAACCAAAAACTCCAACACAAATTATTCCTAAAAAATACATTGAAGCTGCAACGAGTGCATTACCGTTAAAAAATGCGCTTGCAAAATATGCAAACACCGCAGTTTTTGCACCACACGGCATAAACGGCGATAAAAATATTGTCATTATACGCTCTTTTCTTCCTTCAATAATGCGCGTTGACATAAGTCCAGTAACAGTACAACCGCAACTAACTATCATCGGCATTAAAGACTTTCCCCCAAGCCCGAACTTACGGAATACCCCATCAAATAAGTACACTATGCGCACAGCATAACCACTATCTTCTATTAAAGCAAGCAGTGTAAATAAAATTAAAATTTGCGGCAAAAAAGAAAGTATGCCGCCAACTGAACTTATAATTGCATCAGCACATAGTGATATTAACCATTCACCAACTCCTAACTCATTTAGTTTTATTTCAACTAAATTAGATAATACACTAAAACAATTCGATATAACGTTTCCAAATACCCCACCTAAGTTTATAGATAAGTAGTATACGGCAGTCATTACCAAGAAAAAAAGTGGTATACCCCAAATTTTGTGCATTAAAATTTTATCTGCATTATTAGAAAACTGCCTTACGTTTTCCTTACCACTTATAACGCCATTAGTTACGTCATTTATAAAAGAATAATATTTTTGATGCTCGTCACCTTTATAATTGTCAAGGAAAATTTGATTTGGAATCTCCTTATTTTTAACCGCAACGCTAATTAGTTTGTCTAAATTATAGTTTTTGAGCGCAGATATTTCAACTACTGGAACACCTAAGCGTTTCGACAGTAAATTCTTATTAAATACTTTCCCGTTTTTTGCTATTATGTCACACATATTCACAGCCAAAACGATAGGTTTTTGCAAGCGAATTAGTTCGCAAGTTAAGTATAAATTTCTCTTTAAGTTCGTGCTGTCTATAACGTTTATTATTAAAGTGTTATTATTTGATTTTAAGTAATTTATCGCCGTTTTTGTATCAACTGTTGTTGCACTTTGAGAATATATCCCAGGTAAGTCAACTATTTCAATTTCTTTATCTTTTTTATACTTTGCCTTCTTTATTTCATTAGTAACGCCCGTCCAGTTCCCTACTCTTTGCCGCTCACTAGTAAGAGCATTAAAAAGTGTGCTTTTCCCACTGTTTGGATTTCCAACTAATGCTATTTCAATCATCAACTTTTACCACGACTATTTTTTCCGCCTGAGATTTTCTTATTGCAAGGTTGTAGTCCTGAACCATAATTTCCATCGTACCGCCAAGTAGCGTTTTTCTAAGCAAGATTACGTCCGCACCTTCTACAACCCCTAATTCGCCAAATTTTGCCTTTATTCTGCCTAATAAGTTAATCTTAGTTATTCTTCCCTTTTCATTTAATTTTAACTCTGATAATAACATAATAATATTTATTAAACAACTCGTAAAATTATAACGACAAAATAAAAACAACCGCATTACTTTAAGTAATACGGTTGTTTAATTTTGGGTTTAGAATTAGTCAACTAACTCGATAATTGCAACTTCAGCTGCATCACCCTTACGGGGTCCGAGCTTGTAAATTCTGGTATATCCACCACCTTGACCCTTTTCTTCTTTACGCGCTGCGTACTTGGGTGCATATTCATCGAAAATCTTTTCGATAAGGGGATATTTGATAGCCTTAGTTCTCTTCTTGAAGTCGGGCTTGCTTTCTTTGAAGCCTTTTACTTCTTGTAAGTCGTTAACTAAAGACATAATCTTTCTTCTTGCGTTGAGTTTCTTATTGCCGTCTTTAATAAGGGTTTTAGTGGTTTCCTTGCCCTTTGCGTCAGCAACGGTAACTTCGGTTTCTACTGTATCAGTGTAGGTATTAACCGCAAGAGTAATAATTTTAGCAACGTAAGAAGCAACTTCTTTTGCTCTAGCTTCGGTAGTTTCAATTTTACCGTGCCACAAAAGTGCTGATGCTTGGTTTTTGATAAGTGCTATTCTTTGCGTAGCGTTTACGCCTAATTTTCTTGCCATTTTTTAGTCCTCCTTGTCCATCAACTTTAAGCCGTAACTCTCAAGTTTGTAGATAACTTCGTCGAGAGATTTTTTACCCAAGTTGCGAACTTTAAGCATATCGTCTTCGGTTTTCTTCGTTAAATCTTCAACGGTGTGAATGTTTGCTCTCTTCAAGCAGTTGTAAGAACGAACCGATAAATCCATTTCTTCAATGGTCATTTCCAAAATTCTGGTCTTCTTGTCTTCTTCCGGCGGAACTAAGATTCCAATATTGCCTACTTCTGACAAAGAAACGAACATGCTGATGTGTTCTTCCATAATCTTTGCTGCAAGGCTTACGATATCTCTACCAGAGAAAGCACCGTTAGTCCAAATTTCAAGAACGAGTTTATCAAAATCAACGCTTTGACCAACACGTGTTGCGGTTACGTTGTAACTAACCTTCTTGACGGGCGTATAAATACTGTCAATCGCGATGTTGTCGATGATGTCGGTTTTGTGCATGTCTGCACCTTCATAACCACGACCTCTACCAACGGTAAGATCCATTTCAAGTTTACCACCTTCGTCAATGGTACAGATATACAAATCAGGATTGAGAACTTCTAAGTCCGCATCAAATTCGATATCGCCAGCCTTAACTACTGCAGGACCAACTTTGTTGATTCTTACGTTCTTCTTGAAGTCTTTTTCCATAGAAGTTGACTTGAAAGTAACGCACTTTAAGTTAAGAATAATTTCAGTAACGTCTTCTTTTACCATAGGAACAGAAGAGAATTCGTGCTTAACACCGAGTTCTTCAGCAAACTTAATGTTCTGAATAGCAACACCGGGGAGCGCTGACAATAAAATTCTTCTGAGTGCATTACCTAAAGTCAAACCAAAACCTTTTTCTAAAGGTTCAACAACGACTTTCGCGTAACTTCTACTTTCGTTTTCTTCCACTGCTATTTTCGGCATTTCAATTTCCATCATGAGAAATTTACCTCCTTAAAAAATAGTTTCGATATAGATTATTGCGGGAATTCTTGTTAAGACGTGGAAAATCTTAACTTTCCCCCCGCAAAAACCCATCGAAAATTTATTATTTTATTTAATTATTTAGAGTACAATTCGACGATCATGTGTTCTTTAATTTGAACGTCAACGTCTTCTCTTACGGGGAGAGCAAGGATTTTACCAGTTAAGGTTTCGGGGTTGAATTCTAACCACTTGGGCATAGTGCCAACCTTCATTTGCTTAATTTCAGCAAAATACTTGTTGTCCTTTTTGGTTTCTTTAACTGCGATTTCGTCGCCTACTTTTACGCAGTAAGAAGCGATGTTTACGGGTCTACCGTTTACGGTGAAGTGTGCGTGGGTTACGAGTTGACGTGCTTGTGATCTTGAAGAACCGATACCCATTCTGAAGATAACGTTATCAAGTCTTCTTTCAAGAAGTGAAAGCATGTTTTCACCAGTAATACCCTTCATACGGTCAGCCTTTTCATAGTACTTTCTGAATTGACCTTCGAGTACGCCGTAAATTCTCTTGCATTTTTGTTTTTCACGAAGTTGGAGTCCGTATTCAGAAACCTTCTTTCTGCTCATACCGTGTTGACCAGGAGCAACAGGTCTCTTTTCGAACGCGCATACGCCCTTAAAGCATCTTTCGCCCTTTAAGAACAATTTAGCGCCTTCACGTCTGCACAAACGACATTTTGATTCAGTATATTTAGCCATTTATCTGTCCTCCATTATACTCTACGTTTTTTGGGCGGTCTGCAACCGTTGTGAGGAATGGGTGAAACGTCTTGAATAAGGGTTACTTCCATATCACAGTTGGTGAGTGCGCGGATAGCAGATTCTCTACCAGCACCGGGGCCTTTAACGTAAACTTCTACAGAGCGCATGCCCTGTTCTCTTGCAACCTTACCTGCTGCTTCAGCTGCCATTTGCGCTGCAAACGGAGTGCTCTTTCTTGAACCCTTGAAGCCAAGGCTACCTGCACTTGACCAAGATACGGTGTTACCTTGCATATCGGTAATAGTTACTAATGTATTGTTGAAAGATGCTTGAATATGAACTTGACCTTTGTCAACTTTTCTGGCATCTTTACGTTTCTTAACGATTTTCTTTGCTGCTGCCATTATCAGTTACCTCCATTATCTCGTTGCCGTTTTCTTCTTAGCAACGGTACGGCGCGGACCTTTTCTGGTTCTCGCATTTCTCTTAGAACTTTGTCCACGTACGGGAAGGTTCTTTCTGTGACGAACACCACGGTAGCAACCGATTTCAATCAATCTCTTAATTGAAAGGCTTACTTCACTACGTAAATCACCTTCTACTTGAAGGTTGTGTTCGATGTATTCTCTGAGTTTAGCTACGTCGCTTTCACTCAAGTCTTTAACTCTGGTATCGGGATTAACGCCCGTTTCACTGATGATCTTTTTTGCCGTGGTGAGACCAATACCATAGATGTAGGTCAAACCGATTTCAACTCTTTTGTTGTTAGGCAAATCAACGCCGGCTATACGTGCCATTCAAATACCTCCGTATTTCTTTGAAAATTTAATTTTTTTAGTATATATTAATGCGCAAAAACCGCTTTCACTATGGAATGACTTGCTACTCGCCGTTCTTCGCTGTGTTTTCTTCTAAACCCTTAAAGGGTTTATGACTAAGGATTAACCCTGTCTTTGCTTGTGGCTCTTGTTCTTTGAACAAATAACCATTACTTTGCCGTTTCTTTTGTTTACTTTACATTTGTCGCACATAGGCTTTACTGAAGGTCTAACTTTCATTTTAATATCTCCTTTGGAATTTAGTTCATGCTTTAGTTTTTGCTACGCCAGGTAATTCTACCCTTTGTTAAATCGTACGGACTCATTTCAAGTTTAACGCTGTCGCCAATTATGATTTTAATATAATGTTGACGGAGTTTTCCAGAAATATGAGCCGTAATAATATGACCGTTGGAAAGTTTTACTTTAAACATTGCGTTTGGTAATGTTTCAACTATCACACCTTCGGTTTCTATTACGTCTTCCTTTGACA